>JAQVBE010000006.1 GCA_028690445.1 Aliarcobacter sp. | reverse complement strand
GTTATAAATTGGAGTTTAACAATTTCTCAACTCTCAATATACTTTGAGGGAAGACTAGATAAAACATTAAATTTATGATAAAATCTTAGGAATTACCAGATGCTGACACAGATTACTGAACACTCCCTTCTTTTTCTTTTTTTCTATTTTAAACTCTCATAAATCTCTTTTATAGCATCCATAAAATATCTATGATGATTTGGAGCCTTTGCAACTCTATAATCTTTTATTCCTAAATGTTCAGCAACTTCTGCGTATTCCATATCAAGCTCATATTCTGTTTCTGAATTATCAACTGTAAAAGATATTGGATAGATTATCACTTTCTCTTTTATCTCTTTTAATTTATCTTCCATATAAGGTCTCAACCACTCCATTGGTCCTAGTCTTGATTGATAAGCCACATGGATTTTTTTAAAAGAGATGTTTTGTTCTTCTAGCTCTTTTTTTGCACACTCTACATTTGCTAAAATATGTTTTTGGTATAAATCACCTTTATCAATTACTTTTTGAGTTAAACCGTGAGCTGAAAAAATAAGCTCAAAATCTTTTGAATCCTCACCTTTTAAAGCCTCTTTTATTCGCTCAACTATTGCTTTATTATAAAGTTTATTGTCGTAATAACTATCTATTGTTTTGATTTTTTTATCAAGATTATATTTTTTTGCAACTTTTACAAACTCTTCAATTGATGATTTTGTAGTTGTACTTGAATAGTGTGGATACATTGGAATTGCGTATATTTCATCGTAGTTTTTTAGTTTTGGCATAATATCACTTGCAAATGGTGGAGTGTATCTCATTTCATAAAAAACATCTGCATCCAGCTCTTTGTTTAATCTTCGCACCAATCTTTTTGTGTGTCCAACAATTGGGGACATTCCACCTAATTTTTCATAGTTTTTTTGAGATTCTTTTAATCTTTTAAAAATTATTATTTGTCCAATCATAGCTCTTATTGGTTGAGGAGCGCTTATAATATATTTATCATTAAACATATTTTTTAGAAAAACTTTTACTTCGTCTATATTATTTGGTCCACCCATATTCATCAAAACAACTGCTCTTTTCAATTTTTACCCTTTTCTAAAATCTCTTTTGTGATTTTGTGTCTAAAATCAAACATCTTTTGTAAATCTTTTTTTACAAATCCCTCAACTAATCTTCCCAAAAATCCAAAGGGCATTTTAAAAGTTACTACATCTTTTAATTCACTCATATTCCCATGTTTTATAAATATATGTTTGTGTTCCCAAAAAGCAAAGGGCGATTTTAAGGCTAAATCTACAAGCAAATTTGGCTCATCTAATTTTTCTATTTTAACTTCCCAATTCATTGATATAAAATATTTTGTACTTTTGATTTTTAATATTTGTCCAATCTGTGGTTTAAAGTCTTTTGTGAGTAATTCTACTTTTGTATCTTTTGGAGTGATAAATGTTAGATTATTTGTATCTAAATGAAAATCAAAAAGAGATTTTGTATCACAATTTATGTATGAACTTTTAATAAATGTTTGCATTTTTGTCTCCTTGTACAAATATTTTATACAAGGATAATTTACAAAAATAAAGGTAAGATTAGTAGGTGATTTTTGTCAGTTTATAAACTTCTTCTTTCAATATACTCTCGAAACTCTTTGGCTCCCTCTTTTGAGCTTGTAATAATTTCAGCAATTCCATCAAAAGAGATTTCAAGTTTTGATTGTTCTACACTTCTCATAGATTTTATTTTATCAACATTTACGATATAAGATCTATGAATTCTAAAGAAATTTTTTCCATTTAAAAGTGTTTCTAAATCTCCTATTTTTCTTCTCACGTAAGCATCTGTTTCTTTGATTTTTACAATCACTTCATCCAAATCGGCTTTGATATAATAAATATCATTTATATCTATTAGATATAACTTATCACCTCTTTTTCCCAAGATTTTTTTTGATTCTTCATCCAATGAACTTTTAAAATTTCTAACTTTTTCTAAAATATTTTTAATATCATTTGATTCAATTGGTTTCACTAAATATCCCATTCCACCGCTTTTATAAGCTTCAAGGGCAAATTCAGAATAAGCTGTTTGAAAAATAATAAAAGTTTTTGGCTCAAGCTGAATAATAGAATCAGCAAGTTCAAGTCCTGTAATATTTGGCATAGAAATGTCTAAAAAAACCACATCAAATTTTGTTTTTGTTATCTCTTTTAGAGCTTCAATTGGATTATCAAAAGCTGTAATATCCTCAATTCCATTCTCATTTAGCAATCTTTTTAATCTGCTTAAAGCTAAACTTTCATCATCAACAATCATTACTTTCAAAACTTATCCTTTTAATTCTATTATAAATACCATTCTTTCATCTAAAATCTGATGATTCAAACTTCCCACTTTTTGAAGTTCCAATCTTTTTTGAAGATTTGATAAACCTGTTCCAAATTTCACAATATTAGTTATTTTACCATCATTTTGTACTATTATTTTGTTTTTTGAAAATGTTATATCAATATTCAAAGTTTTTCCTAAATATCCATGTTTTATAGCATTTTCTACTAAAAGTTGAATAGAAAATTTTGGTATTTTGATGTTTTTAAATTCAGAAAAATCTTCATTATTTAAAACTATTTTTTCATTAAATCTTACATTTTCAATATTCACATAGGTTTTTACCATAGAAAGTTCTGTTTCAAGGGAAATTAAACTCTCTTTATTTATGGCATTTCGTAAAAATTTTGAGATTTCAATTACTGCATTTTCAGCTTTTTTTTGGTCAACATAAATCAATTCAGAAACAGAATTTAAAGCATTAAATAAAAAGTGCGGATTTAATTCATTTTCCAAAGCTTTGAGTTTTGTCTCTAAAATTTGAGTTTTTATCTCTTCATTTTTATATTTCATAGAGATAAATTGATGCAAAATTAAACCAACTAAAAAAGTCAAAAAACCAATAGTTATAGAAATATAAATCCAAAATGGTGAAATAATGTCTAAAATTTTAAAATCACCAAAAGAAAAAAGTAAAAAAGATAAAGAAAAAAGTAAAAAAGATAAAGAAAAACCAAAAAAACCAGATAAAAAAGAAAATATAAAACTAATCAAATACCAAAATTTATAATTAACTTTTGGAAGAATAAATTTGTTTGAAATACTTATTAAAAGAAAAGCAAATAAAGATATGAAAATAGCCGTTCCCGTACTAAAAACTATCGTTGAAATGTTTTGTAAATCATAACTTACAAAATAAAAACATAAAGAGATAAAAAATCCAAAAAATGCACCAATTATAATGATATAAAACCAATCTTTTTGTGCTATCTTCAATTCAACTTTTTGCATTTAATTCCTTGTTTAAAACATTCACTCCAATGGCAACTCCTGGCCATCCTTGACCTGCGAAAACTGTGTCTCCAACATTATATAAACTATCAAATGGTGTGTTGCAACTTGGAAGTTGGAATATTGTTTTTGTTGTTATTGGTTTTCCGCCACAATTTGTTCTATTTATATATCTATAAAAAGTTTTTGAAGTGGCGCAAAAGAGTGTTTTTATGTTTTCTTGTTTTATATTATCAAAATTATTCAAAAACTCTTTTATAATAAAATTTTGTGTGAACTCTTTTTTAGCTTCATATTCATCTTTTGTTAAGCCTTCCCAAAATATGGCTTTTGAATGGGTTGAAATTGTAATTGAATAACCATCTTTTGATAATTTTTCATCATTTATATCTGAAATTGAAACAAAAAATGAGTTTGAAATACAATTTGGAATATTATCTTTTAAAATAATTTGATAGTGATGTAAAAGTTTCTCTTTTGAATCTAACTTCAAATAAACCACAAAAGCACTTTGGTTTGAAAATGAAAATTTATCGTAATATTTTTTTATATTTTCATCCAAAAACAGTTTTGAACTTTCAAAAATTGCTGAGTTTAATATAACTTTTGAAGCCAAATATTCATCTTTTGTAGAGATTAATCTATATCTATTTTGCTCTTTTTTTATAGAAATAATCGCCTCTTTATTTGAAACATTTACATCTTTTAATAAATCTTCTATTATTTGTCCCATTCCACCGATTGGATAAAAAACCTTATGAAATGGATATGCTAAGCCTAAACTCATAGCTAAAAGTGATAAATCTTTTGAAGTTGTTTGAAGAGTTATTAAAAGTTGTGAGTTTATAAAAGCTTTATACTCTTTTGAAATATTTGGCAAAACTTCATTTATATATCCATCAGCTGTTTTTAAAAGCATAAATCCAAATTCTTTTAAAAGTTCAGCTACAAACAAAGCTGTTTTAGCGTAAGCTTGAAAACCATATTTTGCAAAATATACTTTTTTTAAATTCCAAAATTTTTCATCTATTTCTTTAATTGTTTTCCAAAAAATTCCATTATTTTTGTGATAATAAACGCTGTTTAATTGAGTTAAAAATTCTTCAAAATTTTGTATTCTATCTACAATTTTTTTATTTTGAATGGTTCTAATTGCTATTTTACTTTGTGTTATATTTGGAATAACACCCACTTTATCAAAGATATTTTTGATTGGATGATTATTTTCATAACCCACAAAAGTTGTAGCTCCTGCATTAAAATGAGTTCCAAATTTTTTAAAAGTTGAAGCACAACCACCTAAGTTTTTATCCTTTTCAAAAAGAATCAAATCTTTGTTTTTATTTAGAGCAGAGATTAAACTTCCACCAATTCCACTTCCAATAACTGCAATATCAAGATTTTTCATTGTTTGCTCTTTTAAACTCTTCTATGGCTCTTTTTCTTGAAAACTCTATCGAAACTGTCTGTTTTGGATAATCTAAAAATAGATTTGATTGAACGCCATTTTCACTATGAATTAGTTTTGCTGATACATCTTTTAGCTCTTTTAAAACAGATTTGATAAAAATAGCCTCTTTATCAAATTTTGCCGATTGTAAATATGGATTAAATATCCTAAAATATGGCACTGCATCAGCACCTGTACTAGCTGCCCATTGCCAAGAACCTACATTTGAACTTGCTTCATAATCAAGTAATTTACTAGCAAAATATCGTTCCCCTTTTTTCCAATCAACAAGTAAATTTTTTGTTAGATATGAAGAGACTATCATTCTTAAACGATTGTGCATTGTTCCTGTTTGGTTGAAATATCTCATGGCAGCATCGATTATGGGAACACCTGTTTTTCCTTCGCACCATTTTTGAAAATCTGTTTCATTTTCATTCCAGTTTACTTTTATACCATTTAGATTTTCAAACTCACTTTTTGGAAAATGAAACAGAATATAGTTATAAAACTCTCTCCAAAAAAGCTCTCTTATAAAAAACTCTTTGTTTTCAGTTTGAGCTTTTAACTCTTTGATTTTATTAAAAACTTGTCTTGGTGAAATGAGTCCAAATCGTAGATGAACAGCTAAAGAAGAAGTTGCATTTTTATCAAAAAAATCCCTATCAATTTTATAATTATCAATTTTTTGTCCAAAATCTTCCAGTAATTCATCTGCACTTTTTTCTAAAAAATCTGGCAAAGTTTGTTTTATAAAACCCATAGATTCAAGTGTTGGAATAGAGTTAAAATCACAAGAGATTAATTTTAAATTTTCATTTTTTTTAAACTCTTCAACTCTATATGAATTCCAAATAAATTCTAAGTTTTTATAATATGGAGTAAAGACTTTATAAGGAGTTTTATCAGCTTTTAGACAATCATTTGGATGGGTTATAAATGAATCCGTAAAGGTTTGTATTGGGATGATTTTAGCTATCTCTTGATCTCTTTTTTTTGCATATTCATCAAAATCAACTGAACACAAAATATTTTCAAAACCTTCAATTTTTAGCTTTAAAAATACTTCTTTAGGAGTTGAATAAAATATGGCTAAATCTAGCCCTATTTCTTTCAAATCTTCTTTTAGTTTTAAAACACTTTTATATATAAATGTTACTCTTTTATCATCGCTTGAAAGTAGATTTAAGATATTTTTATCAAAGATAAAAATAGGCAATACTTCACCTTTTGCAAAACTAAGAATTGCACTATCTGTGATTCTTAAATCTCTTCTAAACCACAATATTTGTTTCATTATTTATACGCCTTAATATCACTTCTTAAAGCCAATTCTTTTGGATATGGATTTAAAAATTTTTGTACTTTTAAATAAGCAACATCAAATCTTTTTACATATAAATTTATGATTTTCATTACAGCAATTAAAGGAATGATTTTTTCTTTATATTCATTTAGTGCTTGTAAAATCTCTTCTTTTTCCTCTTTTGTGATTAGTTTTTTGAAATATCCAAACATGTGAAGTAAAACATTGTAAGTTTTATTTACATTTCCTTTTAGGCTTATTGCTTTTAAAAACTCCTCTTTATATTCAAGTAAAATTTCATTTAACTGTTTTTTTTCTTTGTTTGCAACGATTCTTCCAAGTGTTGTATATGATTTTTGAGCTTTTGAATAAATCAGATATTTGTAAGAGGTATGAAAAATCACTAAGTCATTAAAACTAGGACTTGATTTTAGAAAATTATGTAAATCAGCATATGCAAAAATTTGCATCAAAAAATTTTCCCTAAGCCAAGGGTCAATCAATCTACCCTCTTCTTCAACCGGCAAATATGGATATTTTTCTTTGATTTGTTGTGCAAAAACTCCAACACCATTTTTCACGCTAGGTGCATTAAATGGCTTATAAACTTTTACTCTTTCCATTCCACATGTTGGTGATGATGATTTTAAAATAAAACCACATAAATCATCATTTTCGATTCTATTTGCACACTCAATTGAAACATTTTGAAGTTCAGTTGTTACATCTTTTGGATTTTTTGTAGAAGTTACTATTCGTAAGTTTCCATCTTCATTTAATGTTTGTCGAATAGCTTCCCTAGGACTTCCCCAAATTATAGTTTCAGGACAATAGGCAGATGTTTCAAAATATTTGGCTAATACATCAACTATAAATTTATCACTAGCCCCTACTCCATCATAACGGCATTGTGTCCCAATTAAACAAGCTGAAACTCCTAATTTCATAAGAAATCCTTTTTTTCTTTTATTTTATACTAAAAAAAGGTCTTCTTGTAGGTAAATATCTGCTGTTTATAGTTTTATGTTCATTCTTTTTAAGATTTCATAAGTTTTGGTCACATCATAAGTTGCGCTATGGTATTTATCTCCATCAAATTCAATTCCATAATATAGGCAAGTTTCATCTAGTTTTGGATTTTTTAATCTTCCACTTTTCCCATAAACTTTTACAATATCTTTATTTTCTTTCATGGTGCAAATATGCTTTTGAAATTTCACTTTATTATCAATATGTCTTAATTCAAAAGTGATATTGTGGGCAATCAAAGTTTTTGAACTATAACAAAACTCTAAAAAATCTTCATCTTCTGTAAAATATGAACAATAAGATTTATCTTTTCTATAATTTAGAATTAATTCAGGTGTTAATCTATGAACTGCAAATGAAAAATAATTAACAGGATACCTTGATAAATAATATCTATGAAATTTATCTAAAATATTATAATCCTTATCAATTCGTACAGCCGCTACTTCTATTACATCGCCAATGTTACTACTATTTGTTTCAAAATCTATTATTATCACTATTCTTCTCTTTTTTAAATTATTTTAAAAATAATTTTTCTAACTTTACTCTTATTATATCAAAACTTAATAATAATTTAATCTTTAAAGGAATAAAATTTATTAACTGATAAAAGGAGTGTGTTATGCAAATAAATTCATCAAACTCTACAATAAACCAAAATGTTTATTCAAGTGCCAATCAATCACTAGCTAGAATTGCAACAGGAATTGAATTAAACCAATCGAGTGATAATGCTTCTAGCTTATCAATAGCAAACAGTCTATTAACTCAATCAAATGGTTATTCACAAGCTATTGAAAATACAAATTCAGCAATAGCATCAAGCCAAATAGCCTCAGGTGCGACAAATGAACAATCGAAAATCTTGGATAGCGTAAAAGAAAAACTTCTACAAGCTTCAACTGATACTACAAGTAAAGAAGGAAGAGACACTCTTTTAAAAGAGATAAAATCACAACTTGATCAATTTGATAAGATTGCAAGTGGTACAAACTATAATGGTCAAACTTTACTTCAAAAAAGTGCAACTGATAATTCAGCTTCAGATTCCCAACAATATCAATCAGGATTAAAAGGTGAAAATATAATAGAATCTTCAAGTGTTCAATCAAATACACAGGGATTAGGTTTATCAGCTCTTGTAAATCAAAATTCAACAACTTTTTCTGCAAGCGATGCAAGAGATCTCTTAAAAAGTATAGATAACGCAATAAATGGATTAAATGAAGTAAGAACAGAATTTGGAACAACTCAAAAACAGCTTGAAAGTGCAAATAGAAATCTTCTTACCCAACAAACAAGTACTTTAAATGCTGCTTCATTATTTGATACAGATTATGCAAAAGAGTCATCAAACTTTTCTAAGCAAAATATTTTAGCTCAAATAGGAGCTTATGGACAAGTTCAATCTACAAGTGTAAATCAACAAAATGTATTAAGACTTCTTAGCTAAAAATAAAAAAGACTCAAATGTTTCATTTGAGTCTTTTTTTTGTTTTATCTCCTATATCCGCCATGGTGACCGTGATGTCTTTCATAATAGTATCTTGGAGGTGGTGGGAATCTATCGTAATTTTGATAAACGACAGTAACTTGTGCAGGTTGTCTTCTATAATAATAGTCATCATCGTAATATCTATCAGTTCTTACATAAGTTGTTGTTCTTTCATAATTATCATCTCTATAAGAATTATTATAATTAGAAGAATAAGATGGCGTTCTCGAATTATTTGCAATACTAGCACCCAATAGTCCACCAGCAACTTTTGCTACATCTCGTCCATTACCTCTTCCAATTTGATTACCAATTGCAACACCTATTGTAGCTCCAACAAGAGTATCAAGTCCTATTGAATTATTATCTGCAAAAACTAAAGAACTTGTAATAAGAAACATTGATAATATTTTTTTCATTTTATAACTCCTGTTATATTTATGATGAAAGTATAAATCCTGATTGTGAATGTATTGTGAAAATATTTAGCTTACTTTAGTTTATCAAAAACCTTATATTCATCCCAATAAATATCCAATGCTTCCATTAATTTATCATCACTTAAATTTGTTTTCTTTTTTATACCAAATCTTGTAATAAAAGATTCTGACATAATAGTTTTTTCTACTGATGGATTTTTCATATACTCAAACATTGCTTCTTTTACAGCTCTTTCACTACTATATTTTAATAAATATCTATAAAAATATTTATCAATTGCAACTGGTAACTTTGAGTGACATCGTACACAATTTGTATCATAAATAGTATCATCAATTTTTGCTGCATTTAAAGATATTAGTGTTGTTATAAAAAATATTAATATAATTTTTACCATGTTATTTCCACTGTTGTTCCCACATTAATTTGAGATTTAATATCAATTTTTAAATTGTACTCTTTTGCAATTAAAGAAACAATATTTAATCCTATTCCAAATCCACCAACACTTTTATCAAATCTTGAATATCTTTCAAAAAGATTTTTAAGATTTTCTTTTGAAATACCTTTCCCACTATCTTCAATACTTAAAATATTATGATTTAACTTCACTTTTATAAAACCAGCAATTTTATTATATTTTATAGCATTTGATAAAATATTATCAATTAATTTAGTTATCTTTTTTATATCACAAACAATAAAAATATCATCTTTTATATTTAAATGAAAATTCACTCTTTTTATGGTTGCTAAACTGTTAAAATAATCTACTCTTTGCTTTAATAAATTTGAAAGATTTATATCTTCATTCTTTGAAATAATTTGATTATTCAGTGTAACAAATGTTAAATCTTCATAAATATTTGAAATAGTTTTTGCACCGATTTCTATTCTATTTATTTTTTTCAATAATCTAGCATCTAAACTACTTTTATCAATCATTTCAATATTTGTAATGATTGCAGTTACAGGAGTATTTAATTCATGTGTTGTATCTTTTATAAATCTATCAAGTAAATGAAGTGCATCTCGCATTGGTTTTAAAACTTGTTTAAGTATAAAATAACCTAAAATCATCATAAAAGTAAATGCTAATAAAAAAGATATTCCTATTTTATATCTAATTACTTCAAACCAAATTCCATCATCAAGAACTTCAACTATTATATATTTACTTCCTAAATAGTAAGATTCAGGTTCTTTTATAAAATGTATTTGGTTATGACTTAAATAAATAATATCATCTAAACTTACATCATTAGATTTTAGTGTAGAAAAAATCTTTTTTTTATTACTATCAAAAATAGCAGAATTAAATCTTTCATCTCTTGGATAAATATTATTTTTATCTATATTAACATGTAAGTCTTTTAACCTAAATATCAAATCATTTGAATAGTTTTGTAATACTTGTCTTTTTTCTTGAAGCATTAAATCTTTTTGAAATTCATAATATAAATAAGACACAACACTTAAGATTACTAAGACCAGAAAAGAGTATAAAAAACTAAAACCTAAAAGTGTTCTAGTTTCACTTTTGGTTAAATCTATACCCGAGTTTTTTAAGACTAACAATTTTATCTTTCCCTAAAATCTTTCTAAGATTTTTTATATAAGTTCTTAAAAAGTTATCGCTATACTCTTCGTCATAATCCCAAACATAATCATAAATTCTATCATGAACCAAAAGCTCATTTGGATGTTGTAAAAAGAATTTTAGAAGTTTCAATTCTTTTAAATTAAGTTTTATCTCTTCGTTGGCATCTTTTAATTCACTTGATATTGAATTAAAAGTTATAGTTTCAGTGATATTAACAATTTCACTTTTTTGTAAAAACTCTCTTTTTAATATCGTTTGAATACGAATTAAAAGTTCTTTTAATTCAAATGGTTTTCTAACATAATCATCGCAACCATTTAAATATCCTTGTTCTAGTGAATCCATTGAGTTTAAAGAAGTAATGTAAATAGCTGGGGTATCATTTCCATCTTTTCTAATCTCTTTTAATACTTGAAAACCATTTTTAATTGGTACATTTACATCAAGTAATAATAAATCAAAAGAATTCTCATAAATAGAACTTAGCGCTTCTTCTCCATCATAAACACAAATTACTTCAAAACCTTTTTCTTCAAGATAATCACAAACCGTGTCACTTAAATTCAAATCATCTTCTAATAATAATATTTTAGTTTTCATTTTGTTTCAACTCTTTGATATTTTGTTCAAACTGAACTTTTTCATCTTGTGTCATTGTTGGAATTCGTAAATTCAACTCTTTAATAAATTGAGCTTTATTTTCATCTTTTACATAACCAATAATTGCTATTAGTTCTTGAGTACTCATTTCTGAGTAATCTTCATGTTTTGCAAAAAGAAAAGTGAACAATAAAAGAAATATAATTGCGATTTTTTTCATTTTTTAAACTCTATTTTTTATTTTGATTGTAGCATATTAAATGTATAATAATTGTAGATAGTGTACTTTTAAGATTCTACAAATAAAAAAAAATTTAGAATCTATTAATAAAAAGAGTACGTAGTTGTTAAAATAATGTTATCATAAAGTAATAAATAATAAATTTTGCTTCTAGGAATTTACATGAAAGCCTTAAAATCTTTAAACATTTGTTACAAAAAAAATCTTAATGATGAGTTTAGTAATCATGTTTCTTCTTTTACAAATAATTTATTTGAATATGAACATCATGATGAATTAATAGAACTAATAAATACAAACGAAATTCATTTTGTAATTACAAAATATAATTTTGAACTTTTGAAAAAAATTAGAGTTTTAAATAATCAAATACAAATTATTGCTATTTTAGATGAATTAAATCATACACATTTATTGGAAGGTTTAGAACTTCAATATGTCAAATTTATCCAAAATTTAGATTGTATGAATGTATTTATTGATATTTTAAAAGATTGTGTAAAAACTCTTGATTCAAATAAATCCAATATTTTAAACTTAAGAAATGATTTCATTTATGATAAATACAATAAATCTTTATTTAAAAATAATTCTATTGTTTTATTAACTAAAAAAGAGATTCTATTTTTTGACTTTTTAATTAAAAATCATAATTGTTCTTTAAATTATGAAGAAATAAATCAAAAAATATGGAATGGTGAAATGACACAAGATTCATTAAGATCTTTAGTTAAAGAATTAAGAAAAAAAGTATATAAAGAGCTTATTAAGAATGTGTCAGGAACAGGATATAGAATAGATATTCAAACTAATAATGAATAATAAAATATCTCTAAAATATATATTTAAACTACTTCTAGATAATAAGAAATCTCTTATTATTGGGCAAATTATTACAATATTTGCAATAATAATAAGTGTTCCAATTCCGTTACTTTTACCACTTTTAGTTGATGAAGTTTTATTAAAAAAACCTGATTTTTTTGTAAATAATATTAATGAACTTTTTGGAACTACCACTGCTTTTTATTATATTACAATTGTAACTTTTATTGTTTTATTTCTTCGTATAATTTATTTTTTTATTAGTGTATTAATCACTAAAATATTTACAAAAATATCAAAATATGTAACTTTTAAAATAAGAGAAAAACTTTTAAATCATCTTGAACTTGTAAATATGAATGAATATGAAAGTTTGGGTTCAGGCTCAATTGGCGCAAATTTGGTAACAGATGTTAATACTTTAGATAATTTTATAGTTACGGTTGCTAGTAAATTTATAGCTTCAATTTTAACTTTAGTTGCTGTTGCCATTGTAATTATCACAATAAATCCAATTTTAGGACTTATGATTTTATTTATTCAACCAATTATTATGATTCTTTCAAAAGAAATTTCCAAAAAAACTGGTATTTTAAAAAAAGAAGAAAATAAAGCAATTGAAGAATTTCAAAATAATATAAATGAAACTTTAGATTTATTTGGACAAATAAAAGCTAGTAATAAAGAAAACTTCTTTTTTAAGGACTCAATAAATAAAGCAAAAAACATTCAACAAACATCAAATGAATTTAACTATAAAAGTGTAGCCTATGAAAGATTTTCATTTACAATTTTTCTAATGGCCTTTGAAATTTTCAGAGCAGGAGGACTTTTACTTGTAGCTTATAGTGATTTATCAATAGGGTTAATGTTTGCTATGTTTGGATATATTTGGTTTATTTTAACACCTGTTCAAGATATTTTAACAATTCAATATGCCTATGCAAGTGCAAATACGGCAATGACTCGTATAAATAAAATATTAGAATTAAAGAAAGAAAAAAATGGAACTTTAACACTAGATTCCAACTCTAAAAAAGTAGATATTCATATAAAAAATTTGTGTTTTAATTACAATAAAGATAAAGAAGTATTAAAAAATATATCTTTTGATATAAAATCAGGTGAAAAAGTGGCAATTATAGGTGCTAGTGGCAGTGGAAAAACTACTATTGCAAATATTATTTCTGGTTTTTATGCTAAAAACTCTGGAGATATTTTTTATAATGATATTAGTATTGAAAACTTGAATAAACAAAGTCTTAGGGAAAATATCTTTTTAGTTTTACAAATGCCAATTTTATTTAATAATACTTTGAGATTTAATATAACAATGGGAAATGAAAATATAAGTGATGAAGAAATTTTTAAAGCCCTAAAAATTGCACAACTTTTACAAACTGTCGGAAATATGACAAATGGTCTTGAAACAATTGTTGGAAAACATGGAATTAGATTAAGTGGTGGTCAAAGACAAAGATTATCAATAGCCAGAATGATTATTGCAAATCCAGCTATTGTAATATTTGATGAATCAACATCAGCTTTAGATGTTCACACCGAAGTAAAATTATTTAGTGATTTAGAAGAATTTTTAAAAGATAAAACAGTAATCACAATAGCCCATAGATTAAGTACAGTAAAAAATGCTGATATTATTTATGTAATAGACGAAGGAAAAGTTGTACAAAGTGGAAACCACAAAGAGTTAGAAGAAAAAGAGGGACACTATTTAGAGTTTATAAAAAAACAGTTAATTTAAAACTGAGGCGAAAACCTCAGTTAACATAAGTCCTAATGTATAATAAAAAACTTTATTCTAATAGACCTAACAACATTTATTTAAACCACCGCTATTATATTTTCTCTCTAAACATTCTTTAAAAAAATCACCACGACTTTGTACTTCTTTTTCTGGATGATTTCTTTGCATATGTTCTAGATATTTATCATAGCTTGATAATCCCACAAGGGGATGAAAAAACCTTTCGGATTTTTCATAAAAAGTTTTTATTTTACTAAACATATTAAGCCTTTTTTAAACTATCAACATGAATATATAGAGATTCTTTTAATGGAATTTTTATTCTTCCAATACAAATTCCAATCGTTGCAATAATTACTAAAATTGTACTAATCATAAAGAATATACATAAAATTGCATTCAAGATATTTGAGAATTTAATTTGCTGTGCAAGACTTATATCTTTATTTGCTTTTACGATTTCATCTTCTTGTGTAAGTGTTAGAATTTTTGCTTCAAGTTCAACTATTTTTTTAGCTTGAATCTGTGCAATTGCAACATGACTTACTGCATTATGAACTCTATCACCTTCTTTAAATGGTAAGATTTTTAAAATTCCACCATAAAGTGTTGCTGTTAAAACAAATACAGCGGGTACAACTGTAACCCAAGCGTATTTTTGTTTTCCCATTTTAAATAATACAGCAGTTCCTAATAATAGTGCCATACCAGCTAACATTTGATTACTTACACCAAATAATGGCCAAAGTGAATAAATTCCACCTCTTGGATCTATTGTTCCTTGATATAAGAAATATCCCCAACCAATAACACTAATTGCAGTTGCAATAATTCCTGCTAAATAATTGTTTGTATTTCCTAAAGGTTTATAAACATTTCCTAAAATATCTTGAACCATAAATCTACAAGCTCTTGTTCCTGCATCAACAGCAGTTAAAATAAATAAGGCTTCAAATAAAATAGCAAAATGATACCAGAATCCCATCATTTCAATTCCACCAAAAAGTTCATGTAATATTAAAGCAACACCAATAGCAAAAGTTGGAGCACCTCCTGTTCTTGATAAAATTGTTTGCTCACCAATATTTTTAGTAAGATTAAGAATTTCATCAGGAGAAATAGTAAATCCCCAAGTTGAAATAGTTTGAGCAACAGTAACTACATCTGTACCTATAATTGCAGGTGATGAGTTAATTGCGAAATAAAGTCCTGGATGTAAAATAGTAGCAGTGATTAAAGCCATAATAGCAACAGCACTTTCCATTAACATAGAACCATATCCAACAGGAAGAGCATGAGTTTCATTTTCAAGCATTTTTGGTGTTGTTCCACTTGAAATTAAAGCATGGAATCCACTAATAGCACCACAAGCAATTGTAATAAATAAAAATGGAAATAATCCACCAGCAAAAACAGGACCTGAACCATCAAAATATTGACTGTTCATTTTTGGCATTTGAAGATCAGGAGCTACAACAATTATAGCAATTGCCATAAGTAAAATAACACCAATTTTTAAGAATGTTGATAAATAATCTCTAGGTGCTAATAAAAACCAAACAGGTAAAATAGCAGCAATAAATCCATAAGCCATCATAATAATTGCTAAAGTTGTAGCTTCAAAAGTAAATCTAGCTGCCCAAATAGGATCAAGTGCCACTACGCTTCCATAATGAATAGCTAAAATTAAAAGTACAAAACCTATAACAGAAGCTTCTCCAACTTTACCAGGTCTTATATATCTCATATAAATTCCCATAAAAATAGCAATAGGAATAGTCATAGAAATAGTAAATAAACCCCAAGGAGAATGAGCAAGAGCTTTTACAACAACCATTGATAAAATAGCAATAATAATAAGCATAATCCCAAAAATAGCAATCATAGCAACAGAACCTGTGAAAGTTCCTAATTCATCTTTTATTATTTCACCAAGAGATCTTCCATCTCTTCTTGAAGATATAAATAAAACAACAAAGTCATGAACCGCACCTGCAAAAACTCCACCAACTAAAATCCATAACATTGATGGTAAATATCCCATTTGTGCAGCTAAAATAGGACCAACTAAAGGACCAGCTCCCGCAATTGCAGCGAAGTGATGACCAAATAAAACAGATTTATTCGTAGGAACAAAATCTCTTCCATCATCATGAACCATAGCAGGAGTTGCTCTGTTTTTATCTAATTCTAAAACTTTATAAGCAATAAACCTTCCATAAAATCTATATCCAATAGCATAAATACAAACAGCAGCAACAACTAAATACATAGCTGAAACCGTTTCTCCGTTTTGTAACGCTAGATAGCCAAAACAAACAGCTCCAATAAGAGCCACAAAAACCCATATAATTTTGTTCAAAATAAGACCTTTCAAAAAATAAATTAAATTTTAGTATAACACAAAAATATATAGATTAAATAGTGAGATAAAAATTTAAATATAGCAATTAATGGATTGCTATACTAGTTTTATTATTTTATACTTTTATGTACAAAATAAGGAGTAAAAATGAAAGAAAATAAATATTTGTTACCTTTATATAATAGATTAGATGTGGCATTTGTAAAAGGTAAAAAATCTATTCTTTATGATGAAAATAACAAAGATTACATAGATTTTGCTTCAGGAGTTGGAGTTAATAGTTTAGGTTACGCAAATAAAAAAATTGTAAAAACCATAAAAAAACAAGCAAAAAAAGTTTTACACACTTCAAATATTTATCATATAAAAACACAAGAAAAATGCGCAAAAAAAATAGTTGAACTAAGTACTTATGATATGCAATGTTTTTTTTGTAATAGTGGAGCTGAAGCAAATGAGAGTGCAATAAAACTTGCAAGAAAGTATGGAAATATATCATTTAATAAACCAAAATATAAAATCATAACCATAAAAAATTCTTTTCATGGAAGAACAATTGCTACTTTAAAAGCAACGGCTCAAGAAGATAAGCATAAATTTTTTGGACCTTATCCTGATGGATTTGTTTATGCAAAGGATATAAATGAAGCTATTTCTTTGATAGACGATTCTACTGTTGCTGTTATGCTTGAATTAATTCAAGGAGAAGGTGGCATTTTTATGCAAGATATTTCTCAAATAAAAAAACTAGAAAAAACCTTAAAAGAAAAGAAATTACTTTTGATTGTAGATGAAATTCAAACAGGAGTTTACAGAAGTGGAAACTTTTTAATCTCTCAATATTTTGAAATTAAGCCAGATATTGTAACTTTAGCCAAAGGCTTAGCAACAGGTATTCCAATTGGAGTTATGATGGCTAATAAAAAAAATATTTTTACTTTTGGAGATCATGGTTCAACTTTTGGAGGGAATCATCTAAGCACTACTGTTTCTTGTAAAGTTTTAAATATTTTAGAAAAATATTCAAATAGTGGAATTTTACAAGAAAATATCAAATTTTTTGATAGTTATCTTCTTTATTGTATAAATAAATATCCAAATTTATTTATACAAAAAAACGGTCATGGATTTATGCAAGGACTTGTTTTAAAAGATGATACAAAATTAAATGAACTAATCAATTCTTCTTTAAAAAATGGTTTATTAATCTTAAAATCAGGGAAAAATATAATTAGATTTTTACCACCTTTAAATATCACAAAAAAAGAGATAATAAAAGGTTTCAAAAGATTTGAAAATTCTATAATTGAAACCTTAAAATAAGAAATTATTCCCTCTTTGGAAAAATATTTAAATACCCATCATCAAATCTATTCTTTGATTTGATTTGATGATTTGCTCTAATGAAATTTGTTTATTTAGGATTTGAGAATAAACAGTATCAACTATTTGTTTTAATGTTATTGGTTTTGCTAATTGATTTGCAAATAAAAGCATATTTACACCTGAGTTAATTGACAAAGTTAAAGTTTGTTTTAAATCATAATGTTTTGAAATAGCGTACATTTGTAAATCATCACTTACTAAAACTCCATCAAATCCTAACTTATTTCTTAATAATTTTGTATTTATGTTATAAGATAAAGTCGCTGGATTTATTGCATCAAGATTTTTATTATAAACATGAGCTGTCATTATCATATCAACTTTATTATTTTTAATAAAATATTTATAAGGTTCTAACTCTTTTTCATTCCAAGTATTTGTAATATCAACAAATCCTAAATGAGAATCACCCAAAGATGAACCATGTCCTGGAAAATGTTTTAAAACAGAAATCACATTTTGTTTTTTTAATTCTTCCACAAATATCGAAGAGTATTTAATAACTTCATTTGATGATTGTCCAAATGATCTTCCTCTTGTCACTATTACTTTATTTTCTTTATTAATTGCCAAATCAACAACTGGTGCAAAATCTGTATTTATTCCTGATTCTTTTAAATCATTTGCTAATAATTTATATGTTTGTTTGGCAAAATTTTCACCTTTTAAAGCTACTTCACTAGCTCTTAAAGTATCGACAAAACCATCTTCTTTTTTTAATCTTTGAACAATTCCACCCTCTTGGTCAATAGAAATTAAAAGTTTTTGTTTTGAAATGCTTTGAAGTTGAGAAGTTAGTTTTTTTAATTGTTCTTTATTTCTAACATTTTTTACTTTTTTCTTATCATTTGGGTCTTTATCAAATAGAATAACTCCACCAAGTCCTGATTTTATATCTTTATATATTTCATCATTTTGACCTACATTTTCACCATTAAAACCTAAAATCACCATTTTTGAAATCATTTTTTGGATTTCTTCTTTTGTATAGCTCTCATTTGCTAATAAATTATTACAAATAGTAAACAATAAAAAAACTACGACTAAAAAACTCTTTTGCATATTAACTCTCTTAATTTAAAATTTATCTTCTATTTTTTTTTTTGCATTAATATTCATCCATTCTTTTGGTAATTGCCCTATTCCATTATTTGCCATAAATATTATAGTTGCAATCATAGCTCTAGCACTCGTATCTCCACCGGCTTTAGAGTTTGCTATTATCATATTTTTTAAGTCGTCATATTTTGTTAAAAGATAAATAACTCCACTAAATCCTCCATTAATATCACAAGCTGGACCAAAATCTCTAATCGCTTTAAAACTATCTTCTTCTTTCGAATTTAAAGCATTTTCTATCATATTTTGAAAATGTTCATCACAAGTCTCTTTTAGTTTTAAAATTGATTTTTTTATATCCTTTTTCTCTAAAACTAAAATCAATAATTTTGCAAAAAAATCTGCACAATCTTTTGCAAGTTGACTATTATGAGTAATACTTACAAACTTTTCTACATTTTTAAAAAACTCATCTTTTGTTTTTGAAACTTTTAAAAGAGGAGCGATTCTGCCAACTATTGATAAATCAGTAGAACTTGAACCACAAGGTTTTATTTTATTTTGAATATTTTCAATTGTATTTCTTGAAGAAGCATCCACATAACCTGTATAAGTTTGCATTTTTTCAAACCAAAAATCTTTAAAAGCATTTTCATCAAAACTATTTTTGTCTTTTAAAAACTCATACAACCATAAAGTTTGGTCTCCATAGTGAGTAAAATCACCTGCTATTTTTCCCTTATGCCATAATGCTATTGGTGTATTTAAAGCATTCCAATCAATTGAATTATCAATTAATTGTTCTTCATCATAAACCCAATGTGTTCCTAGACAATAAGAATCAATAACTAATGAACTTATAACTAAATCTTTTATTTTTTCTTCAAACATTTTATCTCCTATTTATTCCAATTCTTATAATTTGTAAAAGAAGGAAATTGGTGTTTAAATTCATCTTTATCAAATGAAAAATAGTATGAATCCATATATGCACAAAGCATATCATAATTTTTTTTCAACTCTAAAAACTTTTCAGGATCTCCTGTTTCCATATCTGGATGATATATTTTTGAGAGTTTTAAATACTTCTTTTTTAAATCTTTTTTTGAAACTCTTGTTAATATGCCAAACATATCAACAGCTTTTTCAAACTCTTCATATTCCATAAAAATCCTTTTTAACTGTTTCATATTGTACTCAAAAAGTTTTAAAGCAAATTAATATTATTTAAATACAATACTAAGAAAAAAAGGAAAATAATGATTTATACTTTATATTATGTCCATGACCCAATGTGCTCATGGTGTTATGCTTTTAAATCTACATTAGATAATCTTAAAAAACATCTAAATTCAAATATAAAATTAATTTATGTAGTTGGTGGGTTAGCAGCACATAGTGATGAAATTATGCCAAAAGATATGCAAGAAAAAATAGAAAATATTTGGTATGAAATAGAAGAAAATACAGGTACAAAATTTAATCATGATTTTTGGAAAAACTGTCAACCAAGGCGTTCAACTTATTTAGCTTGTCAAGCAACAATACTTGCAAGATATAAAAACAAAGAAGATAAAATGATAAATGCTATTCAAGAAGCTTATTATTTAAAAGCCTTAAATCCAAGTGATGCTTCAACACTTATAGAATTAGCAAAACAAATAGGAATGGATGAAAAGAAGTTTGAAGATGATCTAAAATCTCAAAAAATAGAAGAAGATTTACAAAATGAATTAAACTTTAGACGTTCACTAAATGTAAGAAATTTTCCATCTTTAATTTTAAAATATAAAAAAGAGTTATATCCTATAAATATAAAATATAATGATTACGAATCTATGTTAACTCAAATAACAAATATGACTGAAAATACTTATTTTTAAAAAGAGAAGTTCTAAACTTCTCTTTTTTTTATTTCATAAATAAATCTATAAGTCCTAAGAAATACATTCCAATACAAAATAATAAATAGAACCAATCATAGACTCGAAATTTAACTAGCTAATTAAAAAGTCAACCCCGCTTGGAACAATATTCTTGAACTATCTCCTACATTTTCACTTTCAATATCTTCATTTCCTATTACTCTTGCAACTTGTAGTTTTGTGAAGGCATTTTTATAGTTTGTATAGTATCCTATTCCTACATCTTGAAGAGTTCTTCTTTTAAATTGTGTATCTTTATCACTATTACTCATATCACCAGTTGCTACATCATAGAAGAATCCTATTTTATGGTTTAAGGTTTGTATCTCTGGAAGTTTTATTTGGAATTCTGCGTTAAACATTATTGCGTTTTCTACACTTTGTTCACCATCAGAGAATACTTTTACACCTTCCATTCCACCAAGAGTAAAATCTTCACTTCCATCTAGGTTTTTATTATTTAAGGCGTATTGTGTTTTTACATTTGTATTTAGTGAGTAAGTTGGGTTAAATTGTGTTTGATTACCAAGGTTTACATTTACTTTTGAGTAAGTACCTTGATTATTTACACCTGCTTTATCTTGATTTTTAGAAGTTTCATCTTTAATATCTAATTTACCTAAAGTATAGAAAGTTTCTATTTTTGAAGAAGAGTCAAATCCAAGAAGGGTATGATTTTTTATATAATCCAATCCTAGTTTAACACTATTTATTTCTCTATTTTTATTTAATGCTTCAACATAGTAATCTTTTAATTCTTTATTAGAGTAAAGAGTTGTGAAGTTTAGGTTTTCCATTCTTGTTCTAATAATTGGGTAAGAGATTCCAGCTTCTATTGTTGAAGTATTTCCATCATATATACCATCGGGAGTTGTTTGTCCCATTTTCACTAGGTTATAATCTGTTCTTGAGTAGCTTGTTTGTCCTTTTAGACCATTAGACATCAAAGGTATTTCATAACCTACTTTATAGTTTTTTATATTTTCACCATTACTTATTAATCCAGAAACAGATAATTTATCACCAAGGTTTAGTGGAGAGTTTAGGTTAACTCCTGCCATCAATCTATTTTTACCTGTAAATTTACTTCCTGCGTTATCTCCTACTACATATCCATCATACAAAGCTGTTGGGGCTGTTTCGATTACAAAGTCACTACTTCCTACTTCTTTCCCTGGTTTTACATCTGCTTTAGTTACCATTACACCTGGTGTATCATTAATAATTAGCATACTTCTTTCTAAAGTATCAGTACTTACTACATTATCTCTTGCTTTTGCATCATCAAGCATACCTTGAACTATTGAATCATTTACATTAGAGTTATTTATTAATTTAAATTCTCCATAGCTTCCTTCAATTACTGATATTTTTAGTACATTTGAGTTTTCTTGGATATTTTGTTTTGGAACATATGCACGTGCAACGAAGTATCCTTTATCTCTATACAGTTTTGTTACAACAGAAGCTACATTTTGCATATCAGCAAAGTTTAGTTCTTTATTTTTATATTGAGCTAGTAAAGAATTTAATTCATCATTTAAGATATGATTATTACCATCGAATGCAATATTTTTTACAAGTATTTTCTTACCACTTTTATCATCTATCATCATTGGTTCATAAACTTTTTTACCACCAACTTCAATTAATTCATTCTTTTTTGATTCTTGTTTCTCTTCTATTACTTTTGGTACACTTATTGAGTTTTGGATTGCATCTACATTTGGAACATTTGCTCCAAGTAATACACTTGAAGCTATGATTGACGTTAGTAATACTTTTTTCATTAGTTTGTTCCTTTAGTTTTTTTATTCTCATTTGTTTCTGAATTTGTGTTTGTTGAGCTATTTACATCTTGTCTAACTACATAGAATTGTTGATCTACACCACCTGGAAGCAATACTCCTCCATTTACAATTTGTACAATTGAGTTTTGGTTTAAAGATACTTTTACATCATCTAATTTAACTTCTTTTTTCTCATTTTCATTACTATTTTCTTGTGATGAAGTTTTTAATTCACTAAGTGTCACTACCTGATTTGGTTGTCCTACAACTGTTTGAGAAACTAGATTTACATTACCACTATCTGTAATTCCTAGTTTTACTGATAGGTTATTACTTATTTGTGTATTTTGAAAAGCTGGTGTATTTACACTAACTACAGGAGTTATTGTAACTGGAATTACTGGTTGTTTTACTTGTTGAGTATTTACAATAGATGTAATTATTCTTTCTACTTCTTTATTTTTAGTTGGAGTCGGTGTTGGCTCTGGCGTTGGTGGTGTTGGCTCTGGCGTTGGTGGTGTTGGCTCTGGCTTTAGTTCTGGCGTTGGTGGTGTTGGTGTTGAACCTCCACACTCTCCCGCACTACATAATACTGCACTTCCTCCTGTAAATCCAAATGCAGTTTCTTCTGCGTCATAAATACTATATGAAGAAGTATAATTGTCATATTCTCCACTCATTTCAGTATGTTGCGTAGTTGGAACAGCACCTGTTATTTTTGAACTATCATAAACATAGACAAATCTATCTCCAGCTCCTGTAAATGTTGCTCCTGAATTTGTAAATGTACCGCTATTATCAGCGTCATTGCCCACATCAGTTGCAAAAAGCACATAACCATCTGTTGCCGTTTTAATATTTGCTCCATTTGAAAGTGTAACATTGACACCTTGTATAGCTACATTTTTAATTTGATTAGTTGGATTGAGATTTCTCACAACCACATCACTTTCTCTATCATTTCCATAATACACAGTATTAAAAGCTGTATTATCAGATAGCTTATCTATTGCATCATCTGATATATATATTCCATCTGTAGGATTGGTTGTTCCACCAAGATACAAAGGCTTTACTGCTAGGTTATACCACTCTTCATTCCAGTTGTATTCTCCTGTCATATTATAAAATTGCAATGAACCATTTGCAGTTTGTTCGCCAGAATCTCCTGAATTAATTGTTAATGAATTTGAATTTGTAAAACTAATCGTACTTGTCTCTCCACCTTGTGCACCATAAAATCGGTAAGCCACATGGGTAGAATTGGTAAGATCCTCTCCCCCCATAGTCACTTTATCGGTCGAATCACCATCAAACAACACTCCACGAGAACCCCAAGAGTCAAGATGTAAATTTAGTTCCTCACCCCATTCCCTATTAAAATTAGTCGATTTACCTAATATAATACTTTGTGTACCACTAGTACCAGCATTTCTGTAGATACTCGGATCGTCAATTGTCCCATCGAGTTGTCTGTACCAAGCTGAATAAAGGTAGTATGCATAATCTGCAATATTGTAACCCGTGATGAAAGTCTCACTTAAGCTATCTATCGAAGTGTATTCCAAATTTACAGCAGCTTTTTTATTGGTATCAGCATTGTAAATTGCTGTAGTAGAACCATCAATATGAATATAATTAGCATCTATGGATGATTGTTCGCCAGCTGTCGTAGAGGTCGAATAGACACCATTTCCACCCACACTAATTCCAAGAATTGTAACATCAGCACCATTGCCTGCATATGCAATGCTATCTAGTCTTGTAGTCAATAATTGAGCGTGGTCTAATCTAACCCCATCTCCTGTTGAAGTATTGGCACCACGAATAGTGATATCTCCAGACATATTATCACCACCCGTGTATATGCTTGAATCTTTGATAAGCACTCCTGCGTTAGTGGCATCTCCAACTGCAAATCCATAATACCCTTGACCACCTATGGTGATTGAGCCTCCTTTTGTATAAATATTTGAATCGGTGATACTCACATATCCACCACTCCCAGGGACTTTAGATGCTGCCAATTTTTCATCATTTGTAGTAATTGGATTTTCTGCTGTTGGAGCATACAAAAGTACAGCATCGTTCCAAGGCGCATAATAATAAGTGTTCCCGAGCGCTGTTATAGCTGACATACCCGAAGACAATTCAATTGAAAGTGGACTATCAGAATCGTGCGCTATGATATTGGCATGATCAATAATGATATTGCGATACGCATAAAGCCCTAAAGTTCGCGGTGTGTAATTATTATCTACACCTGTATTTACTGATGTGTGAATATCCACCCCTGAGCTTACAGTAATATCTCCATTGCCACTACTGCTTCCATCTTTATAGGTTGAGATATACACCGATGTTCCCGCATTAAGAGCGGTGTTGATGGTGTAGTCGGAAATTTTTGATGTAGTATCATCTGAAGCTAAATAAAGTCTTTGAGGGTCACATTCGCCTGCGGTACAATTTGGATAAGCACTACCCCCATCGATGTTAAATACATCTTGATTGGTAACATCAAATGCATCATCAGCCGTAGCATCTACTGCATGATAAATTTCAATATCCACAGGATCTAGTAACCAACTTCCACTTTTCCCTTTTGGGGCTTTTGTGCTTACTTTAATTCCGTTTTTTACTGAAAGTGTATGTCCTGATGTCTCTATAAATCCACCATTTCCTCCATTTGCTCCACCTTCTGCTTTTATTGAACCATTTGCTACAGTTATACCATCTGTAAGGTTTGACCACACAACCACTTTACCACCATTACCATTGGCAGTTGCTGATGCATCAATAATACTTGTATTTGTTAAATATGAAATAGAAGCTTGTCCATAGATATCAGAGTTTGAACCTTGCCAATCCCCACCTACTAAAATCGTTCCACCTTTTTTTTCACCAGTTGCTAGTAAAGATCCACTATTAATCACTGTATTTCCAGTAAGTACTATTTTCCCTGTTACATCATCAAGTGAGTTTGCTTCAATTACACCTGTATTATTTACTACACCTTTTAAAAGTTCATTTACCGCGTTTGTTGTAAGATATATTTCTCCACCATTTGCGATTATAGTTCCTGAGTTCTCTACCATTGCATCTAACACACCTTTAGTTACTATTAGATTTACTATTGAGTTCCCATTTAGGTTTATTGTATATTCACTATTACCACTTAAATATACTTTTCCTTTTATTGCTTTTATTGTTCCAGCATTTCTTACTTCATTTGAAGCTAATACTACATATCCATTATTAGATACATTTATAGTTCCTAAGTTTACTACTGAGTTTGATTTTGAGTTTTTAAAGTTATAATTTCCATCTTGGAAATCTTTATCAGAAAGTTCTGCTGTTGTAGCTATTAGTCCAGAGGTATTTACTTTAGCAGTTGAGTTAAACAAAATACCATTTGAGTTTAATATCCAAACTTGTCCATTAGCGTTTAATGTTCCATCAATAACAGATTTTTCATTACCTACTACTCTATTTAAAGTAATAGAATTTTTATTTGGTTGATTAAAGTTAACTGTTTCATTTGATTTTACATTAAAGTTTTGCCAGTTTATTGAGGCTTTTTGTGTTGATTGATTTATATTTGTGGTATTTGCATTTTGTGAAATAGTTGCATTTCCACTTGTTACTACTCCTCCTGTTGGAGCTGCACTTGCAATTACTGCACTTCCTAGAAGAGCTGATACTACTAGGCTTATTTTCCCACCTTTTAGGATTCTAAAATGCGAAGCAAAATCACAGTTAAATTTTTTCATCTTTGTTCCTTTATTTTTGTTATAGCTACATTCTAACAAAAGACTAGTCCCCTATCAGATAGATTTAAATCTTATTATGGGACTATTATGGGACTTTGATTTTGTTATACTTAAACAAGAAATATATAAAGGTATTAAATGTCTTACGATTTGATTTTTTTTAAAAACCTATCTGTTTTATTTGCTGAAGACGATGATATTGTTAGAGCTCAAGTAACAGAAACTTTAAGAATCTTTTTTGGAAAAATTTTCATTGCAAAAGATGGAGAAGAAGCTTTTGAGATATTTAAATTAGAAAAGCCTGATATTATTTTATCAGACATAAAAATGCCCAAAATAGATGGCTTACAATTAATAGAAAAAATAAGAGAAGAAAATCAATCCATACCAATAATTATATTAACTTCTTACTCAGACCAAAATACACTTTTTAAAGCAGCAAATAGTAGCATAGATGGCTATATTTTAAAACCTTTAGAACTAAATAATTTTCTTGAAACATTTGATAAAGTTATACGAAGAAAAAAATCTATTAGAAAATTTTTTACTTTTTGTGATGGTTTAATTTACAATCTTTTATCTGATGAGTTATACAAAAATGCAGAAGTAATAAATCTTGGAAAAAAAGAAAAAGATTTACTAAGATTATTTATAGATAATTATGATAGAACTTTGACAAAAGAACAAATAATAGAACATATTTGGGGATATGAAGAAATAACTGATTCTGCACTAAAAAATCTTTTAAATAGACTTCGTTCAAAAATAGGATTTGATATAATTTTATCAATAAAAGGCAGAGGCTGGAAACTAGATACAGCAAGATAAACTTAAAGAATTTTCATGAATACAATAAAATATATTTTTTTACTCTTTTTTCTACACTTAAATATTTATGCTTTAGATAGCATTGAGAATCTAAATTCAAATATTATTATCCATAAAAGTGGTTATTTCAAAACAAGTGAAAATTTAACAGCTCAAGAAGCTTACACTCATGCCATATCAAATGAACTTACGCACTTACCCAAAGATGCTAAAAGTTTTGGATTAACAAATGAAACATATTGGTTTTTATTTGAAGTAAGCTCTATTGGATATGAACAACTTTATTTTGATTCAAAAAGTATTATTAGAGAAAATATTCAAGAGTTATATGTATTTAATAAAAATCAATTAATAAATATAAATAAAAGTGGTTCAATTGTAGATGTAAAAGATAGAATAGAAAAAGTATATCCTATTAGATTTAAATTAGAAAAGAACTCTAATAATTTTATTTATCTTCTAAAAATTAAGAGTAAATTCCCTGTAATAAGCTCTTTTGCTTTTAGTTCGGAAGCTCAATTAAATAGTAGTTGGATTACCTTTTATAAAATAGTTATAGTAACTTCATCTATAGCATTTGCATTTATTATATACAATCTTTTTTTATATTTTATTACAAAAGACAAATCAATTTTATCTTATACAATTTTTATGTTTGGGTATTTTATAACAAATATTACTTTATTTAGATACGTAACAAATGACTTAAATATTCCATCAATTCTAGTAAATGATTCTTTTATTATTGGTATACCCTTATGTATTATAGGATTAGCATTTTTTACAATTTATTTTTTAGAATTAAAAGGAAAAATAAAAAAAATAGTATTGATTGTAGGCATAATCAATTTTTTATTTGTTCTTTTAAGATTTTTTGTATCAAATTCTTTAATACAAAAAATAGCTATATTATTTTTAGCTTTTAGTTTAATATTTTTTATTGTTATCACTATCAAAAGTTATAAAGAGGGAGCAAAGCAAGCTTTATATTATATCATTGCCACAGGTGGTACATTATTTTTTGTAATTGCTTTTATGGGTGTACTTTATTGGAATTTATTACCGTATAATTCATATACTATTAATATAACAAACTTTTCAATGGTTTGGGATACAGTAATGCTTTCATTTGCGATAGCTTATAAAATAAAATTTTTTCAAAATGAAAATGAAAAGAATCAAAAACTAGCACTAATCAAATCAAAACAATCAAGCCTAGGAGAACTAAGTGGAAATCTTGCTCATCAATGGAGAACACCTTTAGCAGAATTAGGTTCAATAAATACTAATATTGAAGCAAAACTAAAATTTAGTAAAATTTCAAAAGAAGAGCTATTACAGAAGATAGATATAAACAAAAACATTCTAAATCATTTATCACAAACAATAAATACATTTCAAAGTTTCTTTCAAAACAGCAATATTGAAACAAAATTTAGTGTAGATGATGAAGTAAAAAGATGTATTGATTTTGTAAATGATTCTATGAAAAACAATCTGATTGATGTTAATTTTTCGAGTGATGATAATTATTTCTTACAAGGTAATGCAAATGAATTTTCTCAAATTATTTTGAATATTGTTTTAAATTCAAAAGATGCTCTTTGCGAAACAAATATAGAAAACAAATATATAAATATAAAATTAAAAAAATTTGACGATAAATTTAAAATAGAAATTGAAGATAATGCAGGTGGAATAAAAATAGAACCTATAGAATCTATTTTTGAAAGTTATATAACATCAAAAGATAAAGGAATTGGTATTGGTTTATTTATTGTGAAAACTATTGTTGAACAAAAGTTTAATGGTAAAATATCTGCATCAAATACTCAAAATGGAGCTAGGTTTGAAATTTTTTTTAATTAAGCCTTCTATTCATATTGAGGATATTACTATTTATATAAAGAATGAATGTATAAAGAATTTTATTAACCTTAAGGATTTAATTTAAATTAAAACTTCCTCTTTTTGTTTGTGCTACACAAACATTATGATTAAAAGTTAAAATATAATTATATGAACCTTTTTGTGAAAGATTTACATTAAATACATATTTGATAAGTGGAGCTAAAAGTCCATCTTTACCTGTTAGTTTTTTACCATTTCTAAATTGATTTAATATTTCATTAAAATCAAATTCAATTTGCTCTTCCATTGTCAATCCTTGATATTATTTTATCTGATTGACACGGAATTTCTAACAGTCCCTAATTTTCTCATCTACCTTTAAAATAGTTGTTTTTACTTCTTCTGTTTTGTTAGTTTCATCATGTTCATTTAAAGCATTTTTGAAATTCTTAATTCCATAACCTAAACCTTTTGCAAATTCTGGTATCTTTTTACCACCAAATAAAACTAAAATTAGTAAAGCTATAATCACTAACTCCATACCATTAGGTATATGAAACATTTGATTCTCCAATCTTTTTGAATATTGTACTTTATAATTTGTTAAAGTTTCTTGATTATTATCAATCTCTTTTATCATTTAATTTTTAACTAATTTCATATAATTTATACATACTAAATCCAAAAATAAGACTTAATTGATAATTGTTCTATATGATTTTTTCTTGTTAACTTTTTATATATTATTTGTAAATGTTTGGTTTATTGTATGTGTTTATAATTAACTTATAAATAAAGAGTTTAAGTTTTTGTTCTCCTTCTTAAGTATCTTTATTATCTTATAATATTAGAAGAGGCCGCGAACCTCTTCTGAACATTTTCTTTATAAAACTTTTAAACCCCTCATGTCGAGACATAGCTTTATTTTAATTATTATTAATATAAACAGGGTCAACATGAACCATTATATAAAGCACCGAATGTTTAGACATAACATTTTGTTTTACTCTTTTTGCAATCTCATGTCCTTGTGCAACCGTGATAGTTGCATCTATTTCTAAATGAACATCAGCTAAAATCATATCTCCTGTTTTTCTTGTTTTTAGTTCATGAAAACCAATTACACCTTCTGTTTCGCCTATTTCTTTACCTATAGCCTCTACTTCTTCATAACTTACCGATCTGTCTAATAAATCTTGAGTTGCATCCCACATAAATTTCCATCCCATTTTACCAACTACAAATCCAACAATAAGTGCAGCAATTGGATCCAAAATAGGAAATCCTAAAATATTTCCAAGAATACCAATAGCTACTATTAATGATGAAGCAGCATCTGAACGTGCATGCCAAGCATTTGTAATTAACATACTTGATTTTACAAGTTTAGCAATTGCTAGCATATATCTAAACAATAACTCTTTAGCAACTAAAGCACCTAAAGCTGTCCATAAAGCAATTGTTTGAACAGTTGGAATTGATTCTGGATTTTGAAGTTTTTGAACAGCTGACCACAACATACCAATACCAACAACCAAAAGTAAAGCTCCTAATATCAAAGAAGCTAAATTTTCATAACGTTTATATCCATAATGATAAGTTGTATCAGCTGCTTGTTTACTTTTCCATGTTGCAACTAAAGCTACAAAATCAGCTCCTAAATCAGATAATGAGTGAATACCATCTGCCACTAAACCTTGAGAATGTGAAAAAATACCTATGATTATCTGAACTATTGCTAAACATAAATTTACAAAAGCACTTACCCAAATACTTGTAGTTGCTTTTTTCTTATCTTTTTGAGAAATCTCTGATTCTTCTATTTCGAATTGACTATCTAACTCTTGCATAAATAAACTCTTTTTATATAAATTTTCGGCATTCTATCATTACAATTATTAAAAATTTTTTGAATAATTTATCTATTATTTTTACTTATAATATTGATTTTAATTACTGTTTTATAGTATCTAAGAATTCTCATAGAATTAAAAATAGATTGTATATTATCATTCAAAAGAATAATATCAGCAGATTTTACTGCTAAATCACTTCCCATTGCAAAACTAACATCAGCATTTGCTAAAATAGGAGCATCATTGATTCCATCACCAATAAATGCTATTATTTGATTAGTCTCTTTTTTTATTTGTTCAAAATAAGTTAATTTTTCTTGTGGTAAAAGTTCATATCTTATTACATCAATTCCTAATTTATTTCCAACATCTAAAACAACCTCTTTTTTATCTCCTGTTAGCATATAAGTTTTAGAAATATCTAGTTTTTTAAGTTCATTAATAATCTCTTTTGCTTCCATTTTTATAATATCATTTATAATAATATCCAGCAAATTTATTATCAATAGCCATAAAAATAGCACTTTGTTTTTCTTCTATCTTATCAATTTGAATATTAAACTTTGAAAGAAGTTTTTTATTTCCTATTAAAATTTCTTTATTATCAATTGTTGCAATGATTCCTAATCCGCTTAACTCTTCATGTTTTGTGATAAGTTTTGGATCAATTGGTTGGAATTTTATATAAAAACTGTCAAGATTGACTTGACAATTTAAAATTATAGGTAATAAGTATATATTAATTAACTATTTTGTAGTATTTCATATCCCCCTATAGAGGATATAAATATGTCAAAACATACATCACATGATGATATATCAAAACGATTAAAAAGAGCTAATGGACATTTAAAAAGTGTTATTACTATGATTGAAGAAGAGCGTTCTTGTTCTGAAATAGCTCAACAATTACATGCTGTTGAAAAAGCAATAAGTAATGCAAAAAAACTTCTAATACATGACCATATTAATCACTGTTTAGATGACGCAGTAAAAGATGGTAGTTTAAACTATAATGAAATATTAGAAGAATTTAAAGAAATTACAAAATATTTATAAGGAATAGAAAATGGATATAACCACACTTATTACACAAGGAGCTAATATTTGGCTTTTGATGATTAGTGCTATTATGTTAGGTGCTTTACATGGATTAGAACCAGGTCATTCAAAAACGATGATGGCTTCTTTTATTATTGCAATAAAAGGAACTGTTGCTCAAGCTATAATGTTAGGAGTTGCGGCGACTATTTCACATACAGCTGTTGTTTGGATTATTGCATTAACAGGATTATATTTTGGTGCAGCATATAGTAATGAAGTAATTGAGCCATATTTACAAGTTATCTCAGCTGTTATTATTTTAGGAATTGCTTTATGGATGATTAGACAGACATATAAAAATGAACATTGTTGTACTCATGAGCATCATCATGATAATAATCACCATCATCATAGTGAAGATTTTAAAATCGAAACAAAAATCGGAGTTATTAATCTTTCAATATTTGAAGAAGGACAAGCTCCAAAATTCAGATTAATTTCTAATGAAATAAAATTAGAAGAAACTATATTTAGTATTGAAACTAAAAGAGATAACAATGAAATTCAAAAATTCTTATTTATAAAAAAAGATAATTTTTTAGAATCAATTGATGAAATTCCTGAACCACATGAATTCAAAGCAGAAATTTTTATTACTAATAATAATGAAATATATACTTATCAAATTGAATTTGAAGAACATTCTCATGAACATTTACATGATGAAGTAGAAGGATTAGATATTGATTCTACTGAATATCAAGATGCCCATGAATTAGCCCATGCAAATGATATAAAAAAACGATTTGCAAATAAAGAAGTTACAAATACTCAAGTACTACTTTTTGGTTTAACAGGAGGTCTTATTCCTTGTCCTGCAACAATTACAGTACTTTTACTTTGCTTACAACTTAAAAAAGTAGCAATGGGTGCTACTTTAGTTTTAGGTTTTAGTATAGGTCTTGCATTAACTCTTGTTGCAACTGGTGTAATTGCTGCTTTAAGTACAAAATATATGTCAAAAAAGTTTACTGGATTTGGAAATATTGTAAGAAAAGCACCATATTTTTCTGGAGGGCTTATTTTATGTTTAGGTTTTTATATAGGATATTCTGGTTTAAAACATTTTTTATAAAAATATAAATAATTTAATATTATCTATCAGAAATCTATCTATAGAATGTAGCAAGAGATACTCCTAAATCTTTTGCCACATCTTAACGTTATTCTATATTTAAGGCATGTGTCACTTTTGGTACCATTGCAAAAACTTAGCCAAGAACCAAACTTGATTTTAATCAATGACTTTTTTTATCAGTTAAATTAGACTGAAACTTCATAAATAATTATTAAAAACTTAAAACAAAAAATATGTTAATTAATAATTTCAATTTTTGAAAAATATTTATAAGTAAGGAATAAGAAAAATGAAAAAAATAATATTAAGCATTGCAACAGCAATAGGCATTATGGCTACTATACCTACTTCAGTTAGTGCTCATTGTGACACGATGGATGGACCAACTGTAGCGGATGGGAAGAAAGCAATGGAAAACAATAATGTCAACTATGCTTTGAAGTGGGTTCAACTAAAAGATGAAAATGAAATTAAGAATGTATTTAAAGATAGTATGAAAGTTAGAGATTTAAGTCCAGAGGCAAAAGTAGTGGCTGAAAAACTTTTTCTTGAAACGTTAGTTAGAGTCCATAGAATAGCAGAAAATGCACCATTTACGGGTTTGAAAGAATCGGGAACAACTATTGATAAAAAAGTATTAGCTGCGGATAAAAGTATTGAGGTCGGGAATCTCTCACCTTTAAAAAATATGATAGAAAAAGAAAAATCTTTTGAGCTTAATAAAAAATTTGAGCGTGTTCTTGCATTGAAAGATTATGATATTAACGATGTCAAAGCTGGAAGAGAATATATTGAGGCTTATGTTAAATTTTTTAAATTTGCGGAAGGGGAAGAAGAGCATACTCAACACCACGCACTATAAGCAATCCTAAAATATTAATAGAATCATATGATTTAATATCTCAAAGGAGATGTTAAATCATGATAACTCTTTTTGGATAGAAACTTCTTTATTAAAGTTTTATAATTCCTTAATTTACTTATTCACTAAACAATTATATAATGCACCCTTTATTTAAAAGGATAGTTTTTATGTACAGTAATACAATTATTTATATTTTTAATAGATTAGTTAGATTAGCTATTTTATTTTTTATTTTTTATTTAATATTTACAAATTTTGGAACTTTTTTGATGATAGTAGGAATTTTCTTTGTAATTATTGTTTTTTTAATTTATAACTTCAAGAAAAAAATGAGAGCAAATAGTTTTAGTTTTAAATTTGATAGTTCTCAATTTCAAAATGGGCAAAATTTCAATTTTAATGAATTTAGAAATTTTAATCAATCTGATTTTAAAGGTTTTGCAAATGCTCCTAGGGTTGATGAAGTTCAAAAAGCAAAAGATTTTTTTGGATTTACACACTCTCCTTCAAAAGAAGAGATAAAAAAAAGATATAAAGAATTAGCACATAAATATCATCCTGATATAAACAATGGTGATGATGTAAAAATGAAAGAGTTAAATCACTATCGTGATATTTTGATGAAAACAGTGAAATAAATTATTCTACAGTTTTTATAAATTCATCAAATTCATCATAAATAACTACTTTATTTCTTCCTAAATTTTTTGAAAATAATGTTTTTGAAGGATTAGTTGATGAAAATACTATTAGAAATATAGTGTATAGACTTAGAAAAAAACTTGATAATGAAAGTATTGTTACTATTAAGGATTTAGATTATTTGATTAAAATTTAAATAATATAATAAAACAAAAATTAAACAAAATATTTATTTTTAATATTATATACTTCCCCTTACTAAACAAAGGAAAAATATTGACTATAGATATGACAAAAGTAGCAAATGTAATTTTATATATGCTACATAAACAAGTAAAACACTTGAATGATAAAAAAGTAGCAATTATGCTTTTTTTAATGGATTTTAATCATCAAAAATTTTGTGCAAATAAAATATTTAATGAAACTTATATAAAAGGAGCAAGACATCCTGAACCTGTCATAATTAGCGAACTTTTTGATATAGTTGCAAATGAAGAAGATTTAGAAGAAGATGATGAAAGAATCTTTTTAATGCAAGAATTATTAGATTATTTAGATATTGAAGTTATAGAAAAAGAAAAATTTATCGAATTAAATTTTATAAAAATGGAAGAAGAGTTTGATGAATCAATATTCTCAAAAGATGAATTAAAAACAATTCATAAAATTGTAAGCCAATATCAAGATACAAGTTCAAGAAATATCGCGAATGATTGTTTTAAAATAGATGAAGTAAGAAATACACCAAAAGGTGAAGTTATTATTTAATAAAAAGAGGTTAATAAACCTCTTTTTTTAAATATGATAGTTTGGTGCTTCGTTTGTGATTGTTACATCGTGAACATGAGATTCTCTTAATCCTGCACTTGTAATTTCAACAAATTCTGCTCTTTCTTGGAAAGTTGGAATATCTTTTGAACCTAAATATCCCATAGATGATCTTAATCCACCAACCATTTGATGAATAATATCTGAGATTGTTCCTCTATATGGAACCATTCCTTCAATTCCTTCAGGTACTAGTTTATCGGCAGCTGTTCCTTCTTGGAAATATCTATCAGTACTTCCTTTAGTCATAGCTCCAATTGAACCCATACCTCTATATGTTTTGAATTTTCTACCATGAGATAATACAACTTCACCTGGACTTTCTTCTGTTCCAGCTAATGCACTTCCCATCATAACACAACTTGCACCAACTGCTAAAGCTTTTGCAACATCACCAGAATATTTGATTCCACCATCAGCAATGATTGGAGTTCCAGTTTTAGCACCCTCAGCAGCACATTCATCAATAGCAGAAATTTGAGGAACACCAACACCTGCAACGATTCTAGTTGTACAGATACTTCCAGGTCCAATTCCAACTTTAACAGCATCCGCTCCACAAGCAATTAAATCAGCTGTTGCTTCAGCAGTTGCTACATTTCCAGCAATAATTTGTACATCCATTTCAGCTTTAATAGCTTTTACTGTATCTAAAATACCTTTTGAGTGTCCATGAGCTGAATCTAAAACTAATACATCAACACCAACTGCAACTAATGCTCTTGCTCTATCTAATTGTCCAACACCAATAGCAGCTCCAACTCTTAGTCTTCCAAATTCATCTTTATTTGCATTTGGATGTTCTCTTTTTTTATTAATATCTTTAATTGTAATTAAACCAATTAACTTATTATTAGAATCAACTATTGGTAGCTTTTCAATTTTATTTGCATGCATAACATCAGCAGCTTCTTCTAAAGTTGTACCTTCTTTAGCAGTAACTAATGGCATAGCCGTCATTTTATCCTTTGCTTTTTGAGTAAAATCTTTTGTAAATCTCATATCTCTATTTGTTAAAATACCAACTAAAATATTGTTATCATCAACAACAGGAACACCAGAAATCTTATATGAAGCCATAATATCTTCAGCATCTTGAAGTGTTTGGTCAGGTTTAACTGTAATTGGATCAATAATCATTCCTGATTCAGATTTTTTTACTTTTTTACATTGTAAAACTTGAGTTTCAATATCCATATTTTTGTGAATAATTCCAATTCCACCAAGTCTAGCCATTGCAATTGCAGCTTCATATTCAGTAACTGTATCCATTGCAGCACTTACAAAAGGAATATTTAAATCAATTTTTTTAGTTAATTTAGTTTTAATTGAAACATCTCTTGGTAATACTTCTGATTTTGCAGGTACCAACAAAACATCTTCGAAAGTTAACGCTCTTTTTCTAATTCTCATTTTTAATCCTAGTTAATATTTATTTAATATAATTTATAGCTTTTTCTAAAGATAAAGCACCGTCAAATAATGTTTGTTCATCATACGCTTTTGCAATAAATTGAAAACTGACTGGCATTCCATCTTCATCTTTATCAACAGGCAACGAAATAGCAGGAAGTCCTGCAAGATTTATAGAAATTGTATAAATATCACTTAAATACATTTCTAAAGAAGTTTTAAATGAACCGAATTTTGGAGCAGTTGTCGGAGCAACTGGAGATAAAATTAAATCAGCTTCAGCAAAAATAGTAGAATATTCATTTTTTATTAAATGTCTAACTTTTTGAGCTTTTATATAATATGCATCATAATATCCAGAACTTAATACAAAAGAACCTAACATAATTCTTTTTTGTACTTCTGATCCAAACCCTTGTGATTTTGTTTGAAGATACATATCTTTAAGTCCAGCATCACCTTTTCTATTTCCAAATCTAACACCATCAAATCTTGCTAAGTTTGCAGATGCTTCAGCAGTTGCCACGATATAATAGGTTGATACAATCTTATCTGTGTCTAACATATTTTTATGAATTATTTTGTGACCAGCCTCTTCTAAAGCCTTAACTGCTTTTTCAAAACCTTTTTGAATAGCTGGACTTGCTTGTGATACAAAGTTATCAATAACAGCTATTGTTAATTTTTTATTTGGGTTAAGTTTTGGAGTAACCGCTTCATAATCCACATTTGCAGAAGTTGAATCCAATGGATCATATCCACTTATAATGTCATATAAAATAGCAGCATCTTCAACATTTTGTGTTATTGGTCCACATTGATCTAAAGATGAAGAATAAGCAGTTATTCCATATCTTGAAACTCTTCCATAAGTTGGTTTCATTCCAACACAACCACAATAAGCAGCTGGTTGTCTAATACTTCCACCTGTATCAGTTCCAAGTGCAGCAATAGCAATTCCAGCAGCAACAGCAGCAGCTGAACCACCACTACTTCCTCCTGGAACTTTTTCATTATCAATTGGATTTAATGTTTTTCCATAACAAGAAGATTCAGTTGAACTTCCCATTGCAAATTCATCCATATTTGTTCTACCAAATGGAGATAAACCAGCTTTTTCTAAATTATTAATTACAGTTGCATTATATGGTGAAATATAACCTTTTAAAATATTACTAGAACAAGTGATTTCCCAATTTTTTACATTTATATTATCTTTAATAGCTATTGGAATACCCATTCCTGAAGTTGAAATATCTGTTGAAGTTAGTTGTTCAACATAGGCACCTATGTTGTTTTCTCTTATTTTTTGATTTAAATCATCTCTTAATTTTATTATATCATCACTAGCTAAACTTAGTGCTTCTTTTAGAGTTATCAATCGGTTCTCCTATGATTTTACAATTGTAATATTACGCTGGATTTTATCTAAAATATGATTAAATTTAGGTTATAAAATGAGTTTTTTGTAAGTTGCTTTTTATTATTAAAATAATAAAAAAGGGATAGAAGATTTTCTTCTATCCCTTAAAAATAATTACTTATTTCTTATTATACAAAAGAAATGAATGCCATTGGTGTAGCATCACCTCTTCTAATTCTTGTTTTAATTATTGAAGTATATCCACCATTTCTACCTAGGTATTTTGGTGCAATTTCATTAATTAATTTTTTAGTAGCTTCTTTACTTTGTAAAGCTGCAAATACATATCTATGTGTATTTAAATCAGCGTCTCTAGCAACAGTTACTAATTTTTCAATATATCTTTTTAATTCTTTTGCTTTAGGTACAGTTGTTTCGATTTTTTCTCTTTCGATAATCGCAATTGCCATATTTTTTAACAATGCTTTTCTATGAGAAGAAGTTCTACTTAACTTTCTATATCCATGCTTATGTCTCATATTAAACCCTTAATTATGCTTTTAGTTGCTCTAATTTTCTTCTTAATGTAGAAGCAACATTTTCTGGAAGTGTATTTTCAACTGGGTAACCTAGAGATTCTAATTTCTCTGCGATTTCATCATAAGATTTTTTCCCAAGATTTTTAATATTTTTAACTTCAACTTCACTCATAAGTACTAATTCACCTAAGAATTTAAGTCCAGCTCTATCTAAAGAGTTAAAACTTCTTGCACTTAAATTTAAATCATCAATTTTTTGAACTAATTCTTTAAGCTCTAATGGCTCTTCACCACTTTCACTTACTGTTACTTCTGATAAATCAAAAACTTTGTTAAAAACTGACATTTGCGCATACATAACTGATACAGCTTCTTTAAAAGCAGTAATTGGAGAAATTTGTCCATTAGTTTGTATAGTAAACACAGCTTTTTCAAAGTTAGGATTATCTTCAACTAACATTTTTTCAATATCATAAACCACTTTTTTAACTGGTGTAAAAAATGCATCAATAGGAATATAATCAGAACTAACCATATCTCTAATATCTTCTGAAGGCATATATCCTATACCTCTTTGAATAATTACAGAAAAAGTTAAATTACAATCGCTATTAATTGTTGCTAAATGAGCATCCTTTGATACAATCTCAACATCAGAGTTAATAAGGTCTTCACCTTTAATTTCTCTTGGTCCATTGAAAGAATACTCAACTACAACTTGTTCTTTATCGCCATTTATTTTAAACTTAATATTCTTTAAATTTATAACAAAAATAGCTATATCTTCTAACATACCTCTTAATGAGTCAAACTCATGTGAAGCACCTTCTATTTTTACTGCAATTGGTGCATAACCAACTGAAGAACTTAATAAAAGTCTTCTTAAAGGGTGTGCTAAAGTAATTGCAAAACCATCTTCAAATGGATATGCTGATATTTTAGCTTCATTATCACTGATAGCCTCTATTTCAACTTCAGTTGGTAAAAACGGTGTTTCTGCAAATTTTTTCATTAACTACCTTTTACTTATTATTTAGAATATAACTCTACGATTAATCTCTCTTCAACAGGAATAACAACTTCTTCTCTAGCTGGTATTCTCGTGAAAATTCCAAATACTTTTTCTTTATCAACATTAACCCAGTCAACCATTCCTGTTTGATTTGTTAATTCTAATGCTCTTACAACTTGAGGATTAGTTTTTGATTTTTCTTTAATTTCAATTTTTTGTCCAGCTTTTACTATAAATGAAGGAATATCAACTTTTTTCCCATCAACTAAAATGTGTCCATGAGTTGTAAATTGTCTAGCATTTGCTCTAGTTGTAGCAAATCCCATTCTAAATACAACATTATCTAGTCTTTGTTCAATTAATGTAATAAGGTTAGCCCCTGTATTACCTTCTCTTCTTGCTGCTTCAATAAAGTATTTTCTAAATTGTTTTTCAGAAACACCATACATAAATTTAGCTTTTTGCTTTTCTCTTAATTGTAAACCATACTCAGAAATTTTTGCTCTTCTTTGTCCATGTTGTCCTGGAGCAAATGGTCTTTTTTCTAAAGCACTTTTACCTGATAATCTTCTCTCACCCTTAAGTCCAAGATCCGCATCAAGTCTTCTTTCGATTTTTTCTACTGGTCCTCTATATCTTGCCATTATTTACTCCTTACACTCTTCTTCTTTTAGGAGGTCTACAACCATTATGTGGTAATGGTGTAACATCTTTTAACCAAGTAACTCTAACTCCATCCATAGCTCCAACTGCTTTAACAGCTGTATCTCTACCTGAACCTGGTCCTTGAATTTTAATCCCAACATTTTTGATTCCGTGTTCCATTGCTTTAGCCATTGCATCTTCAACAGCTGCTTGCGCTGCAAATGGAGTTGATTTTTTAGAACCTTTAAATCCTAAATTTCCAGCACTTGACCATGCGATTGCGTTTCCTGCATTATCCGTAACTGTAACCATTGTATTATTAAAACTTGCAGCAATATGTACGATACCGTCAGCAATATTTTTTCTTACAATTTTTTTTCTAGTAACTTTTCTTTTTGCCATCTACAATCCCTTATTTAGTTGCTGCACCAACAGTTTTCTTTTTACCTTTTCTTGTTCTAGCATTAGTTTTAGTCTTTTGCCCTCTACAAGGTAAACCTTTTCTATGTCTTAACCCTCTATATGAACCTAAATCCATTAAAGCTTTAATATCCATAGCAACTTTTTTTCTTAAATCACCCTCAACCAAATAGTTGTCTTGGATTTCTTTTCTGATAATTGCCGCTTCGTCTTCTGTTAATTCAAAAGCTCTTTTATTGAAATCAATTCCAACAGCATCTAAAATTAATCTAGAATTATGTAATCCGATTCCGTAAATATACGTTAACGCATATTCCATTCTCTTTTTATTTGGTAAATCAACACCTGCGATTCTTGCCATGTGTCTTATCCTTGTCTTTGTTTGTGTTTTTTAGTTTCGCAGATTACTCTAACGATTCCGCTTCTTTTGACAATTTTGCATTTGTCACACATTTTCTTTACTGAAGCTCTTACTTTCATAAGCCTGTCTCCTCTTTCATTTGTGTTATTGCCAATTAATCAACAGGAAAAAGCATTAGTAAATAAAAATATTTTACTTTTAAGCTTTAACCAACTCTTTATAAAATAAAAATATTTTATAAAAACTTCTTCTGTGGTTGAAAAATGGAGCTGGATTATAATTAATTTTTACTTAAAACTAGTTGAATATACTTTAAATATGGCGTTTAATAAAAATTATAGTAATATTTCAAAATATAAAAATATTTAAAGGATTCCTTTTGTCTTTAATTTACAAGAATAACTTAATAAAAATTGAAATAGAAAATTCGGAAATACCTTGGTTAAAAATATTTACAATTGAAAATATAAAAGAATTTTCACAATGTAATAATGAAACAAAACAAGAGATATTTAAATACCTAGACATAATTGAAAAAGAGATGTTAGATTATTTTAAACCAAAAAAAATAAATATTGCATCTTTTGGGAATTATATTCCTCATGTACATTTTCATATTATGGCAAGGTTCGAGGAAGATTCATATTTTCCGGAACCAATGTGGGGTAAAAAACAAAGAGTTGCAAATTTAAATTTACCCTCTTTTGAAGAATTTAATGAAAACTTAAAAAAGAAGCTTTAACAGCTTCTTTTAATTATCTAGATTAATTTGTTTAGTTAACTCTTCTAAAACATTAACTGAATCATTAATATCAATTTGGCATCCACCTGCTGCTTCGTGACCGCCACCGCCATATTTAAGCATTAGTTCACCAACATTTGTTTTTGAAGTTTTATTAATTATTGATTTTCCAACACTAAAAGCTACCTTTTCTTTATCTTTTGCCCACATAACATGAATTGAAATATTTTGTTCTGGATACATAGCATAAATCATAAACCTATTACCAGGATAGATAACTTCTTCATATCTACAATCAATTATTAATAAATTATCTTTAATTATTGTAACTTTTTTCAATTGTTCTTTAAATTCATTTTCATATTTAAAATATAATTCTACCCTCTCTTTTATATCAGGGAGTTCAAATATTTGATCAATATTATGTTTTGCACAATATTTAATTAAATCCATCATAAGTTGATAATTTGAAATCCTAAAATCTTTAAATCTTCCAAGTCCAGTTCTTGAATCCATTAAGAAACTCAATAATGCCCAAGCTCTTGGATTTAAAATATCATCCTCAATAAAATCAGCACTATCTGCTTTATTTGCTCCATTCATCATACTTGTAAAATATCCAGGAAAAACATTATCACCATCATAATAATCATAAACAACTTGTGCAGCACTTGGAGCATTTGGATTTATAATATGATTATCTTTTTTTTCATTTCTTAATGTTTCAGAATAATGATGATCAAAAGCTAAATAAACACCATCAACATAAGGAAGATTTGTAGTAATATCATTTAAAGTAACAGCAATTTTTCCATCTTGCATATCTTTTGGATGGACAAATATAATCTCATCAATAATATCTAAATATGTAAGTAAAGTTCCACACACTAAACCATCCATATCACTTCTTGTGATTAATCTATATTTTTTATTCATATTATCATCCAATTTTTTAGATTTATATTATCATAGAAAAAGTTAATTGTATTTTAATAATTATTATTTTGTTAAAAAGAGATAAAGGAAGCAATGCTTCCTTTATTATTTGTTTATATATTTAGTGATTAAATCACCCATAGCAGTAGTATTTAAAACTTCAATAGCATCAAATGAAGCTAAATCTTTTGTTCTATATCCATCTTTTAATGCGGCTTTTATTGCATTTTCTATCATATCTGCTGCTTTTGCTTCATTTAAAGAGTATCTTAACATCATAGATGCACTTAAAATTGTTGCAATTGGATTTGCTATTCCAAGTCCTGCAATATCAGGAGCAGAACCATGAATTGGCTCATAAATAGCTGTTTTATCTCCTGTTGAAGCTGATGGTAATAATCCAATAGAACCCACAACCATTGAAGCTGTATCAGATAAAATATCTCCAAAAATATTTCCAGTTACAATAACATCAAATTGTTTTGGATTTCTTACAAGTTGCATTGCTGCATTATCTACATACATATGAGAAAGTGTAACTTCTGGATAATCAAGTGATAACTCATTCATAGTATCTCTCCAAAGTTGAGAAACTTCTAATACATTTGCTTTATCAACAGAACAAACTCTTTTATCTCTTTTCATAGCAAGTTCAAATGCTTGTTTACCAATTCTAATTATTTCTGGTTTTGTATAAACCATTGTATTATAAGCTTTGAATCCATCATTAGCACGTGGCTGACCAAAATAAATTCCACCAATAAGCTCACGTACTACCATAATATCACAACCCTTAATTACTTCAGGTTTCAAAGTAGATGCATTTACTAATTCATCATAAACAATAGCGGGTCTTAAATTTGCATAAACACCCATCTCTTCTCTAAACTTTAAAAGTCCAGTTTCAGGTCTTAATTCTCTTGGTAATGTATCCCATTTTTCTCCACCAATAGAACCAAATAAACAAGCATCAGAATCTAAAACACCATCAATTGTCTCTTTTGGAAGTGGAACACCAGTTGTATCAATAGCAATTCCACCCATTAAATATTCTTTATAAGATAATTCAAAACCACATTTTTTAGAAACAGCATTTAATACTTTTATTGCTTCATCAACGATTTCTGGACCTATTCCATCACCTTTGATTACTGATATTCTATAGTTTTTCATTATTTATCTCCTCTTCCCATTTCGGCTTTTGCATAATTTATTAATCCACCAGCTGCAATTAATTCTTGCATAAATGGAGGAATTGCAATGAAATCATAAGTTTTATTTGTAGTGTTATTTGTGATTTTCCCATTATCTAAATCAATAGAAATCTCTTCACCCTCTTTTATTTCTAATGATTCAGGTAATTCAAAAATTGGTAATCCCATGTTAAAAGCATTTCTGTAAAAAATTCTTGCAAATGACGGAGCAACAACAGCAGCAACTCCAGCAGCTTTTAAAGCAATTGGTGCATGTTCTCTACTTGAACCACAACCAAAATTTTCTCCTGCAACTATTACATCACCTCTTTGTAATTTTTTAGGAAACTCAGGATCTGCATCTTCCATTACATATTTTGCTAAATGTTCAGGATCTGAACTATTTAAATATCTTGCTGCAATAATAACATCTGTATCTATATTAGCCCCAAAATTCCATACTTTTCCAGTAATTTTATTCATATTTTATGTCCTTGAGTTTAATAAACTTTAAAAAGCTATTAAATATATATTTTCAAAAAAAATGCATTTTAACTAATTTTACAGTAATTTTTGTTTAAATTTTTGTTTTTAATCAATTGTTTAACTAATTTGGATATAATATCCGACCATCTTAAAAAGAGGATTCCCTAAAAATATGAGTGTAAAAGATATAAATAAAACTATTGAGCAATTAGTAAAAGAGTACAAAGAATCAGTACTTACTTATGAAAAAATTATTAAAATCTTTCCAAAAGCACCTTCAGGTCCAAACATCAAAAAACTTTTAGCTTTGATTCAGTTATACAATGTGACTGTAATTAGTTCTCAAGAACAAGCAAAAAGAATGAATGCTGAAGAAGCTAAAAAAAGAAAAGAATTAAGAGAAAAGCTAATTGAAAATGAAGACGATGTATATGATTTATTGAAAAATAAAGAATTACTTGAGTGGTCAAGATCAGATTCTCCTGTTAGAATGTATTTAAGAGAAATGGGACAAATTCCATTACTTACGAAAGAAGAAGAGATTGAAATCTCTAAAAGAATTGAAATGGGTGAAGATATTATTCTTGATGCTATTTGTTATGTACCTTACTTAATTGATTTCATTTTAGAATATAAAGAACCTTTAGTAAATAGAGAAAGAAAAGTAAAAGAATTATTTAGAAATTTTGATGATGATTCTGAAAATGAAGAAGAAGAAGAAATTGAAGATGAAATTATAGAAGAAGATTCTGAAGTTTTAGATGATGAAGAAGATAGTGAAAAAACTAGTGCTAAAAAGTTAAAAAAACTTGATAAAAGAGCTCAAACTATTATTGAAGCATTTAAAATACTAGAAAAAGCAAAAAAAGATTGGCTTAAATTTGCTGCTAAAGAAACTGCAAAATCAGATGACGAAACAGATCAAATGACTTTTAATCTTGCAGTTGCATTCAAAAAAAGAATTTTAAAAGAAGCTTTATTAGATTTAGGACCAACTTCTAAATTAATTACTGAAATTGTAAAAGCAATGGAAACAGCTTTAAAATCTGATACAGGTTTTGATGGTGAACTAAAAAGATTAGAGTATAAATTACCTTTATTTAATGAAACATTATTAAAAAATCACAAAAAGATTTTAGATAACATTGTAAATTTAACAAAAGCTCAAATTACTACAATGGTTCCAGAAGCTACTATGGTTTCTTCTTATATGGAAATTAAAAAACTTTTCCAAACTAAAGAAGCTTCAAAAGGTGGATTTGATTTAGCACCTGAAGAGTTAAAAGATGTTCTTGAACAAATTAAAAGAGGTAAACAAATTACTGATACTTCTAAAACAAGAATGGCAAAATCAAACCTTAGACTTGTTGTATCTATTGCAAAAAGATATACAAATAGAGGTTTACCATTCTTAGATTTAATTCAAGAAGGAAACATCGGTCTTATGAAAGCTGTTGATAAGTTTGAATATAAAAAAGGTTATAAATTCTCTACTTATGCAACATGGTGGATTAGACAAGCAATTTCAAGAGCAATTGCAGACCAAGCAAGAACTATTAGAATTCCAATTCATATGATTGAAACGATCAACAGAATCAATAAAATCATTAGAAAAGGTATTCAAGAAAATGGTAAAGAGCCTGATGTTGATGAAATCGCAAAAGAAGTTGGATTACCTGTTGATAAAGTTAAACAAGTAATTAAAATCACAAAAGAACCTGTTTCGCTTGAAGCCCCAATTGGTAGCGATGATGATGGTAAATTTGGAGATTTTGTTCCAGATGAAAAAGCTCCAACTCCTGTTGATAATATTATGAAAGAAGATTTACAAAATCAAATTGATCAAATATTAGGACAACTGAATGAGAGAGAACAAGCAGTTATTAGAATGAGATTTGGTCTTATGGAAGATGCAAGTGATAGAACACTAGAAGAAATTGGAAAAGAACTTTCAGTTACAAGAGAAAGAGTTAGACAAATTGAATCAAGTGCAATTAAAAAACTTAAACATCCAAAAGTTGGTAAAAATCTTAAAAATTATGTAGAAAGTTAGAAATATGAGTTTTTTTGAAGAGTGGGTTGAATTAGATTTAAATCCTATTTTATCTTTTTCATCTAGCTCAAAAATAATTTATTCAAATTCAGAAGCTCAATTTTTGTTAAATAGAATTAAACAAAAAGAGCTTTTTGATTTAGCATTAACGTATGCTCCAAAAACTTTTGGAGCATTAACTTCTTATATTGATTTAACAATTAAAAACTATACATTTTATGCAATAACAATTAGTTATGAAAATGAAGATGAAATACATATGAAACTTTATAAAAGTGCTATGGTGAAAAAAGAATCAAAACTTAACATTAAAAATATCAATACAACAAATATCTTTACTTTAGTTGATTTAGCAATTTCAACAAGCAAAATAAAAAATAATATTAATTTTACAAAAAATTATGACCCATCAATTCCGGAATTTAAATTAGATGCAAGTTCATTTATAAAGACATTAAATAGTGTTTTTGAAGTTTTCAAAAATAAAAATAATGTAGCTTGTTCTATTTTATTAAAAATTGGAGAGTATATTAAAATTGATAATATAAAATACTCTTTAATAAGTGTCGAGATTGTAGCAAATGAAGAAAGTGATTTTTCATCATTAAATATAAAAGAGACAAACTCTTTTATATTAACTTATGATGACACTAAAGTAACAATTGATTTACCTTTAATTCTTTAAATTTTCAAAGCTTTTTTTCAAGAAGCTTTGAAAATAAAATCCCAATTGGAACTATTCCTAATCCTATAATAAATGCAATTGGCAAAAAAACTTTATTATTATTTAAAGCAAAAAAACCAAATATTAAAATTCCATAACCTAAAATTCTATAGATTGACAAAAATCCACTCGCTGAAAAAATTGTATTTTTAAAAGAATTTCTTTTTACTTTTGATTTTTCATCATTAATTATCTCTTTAATTTTTTCAGTAGTTAACTCATCCTCGGGTATTTCTTTATATTGCGTATACAAATCATATGGGTCATCTATTTCATCAATTTTATCTCTATCAACGCTCTCATTTATTTGACTTAAATCAAGGTTTGATAATCTATTTTGAATATTTTTTCTATAAGATAAAAAAGAGGCAATGATAATAAATAAAGAAGATATAAATGCAACTTGTGTATTTAGTAACCAAAATTTATTTTGGAAAAACAAAGAATACAAAATAATACAAAAGTCTAAAAGAATAAAGACCTTTGCAAATTTTTGAATTTCTAGATTAATCTTCATCATTATCTTTATCAAAAGATTTATCTCCATATTTTGCTCGATAAGCATATCTTGGGTCATTTTCCATACCTTCATACACTTTTTGAGCTCTTTTATATGCTCTATAAACATTTACAATTGCGGCTACAATTCCCCATGCAATACCAAGCCATAAAGTCCAAGTATATCCAGTTAATTGTTTTAAACCATATCCAATACCAAAACCTATTATAATAGCTGCAACTATTGAAATTCCTAAAGATAAATTATCTAAAGCAATTACTTTATCTTGATGTTTTGGTTTAGTTGAGTTTTCATCTTGCATTTAAACTTCCAACTATTTAATAAATGAACAACAATAATCTGTTATAACTTTTACTTTAATATCAAAACTAGAATTTGCAGGAACATTAAAAGATGTATTTTCTGTATAAGTATTCCATTGTGTACTATCTTTTAATCTAACTTCACATTCACCAGCAATAATTTCCATTAATTCTGCATCATTTGTACCAAATGTATACTCTCCTGGCATCATAATACCTAAAGTTTTTTTATCACCATTTACTTCAATAAAAGTTCTACTTGTAACATTTCCATCAAAATAGATATTTGCTTTTTTTGTTAATTCTACATTTTTAATTGTTGGCATTTTTTATTTCCTTTTTATTTATAAATTTTTCATAATTTGGTTAGCTGCATTAATGCAAGCATCAATATCTTCATTTGTAATTTTTGTACAAATAAAGCCTGTTTCATATTGCGAACAAGCAAAATAAAACCCTTTTTTTAACATTTCATTATGAAATATTGCAAATCTTTTAAAATCACAAAGACCTACTTCTTTGAAATTTTTAGGTTCTTTTTCACAAAAAAAGAAACCAAACATACTTCCTCTTGTATTAACTTGTAAAGGAATATTATTTTCATTTGCAACTCTTTTTAAACCATTTACTAACCTTAAAGCTTTGACACTTAAATCATCATATATTTCTGGATTAGCTTTTAATTTTCGTAAACTCACTAATCCAGCCGCCATTGCAACTGGATTTCCACTTAAAGTTCCAGCTTGATAAACAGTTCCATCAGGGCTTAAATATCCCATAATTTTTTTATTTGCAGCAAATGCACCAACAGGCATTCCAGCACCAATTACCTTTCCAAAAGTAATTATGTCAGCTTTTATTTTTGAAATTCCACTTGCACCTTTTAAAGAAGCTCTAAAACCTGACATTACTTCATCAAAAATCAATAGAGCATTATTTGCATCACATAGCTCTCTACAAGCTTTTAAAAATTCTTCATTTGCTGGAACTAATCCCATGTTTCCGGCGATTGGCTCAATAATAATACAAGCAATATCTGAACTATCCACAAAACATTTTTTTAGATTTTCAATATTATTATATTCACAAATTAAAGTATGTTTTGTTAAATCTGATGGAACTCCTGGACTACTTGGACTTCCAAATGTTGCCATTCCAGAACCAGCTTGTACTAAAAGTGAATCTGAGTGTCCATGATAACAACCCTCAAATTTTATAATATCATTTTTACCAGTTACCCCACGTGCAAGTCTAATTGCAGACATTACAGCTTCAGTTCCTGAGCTAACAAATCTAACTTTATCGATATTATCGAACATATCAACAATTTCATTTGCTAGTTGTGTTTCAAGAATTGTAGGAGCTCCAAAAGATAAACCTTTTTTTGCAGTATCAATCACTGCATTTTCAATATCTTTATCACAATGACCAAAAATAAGTGGTCCCCAACTTTGTACAAAATCTAAATACTTATTTCCATCTATATCGAATAAATAAGCACCCTCACCTTTTTCTATAAAAGGTGGAGTTCCTCCAACACTTTTAAAAGCACGAACAGGTGAATCAACTCCTCCTGGAATTACTTCACAAGCTTCTTCATAAGCTTTTATTGATTTATTAAACATTCTATATTCCTATTAATCATTTATTAGCGTAATTGTACTATAATCGCGCTATGAGAATTATTATCCTAGCCTTTATTATTTCAATATCTTTACATTTTTTTCTATTTAAGAAATATAATAATGATGAATTTAAGAAAAATAATCAAAATAAACAAGAAGTTATAAAAAAGTCTGATGTAAAATTTATAAAATTAAAAAAAGAAGAACCTATAATAAATAATGTAATAGAAGAAAAAGTTAAACCTATAATTGAAAAAAAATTTGAACTTCCAGAAATTCAAAAAGAAGTAGTAGTAAAAAAAGAGATTCAAAAAAAAGTTGAGAATAATAAAAAAATAGATTTTGAAAAATCAAAAGAATTACAAAAAAAAGTATTAAATGAACAAATTGTAAATAAAAAAGAATCTCTTCAAGATAAAACATTGGAAGATTTCTTATCTCAAAAACAACCTATTAATAAAGAAATTTTAAATGAACTTCAAAAATTATACGGTGAAGAATATGATAAGTTTACAAAAGTTCAAAAAGCATATTTAGAAAAAAATCTAACTAATTTTCAAACTATTACTCAAAGGGTTTTAAATAGATTAGGTTATCCACCACTTGCAGCAAAACTTAAAATTGGTGGAGTAAATGTTATTGAGTTTATGTTTCATCCAGATGGAAGTATTACGGGATTAAAAGTGATAGATTCCTCTGGATACGCTGTTTTAGATGATTATTCCGTGGAATTAATAGAGATTGCATATAAAGATTATCCAAAACCTCAAACATCAACAAAACTAAGATTCAATGTACAATATAGATTATACTAAGGAAAAAAATGTCATCAATAAATAAAAACTATTTTTTTAAACTAATAAATGGAGAAACTTCTTTAGTTGTTGTTTTTTGGTTCTGGTTTATTTTTTTATCATTTTTAATTGAAGTTTTTTTTGAAATGTATTTTATGCAAACAAAATATGCACAAAATAAGGAAAATTATTTAGAATTCTTTTTATATTTTATCATTTTAATTTATTCTATTCTTATATCATTAGCTATTTATAGGACAGCTAACAAATATAGTGGTTCAAAAATTTGGTCATTTCTATCAAAATTATTAGTAAGTATTAATTTATTATTTTCTATAAATTTTTTCATTGAAGTTAGTAAATTCTACTTTTTTGAAGATTATGCTTTAGAAAAAGAAATTGAGAGTTTTAAAGATAAATTACCAATACAAATAGATATGAATAGTACTTTAATTGACATCTATAAAAAAGATAAAACTATTTATTATAAATATCAACTTCACGAAGTTCTTTTAGATGATAAATTTTTAAAAAACAAATTTAAAAAACAAATTCAAGACTCTTTATGCGAAGATAGGAGTACTGTTGATTTATTAAAACGAGAATATATTTTGAATTATATATATGTGGGAGAAAAACAAGAAGAAATCGTTGAAATAAAAACTGATAAAAAAGTGTGTGGTAATTCAATTGATGATTTAAAAATTTTAACTGATGTTTTAGAAAAACAAGGAATCATTTAACTGACTCTTATTTTATAACTTTCTTTCATAATTATACAAATTCATATATCTAAATGCTAACAAGTTTTCTAAAATTGCAAAGGTTACAATAAAATTAATAAAAGAACTTCCTCCATAAGAGAATAATGGTAAAGGGAGTCCAACAACTGGTGCAAAACCTATAACCATTAAAATATTTACACTCATATTAAAAAAGATTAATAGTCCTAATCCTGAAGAAAAAACTCTAATCATATAATCATCTTTAAAATAATAATTCATGCTAAGTAAATGAATTATTATTAATGTATATAAAAATATCAACCCAATTGCACCAAGAAATCCATGTCTTTCAACAAAATACGCAAAAATAAAGTCACTTGTTGCAATTGGCAAAAACTTTAGTTGTGTTTGAGTTGCATCTTCACTTTGTTTTCCTGTAAGCCCACCTGAACCAATTGCTATAATTGATTGTTGAACATGATAACTTGGCTCTTCTGAAACAAAATCAGTGATTCTTTTTTTCTGATAATCTTTTATTAAATAAGTATAAATAAATGGTGAAGATATTCCTATTACAAGAAAAATAGTTGCCCAAATTTTCCAATTTATACCAATAATAAATAAAACTCCATAACCTACTAAAAGTAAAATCATTGCTGTTCCTAAATCAGGTTCTTTAGCAATTAATATAAATGGTAATAAAATATAAATTGAAAAATAAAGGAAATCTAAGAAACCATACCCGCCTTTTGGTGGTGGTTTATGATAAACTAAATATCCAAGCATTAAAATAAATACTGGTTTTATTAATTCTGAAGGCTGAATAGTCGTGTTTAGAAAAGGTATAGGTAACCATCTCGTAGCACCTAATTTTGAAATACCTAAAAACTCAACAGCAATTAGTAATATAATACCTAACCAATATAAAGTCGGAATAACTCTAATTTTTCTTCTAATAGGTAAAATAAAAACTATTAGAAATATAAAAATAGAAATTACATAATATACTAGTTGTTTATTAGCTAATCTTTCGTTTGTTTCACCAATTAAATGGTATGATATAAATATCAAAGGTAAAATAAATATTATTAACAAATAATCAAAATGGGAAATAATTCTTTTATCAAATAAACGCATAGTGAAAGAGTATCTAAATATGGATAAAATTTTTATTGTTTCTGAAACAAATCGACTTGATAAATTTCTAGCATCAAAAATTGATGCTTCAAGAAATCAAATCGAACAATTAATAAAAAAAGAATTTGTAAGAGTGGATGGGAAAATTGTAAGTAAAACTGGTCTTAAATTAAAAGAAAATCAAAATGTTGATGTTCATTTTCCAGAATCTGAATTAAATCCTAAAAAAGATGAGAATTTTGTAAAAGAGTCTTTAAAAGATAAAAATGTACAAATTATTTTTGAGGATAATGATATTTTAGTTATAAATAAACCTTACAACTTAACTGTTCATGATGCACCAAGTGTCAAGGATGCGACTTTAGTTGATTGGCTAAAATTAAATAATATATCATTATCAACATTGAGTGGCGAAGAAAGACATGGTATCGTACATAGAATTGATAAAGGAACAAGTGGTGTAATGGTTGTTGCAAAAACAAATCAAGCCCATGTAGGATTGTCAAAACAATTAGAAGATAAAACTATGGGAAGATACTATTTAGCAATAATTGATATGCCATTAAAAGATAATATTATAATAGATAAACCAATATCTAGAAATTCAAATAATAGATTAAAAATGTCAATTGAACAAAATGGAAGATTTGCAAAATCAGCATTTAATAAGATTGCATTAAGTGATAAAGAAAATTATGAATTAATAGCCGCTAAATTATTTACAGGAAGAACTCATCAAATTAGAGTTCACTTGAGTTCGATAAATAGGCATATTTTAGGGGATAATTTATATGGTTTTAAGGGCGAATTAAATAGAATAAATAGATTTTATTTGCATGCTTATTATCTTTATTTAACTCATCCTATCACAAATAAGCAAATGAGTTTCAAAGCAAATTTACCAAATGATATGGATGAATTCCTAAATATTAATTTTAAAAAGGAGAATATAAATGACAAACTTAATGAAAACAACATCGTTAGCAACTTTAATACTTTTATTTAGTGGTTGTACAAATATCATTGATAACTTCAATGCTCCAACAAAACCAAAGGTAGATAATTCTATTGAAGTGGTAAGTTACAATTCTATTAAATCTATTCCTGATATGGCAAATATTGGATTTGAATGGGAAAAAGTAAATGATTCAAGAGTTGTAGGTTATAATTTTTACAGAACAGAATTAGATAAAGGTTCAAATGAGTTAAAACTTATAAAAACGATGGATAATAAATACGCAACTCATTATGTTGATAAAGGCTTAGAACCCAAAACAAGATATGCATATCAAATATCTTCAATAACGGATGATGGAATTGAATCAAAAACAACTGATGCCTATATCGTTCAAACTCTTCCAAGAATCACTCCTGTTGAATTTATGCAAGCAATCTCAAATTTACCAAAAAGCATAAAATTAATTTGGAGACCACATACAGATACAAGGGTTGGTTATTATAGAATTGAAAAGTATAATACCTTTTTAAATGAATGGATACTTTTAAAAACAATAAAAGAAAGACTTCAGGTTGAATATTTAGATACAGGATTAGATGATAATACTAGTTATAAATATAGGATTAAAGCATTTAGTTATGATGATGTAGAAGCAGCTCCTACTAAAGTTGTTATAGGGAAAACAAAACCTTTACCAGCTAATGTTAGTAATATCAAAACAACAAATAATCAAGCTAAAAGAATAACTATAAGTTGGAATCCATCTAGCACAAGTGACGTTGTAAAATATGCAATATATAGAAGTTCATTTAGTGCTTTAGGTTATTCGAAAATAAAAGAAGTTAATGCAGATACTTTAGAATATACGGATACTACTGAAGATAGTGGAAAAGCTTATTATTATAAAATAATCGTAATAGATAAAGATGGTCTGGAAAATTCTTCAAACTCTGTACAAGGTATGAGTTTTAATTTACTTTCTAATCCAACTTCAAATTTAGCAAAAATTAAACTAAACCAAAATTATTATAATCAAGAAGATAAATGCCACATATAGTATTTCAAAAAAAAGAATTAATAACTACTCCATCACAAAAGGATGGGGTAGGATTTAAGTTTATTGCAAAATCTTACAATTTTACACAAAAAACTAGAAAAATTGAATATAGAATTGCATTAGAAAATGAAAATAAAGAATTTTTATTATCACTAAAACCGAAGAATGATGATTTAATGATTAAAGCTGATAAAGTTACAAGATTATCTCCTGTTACATTAGTAAAAAATGCTTTAAATGCATATGTAGATTTGAATAATGCAAAAGTATTATTCTCAAATACACATAACTTAAAAGTAAAAGAAGAGGCAAAAAATGAATATCTAAAAGATATTAACTATTTTGTTGATGATTTTAGTACAGATAAAGAAATTCAAATTGAAATTGGTTTTGGTAGTGGAAGACATCTTTTACACCAAGCAAAAACAAATCCAAATATCCAATTTATTGGTCTTGAAATTCATTATCCTTCTATTGAACAATTATTAAAACAACTTGAACTTCAAAATATTACAAATATTTTAGTTGTAAATTATGATGCAAGACTTTTTATGGAATTTATTGAATCAAATAAAGTAGGAAAAATATTTGTACATTTTCCTGTTCCTTGGGACAAAAAACCACATAGAAGAATCTATTCAAATGAGTTTGTAAACGAAGCTTTAAGAGTTTTAAAAATTTCTGGAACACTAGAACTACGAACTGACAGTAGAAAATATTTTGATTTTTGTACAGAAGTTTTAACAAATCTTCCTAAAGGAAGAATAACTATCGATATAAACAAAGATTTAGCAATATCTAGTAAATATGAGGATAGATGGAAAAAACAAGGTAAAAATATTTATGATGTGGTTTTAGAAGCACAAAATATTGATGAAAATATTAATTTAAATTTTGATTTCTCTTTTGATATTAAAGTAAATTTTAATAATATTTTAACAACAATTCCAACAAAATCATTAATTGAAAAAGATTATTTTATTCATGTAGAAGAACTTTATATCATTGAAAACTCTCAAAATTCAGGACTTATAAAATTAACAATGGGAAATTTTGATAGACCTGTAACAAAATATCTTTATGTAAATGATGGAAATATTTCTTATTATCAAGGAAACCCTCTTCCTACTAGTTCTAATATAAATGCACACGAAAAGTTAAAAGAGATTTTAAGTAGATGATAGAAGCTAAGAATATTTATCTTTCATATGATGATAATAAATATGTTATAAAAAAAGGGAATTTTTCTATAAAACCAAAGGAATTTATTTTTATAGGTGGAAATTCAGGAAGTGGTAAATCAACACTTTTAAAATCATTTTATGGAGATATTCCTTTAAAACACGGTAGTCTTAAAATAGATAATCAAGAAGTTTTTGGTATAAGAGGAAAAAGATTAAGAATTTTAAGAAAAGATATTGGTATTATTTTTCAAGATTATAAACTAATAAATGAATATACTATTGAAGAAAATATTATGATTCCTCTTAAAATAAATGGTTATTCAGATGAAATATCTAAAGACCAAGCTAACAAATTATTAGCTCATGTAAGACTTGCTCACAGAGCTGGCTATTATCCAAATGAATTAAGTGGTGGAGAACAACAAAGAGTTGCTGTGGCACGTGCATTAGCACATAATCCAAAAATAATAATAGCAGATGAACCAACGGGAAATCTCGATGATTTTTCAGCCGAAGTTGTATGGAATTTATTAAAAGGTGCAAATGAACAATTAGGAATTACTATTGTTGTTGTAACTCACCGTGTTCCAAAAAATCTAGGAATTAAATTTAGACAATTATCAATTGAGGATGGAATTATTTATGAAGTTTCTTAAAAATGTATTTGCTTTTTTAATTCCTTTACTTTCAATGTTAATTACTTTTTCTATGTTTTTATTGATAAATAATGTAGTTGATAATTATAAATCAAAAATATCAAGGGATTATTCTATTATTATAGTTACAATTAATCCTTTAGAAAAAAATGCCATTAAAGAATTAGCTGGTATAAAAGTAGAAAAAATACAAAATTTACCAAATGATAAAATTATTTCAAGCATACAATCAACTTTATCAGATACTTCAATTGAACTTTTAAAACAAAGACTTCCAAATTTTTATCAAATTTATTTAGAAATATTTCCAACAAGTAGTGAACTTGAAGATATAAAACAAACTTTATTACAAAATAAAAATGTAAAAAAAGTTGAAGTTTTTTATAAAAATCATAATCAAATATATTTATTATTACTTTTATTAAATAGTGTCTCTTTTATCCTATTTTTTATTATTACTATTTTTGCAATAATTATTATTGCGAAACAAATAAAACTTTGGTTCCATGAACATAGTGTAAAAATATCCATTTTAAGGCTTCATGGTGCTTCTATTTTATATAGTGCTTCATCAATATTAAATTATGCTTTAATTAGCTCTTTATTATCATTTTTAATTTCTGCTGGATTTTTATATTATATTTCTCATAATATGACAGTATTATTTCCTCTAGAATTACACGAAATTGTTGATATAGATATAAATATATTTGTTGAACTTATGAAAATATTTTTACTATCATTTTGTATTTCTATATTTACAATATTTGGAGTATTATTAAAATATAAGATAAATAATGATTAAACTATTTTTTTTATTGATAATATTATCATTAAATACTATTTTCGCAGCGTCTAATATCGACAAGAAAATACAAACTAATACTGAAAAGCTTAATTCCAGTGATGATAAAAAAGAAAATGCAAATTTAAAAATAAAGGAATTAGCAGAAAAAATTGAAAGTCAAAACTCAAATATTACAACTCTTGAAAAAGATATAAATCAAATTAATTCAGATATTACAGAACATCAAAAACTTTTAGAAGATGCAAAATATAAATTAAGTGATTTAAACTCTAAATCTACTGAATTAATTAGAGAAAAAACTAGCCATGAAGAACAAATTGTTGATACGATAATCGAAGAATTTTCTATTTCTATTGCACTAAAGTTGGCATCGGAAGATACTTTACAAGAATTAATTGATAATGAAATCTATACTTTATTATCACAATATTCAAAAGAAAAAGTTTCAAAATTAAACACAAATTATAGTGCATTATCAACAAATACAAAAAATAATCAAAAAGATATAGAAAAAATAGCTTCTTATATTGAAGATAGACAAAAAACAAAAAACAAATTAACAATTTTAAAAGAAAAACATTCAAGTTCCCTTATTAGTTTAGAAGAACAACATAAATCTTATCAAGAAGAGTTAAATAAAGTTGCAAAAGAACAAGAATCATTAAAAAATCTTCTTTCTGAATTAAATATTTTAAAAGAAGAAGAGACAAAAAAAGCTCAAGCTAGAGCTGAAAATGAAGCAGAAGATAAAAGAAGAAAACTACAAGAACTTTTAGCACAAAAGAAAGCTACTAATCAAAAAGTTACAGAAGAAGAATCATCTTCTGCGCCTTTAGATGATGATGTAGTACAAACAGCTGATGTTAGAAACCAAAGATATGCAAAAAATCTAAATCTTGATGTTAAAAAAATAGGTTCTTCAACTGATGGTATTCAAATAATAAAATATAAAGGTGAAAAAACTATTGCTCCTTTAAAATCATTTAAAGTGGTAAAAAACTTCGGAACTTACTATGATCCTGTTTATAAAATAAAATTATTTAATGAATCAATCGTTTTAAAAAGTGATGAACAAAAGGCAAAAGTTGTTTCTGTTTTAAATGGAAAAGTTGTTTATGCAAAAAAAAATGCTGGAATGTTGGCTAATGTAGTTATTATTCAACATGAAGGTGGGCTTCATACGATTTATTCTCATTTAGATGAAATTTCACCTACTTTAGTTGTTGGAAAGTGGATAAAACAAGGTTATGTTGTAGGACGAGTAGATGATAGCTTAATGTTTCAAGCAACAAAAGATTCAGCTCATATAGACCCAAAAGATTTATTTAAAATATGAAACTTTTTATAGATGGAGATGCTTTTCCTAATTTACTTAAACCTATAATTTTAAGAGCTATAGAAAAACAAAAAATTGATACTATTGTAATTGCTAATAAAAAAATAAATATAGGTGATTCTAATCACATACAATATATAATTGTAAACCAAGGTGCAGATGAAGCTGATGATAAGATTGTTGAGATGTTAGAAGAAAATGATTTAGTAATTACAGCAGATATTCCACTTGCCAATAGAACAATTGAGAAGAATGCCCATGCAATAGATCATAGAGGTGCTATATACACAAAAGATAATATAAAACAGTATTTAGCAATTAGAAATCTTATGCAAGAAATAAGAGATAGTGGAGAAATCACAAAAGGACCAGCAGCTTTTTCTCAAAAAGATGCTCAACAATTTGCAAATTCACTAAACAATTTTTTACAAAAATATAATAAAAATTAAGGATTTACCATTATTTTAATAGACCAATCAACAAAAAATCAATTTAGAATTTTTTGCCAAGAAAACAAAATCACAGATATGGAAACAGCAGTTAAATACTTTATAGTATTTGGTGGATTAAATATAAAAATAGATACTACAAAACCATTAATTGAACTAATAGAAAAACATATTTTAGATGAATATACAAATCTTAGATATGAAATTAATACTATAAGTGGTGGATACAAAGTTGACCATGCCATTTTAACAGGGATTGCACAAGGCGACAGAAGAACAAACTCATCTTTTAAAAGAGCATTTGTTAGCTTTGAAGAAGGAATGAAATGTGTTGAAAAACTTATTGATAGAGGAATAATTGAGATTGAATCTTCACAACATCACCTAGCAAAAAAAAGAGGTGATGATAAAATTTCTAAAAAACTTCTTTTTACAACACCTTTTTTAAGATTCTGGTTTGCTTTTGTTTCTCCTATTTATAAAGGAATAAAAGAGAAAAACTACAAAGAATTTTACGAACTTTATGAAAATAAAGAAGCAGAATTTGGTGGTTTTATTTTTGAAGAGTTAGCAATGGAATGCCTTAGAGACTCTTTTGAAGAAGATCCAGTTAAACAATTTGGTAAATATTGGGATGAAAAAGTTGAAATTGATTTAGTTGCAAAAACAACTTCTGGGAAAATTATCGCTGGAAATTGTAAATATATAAGCTCTAAACTAAAGAAAAATGAATTAAATAAACTAAAAGAAGATTGTAAAACTGCAGATTTAAATGTAGATATTTTTGTAATATTTAGTAAAAATGGTTTTTCAAATGAGTTAAAATCACAAAAGAGTGAGACACTTCGACTATTTACGCCGAAGAGCTTTAAGCTATTATTAGCTTAAACCTCATTCATTCTTATTTCAAACTCTTTATTCATAACATCAAGTTTGATTTGTAAAGCTTCCAATTGAGCAAATTTATCTTCAATATTTTTCTCAATTTTTGGAATATCTCTTGAAAGTTTTACTCTAGCATCTTCAAGAGAATCTTCCAGTTTTTCAATCTCTTCTTCTATTTCTTGCATCTGTTTTTTAATCGGTGTTGTTGCTTTACTTTTCTCAGAAACAATAGCAGCTCTTAATTTTTTGCTCTCTTTTTTGTTTACTTTTACATTTTTTTCTTTTTTAATTTCAACAACATCATCATCCCAACCAATTTTTTCTAAAAACTCATCATAAGTTCCATTAAAACATATAGCTTCATCATTTGCAAATACAATCAATCTATCACAAACTTCTCTTAATAACTCTTCACTATGTGTTACGATAATACTTGAACCCTCAAAAGCTTTTATAGCTTTTGTCAAAGCTGCGATTGAATCCATATCAAGGTGATTTGTAGGCTCATCTAGGAAAAGTAAATTTACATCTTTTGCAATAATTTTTCCAAGCATTACCCTAGATTTTTCTCCCCCTGATAATAAAGAAATTTTCTTTTTAGCATTATCTCCACTAAACATCATTAAACCACAAATACTTCTAACTACTGATTCTGGTAATTTTGTATTTGTTGAATGGATTTCATCCATAATTGTGCTATTTAAGTTTAAGTGAGAAATATTTGTTTGTCCAAAGTGTCCAAAAACTGTACTTCCATGATAATCAATAGTTCCACTTAAAGCTTTTAATTCATTTGCAATTACATTAAGTAAAGTTGATTTTCCTTTACCATTTTTCCCAATAATCCCTAAAGTCTGACCTTTTTCAAGGGCAAATGAAATATCTTTAAATAATATATTATCTTTTGTATAACCAAAACTCACATCTTTTACTTCAAGTAAAAACTTAGCTGGAGTATCTTTGTAATTAAAATCAAATTTTAAAGTTGAGTCATAACCAATATCTTCTAAAACATCCATTTTTTCAAGAATTTTAACTTTTGATTGTGCAAGAGCAGCTGTTGAAGCTCGTGCTTTATTTTTTGCAATAAACTCTTCAAGTTCTTTGATTTTTTTATCTTGAGCTATTTTTTGTTTTTCATGATGTTCTTCATTACTTGCTAATTGCTCATAAAACTTCTCTGTTCCACCTGCAATCATATATGCATTTCTTCTAATAATTCCCATTGTGTGAGTACAAACACTATCCATAAAATCTCTATCATGTGTAATTAAAATAACTTCACCCTCAAAGTTTTTAAGAAAGGCTTTTAACCATCTAATAGATAAAATATCCAAGTAGTTTGTTGGCTCATCAAGTAAAAGCATATTTGGTTCAGTTAATAGAAGTTTTGCAAGATTTATTCTAATTTGAAAACCACCTGAAAAAGATTTTGGTTCTTTTTCTAAATCTTCTTGAGAAAATCCAAGACCAAATAAAATCTTTTCAACTTTATAAATACTGAATTTATCATCTTCAGCAAGTGCAAGTGCTGTTTCATCAACTAAAGTTTTTTCAGTAAAATCAAAATATTGTTTTAAAGCTCCGATTTTATAATTTCGTGGAATCATTACTTCTCCACTATCAGCTTGTTCTTCACCAAGAATTAGCTTAAAAAGTGTAGATTTTCCACTACCATTTCTTCCTACTAATCCAATTTTATTACCAGAATTTAATCTTAAATTTAGTTCACTAAAAAGCTCATTTGGTCCATAGCTTTTTGATACATTTGAAAGTTCTATCATGTTTCTCTTTTATTATGTGTTTTGTATTTGTTTAAGGTTGGGATTATACGATATATGTGGTTATATGTTGATTAGAGTTAAAATAAAAAGGGCAAGAAGAAAACTTCTTGCCCTTATAAAAACTATTTAAAGATAAAATTAATGTAAATCAGCGTTTAATTTAACTTCTCTTGTACTTCTCATAGCAATTGTTTGACCATTTGAAGAATTAACTCTAAAGTGAACACCATTTACTCCAATAAAATCACTACCTTTCATAACATTAGTAATAGTTTTGCCTGGATTAATCTCTTTTAATTGCTCAACAGCTTTATCAGATAATGCTATTTTAGTTCCAGGAAGGATTGTAACACCTGCATCTAAAATACAACCATCACCAATTGCTGTTCCAGTACAAGAGTTTGCACCTAAAAGTGTATTTTCTCCGATACTTACTGGAATTCCATCCGTTCCACTTAAAACTCCTAGAATTGAAGCTCCTCCACCAACATCCGAACCAGCTCCAACAACAGCACTTGAAGAAATTCTTCCTTCGACCATCACTGAACCTAAAGTTCCTGCATTAAAGTTAATATAAGCAGCACCTGGCATTACTGTTGTTCCAGCTGCTAATTGTGCTCCCATTCTAACTTTTGAAGTTTCTAGAATTCTTGTATTATCAGCAGGAATTATGTGTTGTAAGAATCTTGGGAATTTATCAACCATATCAATAGTTGGGTATTTTCCTGAAAGTTTTAACACGATTTCATTTGCTCTTAACCAGTCAAGTTCAATTGGTTGATTTCCAACCCATGCGCAGTTATGTAATTTTCCAAATGCACCAGTTAAATTTAAACTTCTAAGTGCTGCTTTTGCTGTTGAAAGTGCATAAAGTTTTAAATATACAGCTTCTGTACTTTCAGGTGCTGTATCTTCAAAAATAAATACAACTCTATAATCATCAGCGCTTAATCCTGAATCAATTGGAAGTGATGCAAGTGTTGAGATAACTTGAACATTTTTATGTGCATCACCTTTTGCTTCAGGAATAAATGGTCTAAAAGCTTCAATGCAAGAAGTTAAAAAAGCATCAGAAATTTTGCATACTAATTCAGATTTTGAAGTATCTACATTTTCACCAGCTTCTTTTAATGCATTTAATAAAACAGCTGCACTTCCAAAATTTTCATTCCAATTTATTAAAGGGAAAGTTGCTTGTAATATTTTATCTTTATTAATTTGTCCTCTATCTACTTTTGCAATACCAAATCCGATTGGATTTTTGTACCATGATTGTGATTGAATATCATCTACTAATTGTTTGAATTCTTCTTTTGTATAAGCCATTAGTTCTCCTATTAATTTTTGATTTATTTTACAACAAAGAAGACTAATTTTAGGTTAATTTAGTAAATTGTGTCCATATCTATTGAAGCGTTTGGACTTTGAATACTATGAAGTGCATTTAAAAGTGCTTTTATATTGTTTGTACGAACAAGGATTTCATATCGATATTTATTTGCCATTTTGAAAATTGGACTTTGTCCAAAACCCACAACTTCAATATCTTTATTTGCTTTTAAAATCTGAACATAAGAGTCCATTTCATCTTTTATTTTAAGTCCATTGGCATGGGAAAAAGTGATTTTTGCCATCTTTAAAAATGGTGGATAAAGCTCTTTTCTAAACTCTAATTCACTCTCTAAAAACTCTTTATAATTTGATTCATTTAAATAGTGATTAAAAAAACCTTCATTTTTTGTTTGAATAATAACTTCACCCTCACCTTTTCGTCCACTTCGTCCAGATATTTGAATAAGTAAAGATAGAGCTTTTTCTCTTGCTTTGTATGAATTCATATTTAAAATAGAATCTATTCCTAAAACAACAGCTAATCGAACATTGTGATAATCGTGTCCTTTTGAAAGCATTTGAGTTCCAACTAAAATATCAATTTTACCTTTATTAAACTCATTTAATATAGTTTTTAATTGGTTATTTGTTTTTATTTGGTCGCGGTCAAATCTTTTTATTATCTTGGTTGGAAAGATTTCTTTTAATTCCTCTTCAATTTGAGCAGTTCCAACTCGTAGATTTTTGATTATTCCATTATGACAAGAAGGACAAGTTTCAGGGATTTGTTGTGCATATCCACAATAATGGCATTTTAGAGCTAAATCATTTTTATGTAAACTCATTGAAACTGAACAATAAGGACACTCAACTGATTTCCCACAAGTTGTGCAAATTTGGTATTTAAAGTTTGCGCGTGTTGGTAAAAATATTATTACTTGATTTCCACCATCTATGTTTTTTGCTATTTTATTTATAACTTTTAGTGATAAATTTACCTCACTATCTTCGAAACTATAAATCTTTTTAGTTTGATGATAAGTTTCATCTAGTCTAAAAAAAGGTATTTTATAAAAAGAACTAGAAGAAACCGTTGCACTTCCTAAAACAAGCTGAATATCAAACTTTTTTGCCATATAAATAGATAAATCTTTTGTATGAAATCTAGGTTTTGAATCACTTTTATAAGAGTCATCATGTTCTTCATCTACAACAATTATACCTAAGTTTGAATATGGCAAAAAAAGTGCTGATCTAGCCCCTGCAATTAATCTTATACTTCCTTCTTGTAAACCTTTTAATATCTCTTCTTTTTTCTTTTTAGTAATTTTTGAATGCCAAATAGCAATACTTTTTCCAAATACTTTTTCTAATCTTTTTTGCATTTGAGGAGTTAGGGAAATTTCAGGCATTAATAAAATTGCTTGTTTATTTGCATTTAAATGCTCTTCTATTATTTTTATGTAAACTTCTGTTTTACCAGCTCCAGTATCTGCAAATAAAAGTGCTTGTTTTTTATCTTTTAAAAACTCTTTTGCTTTTTCTTGTTGTGCTGATAAAACTATTTTACTATCAAATTTTTCTTTATTAAAAATTGGATTTATATCTTCATCAAAGGGAATATAAACACTCAAAGCTTCACCAAGAGAACAAACATAATATTGAGATACAAAACTAGCAATTTGTAACATCTTTTCATCGAAATATTCATTCGTAATTTCAACAATATCACTGCATTTAAAAATTGGTTTTTCAACCTCCTTTATAACAACTGCTTCATCTAAATTTTTTCTTTGTTTTAGTTTTATTAAAACTTTTTTCCCAAGTATAATTTTTTCTTCACTTTGAAAAGTAAGATTATTTAGTGGCGATTTTAAAAGTGCTAGTTCATAATAATACATTATTCAATCTCTCTACATAATTCTTCGCTACTTTTACATAAAAATATTCCATTTTCAAATGAAAACAGAGCACTTTTATCCCTCAGAAGATAAAATGCATAAGAATTATTAGCTATTTTTGCCCACATTCCAGATTCTCTTTTTGTATTATTTGTTGAAACTATTGAAAAATTTATTACTTTGGAAAAAAGTTTTTCACCACTACTATTTTGTGGAACAGCATCTAAAATAACTAATTCTTCATTATTTGAAAGTAAAATGTTTTTATTTTTATATTTTACAATTCCATTTTGAATTAAAGCTAATTGAGATTTTAAAGTAGAAATATTTGTATTATAATTTATATTTGTAAATTTAGGAATTGCAAAAGAGGTAATAATAGCTATTAAAATTATAGTAATTATAATTTCTAGTAGTGAAAAACCTTTGATTTTAAAACCTTGAAAGTTTGGTTGTTATATCTTCAATATCTTTTTTAAAAATATTATATTCTTGAGATAATCGTATGTAAGCTGCTAGTAAATCTCTAGTATCATTGTTCTTTTCTAAATTTAAATATTTAGAAAGCTCTTTATATATAGTTTCATCAATATTTATAGTATATGCCATATTATTTATATGAAAAGTAACCTCTTTATTCACGATTTCGTGCCTTTATTAATGTTAATGTACTATCTATTCGTAGAAACATATCTTGATTATTTCTTATTAGTTCATCATTTTCATTTTTCATAGAATCTAATTCTTGTTGAAGTGCTAGATTTTCTAATCTTAATTTATCATAATCGTGAATTAATTTATCAATTTTACTATTTAGTGTTTCTATTATTTCCATGTAGCTATTTTATCTAAAATTCCTAGTATTAGAATTTAAATTATGCATATTGTTATATATTCTTTTCATTTATAAATATTTTAGCAACTTCATATAACATAGCGACTGATTTTCCCCATTGAGAATAATCATTTACATCAGATATATCTATTCCAAAACTATCTGAAATTTTTTGTATTAATATTTTTTCATTTAAATTAAAAGAGTGGTCAATATGAATTAAAATCATCAATTCTAAAATAACAATTTTTTTACTTGTTTCTGATTTAAAATCATTTAATATTTTTTCTAAACTAAAGTTATCAAAATCAAAATTATCTAAATTCTCAATTCCCATTTCAGTACAATATTCTAAAATAATTTCTTCTTCTTTTTGTCCATATTTATTGTCAATTCGTGCTAGATAGTGAGCCAATTGTAAAAAAGAAAACTTCTCTTTTGATTGTAATTTCATTAATAACATATTATTTTCCCTCTTTGTATATCACATTATTCTAGTAAAGATTGGTTAACAATCAATAAATGAATAATTATTATTATTTTCTTAAATAACACAATTTTTACCTATCTTTTTTGCCTCATATAAAGATTCATCTGCTCTTAAAATTATATTATCAATTGAATCATCATTAATTTGATAATGAGAACTTCCAATACTCACAGAAAAATGAAATTCTTTATTTTGGTTATATTCATTTATTTTATTGATAATCTTATTTGCAACAAATCTTGCACTTTGGATATTTGTATTTGGTAATAAAATTATAAATTCATCTCCTCCAAATCGAATAATTAAATCACTTTCTCTTATGCTATTTTTTGATATTTCTACTACTTTTTTTATTACAATATCACCAATTTCATGTCCAAAAGTATCATTTATTTTTTTGAAATCATCTAAATCAAGTAATAATAAAGATAAATCTTTGTTTTCTCTTTTTACTATTTTTAGATACTCAAAAGAAAACTCATTTAAATATCTTCTATTATATGCACCTGTTAATGGGTCTGTATTTGCTAATTTTTCTTGATATACTCTTTTTGTTTCTTCCAAAACAAGTTTATTTGTTCTTGTATCTAATTCAACCATCATATTATTAAAATTTGTGCTTAATCTATCTATTTCAAAGATTCCACAAGATTCAAGATTTTTTATGTCTTTTTTTATTCCTAAATTTTTTGTAACTTCAACTATATTTAATAAAGGTGCATTTATTTTATCTACAAACTCTTTTGCTTTAAAAGATAAATAAAAGAAAAACATAATATAAAAAATCAATACTGAAGATATAACCATATAAGCCAATTTATCGTTATACTTTTGCAAATCATTAATTTTATTTATAATATTATCTTCTTCAATAAAAGCTACAATATATAAAGAATTTATTTGAATTTTTCTTGAAAACAAAAGATATTTTTTTTCATTTAAGACTATTTTATTACGATTTTTTTCTTTCATAATCTCTTTAAAATAATTCACTATTTTTAGATTTTGATGATTTAAAATATTTAATTCATTGGTAGAAATACCTAATAATTCTTTTAAATTATCATCCGCATATAACATTTCTCCTTGACTATCAATAATAAAAAGTTTTGCATCATAGGGTAATTTCATTTTAATAAAATATTTAAGTAACTGGTCCAAAGATTGGCTTTTTATAGACTCTTCTTTTGTAATTCCAGAATGATTTTCGATAATTAAAGAGATTGAATTTTCAACATTATTTAATAAAAATTCAGAACTTTTATTTATCATGTTTTTATGAATTATAAAATAAAAAAACACCAAAAACAACTCAATCAAAAATATTGATACAAGTGATGTTTTCAAATAATTTTTATAAAGTAATCTTTCTAAAGTTATTTTTTTCATCTGAAAGCCTTGAACTAGCTTATATATGAAAAATAATATCATAAGTTTGAAAAAAATGCGTACTTTTAAGTCTATTTTTTAATAAATAATTTTTATTCCAATTCTAAACTCATCAGATACATATCTTCACCATCTGTTACTTTTATATTTACACTTTCACATTTTGGACAACAAAACTCATGTTTTTCCAAAGTTGAAATTGTATTACAATCAAAACATTCAATAACTATTTTTTGAACATTTATAATAAACAAAGTATTATGACAGACGGTTTTTTCTTTAAAAGTATCAAATGCAGTTTGAAGTAACTCAGGCTCAACTCCACTTAAAACTCCAATTTTTACAACAACTTTTGTAACTTCTTTTGCATTATTTGTTCTTGCGTGTTCTTCACAACTTTCTAGTAATGATTGAACTATTGAATATTCATGCATTTATATCCTTTAATCTTTTTGGTGTATTTAATGGTTTTATTTTATGTACAAAATCATATCGCAAACTATGAAAAGAGCTTGATTCATCCCAAAATTCATTGTACATGATTTGAAGTTCTTTTTCTTTGGAGTTTTGCATATATACAAAGTTTTCTTCAAACTCATCTTTTTTCTTATCTATAAAATCCTCATAAAAATCATCATTAAGCAAGTTTTGACAAAACTCTTCTAATTTTGATTCATATTCATCGCAAGAAAATACCTCATCAATCATATTTATCTTTTTTGCATAGTTTGAATTTATAGGTAAGCAATTTTTTAGTAACTCTTCTGCTTTTTGAACTCCCACTCTTTTTGGTAAAGAGTAAGTATGATATTCACTTCCACTTAAACCCATAGTTTTATAATGGGGATTAAAAATAACACCCTCTTTTGAAATAGCAAAATCACATGCAAGTCCTAAAAACACTCCACCCGCTCCTGAGTTTTTAGCAAATGAAGCAACTGTTATAATCTCATCACATTCTAATACTGCTTTTACAGCTTCATTCATAGCGTTTATATTGCTCCAACCATCTTCACCCTGCTTTTTACTATCTTCAAGAATATTTAAGTGTATTCCATTTGAAAAGAAGTCATCACCTCCCATTAAAACTAAAACTTTGCATTCTTCTTTTAGATAATCTATTGCATATTTTAGTTTTATACATTGAGCTGATGTCATAGCGCCATTGTGAAAGTTAAAATATAAATAAGCAACTTCATCTTGTCTATTTACTCTTAACTCATAAAAACTTTTTCTATCATCTTCAATTACTAAAGGAATTCTTTTTTCTTCTATTCCTTTTATTTTATCTTTTAGTACATAAGTAGCAGGAAGTTTAAAAGAGCCTAGTTCTTGAATCTGAGATATCCAAATAGAGCCATCAATAGTTCCTAAACAAATAGCTCCATCTCTTTTTGCTAATATTTCTTTTACTTTGCCTCTTAAAGTATCTTCAATAAAAGCACTAAATAAATAACACTTTACTCCTAAAATTTCATCTAATACCCCAGGATATGAATCTGACATATTTATTTTTTTTAATATTTGCTCCGTATTATCTTTTTGCCAATCTATTTTTCTATTTTCTTGCGTTAAATTTTTATGTATTGGATTTAGAATTTGTTTTATTGGCATGAAGTTTTTATCTTGATAGTTTTGTAAAAACTCTTCCATTGCTTTTAAAGTTGATAAAGTTACTTCATTTCTATATAATGAAGCTTTAGTAGTTTTTCTCATAGGAAAAGTTACTTGTGCATATATATCTCCACCATCTAAAACTTCATTTGCTTTTAGTATTACAACACCCCATTCTTTTAATTCATCATTTATAGCATTATCTAAAGAATGATGCCCTCTATCTCCTATTATTCCTGGATGAAGAACAAAAGTTGGATAGTTTTCAAAAATCTCATTTGGAATAAATTGTTTTAAAAAAGGTGAAAAAACAATATCTGGATTTATTTTATTAACCGCTTCTATCATCAACTCTTTTGATATGGCAAATTTTATATAAACTTCATACTCTAACTCTTTAAGTTTACAATAGACACTTTGAGACAAACTATTAAATGATGAGATAATTAAAAGTATTTTCATAGATTACTTTATTAACATATTCTTGGTAATAATTCGCCCGTTGGAACATCTAAAAATCTTTTAGTTCCCCATTGGCTATTTAGTATTACTCTTTGTTCATATTGTTGTGTTACTCTTCCTATAATTGAAGCTGTTTTTGAATACTCAAATGTTTGTAAAACTTCTAATGCTTTCAAAGCATCTTCATTTGGAATTGCAAGAACAAAAGTGCCTTCATTTGCTAGGCTCATAGCTTCAAATCCTAACATTTCACAAATACCTTTTACCTCATCACAAATAGGAATTTTTTCTTCATCAATTTCGATACAAATATCAGATTGTTTTGCCCATTCATTTAAAACAGCACTAACTCCACCTCTTGTTGCATCTCTTAAAGCTGTAATTTTTACACCACTATCAACTAAAGCTTTTACTTGTGGATATAAAGAAGCACAATCACTTTTTAAAGATGTTTCCATATCCATTCCTTCTCTTGCAGCAAAAATAGTAGCACCATGAGCACCAATATCACGACTTACAAGAATTACATCATTTTGGGTAATACTATTTGAACTAATACCTTTATATAAAATCTCTCCAATTCCCGTAGTATTTATAAAAATCTTATCAACAGCACCTTTTGGCACGACCTTTGTATCTCCACTTACTACAATTGCTCCATTTACTTCAAGTTCTTCTTTCATACTTTTTACAATCTTTTCAAGCTCTCGTATTTCAAAACCTTCTTCAATAATCACAGAACAAGTAAGATATTTTGGCTTTGCACCCATCATAGCTAAATCATTGCAAGTTCCACAAACAGCTAATTTTCCTATGTTTGCTCCATTAAAAAACAAAGGACTAACTGTAAAGGAATCTGTACTAAAAGCTAAAGTACCATTTTGAATAACTGCTGCGTCTTCACTTTTACTTAGTATGTCATTTTTGAAAGCTTTATAAAAAACTTTAGTTATAAGTTCATTGTTTTCAGCTCCACCATTTCCATGTGCTAGTGTTATTGTTTTACTCATTTGTTTTCTCTGCTTTTACTATATTTTTTACTTATTTGTATTCTTAGTTGTCTTTATATCAAATTCCCATATTTGTAATAAGCAGCACAAGCACCTTCACTACTTACCATACAAGAGCCAACTGGTTTTGTTGGTTTACAGGCATTTCCAAAGATTGTACAATCAGGTGGATTTGCTATTCCTCTTAAAATATCTCCACAAATACAAAGTTTATGGTCTTCTATTTCTTCAAGGGGCAGAATATCTTTATAGATTACTTTTGCATTGTATTTTGCATATTCATCTTTTAATTCTAATCCACTTTTTGGAATATTTCCTAAACCTCTCCATTTGAACATACATTTTGTAAAGTATTTATTCATTAACTCTTGAGCTTTTTTATTTCCATCATAAGAAACCAATCTTTTGTATTCTATTTCCAACTCACATCTATTTTCTATGAACTGTTTTAAAATCATAGAAATTGCTTGCATTACATCAACAGGTTCAAATCCAGAAACTACAACAGGTCTTTTATAATCTTTGGGAAACTCTTCATAAATCTTACTTCCACTAATAACACTTACATGAGAAGGTCCTAAAAAAGCATCAATTCTATTATTATACGAATCCACATGTTCGTCTCTACTATCAATCAACTCTCGCATAACCTCAGGAACTGTTACATGATTTATATGAAAAGCTATATTTTTTATATCTTGTTTTATAACTGCTTGTAAAAGTGCTGCCGTCATTGGTGTTGTTGTTTCAAAACCAATTGCAAAAAAAACAACTCTTTTTGAAGGGTTTTCATTTGCTATCTTGATACAATCAAGTGGAGAATAAACAAATCTTACATCAGCACCTTTTGCCCTTGCATCTTGTAAACTTCCACGACTTCCTGGAACTTTTATCATATCTCCTAAAGTTACTAAAATTATATTTTCTTGTAAACTAAGAATATACGCATGGTCAATTCTCTCTTTTGGCATAATACAAACAGGACAGCCAGGACCATGAATAAACTTGATGTTTGAGGGAAGAAGTTGAGGAAGACCGTATTTCATGATAGTATGTGTATGCCCTCCACAAACTTCCATTATATTTATATCACGACCTAGTTTTTTTGCATCTTCTTCTATGATTTTTTGATACGCTTTTATGGTTTTTGCATCACGAAAACCATCGTATAAATCTTTTAGTTGTAGTTCTTTTTCCATGATATTATCTATTTGGGCAATTTTCAGCTTCTTCAATAGCTGCTAAACGGTCATTTTCTTCCATTTTATCTATGATTTCTTGATAGACTTTGAGTGATTCCAAAGCATCCTCTTCATCTATTTTATTCATTGCAAATCCAATATGAATTAAAACATAATCTCCAACTACCACATCTTGGTCTATTAAATCTAAACTAGCACTTCTTTCAACTCCCATAGTATCAACTACACAAGTATTCATCTCTGTATCTATACTTTTTATTTTTGATGGTATTGATAAACACATACTCTTATCTCATCTTTCTTTTGAAATTTATCCAATCAATTACATTTTGAAGTGATTGTTTATCTTTGATATTTACTTCTAAAATATCTACATTTGGTTTTAGTTTTCTAGCTTCCATTTTTTCTTTTTCAATATCATAATCAAAATATGGAAGTAAATCTGTTTTTGTAATAAGTATTAAATCTGCACTTCTAAACATAACTGGATATTTAGCTATTTTGTCTTCCCCTTCAGGAACTGAAACAAGTACAATATTTAAATGTGTTCCTACATCATAAGACGCTGGACAAACTAGATTTCCTACATTTTCTACAAAACATACATCAATATCAGCTAATCTAATATCATGTAATCCTTTATGAACCATAAATGCATCAAGATGACAAGCACTTCCTGTTTGTATTTGAACTGCATTTATTCCTTTTGCTTTTAGTCTATCAGCATCCCTTGAAGTTTCTAAATCACCCTCAACAACTGCAAATTTAAAATCTACCATATCAGCTAGGTTTTCTAAAAGTGTAGTTTTTCCACTTCCAGGACTTGACATAAGATTTATTCCTAAAACTTTGTGTTGGTCAAAATGAGCTCTATTGTGTGTTGCTTCATGGTCATTTTTATCTAAGATTTTTTTAATTACAGAGATTGTTTTTGCATCGTTTAATTGTGGATTATGATTAAGTGTTTCGTGAGCTGCTTGATGTGTTGTATTCCAAGTTGTATTGTCATGTGGATGGTCGTGGTCATGAACAATTCCATGTTCATGGTCATCGTGGTGGTGATGGTGATGATGTTCTTGCCCTGCTATTGTACAACCGCAATCTTTACACATATTATTTCCTTTTGTTTAAACTATTTTTGTGAATATATATTCATTTCAAATAGTTTAACCCAAAAAGTCTAAATCTCCAATAATTTTAATTTTCTCTTAGGTATTTTTGGAACTATTTATATAAAAAAAAGATAGAATAAATCTATGATTTGTCAAAACTGTAACAACACAACTTTTTATACTTTAGCAAATAATTACATAAAATGTAAAACTTGTGCAAAAAAATATTCCCTAAAAAAGCTTCAAAAGGATGATTTAATTATCATCAAATTTTGTGAAAATAAAAATGCTTTACAAGTATCAAAAGAACTGGAAGTAAACTATAAAACTATCAAAGATAGATTTGATAGTTTTAGAAAAAAAATTGCTTTATATTTAGAAAATGCATACAACGATTCAATACATGATTACAATGAATATGAAGAGTTTTATTACATAAAAGAGCGAGAAAAAAAGAAAAAAAAGAAATCCCTAAGTGAATCTATAAATATCATGGGATTTTATTCAAATGAAAAAGTATATACACTTTTGATGCCAAAAATCGGCAGACGCGCTTTTGATATTGAAGATGGTTTTATTCAATATCTAAATTGGAATAAAATCCACTCTTTAAACTCCCACCAAACAAACCTAAATATATTTTGGAAATTTTTGGAAGATAATCTTAAAAAATACAAAGGGTTTGAAGAAGATAACTTTTTTTACTATTTAAAAGAGAGTGAATTTAGATTTAATTATTCTCAAGATGAACAAATTGAGATTTTAAGAAATCTTTGAGGAGATTTTACAATCTCTTCAAAATATTATTACAATCAATATTTATTTTACTAAATGCAAAGATTTTATTACCCAAATCCTTCAAACTAGCTCCTATGTGATAAACATCTTTATTGTCTAGTATCATAAATCTATCATGAAAGTTTTTTGTTATTTTTACCTCAAGAGTGTAAATTTGAAATTTTGATCAAAGCTCTGTTTATATCTTTACTAAATAAAAATAAAACAATATAATAATCTTACATATTTTATTTAAATAACAAATATGAAATTATTTCCAAGGAAAAAAATGAAAAAAATAATTAATTTAGCGATTTTAGCTACTTTAGGGTTAGGTATTACTGGATGTGCATATAGAACTGACTCAGGGATTAATATTCCTGAAAATATTAACAGTGCTTCATCAACTGTTCTTATTTCAGAAAGTAATTTAAATGATAAAAATTGTAAAACAATAGAACAAATTGATGTAAGTGTAAAAAAACTTACAGCATTTCATGCAGACCCAACAAAAGAACAAGTAGATTATGTTTTATCTGAAAAAGCAAAAACACTTAATGCAAATGCTGTTAGAAATGTAAAATATTCATCTGGTATAGGTTTTACTACTTGGGGATATATGGATGCTAAAGGTGATGCATCTAAATGTGATTTAAAATAAATTTAAATTACAAACAATTAAAAAAATAGTAATCTAATTAAAGTTATTAACTTAAATTTTAAACATCGTTAAAACAGCATACTATAAACTAGATGCTGTTTTAAATAAATAAAAAAATCTACAACTTAAAACTCTCATATGTTTAGAATTGCAATAATGGTATTTTTTACAGGTCATTTGAAGATAATCCTTTTTAAATAATAATATGAAATATTGTTTAACTCTTTAGCCTGAATTTTAATTAAGCCAAATCTTTATATCTTGGCTTTTTGAAAAAAGTGTTAAGGTTGTATCATCGATATAATTATCAATTAAAACAATAGATTTATTTGCACTTTTTATTAAGTCTGATATAAAAATATATGAGTCAAAAATTTGTCCATTGTAAAAAATTCCATTTGTGGGATGAATTTGTTTATTTTCTAGGGCATCAAAAATCTTATCAAATTTTTCATCTGATTTTATTTCATAAGTTAATTGTCTTTTTTCTAACTCTTTTAGTTGATGTATATAAAAATCATTGCTATTTATAAGTTTTCTCATATTTGCAAAAGTTCTTATTATCATCACAGTTATATCAGTTGCAACTTTACTTTTTAGTATGGTTGCAAGCATGTATATCCCTTGCTCTGTGAATAGTTTTGGACTGTATCTATTACCTCAAGTTTTCAAGTTCATCATCTGTTGCTTCAAAATAAAAATCATCAGGAAATTTATTTGGATTATTTCTAACAGCTTCGTTTATTCTTTTTGTTTCAACCCCATAAAGTTGAGCTAAATCACTATCTAACATCACTTGAAAACCACGAATATTATAAATTTTATATTGAGATTTTATTTTCTTGTATCTTTTCTAACTGCTGTTAAAAATTGATAATATAAATAACCTAGAGATACTTTATTTAGAATGGTATTTTTCCAATAAATTCTGAAATATTGTCTTTATTTTTTAAAATAATACTTATTCCGCACTGATTAAAAAAAACATCGAGTTTATTTATAAAATCTGATGAATGAATTAATACATTATTATTTTCAATTTGTTTTGCCATTTGTTCTAAAAGTTCTTGTGGTAAATCTGATATTTCAGATAATATTTCTAACTGTTTTAAAGCAGTTTCTATATGTGTTGAATTTGAAATTAGATTAGTTAAACATGTAAGCATTTTATTTCTAGTTTTAGGATTTTTAACTATCGTATTAAATACTTTTTTGGCTACATCTTGAACAGTTGTATTATTACCTTGTATAGCTTGATATTTTCCTATAAACCCATAAGGTCTAATTCCTTGTCTAATTGGAATAATTAATATATCTTTGCCAACTGCAAAACCTACTTCTTGGTCGCACCAATTACTTTCTTTAAAGCCTTCCCTTAAAATTGCTGTTAAAGCGTCCATTGTATGTAATGCTTTTTCAATTTCATCTTGCCATTGTTTACTTGTTTCTATATCAACATGAGCAACAAATCCAGATATTCCATATAATTTTAGTCCATCTTTTAGATTAGTGGCTTGTATTTTATATTTTGCTAAATGACTAATGAAAAGTTTAAAATGTCCTTGTTCCCAAAATGTTGCAAGTTCATTATTTTGGGTATGGTTTTGTTGCATATTTATATTTATTTTAAATTTAATATATTTTATTTCATCGTATTCTTGTTGCATTTGGTCAAATATCTTTATTAATAATTCTATATCTTCTTCAACTAATTTTTCCAATTCCATAATATATTTTGGATTTACAAATATTATTGTTCTTCCTATTCCACCATTCCAATTATCTATTAATTCATTTTCATAATAAGCATTTTCTAATTTAGTTGCCAAATCATATTTATTCGCTTTTACTAAAATTTCTTGAATAATTTTTATATTATTAGTTTCCACTCAAATACTCCTCATACAATCCAAATAAAAACTCGATTCTTTCTTTATCGTTTTTGAATGATTTTGTGCCGTAGCAGTTATCCACTGCTTTGTCCAATTCTTGATGGGCTTTTTTTAGATTTGGTGGCATAGAAAGTGGGTCGTAAAGGTCGGCTAGGCTACAATCACTAAATTGTAAACGAATATTTAAAACATTTTGTGCTTTTTCTTCAACTGCTGATTTTTGTTTTTCATCTACATTTTTTGGAAATGGATAGTTATTGTAAACTAAATCTTTTGAATATCTATAATCACTTTTTAATCTTCCACAAGTATATTTAACCCATGACATGTGCATAAGTGATGTAAGTTGTCCAAATAAAAATAAATCTCCATTTGGGATGATGTGACAACTATTATTTGCAATATAATTTTTATCAAAAAATCCCATTGGAATATAAGCTCTATTTTCAGATGTCGTACTTGGAACGACAATAAATGTATTTGGTCTTTTTCTATCTCTAAATAAAGTTGGGGTTAAAGCATGTTTTTGAGTTGATGGAGCAATACTTGTTTCTCTGAATATTTTTACATTTTCAACTCTTTGTATAACTAAAGGCATATTTCTAAGTTCTTTTGGACTTATATTTTCAAGCCATAAACACCATCTTTTTTTATTGTTAAGAAATTCTCTAGCACTTATTAATGATAAAATATAATCTTTTGCATTTGGTTCTTTTTTTAGAAATTCTTCTAATTCTTCATCTTCAATAATTAAATTTCCTCCATCAAGTGGCATATTGCCAAAAGATATTTGTGGTACTTTAACCAAAGGATTATTTCTTGATTCAATGATTAAATCATCTCCCTCAACTAAATAAGGATTTATATTTTTTGCATTTTTTTCATGGGCTTCAGCTTTTATATTTTCATATTCAAATATTCTTTTATTAATTGTGTCAAAAGATGCAAATCCAACGATTACCACATGAACTGCTGCATTTGATTTTGCTTCATTGCTCCAGTTGAAAGTTTGGTGTGCAAAGTGGATTTTTATTCCATAGTTTGAAAATAACTCTTTCCATAAAATCCCTACTTGCTCACCTTGTGATATTGAGTTTGTAGATACAAAAGCTACTTTTATTTTTGTATTTTGGATATATTTTGAAGCTTTTAAATACCAAGCAGTTACATAATCTAAAACTTTTCCATTTTTTACATCAGCAAAAATAGTTTCCATTTCTTTTCGTTGATTTGTATTTAAAAGTTTTGAACCAATAAACGGGGGATTACCCAAAATATAAGTTAATTTATCACTGCTTATCACATCTTCCCATGGAATTTGAAGTGAGTTTGCATGAACGATATTTGCTGATTTTTTTAGTGGAAGTCTCACAAAGTATTGCCCAAAATGTTCACTTATCATCATATTCATTTGGTGGTCGATTAGCCACATTGCAACTTGTGCTATTTGAGAAGCGAACTCTTCAACTTCGATTCCGTGGAATTGGTCTACATCAAACCAGATAATTGAAGATATATCAAGTACGCTTTCTGTGTATAAAATTTTTAATATTTCAAGCTCTAAAATTCGCAGTTCCCTATATGCGATGATGAGGAAATTTCCACTTCCACATGCTGGGTCTAGGAAGTGCAAAGTTGATAACTCTTTGTGAAATTCTGCTAGTTGTTTTTTGTTCTTTTTAACTTTTTCAAATTTTTCATAAAGTTCATCTAAAAATAGGGGTTTGATTAGTTTCAAAATATTTGCTTCACTTGTATAATGAGCACCTAGATTTCTTCTGTGGGCTTTGTCCATGATTGATTGAAAAAGAGAACCAAAAATAGCAGGAGATATTTTGCTCCAATCAAGATAACAACACTCAAGTAAAATATCTCTCATTTTACTATCAAAAGAAGGAATTGGTAAAAACTCTGCAAAAAGTTTTCCATTTACATAAGGAAAACTTGCCAAACTTTCATCAAGATTTTTTAGTCTTTTATCAAATGGCGTGTTTAATACTTGGAAAAGCTCTGTAAATCTACTTCCAACATCACTTCCATCAATAGAAGTTCTATTTTCAATAAACTCAGTAAATAATCTTCTTTCAAAAATAGCTGTATCTTCTGCAAATTCTAAAAATAGAAGTCGTACTAAAAAATGCTCCAAAGCGTGACCATCATAACCAGTATCTTTTAGCTCATCATGAAGTTTTCCCATAAGCTCGGCAGCTTTAATATTTATTGGGTCTTCTGCAACAACTTTGTGTTTTGTATAACCTGCAATAAATCCAAAAAGATGAACATTTTTATATAGTTCATTTAGAGTAAATTCGTAAGATTTGTCTTCTTCTAAATCATAAAGTTTAAAGATTTCAAAATCAGAGATTAAAATATATTTTGGAAGTTCAGCTTCTTTGAGTCCAGGGAAATAATCAAGGGCTTGAGTGTAGGCTTTGTCAAGGTCTTTGCCACGAGATTTGTGCTCAACAAGAAGTGTACCTTTCCAAAAAAGGTCGATTCTTCCTCTTTTTTCTCCAAGTTTTTTAACTGGTTCTTCAAATGAAGCTACTCTTTTTCTACTGATTCCAAAAATGTCAAAAAAATCATTCCAAAAGCTTTGAGATTCTGCGTGTTCTTTTTCTTCTGTTTCCCACTCTTTTGAAAAGTTTATTGCTCTGTTTTTTATTTCATTCCAACTTAATACCATTTGTAAACCTTGATTATATAGTTATTTATTATAACTAAGCATTGCTTTCAAAACATATTCAACTAACTCATCTCCCCAAAACTCCCACAATCCAATCTATAAACTTTATTTACTAAACTATCAATAAAACTTCTATGGTGAGATACTATAATCATTGATTTTTTGATTGAGTTTAAAATCTCTATTATTCGTTTTTCGCTTTGTTCATCTAGGGCATTTGTGGGTTCATCTAAAAGTAGTATTTTTGGTTTGAGGACTAGAAGTCCTGCAAGGGCTACGATTTTTTGTTCACCTCCGCTTAAATCAAAAATTACTCTATGCTTTAAGTGGGTTATTTTTAGTTCTTTTAAAATTTCTTCACCTTGAATTAAGGCTTCATTTTTTGAAACTCCTTTTGCTCGAAGGGAAAAAATCACATCTTCTATAACAGTTGGGCATAAAAAGTGATTTGTTACATCTTGGGGTAAATATCCTATATCACTTCTATATTTTGAAAAATCTTTTAAGTTATTCATTTTTTCGTGGAAAACTTCTATATAACCTGAACTTGGATTTATAAGTCCTGCGATGATTTTTAGAAGTGTGCTTTTACCGCTTCCATTTGAGCCAATTATTGCTATTTTTTCTTCATGTCCTAAATTCAAAGATATATCGTTAAAAATCTCTTTATCTTCATTTTTGTATGAAATGGCTCTTAGATTTAGTGAACAACTCATATATACATAACCTTTATTAAAATAATAATTCCCACACAAAACAGAACTAAAATATCTTTTATAGAAATTTTATTTGTTTCAAGTAAAAATATTTGTGAACTAAAACCTCGTGCAATCATACTAAGCCTCATATCTTCAGATTTTTTTATGGCTTTTATAAACATCATAGCAAAGATATTACCAAATGTTTGATAAACAAACATAGAAGTTTTAGCTTGGAAACCTCGTGATTTTAGACTTGTTTTGATATTTTTAAACTCTTTTAGTAAATACTCAATCAAACAAATCGTAAAATAAAAAATAGAGATAAATTTTGGACTAACTTTTAAAGTATTAAATCCTCTTACAATATCATAACCCTTTGATTTGTAAAAGATTGTAATATTAAAAAGCAAAATTAGATTTGTTCTAAAAAATAGCTCAATCGCCATTTTATGGTCTTGAAAAGCTACAAATAAAACCAAAGTTAAAATAAAAAAATTTAATAAAAATAGCTTTTTAAATATCTTTATTAAATCTTTTCTCTCATAAATCAAAACCAATAAAACTGGTAAAATATAGAAATATTCTAAAGAAGTAAAAGCTACAAAAAAAGAAAAAAGTACTGAAACAATTAGTTTTATAGCTTCATTATTCATCTATTATTGCTTTTTTCTTTTTAGCTTTTTTAGAGCATAAAAAATTCCTATAATCAAAAATAATGAAATCAAGATTTTTATATATTGGTCATCTTCTTCTTTTTTTAGATGATTTTGTAATGATTCATTTTTTATATTTTCAACTACAACATCCTGTTTTACAATATGTCCACTTGAAGCATCTATTGTAATTTCTATTTCTTTATATTTTGAAGGGAAAAGATATTTTCCTTTTTCATCTAAAGTATCTTCTAAAATAATATTTTCACTATTTTTTATAATCAATTTACAATTTTTACAAGGATCACCACTTGCGAAATAAGAATAGATATTTACACCATTTTCTTCATTTGTTACAAAAAGATTTATTTTATGGGCAAATAATGAACTAACTATTAGTAAAAATAAAAATATTTTTTTCAAATCAATCCTTTTGCTTTTTTACGCTTAAAAGCTTTGGATATATTTTTTTTATAAACATAAGTAAAAACATACTTACAAACCCTTCTATTATCATAGTTATAATATTAACTCCAAAAATACTATAAGCAGCCCATTCGTATTGTGGTTTTGAAAAGTATAAAATAAGTACTAAAAATAGTGTGGCAAAAAATGCTCCTAAAAATCCTATTAAAAAAAATCTTACTTTTTCATTTATTCTTAAAAATATTCCAGTTTTATTTATATGGTAAATTATAAGGGCAGGTGTTGCCATAACAAAAAGATTAACTCCAATTGAAGCAACTCCACCATAACCTAAAAGTAAAGCTTGTAAAATCAAAGCGATTAAAATAGAAATAAAACTACTAAGTCCTAAAAATATTCCAATTACTCCCAAAAGAATGAGATGTATTTGGGTAACTCCAAAGGGAATATGAATAAATGAAGCTATAAAAAACATAGCACTTGCAACAGCTGTTAGTGGTATTTCATCCTCTTTTATAGTTTTTATAGCTTTATAAAAAGCAATTAAACTAATGGCTGATATAATAACTGTTGATTCAAGAGATAAAACCCCATCTGCTATATGCATTCTAGTAAGCCTTTACCCAAATTAAAGCTCCATTTTCAACTGGATAATTTTTTCCATCTGTATATTTTAATTCACCCTCTTCTATCAAAGCTGCAAATCCCCACCAACCTTTGTGATTCATTACAAAAGAAAAAACTCCATTATCATCTGTTTTTACAACTTGTGTTATATGAGAATCTGTTGGTGCTTTTAAACCAAATTCATTATAAAGCTCAACTTCAACTTCTATGTTAGCTGCTGGTTTTCCATCATGTAAAACTTTTCCTTGAAATAAGTTTCCTGCATATAAACCAAAAGGCTTAATAAGTGGAATAATTTCATATTTTAAACCAATTGGTTCATCCCAACCATCTTCTAATCCAAAAGAACTAATAATTAATTTTGGAACATGAAAAATGAATTTTTCTTCTGAGGGTTCAAAATATGGCTGTGGTTGTACAAAAAACTTATAAACTCCAGGAATTTTGATTTCATAAGAACTATTCCAAGCTTTTTGGTTAAATTTTGTAGTTTGTGTCAGGTTTAATTTATTATTTTTAGAATTTACAAAAACTTCTGGCTTTTCCATAACCATACCTGTTTGTTCAAAGGGATGAATAAAAGATATGTCAAAATTTACCTTTGTTTGTTTTTGATTAAATATATTATCTGTGTTTGCCATAAATGTCAGAAAGTGCGCATTTGCGTAAAGTGTAGTAAGAATTAAAAATATTATTTTTTTCATTTTTTGTCCTGAAATTTTTTATTAATTATAATGAGTATGCTTTTATAATAGTATAAATTTATATATTTCTTATGTAATTTTAGAACTAAAATACTAATTTTTTTGCTTGAATTACAATTAATTTTATCAGGTATTAAATTATTTAATTTAAGCTAAAATTTTGCTTAAAATTTGTAGTATTCATTATCATTTCTTAAAAAAGGATTAAACTTGTTAAAAAATATTTCTACAAAAATAAAGCTTATGCTTTTACCAACGGCGTTTATAGGAATCGTAATAATATCAGCTTTGATATTTACTTACTTCAATCGGATTACAGAACAACGAACAAATGCAGCTAATCAAACTGATTTATTTATTCAACAAGTATTAAAAGGAAGAATATCCGTTTATCAATTTTTAAGAAGCCCTGATGAAGCAAAAGCAAAAATAGTAAAAGATGATTTTGAACTTTTAACTAATTATGTTTTAGAATTAAAATCTAAATTAGGAATACAAGAGAATAGAGATTTATGTGATTCAATCGTAAATGAATCAAAAAACTACATGAAAAACTTTGATGAATTATCACAAAAAAGAATACCTGATTATAAAAGTGGAATAGAAAAAGAGACCCCTGAAATATTGACTGTAATAAAACAAATCTCTGAGATTGGGCTAAACCTTGAAAAACAACTAAAACAGATAAATATAAATGCAACCGAAGCTAAAAAAGATGCTATAAATACACTGGATATTGTTTTGATTGCAATTGCAATTATTTCAATAATCTTCTTTGTTGGCTTCTCACTTCTTTTATCAAATCAACTAATAACAACTATAAATAATTTCCAAAAAGGATTATTAAGTTTCTTTGGTTATGTAAACAAAGAATCTACTAATGTAGAAATGCTTGATGATGTTAATCATGATGAATTTGGAGCTATGGCAAAAATTGTAAATCAAAATATCATTAAAACAAAAAATTCGATAGATTCAGATAACTTATTTTTAGAAGAAATAAAGCAAATTATTTTAACAATCAAAGATGGTTTTTTAAATAAAAGATTAGACAATAAAACTCAAACTCAAAGTTTAGAAGAACTAAGACACCACATTAATGATATGTTAACAAGCTTACAATCAAGAGTTTGTACAAATATAAATGATATAAGTCTAGCTTTAGAAAAATATGCAAATCTTGATTTTACTTATAGAATAACAGGTTGTAATAGTGGAGTAACTGTTGGATTAAATAATCTTGCTGATATTATAAATGATATGCTTGTTGAAAATAAATCAAATGGTTTAACTCTTGATTCAAGTAGTGTAATTTTACTTAAAAATGTTGATACTTTAAATAGAAACTCAAATGAAGCTGCGGCTGCTTTAGAAGAAACAGCTGCTGCAGTGGAAGAGATTTCAAGTAATATTTCAAACAATACAAATAATATTGTAAAAATGTCTCAATTAGCTTCAAGTGTAACTGATTCAGCTTCAAAAGGTGAAAAACTAGCAAACCAAACAACAGATGCCATGAATGAAATAGATAAAGAAGTAAATGCGATAAACGAAGCAATAACTGTAATTGACCAAATTGCTTTCCAAACAAATATTCTTTCATTAAATGCCGCCGTAGAAGCAGCAACTGCTGGTGAAGCTGGAAAAGGATTTGCAGTAGTTGCAGCAGAGGTACGAAATCTAGCTTCAAGAAGTGCAGATGCGGCTAAAGAGATAAAAATTCTTGTTGAAACTGCAACAAAAAAAGCTGACCAAGGTAAAAAAATATCAGAAGATATGATTAGTGGTTATAAAATGCTAAATGATAATATTTCACAAACAATTGAACTTATAAAAAATGTTGAAGGTTCAAGTAAAGAGCAACTTGCTGGAATTGAGCAAATAAATGATGCTATTAGCTCTTTAGATCAACAAACTCAACAAAATGCAATTATTGCTACACAAACTTATGAGGTTGCTATTCAAACAGATACAATAGCTAAATTAGTTGTTTCAAATGCAAATGCAAAAGAGTTTATTGGTAAAAATGAAGTTACTGCAAAAGTTTTAGAGAATAAATCAACTTCAAATAAAACTCAAACGGCAACAAAACCACATACACCTACTAAAACTTCAAATATAAAACGTGATACAAAAGTAGTTTTATCAAATACTAAAGATGACGATGAATGGGCAAGTTTTTAAATAGCTTCTTTTGAAGCTATTTTCCCCGCCAAAAATCCACTAGAAAAAGACCATTGAAGATTATATCCACCGCATGGTCCATCTATGTTTACCACTTCACCACAAAAGTATAAGCCTGATATGAGTTTACTTTCCATAGTTTTTGACTCAATTTCTTTAAGTTCAACCCCACCTCTTGTAATCATGGCATTTTTAAATCCCTCATGACCGATAACTGTAAGTGGCGTCCATGCTAGGGTTTTTATTAGTTTTTCTCTTTTAATTCCATCTATATTTTTGAACTTTTCATCTGGATTTATTTGGCAAATATTACAAATTTCTTGGGCAACACTTGAAGCCAAAAGAGTAGTTAGGTTTTCTAAAACTGTGGCTGTTGGATTTTTTTCAATCTCTTTTTTGATATGTGTATAAATTTCTTCTTCATTTTTGCCTTTTAAAAAACTAATAAGCAAAGGAACTTCATTATATTTGGCTAAAATTGGAGTAAGTTCTCTGGCAAAATCTAAAACCACAGGTCCACGGATTCCATTATTTGTGAAAATCAAATCACCCGTTAGTTTTAGTTTTTTGTATTTTGGTAAATCAACTTTTAAAATAGCTTTTGCGATTGTATCAGCTTTACATGAGGCAAAATTTTTCTCTTTTGTAAAAAGTGGCATCATAGCTGGATGTAAAGATGTGATTTCATGTCCAAACTCTTTTGCAAAAATATATCCATCACCCGTTGCTCCAAGAGTTGGATAACCTAAACCTCCCGTTGCTAGAATAATATTTTTTGTTTTATAGATATTTGATTGGCTTGTTATGATAAAAATATCATCTTTTTTTTGTATGCTTTGAATATCAACAGAACAATCAACTTTTACATTTAATCTATTTAGTTCTTTGTCCAAAGCCTCTAAAATAATAGATGAACTATGTTCAAGTGGAAATACTCTAAACCCATCTCTTGCAATTGTTTCAACTCCAATGCTTGCGAAAAAATTCCTTAAATCATTTGCATTAAAAGCTTCTAAAGCATGGCTCATAAATCTGCCATTTTTACCAAATTTTGCCATGAATTCTTCACTTGATAAAGTATTTGTAAGATTACATTTTCCTCCACCAGTGGCTTTTAGTTTGGCTGCTATTTTTGAAAGCTTTTCAAGTAATAATACACTTTTATTCTCTTTTGCAGCACTAATACTTGCCATTATTCCAGCAGGTCCACCACCAATTACAATTACATCAAAAACTCTATTTTCTTCTTGCATTAATCAACTTCTTTATTAAATTTTCATATAGTATTATTTATTATATCTATTTTGTTATTAGGAAAATCTATGAAAAAATCAATTATCTTTTCTTTATTATTTGCTCTTGGCTTTAGTGCTTGTGCAAAAACTGCAAGTGACAATTATTTTAGTGAGCAACCAAGTAGTTCTAAAAAAGAGTATGAAATATTTAGAAAAAATATTGCTGTTGAATTTCAAAATCAAACTCCAAAACAGTGGGGTGAGAATGTAAAAGGTATAAAAACTAAACTTTTTACAAATGAAAAAGTAATAGCACTTACAATGGATGCTTGTGGAAGTCCTCTAGGAATGGGTTATGATGAAAAATTGATTAATTTTTTAGAACAAGAAAATATTCCTGCAACTTTATTTATAAATGCTAGATGGATAAACAAAAATCTTTCTACTTTAAAAAAATTATCTTTAAATCCTTTATTTGAAATAGCAAATCATGGATTAGAACACAAACCAGCTTCTGTAAATGGAAAATCAATTTATGGATTAACTGGAACAAATAGTGTTGAAGAATTGGTTGATGAAATAGAATTAAATGCAAGAAAAATAGAATCAATAACTCACAAAAGACCAAAATATTTCCGTTCAGGAACTGCTTATTATGATGAAGTAGCAGTTCGTGTTGCAAATAAACTAAATCATCAAGTAGTTGGATTTTCTATTTTAGGAGATGCTGGAGCCACTTATTCTACTAAAAAAGTAAAAGAAGCTTTCTTAAAAGCAAAAAAAGGTGAAATAGCAATAATTCATATGAATCACCCTGAATCTCAAACAGCAATTGGAACAATTGAAGCTATAAAAGAGCTAAAAAAAGAGGGTTTTAGATTTGTTAGATTATCAGATTATAAACTAAACTAAATTGGCTTAATTTTTATTTATGATAAAATAACTACAAAAAAATTAGGAATATAAATGGCAGGATTTTTAGGATACTTATCCGTTTTAGCAGATGATATTAGTTCTCTATCTGGAAAAACTATAGCAACTGCTACTAAAAGTTTAGTAACTTCTATTGATGATGTTGGATTACTTTTTGATGATATTGCAACTTATACAAAACTAGCAAGTATAAAATCATCAGGTCTTGTGGTTGATGATTTAGCTGCAATTGCAAATTTTACGAATGATACAACATCTGATATTTTAAAAAATGAATTAAAAAAAGCAAAAACTGTTGATGAATTTAAACATAATATTGAAAAACTAGATGAAAAATCTCAACAAAAGATTCTAGATGAATTAGAGCAAATCAGACAAACAGCCATCTTAGAAGCAAAAAGAAAAGCTGCGTTAAGAGAACTTCCAATAGTTTATAAAATTGCTATTGGAAGTTTTAAAAATAAATTTATCATTATCCCAGCTGTTTTATTAATGAGTTATATCGTTCCTTGGTTAATCTCTCCTATTTTGATTTTAGGGGGAATTTATTTAGCTTATGAGGGAGTTGAAAGTATTTTAGAAAAGGTTGGAACTCATCACAAAGTAGCAAATGAAAAAGAAACTATAAAAGAGTTATCAACTGAAAAATTAGAAGATGAAAAAGTAAAAGGTGCGATTAAAACAGATTTTATTTTATCTTTTGAAATTATTGTAATTACGCTTAGTTTGATAGCAGATACAAATTTTTTAACAAAAGTTTCCGTTTTAGTTTTAGTAGGTATTTTAACAACAGTTTTTGTATATGGAATTGTAGCTTTAATCATCAAACTTGATGATATAGGTTTTTATTTACAAGAAAAAAGAAGTTTAGTTTTACAAACAATTGGAAATGGATTTGTAAATTCAATGCCTTATATCATAAAAACAATTAGTGTGGTAGGAACAGTTGCTATGTTAGCCGTTGGTGGTGGAATAATAGTACATGAAACACATATGTTACACTCTTTTGATATTATAAAATCTATTCCAATGGGTGGATTTTTGAGTGAAATAATTGTTGGAATGATTGTAGGATTTATAAGTGCTAAAATTATTCCAGTAGTAGTTCCAGTTTTTTCAAAATTATTTAAAAGAAGTAACTCTTAATAATATCTACTAGGATATAAAGTATGAGTAAAGTAAAGATAGTCTTGTTGTAATTCATAAGATTATCTTAACTAAAAAAAGTCAAAAACTTTGTATCAAGTTTCTCTTTTGCAGTTTTTACATATTATAAGCAACTCCTAATGAATTTTTTACTCATTATTTCTTAGTTGTTGTCTTTTATTTGCTTTTGAAACATCTTTTTGTGTAAAGTCATAATTTTGAGGAATTATTTTCTTCAAAAAAGGTGGTATATTTCTTCCACCTACTTTCATAACATCTTCCAAAATTGTATTTGCGATTAACTCTTTTTCATGTTTCGCTGACATAAATTCATATAAAAATTCAGCCATTCTATCAAGTGAAATTTTATATGTTGATTCGCTTCTTTTATATAACCATTTGCTTAAATCAAAAAAGTTTTCATAAACTTTTCCATCTGAAAAAAGAAGTGCCGTTGTTTTTTGAAAATTTCCACTGTTATAAATAATATCCCAAAATCTAGCAAATCTTTTCATCTCTTGCATAAGTGAAAAACTAATCAAATCATTTTGTAAAATATCATAAGGTGGAGAATCATTATAAACCATTCCATAAACTTTGTCATGTCTATCAAGTGTTGTCCCTGATAATTTTTTCAAAATTCCTACTTGAATTTCACCCGTTGATAAAGTATAAAGTTGATTTAAATTTCTTCCAAAACTTTCTATATCTTCACTTGGAAGTCCTATAATTAAGTCTATATGCATATGAGCATTTGTTTCTTGTGATAAAAATTTTAGATTATCTTTGATTTTATCAATTTTTAGATTTCTATGAATCTGCTTTGCCACATCTAAATTTAAAGTTTGAATACCAACTTCAAGCTGTAAACATCCTGGTTTAAACTGTTTTATTAAACCTCTTAGTTCTTCTGGAAAATTATCAGGAATTACTTCAAAATGTAAGAAATAATCTTCTTGTTTTGCTAAGAAATAATCTAAGATTGCTTTTGCGTAAGATATTTTTATATTAAAAGTTCTATCTATAAACTTGAAACTTCTAGCACCTCTATTCCAAAGTTTATCTATTTCATTTAAGAAAATATCAACATCTAAATATCGCATTTTTGTCTCAATAGAAGATAAACAAAACTCACATTCAAAAGGACAACCTCTTGCATTTTCCACATAAATATGTCTATTTTTTATATCAAAATCTGTGTAATCATCATAAGGTAAAGCAATATTTTCAAAATCAACTTTTGGTGAAAGAATAGTTCTTGGTTGAGTACAAGTTTCATTAAGTAATTCTTTGCAAAGGTTATAGAAACTAACCTCACCTTCACCACAAATTATATAATCAGCCATATCAAAATTTACTCTAAGTGGCTGAAAACTAACCTCTGGACCACCTAAAACAATAATAGTTTTTGGTGATACTTTTTTTATAGTTTTTACAAGCTCTCCAACATCAAAAGCATTCCAAATATATGTAGCGATTCCTATAATTTTTGGATTTTTTTCAAGTATTTGTTCTGCTATTGTTTGAGTTGAAGAATTTATTACAAACTCCAAAATCTCTGCTTGTGGTTTTAATTCTTTTAAATTTGCTATTAAATATCTCAAGCCTAATGAACTATGAGAATATCTTGAGTTTAAGGTAGTAAGTATAATGTTTTTCATTCGTGATTGTAACACAAGTACTTAGTGTTTTAGATAATGCATTTTTATTAACCTTTCATAAACAAAACTTTTATATACTCGGTTTTTATTTAAAGGAGTTTTATGAAAAACGATACATTTTCAAGATTTAGAATTATTTCAATAATAGAAGGATTGTCTTATTTAATATTAGTATTTATAGCAATGCCATTAAAATATATGTTTAATTATCCAATAGCTGTGAAAATTGTAGGAATGAGTCATGGTGTTTTATTTATACTGTTTTTTGTAGCTTTAGCTATGGCTATGAATAGATATAAATGGAAATTTTTAGGCTTTCAATTATTCGTTTATTCTTTACTTCCCTTTGGTTTTATTTTAATTGAAAGAATTATTATGAAAAATCCTGCAAAGAAATTGAGATAAATTCTAAATTATCATAAAACTTGATTTTTAACAATTTTTATTATTCCTATTTTTGCTAAGATGAAAATATCAAACTAAGCAAAGTATAGGAAAAAAATGAAATCTTTCATACAAGTTATAATAGTAGCTTTTCTTTTTATCACATTTTTATTATTTTTACCAAATCTTACAAAAGAAAGAAATTTCAAAACATATTCAGATACACAACTTCGAGCCACTGCAAAAGCAAAAGGATTAAAAGCAATTCCAAATACCTATGAAGAGCTTTTAAAAATAAGCGATGATGAAAATAATCCTATGGATTTAGAAAAAATAGCCTTAGGAAAAGAACTTTTTTTTGATGCAAAATTATCTCTAGATAATACAATTAGCTGTTCAACTTGTCATATGATTAGTAAAAATGCTAATGATAAAAAAATCATTTTAAACGCAATTACTTCAAAAAAACAACCAAATGATATAAAAGATGCAAATAATTGTGTAGTTTGCCATTTAAGCGATGAAAGTGGAACAGATAGATTATCAACAGCTATTGGTTATAAAGGTGCTACAAATCCACATCATCTAAATACTATGACTATTTTAAACTCTTCATTAGCTAAATATCTTACATGGAATGGTGAAATAAAAACTTTAGAACAACAAATAAGCAACTCAATACAAGCTCCTCATAAAATGAATATAAAAGCTGATGAACTTGTAAAAAAACTAAAAAATGATGAAAAATATATAAATGAATTTAATAAAGTTTTTAAAGATGAAAATCAAGAAAATCTAACTTTTATAAATATTCAAAAAGCAATAGCAGTTTATGTAAAAACTCTACTTACAAGAAGTAGCTTTGATGAGTTTTTAGAAGGAAATAATGAAGCTATTTCAAAAGATGCAAAAAAAGGATTAGTAAATTTTATGAATTTTGGATGTAGTGGTTGTCATACAGGTATGAGTGTGGGAGGTCAAAGTGTTCAAAGATTTCCGCTTAGACATTTTGCTGGAATTCATGATTTACGACCAAATTTAGGTTCACCACCTGATTTTAAAATAATTGATGAGACTTTTCCTTTTGAAAATAAAGGTGGATATTTAGGTCGGTCAAACACTCAATTTTTTAGAGTTCCAATTTTAAGAAATGTTACAAAAACTTCACCTTATTTTCATAATGGTTCTGTTGATAAAATAAGAGAAGCAGTTGAAATTATGGGAAAACATCAAGTTGGATTAAATCTATCAGATCAACAAATAGATGAAATAGTAGAGTTTCTAAAAACTTTAGAGGGAAATATAGTGGACTATTCAAAAGATACAAAGGTTAATAAATGAAGATATTAAATATAAAAGTTCTTATTCTTCTAATATTTTTAAGTGGGATTTTACAAATGGATATATTAAATATTTCATGGGAAAACTTAAGAGTTGTATCTGTTGTTCATATTTTCACTTCAATTTTTCTTTGTGTTTTTTATATTGTTCCTTTTGTAAATAGACATGTATATAAATATATTGTAATAAAAAGAGTAAATAGCATTAGTGGTTGGATTTTAGGATTTGTTTTATTGATGATTGTAATTAGCGGAATTTATCTTTTTTTCATAGGAAATACAGGTGGAGATATTTTTGGAATTATAGGCTTTAATATACATTTATATGGTTCTTTTGTACTTTTGATTTTCCTTTTTTCACATAGAAAAAAAGTAAAACTACATATGTCTTTAGTTGCTTTAGCTTTTAGTCTTACATTTATAAATATGCCTTTATATAGTGAAACTAAACTAGAAAATAAACTTTTAAATCTAAAAACACAAAAAGATGTTATTTATCACAATGAAGATTGGACAAACTCTACAAAATGCAAATCTTGTCATAGTGAAATTTTTAATCAATGGGCAAATTCAAACCATAAAAATCTAGTGGAATCAAATCCATATTATATGGTAATGGAATCAATAGCAGGTGAAGTAGAAGGAAGTGAGTTTAAAAAGTGGTGTATGGGATGTCATAATCCAAGTGCTTTAACAACGGGACTTACAAGAACAAGCCATGCAATGGATGATAATTCTTTAGCAAATACTCTTTTTGAAAAGAATGCTCAAACTTTAGTAAAAACTTTTGAAAAACATGGGAATACTAGACTTGAAGAGGGAGTTTCATGCCTTACTTGTCATACAATTACAGATACCACAAGCCAAGGGAATGCTTCTTATACTTTAGATATTACAAATAGAAAAAAATATCCTTTTGAAGATGATGAATCAACTATGGGAAAATATCTAGGGCATAAATTTATAAATGCAAAACCAAATGTACATAAAGAAAGTTATATGAAACCTTTATATAAAGAGAGTAAATATTGTGCTTCTTGTCATGATGAAACTTCACCCACAACAAATAAACAAATAGTTTCTACTTTCAAAGAGTGGGAAGCTTCACCATATAATAACAAAGAAGATAAAACAAAAAACAAATCTTGTATAGATTGTCATATGACATATTTAAAAGATGATAAATTTGCTCCATTAAATGGTCTTTCTACTGATGGTGGAGTTATTAAAAAAGATGTAAAAGTTCACTATTTTGCTGGTTCAAATCACTTTTTAGCTGGTTTAAAAGATAAAAATCATGAAGAGCAAATACTTCAACTCTTACGAACCTCAGCAAAACTTGATGTAAATATAAAAAACAATCAAATTCATGTGGGTGTTGAAAATGTGGGTGCTGGACATCATTTACCAACAGGAGTTGCAGATTTTAGGGAATTATGGCTTGATATTACAATAACCGATGCCAACAACAAAATAGTATTTTCAAGTGGAAAATTAGCTGAAAATGGTGATTTAAAAGCCGATGCAAGACCATTTATGAAAGTATTTGGGGACAAAGATGGAAATCCTGTTGGTTTACTGTTTTGGAAATATGAAAAGCTTTTAAGTGATACAAGAATTCCTGCAAAAACAAGAAGAGTTGAGAGTTATGATTTAGCAAAAGATTTAAAATATCCATTAAAAGCACTTGTAAAACTAAACTTTAGGATTTATCCCCAATCAATTACTTCAATGGTTCAAAAAGCTTTTCCAGAGCTTCCAAATCCACCTGTTGTAGAACTTGAAAAAATTGAGCAGATTTTTGAAAAATAAGTAAAACTTGATATATCACAATTTTATTATTTTTCAATTTGGTTATTATGAAAATAAAAATTTTAAAGGAAAATCATGTCAAATAATAAAGTAGTTTTAATAACAGGAGCAACTTCAGGAATGGGTGAATTAACAGCTAGTTATTTAGCCTCTAATGGTTATATTGTTTATGCAGGGACAAGAAATAAAGATAATTTAAAATCAGATAATGAAAATATAAACTATATTTATTTAGATGTTACAAAAACACAAACAATCAAAGAAGCTGTTAATTTAGTTATTAAAAAAGAAGGGAAGATTGATGTTTTAGTTAATAATGCTGGATATGGATTATTAGCAACAATTGAAGAAGGAACAGATGAAGAAATATTCAATCAATTTGATGTAAATGTTTTTGGTTTAATTAAAACTACAAGAGAAGTATTACCTTATATGAGAGAAGCAAAACAAGGTGTTATTATAAATATTTCTTCATTTTTAGGGAAAATGGGATTACCTTTACTTGCACATTATAATGCTTCAAAATATGCTGTTGAAGGTATCGTTGATTCACTAAGATTTGAAGTAGCTCCTTTTAATATCAGAGTTCATTCTATTCAAGCAGGATTATTTGGTACAAACTTTGTAAAAAATGGTTTAGTAGCAAATGCACAAACTACAAGCGAAAACTCACCTTATAAAGATTTAGTGGCTCACTTTGTACCAATTGTTGCAAAAGCTATAAATGAAGGTCCAAATCCACAGCCAATTGCAAATGCTGTAAGAAATATTATTGAAGATGAAAATAGTGATATTTTAATTCCCGTTGGAATTGAAGCAGAAACTTTTGTACCACTAAGAAAAGAACTTAGTGATAAAGAGTTTGAACAAAAAATCAAAGAAACATTTGGAATTTAAAAGTAATTTATACTTTCATCCATTTTTTTATCTCATTGCTCAAGAGTTCGGGAACTTCCAAAGGAATATTATGGCTAGTTCCTTCTCTTGAGATAATGTTCATATTATGATTATCAAGAAGTAATTTCTTAATAGCTTCTTGATTTAAAAGTCTGTCATTTTTACTATAAAAAAACCAGATTGGAATACTTAAATTTATCAAATCTTCGAATAAATCTTTTCGATAAAAAGTGCTTGTAAGCTGTGAAATAAAACTCTCTTTTCCTAAATCTATAAACATATCTTGAATGATTTTGATTGATTCTTCATTATTTTGCTTTTCAAGTAATGACTTTGCTTTTTCATAACTTAATCCAACAAAACCCTCTTTTTCAATAGATACAAACTTCTCTTTTCTTCTTTCAATTTCTGCTTCAGTTGAATTCCCAGGAGTAGCTGCAACTGTAAAAAGTCTATTTACTCTATTTGGATATGTTATTGCAAAATATGATGCGATATATCCCCCTAATGAAAAACCTAAAAGATTTATTTTTTCTTCTTTAAATTCATTAAATAATATATCAATAATCTCATCAAAATCTTCACTATGAGGAATTGGTGTATGTACCAATTCGTAATCATTTTCTAAAAGAGGAATTATTCTACTCCAAAGCCTATGATCAGTCATAAGCCCTGGAATAAGATATATCTTTTCTTTCATTATCTAACTCTAAATATTGGTATTTCTAAGATTTCTACGGGATAACCTTGTTGATCTATTTCTCCTGTTTTAGGAACAATTTCAGATAATTTTTCTGAGGTATCAACTTCGTTTAAAGCACCTGCTCTTAAATATAGTTCTAGCGTTTCTAAATCTTTTACATCTACAATAATAGTTATCTCTTTATCTTTTTTATCAGTCCAGTGACTATCCCAACCCTCAGCTAGTAAATATGTAGAAGCAACATTTTGTTGTAAATCACTATTCCAAATTTGACTTCCTGCTTCATAAAAATTTATTTGTTCAAAACTTGTAGTTGTATTTTTAATAATTCTTGAAGAATCTGTAAATTGAGGAAAAGAAACTGAAATTCCTCCACTTGAAACAACTTTTAAAGAAGGAGAATATTTTATATTAAGTTCCAAAAGATTATCATCTAAAAGCTTATAAGTATAAGTCAAATTTTTTTGCGATACTTTTTTTATTGTTAAATCATCGCTTGTATTTTGATTATTCTCAATACTTTCATTATTTACATCTTCTTGAAAAGTATTATCTTCAGAGGGAATTGCTAATTCATTTTTTTCTAATACTTTTTGATTATTTACATATAAACCATCTTCTTTTAAAACCGTTTCAAATCTTTTTAAATTATTATCAATATCTATAAAACTAATATTTGAATTTTGTTTTGAATCTAAAAGATTTTTTACATTTTGTGCAGTTGATGCATCTAAATCAACTGTTAGTTTTACATCTTCAAATATATCAGTAACATTTCTTGGTTCATTTTCTACCATATTTTTATTTAATTTAAAACTTAAATTAAATTTCAAAGTATCTAAAATTCTTTGTTGATTAACTAAATAATTTGAAGCATTTCCAGTTGATTGTATTTCTAAACTACTTTGAGCCAAAGATTTAAGATACTCTTCATATCTTTTATCTTTAAAATATAAACCTATCTCATCAAGTTTTTTTATTGGTAAATTATTAATATTAAAAGATAAAGATGTATTTTTGAGGTTTACAGATTCAAAATTGAAGTTTTTTGTTGTTAATTCTTCAAAACTTAAGTCACTTTTTGTATTTATATTTATCTCATTTTTTTCATAACTTGAGTTAATTAGTAAATTTTTGATATTAAAAATACTATCTTTTTCTTGAAATTCAATACTTTTGATTAATGTTCTTGAAGCCTCTTTATTTTCATTTTTTTCATAATTAATTGCTATTTCATTTATTAAAAGTAAAGCTCTATTTTCCATATTCATATCAGAAATTTTAAAAGAATTAATAGCTAAATTTTGCTCATTTCCTTGAAAACCTCTAATTGTAATAATTATGTTTTCATCTGGAATTATGGTATCAATATCAGCTACTTTATACTCTTTTTTCTCATTTATACTAACTTGTAGTTTTTTATCTTTTAATAAATCTAAAAGCCATTTGCTACTTTTTTTCTCTGTTTCTTGAGCAAGATTATTCATAACTATTTTTGATAATTGCGTTAAATATATATTTGAATAAATTTTATTTGTAAAGTTTTCAAAAACAAAATCATAATCAAATTTTATGCCTGAAAAGAAAAGCTCTTTATCATTTGGTGCAAGAAAAAGATATTGCTCTTCAATAGCTTTTTTTAACTCTTCATCTTTTATATTACTTAAAAACCAAGAAGCTACTTTATCAGGATTTACAATTTCTAGCTCACCTTTTGCACTTGTATTAATATAATTTGTTGTTTGTTCATGTTTTACAATAAATCCATTATTATTAAACTCTTCAATTTTACTATTAATTTCATTGTTTATTTTATTTTGATAGCCAAAAAGTGCAGCTGCAATAATTGCTAAAAATAGAACAATAATTAAAATATTTCTTTTCATTCTTTTTCCTTATGGTCTATAAACTTTAATATTTGTATAGTTTTCTGCATCTCTTAAAAATTGAGCATGAAGTTGGCTTAAAATTCCTTTGTCACAATAAAATAAATAAGTTTTATCTTGTGGAAGTTTTTTAAATTCACTTTTTAGTTTATAAAATGGAATTTTTAGTGTTTCAACAGAAGTTTCAATACAATCAGTACTTTGTCTAATATCAATAACTGTATATTCGCCACTACTTAAATCACTAACTGTTTCCATTTGCCCTATTTCTCTAATATCTTCAGCTATTTCATCAACATTTACAAAAACAGAATTTTTTACAGCTTCATCTAAAACTGTATAATCAAATCTTCTAGCTTCACTAGCAACTCTGTCATAATTTCCATGAGTTACTGGATTTTTTGAAATGACACCACAATATTCAGGCATAGCTTCTGCAAATTTATTTGTTCCTATTTTATTAGCAATATCAATAATATCAGGTTTACTCATCATACAAAGTGGTCTTAATACAAGTTTACTTGTAGATTGGTCAATTAGTGCTAAATTTCTTAAAGTTTGACTTGAAACTTGTGCAACACTTTCACCTGTTACCAAAGCATCTATACTCATAGAATCAGCTACTTTTTCAGAAGCAATTAACATAAGTCTTTTTAACATAACGCCCATATACGGTTCACTTACACTTTTGAATATCTCAGTTACAACATCCTCAAAAGGAATTGTAATAAACTGAACTCGATGTGAACTTCCAAATTTATTCCATAAATAATAAGCTACTTGTTTTACACCAATTTCATGTGCAACTCCACCTAAATTAAAGAAAATAAAATGAGTTTTCATTCCTCTTTTCATACTTAAATATGAAGCCACAGTTGAATCAAATCCACCTGACATAAGAGAAAGAATAGTTCCTTGAGTTCCTAGTGGAAATCCACCCATTCCCATGTGTTTATGAGTTATAATATTTAGTTGAGCAAATACAAGTTCAATATTTATAGTAACTTCTGCATTTTTTAAAGCAACACCTTTTGTATCATTCATTGCTAACATATATCCACCAACAGTTTGTTCAACATCTACTGATTTGAATTCTTGTGTTCCTGTTCTTTTACATCTAACTACAAAAGATTTACCTTGTATTTCATGTGCGCAAGTTTCATTTACCTTTACTTTTATATCATCTAAAGTATGCATATTATCAAACTGTATTGCTTCAAGAATTTGTTGAATTCCTGGAGTATCCAATAATTTTTGTCGCACAAGTGCAACCACTTCGATTGGACAGACAACTTCTAGTTTGTCAAAAAACTTTTTTATTTTTATGTCACTTGAGACTTTTGATAAGATATTATTAAGATTATTATAAACCTGAGAAATCATCTGTCTTTTCGCAGTTGAGCCTTTTATCATTATTTCTGTGAAATACTTTATTATAAATTTTTGTGTTTTGATTTCTGGATTAACCATTCTTTGAAGACCTTGTTTGTTTAAATTATAATATATTATAACATAACAGCCTTTTTTTGACATAATACTCATTCATTTTTATCAAAGGATTAATTTATGCAAGACAACCAATACGAAAAAATAAAAGTACTATTTTTAAAACTAATAGAAGAAACAAAAGAACTAAATGAAGTAGAATTTGAAAAAGTTTTAATTCAAGTTTTTAAGGAAAACCCTTTTTCTGATGAAGTAAAAGATAGATTAGTTATTGACATTTCGAAAATGAGAAAAAAAATAGTAAAAAATTTAAATATATAAAAGGACAAAAATATGGATATTGATAATTTAGAAGATTTAGCAAAAGAGTTAAAAAATGATGAAAATGCACATGTAATTACACTTTTTGAAGAGTATGCCAAAACTCATAATATAGACGAAGAAAAACTAGAACAAATCCTATCAAAAGAACATGACTGTTTTAAATGTGAAAGTTGCTACAAATTTTATTGTTATGATGAATATTCTTTTTTTGATGAAAAATGTATTTATTGTTGCGATGTGGATGCTGATGAGGAAGAAGAGTTTTAGTTTTTCTTACATTTTGTAATAAAATCGACCTACAAAAAAATAGTCCACTATAATTCATTTATATTTTCAATAAGGAATAAAATGAATATTTGTGGAATAGAACTAAAAGCTAATAATGTAATACTTGTTATAGTAAATGACAACAACTACATAGAAACTAAAATCAAAAAATTAACACTAGAAGATGATGAAAAGCAAGAAGATATTAGAAAATTTTGTAATGACTTTTTAGATTTTCTAGAAAAAAACAATATAGAAAAAATACAAATAAAAAAACGAGCTAAAAAAGGAACATTTGCAGGTGGTGCAGTAACTTTTAAACTTGAAGGACTAATTCAACTAAATCCACTTTGTAGTGTTGATTTGATAAGCTCTGCAACATTGGCTAATTTTTCAAAAAAGAATAATATTATTTTCTCAGAAAATCTAAAAAAATATCAAGAAGAAGCATATTTAACAGCACTTTATCATCTATAAAAAATAGAATGTTATAATTTCAAAAATTTATCAAAAAAGGTTTTAATATGAGAGTTGTTTGTCCAAATTGTCAAAGTATCAATAATGTTCCAAAAAAAGATTCTTATATAAAAGCAAATTGTGGAAAATGTAAAGAATCACTACTAAATAACAAAACTATAGATTTGAATAGTCAAAATTTTGATGAAATTGTGGTAAATAGTGAAATTCCAGTTATTGTAGATTTTTGGGCTTCATGGTGTGGACCTTGCAAGATGTTTGCTCCAATTTTCAATGATGTTTCAAAAAAATACCCACTAAAAGCAACTTTTGCAAAAGTAAATACAGAAGATGAACAAGCTTTAGCTTCAAAATATCATATTGCATCAATTCCAACTTTAGTGATTTTCAAAGATGGTAAAGAAGTAAAAAGAATAAGTGGAGCATTAGACCCACTTAGATTATCAAATTTGGTGAATGAGTTTGTTTAAATTAGAGTGAGTTTACCACTCTAATTTTTTAAATTTCTTCTAATTCAGTATATTCTAGTATTGCATTTATATATGCTAATTTTTCATATTCACAAAAATCACTATTTACAAAAATGCTTCCTGTTTCAAAATATGACCTTGCTCTACAAGCACCACCACAAAGTAATCTTATAGGACAAACTTTACAGTCTTCATTTGTAGTAGATGAAAAACTACTAATATTTTCAAATACTTTTGAATTTAAAATTTCTTTTATTGATTGAGTTTTAATATTTCCCCCGCAGAATTCGTCATCAGTAAGCATTTGACATGGAAAAACATCTCCATTTTCTGAAATACTTATTTCAGAATCTGCCATTGCACATTTAGTTACACCTCGACCTCTTAATGTATCTAAACTTCTTGCAACTGCACCCAATGGATTTACTCCTTCAACATTTGCCATTGCATGAAAATATTCACTTCCTGTAATTTCTAAATCTTCATTTCCACTACCTCTACCAGCTTTAAAAAATGGCTGTAAAGAAAGTCTGCTACCAAATTTTTTCACCATATTTTGAATATCATTGATATTTTTTTTAGTTATTGTCATATTTATTTTTACATTTGCATTATATTTCAATAATAGTTCGTAAGAATTCATTATCTTATCAAAGCCATTTTTACCTCTTGTAATAGCATTAATACCATCATTACTTCCATCAAGACTTATTTTAATCATTAAACAATTTTCTGCTAAAAATTTTGCATTATCTTCACTGATTAATAATCCATTAGTAAGCAAATAAATTCCATTACCTAATTCTTTTAAGAACTTTATGTATTCTAATGTATCTGGATTTAATAATGGTTCTCCACCTGAAATAGTATATTCTACATGAGAAGCAATATCTTTTACTTGGTATGCAATATCTTTTAAAGTATCTAAACTAAGTGTTTCTTTACAATTTCCACCACTTTCAGCATAACAGTATCTACAAGCAAGATTACATTCATCTGTCATTTTTATATGAACAGAATGTAAGAAAAGTTTTTTCTGAGATTTTTTTTCACTACAACAAGATGAAGGTTTTTTATCAAATTTAATTTCAAAGTTATTTTCATTTTTAATAATATTATGTTCGTATAAACTTTTAAATAATTTTAAAATAGAATTTTCATCTATATTATTATTTTTATCAATTATTATTTTTATAATTTCATCAATAGATTTTTTACCATCTATTAATCCTACAATATAAGCACTATTTTGATTAAGAACTACCCAATCAGGTAGTTCTTGATTTAACAAAATATACTTATTATCTTTTTCAATACAAAATATTGAATTTATTAAATGTGGTATATTCGTCAGTTGTAGCATTTATTGTCCACCACAATTCATTCCCATTCCACATTGACCACCGCCACCAGAGCATTGCATTCCCATTCCACATATTCCAACACCATCAATAGGATTTTTAGATTTATCAACTGAACTATTATTTTTACCAATTCCTAATGCCTGAGCATCAGTTAATGAAATTTTTGCTAATAATGCTGTAGTTGCAACTGTTCCCATTACACCAAATGATTTTTTAAAAAAATCTCTTCTATTTTGTTCCATATTAAATCCTTCCAAAATTTATATATTCCATAAAATAATCAATTTCCATAGAATAATTCCTTATTGTATTTAATTATTTTAGAATTATTCCTTAAATATATCAATTTTGTTAGATATATTCCTGTGTTGATTTATCACATTTGAGCTTGTAAATTCTAAATTAAAAAGGATATTACAAATGAAAATGACAGTAAGAGATATTGCAGGATATTTAGGAATTGACACAAAAACTATATATAATTGGAAAAAAGATCGACCAAATTTATATAAAACTGTAATGTTAGGACTTATGGTTGAAGATATTATAGAAAAATCTGAAAAAAATTTAGAAGAGCTAAAAGAATTAAAAAAAGAATTTGAAGTAAAAAAATAACTATTTCATTAAATACAAACTTGAGAATAAATCTCAAGTCTTTTTATAGCATAGTTATTTTGTCTTCTTTTGTAGTTATCATACATAAGAATTCATACTCGCTACCATAGCATGCTTCATATTTATGCGCAACACCTGCTGGAATGTAGATGAAATCTCCTGCTTTTGCATGATATTCTTCATCTCCAACTATAACTTTTGCTTCACCTTTTAAAACATATTGTTGATGTTGAATTTCATTTATATGATTTGGCATAGAACCATCAACTGCTAAAGTTACTTTTCTAACGATAAAATCTTTATCTTCTTTTGGTGTTAAAACTGCAATTGAAGCATTTACAGTTTTTGGGATACAGTTTGACTCATAAACTTCTGAGTTGTTACAATACTTATTCATTTTTCTTCCTTTTCAATAAAAATTGGCTCAATTTCAACCCTTACAGATTTAAATTTAGCAGTCATAATTAACTCATCTGCTTCATCTCCAAAAATATAATTTACTTTTGAAGCAGCATGATGAAACGTTGTAAAAAGTGTTCCTTGTTTGATTGTTTTTACAAATTTTACAGGTAAAATAGCTGTTTCTCCATATTGAGTTCTCATAATAATATGATTACTTCCAATTCTATCTTGATCTTCAACTGAAGCTAAAACAACATCTTTATCATATTTTGAGTTTAGTGCTTCACTAATTTTCGTTTGCGCTGCATTGTTATACTGAACAATAGTTCTTCCCGTTGTTAAATAGAACTCATTTTTAGCAAACTCTTCTTTATTTACAAGTTTTTTTACTTGTTCTCTTAATTGATATTGATGATAAGCAAAAGTTGCTTTTCCATCTTCTGTTCTAAAATCTTCAACATGAAGAATTGGCGTATCATCTTTTTTTATAGGCCAAAGCATTCCCCTATTTCTATTTTTTGAAAGTTTGTGATAAGTTGCACCTGAAAATCTACTTCCAACTGCTTCTTTTGCTTCATTCCATACATCTTCGCTATCTTTGAACTCGAATTCACCATTGATTTTATTTTCAATATCTCTTAACACTTCCCAATCATCAGGTAAATCTGTTTCAACTAATGGTTGAGAAAGGTGTAATCTTCTCATAGCATTTACATACACACCTGTTTTTTCATAAGCTGATTTTACACCAAAAATAATATCTGCCATTTTTGTAACTTCATTCATAAATAGTTCATTTGAAATAATTAACTCTAAATTTGCTAAACCTTTATGAACTTTATTTTGATTTGGATGAATATGAGCAATATCTTCACCCATTACATACATAGCTTTTATTTTTCCTGCAATCATTTCATCGATTAATTGAGGCGTCATTAAACCTATTTCTTCAGGAACTGAATAATCTGGTCCATAATATGGTAAACATCCCGTATCACAAGCACCTTGAACATTGTTTTGACCTCGAAGTGGCATAAGTCCAGTTCCTGGTTTTCCAATATTTCCAGTCATCATCGCTAAATGTGTAATTGCCATAACAGCATAACTTCCATCAAGATGTTCAGTAATTCCTAATCCCCAGAAAAACATAGATTTTTTTGCGGCATAAAGTCTTGCAACTGTTGGAATTTGTTCAGTTAAATACTCATATCCTGATACATTTTTCATATATTCAGGATTTGCATACGGGTCATTTAAAATTGAGTCTTTATATGCTTCAAAACCTGTACATCTTGAATCTATAAATTCTGTGTTATAAAGTTTCTCTCTCAAAATTACATAAGCCATCATATTTAAAACCAAAAGATTTGCTTCATAAGGAATGATTAATTGCTCACCAAACTTTGAAAGCTGAGTTTGTCTTACATCAATTACAGACAAAGTGGCTGTCTTATCTCGTGCCGCTTTTATCATTCTATTTGCAACGATTGGATGAGCTTCTGTTGTATTCGAACCCATTACAACTATATTTTCAGTTTTGTAAATATCATCAAAAGGATTTGTAGCAGCCCCTTCTCCAATAGTTGTTCTCATACCTTTTAAAGATGGTGAGTGACAAACTCTAGCACAGTTATCAACATGGGGTGAATTCATTGCATTTCTTACAAATTTTTGAAATACATAAGAACTTTCACATGAAGTTCTAGCTCCTCCCATTCCACAAAAGGCATGTCTTCCATATTTTTCTTTTATGTCCATTAGTTTCCAAGCAGCTAATGAAGTTGTGAATTCATAAGGAGCTTCATAATAATTTTCATCAAATGATTTCAGTGTTTTTACCCTAGCTTTTAACTCTCGTGGTAATTCATCTATATTTTTTTCAATAAAAGATTTTTTCACTCTTGCATTTCTAATTCTCTCTTTTGAATCAACAAAAGAAAAACCTTGAGCACCTTTTATGCAAAGTTTTCCTTGTGACACATATCCATCATTTTGAGCATAAATTTTTACAATTTTATTATCTTCAACTTGTGCTGTAATATCACAACCAGTACCACAATAAGTACATACTGAATTTATATCAGAACCATGCATTATTTTAATCTCCACTATTATATTTAATTATAAGATTTTAGCAAAATTAGCTTTATGTAAAATCAAAAGAAAAAATTAGCCCAAAGAGATATTTAAATTGTAAATACTATAGAGCATCCTTTTTTCTTTTTAAAATACAAAAGCAATATCGCTAATACCAATATTATATACATTTATTTTTACGCCATCACTATCAACCACACTATAAGAGATAATTAATTCATTTGGATTTTCTATAGTTTGATTTTCTTCTACAAATTTTACATATCTATCATAATTAATAACACTATAAATAAATTTTGCTTTTTCTTTAAACTTTTCATTATTGATATATCTTTCGTAAACTTCTTTGTATGTTATTTCATCATATTTGTCGTAGAAATTCTTTTTATACATCAATTCACAATAAGCAGCTTTTTTAAAATTCTTTGAAGAAAAATCAAGATAATCATCTGCTATTATTGGTTCTAAATCTTCATGTATTTCAAATAGATTATATTTTTTATATCCATCTTCATCTGATATTAAAGCAGTAGTTCTTATCATAAAAAGTTCCTAATTTTTATTTGATTCTATCATACTATTATTTATAATCAGCTAATTTGAATTTTATTTGTATAAATATAAATATTATTAACTATTTATATAATGTATAATTTCATAAACAAAATATCTTATTTTTAAAGCTATATTTTATATGATATTTTCAAAAAGTTATTTTTTCTATATAATACTATATAAAAGGCTTTTAGAATATATTTATTACATTTTGGATAATCTTAATTATATATTAATAGATACAAAATATATAATATAAATATTTCTAGAAACTTAGATTATATGGTAAATTTGCCCTACGCTTATTCCACCATCATTTAATGGAATATTTTTATTGTAATAAAACTCTCTATTTTGCTCTTTAAATTTATTTACTAAAAGTTCTAAAAGCGTTCTATTTTGAAAAACTCCCCCACCTAAAACTATTGGTAAATCCTTATGAAGATTTGAAATATCTAAAATAATCTGCCCTATTGTATTTATAAATTTTGAGCAAATTTGTTTTTTATCTTTTTCTAAAATCATTTGTTTAATCATAGAATATAATTCAATTTTTCCTTCAATTATTTCATAAGCATAACTTTGAGTAATTATTTTGTCATAATTTTCTTCAATTCGTAAGCCTGTTTCTCCCTCATAACTTTGAATATGAAGAATATTGGCAAATGATGCAACAGCATCAAATAAACGCCCTACAGAGCTTGTAAGAGGTGAATTTAAACCTTTTTGCCACATTGTATGAAGCATTTTTATTTCTGCTTCTTTAAAAGCTTTTACACATGGTATTTCAAGATTTAACACTTCTTCTAGGGGAAAACTATCAAAAAGCAGACTTAAAGCCACTCTTTTGGGCTCAAGAACAGCTTTTTCACCACCTAAAAGTTTGAAATATTTAAAATGATTTATTCTTTTATATTCAGTTTTTGAAGCCACAAAAACTTCTCCACCCCAAATATTTCCATCATCTCCATATCCAGTTCCATCAAAAATAAATGCTAATACATCTTTATTTAGTTTATATTCAGCCATCACAGATAATACATGAGCATAATGATGTTGAATTTGAACTAACTCTAAATTTGGATTTGTTTGCTTTAGTTTTAAAGCGAACTTTGTAGATTCATAATTTGGGTGTTTATCACAAACTAAAACTTCTGGTTCAAAGTCATAAAATCTTTTAAAAGTTTCTATTGTTCGCTCAAAATATTCCATTGATTTTAAAGAGTTTAAATCACCAATATATGGTGATAAAATTAAGTTATTTTCAAAATATAAACTAATTGTTGATTTTTGATTTGCTCCAAGTGAAAGTATTTTCTTTTTGCTTTTATTTTCAAAACTAAATGCTATTGGAGAATAACCTCTAGCATTTCTAATTTTTGTTATATCATTATCTACAATTTGTATAACTGAATCATCACTTGCATTTAAAATATCTCTATTAAAATCAAGTACAAAATCCACCACATTTGATAGTTTTTCTATAATTTCATCTTTTGAAATAATAATTGGTTCACCCTTTAAATTTGCACTTGTGGCAACAATTGGATTGTCCAAGTATCTAAAAAGCAAATGATGTAAAGGTGTATAAGCTATAAAGCATCCAAGATGATTTATATTTGGAGCTAATAGTTGTGATAAATTAAACTCTTTTTTCTTTTTTACTAGAACTATCGGTTTTTCTTTTGAACTTAAAAGTTTTTCTTCTTTTGGTGTTAAATATGTATAAATTTTAATACTATTTATATCTTTAAACATCACAGCAAAAGGTTTATTTAATCGGCTTTTTCTTATTCTTAATTCTTCTATTATTTTGTCATTTTTTGCATCACAAATTAGATGAAAACCTCCCATTCCTTTTATAGCTACAATACTACCTTTATTAATCTTTTGAGCTATTTCTTTTATGGCATTAATATCAGAAGACAAAATTTCATTTTTATTATTATACAAAATTACATTTGGACCACATTTCTCACAAGCAATTGGTTGGGCATGGTATCTTCTGTTTGTTGGATTTTCATATTCATTTTTACATTTATCACATAATTCAAAAGAAAACATTGAAGTATTTATTCTATCATATGGAACTGTTTTGATTATTGAATATCTTGGACCACAATTTGTACAATTTGTTAAACTATAATTGTATCTAAAGTTAGACATCTCATTTATATCATTAAGACAATCATCACAAATAGCAATATCAGGTGAGATAATAGTAGATTTGTTTTTTGAGCTTTCACTTTGTATTATTTCAAAGATTTTATACTCTTTTATTTCAGTTATTTTTTCTATATTTATAGAATCAATTTTTGCTAAAATTGGAGGATTTGATTTTAGTTCATTTATAAAATTTTGGATATTTTTTTCACTAGAAGAAAGAAGAATATTTACTCCTTTTTCATCGTTGTTAACCCAACCTTTTATATCATATTTTAAAGCTAAATTATAAACAAAAGGACGAAATCCAACCCCTTGAACAATACCTTTAACTTGAATAAAAACCGATTGCATTAAACTTCCCAAATAATTTAAATTTCTATTCTAAGAGCTAATTTATAGTCTTATTTTTAATAATCTAGTGGATACTCTTTTGGCAAGATAATATTATAGTTTTTACTAAGTGTTTTATTTGTTTTTGAAAGAAGTATTGAATTTGCGAACATATTTCCACATAAAACCACATCTTTTGCTTTTAAATCTGTTGCAATTTCATTTACATAATTACATATAAATTCACTTAAACTCTCGTAAAAAGAATAAATTAATGTAATATTATCAACATCAGCCATTTTGTAAGCCATAATTGATTGAACTGTTTTTCTATAATCTAAATAGTTTACTCCATCAAGATTTACAAGTTTCATATCTATTTGAATTCCACTTGTCATACTTGTATTTAATGCCATATCTTCAAACTCTTTTGAGTTATTTATTCCTAAAACCTTTGCGCACATATTTATAATTGATTCAAATCCATTTGAATTTTGGGGAACAACTTCTTCTAAAACATTTGGAAATTTTTTTGAATAATTTGTAATTAACCTAACACAATGTTCATCAATATCAGAAATCTCTTCAAAACAATTTTTTATACTATTTTGAATATTTGGAATAGAAATTATCTCTTTTACTCCTTTTGTAGGAACATTTATTGATATTGAACTTTTATATGAATTTTGAGAAAAATATACCCCAATAGATGAAACTAATCTTTTTGCACTTTGAGCAAGAATTGCTTTAAAAACTCCACCATTATCATCAAAATAATCTTTTGAAGAATTATATTTTTTATTTGCTATAAAATCATATTTTGGAAATAAACCTTTATCTCCATGAATTATTAGATTTTGCTCTTTAAAATATGTGATTTTTAAACCATCTTGATAAACTTCATCATTTACATATAAAACATGATTAATTGCATTTTCTTTTAAAGCTTTTGCAAATAAAATAACTTCTTTATCATCAGGAATTTTTGCATAAATAAAATTTGAAGAAGAAAATTCTTTGTTTGCATTTTTTAATATTTTAAATTTTAATTTTACTAAAGGTCGCTCGATTGAACATAAAAGCTGATAATCTTTCATATTTATATCAAAAAGTTCTTCCACTTTTGTAATATCAGTAATCAAAAGTTTAACTTCAAAGCCTTTCTTTTCAAAATCTTCTCTAATTTTTTTATTTGGTAAAAAATAATCTTTTAAACCATTATGCGTTTCAAATCTTGAAATTTCACCTTTTGTAATTTTTACAATATCATTTAAAAAATCAATATTATTTTCTTCAATTATACTTTTTATTGCATCATTTGTAAGAAGTGTTAAATTTTGTTTTATATCAAAGTCTTCTATTTCTTTTAAAGTTTCATCATAAGATTCTACAACATATGACTTTCCAATAAAAATACTAAGTGGTAATTTTTTTTCTAATAAAGCAAAAAAATCTTCAATTTCTTCACCACTTGTATCTAAAATAATAAGTATAAAACTATTATATTGCTTACAAATAGCATTTATTTTAGCTTCATTAATCAAACACTCTATAATATGTTTGAAATATAAATTTGTTGTATTAAACTCTATTTTATAAATTAATTGCATGGGTAAAATCTTCTTCATTTGGAATTCTTGTTAAATGTTCACCGTTGTAACTTCCTATCATACTTTTTACAATATCGGGAATCAAAATATTTCTTACTTTTGTAGCTTTTATACCTAAACTTTCTATTTCTTTTATACTATTTAAAATAAACTCTTCAAATTTATCTTCCATAGCTTTTGTAAGTCCAATCTGAACTGTTTCAATATCTGCTGGGATTATTCCAATAATTGTAACATTTGCATAGGAATCTAAAACAGAAACAATTTCTAACATCTCTACAATCTCAACTTCATGGGCTGTTTTTCTATAAGTTCCAAGTCCTAAAAGTACATCAGAAGGAAGTCTATAAATACCTCCAACCTCATCTTCAATAGACACAGTATCTAAAATAATAACATTGTCATATTCTTGAAAATATGCCATTAGTTTAAACCCTAATGTTCCACCATCAATAATTTCTAAATCTTCATCATCAAATTTGTAATTTTGACTAATATACTCAGAAGCGTAAATACCTATACCTTCATCTTTGAAAAGCATATTTCCAACACCAATTACAATATTCTTCTTTTGCATAATTATACCTTTAAATGAAAAGGGGAATTTAAGCCCCCTTTTATCTCTTTATTTTTCTTCTTCTCTTACAAATTTACTACCACCAATAACAATGGCAATATCACCCTCTTTCCAGAAAATTGTTCTCCAGATTTGATAATAAATATGGCACATAACCCAAACTAGAATCAAATACATTGAGGTATGATGAGCAATTCTAACTCCCATATTTCCACCAAAAACTTGAAGTGTCCAATCTGTTACAAGATGCAACATTGTGGGCCACCAAGCGCCTATTGAACTAATTCCTGATGCTAAGCCATGAACATAAAGTTGAAGTCCACTTAATAACATAAATACAAGTAATAAGTGAAAAATTGTGAAAAATACAATATTATAACTATCACTATGAGATGAATCAAAGTTTTTTCTTCTATTAAAAGTAATTAGATTTAAAAATACTTCACAAAATTCTTTTATATTTTTCCAAGTAGGAATTAATTTTTTATATGGTTTTTCAAATCTTGAAAAGAAATATAAATAACCTATTAATACAGCAGTTACATCAAAGATAATTGCAACTATAAAATGCCCCCATCTATTCCAAGCCATTACATACTTATCCACAGCAGGATCTGCAATAAATGACTGATAATAAGGATGACCTATATATAAACCGGTTATAACAGCAACTACCATACAAATAGCATTAAGCCAATGTACTATTCTCATAGTTCCCGTCATTCTTTTAACCTCTTTAATGTTAGGCACGGCTTGTTCCTCCAATTGGATCTACTTTATAAACACCTAATTCTTTACCATTTGTATCAATAATATGTACAGCACAAGCAATACAAGGATCAAAACTATGAATAGTTCTTAAAATTTCAAGTGGTTGATCTGGATTTGCTACTTTTGTACCAATTAACGAAGCTTCATAAGCACCCATTCTTCCTTTATAATCTCTAGGAGCTGCATTCCAAGTTGAGGGAACAACAGCTTGATAATTTGCTACTTTTCCATCTTTAATTTTAATCCAATGTCCTAATCCACCCCTTGGAGCTTCTTCCATTCCAAAACCTTGTGCATCTTTTGAAACATTATCAAAATTAAATTCAGTCCATGTTGATAAATCACCATGAGCTACATTTGAAGCTAATTCATCAATCCAATCCATCATAACATCAGCCATTAGTTCAGTTTCAACTGCCCTCGCTGCAGTTCTCCCAACTGTTGAAAATAATACTTTTATTGGTAAATTTCCATTTTTTAGGAATGTTGTTACATATTTTGAAATTCTTTCATCACCACGAGCAACACCTACAATCATACGAGCTAGTGGTCCTACTTCCATTCTTTCATCATCATAAAGTGGTGATTTAATCCAAGAATATTTATTTTTAGTATCTAAATAAGCGATATTATCTTCTTTTTTACCAAAACCTGTATAGTTAGGTTTTGTAACTCCATCATAAGGATGTAAGTTAGTAGTTCCTTCATACCAAGCATGAGTTACATCTTCTGTAATTTTTGTTTGGTCAATTTCAAAAACTTTTGTTAAATCTCTATTTTTTACAATTCCTGAAGGGAATAATTTAGAAGATTTATAAAAAGCTAAATCATCAAGATTAAATCCACCATAAGACATATAGTTTCCTACACCTCCACCAATTCCTTCAAGAGCTTCATCCGCATACATAGTTCCTGCCATATAAACATCAGGTAAATAAGCTTCTTTAGTAAACTTTTGCCCTCTTTTTAAGATTTGTTTAAATTCAGCAATTCTTGCAGGATTTTTAATATCTTGAACACAAGTTACACCACCCACAACAAATGATTGTGGATGTGGATTTTTACCACCAAAAATAGCCATCATTTTTGCTAATTCTCTTTGTAATTCTAAAGCATCTAAATAGTGTGAAAGTCCGATTAAATTTTGCTCAGGAGTAAGTTTAAAACCTTTTGAACCCCAATATGCATTTCCAAAAATTCCTAGTCTTCCTTGTTTTACATATTTTGTAACTCTTTCTTGAACAGCTGCATATACGTCTTCATTTGCATTCCAAGGTCTATGTCCTGAAAGTCCTGCCCATTTTTGAGCTTCTATTACAGTTTTTTTAGGATCTGCTTCTAAAGCTTTTGTAATATCAACCCAGTCAAGTGCATGTAAATGATAAAAGTGAACAATATGGTCATGTAAATATAAAGCACCTTGAATAAGATTTCTTACTAATCTTGCATTTTTAGGAATTGTAATTTTAAAAGCATGTTCAACTGCTTCAATACTTCTTTGATAGTGAGTTCCTGTACAAACTCCACAAATTCTCATTGCTAATAAACCGCAATCTCGTGGGTCTCTTCCTTTTAAAATCTCTTCAATTCCTCTAAACATAGTTGAAGAAGAAAAAGCATCTACTACAACATTATTTTCATCGATGATTGCTTCGATTCTAAGATGTCCTTCTATTCTTGTAATTGGATCTATTACTAAATGTTTTTTTGCCATTATTTTTCTTCTCCCTCATTTGATTTTTTACCAGCAACTGCTGATGCCACTGCATGAACTCCTATACCAATAGCTGTCGCTGTTAATAAACCTAAACCAAACTCATCAACAGTTTTTTCAACTCCACCTGTTGGTGCTTTGATTTTTGCATCTGCCATTGGTCTTTCATAAGCATATTTATCCCAGAAATCTGGCTCAGAACATCCAATACATCCACGTCCAACACCAATAGGCCAGTTCGTTCCTTCGTTATATCTAATAATTGAGCAATTATTAAAAGTCATTGGACCTTTACATCCAACTTTGTATAAACAGAAATTATTTTTAGCACCTTCATCTCCCCACTCTTCAACAAATTCACCCGCATCAAAGTGAGCTCTTCTTTCGCAATTATCATGGATTCTATATCCAAATGCGAATTTTGGTCTTAATAGTGAATCAAGTTCTGGAACTTGTCCTGTTAATACATAATGTAAAACAACCCCAACCATATTTGCAGGGTTTGCAGGACATGCTGGAATATTAATAATTGGTTTACCTTTTACTATATCCATAACACCTACAGCACCTGTTGGATTTGGGGCAGCTGCGGGAACTCCACCAAATGTTGCACAAGTCCCAACAGCAACAATCGCAGCCGCATCTTTTGCCATTCTTATTAAGTGATCATGAAAAGTTTCACCCATAGCACCAATTGTTCCATATTGACCATTCATAGCCATAGGAATTGCACCTTCAACAAAAAGTAAGTATTTACCTTTATAAAGATGTGCTGCTTCTTCTAGTTGTCTATCTGCATCATGTCCTGCACATGCTTGTAAAGTTTCATGATACTCTAAACTTAAAATATCAAATAATAAGTCATCAACTGTTGGAGCAGAACTTCTTAAAAGTGCTTCTGAATTTCCAGCACAGTCTTGTAACTCAATCCAAATAACGGGAACTCTATTCATAAGTTCAGTAGCTTCTGCCACAAGTGGAGCAAACATAGGAGGAAGCATAAGTGTAGCAGTTGTAGCACTAACCCACTTCAAAAAATCTCTTCTATTTACGCCTTCACTTTCAATAATATCCATCATATCAACATCTTTAAGTGCTGGTTGCGCTTTTAATATTGATAAACGATTTTTTACTTTTTCAAATAACGAGTTATAATATTCTTCACCCTTATTTGTTTCAATTCTTCCTGATTTTTGTGTAAAAACTTTTTTTACCATCTCTTGCGAATCAATCATATACTTCTCCCTTATAAAAAATGAATGTTCATTTACTTAATTGTAAAATATCTGCATAAAACTTATTCTTTTCTTAATTAAATACTCCAGAAAATAGCATTAATACAGCTTTATTAGCATTTGTATTATACGGTTTCAATTATTATGTGATTTTATGGTGTTTTTTATTATGTTAGTTCGAAAAATACATAAGTAAAATGAAAATTAAATATTTTTTTATATTGTTACAAATATACACTTTTTTTATATTAATTTTTAATTAATGAGTAGTACAAACAGAACAAACATCAAAACTTCTTAACACTATTTTAGCAATTTCAATACTTGGTGAACCAATGATTGCTTTTTGTGCTATTCCTTTTTGAGTTTTATTTTTTGGACCTAAATTCCAAACAGTAGGAGTTATTACATCATAAGATTTAATTAAACCTTTTTCTATACTTATATTATGTAACAAAGAACCTCTACAAGCTTCTACAACAGCTATTGCTTTAGCATTTTCTACATCTTTTAATGAATATTTTGGTTTTATATATGAAAGTTCTGAAACATCAACTTGTAAAATTAGTTTATTTGTTTCAAAAAGTAGAAATGCCATTTCATCAATTCTTGCCATTACTCTTGTAAAAACTGAATCTTCAAAAGATTTATGTATCTCTTTTATAAATTTTCTATTTGAAATAATAGCACGAGAAAGAGGACCTGTTTCAAAAAAACTTTCATCATAAGAGACAGATTTTGACCAAGTATGTTTTTGAGAAGTATTTTCTTCTTTATTAATAGAAAAAGAATAACTACTATCTTCTACTATTTTTGAAAAATCTAACTTATGAACTAATCTTTGTTTTATTTTTCCTCTTTTAAATAAACTTGATTCCCCTAAAGTAATAAATCTATTATGAGATTTTCCATATTTTTCAAGAGTATATTTAAATGATAGATCTTTAAAATATTTTAAATCTGCACTTAAATTTTCTAAATTATCTATACTAGCAAAATCTAAATAATTTTCTAAACTAACTCCACTAATAGATTTTTCAAAAAAACTAATAGTATTTTGAAGGTAATTTTGCATCATAACTAAATCAAGTTTTGTAGGGTCACTCATAACTCCACCTGGAAGCATATATGAAGTATGTGGCCATTGTCCACCAATTATTGCTAAAGCTTTTATTGTTTCACTGGCACTTTTTTGAGCTTCCATCCATCTTGAACCCTTTAAAGGCATATAGATTCCTAAATCATTAGTATCTAGTTTTATAATATCAGGCATTATAAACATATAAAACCATTTTAAATGAGAATCAATTATTTCTATATTTAAACCTATTTGCCTTAAAAGTTTTGCTTTTTGAGTAACTTGTAATTTTTCATTTACATTTTCATAAATATTTTCTAAAACATCAACTGTTGCTTTTAAGTGTGCTTGTCCACAAATTCCACAAATTCTTGGAGTATAAACTAAAGCATCTAAAGGTGATTTCCCTTCTAAAATATATTCAAAACCTCTAAAATTTAAAAAATCAATTCTTGCATCACTTATTTTTTTATTACTCCAAGTACAATGAAGTTTTGCTTCACCTTCGATTCTTTCAACTAAGTCTATTGTTTTCACAATTACTCCATTAGTTTTTTATGAAGTCTGTCAATTTTAAAAGTTTTTGCAACTCCACTCATACTTAAATATGCTCTTTTTGAAATTCCTAAAGGAACTTCATGTGGTATTCCTATATTTTTTTTAGTTTCAAGCATATCATTTCTTGGGAAATCAGATTCAGTACATCCAATACAAGGCATTCCAACTCTTGTTTTTGAACTAATATCATTCCATAGAATTTTATTACAAGAGCTGTGTGTCATAGGACCACGACATCCTTGATCATAAAATAAGCAACCCTCTCTTTGTCCAAAATTTCCTTCAACTTTCCACTCAAAATACTCATTTCTTGTACATCCATGATGAGCTAAAGAACCATAAAGTTCTTTTGGTCGTCCAACTTCATCTAAAGCAATTTTTCCATAGGCTTTTAATGTAAATAAAGTTTGCAAAATCCACTCAGGATGAACAGGACAACCTGTAAGATTTACGATATTATGTCTTAGATTTTTAATAATATTTTCATTTATTGCTTTATTGATACTGCAAATATCATCATTTTGAATAAACTTTGAATGAACTCCACCATAAGAGGCACATGAACCAACTGCAATTATGTAGTTTGATTTTAAAGCTAATTTATTAAGATGATTAAAAGTTGAATCTTCGCAAAGTGTAAAAAAATCTTTATTTGAAGAAATAGAACCTTCAATTAATAAAAAATCAATTCTTTCTTCTTGATTTAATATATCCTCAAGAGATTTATCAATAGTCAAACTTGGATGATATATAAAATCAAAACTATTTAAAAAAAGTTCAAATCTATTTGAGTTGGCACTTAATAATGAATGGGTATTTCCATTGCATGAAATTGCAGTAAACCAAACAACAGTTGGTTTTTTAGTTATCATACTTCAAAGCGCGATATATATTTTCAGCAACTGAATCTGAATAATGAAGTAAATCTTTATCTAAAACTTTTTCTCCACTTAAAAAAGCAAATCCACCCAAACATCCCATTATCATTGCAAATGCAGGAAAAAAATCTTGTTCTCTAAACTCTTTTTTACTTGCACCATCTTCTAGCAAAATCATAACTTCTGTTACAAATTCTCCTACGCATAAAAAACCTTCACAACCTTGTTTAAATACTTCCCTATTTGATAAATAAACCCTTAAAAAATATTCAATAACCTCAGGCGATTTTTGAACATTTTCTAAATATTTATCTACAAATAAATATATTTTTTCTTTTGAAGTTATATCCATATTATTAATTTCTTTTAATTCAGCAGCTAGAATATTTGTAGAATATTTTATGGCAAATTTTGCAAGTTCTTCTTTTGAAGAGAAGTAGTTATACATATTTCCAACACTCATACTCATAGTTTTTGCGATATCTGGAATTGTAGTATTATAAAAACCTTTTTGTGAAAAAAGTTTTAAAGCATTTTGAATGATATTATTTTTTTTATTTTCTTTGTTAGTAGAAATATTTTATCCTTTAAAGATATTTTTTCAATAATAATACATTTAAGATTAATAAGGTATGAATTTTATAAACAATAAACTTTATAATTTTTATAATAGTTAATAATTTTCATTAAAAATAAAGCTATTATTCCCATAACCCAATAAAAAAACCATTGAGAAATCATACCAATAAATCCATCTTCTTGAATATAATCTACAATTTGAAAAATAACAAAAAATATAACAGAGGTACTAAAAGAAAATTTGGCATTTTTATTAAAATCAATTATCTCATAATCTTTTAATTTAAATCTACAATATATAAAAATAAGCCCAAGAGGAATTAATCCTAAAATATAAAGATACTGTGTTTTTATTAATTCAATAGTCTTACTTTCTCCAAATACAAAAAGATAAACTACAATTATTACTATAAAAGTTACAGTAAAAAGATTAAGTGGTTTTGTCAAAAAATTTTCCTTTTATTTTGTGAATTATGCTAATACTAGATTAAAGATTTAGTTCATAAAAATATAAATTTATTCCATAATCGTTTGAGTATCAAGGATTGAATATGTTTCTTCTAAGCTACCATCATCAATATCTTTGTTCATAAAAAGTACAATTCCAATATTTTTTGCCATATAAATATTATATTCACCCACAAAACTATCTTTACATGATAATTCTATAACATTCTTGTAATTTTTATCTTTTGTTGAATATTTTGCTTTAAAAAATTCATTTATTTTATCTTTTGTATTTATATTTTCATAATAATTTGAAAACGAACAAACTATTGAACTTCCATCTATATCACTTTCTTCAATAACATTATCATTGATTTTTATATTTCTTTTATAAGTTGATATTTGTTTTTCATCTATTACTGAACTTTCTTTTATTTCATTTATTAAAATATTATATTTAAAATCCATGTTATCTTTAGAAACCATTGATTTATAGTTTTCTTTATTTATATCCTCAAAAAAACTATATTGTTCTATTTGATTTAAATTAGTTTTATCTTTTTTGTAAATTTTAAAATCAATATAACTACTTGTCTTTTCCCCATCATTAAATTGTTCTGTAAAATTTTTATTAAAAATAATTTTATTATTATCTAATTTTTCAACATTAAACCAATGATTTGATAAATCATATGTTTCAATTTGAACATTTTTTTGAACACAACCTGTAAACAATGCAAGAATCGCAATTAAACATATATTTTTTTTGAACATAATTTCTTCTTTTATCTATAATTTATTTTATTATCAATACTAAGATATAAAAAAACCGAGATACTAAGATCTCGGTTTTTAAATTCTACAAATAACTATTAAGAGTGAACTAAGTTAGTTAATTGAGCAGATGTAACTTGGTGGAAGTTTAAGTATTTATAAACACCCTCTTTGTTTTTCTCTGTAATTTTCTTAGGTACAATTTCCATATATTCTTTAACAGATGGTAATCTTCCTAAAAGTGCAGCAACAGCAGCAACTTCAGCAGAACCTAAATAAACTTGAGAGTTTTTACCAAGTCTGTTATCGAAGTTTCTTGTAGATGTAGAGAATACAGCAGAACCTTCAGAAACTTGTGCTTGGTTACCCATACATAAAGAACATCCAGGAATTTCAAGTCTTGCACCAGCAGCTGCAAAAATTGCGTAATATCCTTCTTCAGTTAATTGCTCTTTATCCATTTTTGTTGGTGGTGCAACCCATAGTTTTGCAGGAACTTCACCCTCACCTTTAAGTACTTCTCCTAAAGCTCTGAATAATCCAATATTAGTCATACAAGAACCAACGAATACTTCGTCAATTTTTTTAAGTCTTTTTGGGTCATTATTGATGTTTGTTAATGTATCAACATCATCTGGATCGTTTGGACAAGCTAAGATTGGCTCAGTAATTGTATTTAAGTCGATTTCGATGATTGCTTTATATTCAGCATCAGCGTCTGGAGTTAATAATTCTGGGTTTGCAATCCATTCTCTCATTTTATCCGCTCTTCTTTGAAGAGTTTTAGCATCCGCATAACCTTCTTCAATCATTTTTTCAATTAAAGCGATGTTTGAAGATAGATATTCAATAATTGGTTCTTTAGACAATTGAACAGAACAAGCAGCTGCCGATCGCTCCGCTGCTGAATCTGATAATTCAAATGCTTGCTCAACTTTTAAATCTGGTAAACCTTGAATTTCAATAATTGTTCCAGCAAATACATTTTTCTTACCTTTTTTCTCAACAGTTAATAAACCATCTTGAATAGCTTGGTAAGGAATAGCATTAACTAAATCTCTTAAAGTTATACCTGGTTGCATTTCACCTTTGAATCTTACTAATACAGATTCTGGCATAGTTAAAGGCATCATACCTGTAACACCTGCGAATGCGATTAATCCTGATCCAGCTGGGAATGAAATACCAATTGGGAATCTTGTATGAGAATCTCCACCAGTACCAACAGTATCTGGTAAACATAATCTATTTAACCATGAGTGAATAACACCATCACCTGGTCTTAATGTAACTCCACCTCTTGAAGAGATAAACTCAGGTAAAGTATGTCTTAATTTAATATCAGCTGGTTTTGGATAAGCAGCTGTGTGACAGAATGATTGCATAACCATATCAGCACCAAAAGATAATGCAGCAAGTTCTTTAATCTCATCTCTAGTCATTGGTCCTGTTGTATCTTGGCTTCCAACAGTTGTAGCAATTGGCTCAACATACATACCTGGTTTTACACCTTCAACACCACAAGCTTTTCCTACCATTTTTTGAGCTTGAGTAAACCCTTTTCCATTATCAGCTGGTTGTGCAGCAGCAATAAATGCAGTTGAAGCACCTAATCCTAAAGCAGCTCTAGCTTTTGCAGTTAAACCTTTTCCAATAATTAAAGGAATTCTTCCACCTGCTCTCATTTCATCTGTTAATGTATTTGGAGCTAATTTGAATTCAGATACAACTTTTCCGTCTTTTTCAATTACACCAGCGTATGGTTTAATTGTAATTACATCACCAGTTTCTAATGCATCAACACTAGCTTCGATTGGTAAACATCCTGAATCTTCAGCAGTGTTAAAGAAAATTGGAGCAATAATAGAACCTAAAACAACCCCTCCTGTTCTTTTATTAGGAACACCTGGAATATCTCTTCCCATATGCCATTGAACAGAGTTAATTCCAGATTTTCTTGAAGATCCAGTTCCAACAACATCACCAACATATGCTAAAGGGTGACCTTTTTGTTTTAATTCAGCCATTTTTTCTAATGGTTTTTCCATTCTTGATTGTAACATTGCAGTTGCGTGTAATGGAATATCAGATCTTGTAAATGCAACAGTTGCAGGAGATAAATCATCTGTATTTGTTTCACCAGGAATTTTATAAACAGTTAAAATCATTTCTTCTTCTAAAGCTGGTTTATTAGTAAACCATTCAGCATTTGCCCATGATTCAATTACTTCTTTAGCTTTTGTATTTCCCGCATCCATTAATTCTTTAACTTCATTAAATGAGTTATAAACTAAGATAGTATTTTTTAATTCTTTTGCAGCAGCATCAGCTACATCAGCAATTTTTAATGCTTCAACAAGTGGAGTAACATTAAATCCACCCATCATTGTTCCTAAAATTTCAATAGCTTTTACTTTTGAAATTACAGAACAAGAAACTTTTCCTTGAACAATGTCGTTTAAAAATGCAGCTTTAACATAAGCAGCATCATCAACACCTGGATTGATTTTGTTTGTAAATAAATCTAAACAGTAATCAGCTTCAACAACTGGGTTAGCTTTTAGTAATTCTACTAATTCAACAGTTTGCTCAGCAGTTAAAGGTAATGCAGGTAAACCACCCTCATTAAGTCTTTCTTGCGTATGTGCTTTATAATTAGCTAATAAACTCATATAATTATCTCCTCTTTTATTTTAGAAAGTTACCTAAATTATATCATAAAGAAAAAAATAAACTTGTACAAGTTTTGCAAAAAATTGTACAAGTTTATTTTTATGTCTAAAAAAGTTACAATTAAGCTTACTATCAGGATTTTATTTATTCTTTATTTTCATTTTTTTGTAGAATTTGAAATATAAATGTACAATTTCTGTACAAAGTATTTATTATTTGTTCAATTAGTTTTTAGTAATATTCAACTTAAGTAACTAAATTAAAATTTAAGAGTAAGCAATGATAAAAGAACTTCAAAAGAAACTATATAATGAGATTCCTCTAACAAAAATAATGGAAATAAAAATCCAAAACTATAATAATCAAGAATTAATTACAACAGCTTCTTTAGGAATTAACATAAATGATAAAGGCACAGCTTTTGGGGGAAGTTTATCTACTATAACTATTATTTCAGGATGGAGTTTATCTTGGTTGATTTCAAAAGAGTTAGGATTTAATTCAAATAATATTGTAATCATAAAAAATGAAACAAGCTTTAGAAAACCAGTAACTAAAGATATAATTTGTCATACAAAAAAAACCATCATTAGAAGAAATTCAAATATTAAAAGAAAAATTACTAACAAAAAAAAGTGCTTCTATAAAAATAAAATCAAAAATAATAGAAGATGGTGAAATATGTGTGGATTTTTCAGGATATTATGTAATAAAATTATGAATATCCACCTCATCAATTTGCTCTTCCATCAAAAATTCTTGTGCATATTCTTTATAAATTCCACTTGTTAAAAATATCTCAAAAAGCTCTTTATCTATATGATTATCATCTCTCATAAATGACATAATTTTTATAGATTCACTCAAAGTTTTTGCTTTTTTATATGGTCTATCTGCAGCTGTTAATGCTTCAAAAATATCTGCAATTGCCATAATTCTAGCTGGAATTGAGATTTCGGATTTAACCAATTTTCTAGGATAACCTGTTCCTATCATTGTTTCATGGTGAGAACCTGCATATTCAGGTACGTTTTTTAAATCTTCTGTAAAAGGAATATCTTCGAGCATTTTTATTGTCATAATAATATGTTCGTTGATTTTAAACCTTTCTTCTTGCGTTAATGTCCCTTTTTGTACACTAAGATTATATAACTCTCCCAAATTTCTTTCATATTTTGGTATATCCATTTTAAAACCAAATTTTTTATACTCTTCCAAATCAATTTGTCTTATTCTGTAGATAATTTGTTCAGTTTTATCTTGAAGTAAATTTTCAATAATAGGAGTAAAAACTTCTTTATTTTCAACTCTTTTTAACTCTTCATGGGCTAATCCCAATCTATTATCAAAATTTCTTAACCATGTAATTTTTGCAATTTCTTTCAATTTATCGATATAGGTTTAGTAATAAATCTTTGTAATATATATTGAATTGGAAAATATATAATTAAAATAATAAGAAAGGAAATTAAAACACTATTAATAAGCGTATTTTTTATATCTGCTGTTACAATATCTTTTTCCACATAAGAAGCAATATACCAGTTTTGTCCACTATCTTTTTGGAATTTTGAAACAAAATATATGTACTCTTTTTCATCATTATCTTTTAATTCACCCGTAAATAGATTTTCTTCTATCTTTTTTAAAGTATCAGAATACAAAGAAGAGTTTAGGTCTTCAAGTTTTAAAAGTTTATTATTTTTTGTTTTTAAATCAATGTTAAATGAAGTTGCAATTACATCTCTTGATTGATTAAATAAAATTAATTTACCATTTAACATAGTAGCTTTTGACTCTAATAATTTAGATATTTTGTTTAATGTAAAATCAGCTGCAGCAACTTTTATTTTAGAACCATATTCATCAAAATTACCAAGAGAAATAGTAATTCCAGGTTCTTTTGTTGAATCAAAGATATATGGTTCAGACCAATAAATTTTAGAATTTTCAACCAATTTATACCAATCTCTTTTTCTTGGGTCATAAGTTGATTTACTTATATAAATTGATGTTGTTAAATATTCTAGATTTTTGTAGTACCAAACTTCTTCATTTTTATTATCTACATTATGTATACTTCGATAGGCATAAACTGGCTCTTTTCTTGTTTGTAAAAAATTACCATATTCATCTGCTAAAAAAATACTTGCCATATTTTCATTTGATTTTAACTGTTCCCACATTACTTTTTCTATGATAGGTTCATTTAAAATAATGTTTTTATCAGTAGTGATTTTTGATAAAACATTTAATTGACCAACAATACTTCTTAATGATTCTAAAATAGTATTTGATATGTTATTTGTTACTTCAAAATTTTTTTCTTCTAACATTTTATATGATTGTTCTAACCCTCTTAAATAAAAATTTGATATTAAAAATAGAGATAAAAGAAGAGTTAAAGAACCAAATAATACAAAAATACTTACCATAAAGGTATATCTATTATTTTTCATTTAAATCCTTATTTTTAATATACTCTTTTTTAAAATTTTTGAAATTCTCCATAATATTCATATAAATATTTTTATTATCAAGTAGTATTTCTGAATTTAAAAGATTTTTTTGATTTGGATAAGCAATAGTGTTTAATAAATCATTTTTATCTTTTATTTTTGCATCATTTTGATATACAAAATCTTTTAAAACTTCCACATCAATGTAATCAATAAAATTAGAAATCTTCAAAACTCTTCGTTCAGCAAATGAACAAGTAATCATCATAAAAATACAAAAAAGAGATTTCATAACGCTCCTTTCAAAATAGAGACCTAACAAATAATTGTAACTAAATAAATCCAATATCAAATACAAGACCTTAAATAATAAGAAAATTTTTATTGCTACAATATTTTTGCTACAATTCAGAAAAAAACTAAACAAATAAAAAACTTAGGAAAAAAAATGTCAAATATAAAAAAACTTGCAAAAATTCTAAAAGAAGAGTTAATACCAGAACTTGATGAAAATTTGGAAGAAATTATGGATATAATCGATAGTGGAAATGGTTCAAAAGATGATAAAGACGAACTAAAATATCTTGAAGAGATGAAAGCATATTTTGATGAAGTTGAACTTGATATTGCAAATAATAATCTAAGTGAAGAAGATGCTTTGGATATTCTAGAAGTTTTAGAAGAGATGAGATTGGATAAAGAGTAAAATTTTTTTATCCAAATATATAATATGTGTAATTTCTACTGTTTATAATATAAACAATACCTATTTTTAGACTTTCTCTTGATAAAAAATTATTTATAGTTATAATTATTATAATTAAATTATCATAGGAGAACTAAAATGAATACTTACAACTTTAAAACCTATAGTGAACTTTTTTTACATATATCAAACAACTATGATAATGAATATTTTTTAAACTATTTATCAAATGGAAAATACACAAATATCTCAACAAATGATTTTAAAAACAAAGTTATTTGCCTAAGCCTTGCCCTAAAAGATATGGGGATTCAAAAGGGTGATACAGTTGGAATTTTTGCTAATTCTTCTCCATTTTGGCTTATTTTTGATTTTGCTATTTTACAAGTAGGAGCTATTAGTGTTCCTATTTTTGCGAATATTTCAACAACTAATCTTAATTTTGAGATAAAAGACTCTTCTATGAAATTTATGTTTATAGATTCACAAGAAAGGCTCAAAGACATAGAAAAAGAGAATTCTCATCTTACTTTTATAACTCACAATTTTTGTATAAAAGAGCCAAATTTTTATAATTTTGATGAGATTTTGGTTATTGGAAAACAAATTTGTGATTCTACTGGGTTTACTTTTTTTGAGGCAAATCCAAATGATATTTTTTCTATCATTTACACAAGTGGAAATACGGGTACTCCAAAAGGTGTGATGTTAAGCCATAAAAACATAGTTTCACAACTACACGATATAAATAAACTTATTGATTTACAAAAGGGAGAAGTTGCACTTTCACTTCTTCCTTTGGCACACATATTTGAGAGAACTGTTATGAGTTATTATTTAAGTCGTGGAATTAGTATCTATTTTGTGGATGATGTTTTAAATGTAGCAAATCTTATGAAAGTTGTAAAACCTACGATTATGACAGTAGTTCCAAGACTTCTTGAGAAAATATTTAATAAAATAAAAGCTCAGATTTTAGAAAAACCATTTTTTAGTAAAGTCATTGCTTCTTTGGCTTTTTCTTATGCTTTAAAAGAAAATTTGGATAAAAGTTCTATTTTATTTAAGATTTATGACAAATTAGTTTATTCAAAATTTAGAGAAATATTTGGTTCAAGGGTTGATAAACTTGTAAGTGGAGGAGCACCTTTATCAAAAGATATAGCTCATTTTTTCGTAAATATTGGAGTTCCAGTTTATCAAGGATATGGAATGACGGAGTTTTCGCCAGTTGTTTCAACGAATTATCCAAATGCAAACAAAGTTGGTTCTTGTGGAAAAGTGATTCCAAGTGCGCAAATAAAAATTACAGCAAATAATGAACTTCTCGTTCATGGTGATTCTTTGATGCTTGGTTATTTAAATCAAAAAGAACTTACAAAAAACACAATAGATAGTGATGGTTGGCTTCATACGGGAGATGTTGCTTTTTTGGATGAAGATGGATATTTATTTATAAAAAGTAGACTAAAAGATATATTTAAAACTTCAACGGGAGAATATGTAAATGCAGTTGAAATTGAGCAAAAACTCTCTAAAAATCGATATATTGAGTTTGCCGTTGTAATTTCTCAAAATAGGAAATATACAACTGCCCTACTTTTTGTGGATAAAGAAAAATACGAAAATGCTAAAAAACTAAATAAGAATTTAACAATAGAAGAATATTATAATAAAGATGATATTCTAAAGAATATTTCAAACCATATAAATAGTGTAAATTCTGGTTTAAATAAATGGGAAAAAATAGTAAAATTCAAAATCTTAACAAATTATATTTCCATAGAAACTGGGGAATTAACCCCATCTATGAAAATTAGTAGAAGTAAAATTGAAGAAAAATACGAAAATATTATAAATAGTATGTATTAGGAGTAAAAAAGTGAAAGAAAGAATAGCTGTAATAGATGGTCTTAGAAGTCCAATAGCAAAAGCAAATGGAAAACTAAATGATATAAGTGCTGACACTTTAGGTGCAATCATCACAAAAGAGTTAGTTTTACGAAATGATTTAGATTATAAACAATTTGATGAAGTGATTATGGGAAATGTTGCTCAACCTGCAAATGCAGCAAATATCGCTAGAGTAATGGCAATAAGGGCTGGATTTCCACAATCAACACCAGCTTATACGGTTCATAGAAATTGCGCATCGGGAATGCAGTCAATTTCAAGTGCCATTGAAAAAATAAACTCAAATCAAGGAGATTTATACCTAGTTGGTGGAATGGAATCTATGAGTAATATTCCATTACTTTATAGTGATGCGTTTAGAAATCTTATTACAAAATTTACCTATTCAAAATCTATTAGTGAAAAATTTAAACTTCTAACAACATTCAGATTAAACTTTTTAAAACCAACTATTGGTTTAATTTCTGGTTTAACTGACCCTATTTCTGGAAAAATCATGGGAATAACAGCTGAAAATTTAGCAAATGAGTTTAAAATCAGCCGAGCAGCTCAAGATGAATATGCTTTAAATTCTCACAAAAAAGCTCAAAAAGCCATAGAAACTGGAATTTTCAAAGATGAAATTCATCCAATTATGACAAAAAATGCTTCAATGACAGATGACGATGGAGTAAGATTTAACCAAACAATCGAGAGTTTAAGTAAACTAAATCCAATTTTTATAAAAGATGGTGGAACTGTAACTGCCGGAAATTCATCACAAGTTTCAGATGGAGCTTGTAGTTTGATTGTTTGTACAGAATCAAAAGCTAAAGAATTAAATCTTGAACCTATTGGCTTTATAAGTGATTATTCTTATGCTGGACTTGATGCGCATAGAATGGGATTAGGTCCTGTGTATGCCACTAAAAAACTATTTGTTAAGACTGGAATTACTTTAAAAGATATTGATTTAATAGAGATAAATGAAGCTTTTGCAGCACAAGTTATTGCAAACCTAAAAGCTTTTGCTTCGGAAGAATTTTGCCAAAAAACTTTTAATTCACCTGCACTTGGAGAGATTGATGAATCTATTTTAAATGTAAATGGAGGAGCAATTGCCCTTGGTCATCCCGTTGGAATGAGTGGAGCAAGAATTGTTTTAACAGCATTAAAAGAGTTAAAAAGAAGAAACAAAAACAAAGCATTAGCAACACTATGTATTGGTGGCGGACAAGGTGCTGCTTTTTTATTGGAGATATAATATGAGCAATTTAATAAATAATATAAAATTTGAAATTAACGAAAATATAGCAACTATAACTTTTAATTTAGAAAATGAGAAGATAAATAAATTATCTTTTGAAGTATTAAAAGAGTTTGATGAAAAATTAGATTTAGTACAAAATAACCACACAATAAAAGCACTTGTAATTGATAGTGCAAAAAAAGATATTTTCATTGCAGGTGCTGATATTAAGCAGATTGAACAACTAAAAAATTCAGAAGAAGTATATGATGCGTTAATGGAAGTTCACAAAATATTCAACAAACTTGAAAATTTACCAATTCCCACAATTGCTTATATAAATGGCGCTTGTATGGGTGGTGGACTTGAACTTGCCCTTGCTTGTAATTATAGAGTTTTGAGCACAAATGAAAAAACAAAACTTGCATTCCCTGAAATAAAACTAGGAATATTCCCAGGTTTTGCGGGAACTTTTAGAGCGCCAAAATTAATTGGACTTTTAAATGCTTTGGATTTGATTTTAACTGGAAAAACAGTTGATGCAAAAAAAGCTTATAAAATAAATCTTGCCGATGCTATTTTTGATGATGCTCAAAAAGAGTTTATGTTAGGTGATTTTGTACAAAATGCAATTACTGGAAATCTTGGAAGTAGAAAAAGTTTTTATCTTTTAAATTATCCTCCATTTAATGAGATTATTTTTAAAAGAACTCTAAAAAATCTTGAAGATAAGGTAAATCCAGAATTTCAAGCTCCATACAAAGCTTTGGAAGTTATAAAAGCAACTATAAATAAAGATATAGAATTTGCAAATAAGTTTGAAGCAACAGCTTTTTCACAAATTGCAATTATAAAAGAGTCAAAACATCTAATAAAACTATTTTTCCTTTTTGAAAAACTAAATAAAAATTTTGAAAAAACTTCAAATCCTATTTCAAATGCTGTTGTTTTAGGAAATGGAGTAATGGGAAAAGGAATTATCTGGTTATTATCAAAATACTTAAAAGATGTAAGAATAAAACTAAGAGATATTTCACAAACCCATGAAATAATCAAAGATGTGTCAAAAATTTATGCCTATTTAGTAAAAACAAGAAAAATGACAAAAAATGAAGTTGATTTTAAATTAAATAAAATCTCTTATACACAAAATTTTGATGGTTTTAAACACTTTGATTTTATTATTGAAGCAATAGTTGAAGATGAAAAAACAAAAAAAGAGACTTATGCTCAAATTGAAAAAGTAGCAAATGAAAATGCAATAATTGCTACAAATACATCTTCTATTTCAATAGAAAAACTAGGAAGTGATTTAAAAAACAAAGAAAATTTCTTAGGTGTTCACTTCTTTAATCCAGTAAATTTAATGCCTCTTGTTGAAGTTATTCCATCAAAACATACTTCAAAAGAGACAATAAATAGAGTTTTTGAACTTTTAATTTCTACTGGAAAAACACCAATTTTAGTAAAAGATTGTGCGGGATTTATTGTAAATAGAATTTTACTTCCATATTTAAATGAAGCTGCTTTTATTTTAAGTGAAGGTTCAAAAATAGAGCATATTGACCACTTAATAAAAGAGTTTGGAATGCCAATGGGTCCATTTAAACTTGCAGATACAGTGGGAATTGATGTTGGATATAAGGTTGCAACAATTTTATATGAAGAGTATGGATATAGAATGCCCGTTGCTCCAATAATTGAAAAAATGTATGAAGCAAAATATTTGGGTAAAAAAAGTGAAACAGGTGGTTTTTATCAATATGATGGAAAAGATGATTATGTAAATGAACATGTTATTTCAATACTACCAAATAGTAGTAAAATTTTCGAAGATGAAGAGATAGTTCAAAGATGTCTTTATATTATGATAAATGAAGCTTCAAGATGTCTTGAAGAAAATATTGTAACTGATTCGTCTATCATTGATTTTGCAATGATTACGGGAACTGGGTTTCCAGCTTACAAAGGTGGATTATTAACTTATGCAAATGAAATTGGATTAAAAAACATCTTAGAATCTTTACAAAATTTTGAGAAAAATTATGGGAATAGATTTGCACCATCTAATTTATTGATTAAATTAGTTAAAGAAGATGAAGATTTTGAAACAGGAGAGTTTTTATGGAAGCGTTAGTTTTATTATTTATTGTATTAGTTTTTGGATTTCTTTCATTTCCACTTTACAGCTATTTTGCTTTAATTGCAGTTTACTCCTTTACATTTCTTGATGTAGGAGTTGTTTTTTGGTCGATATTTATAGTTTTAGGTGTAATTTTTTTAGTTCCTTCAATAAGATTAAAACTAATCTCTAGCAAACTAGTAAGTTTTATAAATAAAAAAGGCTTATTGCCAAAAATATCAGCAACAGAAGAAGCAGCTTTACAAGCTGGAACAAATTGGGTTGAAGCAGACTTTTTTAAAGCACAAGTTAATTTCAAAGAGATAAATGCTCAAAAAGTTACAATACTTTCAAAAGAAGAACAAGATTTTTTAGATAACGAAGTAAATGAACTTTGTGAAATGACTACTGATTGGGAAATTTTCCAAAATAGAGATTTGAGTCCACAAGTTTGGCAATTTATCAAAGATAAAAAATTCTTTGGAATGATTATTCCAAAAGAGTACGGAGGTCTTGGGTTTAGTGCCACTGCACACTCAAGAGTTATTGAAAAATTAGTTTCAAGATCACAAGTTTTAGCAATTACAATCATGGTTCCAAACTCACTTGGACCTGCTGAACTTATCTTAAAACATGGAACTTTAAAACAAAAAGATAGATATTTAAGTGATTTAGCACACGGTATTCAAGTTCCTTGTTTTGGTTTAACTGAACCAAATGCGGGAAGTGATGCAACATCAATTACTTCAAATGGTGTGATTTTTAAAGATAAAAATGGTGAATTAAAAATCAAATTAAACTTTGAAAAAAGATATATCACTTTAGGAAATATTGCAACACTTATTGGTCTTGCTTTTGTTTTAAAAGACCCTGAACATCTACTTGGCGATGAGGAAGATTTAGGAATTACATTTGCAGTTATTGATGCAAAAACTCCTGGTCTTGATAACTCAAGAAGACACGACCCACTTGCAATTCCATTTGTAAACTCTCCTCTTTATGGGAAAGATGTAATTATTGATATGGAAAATATCATAGGTGAAACAGCTGGAATTGGAAAAGGTTGGCAAATGCTTGTTGAATCTTTATCAATAGGAAGAGGGATTTCACTTCCAAGTGTTAGTTTAGGGGGAAGTAAATTAGCTTTAAATGTTACAGCTTCATATTGCCAATTAAGAGAACAGTTTGGATTAAGTATCAACTATTTTGAAGGTGTTGAAGAAAAAATTGCAAAAATTGCAGCCTTTTCATATATGCTAAATAGTGCAAGAAACTACACTTTAGATGCTATTGATGATGGAGTAAAACCAGGAGTTATAAACTCTATTATGAAATATCATGCAACTGAAAAATTCAGAACTGTTATAAATGATGCAATGGATGTTTTAGGAGGAAGTGCAATTATTCGAGGTGAAAACAATCTTTTAGCTCATGCTTATTTTGCTATTCCAATTTCTATTACAGTCGAGGGAGCAAATATTTTAACAAGAAATTTAATGCAATTTGGACAAGGATTAATCAAATCTCATCCATATATTTATACAGAAATAACTACTTTAAAAAACAATAATATAAAAGGTTTTGATAAAGCTTTTTTTGCTCATATTGCTTTAGTTTTTAATGCATTTTGTAAATCTTTAGTTTATTATTTTACAAGAGCAAGATTGAGTTTCCAAAAAGGTGAGTTTAAAAGATATAAAGAAAAATTAACTTGGGTAAGTTGTGAATTTACCCTTCTAACAAATCTAGCTTTAGTTATTTTAGGACCAAGTCTTAAAAAAAGAGAAAATATAAGTGCTAGATTTGGGGATATTTTATCAAATTGTTATTTAATAACTGCGACTTTAAGAGAATTTGAAAATAATCCAAATGAACAAGATAAAGATTTAGTTGATTATATTTGTAATTATTGTTTTAATGAAATTCAAATAGCAAGAGAAGAAATCATTTCAAATATTGGATTTATAGGATTTTTACTTCCACTTGTAAAAATAAATCCATTTTCAATAAAAGCAAAAGATAAATTAAATGCAAAAATAGTTAAAAATCTAAATAATCAAGATTATTTACAAAAACTAACTTCATCTTTATTTATAAGCTCAAATGAAAAAGATAGATTAAATGTAATTCAAGAAGCTGTAAAACAAAATAAAGAGTGTGAAATAAGTTTCAAAAAACTAAAAGACGCAATTAAAAATGAAACTATCAAAAAAGATAGTTTTGAAAATATGACAAAGGAACTTTTAGAAAAAAATATCTTATCAAATAAAGAAATAGAAAAAATGAAAGAAGCACACGCTTTAAAACAAGAAGTAATTAGCGTAGATTCTTTTGAAGCAAATGAGTATAAAGAAAAAAGATGATTAAAAAAAACGATTTACTAATAAATATAAATGGTTATGTTTTAAGCCTTTTAGAAAAGATTTTAAATGCAAATATTGAAATTGTAGGCATTAAAAATCTTCCTAAAAATAATCCTAAATTATTTGTTGCAAATCATTTTACAAGAGCTGAAGCTATGTTAGTTCCTTATACTTTATATAATATAACTAATAAAAAAGTTGGAGTTATAGCTGATGATTCTTTATTTAAAAGTTTTGCAGGAACTTTTTTAGAAAATCTAGGAGCTATGAAAAAAAACTCTTTAAATAGAAATGAACATATTATTGGTGACTTAATAACTTCTTGTAAAGACTGGATGATTTTTCCTGAGGGGATTATGGTAAAAGAGAAAGATATTTCAAAAATTGATAATAATGATTATTGTGTAAAAATAAATGGCGCTTGTCAAAGGGTTTATACAGGAAGTGCCGTTTTTGCTTTGACTTCTCAATATTTTAGACAAAAATACTTTGATAAAACTCTAGATAATTATAATGAATTTAGTAAAAAATATTTTATTGGTGATTGTAAAGATATAAATCAAAATGAAACAATGATAATTCCTATAAATATAAGTTATTCAAATCTGAGAACTGGAAAAAACTTCTTAGTTGATATGGTTTCAAAACTTTTTGAACCAATGAATGAAAATTTCAAAGAAGAGTTAGAAATAGAAAGTAATATAATCTTAAATTCAAAAATTACAATTAGAATTTTAGAACCTATTTCTACAAAAAAAATTTTAGAAAAGTTATATAAAAAAAATTTAGGTCAAGAAAAAATAATAGATTCATTAAGATATGAAGTGACTCATAATTTCATGAATAAAATATATGAATCTTTAAGCATAAATTTTGATCATATTTTTATTTTAGTACTATTTTTATATCCAAAAAAAGAGATAAAAATAGAACATCTTAAAAGATTGATTTATATAACTTTTTTTGAAATAAAACAGATGAAACTTTTTTATGATAAAGATATAAATGATGATTTGATTAATTTAATTTCCTATGAAAAGTTCAAAGCTTTTAATAGTATTTTGGAAGTTGCATTAAATGATAAAATTCTAGAAATAGACGAAATCGATTATTATAAATATTTAATAAATAAAGACCTTTTACTAAATAGCTACACTCATCATACTATACGATTAAAAAATATTTTAAGAGTTGTTTTAAATGAGATTTTAATTCAAGAGGATGCCGTAAATCTTGTAAAAAGTTTTGTTTTATATAATGAAGATGAGATAAATAGTAAACTCTTAAATATTCTAAAATTCGAAGAAAATCAAGAATTTGAAGACTCTCATGAAAGATTTAAAAATCGTAAGTATATAAAACCAATAGAAATTGGAAAACATAAATACTTTGATAATCCCAATTCAAATAGTTGTGTAATTGCAATTCATGGATTTTCTTCAACACCAAAAGAGATGGAAAAACTAGCCTTGTTTTTAAATCAAAATGGTTTTAATGTTCAAACACCAAGATTAGCAGGGCATGGAACAGTTCCTGAAGATTTAAAAGAAAAAATTTGGCAAGATTGGTACAAATCTGTTTCAAGATCAATAATAATAGCAACATTACAATATAAAAAAATTTATATAATTGGTTTTTCAACTGGTGGATTATTGGCTCTTTTAAGCACAAAAAAAGATTATAAAGAGTTTGTTAGTATTGTTTGTATAAATGCAGCTCTTCACTTAAATGATTTAAGAATAAAAACTCTACTTCCTGCTATATCATTTTGGAATGATATTGTAAAAGCCTTCAATAGTGAAAAATATACAAAAGAATATGTAGATAATTTTCCAGAAAATGTAGAAGTAAATTATAATAAACACTACATATCTTCAATAGAACAGCTAAGTTTATTGATGATAAAAATAAAAAAAATTCTTCCAAAGATTAAAAAACCTATTTTAATTATCCAAGGAAAAGATGACCCTGTTGTAAATTCAAGTTCTGCACATGAAATATTTGAAAATATAGAATCAAGATATAAAAGTCTAAAAATCATAGAAGCAAAAAATCATGTAATTGTTAATAATAAAGATAATGAAGAGTTATTTCAAACTATTTTAGAGTTTATAAATAAAGGAAAAAAATAAAAATGCATAAAACAATATTTTTAGCAATTGCTACATTGATTGTAATAGCTGGTTGTACTTATAAAACACCATATACAAATAGATCACAAATGATATTTATGTCACAAAAAGAAGAAATGGCATTAGGTGAGAAGTCATATAAAGAGTCTTTATCTCAATCAAAGATTATAACAGGTACTAAAGATGCAACAAGAATAAAAAATATTGGTGCAAGAATAGCTAAAGTTGCCAATAGAAGTGATTTTGAATGGGAATTTAATCTTGTAGAAGATGAAGTTGTAAATGCATTTTGTTTACCTGGTGGAAAAGTTGTAGTTTACACAGGAATTTTAAAAATGGCAAAAAATGATGACCAACTAGCAACTGTAATTTCTCATGAAATAGCTCACGCATTAGCTCGTCATGGTGCAGAAAGAATGAGTTCATCAATGGTTCAACAAGGACTCCAAGTTGTTGGAAATATTGCATTAGGAGTGACAGCTCCTCAATATCAAAATTTATTTAATCAAACTTATGGAGTTGGAACACAACTAGGAGTTATGCTTCCTTATGGAAGAATGCAAGAGAGTGAAGCCGATGAAATTGGGATTTATTTAATGTCTCAAGCTGGATATAATGTGAATGAAGCTCTTAAATTTTGGGAAAACATGAGTGAAGGTAAAAAAGAAGGAAGTGATTTCTTCTCAACTCACCCTAGTTCTACAAATAGAATAAGTGATATTCAAAAGGTAATTGCAAAATTACCGAAATCATAAAAGATAGATAGAAAAATAAAATATAGGAAAATTCCTATATTTTAAAAAAAGTGTTAAGCGATATTTGTATAAACAGCTTGAACATCATCATCATCTTCAAGTTTTTCTATTAATTTTCCAATATCTTCTTGTTGAGCTTCTGTGAATTCTTGAGGATTATTTGCAATTCTTTTTAATTCAGCTTTTGTAAGTTCAATTCCTAATTCCTCAAATTTTTGATTCATATTTCCAAAATCTGTATAATTTGCATATGCTAGAACTAAACCATCTTCTTCATCAATCTCTTCAAGACCAGCATCAATAAGTTCTAATTCTAACTCTTCAAGTTCCATATTTGCAGGTTTTGTAAATTCAAAAATTGCTTTTCTATCAAAGAAAAACTCTAAAGAACCAGTAGGTACTACTTGTCCTTGTGTTTTGTTAAAGTACATTTTTACATTTGCAACAGTTCTTGTATTATTATCTGTTGCTGTTTCAACAAAAATTAAAACTCCATGAGGACCTTTTCCTTCGAAATTTACTTCAGCAAAATTTGCAGAATCTTTTCCACTTGCTCTTTTAATTGCAGCATCAATATTTGTTTTTGGCATATTTTCAGCTTTTGCATTTAAAATTGCTGTTCTTAATGCTGAATTCATTTCAGGATCTGGAACTCCTGATTTTGCTGCCATTTCAATTGCTTTTGCTAGTTTTGGGAAAACTCTTGACATATTTCCCCATCTTTTCATCTTAGCAGCTTTTCTATATTCGAAGGCTCTACCCATAATAACTCCAATTTGTTTTTCAAAATTTTCGCCATTATATCAGGTTTGTAATAAATACTTTATAAGTAAAGAGCACCTCTAAAAATCAAGCAAAAAAAGCAGAATAATAAACTATAAAAAATATTGCTCCAAAAAATCAAATAAATTTTATACTTTTACTTATCTAAAACCTATATTTAAAGGACTTAAGAATCATGTTTGGCTAAAACAACATTATAAGTTATAATAAAAAAGTTAAAATGAAACGAAGATATAAAAATACAACTAATAATCTTTCAATTGCACAAATATCTTAAATAGAAATCAAATGCAAATGAGAAATAATTGAAGATATTACATATATACCAAATAGAAACCCAAAACTTGGATTACTGTGGCACACGGACTGGGGAAGTCAGTAGTCATCTTCTTCAAATTTAAAGAGTTTTCAACAATTATGTATTAAAAATCAGCTAATTAATGTAAAATTCTGTTTTCAAAAAAAATGTAAAATCTACAAAGGAAAAAATCAAAATGAAAAAAATATTAACTATCTCTTTATTATCAGCTACATTGTTATTAACTGGTTGTACAAATTCTGGATTAGGTGTTAATCCATCTTCAGGAGCAACAGTAAAACAAGCTTTTGAAATAGGAACAATTCAATCTTCGCAAAAAGTATTAATTGATGAAGGTTCGATGAATACAACTTTAACAGGTGCTGGAATTGGAGCTGTAGGTGGTGCATTAATTGGAAGTGCAAAAGGTGGAAAGAATGCTGCTGTTGGTGGATTAATAGGAGCTGGAGTTGGAGCATTAGCAGGATTTGCAGGTGGAAAAATGGCTAATAACAATGAAGTAGAAGCTTATGAAGTAACTATTAGATCAGAAAATGGAAGACTTTATAAAACATATATAAAAAATGATTTACCTACTGGAACAAGAGTGGAATTTTTAGTAAGAGAAGATGGTACAGTAACAAATATTGATGTGAAAAAACCTGGTAAAAGCGTAAATTAAATTTATTAGAGCCTGTTTTTTAATAGGCTCTTGTAAAATCAAGTTAGTTTCTAATTATATAATCAAAATAATCTATACCACTAAAATTTTTATACTCTTCAATTGTTCTTGAATCACCCAATCCATAAATACTACTATTTAATTTACCAGTAATTAATTATTGTAATACTAAGCTATCTTTTGTTAAATTACATTCTTCTTTTGGTCTTAAAACTAAAATACTTTTTCCAGTTGAATAACTTGACCATCTTCACTAAGGATGAAACCTTAATGATAGGTAGAAATAATTGGTCTTTCAGATTTTTTCAATAAAATTTCATATTGATTAATAATTAGCACTTAATCATTGTTTCTATATATTTAGAATATAATGCGGGTTATTAAAAAAAAGGGCTAATTTGAAAAATCTTATTTTTATAATATTACTAGTAATTTTTAGTTTTGCAAATGAGAATAATAACACCACAAATAATGATTTTGACAACGAATTTGATTCTGAGTTTTCAACAAATAAAGAAGAAATATTTGATCCACTAAGTGGTTATAATAGAATAATGACTACATTTAATGATAAAACTTTTATTTATATTTTAAATCCAATATCAAAAGGTTATGCATATATAACTCCTGAACCAATCAGAATAGGAATTAATAATTTTTTTGAAAATATTATGTTTCCAGTTAGGTTTACTAATAATTTATTACAACTAAAATTTCAAAATTCAGCTGAAGAATTAGGTAGATTTTTAATTAATACACTTTGGGGATTGGGTGGGTTTTTAGATTCAGCAACCAATGAACTTCATATGAATGCACATAAAGAAGACTTTGGTCAAACTTTAGGTTTTTATGGAGTGGGAGAAGGATTCCCTGTTGTATTACCATTTTTAGGACCATCAAATTTAAGAGATATTGCTGGACTTACTGGTGATGCTTTTGTTAGCCCACTAACTACAACAGGAGATGAAGATATACAATATAAAATTCCAAATACTTTTAAAGAACAAATGGCAATTCAAACATTTAATGCAATTAATTCAACTTCTTTAAAACTTGGACAATATGAATCATTAAAAAAAGATGCTTTAGATTTATATCCATTTTTAAGAGACATTTATACACAAGCAAGAAAAAAACAGATTGAGGAATAAAAAATGAAATTAAAAAATTTATTTAAAATTTTATTATTAGTTGGCTTTATTATTACATCGGCAAATGCTCTAAAACAAGACGAAATACAAGGTATAATGACAAAAAAGATTGATAATGTTTTAAGTATCCTAGAACAAAAAAGTTTACCTATAAATAAAAAAGGCGAAGAAATTATTAAAATAATTGATGAAGTTTTTGATTATGAATTGATGGCAAGAATTGCTCTTGGAAAAGAGACTTGGGATACATTAAATGAGCAAAAACAAAAAGAGTTTACAAAAATATTTGAAACAAAATTAAAGAATTCATATATTGAAAAGTTAGAGTTATATAATGACCAAAAAGTGAAAATCATAGGTTTAAATCCGTATAAAAATGCAAGATTACAACTAGAAACTGAACTTTTAGGAAAAGAAGGTACTTATAAAATAAATTATAACTTTTATAATAAATCAAAAGACAATAATGAACAATGGTTGATTTATGATGTTGATTTAGTAGGAGTTAGTATTATTCAAACATATAGACAACAATTTGCAGGTTTATTAAAAGAGAAAACTTTTGATGAAATGTTAGTTTTACTTGAAAAACCAAATACAAAATAATGATGAAAAAAATATATGATACTTTTATTTTAAAGTATCCAATCTTTGTTTTATTACTTTTATCTTTATTTGTCTCAATTCTTGCATATTACTCTACAAAAGTAGAAGTTGATGCTTCAGCTGAAACTTTACTTTTGGATGATGACAAAGATTTAAAATTTTTTAGAGAAGTTAATAAAAGATATAACAATTCAAACTTTTTAATTGTAACTTTTTCTCCAAAGGAAGATTTACTTTCAAATCAAAGTCTTGATACTATAAGAAATCTTTCAAAAGATTTTTTAAGCGTTGAAAATATTGAAGCTGTTGATTCTATTTTGACAGTTCCGCTACTTCAATCTCCAATTAGACCTATTTCTGATTTGGTTGCAGGTGTTGATTCTATGGAAACTAAAGAGTTTGATAAAAAACTTATAAAAAATGAGTTTTTAACATCTCCTTTATATAAAAATGCTTTAGTAAGTGCCGATTTCAAAACAACTGCGTTAATTTTAAATCTAAAAAATGATACAAAATATTTTGAACTTTTAGAAAAAAGAAATGCTTTATCAACAAAAGAAAAAGATAAAACTATTACTAACAAAGAAAAATATGAATTAGAAAAAACGCTTATTGAATTTAAAAATCATAGAGATTTAATAAGAAAAAATGATACTAAAAATATAGAAAATATAAGAAGTATCATAAAAAATCACGAAACTAATGGAAAAATATTCCTAGGTGGAGTAAATATGATAGCAAGTGATGCTATTAGTTTTGTTAAAAATGACCTTCTTATTTATGGTATTAGTTTAATTTTAATATTTATATTTATTTTATGGTATATCTTTAGACGAATAAGATGGGTTGTAATTCCTCTTTTGATTTGTTTTATATCTATTATTTCAACAGGTGGCGTTTTAGGATTATTTGGTTGGGAAGTTACTGTAATATCTTCAAATTTTATTGCTTTACAGCTAATAATTACTATGTCAATTGTTATACATTTAATTGAAAGATATAGAGAATTAAATATAAGATATAAAAATGCAAGTCAATATAAATTAGTAATAAATACTGTTTTATCAAAACTAATACCTTGTTTTTTTGCAATTATTACAACTGTTGTAGGATTTGCTTCTTTAATTTTGTCAAATATTGAACCTGTTATAAATCTAGGTCTTATGATGAGTATTGGTATTATTATTTCATTAGTTTTATCATTTATTATTTTTCCTATTATTTTATTAATTATTGGAAAAAAAGATGAATTTGTAAAAGAAAATACAAACTTTTCTTTTACACAAAAATGTTCATATATTGTTGAAAATTATGGAAAAACAATAATAGTTGCAACTATTCTTAGTATTATATTTTCAATAACTGGAAGTTCAAGACTTTTTGTTGAAAATAGTTTTATTAATTATTTTAAATCATCAACTGAAATTTATAAAGGAATGAAAGTAATAGATGAAAATCTTGGAGGAACAAGCCCTCTTGATATTATTATTAAATTCAAAGATGATGAAAAAGTAGCTACAAGTAAAAATGAAAAGCAAGATGAATATGTTGATTTTGAAAATGAATTTATTGAAAAAAATGAAGATAAACAATATTGGTTTAGTCAAGATAAAATGGATACAATTATTGCTATCCATGATTATTTAGAATCTATTCCTGAAATTGGAAAAGTTCAATCATTGGCTACACTTTTAAAAGTTGGTGAAATTTTAAATAAAAATGAAAGATTAGATGGTATAACTTTAGCCTTATTGTACAATCAATTACCACCTAAATACAAAGATATGATACTTTCTCCTTATATAAATATTGAAAAAAATGAAGCTAGAATTACAATGAGACTTATAGATTCAAATCCAGATTTAAGAAGAAATATTTTATTAACAAAAATCAACACTGATTTAAGAGAAATTATAAAGAATAAAGAGACAACATATAGATTATCAAACCTAATGGTTTTATATAATAATATGCTTCAATCCTTATTTAATTCTCAAATATCAACACTTGGTGCATCTGTTTTAATTTTATCTATTATGTTTTTTATATTATTTAGATCATATAAAATAGTTTTTATTGCATTAGTTGCAAATGTAACTCCAATTTTTCTTCTTTTTGGAATTATGGGTTGGCTAAATATCCCTTTAGATATTATGACGATTACAATTGCAGCTATTGCTATTGGTATTGCTGTTGATGATACTATTCACTTTATTCATAGATTTGAAGAGGAATTTAAAATAGATAAAGATTATGTAAATGCAATGAGAAGATCACATCATGGGATTGGACATGCTATGTATTATACAACTATAATAATTGTGATTGGTTTTTCTATTTTGATATTATCAAATTTAGTTCCAACTATTTATTTTGGATTATTAACAGGTATTATTATGATAAATGTATTAGCAGCAGATTTATTACTTTTACCCAAATTATTATTAATGTTAAAACCATATGGAAAATTAAAGGAAATTACAAAATGAATGTAGCAATATATTGTGGTTCTTCTTTAGGAAATAATAAAATTTATGAAGAATCAACAAAACTTTTAGCTGAAAAATTAGTGCAAAAAGATTTTAAAATAGTTTATGGTGGTTCAGTACAAGGATTAATGGGAATTATTTCTAACGAATCATTAAAATTAAATAACAGTGTAACAGGTGTAATAACATATGATTTAGTTTCAAAAGAGCTTGAAAATACAAATATTACAAAAATTTATAAAGTTGATACAATGAATCAACGAAAAGAAAAAATGGCTGAACTTTCAGATGCATTTATTGCAATTCCGGGAGGTTATGGAACTTTTGAAGAAATTTTTGATGTTATAGCATCTGCTCAAATTGGTTATCATAAAAAGCCTTGTGCTTTTTTTAATATAAATGGTTATTACAACTATTTGATTGAGTTTCTAAGAAATTGTGAAAAAGAGGGATTTATCAAAAAAGATTATGTTGATATGCTAATTGTTTCTGATGACATAGATGAAATAATAGAAAAAATATCTACCTATAAAGCTCCAAAAGATAAATGGATAAAATAAGAATTTTTTAATCATATTTATATTTTGTTAACCTTTTATTTAATAAAGGTTAATGCATAGATATTATAATTGCTTTACAGGTTGATTATAACTTAATTGCGATGTTAAGATTTAATTTAACTTATTTCTCCTCCTAAAATATACAAACCTAAAGGGAAGCTAATAACGCTTCCCTTTTTTTATTGAATTAATAATCTACAAAATTTAAATCTAAGGAAAATTTAATGAAAAAATATATTTTATTTGATAATGATGGTGTTTTAGTTCATACAGAACCTTTATATTTTAAAGCTAATATAATGGCTTTACAAGAGTATTTTAATATCTCTTTAGAGTTTGAAGAGTATATGAAAATTATGAGTGAGGGAACAACTATTTGGCAAAAAGCTTTTAAGAAAGGTTTTTCTCAAAAAGAAATCGAAACAGCCAAAAATCAAAGAAATAAATATTATCAAAACTTTTTAAGAACTGAAAACATCTTAATACCTCAAGTAAAAGAAGTACTTGAAAAATTATCAAAAAGATATAAAATGGGAATAGTAACAACTTCAAGAAGAGTTGACTTTGAAATAATTCATAAAAACTTAGGAATTGTTGATTATATGGATTTTGTACTTTGTGAAGAAGATTATAATTTTGCAAAACCACATCCTGAACCTTACTTAAAAGGTTTAGAACTCTTTAAAGCTAATAAAGAAGAAACTATTGTAATTGAAGATTCAACAAGAGGTTTAACAGCTGCTTACAAAGCAGGAATTGAATGTGTTATTGTAAAAAATGAATTCACAATAACACAAGATTTTTCAAAAGCTAGTTATTTTATTGATAATTTAGCTCAATTGGAAACTATATTAAATTAGTTTTCAATTGCAATTTTAATATATTTTTCTATCTCTTCTTTTGAAGTTTTTCCTACAAATTTTTTTACAAATTTTCCATCTTTTGAAAATAAGAACATTTCAGGAACTTTTTTTACATCACCTAATTCTTTTGCTAATCTAAAGTTTTCTTCACCCATTGTAATGGGATAATTTATTCCATGTTTCGCAATAAATTCAAGTATCTCTTCTTTTGTTTTATCTTGTTCAAATAAAACAGAAACAATTTCAAAATTATCTTTATATTTTTCTTTTATTTCTTTAAGTACAGGAATTTCCTCAATACAAGGAGGGCACCAAGTTGCAAAAACATCTATCATTACAGCTTTTTTTCCTTTAAATTCATCAAAATCTAAACCATTATCTGTACTTTTAAAGCTTATGCTTTTGTCACTTGTTGTGATTAAATTAAATGATTGTGGAACAAATTCATATTTATTATCTTGTAATGATTTCTTTGCAACGACACTACTATCAATAGGTGATTTTGAATCACAACCACTAAATAAAAATCCTAAAAACATTAAACCTATTAAAAAATTCTTTTTCATTATTTTCCTAAATTTGATAATTCTTGTATTAAATTTCTAGCTTCTTCTTTTTCAAAAAAGATATTCATTGATAACTCAGAATTTACCCGTTTAAGAAATTTTATTCTTTCTTGAAATTGTAAATCTTTATTATCTTCATATTTTTCTAAAATTTCTAAAAGCTCAACTCTATAATTTTGGATTAATTCATCTTTTTTTACAGCTTTTGGTTTTATAAATACTGTTTTATTTTTTCTAAAATAAATATAAACTACTGTAAAAAATGCACTTAAAACAAGTACGATTAAAATATCCATTAAATTTTCCTTTTATTTATAAACTTCAGCTTCAACTAAATCAAATAAATCTTTTTCAGATAATCTTTCTAACTTTTTGTCATTAACAAAAATTGTAGGTGTTCCTTTTACATTTAATGCACTTGCATCTTTTGCATCAATATCTAAAATTTCATCTATTTTTGAATTTTTCATATCTTCTTTTAGTTTATCAATATTTAAACCATCAACTTGTTCTAAAAATGTCCATAATAACTCTGGTTTTTCATTATTATGTTGCGCCCAAAGTGGTTGTTTTTCAAAAATAACACTTAAAACTTCTTCATATTTATTTTGTTCTCTTGATGCTTCGAGAATTTTTACAGCAAATTTTGAATTTTTATGATTTGCTAAATATCTAACAACTAATTTTATATCTGAATAATGTTCTTTATACACTCTTCTCATTATTGGATGAAAAAGAGCGCAAGATTCACACTCTGGGTCTAAAAATTCAACTACTTCAATATTTCTTTTATTATCTCCAAAAGACATAGAATGCTCTTTTACTAAAGATACTTTATTTGAAGAAACTATTAAAGCTTCTTTACTATTTTGACTATTTTTATAAAAATATGTTAATCCCAAAAATGTAATAACTAAAACGAATAAAGATATTACTACTAATTTTTTATTTTGCATTGATTTCCTTTTTTAAAATTATTAATAAAACAAGAATGATAGTATAAGCAAAAAAAGATAACAAAGGAATTGTAATAAACCCAAACCAATTAAGATAATCAACAGAACAAGGTATTCCTTGAACGCAAGGAGATAATTCTTCTGGAATTATTTTAAACATTAATAAATTATGATAAACAGAAATACTCCAACCAATAATCACTAAAGGAAAAGCATATTTGAATATTTTATCATCAGGAAATAGTAGATTTATTAAAAAAATAAACACTAAAGAATAAATAAATATTCTTTGATACCAACATAATGAACATGGAATAAAATTCATAATTTCTGAGAAAAAAAGACTTCCAAAAGTTGCAATTAATGAGACTAAAAAACCAAAAAAAACAAAGGTCAAACTCTTTGAGTTTGACCTTGAAGATAAATCAGCAGACATAAGAATTAAGCTCCTCCACCAATTTCTGAGTTTAATTCTGCATGAATTGGATTTCTAGGAATTGAGTCACATAAAGCAACAGATTCACTTAAAGCTTTTAAAAATTCTTCTATATTTTCATAAGGAATTTCAACCTCAGAAGTTTTAGTTTTTCCATGAGAAAAAATAGCAATACTAACTACTGGGCTACTATATTCACCATAAGGTTTTTCTACATGTTCGATTCTTAAGGTATCATCTGTTGAATGCGCTAACTTAAAAGTTTTTACTTCAATATGTTTTGATGGCATAATATACTCCTTTTATTTTGATAAGTTAATTGTAACAAAAAAATAGTAGTTTTAAAGAAATATTTTTTATTTAATTGAAGTTGCCGTTAGAAAAAGATAATTTTTTCCAGTCAAGGTAACTCTATATTTTTTTTGTTGAAGGTATTTTTTACAAAAATAAACATCTTTATATAAAACTGATTGTTCACTATACGAATAATTTGCAGCTTTTGCTCCATAAATCATCTCTCCATTTATCCATCTACAGTTTGGAAAACCCAAAATAATAGAACCTTTATCTTCTAAATAATTTTGTATTAAATCCATAAATAGAAGTTTAAAATTTAAACTTGAACTTTGTAGCGTTCCAATGGAAATAATTAAATCTGACTTTTTTAGATTTAGTTCATTTAATTTATTTATATCGTGATAATAAAAAGTAAAATTTTCAAAAGGAAACCTTTTTTTAGCAAAATCAATGGCACTTAATGAATAATCAATTCCTACAAAATTCATCTGTTTTAAAATATCTTCATTTACTATTTCTTTTATTATTTCAAACTCATCTGCTTTATTTATTCCTAAATTTAAAATATTAGTTTTTTCTTCTATTTTTACATTTTTCAAAGCATTTATATAAGCATATAAAAAAGCTGGTTCCTCATTTTTATTTATTCTAAAAAAAGTTGATTTTTCACCATATTTTTCATTTTTTTCATCATTTAAATCTTTATGGAATGAATCATTTTTATTTAATTTTTGGAGTTTAATTACAACTGTACTTAAAGTTATTGAGCTAATTAACATCTTACAGAATAGTAATTCAGCCAAATCACACCAAGATTTATAAGACCTATAAATAAACTCTTGATTTTCAATTTTTAGTATTTCTCCTGCATAAATATCAATATTAACATCTGGATTTAGTACTTCAAACAAAATCTCATCTTTATTTTTTAGTTCTTCTTCTAAATAAGAAATTATCATTAACATCGATTCATTGGTAAATTTTTTCATTTTTTCTCGCATAATTTTTTCCGATTATAGTATATTTCATATAATTAGCGTATTGTTACTTCTTTACTTATTTAATTTATATACTTTTTATTTCATCATTATTAGTAATTTTTATAGAAAAGTTATGAAAAAATGGTAATATTACGCAATTAATTATAAAAAAAGGAAACTGTGTTGAGATATATTATCTTAGGGCTTATACTTGCTGGACTATTTCAGGTGTTTTTTTGGATTACACAAGACAATAGAATATCGTTAAAGCAAGATGCATCGGAAAGAATTGAATCGCTTTCATATTCACCATATGAAGGGTATGATAAAAAAGTATTATCACCGAAACAAATAGAAGAAGATATTGGTATTTTGTTAAATTTTACCAATAAAGTAAGAACTTATTCTACGGCTGATGCTAAAGTAATTTTAGAAGAAACTTCTAAAACTAACATGATGGTTGATTTAGGTCTTTGGTTAAGTGGCGATTATGAAGAGAATTTTTTAGAGATTCAAAGAGCTGTAAAGCTTTTGGAAAAATATCCTAATAATATTAATAATGTTATTGTTGGAAATGAAACTTTACTTAGAACAGATTTAAATGCTGCTGAGTTAGGTGCTTATTTAGATTTCATGAGAGAATTTACTAATAAACCAATCACTACTGCGGAAGTTTGGCATAGTTTAGTTAAATATCCTGAAATTGGAACTCATGTTGATTTTATTATGGTTCATATTTTACCTTATTGGGAAAAAATTCCAATTGATAGATTTAATGAATTTGTTATCGAAAAATATACTTTAGTTGAAAAGCAGTATCCAAATAAAAAAATAACTATTGGGGAAACTGGTTGGCCAAGCCATGGCTATAATTTTAACGGTGCTGTTCCTGGTTTAAAAAATCAAGCTATTGCAATAAGAGGATTTTTAAATCTTGCAAAAGAAAAAAATTGGTCTTATAATATAGTTGAAGCTTTTGATCAACCATGGAAAGGTTATGATGAGGGTAATGTTGGACAATATTGGGGAATATTTACTTCAGATAGAGAGTTGAAATTCTTTTTAAATGGTGATATTGAATTAAATCAATATTGGTTTTACCAAATGATTGCTGCAATTATTATTGGAGCTTTATTAACACTATTTGGATTAAGAAATCAAAGAGTAAACCTAAATCATGCATTAGCTTATGGTATTGCTGCTCAAGGTATGGCTTTTGGTATTGTCATGGATATTACTTATCCATTTATAAATTATATGAATTTTGGTATGTGGGTTATGTGGAGTATGGGAACATTTTTAATGATTCCACTTGTTGTAATCACACTAGCAAAAGCAAATGAATTATTTAAGGTTTCAATTGGAATTCCTCCGGAAAGATTGGTTCCACTTGATTTAAGATCAGAAAATATTCCATTTGTTTCTATTCATGTTCCAGCTTATAAAGAGCAACCACATGTTTTAGCTGAAACATTAAGAGCTTTATCAAGATTAAAATATCCAAATTATGAAGTTCTTATTATTATTAATAATACACCGGAAGAATTCTACTGGAAACCAATTGAAGAGTTATGTAAAGAACTTGGTAATAAATTTGTGTTTATGAATATCACTTGTACTGGATTTAAAGCGGGTGCATTAAATGCAGCATTAGAAAGAACAAACAAAGAAGCTGAAATTATCGCTGTTATTGATGCTGATTATGTTGTTGAATCTCCTTGGTTAGTTGATTTAGTTCCATTGTTTGATGATCCAAAAGTTGCAATTGTTCAAGCTCCTCAAGATCATAGAGATGGTAAAGAATCAATACTTAAAGCAGCAATGAATGCAGAATATGCAGGTTTCTTTGATATTGGTATGATTGATAGAAATGAAGAAAATGCTATCGTTGTTCATGGAACAATGGTTATGGTAAGACTTAGTTCTATGATGGAAGTTGGTGGTTGGGGGACTGATACTATTGTTGAAGATAGTGAATTAGGTCTTAGACTATTTGAAGCTGGATATATAGCACACTATACAAATAGAAGATATGGTTATGGATTACTTCCTGATACATTTGAAGCATTTAAAACTCAAAGACATAGATGGGCTTATGGAGCTATTCAAATTCTTAAAAAACACTGGAAAGAATTTAAACCATCATCTAAATCATTAAGTCCTAGACAAAAAAATAAATTTGTTGCTGGTTGGTTCTTCTGGTTAAGTGATGCTATGGGTCCGATTATGGCTGTTATGAATATTATTTGGGTTCCTGTTATTATATTTGTTGGAGTTACGATTCCTACAATTCCTTTAACTATCCCAATTATTACAGCATTTTTAGTAAATATTTTACATACATTTATTTTATATAGAATGAAAGTAAGAGCTACTTTAAAAGATACTGTTCTAAGTTCTATTGCGTCTATGAGTTTACAACTTATTATTTTTAAAGCTGTATTTGATGGATTTGTAAAAGATGGTTTACCATTTAAAAGAACTCAAAAAGGTGGAAAAGCTAAAAAAAGTGATAATCCAGTTAAATATGAAACTATTTTAGCTATATTATTATTGATTGCATTTTTTGCTTTAGTTTTTACAAATTTTACGGGAATTGTAGAGATTTATGTATTTGCAGCAACTATATTTATTCAAAGTATTCCTTATATCTCAGCTATTATAATGAGATATTTAGAACTATCTTCTATCAAAAATCAAAAGCCTTAATTTAGGCTTTTGATTTATAATTTTTTGTCAAAATATATCTTTCTTTCGTTTCCTAATTAGATTTTAAATCAAGGAAATTATCTCTTAAATTTTGCATAAATTCTACACTTGGGTCATGTTTAATTGTTCTATAATTTGGATTTTTTTCCAAAAATAAATGATGTTTTTCAAAATTTTGATATTCATAATGTCCAATTAAATACTCAATAGTTTTATATTTTTCTTTTAAATATTTAATTAATTCAATATTTGCTTTTAACTGTTCTTTAGTTAGCTCTTTTTTATTTCCACCAACATTTTCAATTCCAATACTTGAAAGATTTAAGCCAATTACATGTCTTGCCATAGTAGTTTCACTCATTAAAGAATAAATTGTTCCGTCAAAATCTACTAAAAACTGAGCCGAAACATTTAAATTTCCAGCATTAGTTATATCTTTTCTATCTGATAATAAAATTTCTGGGTTTAATCTATTAAATGATTCTATTAAATTATCACATGCAGTGTGATGAATAATTATTATTTTTGGAATAATACTTATATCTTTTACATCCAAACCATAGGAATTTTTTATATATTGTTTTGTTAAATCTACTCTTTTTTGTGTAAATTCTATTGGCATTGGTTTTATATCAATAGCATACGAATAAAAAGAAAAAATAAGAATTGTAGTTAATGTCTTCATTTTGTATTGTAACAAATTATCTTTAGGAATTCCATTTGTAATTTAATCAAATAAAGTAATATAATAAAATATCAATAAAAAGGAAACAAATGCCCGATATAAAAGAGAAACTAAAAGATTTAGTTGAAAATATAATGATTCCAGAAGTTGAAGATTATTTAGAAGATTTATCAAAACTGTTAGAGACTCATTCTCAGACACCTGATGATATGTTAGCAATAAAAGAAATGGAATCTTTTTTAGTTGAACTTCAAAATATTTTAGCTGTTATTGAGGAAAATAAGACTCCTGATTCAGAATATCAAAGAATTTATGATTACATCATGCAAAATTTAGATGAACATGAACATGGACACAATCTTAAAGAACAAGAAGATTAAAATCTACTTGTTTCCCAAATATAATAAGGCTTCTTGAACTAACAATCGCCCTACTTCAAAATGGGCGTGAATAAATTTTTTAATATTCAAATCTTTTAATTGTGATTTTTCTTCTAATGATTCTATTTTCAATATGATATTTGATTGAGGATGAAACTTTAAAACTGCCTCACAAATCAATCTTTTTATATGAGTATCACTAACAGTTATAATCACACTTGAAGCCTCTTCTACTTTTAATGACTCTAATACGGGTAATTTATCTAAGTGACCAAAGTATGCCATATATCCTAATTTTCTTCCTAAAATAACATGCCTTAAATCATCTGAAATGATTACAAAAGGAATTTTTCTCTCTTTTAAATCATTAGCAATTACTCTTCCTAAAATTGAAAACCCACAAATAACAACATGGTTTTTTACTTCAATTGGTGTAATTTTATCTGATTCATAAAATTCAACTACAAAATATGAAGCTAATTTATAGATATTATTTACTATAAATGGCGTTAAAATCATTGATAAAACAGAAATCAATATTAAAAAACTAGCCATTTCATGAGTCAATAAATTATTACTTGAAGCCAATGCAAATATTGCAAAAGAAAATTCTCCTACTTGACAAAGAGCAAATGCTGATTTCACAGCGGTACTTTTGTCTGATTTTCTTCTAATAATTGCATAAATAACCAAAGCTTTTATGAGCATAATTGCTATGAATATTCCTAAAATAATATGAATATTATGTAAAAAGTATAAAGCATCTATTTTTGTTCCAACTGAAAAGAAAAATGTACCTAAAAGTAAATCTTTATAACTTGCAATATCAGATTCAACTTTTACACTAAAATTTGTATCAGAAATAATCATACCTGCTATAAATGCGCCCAAAGAGTATGTAAAACCCATCTCATGTGCTAAAAGTGAAGTTCCTATTACAATTGATAAAACAGAACCTAAGAACAACTCTTCTATTCTTGTATTTGAAGCGAATTTTAAAAGCCAAGAGATAAGTTTTTTTCCAATTGTAAACATAAAAAGTATTATTATAATTGCTGAAATAAAAGTTTTAATTAAAACTTCACCAATAGATAAAGTATCGTTTGTTAAAAAAGTTATAAGTAATAAAATAGGGATAACTGCTAAATCTTGAAAAATTAAAATTGCAGTAGATTTTTCTCCATAAGGAGTGTGAATATCTTTTGAATGTTTTAAATATGTTAAAACAATTGCAGTTGAAGATAAAGAAAAAGCTAAAGAAACAATAAGTGAAACTTCAATACTTAAATTAAAAACAAAAAAAGCAACCAAATAAATCAAAACTGCACTTATACTTACTTGTAAAAAACCATTTAATAAAAGAATCTCTTTCATTTTTTTGATTTTATCAAAACTCATTTCAAGACCAATTGTAAACATTAAAAATACAATCCCAAACTCAGCAATAAGCTCTAATGAGCCAAGATCAAGACCATTAAAATTAAAAATATAACTAATCAAAGTTCCAGTGATTATATATCCAATAATATGTGAAATTCCAAATTTTTTTAGAATGATATTTAAAATAGTTGCTATTGAAATAGTTAAAAATAGTGTAAATAAAATGTTGTCCATCGGCATTCTTTCTTTTTATATGTATAAAAATTATATCTAATTGTGCTTGTTTATTTTATAATTATTTGTATATATTTTATTCATTAAAAAAATCCATATTTTTTGATATAATTGCATCAAAGGATTTATATGAAAAAAACATTCCAACTAATAGTTGCAAACAAAAATAAAGATAGACAAGTTGAATCTATTAAAAATGACGTAAGAAAATATATCAAAAGAGAAAGAACAAAAAGATTACCAGAAAATTGCAATTACTGGAATTTTGATTGTAAATTTGGGAAAACGCAAGAAGAAGCTACTGAAATTAGATTCGTAGATATTACAAAATCAATAGATATTGCTGCAAGTGAAAATCTTGAAAGTTTTTATTTAGAGTTAATTGCTCGTGCAGAATTTAGAAAACCAAAAGAGAAAAATCAAGAAAATGATGAAGATGAAGAAATAGAAGAAAATTAATTTTTTCTTCTATTTTAATTTTGACAAATCATACTCTTCTATCTGCTTTATTAAATTTTCTAAATGTTCATTAATATTTTCTTTTGTTACAGAGATATAACCTGTAAAATCATAAAAAATTCGTTAATGATAAAATCATTTTTAAAAATTCCAAATAACCTTCAACAACAAATGTATCCATCATATTTTTATTATTTTGAACATTAAAACTATTTTCTTCTTTAGTAAATTTTTCAGGATTTATTTGTATTTATATATAATCCTTTTATCAAAAGAAGGACGATTATCATCAGAAAGACTAGATATATCAAAAAGTATTTTATATGGTTGGGAGAAAGAATATTTATAATAATCAAGTAGTAATCAAGATATTTTAAGAGAATTAACAATTATCCTAAAAAAATATTCAAAAACAATAAATTTTAGTTTTTCAACTGAAAAAATTGAGTATGTTTTAAAATTAAATTTAGAAAACTATTTGGAAAATATAGAAAAATTACACGCTATTTATATAGAACAAACTTCAAAAGAACTAAAACAAAATAGCGAATTTATCTTAAGTATTTATCAAAAAATACAAAATCTAAATATCATTGAAAGATATATTTTTATTTCACGAATAAAGAGTATTAAAAAGCAAAAAATAAAACAAAATGATTTAAAAACTACTATAAAGCACTATTTTAGGGAATTTTTGAAATAATACTTTTAAATAAAATAGCAATTTCTGGATTGTTTAATATTTATAATTAAGTTATTGTTTTATAAATAAAAAAATGGAGGCTTTATAATGAATTACATAACAAACGCAACACTAGAACAAGCAGATAAAGAAGTATTTGACATAATAGAGAATGAATTAAAAAGACAAACAAATCACTTAGAGATGATAGCTAGTGAAAACTTTACAAGTCCA
>JAQVBE010000005.1 GCA_028690445.1 Aliarcobacter sp. | reverse complement strand
CTATTTTTGAGTTAGTTTTTTTTGCTTTTTCGATTAGTTCTTTCATTTGTTTACTTCCAACCATTGAAGCTTCATCAACGATATAGATTTGATTTTCTTTGAACTCTTTTTGATTTAAAAAAGAGTGAAGAGTTGTAGAGTCAATATTTGCTTCCTTTTGAATTTCATCTGCTGCTTTTCCTGTAAATGATAAACCTTGTAGCTCATATTTACTTTCTGATTTTTCGATAAAATCTTTTACTGCTTTAAGCATGAAAGTTTTACCTGTTCCTGCATCTCCTTGAACTCCACAAATTAAATCTTTTGAGTTTAGAATGTGGGTAAAAGATTCTTTCTGACCTGTTGTCATAGTAGAATAATTTTTTTCTGCAAAATTATTCAAAGTTTCTTTACTTGCAATTTCATCAAAAGAATTTTTAAAATCTTTTGCATCTTGAATTATTGATTTTTCAATTTCTATCATTTCTTTTGTAGAGTAGATATTTTTTTCAAAGTTTACAAGTTCATTGTCTTTTTCTATTTCTTTTTGAAAATCAGATAATGTGTGAGTTCCTAAAGATAATTTCATTGATTCTCTTAAAAGTTCTTCTTTTGTAAATATTGATTCTTTTGAAGTTAAAATATCTTTTGCTTTATCTAAATACTCTTTTGCTGTTAATTCTTTAATTTCTGATTTAAGATTTTTACAATCTTGAACAAGATTTGAAATATCTTGAATTGCTTCGGCTCTTTTTAAATTTTCTGCTCTTATTTGAGTTCTGTCAAGAGTTTTATCTTTTGATTTACGACTGTCAAGAGTTGCCATTTCTTTGAGTTTTCCATCTTCCATATTTGGATATTTTTCTTTTAACTCTTTTATTTTTGCTTCTACTTGTTCAGTTCTTTTTGAAAATTCTTTTAAAAGTTCATCAGAAACTCCCTTTACTTCAAACAATCCTTTTCGTGCATCTGTTACCTCTATTTGGTAACCTAAATCTTTTAAATTACTTGCTAATTGATTTCTGTAGATTTGCCCAAAGAGTTGTTTATTTTTAAAAAATTCATCGTTGTGTAAAGCTCTCCATTCTCCGTTTTCTTTCTGAGTCATATTCATCACAAAACCATGAGTATGTAATTGAGGGTCTAGTTCTCTTGAAGTATCATGTTGAAATTTTGCAATTACAAGATTTCCTGTATTAATTGTATTTCTTACGCCATCAACTTGCTCTCTAGTTTGAGAATAATTTTCCTCTATAAATTTAAATGTTTCATTTACAGCTCTATCATGAGCATCTCTTATATTTAATTCTTCATCTTTATCTTTTGAAAGTTCCATCAAAGTTGAAACACTTTTAGGAGCTGAAAAAGTTAAATCAACTCCTGCTCTTTTACTTGAATCAACTAAAACTTTTTCTTCTGTTGGATGAATGCCATTTGCTAATCTTTCAAAATCTTCAAATTTAAAATCTTTTAAATTTAAATTTTCTGCACCTTTACCAAACCATTCTCCAAGTTCTTTATCATTCCCTTGATAATAATTTGCATCCTGTTTATGATAGTGAGTTACTTGAGCTGCTATCATATTTGTCATAGTTAGCATAATTTTAATCCTTATTTTTATTATAAAAATCTTATTTGGATTTTTTTTCTTGACTTAGCCAGTTGCAATGGCGTATGGTCTGACTCTTCGTGAGTGGCAACTTCGTTGCCTAAAACTAGCAAACCCGTTGCTAGTTTTTGCACCTATTAGCAAACTTCTTGCTAATAGGTGCACCAAAAGAATATGCCTTGCATATTCTTGAATTTATTTGCAACAGTTTGCAAATAAATTGTATTGTTATTTTTTTCTTTCCCAAATATTTAAGAACTCTTTTAATTTGTCTTGATTTGGTTCTCCGATTTTTTCTGTTACTTCATTCGCTTTTTGCGAATTCTCTTCTTTGAAAACATTAACTTCATTTTTGATTTTGTTGTCATTCTTTTTATTTCTTAAAAAAAATGATATAGCTTGTCTACTAATTTTTAAATCGTAGCTCTCTCTCAAATATTGTGAAATTTGTTGTTGAGTGTATTTGTTTTTTTGTAGAATTAAAATTTCTTCCCGATAAGGTTCTAGTTCAGAACTAGAACCTAAAGGTTTATTATTTGTCATAAATTTTTCAAGTTTTTTATTCATTTAAAACTCTTTTTTATTTAAAAAATTAAAAACAAGCAGGTAAAATATGAACTGATAAAGTTGTTTTGCCAACTCCACCTTTTGTAGAACAAACAGCAATATTTTTATATTTCTTTACAATTTTTGCAATTTGTGGAATATTTGTATTTACAAATTTTTCTGCCAAAATCGATTGTTTATATTTACTCATCATTTTTTTATATTTATTTTTATCACCCTCAGAAATTTTAAAAATCTCACTTTTTGCATCTCCTGAAAAATTTTTAGAAAATTGAGCTAGTTCTAAAACTGTTATTCCACTCATAGCTGAAATCTCAAGAATTGGCGAATATTCAACAACTTCAAAATTTGCTTTTCCTAATGCTTCGTAAACTGAAGGAATATCTAACTCTAAAGAACCAAACCAAAATAAAAACTCTTTTTCAAATTCTTCTTTTTTTTGAACATTATTAAGTATAAATAATGTTTGTTTTGGTTTGTTAATTAATTGAAATGTATCAATTGCATTTTTTGAACCTGCTAAAGAGTTCATAACAGGGATGATATATAAAAAATCATCTCCTCCAAAATTAGCTAACATTTCTAGCCCTTTTCGTGAGTCATTCCCCCCACCAAAATCAAATATATTAATATGATTATCATTCGACATTTGCTCAAAAGATGCCTCTGTAAAAGCATCTTCACCCTCTTTTGTCGTTACTGAAACTGCTTCAAAAAGCTCTGTTTTATCAAAAATTGCTGTTGATGAGTTGTTATCATCAATTTCTATTAATTTTATTTTTTTCATTTGTTTTTCCTTAGATTAATTTTAAAATTTCTTTTATTTTTGACATATCATTTAGCGATATATAAAAATTCTTACTTGTAACTACTTCTTTATTTTCCATATCTATTTCACATCCATAATAAAAATCTGGTTTATCTTTAATTTGATAATTTACAATTCCTATATTTCTACTGTGTGGATACAAATAGATTGTAAAACCTAATTTTTCTAACTCTTTAAATTCTTCATTTTTATTTTTTAAATTCTGAATTTTTTTAGCAAAAAAATTTTGTGTTCTTTCGGCTTTTTTTTCAATTTCTGTAATCGCTAAAATAGTTGAGTACAAATCATTTGTTCTTGAATTTAATTCTTTTTGCAATTGGTCTTGAAGTCCCAAAATATCAGGGACTGTCATATTTTTGAAATCCATATAAATCTCCTATTTATAAACAAAATATTGTTTTTCATTGTTTTTATTTTTTTCAAATTTTGCATCGATTGGAGTTAAAATCACATCTTGATTTTTATCCGTTCTTGAAAAAATAAAGCCTTTGTTTTCGAAACTTCGCACTATTTTGTGCGATTCTTGATATGAACTGTTAAATGCATCTACTCCATGACTTGTTAAAAAACCTGCAATAAATACAAATATCACAAGTAAAAAAGTTTTGAAATTTGAGTAAGATTTAAAATTCTTTTGAATTTTTACAAGTTTTGAATCAATCTCATCTAACTCGTTTATGTCCATTTTTTCAGCAATTTCAGTCGCTTTTGCTGTTAGTTCTTGCATCTCTTTTTCAAACTTTTTTTCAATTCCACTCGTATCGATTGTTATATTTTGAAGTTTTGCAATTGAATCGCTAACCTTGTTCAACTCTTCTATTTTTTTTAATTGCTCAGATGCTTGATTAAACATTTGCGTAGCAAATTGAAGCTCTAAAATAAAATCTTGAGCAGAATTAATATCAATGTTTATACCTGTTGATTTTTTTGTAAATTTTTGCTCTTCAATCTCTTTTTTAGGTTCTTCTTTTTTTTCTGTTTTTTCTTTTTGAACCACTATATTTTCATCATTTGGAGGTGGAGGAGAAGATTCTTCTACCTCCTGGACAAAATTAAAATCATCTTCATCCATTTTAAGACCTCATAAGAAATGAAATCACATCTCTTCTATTGATATTTTTCAGTTTTGAAACACCAACTAAAAAAATAGCACTATTTTTAGTTTTCATTTTTTTATATTTTTTTTGTAATGTTTGAACTTTTTTTAATTCTTTTCTCCAAAACTTCAACTCTTCCAAGTGGAACTTTATTTCGTTTTTATAATTTTGAATTTCTAATTTTAAGTCATTCATTTTTAATCCTCTAACCCTAGAATTTCTTTAATTTTTTTAACATGAGCTTCTTCAAGTTCTTTCCAATTTTCACGCAAAAGTATTTTTTTAGTTTTAAAACACACATCACAACCGTAGTAAGATTCAGGATATTTTTCATCATTAATTAATAACATCATTTGCGTTGTAGGGTCGTAACTTACTCCAAACCCAAGTTTTTTAAGCTCTTGCACTTGCTTATCTTCATTTTGTAATTGTTTAATTTTTTCAATTTCAGATTCAGCTTCCTTTTGCATTTGGATTATTTCTTTTCTCTTTTGAAACTCATTTTCTTTTGTTGTTTCTTTATCAGTTTTCCACATTTTGTGAATTATTGAATTGTGTTTAGAGTTTAATTTCGCAATTTTCTTAAAAGCTTCAATTATCATTTTGCACCTCGTGAAATAAACTTGATGTATTGTTCATGTGTTCCGCCAATGTTATATGCTTTTCCATCATGCACAAAATATAAATCATCATATAAATCGACACAAGCTACATCTATTTTTTCAACAGGAGTTGGAACTATTGCTTTTGTGATTCTATCTTGTACATTCCTATCTTTAAGAGGTAGGACGAACTCTACCTCTTTATCTGAACCGCAATTCGCGAAAGATAAACTTGCTACAACTAAACTACCAACTAATATTTTTTTCATTTTAATTTTCCTTATTTTTTATTAAAAAGTTTAATATTTTAAACCTTTTATATATAGAAAGTATAATATTTTCAAACTTAAATAAACTTTAATAAAGTATAATATATAATACTTTTTTTAACAAAAAGGATAATATATTATGTTAAAGCCTACATACAAAGATATTGCAACACTTATAGATAAAAGTGAAGCAAGTATCAAAAACTATAAAGCTGCTCAACCCCAATTATTAGAGGTTCTTCAACTTGGAGCAACTGCAAAACTTAATAATATAAGTTTAGAGGAGATAGAAGCATATTTGCTTTTAAAAGAAACCATTTTAAAGTCTCTTAAAACAAAAGAAGAGAGTTAATCTTCTTCTTTTTTATTTAATTTTATGGGTTATAATTTGACTAACTGTATCTGTCAAGTCTTGGATTTCGATTTTTAGGGCATTCCCAAAGCTTTTAGGGATATATACGAGAGTTGAAATAATGATAGCCACTTCAAGAGCAATTTTTAATATAATTAAGAACCCTGTTAAGAAAGATACAATTATGTTAGATACCCACCCAAATTGAGCCGCTAATAATGGTATCTCGTTGATAAATGTGTCTGAAATACTCCCAACTAAAAACAGAATAAATAAGCATATTAATATGGCTAAAAATAGCAATATGGCTTTAAGGCTAACATATGCCACATTTGAAACAATTGCTATGATTTTCTCCCTTTGATTTGTTGCTAAAGCCCACAGCGTAGCAAAGGGTAATCGAACCCATACGAGCGCGTATTCGCTAAAAAGCAACAATATCATATATGTTGCAACTAGAAAAAATACGATTGATTTCGCGTATTTTAAAATTTCACATAGGAAATCTACGCTAGAAATTATTAGAACTAATGATATTGCGGAGTCAAAAGAAGTACCAACTACTGGTATCCAACTTGTGGGTAATATCTTAGATATTAATTGCGTTATTAGTATCACATTATCTAATGGTAATAGTGTAAGCATCGCTATATTTGAGAGAACGCCTTGAGTAATTTTTTCAAACTCTAAACCTTTTAAATCTGCTATTTTTTTATCCCAAACCTCCGTTAAAAAATCCTTCATTTGAAATATCATCTCAGCCGATGGTAGAAAAACGATACTAATCCAACCATACTTTTGATTCAGACTGAAAAAGTAATCATTTAAGCCTTGTAACTGCTCTTTCTTATCGTTTAGAAATGCAGGATTATTGAAATTATCAATGTTCTTTTGATAGCCATCAATTCTTACGGTATTAGATAAAATCGCTTGTTTAGTGCTGTAACAAGCACTCAAAGATATACTAGGTTTTACATTTGGCTTTAAAAATGAGTTTTCATTTTTCTCAATTTTTTCAAATTCATGCTCACTTGGAAATGGATTAGCAAAAACTTGATTTTGTTTTTGATTCGTAACTCTTTGAAGAGACTGTTTCACAGCTGTCATATCATAGTCTTGGAAACATTTATCGTTTATTTTCTGTAACTCGGTATTTTTTGCCTTTAGTTGATTAAGTTCTTTTTCTTGTGATTTTACGGTACTTGTTGGTAGCACTCCCTCTCTGCTGTTTAAGCTTGAAAGATAGATTTTCCACGTCTTACTTACGATATCGTCCATTATTTGATTTATTTCTTTAACAACAAGTGAAAAATAACTTTGAGCGTTTGAACTATCAACACTAATATTCTGTCCTTGAGCTGTAACAATTGTTCCCGATACGGGTACAAAAAAGAACCAAACTATTAAAATTGAAAAAGCAGCTCTTTTGGGGATGTAAAGCTTATCTTCTTTCATCTTGTGAAAATTGAATGCAATATCTAATATGCTCCAAAGCAAGCTCAAGAGAAAAAGATACCAAAGTATATCTCCCATTACACTAGAACTAATTAATAACGTCTCGAAAAAGAAAAGCAGAAACTTATCCATGAACTTTTGATTTGCGTTTTGAGTTTGAATGTCAAAACTTGGTGGTGACATAGGGTTTAAGCCTTCAATCCCTATGGCTGAAAAAAGCCCTTGTGAAGCACTTCTTACATAATCAATAGCATTTGAGTGCGTTTGAGTAGTTTGAAGATTGTCAAAAGTTATACCATTTTGAAACTCGATGGATTGGTTATTTAAGCTCTTTTGTATATCAATTATCATAGGATTAAATGTAACAAGTGCTGTAATATAATCCGCTAAATCAAGGTTTCCAGTTTGAGCTGAACTAATCGCAATTGAGTTATTAACGCTTTTTGCAAGGCTCTCATTGTTCTTTTCTGCTGCACTACTTACTTGAGTATTATATTTCAAATTCTGCACCTGATTTAAGCACTTTTGATTAACGAAAGTAGCTTTCTGAATCGGCTTGATTTGCTGTGTATCTGAGTTGTGAAAAACTGTACATGTAATTGAACCGCTATCCATCGAAAAGCTGTCAAGTTTTGTAACAAAATCTGATTGAAACTGTGGCTGTAATGGCGGACAAGAAGCCGAACAACTTGAGTAAGATATAGTATTTAAAAAGTAGTTAACTACTTTTGCAGCAGTTTTCTGCTGTGTCTGTACCTGTTGCTCTTGTTTTTGAACTTCTAAAACTGTTTGTATTTTTTCAATCTCACCACTGTTAGTAGTTGGGGTTGGTGTACTAGCTGTCACTAACGCACCACCTAAAGAAAAATTAAAAAACAATAATGTAAGTAGTAAGATATATCTCATCTTTTACTCCTTAATGTAATATTGCTTATTATTTAAACTAAATACTGTATAGCCATTATTTAATTTCACAGCTTTCACGACTACATCAACACCGTTGTATGTAGTTTGCTCATTAGTTGTAAAATCCCATATAATCGTACCTTTTTGAAGATACAAGTTAAAATAATCTTGGATATCTGGATTATTAATCGGTTTTACGCCTATTTCTTCGGCTTTTTGAGTAAGAATTTGATTTTTTATATCTTGCTCGATTGCCTTATTTTCAGATATTAGAGGCTCCATTTCTATGTGCCCTTTATAGACTGGTGTTTTAGAAGCCCAAATTTGAAAAAAAAGTAAAAGAAGGATTGAAAGAAACATAATAGCTATATATTTATATTCCAATAACTGATTAATTAATCTTTCTTTTTTTACATCTGCTTCTATTCTTTTTCTCATTTTTTCGAAGATTTTTTTTCGTTTTTCTTTTTTTTCATTGATGTTTTCATCATTCATTTTTTAATCCTTTACTTCAATTATTTTATTTTTGATTTGGCTTAAATCTTCAATCTTACATTTTAAATGGATGTTATTATCAGTTATAAGTGTAAATGCCTCTAATTTGCTTTCTAGCTTAATATCTTCAATAAAACAATGCAAACCATTAATTTCAATTGTTTTGCCTTTTAAGACTAGTATTTGCTCTTTCTGATAATCAATTAGAAAATCTGAAAAATTATCTAAAGTCATTTGATTATTGTTAATCAAAGAACTGAATATTTTTTTTCTGTGTAGTCTTTCACTTGTACGAGGCTGTAAACCATCTGCTTTTAGCCAGGCATAAAAATCTTCAAACAGTTCTATTTTTTGATTTTCATTAATGCTCATTCTTCTTCCTCTTCTTCTTTATGGAATATAGTTATATATATATTTATATGTGTCTAATTTTTAGACGGGTTTAGTCTAATTTTTAGACGCTTTTAATCTCTTTTTTAGATTGTTGTCTAAATTTTAGACGCATGTCCAATCTCAAAATTAACGAACTCATCCCACCATAATTTGGTGGTTTTTAAAAATCCACTTTCTGCATTTTTTTCAACAAGTTTTTTATCTATAAGCTTTGTGATACTGTTATATGCTGATGCTCGACTCAAATCAAACATTTTGCCTAATGTCTCAACTTTACCATGATACCAACCCTTAAAAATTGAATCTGGATTATTGGATAAGTGATAAATTGCATTTGCAATACAATAATCATTGTTTGAAAGTTCATATTTAACTCTGGGGTGATGTTTTATCGTTGTAAAATCTGCTAGTTCTACTTTTTTTGACATATTCTCTCTTTTGACATATTTATATATTTATGATAGAATTGAATAATTTTATAAAAAAATTAAAACCTAAAGAAGTCCATTATTTAAAGTTTGCCGACCGTAATAATGGGCTATGCTGTTTTGATTTGATTCAAAACCATCCATTTAGCGACGTTTCTAATAGGATAAAGACACCGAGCCATTTTCTTTTTTCCAAAGCATGGGACAGCTACGTATTCAATCCCCAGTCCATTTCTCCTCCACTCCTCTATAGTACTCGGTGATACACCTATAACTTGAGCTGTTTGTTTTGAGTTTAGATTTAAGCCTTTAGTCAAGCCTAAAGCCTTTATCTCTTTTTCATATTTTTGGATTTCTTCTTCTATATTCATTTTTACTCCTTAATTTTGAGCTAAAAATTCAGCTACATCTCTTTTTGTATAAATATAAGACTTACCTATTTTTTTACATTTTGGTCCGATATTTTCTTTCGCCCAACTTACAATAGTTCTTGCTTGAACTCGCAATATTTTTGCAACATCATGACTATCAAGGGTCAAGGTTTTTTCAAACCCTAACTCATTAATATCTGATAGATATTTATCAATTAATTGTTCATTCATTTTTGCTCCTTAATTTCTCTCCAATTTAAACAAAAGTCAATAAACTCTTGAGCATCATTATCTATTTTTTGAGATTCTTCAATTGCAAGGTTCATCACTTCCTCCAAAGCTTTAATAAATTCTGTAAAATTAATTCTTACAATATTTGTATCTTCATCATCTATTGAAAAATAATCAATATATCGTGATTCTTTAACTTCATATTTTTCACCATTTTCATCTTTTTTTGTTCTTGTAAATATATCTTTTATAGTTATTTTCCCATTAAGTATACATAATGAGAAATTATCATCTGATTGAAGCCAACTACCACAAAAATAATCTTCTGCTTTAATATTTACTTTACAACTTGTATCTGAAGTAGTTATATCTTTATCAAGACTTTTTTCAAGTTCCAAAATCAGTGCAAAAAGTTCTTGAAGGGCTTTCCCTGTTATTTTTTTTCTATTTTCTAATTTTTCAATTAATGTTTTCATTTGTATTTCCTTTTTTTAAATTTATTGAGGCTTAAAAATTAAGCCTCACCACTTTCTGATTTTAAAACAGTTGCAAATTCAACAAATGTTTTTTGATATTCTTCATTTTCAAGAAGAAGCAATAGATAAGCTCTGCACATAGCACTTGTATTTGGATAATTAAGCTTGTGAGCAAGTTCTTCAAACTTGTCTGCAACTTCTTCTTTTACATTACAGCCTATTTTTTTAAAACTCTTTTGAGCTTCTCGTAGTTGTTCTTTTCTTTCTTCATTCTTTTCTTCAACTTCATTTAATTGTTCTTGCAATTTTTTATTTTTTTCTTCAAGTTTTGAAGTATTTTTCTTAATAACCTCAGTATTTTCAAGCACTTTCTGTAATATATCTTTATCACTCATATTATTTTCCTTTTTTAGATTTAACTTTGATTAGCCCTAATCTTTAGGACTAATTCAAAGTAAATTAAGGGGTTTACTGTTTCTGGTACCCTTTTACATGACCTCGATAAACTCAATCTGCACATTACACCCCGCATTGGCTCCGTAACCAATACCAAGATGAATTCTTCTATACCCCCTCAGGGCGACAGATACCACCTACGCTTTAATTTTCGTATTTGGACTGTACTTTTACTTTATTCAAAGTACAATTTTCTTGGTGGATTTGAACAATAAGAATTTAAAGAACTTAAAAGATACAAAACACTATAATAATTGTTATATATTACAGCAATTTGTTATATTTGTTATAAACGATATTATTATACATATATTATTAAATATTGCTTAATTAATGTTATATTTGTAATATTTTAAAAAGGTTTTTTATGTCATATTCAATAAATCAAGCTGAACTTTTAATTGATAATTTATTAAATTATTATAATGTTTCTACTTATTCTGACTTAGGAATTAAAATAAATGTAAGTCAAGCAAATATTTCCAGCTGGAAAATAAGAAATTCTGTAAATGCAATCAAAAAAAAATGTAAAGAATTAGGTATCTATAATGAGATTTTTGGAGATTTGAATTCAAATATTAATAATTTTCAAAATTCTACAAATGGCATAGCACAAGTTTTTGGTGAAGCAAAAAATGAACAAATAGGAAATAAATCAAATATTGATGAAAATATTTTAAAACTTATAGATACTCTTTATAGTTTTGCAAAAACAAATAATAAGATTGATGAATTAAAAACTGATTTATCCGCTTTATTGCCTAAATATATGTAGGTAAAATTATGAGTGGAATTACTAATCAAACTAACAATTTTCAAAATTCAGAAAATGATATAGCACAAAAATTTGATAATGTAAATATTGGACAGCTAAATAATACATTTACATTTTCTAATGAATTTATAATTACATTTAAGTATGACTCTAATTTTAGAGAACTATTAAATTTTGATGAGGCATATCTTAAAACTTGTGAATATATTCGAATTTACAAAAATCAAAAACAATTAGTAATTCAAATCGAAAATGAAAACTCTAAAATTGAAAAAAATATTCTGACTCTATTCGAATTAGAAATTAAATCAGAAATCAAAGAAAGAGTTGAAAAACTAAATGATAATTTATTAAATAAAAGTACTTTTGAAATGCAATTTACAGATATGATACAATTCAATATAGAAACTGAAATAGCTTACAGAACAATAACTAATCAAGAAAGATTAATTTTGATTTTTAGAAATGAATCAAATGAAGATAAAGAAATTTTTGAATTAATTGAAAAATATCCTGATGTTGAGTTCATTTGTGATAATAAAATGATTTGGGATAAAATGAAATTTATAGAATTTCAAATTAAAAAATTAGAAAATTTAAAAACTGTAGTAAGTAAAAAAATGTTTCAATATGTTAAATTACTTCAAAAAGAATGGCATGTAGTCCAATTTAGAGCTGCACCAGTAGATATATTTAATCTTTAAAACTTTTTATTGATTTTGTTTTGTAATGGGCTTTGAGATTTCTTTATAAATTCAGATTTTCAATAGCTTCTCTTCCGCTATCAGGAGCAAGTTTCGCATATCTCATAGTCATAGTTATGTCTTTATGATTCATAAGCTTTTGAATAGTAAAAATTGGAGTTCCATTAATTGCTAAATGAGATGCAAAAGTATGTCTTAAACTGTGAAAAACTACTCTATTCTTTCTATCATTAACATCCATACCTTGATTAAATAAATCATCTATAATTTTTTTCATTCTTTTTTCAGGATAAATTGATAAAACTTTATCATTTATATTCATCTTTTCTACTCTATTTTGAAGAAGCTCTTTTAATTGTGAATTTAAAAAAGTTTTATATGTACTTTTGTTCTTAAAATCTTTTAGTGTTATGAGGTTATGAGTAAAGTCAATATCCTTTTTACTTATATTTCGTAAAGTTGATAATCTTGCTCCAGTATTAAGAGCTAATTTAAAATATAGATAAATAATCTCATCATCTTTTGATTGATTATATAAGAGTTTTATTTCTTCTTTTGTTAAAAATCTTTCTCTTGCATTATCTATGTCATTTAATGTTATGTATTTTGAAAAGTCATTTTTTATTAAATCATTTTTTAAAGCATACTTGATAATAGACTTTAAAATATTTAATATTGTATTTATTGTTTTTGGAGCTATTGGCTCATTTGTCCTAATTCCACTTTTTTCTTTTAAAGTTGTCATAAATTTTACAATATCTATATTTGTGATTGTTTCAAAATCATAATCTTTAAAAAAAGGCAGAATATGATTAAGATAATAAGATTTTATTGCTCTATCTGTTTTTTGAGAAAAATAATCATTAGCAATAGTTTCTATATATAATATTTGTCTTTTTTTCTTTTTAGCTATCAAAGGAGGTTCTTCACCATTTCTTTGTTTAGTGATTATCTCATTTCTTTTTTGATTACAATAAGCTTCTCTTACTCCCTCTGAATATTTACCAATTTTTACCCAAACTTTTTTATTGTTTATATCTTTATATGTAATATAATATGTTTTATCAGATTTTTCATTTGTAATAGTTTCATTATAATATACGCCTGTTAGATTTGTTTTAATCATAATAAAGTTATCCTTTTTTTATACCCTATTTATACCCGTAGAATATATTTATAGGATTTTATAAGGTTTATTTGATTTTGTCAATAGCTTATAACTATCGATAGAATGGTTATTTAGTGTATATCAAATTTTTTAAGGTTTATAGGAAATAATACTTTTGTGAGTTCGATTCTCACCATTCGCACCACTGTAAACACATCACAAACCCCCATTTTACAATACTTACAGACACTGAGTGAAACTTCTGGCAAACTTAATCAAATTGAGAAACTTTTAAAAAAAATATGCCTTTATAATACCAAATACTTATTACTTAGAAATCGCCAATTCAAGAGATAAATGCATAAATTCACCAAACTAAGCTGTTAAAACTTTTGCAACTTTAGCATAAAAAACCTCAGATGGAGTTTTGTAACCAAGAGATTTTCTAGGTCTATTATTTAACCTGTTTTGTATTTCTCTAATTTCTCTTCTTTTGACTTTAGTGAAATCTGTTTGTTTTGGTAAATACTGACGTATTAAACCATTTGTATGTTCATTTAATCCTCTCTCCCAGTTTGACACTTTGTGTATTATTACCAATAGTTGAATAAATTTCTTCTATTGCAGCAGCTGTTTCTTCCAATATGTTCAATCATTTTTTCAATTTCAATCAAAATATTTGTATCTTAAAATTTTTCATTTTCTAACTAACTTATTCTTTTTTTTAGTTCTTCAATTTCTTTATCTTTCTTGTTATTTCCAAACATTTAACTTTTCCTCTTTTAAGATATATATGAGATTTATTATTATTTTTAGAATAAAAACTAAAAATAATAAAAAAAACTGTAGATAATTTATAAAATATCGATAAATTGGATAAAATTTGTAATTTTTAAAAAAAAATAATATTTTTAAACAAAAAAGATAACATCAAATATGTATTATTTAAAATAATATAATAATTAAAGTTATTAAATAAGTTGCATTAAAAAGCTTATTTATTTAAAAAAAAATTTTATATTTGATATAATCCAATTTTTAAAAAATCAAATATATATAAGGAATATACATGTCTAAAATAGGAATACTTGTTGCTAGTTCAAATAATAATTTAAAATTAGGATTAAAACTAAAAGAATTAGCAAATGGTTTAAATCATGAAGTTGAATTGATAAATTTAGTAGATTTAAGACTGCCTCTTTACAGTACGATTGAAGAGCAAGAAAATGGAATACCTGAAAGTGCTTTAGATTTGGCTACTAAAATTCTAGAATTAAATGCGTTTATTATTGTAGCTCCTGAATATAATGGTGTAATGCCACCTGTATTAAATAATGCAATGGCATGGACTTCAAGAGCAACAAAAGATTGGAGAGATGCTTTCAATGAAAAAATAGTTGGACTTGCAACACACAGTGGTGGAGGTGGAACAAAAGGTTTACAAGCTATGAGGATAATGTTTCAACATCTAGGAGCAAATATTCTTGCAAGAGAAATTCTAACTACATATGAAAAACCTTTAAATGAAGAATCTGCAATTAGCATGATTAACTCTTTAGTTAAATTATCAAAAGTCTAAGATTTTTTCTTAGGCTTTTTTTATTTAAATCTATCTACTTTTTATAGACTTTTGTTTCTAAAATGTAACTGTTTTTTGTAATCATTTTATTATGAAAGAAAAAGTATATGTCCTTGACACAAACATCATCTTACAAAACCTTCAAAATCTCAACAAAATTTCCGACAATAAAACTAACCACATTGTAATACCTGAAACTGTACTTCTTGAATTAGAGGATAAAAAGAAGTTAGTTAATGAACTTGGGTATTATTCAAGAGAGTTTGCAAGACTATTAGCAAAGATGAAAATAAAAGAGGTTGATTATAAACTTGGCTTTAAAGTTGTGAAACTTTTTAATGATAAACTTAATCTTGATATTATTTCAAAAGATAAATATGACACAGTAATTGAGCAAATTCATATCTCTGAATCAAATGATAAAAGAATTATTGAAGTAGCTTCAATTGCCCAAGAATACTATAAAGGTTGCCAAACTATCTTTTTATCTTTAGATGTTTATGCTAGAACTTTTGCCCTTTTTAAAGGTCTAAAAACAGAAACTTTGTACGATGATAAATCAACTGTTCCAAAATTTAATTTTGTAAAATCTGTTGAGTTTGATTCATCTTTATTTAATGGTTTAGAAAATAAAGATATTACTTTAGTAGATGAAAATTACGAGCCTGAAAACTTTGCTTATAGTTTTGAAAGTAATGATGGAAATATTGAATATGCAATTATTCACGATAAAAGAATAGATACTTTAAAAGAGAATGATTTTAAAGCTTTAAATGTAAAACCAGTAAATTTAAAACAAAAACTATTCACAAAAGCGATTTTATCAAATATGTATGATTTACTTGTAATTGATGCAAAAGCTGGAAGTGGAAAAACTCTGATGTCAGTTGTGAGTGCCATGAGATTAATTGATTTGGGTTTATATGACAAAATTGTTTATGTTAGAAACTCTATTGAATCACTAGATAAAGGTGCAGATATTGGATATTTATCAGGAAATGATGAGAAGTTTAGAATCTATAATATGGCTTTGCAAGACACCTTAGAATTTATTGCAAAAAAACATCTAAAAAAAAGTGAAAATAGAGAAAATCAAGAATCAATAGAATCAAAAATTGATGAGTTAAAATCAAAATATTGCATAGAAACACTTTGGCCAGGGGAAGCTAGAGGAAGAACACTCTCAGCTTCTATTGTGATAATGGATGAATGGCAAAATTCAAGTGAAAAAACAACACAATTAATACTTTCAAGACTAGATGAAAGTTGTATGGCAATAGTTATTGGTTCAAATCGACAAATCGATAATCTATATTTAAATAAATATAATAACGGATTAACAACTCTTTTAAAACAAACAAATGAGTTACATCCTGAACTTAAAATGTTTGCAATAGAGCTTGAAAAAGCAGTTCGTGGGAAATTTGCCCAATTTACGGAGCGAATCTTTGAAAATAGAAAAGATTAAATTTAAATAAGAAATAGAAATTATAATTCTATTTCTTAGAACATTTACTTTCCCCAGAACATCCACATCCAGAATTTTTTCCAAAAGTTTTTTTAATTAAATAAAAAGCAGCTAATAAAACAATTACATATATAAAATAATCTTCCATAATTTCCTCTTTTTGATAATAGTTATTACTATAATATAATATTTGTAATTAAATGAAAATTAATTTATATTTAGCTTTAAATTAAGCAATAACTCACTTGAAGAAAATTATAATATAGAAGAAAATAATAAGGAATATCCCATTCAAAATCGATTAATCAATGACACAATATACAATCACATAGAATATACAAAATTTGAAGATAAAATTCTTCAAACAAAGATTGTAAATAGACTTCAATTCATAACTCAAAATGCTTTGGCTTATTTTTCATATCCATCAATTACAACAAAAAGATTCATTCATAGTTTGGGAACTATGCATTTAGCCTCTTTTATGTTTAAAAATGCCCTACTTAATGCCGATAAAAAAACAAAAAATGATTTTTTATCATCTTTAAAAAAAGTAATAGTTTTTATCATAAAAGAAGAAGATTTAAAAGTAAGTATTGATGATATGGAGTATTTTGATAATAAAGCACTTTATCAATTTACAATTCCTACAAAATCAAAAGCTCAAAGAGCAACTTATACTATTTTTTTACAAACTTTACGAATAGTTGCCCTACTTCACGATGTTGGACATTTACCATTTTCACACCAAGTTGAATATGCTCTAAAAAAAGTTTATGACAAAATAAAACAAAAAGAGAAAAACTTAGAAGAGCTTTGTGAAAAAGAGATTAGATTTAAAAATAACTATGAAGAGATTACAAACAATAACAAAGAAGTTTTACACGAAGCTATTGGAGAAAATCTTTTAAAACTGCTTTTTGATTATGAATTAGATGAATTAATCACTAAATCTTACGAAAAAGAGTATTTAAAACTAATCAAAAGATTAGCTATTTTAATTTTGGAAGAACAAATTTTTGAAGGTTTTGATTTTAAAGTTTTACATGAATTTGTAAGTAGTACAGTTGATGCTGATAGGCTTGATTATATAAATAGAGATATGTTAGCAAGTGGTTATATAACAGGTCCAAATGATCATATAAGAATCACAAAACAAGCTGTTTTAGTGGAGAAAAAGAATATTTTTCATTTGAGTTTTTATGATATGAGTTTAATTGATATTGAACATATGCTTGAAATGAGATTTAATCTATATAAAAAAGTAATTTTTAATCATGGAATTGCAAAAACTGATACCTTACTTGAAAATGTAGTTCAATATTTATCGGATAAATATTTTGAAAATGGTGATATAAATGAAAAAATTTCAAATAATATCTCTATGTTATGGAATTTTAAAAACCAAGACAAAACAAAAGAGCTTGATACTATTTCAATGCTTGATGAAAACTGGTTAATTTCACTTTTTAAAACCAAATATTTTGAAATCAAAGATAAAGAAATTCAAACAGCTGAAGATATAAAATATATGTATTGTTTTGAGGAAGTTTTATTTGGGAAAAGAAGATTTAGAAGTCCATGGAAAAACCTAAATGAGTTCTACAAAGTTCTTGATTTTACAACAGTTGAGCGATATAAATTTAGAGAAAGTTTTGGATATATAACTATAATTAATCTAAAAAAACTTCAAACTGCATTGGATGAATTTATAAAGAAATATGAGGAAACTTCTGAAGATTTGTTTTTCTCATATCAAATTGTTTCATTTAAATTAGGAATTGCAAAAGATTTTTATTTGTACGATGGTGAAGAACTTGTAAATATTGATGAAATTTCAACTTTGAGAAAAAGATTAAAACACTCAATGAGAAATACAGTTCCATTTTATTTGTATTCAACTAAAAAATATTTAACACTAGAGATGAAAACAGAACTTAGAAATATATTATTTAACATTTTTGGGGAATGAAACAAATCTCTATTTTGCTAAAATAAAAAATATTAATTTAAAGGATATATTTTGGATTTAACAAGCTTAAGAGCAAAATACACAACAAAAGGTTTAGATATAAAAGATTTAAACTCAAATCCTTTTTTACAGTTTGAGCTTTGGTTTAATAAAGCCATGGAAGCAAAACTAACTGAACCTAATGCTTTTAGTTTAGCAACCGTTGGAACTGATATGATGCCAAGTATTAGAACTGTACTACTTAAAATTTTTGATGAAAAAGGTTTTGTATTTTTTACAAATTATAAGAGTAATAAAGCAAAACAAATTGAACAAAATCCAAAAGCAGCTGCACTTTTTGCTTGGCTTGATTTGGAGCGACAGGTAAAAATTGAAGGAAATATAGAAAAGATTTCAACAACAGAATCTTTAAAATATTTTCTTTCACGACCTAAAGGAAGTCAAATTGGAGCTTGGGTTTCACACCAAAGTCAAGTTATAAGTTCAAGAAGTCTGTTGGAACAAAAGTTTGATGAAATAAGAAGAAAATTTGTAAAAGGTGAAGTTCCTTTCCCTGATTTTTGGGGTGGATATATTATTAAACCTACAAAAATAGAATTCTGGCAAGGTGGACAAGATAGGCTTCACGATAGATTTGTTTATGAACTTGAAAATAATAATTTATGGAAAATATCAAGATTAGCACCATAATAACTATTGCAATTCAATAAATAATATTATAGAATCTTCTTTTAATGATATAAAGGATGAAGATGAAAGTTAGAAATAAGTTAATTATTGGATTAGGCGGTATTTTAGGAATTTTTACATTAGCATTTATTCTTGTTACCATCGATATTAATCATGTAAAAAATATAAGTAAACATACAGCCACTGAATCTGTACCAATGTCTACAATCGCTGAAGATACAAAATTTCAAAGCTGTCAAATTCAACAATTTTTAACTGATGGTTCTTTAACTCAGAATCCAGAAGCACTAACAGAAGCTGAAAACTCTTACAAAAAGTTTATGGAAAACATAAGCAAATTTGAAAAAATGTTCAAAGATGAAAATAACTCAACAAGTTTAGAAAAACTAAAACTAATCAAAACAGATGCTACTGATATTTTTAATATTGGTAAAAAAATGGTTGAAAGTTATGCGGTTAGTAAAGAAAAAGGTGATGCGATTATGGAAGAGTTGGATGAAAAAACTCTTAAATTAGCTAAACTTGTGGACGAATTAAGAAATCAACAAGTAGAAGAAGCTATTTCTAACTCTCTTAATACTTATAATAAACTTGATACTACCCTTTATATAATGATTTTCTTATTATTACTTGGAATTGTTATTGGAACTTTAGTTGGTACTTTTTTAGTTAAACTAATATCAAATTCACTTGAACAATTTCAAAATGGTCTTTTATCTTTTTTTAGATACTTAAATAGAGAAACAGATGAAGTTAAACTTTTAGATGACTCTTCAAAAGATGAATTTGCCGATATGGCAAAAGTTGTAAATGAAAATATAATCAAAACAAAACAAGGTATAGAAGAAGATAGAAAATTAATAGATGAAACTATCTCTGTTTTAGCGGAATTTGAACAAGGTGATTTATGCCAAAGATTACACATTGATATTTCAAATCCATCTTTAAAACAATTAAAAAATGTTGTAAATAATATGGCTGAACATCTTGAAACAAATATTGACAATATCTTAGACGTTTTAGAAGAGTATACAAAATATAACTATTTACACAATGTAAAAACAACTGAACTTAAAAAAGATTTACTAAGATTAGCCCAAGGTGTAAATAATGTAGGTGGTGCAATTACTCATCTATTATTGGAAGATAGAGCAAATGGTTTGACTTTAGATAAAAGCTCTCATGTATTACTTGATAATGTTGATAAATTAAATATTAGTTCAAATGAAGCTGCTTCAAGTTTAGAAGAAACAGCAGCTGCATTGGAGCAAATAACTGGGAATATTAGAAACAGTACTCAAAATATCGCAAAAATGTCTGATTATTCAAATAATGTTACAAAATCAGCTAAAGAAGGTGAAATATTAGCAAATCAAACAACACAAGCAATGGAAGAGATAAATGCACAAGTAAATTCAATTAATGAAGCTATCTCAATAATTGACCAAATTGCTTTCCAAACGAATATTTTATCTCTTAATGCAGCCGTTGAAGCAGCAACTGCTGGAGAAGCGGGAAAAGGATTTGCAGTTGTTGCAGCAGAAGTGCGAAACCTTGCAAATAGAAGTGCTGAAGCTGCAAGAGAGATAAAAAACATTGTTGAAAATGCAACTTCAAAAGCAAATTATGGAAAAGAGATAGCTAATAATATGATTGAAGGTTATAGACAATTAAATGAAAATATATCTCAAACTATAAATTTAATCTCAAGTATAGAAGTATCAAGTAAAGAGCAATTAAATGGAATTATCCAAATCAATGATGCTGTAAATCAACTTGACAAACAAACTCAGCAAAATGCATTAATAGCTTCACAAACACAAGATGTTGCTATATTAACTGACCAAATTGCAAAAATGGTTGTAGATAATACAAATCAAAAAGAGTTTATTGGAAAAGAGTTAGTTAAGGCAAAAGAACTAAATTAATTACAATTTGTTATATTTTTAGACTCTGATTTAAATTTTAAGTAAAATTACTCAAATATTTATTTGGAGTCTAAAATATGATATTAGGTAAATGTCCATATTGTAAAGGTAATGTTCTCGCTATAAAAAGCACTGCAAATGGAAAAAAAGTAAATCTTTATTCTTGTGAAAATGCAAAAAAAGAGTACGATGATAGTGAACAGTTTGTTTTTACATCTGATTCAACTTGTACTTTTAGAGTATATTCAAATGTATTTTTAAGATGGAATAAAAGAAGTTTTTCAAAATATGAGATGAAAAAATTACTTGAAGATGAACAAGTTATCGTAAGACTTCATGGAAGAGCTGGAACAAAAGAGTATTTTAAATATGTAATAACAGATAAAGAGTATGGAGTTTCTATTTTGTGGGATGAGGAGGTAGAAGAGAAATTAATCTCTTCTTGAAGTTGTTTCTAATAAATGGAAACCAAAGTCAGTTTTAACTGGACCATGAACTACATTTATAGCTTCATTAAATACAACTTCATCAAACTCAGGAACCATTTGTCCTTGGAAAAAGTTTCCTAAATCTCCACCATTTGCTCCAGATGGACACGAAGAATACTCTTTTGCTAAATCTTCAAATTTTTCACCAGCTGCAATTCTTTTTTTTAATTCTAAACATAACTCTTCACTATCAACTAATAGATGTCTTGCTGTTGCACTTTTCATAAATAACTTTTCCTTGCTAAATTTTATAAGGGTGCAATTCTAGCATAAAGAACTAATCAATGGCTTAATCAAAAAACTCTATTGCGTTTTTACCTTGTTTTTTAGCAGCATACATAGCTGTATCTGCTTGTTTTATAATATCTTTTACACTAACACTTGAATCACTAAAAAGCGTAATTCCAATACTTGGCGTTGATACATTTATATTTCCTTCAATATGTGTAATTGCGTTTAAAGTATCTTTTATTTTTTCAGCAAGAATATTAATATTTATTTTTGCATCTGATTTATTATTCCCAACATTATCGAGTAAAACAATAAATTCATCTCCACCAATTCTTGCAATTGTATCTTCTTCCCTTATTACTTCTTTGATTTTTTTGGCAACCATAATAAGTAAAGAATCTCCAATATCGTGTCCTAAAGTATCATTTACCTCTTTAAAATTATCTAAATCTATAAATATTAATCCACCAACAATTTTATGTCTTACAACTTTTGTGATTGCTCTTTCAATTCTATCAAGAAGTAATAATCTATTTGGAAGACCTGTTAAATTATCATGAGTCGCTTGATATTCTAAAACTTTTTCTTTATCTTTTTGTTCTCCAATATCTATGTATTGACCTAAAAAATGAGTGATTTTTCCACTTTTATCTTTTATTGCTGTTATTGTGCTTCTTAAAGGAATAATCTTTTCATTTGCTTTTTTATTATAAACTTCTCCACTCCAAAACCCTTTAACTTTAAGTTCATTCCATAAAGCATCACCAAATTCTTTGTCTTGATGAACTGATTTGAAAATCCTTGGATTTCTACCTATTATTTCATCTTTTGTATAACCCATTGTACTACAAAAAGCTTGATTAACTTTTATAATATTTCCCTCATCATTTGTGATAATCATAGGTTCACTTGATTCAAAAGCATAAGAAGATAATCTTAATTCATCTTCTTGTTTTAATCTAATTTGCTCATAGTCAATTTTTTCTAAGCAATGAGTTACATCACTAATTAATTTATCAAATAAAATTTCCACTTCTTGATCAAAGAAATTTAATTCTTTTGAATAAATAGCTAAAGTTCCAATAACTTTATTAAATTTTTTAATTGGAAAACATGCCATTGATTTAATATCTAAAACTTTTGCTTTATCATAAAAAATAGAAATATTTTTTTCTAAAAAATCATTAGCAATAATATTTGTTTCCCATTTAATAGTTTTAGAAATAATATTATCTTTATTCTTATCACTATAATAATGGCTTTGTGTTAATAGTTTCTGTTTTAATTCCCCTTCTTCGGCAATTATTTCTTTAGATAATAAATCATAAATAAAAGAGAATTGAATTTTATCCGTTTGAGAAAGAAGTTCACAAATATTTGAAAATAGTAATTTTCTATCATCAATTTTTAATAAAAATTTATTTGCTTTATTTAATAGCTCATAAACTTCTTTATGTTTTTGAACTTTATAAAAACTCTTTTGCTCATTAAAAATAATATTTCTTAATACAAATAATAAACTAATTAACGTTGCAAAAGAAACAAATAAGAAGACAAGACTTTTACGTTTTTCTAATAAGGCATCCTCTTCAAATTTTGTTATGTATTTTTCAACTGAATAAATAAGATTTTTATACATATTATTTAATGATCCTAAATTTTCAAGAGATATTTTTTCCCACTCTTCAGAAGTTAATTCAAGATGTGAAAAATTCTTATTCTTAATTCCATTTCTTAATATAAATATCTTATTATAATATTCTTCATTAAGTTTTGAATTATATCTTTGAACCATTTCTAAATTTACATTATTTAAAAATATATCTTTGTTTATTTCCAATAATGAATAGTTTTTCATTAGCATAGTATAAAGTTTATCGTTTATTTTACTATTAATAAAATATCCATAAATCATTGTTTTTTCAATACATATAGATTCTTTAAAACTTAAAAAATGTATTATATTTCTAAATTCATCATTAAAATCAAAAGCCAATTTTACAGGTTTTAATGAATACAATGAATCCAATAACACTTTATTAAATTGATTATATTCTTCAAAAACTTCATCTACAGTAGCATCTAAATTATCAATTTTTGCTCTAAACAATTCTAATTTCTTTATTTCAGATTTTAATTGAATAACTTTATTATCTAAATTTAGAATTTTAAAGATTTTTTCTAACTCTACATAATTTTTTATAGATATTTCTCTACTTTTTTCTAAAGAAAACTTTTCAGCTTTTTCTAAAAGTAATAACGCACTTATTTCTCTTTCTTCTTGTAGTGAACTTAATAATTTTTCTGTATTAAGTAGATATGTTAAATTATGGTTAATTCTATCAACTTCATTAAAGGATTGTATTTTTTCATAAACTAAAACAGAACTAAAATATAGAATACCTAATGCAGGTAAAGTAAATATTAAAATTATTTTAAGAAATAATGTATTTTTAAACAATTAATATCTCCTTTTTTATTTTATCACTTTTCATAGATTCTATAATATTTACCTTTAATCTTTTCTTTTGATAGTTTTTCTAGAACAAAAGAAATTTTTTCTTTATTAATTGCTACATAAGAAGCAAAATCTAAAATATCAATTTTTCCTATATCTTCTTTTTGTAAACCAATTCCGGCTGTCATTGCACCTAAAATATCTCCAGCTCTCAATTTTTGTTTTTTACCACCATTTATAAAAATAGTTCGTAATTCTGAATCAATTTTATAAGATAAATCATCTTCAATTTTATTAATATTTTCATCTTCTATATCTCTAAAAGTATCTTTTATTAGTTCAACTCTATCAAAATCATTATGCGTGTATAAAGAAATTGCCATTCCACCTTTTCCAGCTCTTGCAGTTCTTCCGATTCTATGAGTATGGATTTTTTCATCTAAAGATAAATCATAGTTTATAACTAAATCCACATCATCAATATGAAGTCCCCTTGAAGCCACATCTGTTGCTATTAAAATAGGATATGATTTATTTGAAAATAAAATAATAGTTTCATCACGCTGTTTTTGCTCTAAATCAGAATGAAGTGTTAAAACATCTAATCCTAAATTGTATAAATCATCGGCTAATTTATCACAAGTTATTTTCATATTACAAAATATTAAAATTGATTTTGCTTTGTTTGAAGAGATAAGTGCTGGAATTAAAGTAGTTTTGTTTGATTCTTCCACAGAATAGAATTTTTGTTTTATATGAACTTTTTCTTCATTTTCAACTTTTACAACAACTGGATTTAATAAAACATTTGAAGCTAATTTTTCAATATTTTTTTCATAAGTTGCTGAGAAAAGAAGTGTTTGTCTATTTTTTGGCAAACTATCAATAATTTCCATAATATCATCATAAAATCCCATATCAAGCATTTTGTCTGCTTCATCTAAAACTAAAGTTGTAATATTTTCTAAATCTATATTATTTTGTTGAATATGTTTTAATACACGTCCGGGAGTTGCAACAATTATATGTGCTTCGTGACTTAAAGATAAAACTTGTGGTTTAAAAGGTGTTCCACCACAAAGTGTAAGAACTTTTAGATTATGAATATGCCGTGAAAGTTTTCTGATTTCTAAAGCTATTTGATTTGCTAATTCTCTTGTTGGAGCTAAGATTAAAGATTGAATTCTAAAATTTTTGATATTTAATTTATTTATTATTGGAATACAAAAAGCCACAGTTTTTCCAGAACCTGTTTTTGCTTGAGCGATTAAATCTTTATTATCTAAGCTTAAAGGTAAACTTTTTTCTTGAATTGCTGTTAATTTTGTGTAACCCAAAGTTTCTAAGTTTGTAAGAAACTCTTTTGGAAGATTTAATTGTGAAAAGTTTTCGATTAAAATGGGAAGCCCTTTATAGTTTTTGGTATATTATATCCAAAACTATAAAGTACTATTAAAGAACTACTATTTTTTTTCTATTTTTTTAAAAACATAAGAAATAACTAAAATAATCATAACAACTGTAAATAAACCAACATATTTAAAATCTTCACCTAGACCCAGTATATATTCTCCAGCTGTAAAACTTGCATATCCAATAACACAAGCCCATAAAACGGCTGCTAGTGCATTAAAAATTGAGAATTTTATAGCTGAATATTTTGTAATTCCCATAGCAAGTGGAACTAAAGTTTTAATTCCATAGATATATTTTTGTACAAAAATTACAAAAGAGCCATATTTTTTCATCAAAAGATGAGCAAGGGCAATTTTTCTACCATATTTTTTCATCATATCTTTTGCATAATTTTTATTTTTTCTAGCAAGAAAGAATAAAAATTGACCTCCAATAAAATTTGAAACAGCTGCAGTTAATACACAAATATAAATATTTAAATCACCAGAATATGATAAAACACTAGCAATTGCAAGACCTATAAATCCCCCACCAAAAGAGTATAAAAATAGAGCTATATAACCCCAATCTCTAATAAATTCTTCCATAAACTACGCCTTTATTCCAAAAAATTCTAAAGCTTCAATAACATCATCATCTTCTATGTCAATTGATTCATTTTTTATATTTTCTTTTGTTTTATTTATGATGTACTCTTTTACTTTTTGTTTAACATCAGTAACATCATCTACAATTACAAAACCACTAAATTGGATTTCATTGTCATAACAAAGTAAAACTCCCTCGCAAAACTCTTCGATAAATTCACTAATTTCTCTATAATTTATATCCAAAGCACTTGCATTCCAACCATAATCTTCAAGTTCTTTATCTTCAAATAACTCAACTCCATCACTTTGGTGATCAAAATAAAGCATATTTGTTTTATTCATTTCTATAATATTTTGCCAATTTGAAACTGGTTTTATTTTACAAATTATTCCTACAATATTTGGTTTATAGTCAGCAAAAAGTTGAGAAGCAATTGCTTTTGCATCCAACATTGAAGATATTTGTTTTAAATCCATATTTTTATAAATTATTGCTTTTTTTTCAACTTCTTCAAGTTTTGTGTAAATATTTCCATCCACATCAATAATAATTGAATTTTCCGAAGCATATAAATTTAAAATATGTGTAATATCAATATTAATTTCTAAATCTTTTATATTTATTTTTCTCATTTTTTTATATTCCTATTCATAAAATGTGACGATTTTATCCAAAGTTTGATTAAATCTAAAATTTTGCAAAAATATTTCTTTTTTTACTCTAATTAAAGAAAAATAATATATAATCAAATTGATATTTAAGATTTAGAAAGGGTTTGTAGTGTTGTTTCAGAAAATTTTAGACATTTTTTCAAAAAAAAATAATATTAAGACCCTTTTTTTAGTAGATATTTTATATATGAAAGATTTAAATGCTATTTATGACTTTAAAAATGGCGATTTCATAATCAGACAATTAGACTCTATTTTAAAAACAAATATAAAAGAACTTATAAAACAAGAATTAAAGCGAAATATTTCTATAAATATTAAAAATACACATGCCGATGTATTTGAAATTTATTTATTAGATGATTTAAGTATTCAAGAAATTGTTATTGTAAAAAATATTATTTATGAAAGTGTTGTATCAAATAACTTTAAACTCCTAGATAATTACGGCACTATAAATATCGATATTACAATTGGTTGTGCAAAAAGTGAAGACCAACACATAAAAATTTATGCAGAAAAAGCTCTATATAATGCAAAATTAAATTTTATTCATTATATGTATTATGATTCGTTTTTATACAAAAATGAATCAGTGAATGAAAATCTCCTTGATGTTTTAAATTATAGTATAGAAAATAATTTGGTTGAGCCATATTTTCAAGGTATTATGGATAATAAAACAAATAAAATTGTTAAATATGAAGCTTTAATGAGAATATTTGACAAAGAAGGTCGAATGTTAATGCCAAATAATTTTATTTATAAAGCAAAAAAATGCAGACTTTATAATAAACTTATGGAAATCTTGATTGATAAAATAATTGTTTATATTCTAAAGTATAAGATACATATTAGTATTAATCTTGATTATACAGATATTTTAAATCCACAAATTAAAAAAGCTTTAGTTAGTAAAATTAAAAGTAATAATATTGGTGAATATTTGACTTTAGAGATATTAGAAAGTGAAAAAGTTTCAAGTTTTGATACTGTAAATGAATTTATAAATGATGTAAAACAATTTGGTGTTAAAATTGCAATAGATGATTTTGGTACTGGATTTTCTAATTATGAAAATATTTTAAATTTAAATATTGATTATATAAAGATTGATGGTTCACTAATTAGAAAAATAAATGAGGATATTTATCTAAATCTAATAAAAAGTATTGTTTTATTCTCTAAACAGCAAAATATAAAGGTAGTTGCTGAGTTTGTAAGTGATTTAAAAATTTTAAGATATGTAAAAAATATAGAAATTGATTATTCGCAAGGTTATTACATAGGAAAACCAACACATATTCAAGAATTATTTGGAGAAGAAAATGAGACAACAACTAAAAAAGATAACTGATTTAACAATAAATGATATTTTAAATAAAAATATTATTCTTCCTTCTACTTATTTTGATAAATTTAATTATTATGCAAAAGAATTAGAAATAGATTTAGATGATGAAAAATTTAAACATGAAATAAATAAACTTATTTCTGAAGATTTTCAAGCAATAGAAAACTATATGAATTTAATTGCCACAAATACTGCAGCATTAAAAGAAAATACAAAAAATGCGGCTGATGCAATATTAAATAATGACATTGATTCTTTGAATGATATTTACAAAAAAATACTTACTTTAGAAAAAGAAGTAAAAAACCTAAATGACAAACTTTTCGTAGATGATATTACTAATACTTTTAATAAAAAATGGATTTATAAAATATTTTTAAATGACAATGCTTCATTTCAACAAAATGGTATTTGTATCTTAGTTGACGTAATTGATCACAATTATATTCAAAATGAATATGGAGACCTTTTAGCAAATAATTTACTAATTTTTGCAACAAAATTTATAAAACAAAAACTAAAAGATGAAGATTTTGACTATGATATGGTTCGATATAGTGAAAATAAATTCATAATTTTTATACAAAACTTAACAGAAGAAAAAAAAGATGTTGTTAATTTTATTTTAAATTTAGAGCAATTATTATCAAGTACAACTTTAAAAAGTAACTCTGGTCTTTTTATAAAAGCAAAATATGAATTCAAAATTTGTTCATTTAAAATAAATCAAGACTCAAAAGAGATTTTTGAAAACCTATTAAGTAAAGAGAAAAAAAGAAAAATATAAACTCTTATTGGTGTGAACACCCTATCAATAAAGAGTTTTTTTTACTAATTTTATAAAATCAAGAGCTTTTTCATTATCTCCATGGACACAAATAGAATCACTTTTTAGAAATAACATTTGCCCATTTATACTTGAAATAAAACCCTTTTCTTTTAGATTTGAAACCCTTGCAATTACATCTAATTCTTCATGAATAATTGCATTTTCTTCCATTCTTGAGACCAAAATTCCATCATCTTTATAATTTCTATCAGCGAATACTTCAAAAAGTAATTTTATATCATAAAGTTTTGCAGTGTATTCATATTCTTCATTTTTTGGACCTGAGATAACCATAAGTTTTATATTTTTATTAAAAGATGAAATAGCATTTAAAACTGCTTTAAAAATATTTTCATCTCTCATCATATCTTTATACAAAGCACCATGAGGTTTTACATAGGAAACCGTTGTACCATTTGCTCTACAAAAAGCATTTAAAGCTCCTAATTGATATAAAATAATAGATTTTATCTCTTCAAGTGAACATAAAACTGTTCTTCTTCCGAAACCTAATAAATCATGGTATGAAGGGTGTGCACCAATTGTTACATTATATTTTTTTGCTAAAATTACAGTTCTACTCATTGTAACTGCATCACTTGCATGAAAACCACAAGCTAAATTTGCCATATCAATATAGGGCATAACTTCCTCATCATTTCCCATTTTCCAAATACCAAAACTCTCACCCATGTCACAATTTAATCTTATAGCCATAACTTATCCTAATATTGATACATATGATACTTTTTATTTTCTGCTGCTTTTTTTTCTTCTATTTTTTTATAAACTTCTAATGCTTTTTGTTTTTGCTCTATATTTACTTCTTTTGTTTTATACTCTTTTATAATTGTTTCTAAAACCAAAATATAAACAATAGAATTTAGTTTTAAAGAGTCTTCATTTCTCATTAATTTATCTAAATCAATAGCATAAATAGTTTCTGAAAATGTGAAAAAAAGTCTTTGAGAAACATCTTCAAGTCTATATGAATAACCTAATATAATCAAAAAGTTTTCTTCAAATTCTTTGTCTAAATTCAATTTTTTTAATTCATTAGCAAAAGAAACTATTTGTTCTTCGTATTTTGTAGCTATTTCATTAGCTTCAACTATTTTATTTTTAAAACTATAAATAAAATTAGAGATTTCGTTGATTAGTTCTATTTGGAATCCTTTTTCACAATTATTCTATAATATTTATTATATAATGTAAATCTAAATATTAGGAAAAATTATGAAAAAATCACTTATCGTTTCAACTTTACTTTTAACTTCAACATTGACTTTTGCCCTAGATTTAGGAGGTATTACAAAAAGTGTTGTTGATACAGTTTCTAAAGATTCAGGAATAGCTCAACAAGTAACAAATGCAACATCAAGTAAAACAAGCAATCTTGATAATGCAACTGTTTCAAGTGGATTAAAAGAGGCTTTAAAAACAGGTGTAACTTATGCTACAACTGAACTTGGAAGTACAAATGGTTATTTAAATAATAAAGCTGTGAAAATTCCTCTTCCAAATAATTTATCTAGTGCTGAATCAATAATTAGAAAAGCTGGTGGCGATAAAATGGCTGATGATTTAATAAACTCAATGAATAGTGCAGCTTCAAAAGCAGCTCCAAAAACAGCTGAGATTTTTATCTCTGCAATTGATAAAATGAGTTTAACTGATGCTCAAAAAATTCTATCTGGTGGAAATAATGCAGCAACAGAATATTTCAAAGCAAATACAACTGAATCTTTGAAAAAATCAATAGCACCAATTATTCAAGAAACTATGAAAGAAAACCAAGTAGCTGGTTATTATGATAGTGTTAATAATATATATAAATCAAGTGCAAAAGGTTTAGTTGATAATAGTGGAGTTATGGGAATGGCAAAAAGTTTTGGAGTTGATTCTTATATTCCTGGAAATTCAAATGAAAGTTTAGATGAATTTGTTACAAACAAAGCAATTGAAGGATTATTTACAATGATTGCTCAAAAAGAAGCATCAATTAGAACAAATCCTGTTGAACAAACAAGTTCAATTTTAAAACAAGTATTTGGTAAATAAAAAAAATTTAATCTCCACTATGAAGAGCAAAATAGCTCTTCATAGCATTATTTTTTACTAAACTAAAGTTTAAGTCTATAAAATCAGTTTTATTTTTTTCAAATTTATAAATATAATTTTTATCAAAATTTTTCAATAAATTCTCATAAAGATTACCTTTTTGATCCACAATAAAAACTTCTTTATTTATCTCATAAATATAAATAACATTTAAAATATATTTTTCATCTATTTTATAAACTAAAAACTCATAATGTCTAAACTCTTTTTTTTCTAATAAATCCATAGAATAAGCATTTATACTTTCTTTTAACAAATCTTTGAAAAAAGATAAAGCCTGAGCATTCCAAGAAATATCATTATCTGTATGAATATATTCTAAATGTATATTATCAGCTTTTAAAGTGTAAGCATCAAGGATATAAGAATCATATCTTGTTTTTGTTTCGATATTTAAAATTGGAAATTTGAAAAAAGTATCTGAATCGATTTTGAATTTTAGCTCATTTTCTTCCAAGCTAAAATAAGGTCTTGAGAGTTTTTTTATTGTTTTAAAAAGTGATTTAAATAAATCTACGATAATACTCATTTTTTACCTTTATCTAAAATAGTCTAGAGTTTACTTTTTAATTGTAAAATAATCATGTAAGGAGAATTATATCAATTATTTGCAAATTTTTCTAAAGTTTCACCCTCAAATCTATAGCCAATCCACTCATTTAAAGCAACTGCACCAAGACTTTCATAAAAATCTCGTGAAGGAGTATTCCAATCAAGACAAGCCCACTCAAATCTTCCACAGTTTTCACTTATTGCTTTTTTTGCTAAATATTTAATCATAGCTTTTCCAGCACCTTTTCCTCTTTTTGATTCATTCACATATAAATATTCAAGATAAATACCATTTTTCCCAAGCCAAGTTGAGTAGTTGTAAAAATAAACAGCAAAACCAATAGCAATTCCATCTTCTTCACAAATCAAAGCCTTTGCTGTTGCATTTGGAGAAAAAAGTGAATTTTCTATTTCACTTACTATTTTGATGCTTTTTCGTAAATGACTAATTCCATTATGAAATTGAAGATTGTTTGGGAGTCTTGTGAGGTTACTTTTCTTATTTTTAGGAGCATTTTTATTTCCTATATACAATTTAATAAGGTTCCACACTACAAAATCCAATTTTACTTATTAGATTTGTTTTTTTATATTCAACATTGGATAATAAATCTTCAAAAACATCATATTTTTCTATCCAAGTTCTTGGTTTACTGAATCGTAATGAGTTATTCTTTAAACAAGTAAAGAATATATTTAGAGGCATATATCTTGTTAAAATTTCATTAATATTTATTATTTCAAGATTTTTATCACTTTGAATTTTTATAAAAATCTCATATAATAACTCTTCTTTAGATTCTTTCATAAATATTCCTTTTAATTATTTTTATTATAACAAAAAAATAAAAACTATTATCTAATGACAGTTTTTTATAATATCAAGGCGAAGGGATTTTTTAGTGATTGAGAGTACATTAGTACGTGATTGAGCTAAAAAATTCTGACAACGCCAAGATTATCAAAAAATGGCGTTGTAGAATAGTTTTTAAAGAGCTTTAGCAGTAATTCTTGATAGTCTTTTCGCAAATGCAACAGTATCAGTGATTTCCATACCTTCACTCAATTTTGCTTGGTCTAGTAAAATCCATGATACATCTTCGATTGTTGATTCATCAGGGCAACCATTTAGTTTTTTTACTATTTCATGCTCTGGGTTAATTTCTAAAATTGGAGCAGATTGTGGCATTTCTTGTCCCATTTGTCTAAACATATGTGCCATTGCTGCCATTTGTGCATCTGCTGCATCTTTTACTACGCATGATGGTGATTCACTTAGTCTATTTGTAACTTTTACATCTTTAACTGCATCACCTAATTTATCTTTGATTTTTTTTGTTATTGATTCAAATTTTGTTTCAACTTCTTTTTTCTCTTCTTCTGATTGTTCTACTTTTGGAGGTTCACAAGCTGTAATATCTTTAAATTCCCACTCTTTATAAGCACCAATTGATGGAGTGATGATTTCATCGATTTCTTTATCATCTAAGATTAAAACTTCAATATTATTTTTGTTATAAGACTCTAATAATGGAGAACTTCTCAAGATTTTTTCATTATCACCAACGATATAGAAAATTGTTTTTTGTTCACTATCAGCTCTTTCTTTGTAAGCTTCTAATGAAGTCATTTTTCCAGTTTCTATTTTTGTTGATTTATATCTTAATAAATCCAAAATAGCTTCTTTATTCATGTGGTCTTGATAAACACCTTCTTTTAAAGGTCTGATATATTGAGCTATAAACTCAGCATATTTCTCTTCATCTTTTGAGATTTTTTTAATTTCAGAAAGGATTTTTTTAACAGATGATTGTTTAATATTTGCTAAAACTCTATTTTCTTGTAAAATTTCTCTAGATACATTTAAAGGTAAATCTTCAGAATCAATAATTCCTCTTACAAATCTTAAATAAGTTGGTAATAACTCTTTTTCATCATCTGTGATAAATACTCTTTTAACATAAAGTTTAACACCACTTTGGAAATCTGCTCTATACATATCCATAGGTGCAGTTTTTGGGATGTAGAAAAGTGTTGTATATTCGTTTACACCCTCTGTTTTTGTGTGAATCGTAAGCATTGGGTTTGAAGAATCATGAGAAATTGATTTATAAAAATCGTTATAATCTTCTTCTTTTAATTTAGTTTTTGGTTGCATCCATAAAGCTGTTGCTTCATTGATTTTTTCTCTTTTATCTTCGATTGATTTAGCAGCAACTTTGCCTGTTTTTTTGTCCTCTTCACTTAAAGTTTCAGTTACTTCTTCTTTGTAATTTAAGAAAATTGGATAAGCAATATGGTTTGAGTATTTTCCAACAATATTTTTAATTCTATATTTACTTGCAAATTCACTAGCTTCTTCATCTTTTAATTTAATATAAATTACAGTTCCTGAAGTCTCTTTTGTACAAGGAGCTAAATCAAATTCACCTGTTCCATCGCTTGTCCATTTGTAAGCAGTTTCTTCACCAGCTTTTTTAGTAATAACATCTACAGAAGAAGCTACCATAAATACTGAATAAAAACCAACCCCAAATTGACCGATTAAATTTGAATCTTTTTTTGCATCACCAGTTAGTGCTTCAACAAATGATTTTGTCCCTGATTTTGCGATTGTTCCAATTGAAGCTATTAAATCAGCTTCATTCATACCAATACCATTATCAACAACCGTTAAAGATTTATCAGCTTCATCAAAAGAGATATTAATCTCACCTTTCCAATCAGCAAATGCATCTTTAAGATTTTCATCTGTAAGTCTTAAATAGTTTAGTTTGTCGATTGCATCGCTTGAATTTGATACAAGCTCTCTTATAAAAATTTCTTTATTTGAATATAAAGAGTGTGTCATTAAATGTAATAATTGTCCTACTTCTGTTTGAAATTGATGTTTTGCCATGCTAATTTCTCCTATAAATTTTAATTTTTTAAGAAGAGAATTTTATCACAACTTTATAAAAGAAAGCTAAAGTTTTAATTAAAATTAGCACCTTTTATACAAGAGTGCTAATTTAACTAAAAAAAAGTTCAAAAAAGATAAACTCTGCTTTTAAAATGAAGGATTAAAAAAATGACAAAAGAGAATTTTTTAAACGACTTACAAAAAATATATGACTTTTTAAATGAACAAAAAACACAAACTAACAAATTAATAGCTCACCTTGAAAATGAAGAGTTTGATAAACTTGGACTAATAGATGATTTTGCAAAGGCTTTAAAAATTGAAATGACAAGTGATTTAAGATTTTCACTTGTTACTAGACTTGTGAATTTAAGGGATGATTCTTTAGTACAAGTTTTGAAAAAACTTGAAAAAAATGAAAAAGAGATTATAGATTTACAAGAGAAAGCTTATGGTTTTGTAAAAGAGTATTGGCATGAAATTCATACAAAACTAATAGATTTAATTGTACAAAATAATCTTTTAACTCCATTTTATAGAGAAGTTTTTATAGGTGTTTATAATGTTGGGCTTCAAATGTCAGCTTGGCAAACTTCTTGGACTGCGCATATTATAAATGGCGTAAACAAAGATTTAATGGCTAAGTTTGATGGAAATGAAGAAAAAATTATGAAATATCTTGAAGATGAAAAACTTCTTGACTTAGGACATGGTGGAATTACGGCTGATAGATGTTATTCTGCATTGGTTAAAGAAAAAGATAAATACACTTCAAAAGCATATATCAAAGCTTTCAAAAAAGAGACAACTGAAGTTGTTGATGCACTTGAAGAGTTTGCAGATAAACTAATCGAACTTGAAGATGAAATCTATAATCAAAAATGGGATTATGTTTTATATATTCAAGCACTTATCAAAGCATTTAGTGAAGATAGAACAAATGAATTAGTTTCAAAATGGGCAGATGTTGATAGAGCTTGGATGAAAATAAAAACTCCAATTCAAATCGGTCATCCACTTGAATACTACGAAGACCACTTTAGAAAAGCAGTTGCCCTTGAATGGGATATTAGACTTACTAATCCAAAATTTGCTCAAAACGACCATAGGGTAAATAAAATAAAATCAGCATTTGCAAAAATATATTCAAGTTTTGAAGCAAATGAGAAAAGTAAAGAGTACAAAAAAATCTATGATTTCAGCTTCAAATCACTTGATAAAGTTCAACTTTATGTTGGACGACCTGCGCTATTTTTTGGAGCTGGATTTAATGGAATGTTTTCAGCACAAGTTGTTCCAAATGATGAAATAGTTAGTCTTGAAGAAGGTAAAAAAATCTTTGCATTTTCTGATGAAATTTTACAAACAAGCCGTGCAAAACCATTTTTGAAACTTTCAAGGGAAATCTTTGGACAAGAAATTCTTACACGTGATAGAACTTTCCTTTTTAATGAAACAACATCTTGGCATCAAGTTTATGATATTAGCACTGTTGGGCATGAATATGGGCATATTTTATGGTGTGATGAGCAAACAGAATCAGTTATGAATAAAACTGGAAACTTCAAAAATATTGAAGAGTTCAAAGCGACAACTGGTGGTTTAATCTCTTATTTATTAGATGAAAATACAGATGAAGCTCACTTAAAATCACAAGTTTTAATTGACCTTGTAAAAAGAAGTGTTGGTCTTATTGGTTGGATGGAAGTTGACGAAGTTCAACCTTATTATTGTGAAGGTTTGATTCATTTAAGTGGTCTTTTTGATAGTGGTGTTTTAGCTTGGGAAAATGAAAAGTTAGAGATAGCTTTAAGTGATGAAAAATATGAAATTTTAAAAGCTTGGTATATCAAAAACTATACTGAACTTGCAAAACATTATCTTGACAAAAAAGATGCAACTGCATTTTTAAATAACTATGCTACAAAAACAGAAAAATATTTTATGCCAAATGATGAGAAAATCAACTCATTTGTAAAATATTATTTCAAAAGATACCAAGAGATTGGGCAAGAATTAGATAATCAAGACAAAAAAAGTAACTACATAAAATAAGAGATTTTTATCTCTTATTTTTTTGAATATCTTCTTTTAAAAGTTCTAAATATTCAATAGCTTTATCAAAATCAAAATCATTGATGTTATTCATAAAATTATCTAAATTATTAAAATAACCTAATTTTTCCACTTCAACTTGTAACTCATTTGCCTTTACAAGTGCATTTGAATCTAACTCTTTTAACAATTGCTCTAATTCTAAAAATATATTATTGATTTTTGAAATATTTACATTTTTATCTTCAAGTAAATTATCTTTACTTTTATTAAAAAAAGATGTTTCAAGACTCTCTTTTATATTTTTTATTAAAAGCTCTAAATCTGATTTTATAACTTTTATTAAATCCCCATATTTATCATCAAAACCTTTTTCTTTTAGATGAAATTCCAACTCTTTTGCTTTTTCAAATAACAAATCGGCGCCTATATTTCCACAAAGACCTTTTAAAGTATGAGCTTCTCTAATTGCTGACTCTAAATCACTATTTTTTACATGAGTCAATATTTTTTCTTCAAAATTATTTTGTGATTTTACAAATCTTTTTAATTGATTTAATAGTAATTTTTCATTTCCAGCCATTCTATTTAGGGCTTGGAGAAGATTAATACCTTCTATTTCTAATGTTTTAATATCTATTTCTTCTGCTTTTTCTATTTCTTCTTTTTGCATGTTTATAAAAGTATATTTTGGTTTTACCCATTTACCCAAAGTTTCATAAAACTTATTAAAATCCAAAGGTTTTGCTATATAATCATTCATTCCTGAATTTATACATTTTTCCCTATCTCCTTGCATAGCATTTGCAGTCATTGCAAGAATTGGTAAATCTTTGAATTTTTCAATTTTTCTGATTTGTTTTGTAGCTTCATATCCATCTAAAACAGGCATTTGACAATCCATCAAAATAGCATCAAACTCCTCCTTTTCTAGGATTTCGATAGCCTCTTTTCCATTGTTTGCAATTTTTGCACTTATGTTTGCTTTTTGTAAAAACTCCATTGCTATCTCTTGATTCTGAACATTATCTTCAACTAACAAAATCCTTGCACCTTGGATGATTTTTTTAATATCAGGAAAATTATTACTTTTTATATTTACATTTGCATTTATAATAATATGTTTTCCAAAAGCTTGTAAAATCGTATCATACAAAGTCGATGGACTCACGGGTTTTTCAAGAAAACCAAAGACATTTACATCTTTCGCTTTTTGCATTAATTCATCTTTATTATATGCTGTAACCATAATAAAAGTTGGTGTTTTTCCTATTTTCTCACTTTGGTTTATTTTTCTAATTGTTTCAATACCATCCATTTCAGGCATCATCCAATCTATTAAAACTAAAGTATAAGGATTATTTTCTTCGTTTGCTTTTTCCAGCTCTTTTATCGCTTCTTTACCACAACATATTGCTTTTACTTCAAATCTTAATGACTTAATAATATTTTCTAAAATCTCCCTAGAAGAAGCATTATCATCAACTGCCAAAATTTTTAATTTATTTCCATTATTATTTACTTCTAAAAGATTTCTTTGTACATTTTGTAACTCAAATTTAATAGTAAAATAAAAATCACTTCCCTCATCAAGGTTACTTTCAAGTCCAACACTTCCGCCCATTAATTCAACTATTTGTTTACAAATAGTAAGTCCTAATCCAGAACCTCCATATTTCCTTATAGTTGAACTATCTGCTTGTGTAAATGATGAAAATAATTTTTCTTTATTTTCATTTGATATACCAATTCCAGTATCTTTTACATCAAATCTAATTTCCGCATTTTGTTCATCTTTAGAAAGTAATTTGATAGAAATTATAATTTCGCCTTTTGGTGTAAATTTAATTGCATTACTTAAAAGATTTGTTAGGATTTGATTTAATCTTAAAACATCCCCTTTTAAAGCCATTGGAATATTCATATCCACATCAAATAGTAGTTCTAAACCTTTTTCTTCAATTTGAAACATAAATAAACTTGAAAGATTTGCCAAAACATCATCAAGGGAAAAATCAATTTTTTCGATTGTCATTTTTCCTGCTTCTATTTTCGAAAAGTCCAAAATATCATTTATTATTCCCAGTAAATTTTTTGAAGCAGTATCTATTTTTTGAATATAATTTTTTTGTTGTTCATCCAAAGAAGTTTGTAAAGCAAGATATGCCATCCCAATAATAGCGTTCATTGGAGTTCTTATTTCGTGGCTCATATTTGCTAAAAATTCACTTTTTGATTTTGTTGATTCTTCTGCTAAAAGTTTTGCTTTTTTAATCTCTTCTAAAGCCTGTTTTTCAAGAGTTATATTTTCGATTATAGCAACTGTTCCTTTATTTAAATCTGTAAAATCAATAGCTTGCATAGTAACTCTTGCCAAAAAAGAACTTCCATCTTTTTTTACAAAAACTTTTTCCCATGTAGATATTTTACCCTCTTCTAAAATTTTATATTCTGCTTTTATAGAATCAAAATCTTCATCTTTTTGATAAAAAACTTTTGTTGATTGATTTAAAAGTTCATTATATTCATATCCAAAAATAGAACAAACCTTATTATTTAATTCAAGAATTACTCTGTTTTTTACTAAAATTATTCCTATACTTGCTGTATCAAAAATTACTTTTTGTTTTTGATTCATTTCATAAAGTTCAGTTGTTCTTTCTTTTACTATATTTTCAAGATTAGAACTTAATTTTTCAAGTTCAACCTCAGCTGTAACATCATGTCTTAAAGAGATATATCCAACAACTTTTCCATCAAAATCATACTCTTGTTCAATTACACTATCAACCCAATAATAACCACCATCTTTTTTTCTATTTTTAACTCTTCCTCTCCAAACTTTTCCTTTAGTTATAGTTGCCCACATCTCTTTGAAAATTTCTGGATCATTATCTGGATGTTTTCCAATTCGATGGTTTTTACCCATCATAAACTCCCTTGTATTTCCACTAATTTTACAAAAAGCATCACTTACATAAGTTATATCACCCTTTAAATCTGTTCTTGAAGCAATTACATTTTCATCAAAAAATCTAAGAAGTTTAGAGAGTTCATGGGTTTTTTTTGCAACTTGTCGTTTAAGTTGATAATTCCAAAATAATAAAAGAGCCAATCCTAAAAGTACAAAAATAGAGATTTCCAATAACATCTTAGAATCTATAGCAGATTTTTTTGTAACTTGTTCCCATTGTTTCGTAATGTCATAAATTTCTGTTGAAGAGTGATTTATTAATACTTTTTTCAAAATTCTTGCAAAAATTTCATACTCTTTTTTAACAGAAAAACCTAACTCCATATAAGTATCAGTTTTCCCTATTATCTCTATATTTTTAAGACTTAAAGATGAAATAGTGTATGTTGCCACAGGTAAAGAACAAAGTGCTATATCATATATTCCCTCAGCCACACCATGAAGTGCAGTAGTTGCATTTTCAACTTCTATATAATTTAAATTAGGATATTGTTTATAAATTTCTTCTAAATAAAAATAATCCTTTATCACAACTATTTTTTCATCTTTTAATTGTGCAAGTGAAACCACAAAATCTTTATATTTATCTTTTTTCCCAACTACAACAATTGGACTTTTCAAATTCATAGGAACAGAAATATGAGTATCTTGAAACTCTTTGACATTCATATAATTTGAGAACATATCAACTTTGAACTCTTTTGCTTTTTCTAAAGTTTCGCTCCAAGTATTTGTTTTTGTTTTTTCAAATTTTATACCTAAATTTTGTTCTATCAAATTTAAATGCTCAGCTACAATTCCTATATAATTACCCTTTTCATCGTATGATTCAAATGGCATATAATTTGGGTCACCTGCATATTTTATAATAGGATGTTGTTTTAACCACACTTTTTCTTCATCTGATAAATTTATATTTTTATCATTTTCAAGAATTTTCTCTTCTCATTTTGTTTTTATATCATTCCACTCTAAAACTGTAATTTCATCCATCGCTTTTTCTAAAATTGAAAATAAAAGTGGATATTTTTTTGAAACACCAAAAGTTGCAATTGTTGGTTTTCTACTTAAATCAACGGCATCTATTTTTAAATTATTTAAAAGTTTTTCTTTTATTTTATAATTTACAACTTCCCTATATCCAATATAAGCATCTGCCAAACCTCGTGAAACTGCATCTAAAGCCAATGTTGTATTTTGAAATGTTTTGATAATTATATTTGGATAGTTTTTTTGTAAATCAATAATAGTTCCAATATTTTCTTCTAAAGCAACTATTTTACCATTTAAATCATCTAAACTTAAAAAAGGTTTTTGCTCTTTTTTTGAAACAATCACAGGAGGAATTTGTAAATATGGTTTTAAAAAATAGAAAAACTCTTCTCTCTCTTTTATAGGCCTGATATCTAAAATGGCATTTAATTCGCCATTTTTTGTTTTTTCATAAATTGTATTCCAATTTCCTGAACTAATTTGAAGTTTATTATCTAATTTTTTATTTAAGAGTTCAACTGTCGAAGCTCCCATTCCAATAGCTTGATTTTTATAATCCACAAAACTAATTGGCGCCCAATTATCCATAGCTCCAACACTTATGATTTTTTGATTATTTAACCAATCTTTCTCTTCTTTTGTTAATTTATCTTGAAAATTTGCACTTAAAAAAATAGGCAAAAAAAGTAATACTAAAAATATATTTTTCATTCTTCTACCTTTTCATGAACATCTATAAAACTTTTTGCAACTTTTTCAAACTCATTTACTAACTCTAAAAAAGCATCTAATATATCAGGGTCAAAATGTTTTCCTCGACCTTCTTTCATAATCTCAATTGCTTTTTCATGTTCCATTTTTTCTTTATAAACTCTTTTACTAATAAGTGCATCATAAACATCAGCTACACTCATAAGTCTGGCACTTATTGGAATTTCATCTGCTTTTAATCCCAAAGGATAACCACTTCCATCATATTTTTCTTGATGTGAATATGCTATCTCTTTTGCTATTTTTAAAAAACTAACTTCATATCCCAACTGATTTTCAGCATTTTCAATAGCTTCTTTTCCTAAAGTTGTATGAGTTTTCATGATTTCAAACTCTTCAGGAGTTAATTTTCCCTTTTTTAGAAGTATATAATCAGGAATTCCAATTTTACCAATATCATGTAAAGGTGCTGATTTAAAAAGAGTATCTATCATCTCATCTGTTAGAAAGTCTTTGAATTTTGGATGATTTTGTAATTTTAAAGCTAGAATTTTCACATAAGTTCTAGTTCTTCGTATATGATTTCCCGTTTCATTATCTCTAGTTTCAGCCAAAGATGCCATTGCAAAAATAGTAACATTTTGAATAGCAACAAACCTCTTTTGTTCTTTTTTCTATCTCATCTTCCAAAAATTGGTTTTTATCTTTTAAAAAATCAGAAGCAGCTTTATTTTCAAGTTGAGTTTTAACTCTTGCTTTTAAAATAGAAGGAGAAATAGGTTTTGTTATATAATCAACAGCACCCAGTTCAAAACCGATTTTTTCATCTTCTATACTATTTTTTGCAGTTAAAAAGATGACTGGAATATCTTTCAAAACGGCATCTTCTTTTATTTTTTTTATAACATCATAACCACTTAAAACAGGCATCATAATATCAAGAAGTATTAAATCGGGAGTAGTTGATTCAAAAAGGTATTTTAGGGCTTTTTCACCACTATTAGCAACTTTTACGATATATAAATCTTTTAATAAATTTGAAACTAAAAAAAGATTATCAGGGGTATCATCTACAACTAAAATTGTCTGTTTGTTTATTTTATTTTCTAACATAGATTAACCTTAAAGTAAGAGGATTAGAAATCCTCTTTTAATAGTTCTATTTTATCTTATTTCTTTTAAACAAACTAAATATTTTTGAGATTAATAAATAAATTCTTGCTTTTATATTATGAGTTTTATTTTGTTCACTCAAATATTTTACTATTTCATAATTTCCAAACATAGAAGCAAACATAATCGGAGTTGTTCCCATTCCATTATTTTCATAGATATTTGCACCAGCTTTTACTAAAACTTTTACAATATCTAAATAACCTTTGAAGCAAACACCAGCAAGTGGCGTTTGTCCTCTGTCATTTTTTTTATCTACTTGGGCTCCAAAATCAACTAACATAGAAGTTGTTTCAAGATTGCCATTATATGAAGATAACATAATTAAACTATTACCTTTATGGTCACATAAATTTACAGGCATTCCAGCTTGAAGCATTGCTTTTAAATCTTCAGTTTTGCCTGTTCTTGCAAAATCAAGGGCAAAAACTTGAAGATCTTCGTATCTTTTTAACTCATCAGCCGTTGCTTCCATATTAGATTCCTAAAGCTTTTTTAACTCCAGCAGCATAATCAGGATGAACTTGTTCAAAAAGTGCAATTTGTCTATCTATGATATTTCTAGGAACCGTATCCATAGCAGCTGCAATATTACTAAACAGTTGTTCTTTTTGATTAGCACTCATTAATTCAAATAAAGCTCTTGGTTGTGAGAAATCATCATTTCCAATTCTATGATTATATCTATCTGCAATATTCCCAGTTTCAAATGGTGGTTCTGCAAAACTTTTATCTTCAATAGGTCCATTAAAACTATTTGGTTCATAATAAGCATCCGTTGGTTCTTTTATTTCAAAATTCATACTTCCATCTGCATGGTAAGTATTAACCTCAACAATTGGTCTATTTACTGGCAACATTTCATAGTGTGTTCCAACTCTGTATCTGTGAGCATCTGGATATGAGAAAATTCTTGCTTGTAACATTTTATCAGGTGAAAAACTAATACCAGGAACTACATTTGATGGAGAAAATGAAGCTTGTTCAATTTCATTAAAATAGTTTTTTGGATTTTCATTTAAAGTCATAATTCCCACTTTAATCATTGGATAATCTTTGTGAGGCCAAACTTTTGTTAAATCAAATGGATTAAATGAACACTCTTTAGCTTGTTCGTTTGTCATAATTTGAATTTCAAAACTCCATTTTGGGAAATTCCCAGCTTGAATATTTTCAAATAAATCCCTTTGGTTTGATTCTCTATCTTTTGCGACTATTGCTTCAGCTTGAGCATTTGTAATAGTTTCAATTCCTTGAAGAGTTTTAAAGTGAAACTTAACCCAAAATCTCTCACCTTGAGCATTTATTAAACTATAAGTGTGAGAACCATAACCATTTACATGTCTGTATGATTTTGGAATTCCCCTATCTGACATTAAAATAGTAACTTGATGAAGTGATTCTGGACTTAAAGACCAAAAATCCCAAGCAGCTGTATTACTTCGTAAGTTCGAGTATGGATGTCTTTTTTGAGTATGAATAAAATCAGGAAATTTGTAAGCATCTCTTATGAAAAATACAGGAGTATTATTTCCCACTAAATCCCAATTTCCGTCTTTTGTATAGAATTTAAGAGCATATCCTCTTACATCTCTTTCAGCATCAGCAGCACCACGTTCTCCTGCAACTGTTGAGAATCTAAGCAACATTTTTGTTTTTTCGCCCTTTTGTAGAACTTTTGCTTTTGTGTATTTTGAAATATCTTCTGTGATTTCTAAAACCCCAAAAGCCCCACTTCCTTTTGCATGAACTACCCTCTCAGGTATTCTTTCTCTGTTTTGATGAGCTAACTTTTCTATTAATTGATAATCTTGTAAAAGTACAGGACCTCTCTCACCAGCAGTAATTGAATTTTGATTATCCGAAATTGGATTTCCAGCCGTTGTAGTCATAGTTTTTTGCATTGTTTTCTCCTTAATTTATTGAGGATAATTATTTTCCTCTAATAAACTTATTCTATATCTAACAAACTTAAACTATAATTAAAAAATATACACTTACTTAATACTCGGACTTATACTTTTCCAATCTTCTCTTAAAGTTTTTACTAAAGTAAATTTATCTTTTGGATTGGCAATTTCTCCATATTCATAAGGAGTTACTACAACTAATCCACCTTTTAATAAACTTGTAAAAGTATTTGATTCAACCTTTGAACCAGAGAAAATAGAGAATTTCATTTCAAAACCACTTATGTCATAAAACTCTGAATTTTTTCTAATTAATTTTTTGTATTTATCATAAATCAAACAATCAACTACAACTTTAGAGCCATCTTCACTTAAGTCAATTTTGCTTACTTTTCCTATTTGAACATTTTTATAATAAACAGGTGCATCCACATTTACGCTAGAAGCTGTAATATCTTCAACTTTAAATACTGTTCCAAAATGTGAAGTTTCAACAGATGGTTGTCCTGATAATCCTTCAAATTTTGTTTGGACAATTTGATTATCGCTTTTTATAACTCCAATATTTACTGCCATTACAGTTGAACCTGCATTTGCAACTTCTTGAAGTGAAATTCGTGGTTTTTTTAGATAATAAACTGTTCCCTCTTTTGCAAAAGAAGCAAAATCATTATAAATTAGAGCTTTTACTTCTACTTGTTGTTTTTCATTTAATCTTACATTCGTTACTTTCCCAACATTTACACCTTTGTAAGTTAGTTGTGAAAAGTTTACTTGTAAACCCTCAACATCATCAAAAACTATTATTATACTATTTGTAGAATTTTTCATTTGATCTTCTGTTGCAAATATTTGTGGTTTTTCAAATGATATATTTGAATCAGTATTAAGCTCAATTGAACCATCTATTAATGAAGAAAAGTTATCTACTTCAAATACAACTCCACTTAAACTAGCATTTAAAGATACTGCTGCTTTTTTATAGAATCTGCTTTTATCAGTTATATATTTTTTAAAAGGAGAATAGATGAATAAACTAACTTTTGATTTTTTATCATCAAATTTTATATCTTTTACAAAACCTATTTCTTGATTTTTGTACATAATTGCCATATCAGGTTTTATTTCAAAATCATTATAAAAATCAGCAGTTATTACAATTCCACTATTACTAAATCTATTTAATTTTTCTACATCTTTAAAAGACTTATAAAGTTTAAACTCTTTTTTTGTAAGTTTATCATCTGCTTTTTCTGAAACAAGTCCAATAGCTCCATTCAATAAAGGCTCTATTCCACTATAATTTATATTTAAATTCAAACTTTTCATCTCAAAAAATTTCGAACTCATATCATAAAAAAGACTATTATCATTTACTAAATCTTTATATTTTTCATCTATTGAAATAGAGATTTTTACATTTTTTAAATCAGAAGTTAAAACATAATTTTCAACTTTTCCAATTTCAATATTTTTATAATAAACCTTTGATTTATTTGTAATTGAATTTAGATTTTCATTTAAAAGTTCTACTTTTATATTGTTATTACTATTGTTTATATCTTTTTTATTAATTGCTGTAAAATTGTCTTTAAAATTTCCTTTTTTATACTCTAAAGATAGAAAATTTCCTTTTATTATATTTCCTAAATTTTTAACTCCATCGAGAGAAATAGTAGGTTCTTCTACAAAAAACTTTGTTTTATCTGTTAATAAATATTTATACTCTTGATAAATAAATGCCTTAGCATTTAAAATATCTTTATTCAATTTTATTTCTGTAATTTTTCCAATTTCAATTCCCTTAAAAATAATTGGAGTATTTTCTTCAATTCCGTGCATATCAATAAAATTTATATTAAAAAACTCTTTACTTTTTAAATCATCTTTCTTTCCATATAAAAGATAAGCTTCATCTTTTGAAATCTTTTGTTCTTCTTTATTTGGAGTAACAACAGTAACTCCACCAACTAAAGCAGAATATAAAGACCCTACTTCTATATTTAGTCCACTTGCTCCATAACTTACTTTTAATGCTTCATTTATTACAAATTTTGAACTCTTATTTACTAAATAATTAAATTTATCATAAATATAAGCTGTGAAATAAACCTTTTCAAAAATAAATTCTTTGGCAATAATTTCACCTATTTGAAATTTATTATAAAAAATAGGAGTTCCAACTTCCACATTATCTTTATCATTTGCAATTAATGAAATATAATATCCCTCATCATCAAATTCATCATTAGGTTGAGTATCTAAAGCATTAAAAAGATATTTTGGATTTGATTTTTCATATTCTTCTTGAGTTTTAAAAGTTGGTGATAATTCTATTTTATAACCACTAATTAAAGTATTTAATCCTGAAATTTTTGTAAGAGAAATTGTAGGCTTTTTTATCCAAAAAGAAGAACCATCAACTGCTACATATTTTGCAACTTCATTATCAACTAAAATATTTACCTTTACACTTTTTAAATCTTCGTGCATAGAAATTTTTGTTACTTTTCCAAGTTGCAAACCTTTGTATTCCAAAGGAGTAACATTTTCTTTTAATCCTTCTGCACTTTTGAAAATTACACTTATATTTGTACCTTTTTTCATATAAGACTCGTAAGCAATCCAACCTAAAATTGCCAAAATAATTAATGGTAAAATCCAAATAAATGAAACCGCTTTTTTATCTTCTATTTTTGGCTCATACACTTGTTGTTCTATTATTTCATTACTCATCCCAAATAATCCTTGTATCAAATCTATTTGCTGCTATCATTGTTACTATTACCATTAAGGCAAAAGAGGTCGCAGCAATTCCTCCTTTTATATTAAAAATCTCATCAAGTTGCACAATTGATGCTAATAATGCAACCACATAAATATCAATCATTGACCATTTCCCAATAGCTTCGATAAATTTAAATATTAATATTTTTCTATTATTTTGCATTTTTACATTTATTTTTAAACTTATAAAAATAAAAAGTAAACCAATAAGTTTAATCATAGGAATCACAACACTTGCAGTAAAAATCACAATTGCAATAAAATAACTTTCCATATTTAAAAAGCTAATAACACCTTCTAAAATTGTACTTTCAACCTTTACTCCAAGGGTTGTAACTTCCATGATTGGATAAATCATAGCTGGAATATAAAGTAATATTGCACAAATAGTAAGTGCAAGAGAAACTTGTAAAGAGTGTTTTATTCGTTTTCGTACCTTATGATTACATCTAGTACAAATAAAATCATTATAATTCTCTTTTTCATACATTTTATGACAATTTTTACAAGATATTAAAACCATTTATTCACCAAATACACTTTCGCCTACAAATCTTCTGTTTGACATATAAAAACAAAAAATATAAGCCAACATAATATAAAAACCAATATCAAATTTTGTGGAACTCACCATTCCTATTAATTTTATATATGTAACTATAATACTTATTACAAAAACCTCAATAAATCCCCAATGTTTAAAAAAATGAAAACTATCATGAAGTAAAGTATCAGTAAAAAGCCTTATTCTCGTTTTTTCTTGTATAAAGGCAAAAATAATCACTAAAGAGTTTAATATTGGGGCTAAAATGATAGTAAAAAAAACTACTAATGCCACAAAAAAGAAATTTTGTTCTAAAAGAATAGATACCGTTCCAATTAAAGTAGCTTTTAGTTCATTATCATTTATATTTAAAGTAATAATAGGATAAACATTTAAAATTCCAAATAATAAAAGTGCAGAAATAGCATAATATAAAGAATCTGAAGAGTGTCTATTTTGGGCTTTTATTTTGCTATTACATCTAGGACATTTTTGAGTTTTATTATTTGTTTCATTGTGTATTTTTATAAATAATCCACAATTATAACACTCAATAATCTCATCAATATTTTTGTCCATAAATTCCTAACCTTTTTTCTTTTGGCATTTTAACATAGTAAACTTTTTTTAATTCTAAAAACTCTTTAAAATTAATTATATTGTATTATGTCATTGCAATTATGCAAATAAATAATATTTCTTTTAAAGGTTTAATAAAATGCAATTTAATATATCTCAAGGATTAGTAGGAACAAGACCACCTGTTGTAAAACCAGATCCAAAAGTTTTACAATTTTTAGGTGAAGATGGTATGAGAAAACTAATCTCAGACCATTATGATTTACTAAGAGTTAGTAACATAAAAGGATTATTCCCTCTAACAGATGAGGGATTTGAAATGGCTAAACAACACTCAGCTGATTTTTTTATTCAAATTTGTGGAGGACCTGATTATTTTAATAAAAATAGAGGTGCTCCTATGATGGTAGGAAGACATGCAGATTTTAAAATCACTCCTGAAGCTAGAAAGATTTGGCTTGAATCTTATATTATTGTTTTATCAAAACTTGATATGCCGGATAATTTAAAACAATCTTTTTGGAACTATTTAGATGTTTTTTCAATTTGGATGATTAACACAGCAGAAAATTAATAAAAATGGGTAATACCCATTTTTATTAATTAATAATTATTTTCCTCCTTAATTTATCAACTTTCTTAAATTTAATAATATTAATTTAACTTTTTTTTGCTACTATTTTAAGACTTACTTTAATAGGATTTTTTATGAATAAAACTTTCAAAAATTATATATTTTCAAGACAAATAATATTAGTTTCCTTAATTTTTTTAATATGTTTTATTTTTACTACATATCTACATACAACTTTTACAAAAAAAGAAGCCATAAAACACTCAGAAGGAATATCTAAACAAGTCTTTTCTTCAATGTATCAAGTTATGAGAAAAGGATGGAGTAGAGAGGATGTTATAATTTTTGCCAAATCTTTGGAAGATAATTTTGAAAGAAGTAACTATCAAATCAATATTTATAGATCAGAAAAAGTAAAGCAGCTTTTTGGTGAAATACAAGAAAAAGAAAAAGATGCAACATTAGTTGATATTTTAAATGGAAAAATAGAAAAACTTAATGGTTTTGAAGATAATATTGTAAGAAATATCTTGCCATTAAAAGCAACAGCAGACTGTAAATCTTGCCATTTAAATGTAGAAGTTGGCGATGTTCTAGGAGTAGTAGAGGTAAAACAAAATCTTAATTCTATTTTTTTAGAATCTAAATATCAATATATTGTTTTTTTCCTAATTATTGTCCCAATATTTTATCTTCTCGCCTTTTTCTCATCAAGATATACAACAAAACCTATTATTAAAAATCTAACTCTATTTAATAACAAAGTTCAGAATATAAATTCTGTTCAAGATTTCAAAGCTTTTGATTCAAAAAATATTGATTTATATTTTGAAGAGTTTAATCAAATCGTATATAATGTTGATTTAATGGCTGATAAATTAAAAGGTGTTGCCGTTGATAAAGAGTTATTAGAATTTGAAATAAAACTTTTGGATAAATTTATTATTACTTCAGATATTGTAAAAGATTGGAGAGAATATATTTGTGATTTATTAATAGAAATAAATAAAATCATGGAAACATACACTTTAATGACTATTTTTAGAGTTGGTGAGGACCAATTTGAAGTTGATATTTTTTGGTTGGGAATGCCACAAGAACATCAAAAAATGGTTTTTGAAAAATATATAAATAAAACTATAAAAGATTCTGATTATTTCAAAGAAATGACAGATTTTACAATAAAACATGTGATTGCAGATAGAAATAGATGTTTAAATGAATTAGTTGAAGAAGAAGTAGAATATCGTTCAAAATCTCTATTTTTAGATAGTCCTAAAATTGGAGGAATTGTGGGAATTGGTTTACAATCAATATTCTCGAATGATCCCATTAGATATATTGTAATTGATTCAATATTAACAACTATGGCAAATCTTGTAGGTTCTGTAAAAGCTATTCATAAATATACTCAAGATTTGGAATATTACGCAGCACGTGATCCCTTAACTGATTTATTTAACCAAAGAGTTTTTAATGACATGATGAGTTATGAAATAAAAAGAGCTGCAAGACATGACTATCCATTTGCTTTAATGGTTATAGATTGCGATAATTTTAAACCAATAAATGACAACTTTGGTCATGCTTTTGGGGATAAATTTTTACAAACGGTTGCAAATATCCTTGAAGAAGAAAAAAGAGATGAGGATATTGTTGCAAGATATGGAGGAGATGAGTTTACAATTATTCTTCCAGAATGTGATGAAAATGGAGCATTAACTGTTGCAAATAGAATTTCAAAAAAAATAGAAGACGAAAAATTAATTGCACCTGATGGATCAAGGGTTGGAATAACTATCTCTATTGGAATTTGTGTTTATCCAATTCATACTTTATCGCAAAAAGATATGTTTGTAATTGCTGATTATATGATGTATCAAGCAAAAGAAGAAGGTAAAAATGGTATAAAGATCCCAAATGAAAGAGATATTTCTAATATTTTAAAAACAAATCAAGAGAAATCTTCACTTCTAATTAGAGCAATAGAAAATGATGAGATTTATCCATATTTTCAACCAATAAAACCAGCATCTGCATCTAATAAATTAGTAATTCATGAACTTCTAATGAGAATTCATCAAGATGGAAAAATAGTTTCTGCCTACGAATTTATAGAAATTGCAGAAGCTCGAGGACTAATAAATAGTATGGATCTAATGGTTATTGAAAAAGCTTTTAAAGAGATTCAAAGAACACAATATGAAGGAATTTTATTTATCAATTTGTCTCCAAAATCTTTAATTGTAGGAGATTTTATAAACAAAATAAATGCTTTTGTTTTAAAATATGAGATAAATAAAGAAAAAATAGTATTTGAAATTACAGAAAGAGAAACAGTAAAAAACTTCTCTTTATTAGAAAAATTTGTACATAATTTAAAATCTGATGGTTATAAATTTGCCATAGATGATTTTGGTTCAGGATTTTCATCATTTCATTATATTAAAAAATTTCCTATTGATTATGTAAAAATTGATGGAGATTTTATCATTAATATCAATAAAGATATAAAAGATAAAGCTTTTGTAAATAGTATTGTAACTTTAGCAAAAGAATTAAAAATTCAAACAATTGCTGAATTTGTAGAAAATGAAGAAATAGTTGATATTTTAAATGAACTTGAAATCGATTATTATCAAGGTTTTCATATAGGAAAACCAAGTGAGAAGTTTATCTCTTTTGAATAAGAGATAAGCTTTAGTTTCCAATAGCTAATGCGTATAAGACCATTGTATTTTCTTCTATAAATTCACAAACTTCATCATCATAATAAGCTCCTATTCCAGTACAACCAATATCTAAATAATTTGATGCTAAATATAATCTATGTCCAATTATTCCAGCCTTTTGATAAAGTTCTTGGTAATTTTTGCCTTTTGATGTTAAGAAAAAAGTAACTGCACTTGATTTTCCTAAATCCTGTTCTAAACATAAATATCCAGCTTTTGATGAAAAATCACCTGTTTTTAAAAGTTCACCATTTTTATAAAGTCCCAAAACTAAATTTTCAACTCTATTTACAACATAGAAAATATCAACTTGCTCATCACAATCACTTTTTATGGCTTGATTTACAACACCCATTATTGATTCAAATTGAAGTTTAGAAATGCTTTGTTGAGTGAATTCTCTAATTGATCTTCTTTTAAAAATAGTATCTTGGAATCTTTGTTTTTGAAAATTAAAAATAGCACTTTTTTCTTGAGATTTTTTATCTGTGATTTTTAAACTCTCTTTATAAGCATTTTCAACTAATTCATTTTTTTGAAAAAAACTAATGTTTTCTTCTATATAACTTGCTCCATCTAAAGTTGGAAGAGACAAGGGAAAACTCACTTTTTTATTTTGTTGTTCTTTTCCAGCAATTACAATAGAAGTAAAAAATTCTTTTTCATCAAAAGAAAAGAACCTATTTACTTTCTCTTTAGAAAAATCATATATCACTTCAAAATCTTTATCAAATAAATAAGAACTAGCTTCCATAGTTCCAATTAAATGCCCAGCATCCAATAAACAGTATCGAAATGCTCTATTTTTGTATTTCCAAGATGACCTAAAATATAAAGACGAAACAAAAAATATAAAACCATCAACACTATAAGATAATTCTAAAAGTTTTTCTATTCCTTCATTATTTTCAATTTTTTGTAATAATACTACACTTGAAGAGCCAACTTCTAAATGATAAATTCCATCTTCAAAACCATCTATATTTCTAACTTGAAAATAGACTTCATTTGGATATAAAGCTCCTGCACTTGGATTAACTCTTAGATAATATTCACCAGATGGATAACTTTTTTTAGCGCTAATTCCAGAAATTAAATACAAAAAATTATAGTTTTGATTTGAAGAGTTTAAATGAACTCTTTTATACTCTTTTGAATAAAATTTAAATTTATTTGGAGGATTATTCCAATCTACCCTATTTGGATTTGTTCGTATTGAGTTATATGTGTGTTTTGTATTTTGGTGATAATTGTTTAAAGCTATTAACATAAAGTCCAACTATTAATAGTTGAACTTTATTGCAAGATTTGATGTATTATAGTCATAATCTCTTGGAGAATCATTCATTGTTACAGTTTTATAACTTCCCTCTAAAGATACATTTGAAGTAAGTCTATATTCTAAAGAACCACCATATCCAAGACCAACAGCAGAACTATTATCAACAGTTTGAGCAACACCTGTTCCAATAGCAAAAGCAGTTAAATTTTGAGCAATTTCATACCCAGCTCTTAAATCCATATCAGCACTAATTGCTTCAACACCATTTTTTACATTACCATAAGCTAAACTGTTTCCAAAACCTAAAATAATTCCACTATCTAATCTTGTATTTGATGTATATCCAATACCATATTGTGTGTATGTTTCACCATCCATTTTTGCAGCAGTTGCACCAACTGATACTTTTGTATCAAATCCTTCTGCATTTAGTAACGATGATAAACCAGCAATTAAAGTAATTGCTAAAATTCTTTTTTTCATTATATTTTTCCTTTTAAATAATTTAATTTCTAGTAGTATTAATACCCGATTTTTCTTGTGTTCCTACATAATCACTTGGTGCAGAAGCACTTTTTAGATAAGTAAAAATCCCACCAACAACTAAACAAAAAATCACCACAAGTCTTACCATATTTCTTTTTTGTTTTGATTCGTTACCATTATAATCATCAATTTTATTTAAACTAGGTTCGCCGTTATTTAATTTACTCATAATAACTCCTTTATCTTATTGATGATTATAACAAATAAAATATTGTGCCTTTGTTAACTTATGATTTTATGGATTTTTGCTTTTAATAATTTTTCTAAATCACAAGGTTTAACTTCAATATCCAAACCTCTTTTACCACCACTTATAAAAATTGTTTCAAATTTATTTACACTTTCATCTAAAACAGTTTTTAAAAGTTTTTTTTGTCCCAAAGGTGAAATTCCACCAAGCAAATATCCAGTAACTTTTTGCGCTTCATCTTTATTTGCCATTACTGCTTTTTTTACATCAAAAGCAGTTGCAACATCTTTTAAACTTAATTGATTTTCCACAGGCAAAACACATACAACTAACTGTTTTGGAGTTAATTCAACAAGAAGTGTTTTATAAACTTGAGAAGCATCAAGACCTAGTTTTTGAACAGCTTCATCACCAAAATTTGTACAAACTGGGTCATGGTCATATTTATGTATTTTAAAATCACATTTGTTTTTTTTAAGTAAATCAATTGCAGGTGTCATTTAGATAAAATTCCTCTTTCAAAATTTCTTCACTATTTATCAAAATTGCAATAAAATGCTTTCCTAAATAGTGTTTTCGTGTTGTCATATTTTTGAAAATTTGTTTTTTTGTAAACTTTTTTGAAGATGATTTTATCTCATTTTGACTTATCATAAAGATTTTTCTATTGTGAGTTTTATTTGATTTTAGATAATCGATAGCATATTCAATTCTGATATTTCCAATTTTTTCATCTGAATTTATTTCAAAAGAAAAAGTCAAATTTTCATTAATATTTACACTTTTATCATAACAAAATTTTGTGAGATTTATATGATTTGATTTATCAAAATTAAACAAATTTAGTATTTGTTTATCCCCTTTTTTGAGAAGTGTTCGAGAGGCGTGTTTACAAATCCAATCTAATTCTTTTGAGCTTCCAAGATTTTGTTTTACAAAATTTATCACAAGTTGTGGATTGTCTTTTGAAATATCATTTAGATTATTTGCAACAGATTTTCGTACATACAAACTTTTGTCATTTTTTAGAAGCTCTATAATTTCTAAAATTTTTAAAGGATTTTGTTTGAATTTTGGCAAAGATACAGCCCAAGGAAGTCGAGGTCTGCAACCCTCAGATGAGAGTCTTCTCAAATGTTCATTTGAACTTTGACTCCAAATTTTCATTTGCTCCATAGTTTGTTCTTCATATTTTAAAATAAATTGCCGAATAGCGAATTCACTACTAGAATCTTGAGTAAAAACTTTCAAAGCTTTCATAGATTCAGAAAAATCATCAAGCCCAAAAACCTCAACAAAATCTTGAAAAATCATAGCTTCAAGCCCAGAAAAATCTTTTTTTATATCTTTTAAAATTTCAAGTTGTTCTTTATATAAAAATGGCAAATATTTATTTAAAGTAATTGCAATATGTCTCATTCTAGCTTTTAGTTCTAAATCTTGCCATGAAGTATTAAAAATAGAACTAATAAACATCTTTGATTCAAAGTTTTTATAACTTTTTTTTATTTCTAAAGCTAGTTTTTCAATATAAACTTCTGAATATAAATTTTTTATTTGTTGTTCCATAATCAACCTAATTTTTTAAAGGCTTAACACATCTTGTATAAAATTTGTCTTCCATTAACTCTCGATTAAAAGCCCCTGATAAAAAATTTACAACAAAAGCCTCACCACTTGCTCCATGTCCAAAGGTTTTACTCGTCCAATAATTATCAGATACAAAATATTTAAATTCTTTTGAAAGGGTTGGATTATATAACTTTGTATCAACAATAGAAAAAAGTTCCAAAAAATCTGGTAATTTCCAGTTTTTATATCCATCTAGTTCTAAATTTTCACAATATTTTTGTGCCTCAGCAAAATTTTTCTTTTCATTATTACTATCTTTTGTATCTTGCCAAAGTAAATTTGTTTTTGTATCCATTAAAACAGATTCACTTTGTTTTGTTATTTCTGCATTTAGATAACTAAGTAAACCTATAAAAAAAAGGAGTTTTAATATTCTCATAAATCAACCTTATAATAATAATTTAAATTAATTATAACTTAGTTAATCTGAAATAATATTGATTACTATCAAAAAAATTCAAGAGCATCCTAAAACACTATTTTCCTCTTATTCTCAATCATATATGGATACTCCATATACTTCGCCGTTGCTTTTGCTACTTCTTCCCCAAAATATCGTTTCACAATATGCAATGCCATATCAATACCCGCTGAAATTCCTGCACTTGTAATAATATTTCCATCTTCAATAAAGTGTTTATTTTTACAAACTTTTACATTCTTAAATTCATTTTCCATTCGTTCCAAACTTTTCCAATGGGTTGTAGACTCTACTCCATCAAGTAATTTTGCATTTGCTAAAATCAATGAACCTGTACAAACAGAAGTTAAAAGTTCAACTTCTTTTGCTTTTTTTAAAATAAAATCTAAAATATCTTTTCATACATCAATTTTCTTGTTCCCATTCCACCTGGAACTATTAAAATATCAAGTTTTGGGCATGACTCAAAATCATAATCAAGAATTACTTTCATCTTACCAGTTGTAGTTATTGGCTCTTTTGTTTGTGCAATTAATTTCACATCAAAAGGTGAAGTTGTTTCTGCTCTTTTTGATTCATCAACTCTTGTTACACTTAACACCTCAAAAGGACCACAAAAATCTAAAACCTCAATATCATTGAATATAAAAATTCCTACTGTTTTTTGCATAAATTTTCCTTAATGTATATAAATATTAAAAGCATTATATTATTTTTAATTTGATTATAACTTTGAAATAAAAACCAAAATTAACATTACTATTTCCATATTTATCCTATAATTCAAAATCAAATAAATACAATATATTAGGAAAATAGATGTCTTATAGAACTTTAGAAGAAGAAATAAAAGTATTAGAATTAGGATTACCTCCTATGGAAGGTGATGATTTTATCGGGGGAAGATTAGACCCTCAAGAAGCTAGTTTAGTTTTAGTTCCAGTTCCTTGGGAAGCTACTGTTTCATTTGGGCAAGGGACGGCTAATGCTCCTGATGCTATGAGAATTTCAAGTCATCAATTAGATGTTGAAAATTTTCATTACATCAAGCCTTATGTTGCAGGTATTGCTATGCTTAAAACTGATAAACATTTATTAAAATTAAGTCATAAAGCTAGAAAAAAAGCTTTAAAAGTTATTGAGGCAATTGAAGGCGGAAAAACAAATAAAAAAGCTTTAAAATTTGTAAATGAAGCATCGGCAATTTTAAATTCTTCTGTTTATCAAAAATCCTTTGAACAAATACAAAAAGGTAAATTCGTAGCAGTTGTTGGTGGGGACCATTCATCACCTCTTGGACTTATCAAAGCTTTAAACGATACACAAGCTGAAGCTTTTGGAATCTTACATGTTGATGCTCACCACGACCTAAGAAAAGCTTATGAAGGATTTACTTACTCTCATGCTTCAATTTTTTATAATACTATGAATGAGTGTGACAAAGTTTCAAATTTAGTTCAATTTGGAATTAGAGATTACAGCAGTGAAGAAGCCAACAGAATGAAAGAATACGGGATAAAAGGTGCATGTTTATACGATACAGATATGCAAGCACAATTGGCAAGTGGTAAATCTTTAGAAGAAGTTTATACGCCATACATAAACCAACTTCCACAAAATGTTTATTTATCAATTGATATTGATGGATTAGAACCACTAAACTGTCCAAATACAGGAACACCAGTTCCTAGTGGTTTAAGATATGGAGAGTTAGAACACTTGATATTTATGGTTGTAAAATCTGGAAAAAATATTATAGGTTTTGATTTATGTGAAGTTGGCGATAGTGCTGATGGTTGGGATGCAAATGTTGGTTCTAGAGTTTTATATCAACTTTGTGGAGCATTATTGGCAAGTCAAGGCAAAATAAATTATAGATAAAATGAAAGACTAATCAATTAATAAAGGCTAAATAATGAAAAAGTTTGATTTAATAATTATTGGAGCAGGAAGAGCAAGTAATCTTGCAGCAAGGGCTGGAAAAGCTGGAAAAAAAGTTGCTATTATTGAAAAATCTACTTTAGGTGGAACTTGCCCAAATAGAGGTTGTGTTCCTTCTAAACTATTATTAGGCTATGCTCATGTGGCAAATGATATAAGAGAATCAAGCAGACACTTTATTGACTCTTATATAAATAACATTGATGTGAAAAAAATATTTGAACAAACAAATAATTATATTTCAAAAATAGATTCCCATTATGCGCGTAAATTTAATGAAAATGTTGAGATTTTTAAAGGTATAGGTTCATTTATTTCTAATAATGTAATAAAAGTAAATGATGAACTCTTAAGTGCACCAAAAATAGTAATCGCAACAGGAACTAAACCAATAAAAGCTCCTCACGAAAAAGCTTGGACGAGTGATGATATATTTCCTTTAGTTAGTAATATTCCAAAATCTATTACTATTGTTGGTTCTGGTTTTATTGCTTGTGAACTCTCAAGTTTTTTTTCAGCTATTGGAATAAAAACTACACTATTAGTTAGAAGTCAAAAAATACTGAATAATGAAGATGAAGATATATCAAGGATTTTTAAAAAGGAATTTAGTAAAAAAGTAGATATAGAATTTGAAACAACTATTCAAAATATTGATTATCGAAACAGTCAGTTTAATCTTATACTTGAAAATAAAAATGGAACAACAAAAGAACATCAAAGTGAAGCCCTACTTTATGCCACAGGAAGGAAATCAAATACAGACTTTTTAAACCTTGAAAATACATCTATTCAAATAGATGAAAAAGGTTTCATAAAAAGAAATGAATTATTTGAAACAAATGCAAAAGGAATTTATGTTGTAGGCGATGCATCTGGAAAACACATGCTTCAACATGCAGCTGCATACGAAGTAAATCATCTAGGAAAAATTTTATTAGAAGAATGTACAGAACCTTTACATTTTAAATATATGCCCCATGCAGTTTTTACAGAACCTGAAATTGCAAGTGTTGGAATAACTGAACAAAAAGCAAAAGAACAAAACATAGAATATGTTACAACTACTACAAATTGGATAGCAAGTGCAAAAGCGATGTCTATGAGACTTGATTATCCTATTACTAAATTTATAATAAATCCAAAAAACTATGAAATATTAGGATGCCACATGATAGGACCCGAGAGTTCAACAATGATGCACCAAGTATTAGCAGTAATGCATATCAACAATGATGTAAGACACTTAAAAGAAATGCTTTATATTCACCCAGCATTGAGTGAAGCGTTACTTCCAGCTTCTGTTGAAGCTGTTAGAGAAGTAGAAAAGTATAATAAAATCTCTAGTTTATAAGCTAAAAAAAGTAAACATAATATCTTAAAATTACTTTTACTTTATTAGTTATTTTCAATATACACCTTATATAATTCTATTATTTCTTCTTTACTTAGCTCTTGTTTTTTATCATCAGAAGCTATTTTTATAACTTTTCCAAATTTGATTTCTTCACTTTTTGTCATAGTAACTTCAAAAAATTCACTTATTATGAAACTAACCCCACCTTTTCCTGACTGTGAATTTACTCTTATGATATTTTCATACCCTCTTTTTATGTCTTTTGGGTCAATTGGTAAATATGGAACATTCCACTCTTTACAATTTTGTGCTCTATAAAAATCCATTCCTTTTTTAATCGCATCTTGATGTCCACCACTAAAAGCTGTAAATATCATTTCACCAACATAAGGGTGTCTAATGTGTGTTTTTATTTGTGTTGTTTTTTCAAAAAACTCTTTTACCTCATCTATAAATGCTAAATTCAATTTTGGCTCTATTCCTTGTGAATAGATATTAAAAGCAAAAGTTATCAAATCCAAATTTCCAGCTCTTTCACCATTTCCAAACAATGTTCCCTCAACTCTATTTGCACCAGCAAGTACAGCCATTTCTGCACTTGCCACAGCTGTTCCTCTATCATTGTGTGGATGAACACTAACTATCAAACTTTTTCTATTTTTTAAATTCTTACACATCCACTCTATTCTATCGGCATAAATATTTGGCATACAAGCTTCTAGGGTATTTGGTAAATTTATTATCATTTTATTTTTTTGAGTTGGTTTTACTACATTTATCACTTCATTACAAATTTTAACTGCAAATTCTAAATCCGTTTGTGAAAAACTCTCAGGAGTATATTCATAAATAACCTCACCTTCAAAATCTTTTGTTAATTCAATTAAATATTCCATTCCTTCAACCGCCATAGAGATAATCTCTTCATCACTTTTTTGAAAAACTACTCTTTTTTGAAATTCATTTGTTGGATTATAAAGATGAAAAATTCCTTTTTTTACCCCGTTCATAGCTTCAACACTTTTTTTAATCCACTCTTTTTTAGCAGGAATTAATACTTGAATAAATACATCATTTGGAATTAAATTTTCTTCTATTAATTTTCTAGTAAAGTTAAAATCCGTATCACTTGCACTTGGATAACTAATTTCTATATTTTTAAATCCCATTTTAACAAGCCAATTAAAATACTCTATTTTTTGCTCAATTGTCAAAGGATTTATTAGCGCTTGATTTCCATCTCTTAAATCAACACTACAATAAATTGGTGCTTGTGTGATTTGTTTATCTGCCCATTCTCTTTTAAAATTTTTGACGGTTGGATATTGTTGGTATTTTTTAAAACTCATAGTTTATCTCCAATTATTTATTTTTTTGGAATTGTATGTTTTTAAAAAATTAAAATCTTGTACAAAATTAACATTTTGAAGAAATGTGTTTTTGATACTCTTTTGGTGTAATTTGAAAGATTCTTTTAAAACTTCTATTTAAGTGGCTTTGGTCAAAAAAACCGCTGTTTTGTGCTATTAAAGAAACAGGTATATTTAAAGATAAAAGTTCTTTTGCCTTATGAACTTTTTTGTTTAATATATATGAGTGAATAGGAAGTCCAAATTCTTTTTTAAATACTCGAATTAAATGAACAACACTTAAATCAAATTTTTTTGCTAAATCTTCCAAAATAAACTCTTCAAGATAGTTTTCATCTAAATATTTTTTAATTTTTAGTGCTAAAATTGATTCGATTTGTTCGTTATTTGATTTTGATTCAAAGGGAAAAAGTATCAAACAAAAAGACAAAAACAACTCTTCTTTTTCAATCAAAGATATTTTATTATCCAATAAACAATCACACAAATTTATAAAACTTTTGTAAATATTTTTTTGTTTGATTATTTCATAAGAAAAACTAAAATTGATGTTTATATTTTTTAAATACTCTTTTTGTAAATACAAAACATATCCATCTTTTGACTCTTTATTTATGGTGGCACAATGGGGAATATCACTATTTATAATACCAATTTCATTTGGTAAAAGTTCAAGAGAAGTATCATTAAAAATCAAGTTTAATGAACCTTTTTTAATGGCTGTAATTGTCAATTCTTCATGTAAATGCATTTTTGTACAATCAGGAATATTTTGTACATATCGTAATTCTAGGAAGTTAAGTTTTGGAGTTTTAAAAATATCTGATTTCATATATTAAAAAGTATGGAAAGTTCCATACTTTTTCTCTTTTTACGCTAAATTTTCTTCTACAAAATTCCAGTTTACAAGTTTCCAGAAATTTTCTAAATAAGCAGGTCTTGCATTTCTAACATCTATATAATAGGCATGTTCCCACACATCACATACTAAAATAGGTTTTAGATTATCTTTTAATGGATTAGCTGCATTTGAAGTTGTAACTATCTTTAATTTTTGGTTTTCATCTTCAACCAACCAAGCCCAACCTGAACCAAATTGCCCAATAGCTTTTGTTGTAAACTCTTTTTTGAATTCATCAACTGAACCAAAAGTTTTAGTTAAGATTGCTTCAACTTTTAGAGGAATTGCACCTTGAGTTGGAGTTAAACCATTCCAAAAAAAGTCATGGTTATAAACCTGAGCAGCATTATTGAATAATCCACCATCTGATTCTAAAATAATTTCAACTAAAGTTGAATTTTCAAATTTTGTACCAGCAATTAAATTGTTTAAGTTATTTACATAAGTTTGGTGATGTTTTCCATAGTGAAACTCTAAAGTTTCCTTTGACATAAGCGGTGATAAGGCATCTAAAGCGTAAGGTAAAGTCATTAATTCGTGTTTCATTTTATATCCTTTAATAATATTTTTCCAACACTTGAGCATACTATTTTTTAGATTTTGTTTGACTTACAATATTAACTTTTTTTGTAATTGATAAAAAAGATAACCCAAAAGCTATCTTTTTTATTTTAAAGTATTAAGCGAATGCAGGTTCTAAGAAAGGAATGATTTGTTTTTTTCTTGATAAACAACCATCTAACCAAACTTTTCCATTTTCAAGTTTACAGTTAAATGCTTTTTCAAAAATTGAAGCATCATCAGAAGTTACTAAAACTTCACTTCCTTCTTTCATAATATCAGTTAATAATAAAGCAACTGTGTGAAGATTGTTTTCTTCTTTTACTTTTTTAATATCAGCCATTAATTCATCTTTGATGTTGTTAAATACGCTTCCATCAACAACTTCAAGTTGTCCAACACCTACTTTTGTTCCGTGCATATCGAAGTTTTTATAATCTCTCATTACAAGCTCTCTAATTGGAGTTCCTGCAACTGCTGATTTTACTCTAAACATTTCCATTCCAACAGCACCAAAATCTTCAATTCCACAAATAGCAGCTAATTCTCTAACAGCTTTAATATCTGCTTCTGTACATGTTGGTGATTTAAAAATAACTGTATCAGATAAAATCGCACACATCATAATCCCAGCAATGTTTGCAGGAATTTCAACTTTGTGAAAATCATACATCTCTTTTACGATTGTATTTGTACAACCAACTGGTCTAATCCAACACTCTAATGGAGCAGAAGTTGTAATGTCACCAAGTTTGTGGTGGTCAACGATTCCCACGATTGTAGTTTTATCAAGTTCTTGTGGAGCTTGAGCAACATCTGAATAATCTGTGATAAATAACTCATCACCAGCAAAAGAAGTTTTTAAAACTGGCGCTTCAAATCCAAATCTTTCTAAGATATATTTTGTTTCAGGATTTGGCTCACCTTGTCTTGCAGGAATTGCTGCTCTTCCAATTTTATTTAGTAAATATGATAAAGAAATTGCTGAACAAATTGAATCAGAATCTGGAATAATATGTCCACATGTATATAATGCCATTTTATAAAGTCCTATTTTAAATTTTTCTGATTTTATCCAAAGTTATGTTATTTTAATTTTAAAGAATAATTCTTGTATACTAAACACAATTAAAATTAAGGAGTTACTATGTTAAAAGATGAAGTTGCAAATGCATTAATAATCCAGTTGAATAAAGAATTCCAATCTGCTTATATATATTTAGGTATGTCTGCTTATGCTTCAAAAAAAGGATTAGCAGGTTGTGCAAATTGGTTTTTAATCCAATATCAAGAAGAATTAACCCATGCTATGAAATTTTTTAAATATCTAGAAAATCATCAAGTTGCTATTAATTTACCTGAAATTAAAAAAGTTAATGTTGAGTTTGAATCTATTTTAAATACTTTTCAAAAAGCTCTTGAACATGAAATATATATGAGTGAAAGTATAAATGAACTTAGTGATTTAAGTATGAGAAATAAAGACCATGCAACATACAACCTACTTCAATGGTATGTAACTGAACAAGTTGAAGAAGAAGTTGTGCTAAACACGATTATAGACAAAATGAAACTTATTGGAGATAATGGTTACGGTCTTTATGTAATTGACCAAGAGTTAGCTACAAGAGTATTTGTTGACCCAACAGCTACTCAAACAGCTTAAGAGTTAGGTTTTTCCTAACTCTTAATACCCTAACTCTTCATCAACTAAAATGATGATAATTCTGTCTTTATCATCAGCTTTTACCCATGAAAATTTATTTGCAATATTATCTATATTATGGGTTGGTTCTTTTCCAAATGAAATTGCTTTTTTATTCATTCTATCTATATTTTTAGGTGCTGCCACTTCCATAACTCTTTTAAATCCAGCTTCAACATCTTCAACAATTTTATTAATTCCAACAATTACTAAAACATTTTTAGGTCCATAAGAAAAAGCAGCTACTCTGTTTCCACTACCATCAGCATTTACTAGTTTCCCATCTTTTGTGATTGCATTTGTACCTGTAACAAAAATATCAGAAACTAAACCTTGTCTTCTTCTATGAATATTTTCATCCATTGAAATACCATCTTCGTATTGATTAAACAAAGTAATATCTTTTTTGTTTAATAAAAAGTCTAATAATCCAATCTCTTGAACACTTACACTTCCACCTAGTCCAACACTCATTCCTGATTTTATATATGTTTTTGATAACTCAAATGCTTCTTCTTTTGTTTTCACAAAATGAGCATCATAACCACAAGATTTTAATATTTCTATAAATTTCTCCATAATAATTATCCTTTATAAATTTAATTTTTAACTAAAAACTGCCCTACACTTCTATCTTTTTTCAGTTTTGAATGTTCAATTACACTTCCATGCATAGATAAATAAATTCCATTTTTTATTGGTGCATTTAAAAATCCTATTGCTTGTGAAAAATTCATAGTAGCTTCAACTTCATCAATACTCATAGGAACCATAGCACCAGTAAAAACTATCTTTTTACCTTCAATTTTATCTTCAATAAATTCTGCTGTTAAGTCAACAGTATCTGTTCCATGAACAATTATGATTTTATCATTTTCACTATTAATTATATTTTCTAAAATAATCTCTCTATCTTCTTGTGTAAAATCCAAACTATCTTTTGAAACTATATTTTTTATCTCAAATTCTATATTAAAACAAGATTTTACAATCTTATCTAAAGCAATATTATCACTTGGAACTTCAAGTTGTCCACTAATAGGATTATATCTTTTATTAAATGTTCCACCTGTATTTAGAACTGTTATTTTCACTTTGTATCCTTAATAAAATTATTCACCATATTTTGAGGTTTTAAAAGTTCATCTAACTCCTCTTTTGTAAATAATTCTTGCTCTAATATTATGTCATAAACTCTTTTATTAGTTTTCAAAGCCTCTTTTGCAATTGCTGAACTTTTTTCATAACCTAAAATTGGATTTAGGCAAGTTACAAGTGTTACAGAATTTAAAATATTATTCATACAAACTTCTTCATTTGCTGTTATTCCTTTTATACATTTTTCACCTAAAGAATGAAATGCTCTTCTCATCATATTTATAGAATTAAATAGTTTAAATGCAATTAAAGGCTCAAATACATTTAACTGCAATTGTCCATGTTCACTTGCCATTGCAATAGTCATATCAGCACCAATTACTTCAAAAGCAACTTGATTTACAACTTCTGGCATAACTGGATTTACTTTTCCAGGCATTATTGAACTTCCTGGTTGTAGTGGTGGAAGATTTATCTCATTTAATCCAGCTCTTGGTCCACTACTTAAAAGTCTTAAATCATTACAAATTTTCGATATTTTTATAGCAATACTTTTTAACATTCCTGAAATATGTACAAATGAACCAGTATCTTGGGTAGCTTCAATTAAATCACCAGCACTTACATAATCAACGCCCGTAACTTCTCTTAAATTTGAAATAACTTTTCTTTGGTATGAAGCTTTTGTATTAATTCCCGTTCCAATAGCAGTTGCTCCAAGATTTACCTCTTTTAAAAGTGCTTGAACATTTCTTAATCTATAAATATCATCATCAATCATAACTGCAAAAGTTTTAAACTCTTGCCCTAAAGTCATAGGAACAGCATCTTGAAGTTGTGTTCTTCCCATTTTTAGAACATCTTTAAACTCAATTGATTTTTCTTCAAAACAATCCCTTAAAAATCGCAAACTATCTTTTAGTTTATAAATTAATTCATGAAGTGTAAGTTTTATTGCAGTTGGATAAACATCATTTGTAGATTGGCTCATATTTATATGATTGTTTGGATGAATAATTTTATAAGAGCTTTTTGGTTTACCTAAAATTTCTAAAGCTCTATTTGCAATAACTTCATTTGCATTCATATTTGTAGAAGTTCCAGCTCCACCTTGAATTGGGTCAACAATAAATTGATTATGAAACTTTCCATCTATTATTTCATTACAAGCTTGAATTATTGCATCTTTTTGAATATCTGTTAAATCACCTAATTCATAATTTGTTAAAGCACAAGCTTTTTTAACCTTTGCAAGTGATTTTATAAAACTTGGAAACAGTGATATATCCGTTTTAGTAATATCAAAATTTTCTTTTGCTCTTAGAGTTTGTATTCCATAATATTTACTTGATTCTATCTCTTTTTCACCTAAAAAATCTTTTTCAATTCTATATAACTTTTCCATTATAAACCTTTTAATTGTTAAGTAATGAAATGATATAAAAATAAAGTGTTTAAAGATATTAAATTAGAAATAAGATTAGAAGTATTATTCTAATCTTACTTTGTGTAGGTTTTATTTGATTAGTTCTTTTACGATTTTAATTAAATAATCAGCAGAGTTTTTAGCACTTGATTTTAAAAATTCATCAAAATCAAATCCAGCATCCATATCAGCACTATCAGAAATAGCTCTTAATATAAAAAATGGAACATTTAAAGCATCACAAACAACAGCAACACTTGCACCTTCCATTTCTAACGCATCAGCTTTAAAAGTAGTTTCGATAAAGTTTTTTCGCTCCGTTGAATGAACAAACTGATCACCAGTAGCAATAGTTCCCTCAATTACTTTTATATTGTTTTCATTTGCAACTTTGATTGCAACTTCTCTTAAATTTTTTGTAGTTTCAACAAAAACTTTTCCACCTGGAACAAATCCATTTGGATGACCAAAAGCTGTAATATCTAAATCATGTTGGCAAAGTTTATCAGCAATAATTAAATCACCAATTTGAAGTTTTGGATTAATTCCACCTGCAACGCCAGAAAATAGTAAAGTATCACAACCAAATTTTTCAATCATCGTAGCAGCTGTTAAACTAGCAAATACTTTTCCAATTTTAGAATATGCAATTACAATATCTAAACCATTATATGAAACTTCATAATATTTATTGTTTGCAAACTCTACAATATTTACATTTTCAAAGTGAGATAAAAGAGGTTCAATTTCTTCTTCCATTGCTCCCATAATTGCTAATTTAGTCATTTAATTCACCAATCACAGCTTCTAATGTTTTCATATCTGAAACATTCAGAGTTGGTTTATCAGTAATTTTTTTATTTAAACCTTTTAAAACTATTCCATTTCCAAACTCAATAAATAAATCAACTTTATCTTCACAAGCTTTAATTGATTGTTTATATTTTACTGGGCTTGTAAGTTGAGAAGATAATAATTCAATTGCCTCAGCTTTTGAACTATAAGCTTGTGTACTTACATTCGAAATTACAGATATAAACTCATCTTTTAAAAATTTCTCTAAATATGGTTTTAAACTCTCAACTGCACTTTTTAATAATTCACAGTGACTTGCAACAGACATATCTAAAACAATTGCTCTTTTTGCACCAGCAGCTTTAAATACTTCAACTAAAGACTCTAAATCAGCTTTGATACCTGCAAGTACAAGTTGCCCGTCCATATTGTAGTTTGCTGGCCAAACTTGTTTTCCAAGTTCTCTTTGCTCTACACAAACTTTTTCAACAGTAACATCATCAATTCCAACTAATGCCATCATACCTGCACCTCCACCAGCACAAGCTTCAGTCATAAATAAACCTCTTTTATGAACTAATTCAATAGCATCTAAATAATCAAGCGCACCAGCAGCTACTAAAGCAGAAAATTCACCTAAAGAGTGACCTAAAACAAATTCTGGTTTAATATTACATTTTTCTTTAAAAACTGCATTAGCAATAGAACTAACAAGTAAAATAGCTGGTTGTGTAAATTCTGTTTTTCCTATATTTTCATTTTCTTCAAATAAAAGTTTTTCAAAATCAATACCTAATCTAGCACTAGCCTTTGAAATCATATCTTTAGCAATATCACTATTTTCAAAGAAATCTTTTCCCATTCCTATAGTTTGACTTCCTTGACCAGGAAATATAAAAGCTATTTTTTTCATATTTTTCACCTTATTATATTTTTTATTAAATATTATACTATTTTTTTACTTTCTAAAATAAAAAAGCCCAAGAGTAAAACTCTTGAGCTTTTTATAATATTTTTTATTGTCGTATTAAATATTTGATTTAATTTAGTATATGTCGCAACCTGAGATCTAATGACAACCACAACCACCATGAGATTGTTTTGGTTCTGATGTTCCACAAGAACCAGCCCCATGATCATGACCATGATCGTGACCACTGCTACCACAACATCCACCACCCATAGCAGCCATACCACCAACAACACCTGTTTGAACTTCTTCTTCAGTTGCATCTCTTAAAGATAAAATTGCTACAGAGAACATTAAAGTTTTTCCAGCCATTGGATGATTATAATCAATTGTCACATCAGAATCAGTAAATGATTTAACAACAACTTGTACAGTTTCACCATGCTCACCTGTTCCATATAAAGACATACCTTCAGTTAATTCAATACCTGCAAATTGTTCTTTTGGCAAAGATTGAACAGCTTCATCATTATATTCACCATAAGCATCAACTGGTTGAACTAAAACATCAGCTTCTTCATTAGCTGACATTTCTATAAGTTTAGACTCTAATCCTGGAATAATTTGACCCTTACCTGAAATAAATTCTAAAGGAGCTTGACCAACATTTGAATCTAATTGTTCACCAGTTTTTGCATCTTTTAATGTATATTCTATACCTATTACTTTACTTGACATATTTTTCCTTTGATAATTATTTATAATTTAGTTAAATTTTGTTTTGCTACTTTAGCTTCATTAGAACTAGGATAAAGATCAATTAAAGTACTATAAAAGCTTTTTGCATTGTCCTTATCTTTTATTTTTTCAAATGAAATAGCACTATGCAATAATAATGTTGGCATATAAGCTGCTTTGTCATTTAATATAGCAGATTTTTTATAATGACTTATTGCAAGATCATACTTTTTTCTCATATACCAATTTTGTGCTAAATAAAAATTAACTTCAGCAGGTTTATAATTTGCTTCAAGAAGTTTTTCATATTTTGGAGTTGAAGCATTATAATTTTTAGAATCAAAATCTTGTTTTGCTTCTTTCATTAAATTTAATTTATCTTCAGTTGTAGTTAGTTTTTTTGTAGATACTTCACTAGTTGAAGCAGTATCAATACTTGCAGTATTTGCATCTAATTTAGTCGTTGGTGTAACTTGAGAAGTTTTAATTCCGACAGCTTTTTTTAAAGCCTCAAACTCTTCTCTAGTTATAAATTGTTGCATATTTTTTTCTAATTCTTTAGAAGAAACATATTCTGTATTAATTTTATTAACAACTGTCGTTAACTTTGTTAACGCAGCTTTTAAACCATTAACTGTCTCAGCTAATTGTGCATCATTACCTTGTGATGATATAGGGGCCTTACTATTAGAACCTAAATCTGAAGACGCTCCAATTCTTTGTGCCAATTCATCAACTTTTCTCGAAGTTGAATTTAATTTTGCAGAATCACCTTCATATGTAGATTCTAAGCCTTCTAATCTATTCTTAATAGAGTCAAGTAAAGAATTAATATCACCAACTTTTGATGTTAATGCATTAATACTATTTTGATTTTTCAAAATATGCTTTTCTGATGAATTTAGTCCATAAGAACCATTTCCACTAGAATCATTCGATCCATAAACCGAAACCTCTTCGGCTACGGTTAATGAACTTACTATTAAAAAAGATAGAAGATACTTAGTCATTGAAATTATTTACTTAATTCGTGTTCAACTCTTCTGTTTTTTGCCCAACAATCTTTAGTTTTTTCAGTACAAACTGGAGAACTTTCACCTAAAGAAACTAATGCAACATTTGCAGTTACACCATTTGCAACTAAAACATCTTTAACAGAATTAGCTCTTTTTAAACCTAATGCGTAGTTATACTCATCTGATCCCCACTCATCTGTATTACCAGAAACTGTTACAGTTGTATCAGCAGTTAATGCAGATAATTTAGAAGCATTTGAAGTTGCTTTTTCTTTGTTTTCTGAAGTTAAGTTATATTTATCAAATGCGAAATATACATGCTCAATTAAAACTTTTTGACCATTGATCATATAGTAGTTACCATTTGCTGCTTTTTCTAAAGCAGAAAAACCTGCATTTGAAAGATTGCTAGAATCAGTATTTGTATTAGCAGACTCTTGAGCTCCATTATCAACATTCATATCAGCATTTTTTTCACTACAACCTGTAGAGAATAACATTGCTGCAACTAATAAAGAATAAACACCTAATTTTTTCATAATTTTGTCCTTGAAATAAAATTTGCTGAAATAATACAAGTGTGAACCTTAATTATTGTTTATAAAATAAAAATCTAAAAAAACAATGTTAATTAAGTTCACTTTATTGAGTTAATACTTTTCTATTTTTTTTAAATATTTTCTTTTAAATAATTATTTTAAATTTAATAAATACTTATTTATAGATATCATATTAGAATAAATTAATTATTTTATTCTAATTGTTTTATATAATAAAAAGTTGTAAAAATGACTAAATAATAACATTATTATTTAAATAAATGTATGTTTCATCTGTTAATTATTATATGTTTTATTATATTTGAAAGAAAAAGTTCTTTATTGAGTAAGGATAAGAATATATAACATGTAACTATTTGATACATTTAGAATTCATTTTAATACAAAAGTAAATTCTCAATAAAAAATATTTGTAAAGATAGTTAGGGGAGGTATTAATTAAGATATATAATTTATGTATCTGTAAAGCTTTTTAAGCTTTACAGTACTATGAGAATTACCAATCAATAGATTGAATTCTTTTACCTTTAAGAGGAAATAAGAATGATTTACTATATGTCAATCTAATTATTCCAATTGAACTTGTACCACCAAAAGTTTTAATAAATAATAATGTTTCACCATCCGTAGAAAACTTTGGAAACTGATTTATACCACTTGAAGTTAATCTTTTCATACTATCAGTTTTTGTAGAAATTAGATATAAGTTAAAGCTTTTTTCTCCCATTTCATTAGAAGAATCTTTACTACTGTATACAATATTATTTCCAAAAGCAGTGGCTGACGAGTTATTATTACTATGATATACTAATCTTTCAACTGAACTTGAATTAATACCTTGTGCAAAAATATTAGGGTTTCCTAATCTATCAGAAACGAATACAATTCTTGTATCATTTTCAATAAAGTGACCTCCAACATCAATTCCCCCATACTTAGTTACCTGAGTTTGTTTTTTAGTTCTTGTGTCATATACAAAAATATCTGGTTGACCAGTAGGTGAAGCTGTAACTAAAAGCTTTGTTCCATCAGCATTTACATCTGAACAAGCTAACATACCATCTGATTCCATTATAATTTCTTTACTTCTATTATAAATATTTAATTTAACTAAAGTAGGTTTTTTATAATTATACGTAGTATAATAAATAGTTTTTTGTTCACTATCTGCCCATTTTGGGAAAATATTTAGTCCACCTGATACAACTGTCTTTTTATAAGTTAAAGTGTAATCTCCGATCATAATATCAGCAGCACCTGATGATGTATATGTTGAAAATACAACAAATTTTTCCATCCAATCAATGCTTGGTGCTTTAAAAAATGCATTTGTTGAAATGGCAGCTTTATGAGCTAAGAAAACATATCTATCTTCTTGTGTTGTAGCAAAATTCTTTTCTAATATCAGTGTTCTAGAATTTATGTCATATAATTTAGTCATCAAAGTATAAGAACCTGCTTCTTTTTTAGCAGATAAATTCAAATATAAATTTATCCCTTGATTAGATAACCCAATAATATCAGGCATATTCTCATATGAAGTCACACTATTTACTGAAACAACTTCAAAATGACCACTTACAGATAAATCATCTGCTAAATTCTTTTTAATTTTGTTTAAAGTTTCAATTTCTAATGTATCAGTCGCAACTGAAACTAAAATTTTTGGTAAAGCATTAGTTTTTTTCACTACTTCTAAATTTGCATCAACTTGTGCAAAAACAGAGCAAAATACCAATGACAACAATAATAATATTTTATACATATATTCTATCCTTCTGATTTAAAATCAACATTAATTCTTATATCTTTATCTTTTGTGGGCTTAGGATAAGCTACATTTTTTTGTTCTTCTAAGAAAGCTTTTAAAGATGAATCAAAACCTTCATCACCTGAATTAGTAATGACACGATACTCAAATCTTCCATCTAAATTAATCATAATTAATATTACCGCTTTAAGTCCTGTACCAATTGGATTCCAAACAGATAACAATTCATGTACTTTTGAAAAGTACTCATCTGTTTCTTGACCTTTATTAGCATTTGTACTTTTAACATTTGTTGCAGTTTTTTCATCTTCAAGCAATTTATCAATTTTAATATTATTAGATTTTTTTTCTTTTTCAAACTTTGACTTAAATCTTTTTGGATCAATTGACTTTTCAATGTTATTAACTTCTTCTTTCGCAACCGTTTTAGCAGTTTCTTTTACATTTGCGAATAAAGATTTAAGATCTGGTTTCTTCTCATTTGAAGCTGACGCAACCTTTTCCTCTTTAACTGCTTCTTTCTCTATTATCTTATCTGTCTTTTTCTCGACCATTTTCTTTTCAGCTTTTTCTGTAATCATATCTAACTCAATAGTCATTGATGTTGATTTAAGATCATAAGTCTTAGGAATTGGGCTTGCTAGATATGCAATTAATAAAAAACATATGAAAATGTAAAATGAAACAGCTATTATACCTGAAAGTATAAATGAAAAATTCTTTTGCATTTATTATCCGTCTGTTACTAATGCAACTTTAAAAAAACCAGCCTCTTTAACTGATTTTAAAACAAACATAATATCATCATATTTTAATTCTTTATCAGCTCTTATATGAATGGGAGTATTTTGATCTTTTCCATTTGAAAAAAGAAGAAAACTATCTGGAAAATTTGCTATATCAACTTTATTTTTATTAAGTGTAACTATTCTATCTTTAGTAATAATAATATCAATTTTTTGAACATCTTGGGTTTGTTGTGATTTACTTCCTGTTGGAAGATTTATTTGTTCTTCAAACTCTATTACAGGAGCTGTAACCATTAATATTGCTAGTAAAACTAGCATAATATCAACTAAGGGTGTAATATTTAATTCTGGTTTATCATTAAAATCGTACACTATATTAACCCTTAGCAATTAAAATTTGGGCTTGTGCCTTAAGATAAATATTTAACTCATATATCTTTCTTGAAAGTATTTGATGAAAAGTATAAGCAAATATAGCAACAAAAATACCAGCTGCTGTTGCAACTAATGCTTCACTAATCGCAGGGGCAATAATAGCAAAAGCAACTTTTGATTGATTTGCAAATTTAGCAAAAGATTCTAATATTCCAATAACTGTTCCAAAAAGACCAATAAATGGGGATGTTGAAGAAATTATTGCTAACCATGAAATTCCTGAACTTGCATCTTTAATTATATTAATTTCACAAGCATATAATAGTTCTTTTGAACTAGTATTATTTGTACACTTATTTAGTGCAGACAATGACGAAAATCTAGCTTCTCTAGATGTTAATGATTCTAGTGATTTAACTTCATTTTTAATAAGTGCTGTAACAGCAAAATATCTATAAAAGAAAATCCAGATTGTAACGATTAGGTAAATTGACAATAGTGCTAAAACTATATAAGTTATAGCACCACTATTTGCCAAATAATTTAGTATTGTAGTAATCATTTTATGCGAATGAATTAATTTTTGCTTCAACTGAAGCAACAGATATATTCGAATCTTTTACAGAATTTACTAATTCTTTTGCAGCTTCAATATTTTTAGCTATTTCTGAATCTTTTCCTGATGTTAGTGCGATAGCACCATCTGCTAATACATCAACTGATTTTTCATCTACTTTCACATGTCCCCAGTTAATAGCAACTGCTTCTGTAGAATTTGCTTTTTCAATAACAATTACACCAACTGTTAACGAAGAGATTAATGATGAATGTCCTGGTAAAACGCCAAACTCTCCCTCTTTTCCAGGGAGAGTTACTGTTTTAACATCATCATTAAAAATTTCGCCATTAGGTGTAACTATTGATAATCTAATTGTATCCATGTTATGCCTTATATGGTTTTGTTTATTTCAATTTCTCAGCTTTTGCTAGAACCTCATCGATTCCACCAACCATATAGAATGCCATTTCAGGGATGCTGTCATATTTACCATCTAAAATTCCTTGGAATCCTATAATAGTATCTTTTAATTCAACATATTTTCCTGGGCTTCCTGTAAATACTTCAGCAACGAAAAATGGTTGTGATAAAAATCTTTCAATTTTTCTTGCTCTTGAAACAACAAGTTTATCAGATTCTGATAACTCATCCATACCAAGAATAGCAATAATATCTTGTAAATCTTTATATTTTTGTAATACAGATTGAACACCTCTAGCTGTATCATAATGCTCTTGACCAATAATATCTGCATTTAAAATTCTTGAACTTGAATCAAGTGGATCAACTGCTGGATAAATACCTTTTTCAGCAATCTTTCTATTTAAAACTGTAGTTGCATCTAAGTGAGCAAAAACAGAAGCAGGAGCTGGATCTGTTAAGTCATCCGCTGGTACATAAACTGCTTGAACAGAAGTAATAGAACCTTTAGAAGTAGAAGTAATTCTTTCTTGTAATTTTCCCATTTCTGATGCAAGTGTAGGTTGATAACCAACAGCTGAAGGAATTCTTCCTAAAAGTGCTGACATTTCAGAACCTGATTGTGCAAATCTAAAGATATTATCAACGAACATTAATACATCAAGACCTTTTTCATCTCTAAAGTATTCTGCCATTGTAAGACCAGTTAATGCAATTCTATTTCTAGCACCTGGTGGTTCACTCATTTGACCATAGCATAATGCAACTTTATCAAGTACATTTGAGTCTTTCATTTCGTGATAAAGGTCATTACCCTCTCTTGTTCTTTCCCCAACACCAGCAAATACAGAGTATCCTGAATGTTTAAATGCAACATTATGGATTAATTCCATGATGATAACTGTTTTACCAACACCAGCACCACCAAATAGTCCAACTTTTCCACCTTTTGAATATGGTGCTAAAAGGTCAACAACTTTGATACCTGTTTCAAACATTTCAGTTTTTGTTGATTGCTCTTCAAATGTTGGTGCAGATCTATGAATCGACCATCTTTCAACATCAGCAGGAATTGGTTCACCCTCATCAACTGGATCACCAATAACATTAAAGATTCTTCCAAGTACTGCTTCACCAACTGGAACTTTGATAGGTCCACCTGTTGCAATACATTCTTGACCTCTAGTTAAACCTTCTGTCATATCCATAGCAATAGTTCTAACTCTACTATCACCAATATGTGCAGCAACTTCTAATACTAATCTATCAGCATTAGCATCAGCTAATACTACATTAATAGCTTCATTAATTTCTGGTAAGTATCCGTCGAACTCTACGTCAACAACCGGACCCATTACCTGAAGAATTTTACCTTTCATGCGGGCAGCTCCTTTATATTATTTTAATGCTTCAACACCACTGATAATTTCTATCAGCTCTGTTGTAATTGCAGCTTGTCTAGCTTTGTTATATTCTACTGTTAAACTATCTACTTTTTCTTTTGCATTTTTAGTTGCAGCTTCCATAGCTTGCATTCTAGCACTATGTTCTGCAGCTAAAGAATCAATTAAAGCATAATACATATTGAAATCAATATATTTATCTGTTAATTCGTTTAACACTTCTTCATCATCATCTGGTTCAATATCTAACATAGATCGAGTATCTTTTACTTCTACAAGATCTAAGCTTATTGGCAGTAAATCTCTTACTCTAATTTCTTGAGTTAACATATTTAAAAAACCATTATAAACAATTACAACTTTATCAGTAACTTTATTTTTAAAATCTTCAACAACAGCATGAATAAACTCTGCAGCTCTATCATATTGAGGTGCAGAAGATAAATCAGAAACTCTTTGCTCTAAAGCAATTCCTTGGAAAGAAAAGAAATCAACACCTTTTCTTCCAGCAGCTCTTAATCTTACTTTTGTACCTTTTGCTTCATATTCAGCAATTAATTTACTAACAGTTTTAATTGTCGCCATATTAAAACCACCGCAAAGTCCTTTATCAGCAGTTACAAAAACAATATCAACTGTTTTTGGTGCATTATTTTGAATAAATGCTCTACTAATATTTCCTTCGTCTTGAACTTTGCTAACTCTAGCAGCAATATCAGAAAGAACTTCATTTATCTTTTTCGCATAACTTCTAGCTTGTTCTGACAATTGTCTAGTACGAGTTAGTTTTGCAGAAGATACAAGCTTCATAGCTTTTGTAGTTTTCTGAGTATTTTTAACACTACCTATTTTTACCTTTATCTCTTTTAAGTTAGCCATTGACTAATCCTTAGTTTGCACTAAATACAGTTTTAAACTCTTCTAATGCAGCTTTTAATTCTGCTTCTGTATTATCATCAATTTTTTGAGAAGATTTGATTGCATTTAAAATATTTGAATATTTTTGTTCAAAAAACATATGTAATTCAGCTTCAAATCTTACAACATCACCAACAGCAATATCATTTAAGTACCCTTTAGTACCTGCATAAATAATAACAACTTGTTTTTCAATAACTAGTGGTTTATTTACACCTTGTTTTAATACTTCAACCATTCTTTGACCAAGCTCTAATTCTCTTCTAGTAGCTTCATCTAAGTCTGATGCAAATTGTGCAAACGCTTCAAGTTCTCTATATTGAGCAAGAGATAATTTTAAAGTACCAGCAACTTGCTTAGTAGCTTTAATTTGTGCAGCTCCACCAACTCTTGATACTGATAAACCAACATTAATTGCAGGTCTAATTCCTGAGTTAAATAGATTAGTTTCTAAGAAAATTTGCCCATCAGTAATAGAAATAACATTTGTTGGAATATATGCAGCAACATCTCCAGCTTGTGTTTCAATAATAGGTAACGCAGTCATAGAACCAGCACCTCTTTCATCACACATTTTAGCAGCTCTTTCTAATAATCTTGAGTGTAGATAAAATACATCTCCTGGATATGCTTCTCTTCCTGGAGGTCTTCTTAAAATTAATGACATTTCTCTATATGCAACTGCATGTTTTGATAAATCATCATAAATAATAAGCGCATGCTTACCATTATCTCTAAAGAATTCACCAATTGTAACACCTGTATATGGAGCTAAGAATTGTAATGCAGCCGAATCAGCAGCTGATGCATTAACAATAATTGTATATTCCATTGCCCCAGCATCTTCTAATGTTCTAACAATAGAAGCAACAGATGAAGATTTTTGACCAATAGCTACATAAATACAAACTACGCCTTCACCTTTTTGGTTAAGGATAGTATCAATAGCAACAGTTGTTTTACCAGTTTGTCTGTCACCAATAATAAGCTCTCTTTGACCTCTTCCAATTGGAACTAAAGCATCAATTGCTTTAATACCTGTTTGTAATGGCTCATGAACAGATTTTCTAGCCATGATTCCAGGAGCTTTCTCTTCTACTAGTCTTGATTCAGTAGAAGCAATAGCACCTTTACCATCAATTGGTTCACCAAGAGCATTAACTACTCTTCCAACCATTGCATCACCAACAGGAGTAGATAAAAGTTTTCCAAGTCTTTTACAAGAAGTACCTTCTCTTAGACCCTCACCTTTTCCAAGAACAACAACACCAACTGAAGATTCTTCTAAGTTAGAAGCAAGACCTCTCTCACCATTTTCAAACTCAACAATTTCCCCAGCCATAACATTTTTTAGACCGTAAACTTGAGCAATACCATCTGCATAAGAGATAATTTTACCTGTTTCATTTACATCTACATTTAATTCAAAGTTATCAATTCTTTCTTTTATAATAGAACTGATTTCATCAGCTTGAATTTTTGCACCCATTCAATTTCTCCTTTGTAAGTTCTAAACTGCTTTTAAAATATGATCTATTAACTGTGATTTTAATCTCTCTTTAGAAAAAGAAATCTCAACTCCTAGCCCATCAATATCCACTTTAATACCATCATAATCACAAACATTTTGTGTTAATGATAATTTAACATTAAATTTTTTACTAAATTGTTCTTCGATTGAAGAGACATAATCATTTGATAATACTTGATTAGTATAAACAACACCAATATAATTATTATTCATTTTTGCAATTTGAGTGTTTAATTCTTTTGCAATAATTGGTAATAATGATAACCTTCTTTTTTCACCAAGTAGTTTTATGAAATTTTTAAAAATTCCATCCGCTGAATCAACTAAAGAGATAATTAAATCTGCTTTTACATTATCAGCAACTTCTGGGGAAGTTATAATTGAAATAAATTTTTCATCACAAAACGCTGATGAAATAATATTTAAATTACCACTAATGCTGTTAATAACTTGATTGTCTCTACCATCAATCAATGCTTTAACATATCTTTTTGCTACTAAATCATTCATTTATGCTACCTTTTTAAGAACAATATTTGCTAACTCTTGTTGAGTTAATTTAATATTTTCAGAACTTAATAGCTCTTCAAGAACTTCAGTAACAACTTCTTTTTTAGCTTTTGATATTTCAACTTTCATCATTTCTTCTAAATTTTTATTTAAATTTACAATGTCAGAATCAACAGCAGTTGCAACTTTTTGTTTAACTGAATCTATATCAGCTTTTGCACCATCAATAATCTCAGTAGCAATTTTTTTTGCTTCCTCTAATTTTTTCTGTGCATCTTTAACTTTATCCTGAGAAGCTTTTAAAGTATCTTGTACTTTGTCAAGTTCTCCTTGAATAGATAAAGATCTTTCAGCAAAAAATGCTTTTATTTTATCAGCAAGTAAATACCATAAAATTCCAGCAAATATTATAAAGTTAACGGTTCTTTGAACTAAATCAGTTTCTACCGCGCCTTCGTTTGCAAGTAATGCAACTGGAACTAAAGCCAACCCAAGTAATAATATTCTTTTCATATTTCAATCCCTTTATTAAATTGAGCTAAGCTTAGCTTTTAGGCTCTCATTAAATTGAGGCATAGAAGATACTAAAGAATCTCTTAAAGCTTTAGTCTCGTCTTGTAAGTTTTTAGTAAATTCCGCAGATTTTACTTCTAAATTAGATTTAGCACTTGCAAGTTTTGCATCAGCACTATCCTTTGCTTCCTTATAAGCTTGTTCTCTAATTGCAGCTGCCTCTTTTTTTGCTTTAGCAATAATATCATTTGCTTCGGCTAATAAACCATCAACATCTGCACCGTTTGATTTCGCATCTTCTAAATCTTTTTTTATAGAAGCTGTTCTATCATCCATATGCTTTAGTAATGGTTTGAAAAGACAACTGTTTAGTCTAGCAACAACTAAAAGAAAGATGATACCAGAGCTAAGCAATAATACAGGACTTATGTCTAACATTCATTCCTCCATATTTTTTACAGTTTAGTTTAACTAAAACTCAATCATTTTAACAAAACTAACTATAAAATTATATTAAAAAAAAATATTAGCTTAGATTTTTTTTGGATTTTGTTACGATTGGATATTAAAGTAACTAATTATTTTATCAACATCTTCTTGCGAATTAAATTCTATCTTGAAATAATTTTTTTCTATTTTTACTTTTAAACTATTTTCTTTTAATTTTTCCACAATATTATTAAGAGGAGTGAAGTTATAGGCATCTTTTGGCTTATCTTTTTTAGGTTTTTCTATATCTTTTTCTTTTAATTCTTTTACTAATTTTTCAGTTTCTCTAACTGAAAGTTTTTGACCAACTATCGAATCACAAACCATTTTTTGTTCATCATTTGTAAGTCCTAACATAATTTTTGCATGTCCTGCACTAATCTTGTCACTTGCTAAAAATTGTTGTACATATGAGTTTAATTGTAACAACCTTAAAGTATTAGTAATAGAAGTTCTACTTTTAAATACTTTTCTTGATAATTCTTCATGGGTAATACTATGTTCATTTAGTAACTGTGCGTAACAATATGCAAGTTCAATTATATTTAAGTCATCTCTTTGAATATTTTCTATTAATGCTAATTCTCTTAATTTAAATTCATCAGTATCAATAATAATAGCTTTAATTTTTTCTATATTTGCAAGTTTATGAGCTCTTAATCTTCGCTCCCCTGCAACTAAAGTATAAGTACTGTCTTGATTTTCTATTACAATTATTGGTTGTAATAAACCATGCTCTTTTATAGATTCACTTAAATCATTTAATTTTTCTTCATCAAATATTTTTCTTGGCTGATTTGGATTGGCTTTTATAGCTGTTACTTCTATTTTAAAAACGCCTGATTTGTTACTTCTTGTTGAATTCTCATAAGCTGATTCAACTTCTCCCAATAATTCTCCTAATCCTCTACCTAATGCCATATTATTTTCCTACTAATAAAAATTAACTAACCTGCGATTGCTCTTGCTAAATGTGTATATGCCTTTGTGCCACTTGAATTTGTGTCATATAACATAATTGGTTTTCCAAAACTAGGACTTTCTGCTAATTTTACATTTCTTGGAATTACAACATAAGAATTATCATCTATTTTAAATAGTTTATTTTCAAAATGTTGTGCTAAATCTGCAAATACTTGTTTTGATAAATTATTTTGAGCACTATACATTGTTGGTAAAAATCCTCTAATTTGTAAAGATTGATTTATTGTTTGTTTTACTAGTTTTATAGTATTTAATAATTGTGCTAACCCTTCTAATGCAAAAAATTCACATTGAATTGGAATTAAAACAGATGTTGATGCACTTAATGTATTTATTGTAATTGGACCTAGTGCTGGGGGTGAATCAATAATAATATAATCAAAATCTTTTTTTATAGGATCAATTTTTCTTTTTAATACTAATTCTCTTTCTTTAGTATTTTTATAAAACTCTTTTTCAATTCCAACTAGTCCAATATTTGATGGAGCTACTTTTAAATTTTCAATTTCAGAATCTAAAATAATTTCACTTAATTCTTTTGTTCCTAACATTACATGGTAAATATTATATTCATAAGTATCCCTATGAAAACCTAATGAAGTTGTAGCATTTGCTTGAGGATCCGCATCAATTAATAATACTCTTTTACCTTCTAGTGCAAGTGCCGCACTCAAATTTACAGCGGTCGTAGTTTTACCTACACCACCTTTTTGGTTAGCTATTGAAATAATTTCTGTCATCTTAAACTAAATACCTTTTTATTGTTTACTTGTATTGAGCCATCTTCATTTAAAATCGCATTTTCGAGAGAAACTTTTTGATTGTCGATGGTCGTTTGGAACTTTTTGCTATGTTGAAATTCTATCTTAAACTCACTAAATATTTGCTTCCAAAAAATCTTTTTTTCTAATTTAAAAAAATAACTTTCTAACATACTATTTGTATCTATATTAATATCAAGTTTTCCAAAATCTTCACTAACATTTTTTAAATTTATTCCTATTCCACAATAAATTAATTTTTTTGAAACAGTAGTGATTGTTCCTCCGATTTTTTTATCATTTACATAAAAATCATTTGGCCATTTTAACCATACTTTTGAACCTATCTCCTTCAAAACATCTTTTAAAAGAAAAGAAAAATATATTGAACTACTTTGTAATGGTAAATCATTTGGTAAAAATTCTTCATCAACAACGAAAGAAAAAAAAACATTACCCTCTTTTCCTATCCAAGAATTTCCTCTACTTCCAATTCCTTGTGTTTGAAAATCAGATAAAATACATATAGGTTCACAATAACCATTTTCCAAAATATAATCTTTTATATATCTATGAGTTGAATCAACTTCTTTTAATTTTATTATTTTCATATTTTTATTATACATAATAAAAATAGAAGAGTTAATTAAATATAATCAAAGTAAAAAGGTCATTATGTTAGAACCAGTTTTACCAATTGCTATCTATTTAATTCTAGGTTATATCTTTAAAATAATCTATCAAGATAATTCGAAACAACTGATTGAATTTATTATTTACTTTTCACTACCAGGTATTGTTTTTTCTAAAATCTATCCATTAGTTCTTGATATAAAAATATTAAATTTAATTTTAATGTTTATTTCTTTCATTCTTTTTAATCTTCTTCTTGCTTATTTTGTAGGTAAAATGATGAAATTAAACCGTATTTTATTGGCTACTTTTATGATTATGGCTACTTTTGGTAATACTTCATTTATTGGTTTTTCTTATATTGAAGCCTTTTACGGAGAAGATTATATAGTTTATGGATTGATATATGATTTATTTGGTTCATTTTTACTTTTAGTTTCAATTGGAATGTTTATTATAACTTGGGGTGCTGGTAAAAAGAATAATATTACTCATATTTTTAAAAGTATATTTTTATTTCCACCATCACTTATATTTTTGATAACTATTCTTGTAAAACATTTTGAAGTTCCAAATTTTCTAATACTAACTTCTCAAACAATTGGTTCAACACTTGTTCCAATTGCAATGATTGCAATTGGAATGAAATTAGAACTTAAACATATTTTTGCGAGGTTTCATATCGTTTCAGTGGCTATGATTTTAAAAATGATTGTTGTTCCAATAATTGTATTAATAGGATTTCATTATTTTTATGGATTAAACCAAACTTGGGTAAAAGTTACAATAATTGAAGTTGCTATGCCTCCAATGACAATGGCTACAGTTTTAGCAATAAAAGGTGGGTTGGATGAAAAAGTGGCTATAAACTCTTTAGTTCTAGGAGTTTTATTAAGTTTATTAACAATAAGTTTATATACATCTTATTTAGCGTAAATATACGTTAAATAAGTATCGAATTTATCTCTAATCTTTGACCTCTAATAAAATCAATAGAATTAATTGCTTTTTTTGAAGGAGCTTGTAATGTCTTAATTCTTAAGCTTCCTTTTTTACAAGCAATAACTATAAAATCATTTTTTATCTCTAAAATTTGACCTTGATTATTTATAGATATTTCATCATTTAATTCAATATCTTTTAATTTTAATTCTGATTCTAAAAAAATCCCAGGCCAATAAGAATAAGCTTTATATTTTAAATAAAGTTTTTTAGCATCAAAAAAATCTACGAAACCATCTTCTTTTTTAATTTTTTTACAAAAACTTACTTCTGATTCATTTTGTTTTATTGGTTTTATATTTTCATAATTATCTAAAGTTGTAAGAGTGAGTTTTGCCGCAATTAAAGATAATTTTTCAAAAGCTTCTGAAACTTCCATTGTTGGAGTTATTTTTAAATATTGTAATCCTAAAATATCTCCACTATCAAGACCTTCTTCCATAAGCATAGATGTAACACCTGTATAAACATCATCATTTAAAAGTGATTCTTGAATTGGACTTGCTCCTCGATATTTTGGTAGTAGAGATGCATGAAGATTTATACAAGGAGCAATATCTAAAATCTCTTTTGGCAATATTTGCCCATATGCTGCAACTATAATAAAATCAGGTTTTAACTCTTTTATTTCTTCTACTACTTCCTCATTTCCTCTTAATTTTAAAGGTTGGAAAATTGGAATATTAAAACTTTCATCAATACAAAATTGTTTAATATGGGGAGGTGTTAAAATTTGTTTTCTACCAACTGGTTTGTCGGGTTGAGTAAATAATCCTACTATTTCATACTCACTATTTATTAATTCTTTAAAAATAGTTGTCGCATAATCAGGTGTTCCCATAAATAAAATTCTTTTACTCAATATCTTTCCTTTTATTTTTTTGCTTGAAAAATTGTTCCACTTTTATGATTTCCATCAACTAAAAAATCATAGGCATTTATTAAATCAAAACCTGAAGATAGATACATTGGAATATCTCTTTTCATTAAAAAATCTGCCGCTTTTAATTTTGTTACAATTCCACCAGTAGCGAATTCTGAATTTGCAGAATGTTTCATTTCTAGTTCATCAGGACTAATTTCAAAAACATTTTTTTGTAAAACTGCATCATTAAATTCTCTTGGATTTTTATTATAATATCCATCAATGTCAGATAAAATTGCTAACATATCTGCATTAAAATAATAAGCAACATGGGCAGCAAGTTGGTCATTATCTCCAAAAACTAACTCATCAGTTGCAATTACATCATTTTCATTTATAATTGGTAAAATCTTATTCTCTAAAAGTATTTCCATAACATTTTGAGCATTTTTAGTTCTTTTTCTTGAATCAAAATCATCTGCAATGAATAACATTTGAGCACATGTAATATTATGTTCTTTAAACCTTTTTTTATAGTTTTTTAGTAGTAGTGGTTGTCCAATAGCTGCCAGTGCTTGTTTATTTGCAACTATTTTTTTATCAAGTTTCAAAGAAGTATATCCAGCACCAACAGCTCCTGAAGAGACTAATATCACTTCAAGATTTTTTTCATTTTTTAATCTAGCAATTAAATTTACTAAATTACTCATTCTCTCAAGAGCTAATTGTCCATCTTGAGTTAATACAGCTGTTCCTACTTTAATAACTAATCTTTTCATTTATCCTGTTCCAATAAATTATATAACGCAAATCCAAGTGGTTTAAGGTTTAATTTTGTTAAAGATGAAATTGGTAAAACAAAATATGGTTTTGTATTATCAAATCTTGAATAAATTAAATCTTGAACAAAATATGGTAAATCACCTTCAAACTTAAATTCATTTGATTTTGTAGGTTCTAAACCAATATCTTTAATAAACTTATCTATATCTTCTTCTAAAGTTTCACCAAAATATCCATCAATTTTACTTAATACAATTGCAAAATTTCTTTTTGCTAATTCACCTGAGAATTTTGCAACTTCTTCTTTTAATACTCTATATTGGTCAATCATTGTTCTGTAATTTGCAACATCAATTACAAATAAAAGTGTTTTTGTTCTTTCAATATGTTTTAAAAACTCTAAACCTAAACCTCTTCCTTCACTTGCACCATCAATAATTCCTGGAATATCTGCCATTACAAAAGAGTTGTAATTCCCAACTTCAACAACACCTAACTTTGGTGTTAAAGTTGTAAATTCATAATTTGCAATCTCAGGAGTTGCATTTGAAGTAACTGAAATTAGAGTTGATTTCCCAACATTTGGATAACCAACAAGTCCAACATCTGCAATTAGTTTTAATTCTAATCTAATACTTCTAACTTGTCCTGGAAGTCCTGGTTGAAAATATGTTGGTCTTTGATTTCTTGAGTTTTTAAAGTGAGTATTACCTAATCCACCTTTTCCACCTTCTAAAAATAAAACTTTTTCTCCAAGCTCTAACAAGTCGAAAAGAACTTCATTTGTTTCGTCATCAATAACTTGAGTTCCAGGAGGTACTACTAAAACAAGCGATTCTCCTGACTTTCCAGTCATTCTTCCACCTAAACCTTGATCACCATTATCTGCTTTAAAGTATTTTCTACCTTTGTAATTAGATAATGTATCAGTATTGTTATCTACTAAAAAATAAACATCTCCACCTCTTCCACCATCTCCACCATCTGGTCCACCTTTAACAACAAATTTTTCTCGTCTAAATGCTGCACATCCCTGTCCACCTTTTCCAGATGTAACTGAAAATCTAGCGCTATCTATAAACATATAACTTTCCTTTTAATAAATAATTAAAAACTAAAAGCAAAATTCTAACTTCTACTGTTAACTTTTAATTAGTTATGTTAATTTTTAAATAAAAAAAGGGTGTAGGCAAAGCCATACACCCTTTAAAGAAATCAATTTATCCAGAATTACGAAGCGTAAACTGAAACTTTTTTTCTCTTTTTATCTTTAATTTCAAATTTAACAACACCGTCAATTAAAGAATAAATTGTATGATCTTTACCCATACCAACATTTTGACCTAAATGTACTTTAGTACCTCTTTGTCTAATAATGATATTACCAGCTCTTACAACTTCACCACCATATTTCTTAACACCAAGTCTTCTACCAGCTGAATCTCTATTATTCTGTGTACTTCCCTGACCTTTTTTGTGAGCCATAGTTCTTCTCCTTAACTTTTGTTATGCTTATGCAGCGATTTTAATAATTCTAATTTTAGTGAAGCTTTTTCTAAAACCTCTTTTTAATTTAGAATCTTTTCTTCTTCTTTTTTTGTAAATAATTACTTTTTTAGCTCTATTTACACCTGTACCATCTAATACTACAACTGCTTCAACCTTTGCGTTTGCAACTGCATCACCAATTTTTAATTCACCATCGTTTATTGCTAAAACATCAGTAATTTCTAAAGTTTCTTTTGCAGCTTTACCAGTATAATCAACATCTAAGATATCACCCTCAGAAACTTTATACTGTTTTCCACCACACTTGATAATTGCGTACATTTTTCTTCCTCTAATTCAATTCAATATGCCAAGTTGATATATTCACATATAACTCTATTTTTCGAACCGGAATAGTATCTTATTTTAGTTTAAACTTTCTTTAAGCCTTCGCTTTTTAATAATAATCATTTGCAATTGCTATTGCATCTATCATTATCATTGAATTCATGGGTAATGCTTTTACTGATATTGTACTTCTTGCTGGTTTATGTTCACCAAAAGCTTCAGCAAATAATACATTAACAACTCCAAAATCTCCAATATTTTCTAAATATACAGATACTTTTATAACTTTTTCCATACTACTATTTGAATCTTCTAATAATGTTCTTAAATTAGACAATACCTGTCTAGTTTGAACTTTTATGTCTCTTTCTAATATAGTACCATCTAATGAAATGGGTACTTGTCCTGATGTATAAATAATTCCATTTATTTTTACAGCAGGAGAATATGGACCTATTGCTAGAGGTAAATTATCACTTGCAATAAATTTCATTTATTATCCTTATCTTTTTATAATTTATAGAATTTTACAAAAAATAAACTGCTAATTAAATAAATTTAAAAAATTAATTATAAATTATAACTTACTAATTTTCCTAATTTTAACTGATAAATATTGTCTTTAATTTTTCTAATTAAATTTGCCTTTTGTTTAAAGTCTAAAGTATTATCATAAGAAATTGCAGTTAACTTATTTGTGTAAAATTTATAAACTAATGTTAGCAACTCTTGATTTAATCTTTCATCATCATAATTTTCAAGTTTTTCATTTAAAACAATAGAATTTAAAGAGATATTTTCAATATCTGTTAAAAGTAATTCAAATTCGTTTTTATGCGCTTCAAACATAGAAGAATCAACTATATCCAAAACGCAATCCAATCTTTTTGGTTTTTCTAAAATTGACTTTATTATACAAAGTTCAGCAATATCAATTTTTGTTAAATTTGGTTCATATGTTCTTTGTTTATTTGAACTTATTTTTATTAAATTTTCTCTAATATTCAATTTTTGAGCTAAATATCTTTTATACTCATCTTGATTTAATAAACTCAATGTTTTTAAATATTCATTTGCTTCACTTAATGCTTTTTGTTTTTGGTTTGGGTCATTTATATCATATTTGGACACTATATAATTAATTGCATAAGGTATGTAAGATATTGGATTTGAGAAAATTTCATTTAATTCATTTATTTTCCCATTATGAACCATATCAGCTGGATCCATACCATCTGCAAAAATAATAACTCCACCTTCAAATTCACTTTGGCTTAACATGACAGAAGCTTTAAAAGCAGCTGCAAGACCTGCTTTATCTCCATCATAAGCTAAAATTACTTTTGGTTCACCTCGTCTAAGAAGTGGCAAATGCTCAACAGTAAGTGCCGTTCCAAGAGTTGCCACTGCTGTATTAAAACCAGCTTGATGAAGCATTATTACATCTAAATAACCTTCACAAACTATTATTTGGTTTTTTTTATATATTTGTTCTTTTGCTAAATGATAACCATATAAAAGTCTTGATTTATTAAATAGTTTTGTTTGTGGAGAATTAACATATTTTGCGTTATGTCCTGTTATTGTTCTCCCGCCAAAACCTACAAGTTTTCCAGTTATTGAATAAATTGGAAAAGTGATTCGTTCTATAAATCTAGAATATAAGCCATTTGTTCCATTATCAATTACTCCTAAATCAATAGCATCTGTCAAATTATAATGATTTGATTTTAAGAAATTTATTGTATCAATTGAAATAGGTGCATAGCCAATTTCAAATTTTTCAATTGAGAATTCTGATATTCCTCTTTTTGAAATATATTCTTTTACATTTTCATTATAAACAAAAAGTTTTTGATAATATTTATTTACTTCTTCTAAAATTTTTGTATCTTGTTTTTTTTCATCTGTATTTTCATAATCTAAATTAAAATTATACATTGAGGCTAATTTCTCTATTGTTTCAGGATATGATAATTTTTCATATTCCATAACAAATTTTATAGAATCTCCACCTGCTCCACATCCAAAACAATGATATATCTGTTTTGCAGGGCTTACAACAAAAGAAGGAGTTGTTTCTCCATGAAAAGGACAACAAGCTTTAAAATTTGCACCAGATTTTTTCAATTCTAAAAATTGAGATACTACATCCACAACATCAAGATGGTTTTTTAGATTTTCAATTGATTCTTTTTTTATCATAAATCGATTATATCTTTTTATTATTTTATATGAACTTTTATGTTAACATTCAATTCTTACGATATAAATAATTAAGGTTTTTTATTTGGATAATATAATTTTAGAATATAGAGATCCATTATTTGGAATCATCTTACTTGTTGCACTAATTTTTTTAATATCTTTTGTCACTTATTCATTTAGTATTTATAAAGAAAAATTAGCAAGAGAAGATTATAGAAAACTTTCTTTACGATTTGAACTTGGAAAACTAAAAGAAGAAGACTATGTTCATTTATATAAAACTTACAATTTACCATTTGATTCAATTTTACTTTTAGCTTCATCATTTTTGCATAAAGGTGATTATAATAAAGCAATTTCAGTCTATTTAACACTTCTTGAACATGTAAATGATAGAGTAAAAAAAGAAGAATTACTAGAACTTTTGGGAACTACTTATTTTAAAGGTGGTTTTTTACAAAGATCTAAAGAGATATTTTTAAGAATTTTAAAATTCTCTCCAAGAAATAAAAATGCATTAAATCATCTTTTATTGGTTTATGAAAAATTAAAAGATTTTCAAAAAGCAAAAGAGATAACTGCTTGTTTAGAAGAACTGGATAAAGATATGAATGTAGATAAAATCTATTTGGATTCATTGATTATTTTGAATGATTCTATCCTTTCTTATGAAAAAAGAACCGAACTTTTATATGAAATATTTAAAGAAAATAAAATTATTGAAAGAATATTTGTTTCTTTTTTAATTCAATTTAATAAACCATTTTTTTGGGAACACATAAGTGAATTTAACTGTTCAAAATATATGGATGTAATGTGGTATTTAAATTTTGATGATATTAATTTTGATAAAGTTTTACAAAATATTTTTTTAGTAGAGTTATATAATGCAAAAGGATACTTAGATACTTTAAAACATAGCAGTGATTTTGATTTTGATATTTTAATTTTAATAAATACCCATGAACATAAAATAAAAGCTTCTTTAGATTTTGAATTTGTTTGTACTATGTGTAAACATTCTTATCCTATTTTTGATACAAGATGTCCACATTGTCATAATATTTTAACTCTAGATGTAAAACATAGACTAACTAAATCATTTTATACCTCTAATCAATCTTTACAATAGCTCAACAACACTTTCATAATAAAAGATGTGATATACTTGCAAGACTTTAAAAAATAAAAAAGGAAATATATGAGCGATTATTCAAAATTAGAAAAGTGTTTGGATTATCAGTTTAAAAACAAAGACCTGATAATCGAAGCACTTACCCATAAAAGTTTTAAAAAACCTTATAATAATGAAAGATTAGAATTCTTAGGAGATGCTGTTTTAAACTTGATTGTTGGAGAATATTTATTTCTACAATTTCCAAAATCAAATGAAGGTGAATTATCAAAAATAAGAGCGTCATTAGTAAATGAAACAGGATTTACTAGACTTGCAAATGAGATAAAACTTGGAGATTTTATCTATATTTCAACAGCCGAAGAAAGAAATAAAGGAAGAACAAAAGCTTCTATTTTATCAGATGCCTTTGAAGCAATTATGGGTGCAATTTATCTTGAATCTGGACTTGAAACTTTAAAGCCAATTATTTTAGATTTACTTGAAAGATCTTATGACAAAATAAATCTTGATGTTTTATTTAGTGATTATAAAACTGCTTTACAAGAAATAACTCAAGCACAATTTGCTTCAATCCCTGAGTATAAAATTGAAGGCTCTTATGGACCTGACCATAAAAAAGAGTTTGAAGTATCAATTTGGATTGATGGTGTTAATTATGGAAGTGCAAACGGTAAAAGTAAAAAATTAGCTCAACAAGCAGTAGCAAAAATTGCAATAGAAAAACTAAAAGAGGTATAATTTAAATGAATACTTTTGGACACAGATTTAGATTTACAACTTTTGGTGAATCACACGGAAAAGCCCTTGGATGTATTGTTGATGGAGTTCCAGCTGGCATAAAAATAGATGAAGAGTTTATTCAAAATGAAATGAATAGAAGAAAACCTGGACAAAATAAATATGCAACCTCTAGAAAAGAAGGTGATGTTGTAGAGATTCTTTCAGGAATTTTTGAAGGATTTACTACTGGAACTTCTATTTCAATGATTATTTTTAATGAAAATCAAAAAAGTGGTGATTATTCAAATGTAAAAGATTTATTCAGACCTGGTCATGCTGATTTTACTTATTTTAATAAATATGGAATTAGAGATTATAGAGGTGGAGGAAGAAGTAGCGCAAGAGAAACAGCAGCAAGGGTTGCCGCTGGTGCAATTGCAAAACTTATGCTAAATGAACTTGATATAACTATCCAAAGTGGAATTTCTGAGATTGATGGAATAAAAGCAACAACTTATGATTTTTCAAAAGTTAGTGAATCTGAAATTTTTGCTCTTGATTTAAACGTTGAACAAGCTCAAAAAGATGCTATTTTAGAGGCAAAGAACTCACATAATAGTGTTGGTGGAGTTGCCTTAATAAATGTAAAAAATGCTCCAATTGGGCTTGGAGAACCTTTATATTTTAAACTTGATTCTCAAATAGCAAATGCAATGATGAGTATAAATGCTGTAAAAGCTGTTGAAATTGGAGATGGTATTCTAGCTTCAAAAGTAAAAGGCTATGATAATAATGACCAAATAAGAAAAGATGGCTTTAAAACAAATCATAGTGGTGGAATTTTAGGTGGTATCTCAAATGGTGATGATATAAATGTAAAAGTTTATTTCAAAGCTACTCCTTCTATTTTTATAGAACAAGAAACAATAGATATACATAATGATGAAGTAAATTGTCAATTAAAAGGACGACATGACCCATGTGTAGCAGTTAGGGGAAGTGTTGTTGCTGAATCAATGATAGCTTTAGTACTTGCAGATATGGTTTTACTAAATATGTCTTCTAAAATGGAAAATGTTAAAAAAGTCTACTCTAAATAAAGATTCGTTTAAAGTTTTTTATATATACTTTCAACTTAAAGCAACTCTTTGGTCAAGGGTTGCTTTTTTTATTTCAATTAATCCATAATTGAATCTAAAGCTTTTTTAGCATTTGGCCATCTGTTATGAGCATTTAACATAACCATCAAAATATCTTGATTACCCTTTTTAGCTCTAGCAATTAAACAAGCTCCCGCTTTATTTGTATACCCTGTTTTAACACCAATAATATATGGCTCATCTTTTAAAAGTTTATTACTTGTTGTGAAAAAATATTTCTTATTTGTATTTAATGCAGAAAAAGAATATTTATCTAGTTTTACAATAGAATTAAAAGTTGGATTTTTTATTGCATATTCGGTAAGAACCAATAAATCCCTAGCTGTAGATCTATGATTTCCCGCATCAAAACCACAAGGATTTGTAAAATTTGTATTTGTCATACCTAATTGTTTTGCTTTAATATTCATCATATTTACAAATAATTGTTTATTTCCTTTTCCTAAATAAATTGCAATAGAATTTGCTGCATCATTAGCAGATCTAATCAAAGCAGCATGTACTAAATCTTTTAAATAAAATTTTTCACCAACTTGAAAATTTGCAATAGTAGGTTCAACTTTTTTCATTTCAGGTGTAATTGTAACAATACTATTCATATTTCCACTTTCAATTGCAAGTATGGCAGTCATAATTTTAGTCAAACTAGCTGGACTTAATCTTTGATTTTCACCTTTTGTAAATATCAATCTTTTTTTATTTAAATCTTTAATAATTATAGAATCTAAATCTTTTTCAATTTTATGAAAAACTTCTGAACTATCTGAAAATACTAAAGTCGGAATAAACATAAAACATAAAACTGCTAAAAAAAATCTCATAATACAACCTAATTTGAAAATTACATTTAATAAAAAATGTTAAAAAAATATCTTATAACTTAATGTTACAATTTTACAATAACTAAAACTAATATTAAATTTTTGTTAAAGAACCCTCTTCAATAAAAATCTTTACTTCTTGACCTGGATTTAAGCCATATAAACTTTGTTTATTATCTGTTTCATTTATCTTTTGATCATCTCTTTTATCAACTTCTTTCTTAGATAAATCAATTCCTACATAATTATCTTTCATTAACCAAGCTTTTATATCTCTTGATTCATACTCTTCCCCATCAATAGTACAATTAACTTTTAGAATTTTTGTATTTGCAACATATTTATCTACTGATTTTGCTTCACCTAAAATTCTACAATTATCCGTTCCTAAAATTATAGGTGTTGAATCATTATTTAAACTTTTAATACCTGAAATTAATTTTGCAGATGTATATTGTAAAGGTTTTATAATATATTCACTATTTTTTTTGATTATATCAATACTATATTTTGGTCCTGTATCTACCTGTTTTGAAGCACATCCAACAATTAAAAATCCTACTGCTACTACTGATGAAATAATTTTTATCATATTTAATTTCCTTTATATTTATATCGAGTTCAATTTTATATATTATATCAAATAATACATTATTCCTACATCTTCAAATCTCTTTTTTTAATTCTTCAAGCCTTAAAATCCTATCTTCAGTCGTAGGATGGGTTCTAAATAAATTCCCAAAAGTTGATTTAAAACCTGAAAAAGGATTAATAATAAACATATGGGCTGTTTGTTCTGTTGCATTATGAATTTGATGTCCACTTCTTGCATAATTTTCTAATTTTGTTAGTGCAGATTGCAAACCAGATGGATTTCCAGTCATTCTAGCAGATTCTTCATCAGCCATATATTCTCTACTTCTACTTACAGTCATTTGAATAATTGAAGCTGCAAGTGGTAATAATATTGCCATTACAATCATCATAATTGGATTAGAACCTTGTCTATTATTATTTTCACCAAACATAGCTCCAAATTGCATCATATTTGCAATCATTGAAATTGCTCCTGCAAAAACAGCTGCAATTGTGCCAATTAAAATATCATAATGTTTTATGTGAGATAACTCATGGGCAATTACTCCTTCAAGTTCTTTTTCATTTAACATTTCATATAAACCCATAGTTACAGCCACAGCTGCATATTCATAGTTTCTTCCTGTTGCAAAAGCATTTGGAGTATGGTCAGGTATTAAATAAACTTTTGGCATGGGAAGTCCAGCTTTAAGTGTTAATTTTTGAGTAATCTTATAAATAGGATGTCTTGCATCTTCAAGAAGTGTTGCATCATAATGTTTTAAAACTTGTTGGTCTGAATAATAATATGCATAAAAGTTAATTCCACCTGCCATTAGAAATGCTATGAGCATCCCATTTGTTCCACCGAAAGAATAACCTATAGACACAAACAAAACTGTAAGGAAAGTAAGTAAAAAGACTGTTTTAATTTGTTCCATTTAATTCTCCTAAATTTTCATATATTCTAACAAATATTAGTTAATAAAAATTAAACTATATATTATTTAAAATAAACTCTATATTTTATATAAAGAAAAGTAAAAATAACTTAGAATAACTTATTATATATAACTCTAGAGGAAAAATGAAAAAACTTTACATTGTAAGACATGCACAAAAAGAAAATGAATTATTAGAACAAGATGATTATGATAGAGAATTAAGTCCAGAGGGGATTCGAGACGCGCAAAATATGGCAAATTTTTTTGCATTAAAAAATCTACCTATTGATTTAATAGTTGCAAGTCCAGCAGCTAGAACGAAAAAAACTGCTGAAATCTTTGCTGAAGCATTAAAATATAACAAAACTATAATGTTAAATGAAGTTTTATATATGGCTTTTGTTAATGAGTTAATAGAAACTATAAGTTACACTTTTGATACAGTTGATTCAATACTTTTAGTAGGACATAATCCATCATTAACAGCACTTGCAATTACACTTGTTGGATTTAAAGAGAAATTTCAAATGGGTGCAATTATGGAAATAGAGTTTGATTGTAATTCATGGATTGATATTTGTAAAGAGAATGCAAAATTAATTTGCTATGATTATCCAAATAAATAATAAAGTTGAAAAAACTTTATTATTTAATCTAAATTTTTATTTAAAAGTACAACTGAAGCTAGTTGCGTTAATTCTTTTATATTCTCTGATGTTATTTGAGGATTATCTCCAATTATTGAACTAAAAATATCTGTAAAATTTTCTCTTGCCCAAGTTCTTAATTCAATTGTTGTCATAAATTTCTTAGTAGAAATTATTTTTCCCTTTTTATTAGTAATTGTAACTTTTGCACTATCACTATTCTCAAAATTTCCTTTAATTCCATCATTATTAGAAATTTGATATGTAACAGCTGCATCATAGATTTTTCCAGTTACAACTGAACCATTATCAACTACTTTTCGAGGAAATCCTGTTGCTTTGAAAAAGCCATCCCATTGATCTGCTAACAAATTAGTAATACCAAAACTTATAAATAATAAAATTAACACAAAATATTTTTTCATTTTTTTCCTAATTTAAATCTATTTACCTAGGCAAAATTCACCAAACATTACATCCAACATTTGGTCATTTTCATAAGGTCTTGTAATTGATGAAATTTGTTCTAATGCTTCTGTTATATAATGTGCAAAGAATTCTAATTCACCAGTTTCAAGTGGATTTTTAGATAAATTTATACTATAAAGTGTATTTTCAACAGATAAAATTTGTCTTTTTGATATTAATGTCATTTCATCACTATGAGTATTTGAATCTAAAATCATCTCAATTTTTTTAATTAATGGATTAATATCTTCTTTAGTTGATAACTCAATAAAATCATCTATCTTAGTTTTATCAAAATAATTTTGTAAATCTGATTTATTTAATACTTTTAATATCTCTTTATTTGAATTTTCATCTATTAATTGGATTATTTTGTAATCTTCATCATCACAAACTTTACCATTATCAAACAAAGCTATCACAATATCTGCTTCACTTATAGCTTCGATAGATTTTTCAATCCCAATTCTTTCTATAACATCTCTTGCATCTCTAATTCCAGCTGTATCAACTATTTTTATAATATGTGTTCCAATTCGTACAGACTCTTCAATCGTATCTCTTGTAGTTCCTGCAATATCTGAAATAATTGCTCTATCATAATTTAGAAGTTTATTTAGAAGTGAAGATTTCCCTACATTTGGTTTACCAATAATTGCAACTTTAAAGCCTTCAATCATTCCTTCTCGTCTACGGCTTGCATCTAAAGTATTAGATAGTTTTACAATAATGTTCTCCATTTTATTTTTGATTTGAGCAAAAATATCACTTGGTAAATCATCTTCTGCATAATCAATTGAAACTTCAGTATAAGCTAACATAAAAAGTAAATCTTCTCTAATTTCATTTACAAAATTTGTAAGTTCACCTTTTAGTTGTCGAGCTAATAATTTTACAGCATCTTCACTTCTTGCTTCAATAATTTTTGAAATTGCTTCTGCTTTTGTTAAATCTATCTTATTATTAAAAAAAGCTCGTTTTGAAAACTCGCCTGGATTTGCGATTCTAGCTCCATATTTTAAAGCTTCATTTATAAGCATATTTGCAATTGCAACTCCACCATGACATTGGAATTCAATAACATCTTCACCAGTAAAAGAAAAAGGTGCTTTAAAATATAAAATTAAAGCTTCGTCTATTACTTCACTATTAAAATCATACAAAGAAGAAAGAGTTGCAAGTCTTGGTTGAAAAGTTGTTTTTTTTGAAATTTTTGTAGCAATTTCAAGAGCATTTACCCCCGAAATTCTAACTATAGAAATAGAGCCAATTCCATTGGCTGTTGCAATTGCAACAATTGTAGCATTATCAAACAAGATTAAATTTCTCTTGCTCTATATTCATTAACAAGTACATATTTGTCACCTCTGATATTTGTTTTTACAGCAACATATTTATCAGGGAATTCATCTCTTAATTTTTTTAAAGCAATATGAACTAAAATACCATCAAGTGGTTTTGTTTTAAAAGTACCTTTTTCTTTAATTATTTCAATAATTGGTTCAAGATATGTATAAATTGCTTCTTCCTGATTTTTCAAAAATTGTGCAACTTCAAGCCTTAGCATTAAACCATATTTTTCATTAATCCAATTAAATAAAATATAAGATAATGCTTTATATCTGTAGCCTTCTTTTCCTATTAACAAAGCAGAATCTTCACCTAAAAACTCAACATACAAAGTTTCTTCATCGTAAAATTCAACATTAATTTTATCAAGACAATAACAAGTATTATCAAATAATAAATGAATACCCTCTTGTACTTCTTTTAAAATTTTTTCTTTATCTTTTTTAATAATTATTTTTGAAATCTCACCTTGTGATTCTTCATGATAAAATTTATCAAAAATTTTATCTTTTGAGTCAACCTTAGGAACACAAGATGAAGATTCAATTTCATCTTCATGTTGATGCTGAGAAAGATTTCTTTCTTCTTTTTGATTTGAGTATTCAATTCTTTCTGAAACTTCTTGAATTCTAACGTCTTTATTTCTAAATGATTTAGTTTCCTGAACATATTTTTTACAATTATCTTTAAAACATACTTCTATAATTGCATTTTTTTTTCCAAAACCAAGAAAACCTTTACTTGGTTGTTGGATAACTTCTATTTCTAATTCAGTAATAGAACAATTAAACTCTGCTGTGGCTAATTCATAAACCTTTTCTAGGCAATTCGATTCAAACTTTTTCATATTAAGTTCCTAATTTTTCTCAGCTCTTTTTCTTTCAAATACACTATTAATATAGTATTGTTGACCGATTGTAAATAGATTATTTATAAACCAATATAACGTAAGTCCTGCCGGGAACCATAAGAAAAAGAATGTGAAAATAACTGGTAAAAATTGAAATATTTTCTTTTGCATTTCATCTTGCATTGTATTTGGTGTAATTTTTTGTTGTAAAAACATTGTTATACCCATTAAAATAGGTAAAACAAAATAAGGATCCATTTCAGCTAAGTCATGTACCCAGAACATCCAAGGAGCACCTTTTAATTCAATTGCATTTAACAAAACTCTATATATTGCAAAGAATACTGGAATTTGTAAAATTAACGGTAAACATCCACCCATTGGGTTTGCACCATGTTTTTTATAAAGTTCCATCATATGCATTGATTGTTTTTGTTTATCGTCTTTATATTTAGCTTGAATTTCTTTCATTTTAGGAGCTAAATCTTTTAATTTCTGCATCGATACCATTCCTTTGAATGATAACGGGAAAAGAACTAATTTAATTAAGACTGTTAAAATAACAATTGTCCAACCCCAATTTCCAACATAACCTTGGATAAATTGTAATAATAAAAACATTGGTTTTGCAATAAATGTAAACCAACCATAATCAATTACATCAATTAATTCAGGATTTAATGCTGCTAAATCTCTATGATTTTTGGGTCCAATAAAACCTGAAAAAGTTACAGCATTTCCTCCATGAATAAATCCTTGAGGATCAGATTTTGTATCTGGCATTAGCGTTATACTTAATGATTTTTCAAAATTATAAATTACAGTTGTATAATATCTATCAAAACTAGATATAAACTTTGCTCCAACAATATCTTGATTTTTATCTAATTTTCCATCTTCAATTGTTTTTAATGAATTATCATTTAATTTTGAAATAAATCCATGAACAGCATACATATCAGCTAAAACATTTGGTCTAAATCCATTTGTAATAAAAAACTCTTTCTCATTTGTAGTACTAACATTTAAATCGTAATGTCCATCAGGATAAAAAGTTAATTTTTTAGTTAAAACTGTTCCATTCAGATTTTGAGTTAAAATTAATTCTTGTGCAGATGTTGTAGCATCAATATTTGCAGAATTTGCAACTACTGAAACTTTAAATGCTTCTGCATTAATATTTACATCTGCAAATCTAACTTCAAGTGGTCTTAATTGGTTTGCTTCAAATAATTTAATTTGATTACCATTTTCATTTCTATATTTTTCTTCAACTAACGTAACTTGAGCAATTCTACCTAAAGTATCAATTTCTATAATATTTTTAGCTGTTTTAATTGTAGAAACAGTTTGTACATTTCCTATCGACTTTGATGATAAAGCATCGGCAGAGTTAAATGCACTTGCTGGACTACTATTAGCATCTGTTATTGCTGTTTTTACATCAGGTGCAACATTTTGCTTTTGTTCTTGTTCTTGCTTAACAAGAGCTGCTTTAGCTTCTTGTTGTGGTTTTAAAACCAAAAACTCATAAGCTATGAAAAATACAAAAACTATCAATGTCATAATTAACATTCGTTTTTGCATACCGTTATTTTGATTCATGTTGTTCATTCTTTTTTTTCCACTCCCGATTCTTTACTACTAAATACTTACCATTTTTCAATGGAATATACCAATATTTTATTTTGATTTTTTCAAAATTGATATTTTGATTTGCGTTTAACTTGATGGTTGGATAATCAAATCCACCTGCAAAAAGTTGATTACATTTTAATATTCGCGTTATTGTAAAATAAATCGCCTTAAAAAAAGTATTATTGTCCAATTGCCATAATGCATATTGAGAACATGAGGGATAATATCTACATGATCCAAAAGATAAAATTGTTAAATATTTTTGATAAAATCTTATAAAATATTTAAAAATAGTTTTCATGTTAAAACTTCTAATCTCTTTAATGCGAAATCAAAATCTTTTTTTAACTGTAAAAAGTCTTTATTATGTAGTTCTATTTTAGCAACAAATATATAATTACCAACTAATAATTGTTTTTCATAAGAAGCAAATAAAGCACGCATTCTTCTTCTTGCTTTATTTCTGTTTACTGCATTTCCTACTTTTTTTGAAGTAACAAAAGCAGCTTTTAGTGTAGTGCTAGAACTAAAAAAAGCGACAAAGCTGGTAGTATGCCATCTTTTGCCGCTTTTATATAGTTTGTTAAAGTCTCTCGAACTGTTAAGTCGATGTTCTTTATTTAAACAGCTAATTTATGTCTACCTTTAGCTCTTCTTGCGTTAATAACTCTTCTACCATTTTTTGTAGCCATTCTTACTCTGAACCCGTGAGTTCTTTTTCTTGGAGTATTGTGCGGTTGATACGTTCTTTTCATTTTAGATTTCCTCTATATTCACTAAATAAGTTGGGGATTATAGTTAAATTTTGCTTAAATATTCTTTAGTTTATTTTAACAATTACTTCATTATCCACAACATCAAACTCAATATTACTTCCCTCACCTATTTTATCTTCTAAAATTAAATCAGCTAATTTATCTTCAACTATCTCATAAATGGCTCTTTTTAAAGGTCTTGCACCATAAACTGGATCAAATCCTATTTTCGCAATATATGCTTTTGCATTTGATGTTAAAGAAATTTTTATATCTTTTTCTTCAACTTTTTTCCTAATATTATTAAATAAAATATCTACAATATTTGTAATTGCTTCTAAATTTAATTGTTCAAAAATAACAATATCATCAAGTCTATTTAAAAATTCTGGTCTAAAATGAGATTTCAACTCATCTAAAACAGCTTTTCTTCTTTCTTCTTTATCACTTATTTCAATAATTCTTGCACTTCCAATATTTGAAGTCAAAATAATAATTGTATTTTTAAAATCAACTGTAATACCTTTATTATCAGTTAATCTTCCATCATCTAAAACTTGCAATAAAATATTAAATACATCAGGATGAGCTTTTTCAACCTCATCAAATAAAATAACACTATAAGGTTTTCTTCTTACCGCTTCTGTTAATTGTCCACCTTCTTCATATCCAACATAACCTGGTGCTGCTCCTACAAGTCTTGAAACAGCGTGTTTTTCCATATATTCACTCATATCAAATCTAATAAGTGATTTTGGGTCATCAAATAAGAATTTTGCTAAAGTTTTTGCACTTTCAGTTTTTCCAACTCCAGTTGGTCCTAAAAATAAGAAACTTCCTATTGGTCTATTTGTTTCACTTAATCCTGCTTTATTTCTTTTTATAGCTCTACTAATAGCTTTTAATGCTTCATCTTGTCCAATTACATCTTTTTTTAGAACTTCTTCAACCATTAAAACTTTTTGTTTTTCACTATCCATCATTTTATTAACAGGAATTCCTGTCCATCTTGAAACAATACTTGCAATTGCTTCTTCATCAACTGAGTTTCTTAAAAGAGTTCCCTCTTTTTGCATTCTTTTCCATTTTTCTTCATTCTCTTTAATTTTTGCTTCTAAAGTTGGAATTTCTCCATACTCAATTTGAGCTGCTTTTTCAAAGTTTGATTCTCGTTTAGCAATATTTGCTCTATTTTTAAGTTCTTCAATTTTTACTTTTAATTCACTTGTAGTATTAAAAGTCTCTTTTTCATTTGCAAATCTTGCTTCTAAATTTTGTTTTTCTTCATTTTTATCTGCAAGTTCTTTTTCTATTTGAATAATTCTCTCTTCATTCTTTTTACCCTCTTCCATTTTTAGAGCTTCTTTTTCAACATTTAAAGTTTGAATCTCTCTTTTTATAGAAGATAAGGCATTTGGTTCACTCTCAATTTGCATTTTTAGTTCTGCTGCTGCTTCATCTATTAAATCTATTGCTTTATCTGGTAAAAATCTATCTGTAATATATCTATTTGATAATTTTGCAGCTGCAACCAATGCACTATCATTTATAGTTACATTATGGTGAGTTTCAAGTTTTTCTTTTATACCTCTTAATATTTGTAAAGCTTCATTAACGCTAGGTTCATTTACATTTATTGGTTGAAATCTTCTTTGCATTGCAGTATCTTTTTCAAAATACTTTCTATACTCTTTTAATGTTGTTGCACCAATAGTATGTAATTCACCCCTAGCTAATGATGGTTTTAGGATATTTGCTGCATCCATAGAACCTTCACTTGCACCTGCTCCAATGATTGTATGAATTTCATCAATAAATAAAATTATATTTCCAGCTTGTTTCACTTCATCAATAACTGATTTTAATCTATCTTCAAATTCACCTCTATATTTTGCCCCTGCAATCATTGAACTCATATCTAAAGTAATTACTCTTTTATTTAATAGTGATGTAGGAACATCTTTATTTACTATTTTTTGTGCTAGTCCTTCAGCGATTGCTGTTTTTCCAGTTCCTGGTTCTCCAATTAAAATTGGGTTATTTTTTGTTTTTCTAATTAAAATCTGCATCATTCTGCTGATTTGTTCATCTCTTCCAATAACTGGGTCAAGAAGTCCATCAATTGCTTTTTTATTTAAATCAATTCCGTATTTATTTAAAGCTTCAAGATTTTCATCACCACTATTGCTATCTATCGTTTTTCCAGCACGCATTGCTTCTAGCTCTTTTTTTGCTTCTTTTAAATCTACATATTTTCCTAATACATCTTTAATCACAGAAGAATCAAGATTTGAAATAAGCCAAGTATCAACAGCTATAAATTTATCTCCAAAACTTGCCATTAATCCTTCTGCACTTTGTAATGAAGAAAGAAGATTTCTTGATAATTTTATACTCTCTTTTGTAACACTTGAAACGCTTGGAAGTTTTGAAGCGTATGATTTTGCTTCAAGTTCAACTGCTACTTTATTCACATTCATTTTATTTAATAACTGATTTAAAACCGAATTTGTATTTGATAATAATGCCCAAAGTAAATGTATTACCTCAACCTCTTGATTTTTATTGTGTAAAGCTAAAGCTACACTTGAGTCTATTGTTTCTGTAAGTTGATTTGTTAGTTTTTCAAAAATTTTATTCATATCTGGCACTCCTTTAATTTAACTGCTAATAAAATTATAGCACTTGAGTCAATGATTGTCAAGTTATATAATATAATCTTCTAAATTTTGATTTTCTTTTATTGGTAATACAATAACTAATGAACAGCCTTTATATATATTCCCATCTTTTATCATTTCTGTATTTTTTGCAGAAATAGAACCTTTCATGTGTTCAACTACTATTTGATGGGACATATAAAGACCAATTCCTGTTCCTTGTGATTTATATTTTGTTGTAAAATATGGTTCAAATATTTTTGAAATAATAGTTTCATTAATACCTCCTCCATTATCATTCACTTCAACAATACATTTTTTATTTTCAATTGATGTTTTGATATTTATAAATCTTGCATTTTTTGGTTGAGTAATTAATGCATCTTTTGCATTATTTAAAACATTTATTAAAACTTGTAAAAATTCATTTGGATAACCATTTATTATTAAGTCTCCATCAAGATAGGTTTCAATTTGAATACTGTGATTTTGAATACTTGATTTTAAAAGTTTTAAAACTTTAAAAATACTATCATTTACACAAAAATCCTCTATTATTTTATCTGCTTTAAAAAAGTTTCTAAAATCATCAATAGTTTTTGATAAATATTGTGTATTTTCAACTATTAAATCCAATGCTTCATATAATCTTTCATCTTTAATATCATTAATTTCTTTTTCAAGTTTTATACCACTTGCACAAGTACTAATTACACTTAATGGTTGTCTCCATTGATGGGCAATATTTCCAATCATTTCTCCCATTGATGCCATTTTTGATTGTTGAAAAAGTAATCTATCTTTTGCTTTTAATTCTGTAATATCAATTAGTGTTGAAAGTTTTACTTTTTTACCATTTAATTTAATAAACTTTCCCTGTCCTAAACAAGTATGTTTTTGGTCATTTATAATAATATCAAACTCATAAGGTAAAGTATTTTTCTTATAGTTTTTTACTAATAATTCTTTGTATTTATTATCAACAAAATCTAATAAATTTTTGCCTATTAGCTCTTTTTTATCACTAAATTTTAAAAACTTCACTGCAATATTATTTGCATCAATACAAATACCTTTATCATGTATCACTATAACTTCCATAGTTGAATTGAATAAAGATTTAAAACTATGTAATGAGGCTTCCAATGAATCTTCTCTTTTATCAATTTCTATTTTCATTTTATTAAAACTATTTAAAAGAAGGTTAAACTCGCCATAATATGATTTTCGTATCTCAATATTATAATTTCCATTTGCAATACTTGTAGTTGTTTGTTGTAAATCATCTAAAGACCTAAAAATTCTTCTTGATATTCTTAAAGATAATAAAACTGCAACAATAATAAAAGTTATAATACTAAAAATCATCCCAAAAATAATACTATTTAAAGATTTTAAAATTAATTTATAACTCTCTCTTACAACAATTTTCCAACCTGTTTTTTCAATAGAAGTATATGTTCCGTATTGTTCTTCGTCAAAAGAATTTGAATAAAATATTGTGAATTCATAGGGTTTTAAAATATCTATTAAATGTGTAAATACTTTTTGACTCTTTTCATTAAACCTTTGTAAAACTAAATCTGGATTATTTGGATTTAAAATTACAGTTCCACTACTATCAAAGATTTTTACCATATGAGTATTATCTTGATTTTTAAATCTTGATATAAAATCTGAAATCTCTTTTAATTGAACCATTAAAACAACTACTTTATCTTCTAATCTAAAACTATATGAAATGGCAGCTTCTTCATCAACTGTTGATAAAAAAACATTTGACCAATAATCATCATTTTCTTTGATACCTTTAAAATACTCTTGATTAGAATAATCAAAACCTTTATAAATTTTTATATTTGTTGCAGCATAAAAATCTTCAATAACTCCATCTTTATTTAAAACTAAGATGCTTGAAATATTTGTATTTGTATCAACAATATTTTTAAGTAAAATGACATTATCTTGATGATAATTGCCTTTTATATAAAAAGATATTTTAGATATTTTAGATAAAAATTTATCCATTTCAGATTCAATTTGATATAAAACTTGTTTTTGATTATGTTGAATAATAGTTAATTTAGATAAATAAAAATTAACCATAGCAATTAATCCAATGCTGATTGCTATAAAAATCGAAAAAGATATTAAGATTATTAAAATCTGTTTTTTTAAACTTTTTTCTTTTTTCATTCTACTTTTTCAAACTTTCCATTTATTACTTTAAATGTGTTAAATCTTCTAATTACATCTCCATATTGATCAAAAATAATAGTATCTTGTAAACCTTTAAACTCTTTTTTTATTAACAAATTTTTTTTAAGTTCAGTTTGATTGCCCATTTTAAGAAGTTCTATTATGACTTTTGCTAATTCGTATCCTTTTGAAGCAAATAACGATGGTTCCATTTGATATTTTTGTCTAAATTTATTCGAGAAGTTAATAAAATCTTCATTTTTAGAATGTTCATCATAATCTATATTAAAAATAATTCCTTCACTATATTTTCCACTATTTTCAATAAATGCAGGTGTCATAGCCCATTCAGAAGAGGCAATTTGGGTTTGAACATTTTTCATTTTTAGATATTGAACAACCCTTGCTGCATCAACTGAATTTGCACAAATTAAAATTAAATCAGGTTTTGAACTATTTATATCAGAAACTAAATCATCCAAATTTTCATCTGTTTTTGCATATTTTATAAAACTATCAGCACCATTAGATATAAAACTTTTTTCAAAATTTTCTAAATAATCTTTTGTATAAGTAATATTTCCAGGATCATAAATTCCATAAACTTTTTTATGATTATTATTTATTATATATTTAGTAAAACTATCAAATCTTTGAGCATTATTTGCCACATGAACTCTGAAAAATTGGTCATCAATTCCTGAAAATTCATTACTAGCAGATGCCGCTGAAATCATAAACATATCTTTATGCTCATTAATAATAGACATAGAAATTTTTGACATACTACTTGTCACATTTCCCATGACTATTTTTATCCCTTGGGCTATAAAATCATTTACAATTTCTCTATTTACTTGCTCATCTTTTTTATCATCTTTAAATATTAGCTCGATTTTTTTTCCATTAATTTCATATCCTTCTTCTTCAAAGGCTAAAATTATTCCATTCATCATAGGATTTCCTAAATCTGAATATTTTGCAGTTAAAGCTCCTACAAAACCTATTTTAATAAGTTCTTTTGAACTTTTAAAAAAATAAAAAAAATAAACAACTAGTATTAAAATAATTGCAAGTACTATATAAAACTTTTTCATTATAATCCCACTTATTAACTTTTGTCCATCATTATATAATTTTTTTCTATAAATGTTATAATAAATTATATTTTAAAAGGAAGTTTAATGTTATGTGGTATTGATGAGGCAGGACGAGGTCCAATAGCTGGTCCTTTAGTTGTAGCAGGAGCTGTTTTACTGGAAGAGATAATAGGATTAAATGATTCAAAGGTTTTAAGTGAAAAAAAAAGAGAAAAACTCTTTGAAGAGATAATAATAAAATCAAAATATCATATAGTTTTTACAAATGCAAAAAAAATTGATGAAAAAGGCTTAAGTTTTTGCCTTAAAAATTCTATTATGGAAATTATGAAAAATTTAAGAAATGATTGTTATTCTTTTTTGATGGATGGAAATACAACTTTTGGAATATCAGATTTAACTTGCGAAATAAAAGCTGATGCCTCAGTTCCACAAGTTAGTGCTGCTTCCATTTTAGCAAAAGTAAGTCGAGATAGATATATGTTAAATATCTCAAATGATTTTCCAAATTATAATTTTGCCAAACATAAAGGTTATGGAACAAAGGCTCATGTTGAAGCTATAAAACAATTTGGAAGAAGCAGTGAACATAGATATACTTTTAGATTAAAAGCTTTAGGAGAAGATAATATTGGAACTCAAAAAAGTTTATTTTAACTATTTTAAAAGTTTTTTATTATTGTTTTTTTACTTATAATTCAAACTAATTTTGATAACATATATTATAATTAAATAAAAGGATTAAAATGCAATTAGAAGTATCTGCTGAAGTAATATTATCTCAATTAGGATATTCAAAAAGTGAAGCATCACTAAACCAAGCCGAAAAAATGATGGAGTCAACAACAAATTTTGACAAATTTGCAAAACATATTTTTACACTAAATGATCACCTAAAAAAAATGAATGCTTATGTAGGACTATCTAACAAAACTAATCATTTAAAAATTAAATGTGATGAAAATGATTCGACTGAAATCTTAGAAGAATTTCATCAAGAAGTTTCACATTGGGCTGAAAAATACAATATAAAACTTGAAAGATTAGATAATAAACATATCTATTATATTTTAGGAACTATTTAAAATATCTTTTTGTAACTATGACAATAAGGCACCTTTTGGTGTCTTTCATAGTAATCTTGATGATATTCTTCTGCTTCATAAAATGGCACTAATTCATATAAAGAAGTTGCCACTTTAAAACCCTTGCTCTCCAGCTCCAAAATCAATTTCTCACTTATATTTTTTTGCTCTTCATCCACATAAAAAATTGCAGATAAATATTGATTTCCAATATCTGGACCTTGACCATTTATTTGAGTAAAATCATGAATTTCAAAAAATAATTTCGCCAAAATTTCAAAAGAAACAATTGTTTCATCAAATGTTACTTCCACAACTTCTAAATGACCTGAAAATCCTGTACAAACCATTTGATAGCTTGGATTTTCAATATGTCCTCCCATATAACCAGAAATTGCAGATATTACACCATTTAATTTTTCAAAAAAATATTCTATACCCCAAAAACACCCCGCTGCGAAATATGCTTTTTTAATATTTTCATTTTGCATTCTAATTCCTATTATCTCTTATTAACATAACAGTTTTATTTTCACCTAATATTTTTACATCAAATAATTCAGTGGCCTTTATTAATTCACCTAATTTTTTATATCCATAATTAATAGGAGAAAAAGATGAATTTTGATTGATATACAAACCAACAGCAGCAATATTTGACCAACCACTATCATCTGAGGTTTGTTCTGCTGCTTTTCTTAAAAGTGCTACAAGTTTTGTATCTTTTCTTAATTGTACTTTTGTTAATTTATGATTTGAATTAATACTTGCAGTATCCTCTTCTTTTGTATAGTCAAAAAGTTTTTCCACATAAATAAACTGTGAACAAGCATTTACAAATGATTCAGGAGTTTTATCTTCTCCATATCCATAAACTGTAATTCCATTTGATAAAATCCTTGAAACCACTGGAGTAAAATCACTATCACTTGTTACAAGGGCAATAGCGCCTAAATCTTTTGTATATAATAAATCCATAATATCAATAACCATTGCAATATCACTTGCATTTTTACCTTTTGTGTAAGCAAATTGTTGAATTGGTTTTATATTATATTTATGTAAAACATCTTCCCAGCCTTGAAGTCTTTTATCTTTCCAGTTTCCATAGGCATTTCTAATATTTATAGTTCCATATTTTGATAAATCATTTATAATACTATCAATATATTTAGAACTTACATTATCACAATCTATTAGCATTGCAATATTTATTTGAGGGATAATCATATTTTTGCTTGGAAATTTAAAGAAATAGAATTTACACAATGTCTTGTATTTTTTGAAGTCAATCTTTCACCTTCAAATACATGTCCTAAATGTCCACCACAAGAAGAACAAACAATTTCCATTCTTCTTCCATCTTTATCAGGAACTCTTTTTATAGCGCCTTGTATTTCATCATCAAAACTAGGCCATCCGCAACCGGATTTGAATTTATCTTCTGATTTATAAAGTGGTGCATCACATTTTTTACAAGTAAAAATCCCCTTTTCTTCAAAATCATTATATTTCCCAGAAAATGCATATTCTGTGCCTTTATTCTCTATTACATTTTTTTCTTCATCATTTAATTCATTAAATTTCATTATATATTTTCCTTTTATTTATCAAATCTTATTATATACTTTATTCCATTTTTTTATCTTTGAGAAGAGTATTTTTATTTTCAAATGAAATTTTATTCATTTTAATATTTTTCCAATAAATCTTTTATAATCACAGAAGTGATTCCCCAAATAACCTCACCTTCATATTTATAAACCCAAACTTTATGTCTTTTATTTCCCCATGGTTTCTTATAAGCATCAGGAAGCCCTAGTTCTTCAACAGGAAAAAAAATCTCTTTTTCACCATTTTCATTAATTTTATAAGGTTGAATTTCTTGTGCTAAAGTATATTCTTGAGCATCATGTTCTTTGAAAAATGAAAGGGGAATAAGTAAAGTTTTTTCAACTTCATTAAAATCTATATTCATCTTTTTATAAGCTTTTTTCTTTACTTTTGCAACAAAAGATTCAATAATTGCACCAATAGGAGCTACATAAGTATCCAGCTGTCCTAAAATTTTTATATCTTTTTTTTGGATTCCTAACTCTTCAAAAGTTTCTCTTAAAGCAGTATCTTTGAAACTTTTATCAACACCTGCTTCAAAACCGCCACCAGGAAAACAAATATCTCCACCTTGTCTAATAGTTGCTGCTCTTTTTTGAAATAATAGATGATATTCACCTTTGATTTTTACAAGGGGAATTAATACCGCACTATTAAAAAATCTATCTCTTCCCAAAACATTTGGGTGTTTTGGTAAATTTGATACTAATTTTTTTAAATTATCTTTTTTCATATATTTTCTTCTATTTCTTTAATTGCATTTATCATTGTTTTTACTATTTTTCTTAAATCTTTTTCAGTTATTGTATATGCAACAATTGAATAAACAAGTTTACCAAATGGTCTTATCCAAACTCCATTTTTCACACAATAATCTTGAACTTTTTGTGCATAACAATCATCAACTAACTCAATAATTCCTATTGCTCCAATATTTCTTACATCTTTTACAAGTTCCAAATCTTTTGCATTTTGTAACTCTTGAGTAAAAATACTTTCAATATTCTTTACATTTTCTTGCCAATTACTTTCAAGAAGTAAATCAATACTAGCATTTGCAACACTACAAGCTAAAGGATTTGCCATAAATGTTGGTCCATGCATTAAAACACCAATTTCACTATCTGATATAATTTCGCTCACATTTCTTGAAGTAACCATAGCAGCCATTGTCATATAACCACCAGTTAGTCCTTTTCCAATAGTCATGATGTCTGGTTTTATATTTGAGTGTTCACAAGCAAACATTTTGCCCGTATGTCCAAAACCTGTTGCTATTTCATCTACTATTAATAACACATCATATTTTGAACATAATTCTCGTGCTTTTTTCAAATATTTTGGATTATAAATTCTCATTCCACCTGCACCTTGAACAATTGGTTCAACTATAAAAGCAGCAACTTCTTCATGGTGTTTTTCAAATATTTCTTCTAAAGCTTTTATCTCTTCCTTATTATCACTTAAAAAGCCTAATTTTGGAGCTTTAACAAAAATATTTTCGCTCAAATATGAACCATAAATACTATGCATAGAATTTTCTGGGTCACAAACACTCATAGCTCCCAAAGTATCGCCATGATAAGCGTGTTCAAGAGCCAAAAATTTATATTTTTTTAAACCCTTAGCTTTTTGATAAAGAATTGCTGTTTTGAGTGCAACCTCAACACTAACCGAACCACTATCACATAAAAAAACACTATGAAGTCCTGTTAAATCTACTAATTTTTTAGAGAGTAAGCTAGCTTGTTCGTGGGCTAATCCACCAAACATAATATGAGGCATGATTTCAACTTGTTTTTTTAAAGCATTATTTAATTTTGGGTGATTATATCCATGAATTGCACTCCACCATGAGCTCATAGCATCAATTAAAACTTCTCCTGTTTCTAAAAAAATTGAAGTTTTATTTGTAGAAACAACTGGTAATATTTTTGTTTTAGATGGAAGTGAGTTATATGGATGCCATACATGTTCTGTATCGATTTCTAGCCAAGTCAATAGTATTCCTAATTATATTTTATTGACATGATTATATCTAAAGATTATTGCAGAACGAATAAAGTTTTATCAAAAATATCTTATAAAGTTATTCTTACTAAAGTACCTTTATAAAGTTTATTATTATATTCATAATTTACATTTGAAATATCGATTTTCCCATTCATATGTTTATGAATAATCTCTTGACACATATATAATCCAATACCTGTTCCTTGAGATTGATGTTTAGTTGTAAAATATGGTTCAAATATTTTATCAATTATTGACTCATCAATTCCCCCTGCATTATCATTTATTTCAATAATAGCTTTGTCTTTATCTCTAAAAATATCTATAAAAATTAATTTATCTTTCTCTTTTGAAAACTCTAATGCATCCTTAGAATTATTTAAAATATTTATTAAAACTTGAATCAATTCTGTTTCATATCCTAAAATTTTTATATCTTCACTTTTATTAATAATTTTTATATCTTTACTTAAGAAATTTGAATTCAATAAATCAACGGTTTTATTACAACAATTTTCTAAATAAAAATCCTCCTTTTCTTTTTGTGGTTTGAAAAAATATCTAAAATCATCAATAGTATTTGATAAATATTTTGATGTATTCATTATAGAATCCAATGTTTTATCTAAAAATTCATCATCTAAATCATTTATTTGTTTTTTTAATTTTATTCCACTAGCACTTGTAGTAATCAAAGATAAAGGTTGTCTCCATTGATGGGCGATATTTTCAATCATTTGCCCCATAGAAACCATTTTTTGTTGTTGAGATAAAAGTCTGTCTTTTTTTAAGTTACTTTCTACTTCTTCTTTTATTCTTATTTCTAGTTCATTATTTATCTGTCTTAATTTTTTTGTTTTTTCCTCTACTTTTTCTTTTAAAGAGTTATTCACATTTCTTAAAAGTATTTGTTTATAAATAACAGCTATAATAATTAAAAAAAGAACAAAAAATACTTTCCACAAAATAGAGTAATCAAACTCTTTTTTATATTCAACAGAAACCCATTTATTAAGCATTTCATTTTTTTCAAAATCATCTATACTTGAAACTGCTTTTTGAAAAATATCATATAAAATAGCATCATCACTTCTTGTTGCAATACTTAGTTTTGAAACTTCATCTAATTTTGCAGATACTGAAAGTTGAGTCAAATATTTTATCTGCAATTTATACCAAGCAGTTGAAATAGTATCTATATGACCAAAAGTCTCTTTATTTAAAACTTTTTCTAAACCTTCATCAATAGTTTTTACTGTAACAAACTCAATATCTTTATACTTATTTTTTAAAGTCTCTATAATCGCATAACTCTCCACTATAGAGATTTTTTTATCTTTTAAAGAAGATAAATTATTAATAAATGATGTTCCACTTTTTGTTAAAAGTACAAAAGGTATATCCATATATGTTTTTGTAAAATTAAAATCTTTTTCTCTCTCTTTTGTCCACATTGCAGTTGATAAAATATCACATTGTCTATTTACAGCAAATTCTAAAGACTCTGTCCAACTTTTTGTAGGAATTAAAATTATTGGTTTTTTTATCTTTTTCTCTATTAATGCTATATAATCAGCAACAAATCCCGTAAATTTTCCATCTTTTATATCACTATAGGGCATTGCATTTGGCATTACACACATTTTTATATTATCTTTTTCTTCAATATATTTTATTTCTGTTGAAGAAAAAGTAAAACTATTTAAATTATTTATATCAAAAACAAATTTATCTAAATTTATAGGAGATGATACTAATCCCATAACATTATATAAATCATAAATTCTTTGAATTTTATCTTTTCTAATTTCTCCCAAATTTGCAGTTTTAAAATAAGAAAGTTTTTTTAGTTCATTTGCTTCATATAACAACTCTTCTTTTTCTAGTTTATGAGAATTATAATTTTTAAGTATTAAATCAACACTCTCTTCCATATTTGAATAGGCATATTCCCATCCTTTTAAAGAGGCTTTTTTAAATAATAAAACAGTATTTAAATCATAAGTTATAAGATTTTGATTTGTATATAATAAATCACTATACATATCAAAACCATATTTTTTAGGATCAAAAATATTATATTCAATACCTTTTTTCTGTAAAACATATGGAGATTTAGAAATATATGCAGAAATCACATCAGTATTTTTATTTATTAAATCATCAATATTGTGTGTATGTTTTAGAAAAGTTAAATTTTCTGGTTTGATTTTATTTGAACTAATCATTGCTTTTAATGATACTTCACTCGCATCATCAATTGTTGTCATTATTTTTTTATTTGAGAAATCATTTATAGTATTAATTTGTGATTCTTTAGTACTCATTAAAATCAAAGGAGTTGACTGGAAAAGTGCATACAAAGCCACAATATTAGGATTTTTGATTTTTTCAAGAATTAAAGTCTCGCGACCTACCGCGAAATCAATTTTTCCATCATTTACTTCTTTTGGAATATCAACATCAAAAGAAAAAGGTTTTATTTCAACATCAAGACCTAACTCTTCATAAAAACCTTTTTGTTTTGCCATGTAATAACCAGCAAACTGAAATTGGTCTAACCAAGATAATTGAAGAGTAACTTTTTTTAATTCTTTTGCAAATAAAGTATGAGAAAGTAAGATTATTAGTATGAATATAGTTCTGATTTTTTTTGAATAATTCAAGATAATCCTCTTTATGAAATTGTTAAAGTATATCTAAAAAGAATTAAAAATATATGAGAAAAACATATAATAAACATCATAAATTTAAATAAATCTATGATGTTATTTTGTTATATTTTAGTGTAAAAAGTGTCTGATTCCTGAGAAATATAAAGCCATATCATATTCATTTGCAGCTTCAATAATTTCATCATCTCTAATTGAACCACCCGGTTCGATTACACATTTAACACCCGCTTCAGCTGCAGCATCAATGCTATCTCTGAATGGGAAAAATGCTTCTGAAGCTAATACAGCACCCGTAACGTCTATTCCCATATCTTCTGCTTTTCTTAAAGCAGCTTTAGATGCATCAACCCTTGAAGTCATACCCATACCAACAGCAACCATTGCAGAATCTTTTACATAAACTACGCAATTTGATTTTGTTAATGAAGCAATTTTATAAGCTATTTCCATATCTTTTACTTCTTGTTCAGTTGCAATTCTTGTTGATTTTAATTCTGAATTTCTAACTTCATCTTCTGCCACTTTATCAGCGTCTTGGAATACAAATCCACCATCAACTCTTTTAAAGTCAATAGCATCATTTGCAAGTTCAAGATATTGTGTTCCTTGTTCAAATAATTTAATTCTTTTTTTGCTTTCAAATACAGCAACTGCCTCATCTGTGAAACTAGCAGCAAATACAACTTCTAAGAAAATTTCATTCATTTTAACTGCAAGTTCTTTATCAACACATCCATTAACTGCAACAACTCCACCAAATGCAGAAACTGGGTCACATTTAAGCGCTTCAACATAAGAGTCTAATAATGTATCTTTAATAGCAAATCCACAAGGATTTCCATGTTTTACAATACAAACAGCTTTATCTTTTCCAAATGCAGCAGCAATTTTTGCAGCTCCTGAAATATCACCCATATTATTGAAACTAGCTTCCCCTTTTATAGTTTTAAATTTGTTTGAAAATTGTGTATCAAACTCATATAAAGCACCTTTTTGATGAGGATTTTCACCATATCTTGTATCAAATACTTTTGAACCAACAATAAATTGTTTTGCTCCAAATCCACCATTAAATCTTTTATTCATATAATTTGCAATCATTGAATCATAAGCCGCTGTATGTTCATAAGCTTTAATCATCATATCTCTTCTAAATTCAACTGTATTTGTGTTATTTTTAAGATTTTGCAAAACTAAATCATAATCAATTACATCAGTAACAATAATTACTGAATCAAAGTTTTTAGCAGCACTTCTAACCATCGCTGGTCCACCAATATCAATGTTTTCAATAATTTCTTCAAAATCATCTGTTTTTTCAATAGTTGCTTTAAAAGGATAAAGATTTACACAAACTAAATCAATACCTTCAACACCCAATTCACGTGCTTGATCAAGATGAGATTGTTTATCTCGTCTATGTAAAATTCCACCATGAATATATGGATTTAAAGTTTTAACTCTTCCTTCAAAACACTCAGGAAATTTTGTAACTTCATTTGCTTCAATTACTGCAATTCCTGCATCTTTTAATTTATTATATGTTCCACCTGTTGAAATTATTTCATATCCTAAAGATATAAGCTCTTTGGCAAAATTTTCAACACCACTTTTATCACTAACACTAATTAATGCTCTCATATATGGATACCTTTTGATAATGTATTTAATCACTATAAAGTAATTTATTTGATTTGATAAATTGGATTATATAAAACAATTAGTTAGGGATAGCTTTTACAATAAAATTATCTATTGATATACATCAATTTTATAAGTAATTATTATATGATAGAATGCCCAAATAATAAGGTAGGTGTATATGAAAAATTTAATGCTAATTGCATATTTAGATTTAAAAGAGTCTATTAGAGCAAAATGGTTTGTTGTTTATTCCTTGATTTTTGGTGGAATGATTGCTATATTTTTTATCACGGGTGTTACGCAATCACAAGTAATGGGATTTAGTGGATTAAGTAGATTGTTACTTATGTATATTCAAATTACAATTGTTATTTTGCCTATATTTATTCTTATAACAACAGTAAGATCTATTTCGGGAGACAGAGATAATCATATCTTAGAGTATATGCTTTCTTTTCCCATTTCCCTAAAACAATATTACTGGGGAAAAATAGTAGGAAGATTTGTAACTGTATTTTTACCAGTATTTTTTGCAATGTTTTTTGCAATTATTTATGGAGCTGCTATTAAAGCAGAAATTCCTTGGGGAATATTTTTTTTATATTCTGGATTATTATTCGCTTTATCATCAGCATTTTTAGGTATTGCATTTTTTATATCTTCTTTTGTAAAATCAAGTGAAGTTGCCCTTGGAATTTCATTCTTCGTATGGATACTACTGTTAGCATTTATTGATATTGCGCTAATTTCCCTTATGATGCAAAATAGATTTGAAGAATCTATGATTATTGGTATAGCACTCACAAATCCAATGGAAATTTTTAGAGTTGCAGCAATTTCATTATTTGATCCAGAATTAACAGTTATGGGACCAGTTGCATTTTATATTTTAGATACATTCAAACAATCTACTTTTATAATATTTTCAATTTTATATCCAATTATTTTAGGAATAATATTTGCTATTTTAGGATATAGAATTTTTTCAAAAAAAGATTTAGTTTAAGGAGTTCATGTGAAAAAAATTATGTTAGGTGTTCTATTTTTTATATCTTGTTTGTTTGCAAACGAAATCAAATTTGATATGAATTTTACAAAAGATACAAGCTGTGAAATACGAAAAATAAAACTTTATCAAAACCCAATTTGGGCTAGTAAAATTGAATTTAAAAATGGGAAGAATGCTTTTTTTTGTTCTCCAAAATCAATGTTTGAATTTTATTTTAATGAAGAAAAATGGAAAACTTTTGAAATACAAAGCCTATCAGATTTTACAAATATTCTTATTACTGATTATAAAACATCAAAAATAGTTGATGCTAAAAAAGCATTTTTTGTATATGGCTCAAGTAAAATTTCTCCAGCTGGTGATGATTTAGTAGCTTTTGAATCAAAGGAAGATGCTTCTAATTATTTACAAAATAATAATGGAAAAAGGATATTTAGTTTTGATGAAGTAAAGAATTCATTAGTTAGACTCTTAAATGGAAGAATTTAATAATTTAAATTATTATAATAGAATTAACAAATAATTAACAATTTCTTGATATGTATCATTTTTATAAACTTTCCTAAGTGTTAAAATGTTTTGAATATTTAATAAGTTAGATATTAAAAAATCTAATACATAAAGAAAGGAGTTTAAATGAAACCTGTACTTGGTAGAATCTCATCTTTACTTTTGGGAACAACACTTATGACAAGTGTTCTTGTTGCGAATGAAGGTGAACTTTCAAAAATTATGAAGAATAGAGGTTTATCGGAAATCGATATAATTCGTGCCGCAAAAACATACAACCCTACTGGGGTAAAAGATGAATTTATAGTATTTAGTTCTGGTGGACAAAGTGGACAAGTTATTGTTTACGGTGTTCCATCAATGAAAATTTTAAAGTATATTGGAGTATTTACCCCTGAACCTTGGCAAGGATATGGATATGATAAAGATTCATTAGCTGTTTTAAGACAAGGTAATATTAGAGAAAAAGAGATTAACTGGGGAGATACACACCATCCAGGTCTTTCAGAAACAAACGCAAAATATGATGGAAAATGGTTAGCTATTAACGATAAAGCTAATCCTAGAATTGCTATCATTGATTTAGAAGATTTTGAAACAAAACAAATAGTTGTAAACCCTATCTTTAAATCTGCACATGGCGGTTCATTTTTCACACCAAATTCAGAACATATTATAGAAGCAGCACAATATGCAGCTCCTTTTGATAATAACTATCATTCAATAGAAGACTATAAAGAAGTTTACAGAGGTGGTGTTACAATATGGAAATTTGATCCTAAAAAAGGAAGAATTCAAGAAAAAGATTCATTTACACTAGAAATGCCTCCTTACATGCAAGATTTATCAGATTCTGGTAAAAATATGAGTGATGGATGGGGGTTTACGAACTCATTTAACTCAGAAATGTATACAGGTGGAATAGAAGTTGGTATGCCACCAAATGAAGCAGGTATGAGTAGAAATGATACTGACTTTTTACATATTTATAACTGGAAAAAATTATATGAATTATCTAAAGATCCTAAAAATGTAAAAATCATTAATAATCATAAAGTAATTTCTATGGAAGTTGCAGTTAAAAATGATGCACTATTTTTAATTCCAGAACCAAAATCACCACATGGAGTTGATGTTGATCCTACTGGACAATATATTGTCGTTTGTGGGAAATTAGATACTCATGCCTCAGTTTATGATTTCAAAAAAATTACAAAATTAATTGAAAATAAAGAATATACAGCGAAAGACCCTTATGGTGTTCCTATTTTAGATATGAAAAAAGCCTTACATGGACAACTAGAATTAGGACTTGGCCCTCTACATAGTCAATTTTCACCTGTAGATGGAGAAATTTATACTTCATTATATGTTGATTCTCAAGTTGTAAAATGGAATTTTAAAGATCTAAAAATTCTTGATAAAGAAAATGTACATTACAATATTGGGCATTTAGCTGGGATGGAAAGTGAAAGTGCAGATCCACAAGGAAAATATATTATTGCTTTAAATAAATTAGCAATAGATAGATTTCAAAATGTAGGACCACTTCATCCTCAAAATCACCAATTAATTGATATTTCTGGTAAAACAATGGATTTACTTGTTGATATGCCTATACCATTAGGTGAACCACATAATGCTGTTGGAATAAGAGCAGAAAAACTACATCCACATGTTAGATATGAAATGGGTACAAATAGTAAAACAGGGGAACAACATATTGGTAAAACACTTGCAGGGCAAGAGAGAATAGAAAGAAATGGTAACAATGTAACTATTTATTCAACGCTTGTAAGATCACATATCAATCCTGAAAGAATTACTGTAAATAAAGGTGATAAAGTTACACTTCATATGACAAATCTTGAAAGAGCGCAAGATGAAACACATGGATTTACAATTGACAACTATAATCTACATGCATCCCTAGAACCAGGCGAGACAGTAACATTAGAATTTACAGCTGATAGGGAAGGTGTTTTCCCTTATTATTGTACAGAGTTTTGTTCAGCACTTCACTTAGAAATGATGGGGTATTTAATGGTTAAAGACCCAAATAAAAAATATGAAAGTGCTCAAAAAGTTAAAATGCAAACAATGACTCCTGAGCAATTAAAAGCTGAATATGATAAAACTGTTGCAGTAAATAGTGCAACTGATGCTGTAATTCAAAGTGTTGTTAAGTTCTTAAAAGACAATAAATTCCAAAACCATAAAGTAGTTGCTGATTTAGTTACAGATGCATTTGATCAATATAATCAAATTCCTGCTCAGAAAAAACTATCTGATGAAGCAGTTGCAAAAGGAGATCTAGAAAAAGCTGTTCTTTTTGAAAATATGATTTGGCAATTGATGGTTAAAACAGCCGATGTTGGAATTAGAGCAAAAGATTCTCTTGTAAGAATTATTGCAACACCACAAAGTCCAGCAGCAGAAAAAGGAGAAAAAACTTTTGCAGAAGGTGGATGTAATGGTTGTCATGTTATTGGAAAAGTTTCTTCAGGACCTGATTTAACTGGAGTTCTACAAAGACATGAAAATGGTGAGAAATGGGTTACTAACTTTATTTTAGACCCTGAAAAAATGTATACAGATCCTTATGTAAAAGGTATGATTGATTTCTTTAATCTAAAAATGCCTAATCAACATATGAGTGAAAAAGAAACTAAAGATATAATTGAATACCTTAAATGGGTTGAGGAAAATGCAAATCTTTTCTAAGATTTATTTAGTTTGATAATAAAAAGGAAGAATTTTATTCTTCCTTTTTTATATTGATAAACATCAATATAAAAAAAATTTAATTATGTTATTCTACTATTATTATAAGTTTAAATTATATTTTTAAACTTCAAAGAAAGGAATTTCTAATGCATCCTAGTTTTTTAAAATCAAAAATATTTGCTTCTCTTGCACTACTAATTATGACTTTATCTTTTACTTTTCCCATGATAGCTTTTCATGGAACATTAAATAAAATTCATGATGATAAAAAAGAAGAGATATCTACTTTAGCTATAAAAGTTTGGAATTTTTATAATCAAGGAAGATATAAAAGTACAACTACTCCTCCTGAAGCACAAAATGATCTAAAAGAGATGATTAAAACATCATCTGAAATTGGAGTAGCTTCTCTTCCTATTTGGTCTTGTTCACTAGAAGCTCCAAACTACCCTAAAATAGCTTTTCCTGAGGGAATTCCTGTATTTTTTCATTTTGATGGATTTTCAGGTGAAGTTCATGAAATGAACACAATAAACCACTATGTTGGAATGGATCCTATGTGGAGAGGTGGTCAAATTGAAAGAGAAATTGGTATTTATGCCTTATTAGGATTATCATTATTTATGATTTATTTTATTTTATTTAATAAAAAAATATTAACTTATATAATGATTATTCCAGCATCTTTACCATTGTTATTTGTCGCTGATTATTCATATTGGTTATATTGGTTTGGACATAATCTTCATGATTGGGGAGCTTTTAAAATAAAACCATTTATGCCAACAGTTTTTGGTGATGGGAAAATTGCACAGTTTACAACCCATTCATATCCAACAATTGGATTTTATATGCTTTTATTAATAGGGATTTTTAGTCTTCTTGCAATACTTGCAAGAAATAAAGCAATAAAAGAATCAAGTAAATAAGGTTACGAAATGTCAAAAATTATTATTCTTTTCTTCTTTATTTTTTATAATTTATTAAATGCAAATATTTTACAAGATGCAATTGATAATGCAAAAGAAGGTTCTATTTTAAAAGTTCCTAAAGGTATTTATAAAGGTTCAATAAAAATAAATAAGCCTATTTCTATTATTGGGAAAGAAGAGGGAGTGATAATTGATGGGTTAGGAGAAGGAACTGTAATTGAAATAAATAGTCCATATGTTACTATCAAAAACTTAACTATTATTGGTAGTGGAGAAAGACATGATAAGTTAGATGCCGCAATAAAAATTTCAAACTCTAAACAATCTGAAATCTCTGATAATATAATCAAAGATTGTCTTTTTGGTATTGATGTTTCTATGACTAATAATTCTATCATATCAAATAATTATATCACATCAAAAGATTTAGATTTAGGATTAAGAGGGGATGGTCTTAGACTTTGGTATTCAAATGACAATATCGTGAGTAAAAATAAACTTATAAATTCAAGAGATATGATAGTTTGGTATTCTCATGGAAATGAAATTTCTGAGAATTATGGAGAAAACAACAGATATTCTCTTCATTTTATGTATGCAGGTAAAAATTACGTAAAAAATAACACTTATAAATTTAATTCTGTTGGAATATTTTTTATGTATAGTAAAGATACTCTTGCAACAGGGAATATTATAAAGAGCTCTTTAGGTGCAACAGGAATGGGAATAGGACTAAAAGATGTATCAAACTTCACTTTAAAAGATAATACTGTAATTTATTGCGCACAAGGAATATATATAGATCACTCTCCTTTTGAACCAGATACAAAAAATTGGATTGAAAATAATAAAATCTTATATAACGCTGAAGCATTACATTTTCACTCATTAAGTGAAAATAATGTAATTAAAGGAAATAATATTTTAGGAAATATAGAAGATGTAATAAATGATAGTAGAGGTTCTAAAACAGATAAAAATGAAATAGTAAATAATTATTGGGATAATTATGAAGGGTTTGATAAAAATGGGGACAATATAGGTGATACACCTCATAAAGTTTTTCAGTATGCAGATCAATTATGGGTATATAATCCAAATGTAAAATTTTTCTATGGTTCTCCTGTAATTTCACTTTTAAATTTTTTAGCAAAACTAGCACCTTTTTCACAGCCTGTTTTTCTAATGAGTGATAAAGAACCTAAGTTAAAAATCTAAGGATTTAAAATGAAAGAATTACAAAAAGATAGAAGAGATTTTATAAAATTCTCAACATTAGGAATTTTAGGCTTAACACTTGGAACAGGAATTATAATTTCACCACATGCTTTACAAGCTCAAATGAAGTTAAGACCTCCTGGAGCTGTTAGTGAAAAAGAATTTTTAGCTTTATGTATTAAGTGTGGTCAATGTTTACAAGTTTGTCCATATCATTCTATCAAATTAGCAGATATGGCAAAAGGACATGGAATAGGAACTCCTTATATTGACGCACGAGAAAGAGGCTGTTATGCTTGTAGTGCAGTTCCATGTGTACTTGCGTGTCCAAGTGGTGCACTTAATCACTCTTGTGAAAAACCAGAAGATATTAAAATGGGAATTGCTGTATTAGAATTTCCAAATAAATGTATAGCAATAACAAATGAATTAGTAACAAAAGAGCAAATAGCAAGAATTCATTCTCATCCAAATAGTAGACAATTAGAACAGGATATTTTAAATAAATTGGATAAATTTGAAGGTAAACCTTGTACCATTTGTGCCGATATGTGTCCTATTCCAAATGCAAGTAGCGCTATTTTAATGGTTACATCTGGAAATGGAATGAAACCTGAAATTTATGATAAATGCATTGGATGTGGAGCTTGTGAAGAATTATGTCCAGCTTTTGAAGCTGCAATTGTTATAAAACCTAGATTAACTTACGAAGATTATTATATTAAAGGAATAAAATCATGATAAAAGAGATTATATTAAGTACAGCATTAATTATACTAATAAGTGGCTGCGACAATAAAAAACAAGAAGAAAAAACTAATTCAGCAAAAATTAAAAATACACAAGCTCCTTTAAAAATCGAAATAGAAGAGAATGCAAATTCAAAAGAAATAAAAGTGTTGGAAAAAGAAAAAACGAATACTAAATCAGAATCTTATTATTATGATTATAATGTAAAACCTACAAATGAAGAGACAAGGATAAAAGAAAAAACAAGAACTAGTATTGATGCAAATTTAAATGTAAGAAGTCCTTATGAAAAAGTTCAAATTTCATTACTAGTAAAAAGTTTAAGTAAAGAGTTTATCGTTAAATGTTCTGCTTGTCATAATGACTATGCAAATGGAATTATTGGACCATCATTATTAAATAAAGATGCAAATTTTATTTATAATCAAATTCAAAAATTTAAAAGTGACAAAAATGCAAATGTACTTATGAGTGATTTAGTAAAACAAATGTCAGATGAAAATATAAAAAAATTAGCAGATGAAATTTCTGAATTTAATAAACAGATTAAGGAAATGAGATGAAAAATATATTAGCTATTATTTTTACGATAATCATTCTAGGTCTTATCACTTATACATTATTAATTGGTAGAGCATTTCAAGGTGGAGAAGCTGGAAATATTATTGAAGATATAAAGTATATAAAAGATACTTCTATTCATACAACTACAAATGAGAAACAAGAACAGAAAAATGAAGATGAAGAAAAATTAAATACTCTAAAAGATAAAGCAGGTAACTCTTTAACATTTGAAGTTTCAAATGAATATAAAAGTAAATGTGCTTCTTGCCATGGAGCTGATGGCTCTGGAATGCAAAATGGGAAAAAATTAATGGGTCCCCAATTATTTGGTCAAGAAGAAGCTATTTTATACAAAAATTTAGTTGATTTTAAAGCAGGAAGAAAAGAAAACCTTATAATGAAAGGATTACTAATTCATCTTGAAGATGAAGATTTAAAAAACTTTGCAAAAGAAATAGCAGGATTCAAAGATAAAAAAGAAGCTTTAACTAAGTAGCCAAAAAAGGAAAATAAAATGGATAAATGGAATACTAGAGCAACTATAAAAAATACAAGTTTTATATCAACTTTTTTTGATAAGACAAAAGATGGTAAAAACAAGTTTTCTTATAGAATGAAAAGATGGATAATAATAATTTCAATTCATTTATTATTTTTTCTATCATTTCATATAGATATTCAAACACTTGAAGGAACACTTAATGGTTCAAGATTTTTAGGTTTTCACTTAATTGACCCATTTACAACTATTCAAATGTTTTTAGCAACTTATCATTTACCTATAAATATAATTATTGGAACTGTAACTATTATATTATTTTATCTTTTTATAGGTGGAAGAACTTATTGTTCATGGGTTTGTCCATATGGATTATTAAGTGAAATAGGAGAAAAATTACATAATAGTTTGGTAACAAAAAAAATTATAAAAGAAAGAAAGTTTGACCATAGAATCAGACATATATTTTGGTTTATTTTTATGATACTTGCATTTAGTAGTGGATATTTAGTTTTTGAAACATTTAATGTAGTTGGAATAATGAGTAGATTTATTACTTATGGTTGGAGTTTAGCACTTGTTTGGGTTCTTGCAGTATTTTTAATAGAAGTATTTTTTTCGCGTCGTGCTTGGTGTACATATCTTTGTCCAATTGGTACAACTTATGGATATATTGGGAAAGTTAGTGCTTTAAGAATTCAATGGAATGATAATTGTGATCATTGTATGGTTTGTCATGATGTATGTTTTGAAAATCAAGTATTAGATTTAACAAAAGCTAAATATGATGAAGAAAGAAAAGAAAAAGGTATAAAAACTCAATATGTAACGGGAGCTGATTGTACACTTTGTGGAAGATGCGTTGATGTTTGTCATTCAGATGCATTAAAATTTGACTTTAGAATAAAAGGCTTAGTATAATGATTGAAGTTAGAAATTTAACAAAAAAATTCTCTTCGCATATTTCACTTGATAATGTGAATATAGAGTTTAAAAAAAATGAATATATTGCACTTATGGGACCAAATGGTGCAGGAAAAACTACACTTATTCGCTCAATATTAGGATATTATCATCCAAATAGTGGTGAAGTTTTAATAAATGGATTAAATCCTATTAAAGATAGAGTTAAGGTATTAGAACATATATCTTTTGTTCCCCAACTTCCACCTCCAATAAAATTAAGTATTAATGAACTAATGCAATATATACAAGCTAGTTCAAATGTAAATAAAGAACTTATTATGCATTATGCAAATGAAATGAAATTGGATATTACAGCAAATTTAAATAAATCATTTTTTAAACTAAGTGGAGGAATGAAACAAAAAATGCTAATTGCCATATCATTGGCAAAAAAGAGTAATATAATAATTTATGATGAACCAACAGCTAATTTAGATCCAAAAGCTAGGGATGATTTTTATAGACTTTTAGAGCAAAATGAAGATGATAGGGTTTTATTATTTGTTACTCATAGACTTGATGAAATAAAAGATATTGTTAATCGTCAAGTTTATATGGATTTAGGAAAAATTATAAGTGATGAAATTGTTAAAAAGGCTTAAAATGTATTCAAATATTATAAAATTATTAAGCTTCATTTTTATTATAATGAGTCTAAGTTCTTGTGAAAAAAAGATTTCAACGCAAGTCAAAGAGATTCATTGGGATAGAGACATGTGTACTAGATGCGTTATGGTCGTTAGTGATAGAAATCAAACCGTACAAGTAACAAATCCTAGTGATGGTAAAACTCATGTTTTTGACGATATTGGTTGTGCAATTTTATGGTTTAAAGACCAAAATATAAACTGGCAAGATAAAGCAATAATATGGATAAATGATATAAAAACAGCAAAATGGATAAATGCAAAAACAGCATTTTATGACTCAATGAATGTTACACCAATGGCTTACGGTTTTGGGGCACATGAGCAAAAAGAAGATATCCAAGCTGGATTAGAGATTATTAATTATGAAGAGATGAAAAAAAGAATTTTGGAAACTAAAAAATAATAAAAAGGAAAAAATCCTTTTTATTATAAGTCTTGTTCAATTACTTGTTTGAATCTATTAAAATAAACAAAACTAGCTTTATCTAAATCTTTATAAATATCATTTATAGAAATTTTATCCCCACCAACTTGACCTATTCTTGTATATTCAATATTAAATGATTTTGCAACTTCTTCAAATGCTTGACAATTTTCAGGTTTTAATTCAACAATTGCCCTGCTTAGAGACTCAGAAAAAATATCTTTTGAATCATTTAATGAAATAGAAATTTCTATTCCTTTATTACCTACAACTGCCATTTTAGCTGCACTAATTGCTATTCCGCCAATATTTACATCTTTTGCAGATTTTAATAATCCAAGTTTATTTGCTTCAATTACTGTCTTCCATAAAGCTAGCTCTTTTGTAAAATTAACCTCAGGATGAACACCTGCAACTTTTCCATACATTTTTTTCATATATAAAGAAGCACCAAATTCGCCTTTTGTTTCACCTAAAATATATAAAATATTTCCATTTTCTTGCACACAAGATGGTAATACTTTATTAGCATCTTCATTTACTCCAACCATTGCAATTGAAGGTGTTGGGAAAACTCCAACTCCATTTGTTTCATTATATAAAGATACATTTCCACCAATTACTGGAGTATTTAACTCTCTACAAGCTTGTTTGATACCTTCACAAGAAGCTGCAAATTGCCACATAACTTCAGGATTTGTAGGATTTCCAAAATTTAAACAATCTGTGATTGCTTTTGGAACTGCACCAGTCATTGCAACATTTCTTCCAGATTCCATAACAGCTGCTGATGCTCCAAGTTCAGGGTTAATATAACAAAGTCTAGTATTACAATCAGCACTCATAGATAATGCTTTTCCAGTTTCTTTGATTCTAATTGTTGAACCATCAAGTTTCCCTGGACCTTTGATTGTATTTGTTTGAACCATTGAATCATATTGAGAGTAAACCCAAGATTTATCAACAACTTCCATATCAGAAAATAAATCATCAAAAGCAGCTTGATTTGAAATTTTTTTGTCTAAAGAAATGTTTTCAATTCCATCTAAATATGCTGGTTTTTTCGTAGGTCTATCAAGAACAGGAGCTTGCTCAGATACAGGTTGAACTGGAACTTCAGCACATTTTTCACCATGCCAGAATAATTCCATATTTCCAGTATTTGTTACTTCACCAATAACAGCAACATCTAATTCCCATTTTTCAAAAATATCAATAATTGCTTGTTCACAACCTTTTTTAGCACAAATAAGCATTCTTTCTTGAGATTCTGAAAGCATGAAATCATAAGGAGTCATTCCTTCTTCTCGTGCAGGTACTTTATCTAAATGCATAATCATACCTGAACCTGATCTTCCAGCCATTTCAAATGAAGAAGAAGTAAGTCCAGCAGCACCCATATCTTGAATACCAATGATTAAATCTGCTTTAAATAGTTCTAAACAAGCTTCTAAAAGTAGTTTTTCAGTAAATGGATCTCCAACTTGAACAGTTGGTCTTTTTGATTCAGAATCTTCTGTAAAAGCAGCAGAACTCATAACCGCACCACCAAGTCCATCACGACCAGTTTTACTTCCAACATACATTACAGGATTTCCTAAACCTTCAGCTTTTCCTAAGAAAATTTCATCAGATTTTGCAAGTCCAATTGTAAATGCATTTACAAGATTATTTCCAGCATAACATTCTTCAAAAGTAGTTTCTCCACCAATTGTTGGAACTCCCATACAGTTACCGTATCCACCAATACCAGCAACTACACCTCTTAAAAGAAATCTATGTTTTTTTGCAGTTTCACTATCTCCCTCGATTGAAGCAAATCTAATTGAATTCATATTTGCAATTGGACGTGCACCCATTGTAAATACATCTCTTAAAATTCCTCCAACTCCCGTTGCAGCACCTTGATAAGGCTCTATAAACGATGGATGATTGTGTGATTCCATTTTGAATACAGCAGCATATCCATCACCAATGTCAATAACCCCAGCATTTTCACCAGGACCTTGAATAACCCAAGGAGCTTTTGTAGGAAAACCACTTAAATATTTTTTGCTTGATTTATATGAGCAGTGCTCAGACCACATGGCAGAGAAGATACCAATTTCAACATAGTTTGGTTCTCTTCCTAAAATTTCTTTAATATTTTCAAATTCTTCAAGTGTTAAAGAGTGAGCAAGTGCTATCTCTTGAAGGTTCATCTCTTTTTTTTGCATCTTTCGCCTTAAAATATGGTTGTTAAATTAAGGCGATTATATCTAAAAAGAGTTAAATTTTATTTTAATCCTCAGATAGAATTTTTACTTGATTATTTGCTATTTCTAAAAATAACTCTTTTTTCCCATTAAATTTTACACTTGGACTTGTATATTCTTCATCCATTAAAACTTTAAACATATTTTTTCCTAGTGAATTTGGATAAGGAGAAAGATCTATATTTATAAATTTAATACTTTTTTGTTCTTTTTTAGCAAATACCGATTTCTTTTGTTCTTTAAAAAGAGTAAAATCTGTTTTATTTGATCTTTTAAAATTATTAGAATAAAAAGATAAATATCCATCAATATCAGATGTTTTCCAAGCATCTTTCCATTTATAAATACTACTTAAAACCAATGCTATTTCATCTTTTGTTACTTTTTTAAAATCATTTCCATAAGTTAATAAAACTGATTTATTCAAATCTATACTTTTCTCTAAAGTTTCAAGTTCACTATTATTAAGAGCAATACAACCTTTTGTGAAATTTTCTCTATCTGAATAAAGAGGCATCCCGTGAATCCAAATTCCAGAACCTTTTTTATCTAAACTTTGATCAAAAATATTTGGATATGAAGTTACAAGGGCAAAAGGTCCATAAAAACTATCAAGTCCAACTCTTTTTTGAACTAATTCATAAGCACCTTCTGGTGTTTTTTTATCACCTTCTGTATATTTATCACCTTTATTCTCACCTACTATTACACTACTTTTTGAGACTAATTTATAATCATTATCAACTTTTTGATAAACAGCGATCTCTGATTGATTCTTTTGTGTAACAAGTACATATCTTTTAAATTCATAATAACCAAAATCTACATTTTTGTCTTTTAAGTATTCCTGCCAATAGGTAGCATCTTTTAACTTATTTTCTATCTCTTTTTCGACAGAATTAATTCCTTCATATCTGTATAATGTTACTAGGTCAGCAGCATACACATATTAAGGGCAAGTAATAAAAAAATTATAAATCTAAACAAATATTCCTCCATGTTATTCTTTAAGTTGTTGCATTGTATAATGTTTGCCCTAATTATTAAATAAAAAAGTGGATAAACTATGAGAAGAATTTTTTTATCAATTATTATTTTTTTTAATTTCTTATATTCAGCACAAGTAGAAGAGCTAAATTGGTCAAGGGGTGAGACTTTTTTAACTTTTTTAGAAAAATATTCTATTCCTCAAAAATTATATTTTGATTTAGAGAAAGAAGACCAAGAGCTGTGTTCTGAAATAACTGCCGATAGAAGATTCTATTTATACACAGATGATGATGGTAAATTAAATCAAGTTTTAATACCTGTTTCAGATGATATACAACTTCATATTTTTAAAGATAGTAATAATAAATATAGATTTCAAACTCTTCCTATAAACTACACAGAATATACAGAAACAGTAGCTATTGAGATTACAGAATCTGTGTCTTATGATATTTCAAAAGCAACAGGTGATGTAACATTAGCAGCCCTTTTAAAATCTATTTTTACAGAAGGTGTGAATTTTAGAAAAATGAAAAAAGGTGATTTTATTGCCCTAGAGTATTCTCAAAAAGCTTATCTTGGACGGCCACTTGGAATGCCCGATTTAAAAGCTGCAATGGTTCAAATAGACGGAACTTCTTATTTTAGATTTAAAAATCCAAAAGATGACAAATATTATGATGAAAAAGGTACAGGATTTACAAAATCTTATTTTTTTCAAGTTCCTATAACTTTTAATAGAATATCAAGTGAATTTACAAATAAACGATGGCACCCTATTTTACAAAGATATAGGGCGCATTTAGGAACAGACTTTTCGGCGCCCGTTGGAAGAACCATATACGCAGCAGCAGATGGAAAAATAGAATTTCTCGGAATAAAAGGTGGTTATGGAAAAACTACCATTATAAATCATAATAATGGATATAAAACACTATATGCACATCAAAGTGATTTTGCAAAAAGTGTTAAACAAGGTATTAATATTAAAAAGGGTGAATTAATAGGCTATGTTGGGAATACTGGATTAAGTTCAGGTCCACATTTACACTTAGGTTTATATAGAAACGGAACTGCTATTGATCCTCTTACGGTTATTAATAAACCAACTAGTGATGGCTTAGACAATAAAGAAAGAGTTGCCTTTTTAGCAGTTAGTAAAAACTATCAACAAAAGATTGATAATGAACTAAAAAAAGAAAAGAGAAGGGTTCCTACAAGGTTAGAAAGAACTACAGATAAAAGTGAAATTAATATTTTTTAAATAATAAATCAATAGAAAATTCTATTGACTTATTTATGAAGTGATTGAGCAACTATAGATAAAAACTCATCTTTAGTTCCCTTATTTGATTTAAATAATCCTCTTAAAGCTGAAGTTACAGTAGTTGAACAAATCTTTTCAACTCCTCTCATTTCCATACACATGTGTCTTGCATCAATCATAACTGCAACACCTTTTGGTTTTAAATGCTCGTTTAAAGCATCACAAATTTGCTCAGTTAATTGTTCTTGAATTTGTAATCTTCTTGCAAATATATCTACAACTCTAGGAATTTTTGAAAGTCCAATAACTTTTCCATTTGGAATATATGCCACATGAGCTTTTCCAATAATAGGCAACATATGATGTTCACAAAAAGAGTAAAATTCTATATCTTTCACCACAACCATTTCATCATTTGTTGAAGTAAACAAAGCTTTTTGAATAATCTCTTTTGGGTCTTGATTATATCCACTACACATGAATTCATAAGCTTTTCTCACTCTTTTTGGAGTATCAACTAGACCTTCTCTAGTTACATCTTCTCCAATATGCTCTAGCATTTTTTTTACAGCATTTTCAAATTCTGTTTCACTACTCATAAAACTATTATCCTTTTAAATTTTTAATTATTTTACACAAATATTAAATCCAACCTTTTTTCTTAAAAATTAAGATTGGCGTAATTGAAGATGCAATCATAAATACTATTGAAAACAAATATCCATATTCCCATTTTAATTCAGGTAAAATTTCAAAATTCATACCGTATATACTAGCTATTAGTGTTGGTGGCAAAAATATAACATTTACAATTGTAAATATTTTTATAACCTTATTTTGTTCAATATTTAATATACCAATAAAGATATTTTGTAAATAATCTAATCTTTCAAAATTAAAATTAGTATGCTCTATTAATGACTTAATATCCTTAAGCATAATAGGTAATTCTTGTTTATCATCTACAAATTTTTGTGATTTTAAAAGGGAACTTAATATTCTTTGTTTATCCGTTAAATTCTCTCTAATTTTCATATTCAAATCTTCAAATGTAGAGATTTTTTCAAGAATCTCTTCATCATCATTTGAATAATCTGTAAATACGTGTTTTCTAATTTTTGTAATCTCTTTTGATAAATTTTCAATAGTATCAGCATCAGCATCAATTCTAATATCAATAATTTGACAAAAAATAGAATAACCTGTTTTAAACTCTCTTGGTGAAATCAAAAGTTTTTTGGTAAAGGTATCGAAACTTTGTAATTTTTTATATCTAACTGATATTAAAAGATTACCTTGAAGTATGAACGATACCGTTTCATTAAATGCTGAGTTATTATCATTTATCAAGAAATAACTGTTTATTTCAATTCTATTATTCTCTTCCCAGTATCTAGAACTTAGCTCAATTTCTTCTGTTTCTTGTTTTGTGGGAAATTGCATATCAAACATCTTTTCAACAGCTCTTATTTCTTGAAGCGTTGGAAGAAGCATATCTATCCAAATTACACTATTTCTATCTTCGTTACTTTCAAGGGCTTCAATACCCTCAAGAACATTAAGTCTATTTCCTATTTTAACATAGCAGTTAATCAAAGTAACTCCTTTTCAAAATTTTATCATATTTCCCATATCCCATATAGGCATAAAAATTGCTAATACAATCCAAAGTATTAAACCCATTATCACAATCAAAAATATGGGTTGTATCAATGATGTTAGCAAATTCATTTTATCATTAAATCTATTTTTATAAATCTTTTTTATTTCCTCTATCGTAATACACAAAGAGTTTGAAACTTCTCCTGTATTTATTAAATTCAAAACAATATCATCAAATATTTGTGTTTTTAAAAAAGAGTCATTGATACTTTTTCCGTTTTGCAATAAATTATCAATTAGATACATTTTATCTAATAAATATTTGTTTTTTAATAAAAGTTTTGAAGAAATAAAAGCTTTGTGAAATTCATAATTTGATTTCAACATAATATCTATAACTAAAAAGAGTTTATACAATTGCATATTTAAATAAATATCTTTGACAAGAAATATATTTTCTATTAAAAACTTGTCTATAAAATAACTAAACTTTTTATGATGTCTATATAAATACAAAAAAAGAATAATTAAAGAGCAAAAAAATAAAACTATTACTGCAAAATAATTTTCTAATATATACTGAGTTTCTAATAATATTTTCGTAGCTAAGGGAAGCTCAGTAGAAGTTTGACTAAAAATCATTTTAAACTTTGGAATAACAAAAAGAAAAATTGATACTAAAGATAAAATAAAACTTATAATCAAAAGGATTGGATAAGAAATAGCTTTTATAAATGCTTTTTTTATCTCATAATTTTCAAGTAATAAATTACTTAAAGCTTTGATATTTAAAGCAATATTTCCATTATCTTGTGATATTTTTAGAAATGATATAACTAAATGGTTTATATAAAATTCATCAAGATTTTTTTCTATTGGTTTTCCATTTGAAAAACTATATTTTATAACTTCTAAAAAGACAATAATATTTTTATCTTTTTTATTTTTAATCAAAATATCAAGAGCATCACTAAGATTTATATTTGCTTGTAACATCAAATTTAATTCATAAAAAAGTAGATTTAATTTTTTGTCATTTACTCTTTTTTTTCTAAATAATGTAAAATCAAAATAGTTTTTATACTCTTTTATTTCAATAATATTTGAAGGTAACTTTTCATTTAATAAATTTTTTGTTTCAAAAACTAACTCTTTTATTTCATTTTTATCTTGATATTTTATTTTATATTTTTTCATCAAAAACTAGCTACTTTATAGACTTCTTCTAAAGAGGTCTGATTTTGTTTTACTTTTTGCTTTCCATCATCAATTATTGTCTTAAAATTTATTTTTTCAAGATAATCTTTTAGTTCATTTATATCTGATTTTTTAAATATCATCGAAGATATTTTTTCATCTATTTTTAAAATCTCAGAAATAATCGTTCTATCATAATATTTTGTATAATTACACTTTGGACACCCTTGTGAAGCACAAAAATTACAATAATTTAAAACCAATCGTTGAGCCATCACAAGTTTTAAAGTACTTGATATTAAAAAAGGATCAGCTTGTAAATCTATAAGTCTTAAAATCGTTTCTACTGCATTATTTGCATGAATACTAGCAATCACTAAATGTCCTGTTAATGAGGCTTGTAAGGCAATATCTAAAGAAAATTTATCCCTTATTTCTCCTATAAAAATAATATCAGGATCTTGTCTTAAAATATTTTTTAGCACCAATTCAAAACTAAGACCTATTTTATTATTTATGGGAATTTGGCAAATTGAATCAATTTTATATTCTATTGGGTCTTCAACGGTAATTATCTTTTTCTCTTCACAATTTAACTCTTGTAAGATTGAATATAAAGTCGTAGTTTTTCCACTTCCAGTAGGTCCTGAAATCAAAATCAAACCTTGGGTTAATTTTAATGCTTGGATTAAAATCTCAAATAAATTTGAAGATATTCCTAAAGTTTGAAGATTTTTATTTATATTTTTGTTATCTAAAATTCTTAAAACTATTGATTCAGCTTCAAGCGTTGGCATTATTGAAACTCTAAAATCATACTTTTTATCTTCTATATTTAATGTAAATCTTCCATCTTGTGGCAAACGAATCTGCGTCATGTCTAAAGTAGAAATCAATTTTATATATGATGAAATTAGTTTAAAAAACTCACTATTAAAAGTAAAAAAAGTTTTTAATCTTCCATCAATTCTAAATTTAAATAAAACTACATCTTTATATTGTTCTATATGAATATCACTTGCTCTTAAGTTTATAGAAAAAGATAATAATTCTTGCAAAAATTTGTCTATATATTTTTCAAAACTGTTTTGTGAAATTGCTTTTAATGCTATAGAATATAATAAAGTTTTTTGATCAATATGGCTTATCATAAAAAGAAGTTCCAACTCATCAATCTCAAGAAAACTAATCACTTTATTAAAATCATTTTTTATAGTTTCTAATTTTGAATTTTTGCAAACAGCCATTTTTATGCTTATATCATTTTCAAAAAGTGGCAAAATCTTATTATTTATAAAATAATCTTTATCATATTTTTCAAATAAAGAATAATCAATTAAGGTTTTTAATATATTTTTCATTGTTTAACTCTAATATTATTTTTTTATTTTCATTTTCTAATACTACAAAATCTTTTTCAATTTTTGTAAGTATTAAATCATCAAGCTTTTCATCTTTTTTAAGCCAATTTTCATTTATAAAAGCATATTCTGAGATAATTCCATTTATTTTATACTCTTTTGTTTTTTCATCCTTTGTAAGTATTATCTTTTGTTTTATTTCTTGAGTATCTTCATCTTTTTCTATTTTTTTGATATAAAATTTATTAAAATCAACTTCTATTTCAAATAGATAATTATCCAAATCAACCTTATTTAGAGTCAAAGTTTTTATTTTTGAAAAATTATTTAAATTTTCAATTTTTTTAATAAAATTTTCTATTCTAATTAAATTTGCTTTTGCTTTTATATTAAAAACTTTCTTATTATTTGTCAGAGTAAAAATTATTATGTGATTTTTTGAAGCATATTCTTCAAGATTTGAAGATAAATCTAAAAATGAGTTTTTGAATTCTTTGTTTGAATAGTTTAAATCAACTTTTGCTTTTATTTCTTCATTTTCTGAATTTTTATTTAAATTAAAGCCTAAAAAAAAATAACAAAGATACAAAAGCAATAAAGGAAGTAAATATACTTCTATCTTAGTTTTTAACGAGCTATCTATAAATTTTCTATTTAGATAATTTAACATAAATCACTGCTTCATATTTTTTTTCATTCTCAAAATAATTAACTTCTTGAGTAATTAAGTTATTTTTACATTCATTAAAGAAAGAGTAAATATCAGCTTTTATATAAGATGAAAATATTATTTTTTGTTTATTATCTTTGTATTCAAATGATTTTAAATTTAAGTTATATTTTTCTAATAATTCTATTATATTATTAAAGTCAAAAAAAATAGAAGTAAAAAAATGCTCTCTTTTTAGTTTGTCAACTTGATTTTCTTCTATTATTCTAGTTTCATTTTCTTCAGTGTTTATTTGATTATCGTATAAATAAAAAGTAAAACAAGAAATAATAATTAATATATAAAATAAATAAATTTTGAAACTATAATCATTCTTTATATTGAAGTTTTCAAGTTTGTTTTTAAAAGCTTTTTCTAAATATTCTTTTTTTAAATTTTCATAGGATTCTTTTTGAATAACATTAAAACTATCAAGTATTATGGAAAACTTTTTATTTATATATTCGATTAAATCATCAATATCAATTTCAGTTTGAAGGTTTTGGAAATAATAAAATTTCCCATTTTTATATAAACAAAAAAAATCATCGCAAAAATATAAATCAAATTTATTCAAATCTTTTTTATTTAAATAATATAGTTCAAATATCTGAAAAATACTATTTTTATAATAATTTGGAAAAGTTAAAACTTGGTATTGTTTTAATTCAGAAATAAAATTTATATTCATAAAATCATTTTTACTAATTTCAAAATTATTTAGTTTTAAAGAAGTAAAAATAAATTTCTTAAGATTTTTATTTTCAATTTCTTCAGAAACATCAATTAATAGCGATTTTATTTCATTATTCAATGCATAATTTGACATAAATATAGTCCATATTATAATTTATTATATTATTTAAATAAGTATACTTAATTAACCTTAAACTATAAATAAAATTTATGATTATTTATTTTATGTGTATTTTTAATAAGAATTTTAAAAGAGAAAATCTTCTCTTTTAAAAAGTAATATCATAACCTAGTTCTTTTAGACCTTGTCTGTTTTTTGTCCACCCTTTTTTGATTGAAACAAAAAGTTCAAGATAACATTTTTTGCCAGTTAATTTTTCTATTTTAAGTCTTGCATCTTTTCCAATTCTTTTAATTGCAGTTGCATCTTTTCCAATAATCATACCCTTTTGAGTACCTTTTTGTACAATTATTGTAGCTTTAATAACATCAACACCTGGTTTTTCATCAACTTTATTTATCATAACATCAGTTTCGTAAGGTATTTCATCACTAATATTTTCAAAAATCGACTCTCTAATAAACTCTTTAAAAAGGTCTCTTAAATGTTCTGTTGTCATAATTTCTGGATCAAACAAATATGGATGAACTGGTAAATGTTTTACAACATCATTTAAAATATCAGCTTGAGTTGTTTGTTTTTTAATTGAAATTGGAATAATAGCTTCGTATTTATCATTATATTTTTCATACTCTTTTATTTTTTCTAAAACCTCAGCATTTGATACAAAATCTATTTTTGTAAGTAATAAAATATGTTTTACACCTTTTTTATTTTTTACTAAAAAATCTTCATAGTGTGAAATTTTATCAGTAATTGGGGCTAAAAATAGAATTAAATCACAATCACCCATAGCTTTTAAAGCTTCATCAAGCATAAATTGATTTAATAGTTTTTCCGTTTCATGAATACCTGGAGTATCCACAAATACAATTTGATCATCATTGTGCATTACAATAATATTTGATCTTTTTCTTGTAGCATTAGCTTTATGTGAGACCATCGCAATTTTTTCACCAACAAGCCAATTTAAAAGTGAACTTTTACCTGCATTTGGTCTTCCTACTACTGATACATATCCGCATTTTGTCATTTTCATCCCTTTGTAATCAGTACGAAACTTTCCTTCGTAAAATCTAAATTTTATACATTATACAATAAAAATATACTTTTTAAAAACTATGACAAGTTTAATTTATCTTCTTCTAAAATTTAAGCTTTTGAGCAAATCATTTTTACTAATAATTTCATTATCATTTAAATCAGCAATTGTTCTAGCAACTTTTAAAACTTTATTTATACTTCTAAAAGTTAATTGATAATTTAATCTTGCTTTTTCCAAAATTTCTTTTGCTTCTTCATCTAAAATACAATATTTTTTTATCTCTTCTTCTGATAATTTTCCATTTAACTCTTTTTGATTTCTACTTTTTTGTTTAATAAAAGCTTTTATTACATTTTCATGAAGTTCTTTAGAACTTACAATATTTTTATTATCACTAAAACTATCATTCATAACCACATATAAATCTATACGATCTAAGAATGGCTCTGATAAACGATTCTTGTATCTTTGAATTTCAAGTTCATTACATCTACATTCTTTTAAACTTGAAAGTAAATTTCCACAAGGACAAGGATTCATGGCTGCAATAAATATAAATTTTGTTTCGTACATAGTTTTACTATTTACCCTTGAAATTAATATTTTATTATCTTCGAGTGGTTCTCTTAATGCTTCTAAAATTGACTTAGAAAAATGAGGTAATTCATCGAAGAACAAAATTCCATTGTTGCTTAAAGCAATTTCACCCATCTTTGCATTTGAGCTTCCACCTCCAAATATTGAGGATTTTGTACTTGAGTGATGTGGCGACCTAAAGGCTCTAATTGGAGAAAAATCTATCTCCTTGTAATCCAAGGCTTGAAGTTTTGCTTTTTCTAAAATCTCTTCCAAATCCATAGGTGGCATTATATATTGCAACCTTTTTGAAATCATAGATTTTCCACAACCAGGACTTCCCTCAAAAATTATATTGTGATTTCCAGCAGCACTAATCATTGCAGCATATTTAGCCATATCTTGTCCAATAACATCACTAAAATCATTTTTGTACTTTATTTCATAATAAAAAGTTTCATTATTTATAACTAAAGATTTATACTCAAAAATCTTTTTTTCATACAAAAAATTCTCTTTATTTTTTGATTTAGCAAATAATATCGCCTCATCTAAATTTTTTACTCTATAAATTTCTAAATTATGAATATTTGATAGTTTTTCTGCACTTTCATTGCAAACCAAAACATTTTTAAGTAATCCTTGTTTTACCAAAGATAAGACAATCGGAAAAATTGAATTTGTATCTTTTATATTTCCATCAAGTGCTAATTCACCAAAAAAATAAGTATCTTCAAAATCAATATTTTTTTCTTCAAAAAGTGCAATTTGTAAAGCAATTGCTAAATCAAAATGTGTTCCTTTTTTGTTTATTTCAGAAGGTGAAAGATTTACTGTAATTTTTAAAGGAGGAAATTTAAAGCCATTTGTAAGAAGGGCTGATTTTACTCTATCTTTTGACTCACTAATACTCGTACTTATCATTCCAACAATTGTAAATGTTGGCAAGCCACGTGTAAAAGTTGATTCAACATCTATGCTAATTGCATCCAAGGTATCAAGACAAGCTGATTTAATAATTTTCATAAATTCACCATTTAATAATGTAATAAATTAATATATTATCTTTATTTATATTAAAAACTAAATTGACTCTTCTTTTAACAACACTCGCTATAATAAGCAAAAAAATCTAGGAATTTTAACAATGTCATCACTTATAAACTGCCCCGACTGTAACCATGAAATATTATCAAGATTAGGAACAGTTTGTCCCGAATGTGGGCATACCATTGGATATTTTGATGGAGATAAAAAAAGAAAAATTTATGGTAAATTTTTTGCTTTAACTATTTTTGTGCCATTTATCTCTTTTATTACAATACTATTTGCTTCTCAAAATAAATATACAATGTATCTAGGAATTGCTATATTTTTTTATTTAGCAATCAAATCTTGCCCATTATTATTTAAAAATATTCTTTTTAGTAAATTTGAAAAAATATTCTTTTGGTTTATTTGGATTTTATCAAACAGTTTATTGTTTTCAATGATTATTAGTGTTTTAAGAAAGGGTTTTGAAGCATAAAATAAAAAAGATAAAGATTAATTTTTATCTTTTATCTTTTTTTTCCACTCTTTTTCGAATTTTTTTCTTTTTATTATTGATAAATTTTCAATAAACAAATGACCTGCAAGATGTTCCATTTCATGTTGCCAGGCAACAGCTAAAAAATCTTCACATTCCATAGTTTTTTTATTTCCATTTCTATCAAAATATTCAACGATAATATGTTGTGCTCTTGTTATATCTTCATTAAAACCAGGAACACTTAAACAACCTTCAGTAAATATTTGAGTTCCATCTTTGTGCGTTACAACAGGGTTTATTGCTTCTATTAATTCGTCTTTTTCTTGAATATCTTCTTCATTTGGAATATTTATAATCAAAACATTTAAAGGTATTGCTATTTGAATTGCAGCCAATCCAACACCAGCTTCTGCAATCATCGTATCATACATATCTTCTAAAAGAGTGTGCAATTCTGAATTGAATTGCTCCACATCTTTTGATTTTACTCGAAGTAGTTTATTTGGATAAGTTATAACTTCTCTAATCATAAAAAATTTCTTATTTATGCTTTGCTATAACTTCATCAATTAATCCATAAGTACAAGCTTCATCAGCACTCATGAAATTATCTCTCTCAGTATCTTGTTCAATTTTTGAAACATCATGACCTGTTTGTTCTGCAATAAGCGCATTTAAACTATCTTTCATTCTTTGAATTTCTTTAGCTTGAATCTGAATATCAGTTGATTGACCTTGCGCCCCACCTGATGGTTGGTGAATCATTATTCTAGAATTTGGTAAAGAGTATCTTTTACCTTTTGTTCCAGCTGATAATAAAAATGCTCCCATAGATGCAGCTTGACCTATACAAATAGTACAAACATCTGGCTTGATATAATTCATAGTATCATAAATTGACATACCACTAGTAATTACTCCACCTGGAGAGTTGATATATAAATAGATATCTTTATCTGGATCTTCAGCTTCAAGAAAAAGTAACTGAGCAACAATAGTTGAAGCTACAGCATCATTTACCTCTCCACTTAACATAATAATTCTATCTTTAAGAAGTCTTGAATAAATATCGTAACTTCTTTCCCCTCTTCCACTTTTCTCAACTACATATGGTATATAACTCATAATCAATCCTATCTTATTATTTTCCTAATTTTTCATCTAATAATTTAGATATAACTTTTTCTTCAATCATAGACATTTTAATTGCAGGTAGGTATCCAGCTTCTTGATATTGTTTTACAAGTTCTTGTGGATTTTGTCCCATTTGCATTGCTTCATAATATAAAACTTGCATTACTTCTTGATCTGAAACTTGAATATTTTCAGCTTTAGCAAGTGCATCAATAATAAATGTAGCTTTTACAGAATTAACTGCATCTTCTTTTAATTCATTTCTGATTTCTTCAACTTTTGATTCATTTTCTTTTAAAGTTGTAATTTCGTCTTCGCTCATTGTTCTTACTTTATTATTTAAAGCATAGTTAATTTCTTGATCAACTACAGAATTTGGTAAAGCAAATTGTAATTTTTCAACTAAAGTTTCTAAATATGCAGGTTTTAACTCTTCTCTATAGTATTTGTTCATCGCTTCTGCTTTGAATTGTTCTTTAATTTTTTCTCTTAAAGTATCAATTGTTACATTTTCTTCACCAGGTAACATTTTTTGTGCAAATTCATCATTTAATTCAGCTGCAACTTTTTCTTGGATTTCATGTAAAGTTACTTTAAATGTAGCTTCTTTTCCAGCTAAGTTTTTAGCTTGGTAAGATTCAGGGAAAGTTACAAGAATATCTTTTTGCTCTTCATATTTCATACCAATAACTTGTTCTTCAAATCCTGGAATAAATGAACCTGAACCTATATGTAATGGATATTTTTCAGCTTTTCCACCTTCAAATGCAAGACCATCAACAAAACCTTCAAAATCAATAACAGCATGATCTCCATCTTTTACAGCTCTTTTTTTAGCAAGTTTTTCTAAAGGAGCAGATGATTTAGCAATCTCTTCTAATCTTGCATCAATTTCTTTTGCATCTACTTCTTTTTCAACAACAGATGGAAGTAATGATTTATAATCACCTAAATCAATAGTTGGTTTACAAGCAACTAAAATTTCTAAATCAATAGAACCATCTTCTTTTTTATCAAATTTTGAAATTATTGGTTCACCAATTAACTCTGCATTTGAAATATTCAACTCTTTTAAAGCTTCACCTAAAACTTTTCTTAAAGCTTCTGATTCTGCATCTTCTCTTAATTTATCAGCAAATCTTTGTTTTATTACAGCTACAGGAACTTTTCCTTTTCTAAAACCTTGAACATTCATAGTTTTAGCAGCTTGTTTAGCTACTTTATCTAAATTTGATTCTACTACTTCTTTTGCGATAGTTGCAGTTATTACAGCATTTGCACCATCAACTTTATTTGCGCTAAATTCCATTAAATTCACTCCGATTGTTATAATTTTAACGCTGATTTTATCTAAAAATTACTAAGGTTTTTATAAAACGCCGATTTGAAAAAAAGCTGTGAGGAAATTTGTATGTTTAAATTAGTTTTTTTATATGAAAAATCAAGAGATTTAATAATCTTTTGATTTTCTCATTTGTAGAAGTTCTTTTTGAACAGAAATATTAATCTCTTCATTTGCATCAAAATCTAATGAATAATTTCTTCCATCATAATCAACAGAATTTAAAATAATTTTCATAGCTTCAAGTCTTGCTTTATGTTTATCATCACTTCTTACAATATGCCAAGGTGCACTTCTTGAAGTAGTTCGTCTTAACATCTCATATTTTTTCTCTGAAAACTCATCCCATAAATCTTGAGCTTGCATATCAACTTCTGAGAATTTCCATTGTCGCAAAGGATCTTCAATTCTTCTTTCAAATCTTCTTTTTTGTTCTTCTTTAGAAACTGAAAAATAAAGTTTAATTAAAACCATTCCTTGTCTTACTAAATCTTGTTCAAAATTAACGACATCTTCCATGAAAATTTCATGTTCTTCATGTGTACAAAATCCAAAAATTGGCTCAACCATAGCTCTATTATACCAGCTTCTATCGAATAAAACCACTTCTCCACCTGTTGGGAAATGAGTGATATATCTTTGTAAAAACCATTGGTTTTTTTGCGTTTCTGTCGGTTTTCCTAAAGCTACTACTCTATAATGTTTATTATTCATATATCTAGTAATTCTTCTAATAGCACCACCTTTTCCAGAAGCATCTCTTCCTTCAAAAATAATAATCATTCTTTTATTTTCTTTTTCTAAATAATTTTGAAGCTTTATTAATTCAATTTGATATTTTTTCAAAGCTTCCAAATCATAAATTTTCTGAATTCCCTCTGATAAAACATGAGGATTTAATTTCTCATAATTACCTAAAATTGATTTTAAAAAGTCATTTTCTTCTTTTAATGTTTTTAAAATTTCATTATCTTTATCTTTTATCAGCAATTTTTTTTCCTCTACTCTTTCTTCAATTTTCACTTCAGATTTTGATACGATAGAATCTTTAAACTCTTTAAATAACTCAATAGCATCTTTTCTAGTTAAGTTATCCTTATTGGTATAACCTAAAACCTTTACATATCTCTTTTTATCATGTTGAAATCTAGCTATATATTTATTACCAAATTCAGGATGATTCTCTTTTGAAATATATAATCCACTAATATTTGTTTTTTCAAAATCACCTAAATTCATATTAATATACCTTCTCTAATTTATGATCATGTTCCATATTCTCTATCTCTTGTGTACCACTTATCAAAATATCTTTATCAATTTTAAAAAAATCTTTACTTTCAGTTTTCTTTTCATATTCAAGATTTGATAAAATATGTCTTATACAATTTAATCTAGCTCTTTTTTTATCATCACTTTTAATTATTGTCCAAGGGGCATTGTCCGTATTTGAAGCCATTAACATAGAAAATTTGGCAATTGTATATTTATCCCATAAATTTTGTGATTCTTTATCTACAGGAGAAAGTTTATACTGTTTTAAAGGATCTATTTCTCTTTTTTTAAATCTTTTTGCTTGCTCTTTTTTTGATACTGAAAAATAAAATTTAAACAAAATAATTCCAGATTTTACTAACATCTTTTCAAATTCAGGAACTTCTCTTAAAAATTCATGATGTTCTTCTGTTGTACAAAATCCCATAACAGGCTCAACTCCAGCTCTGTTGTACCAAGACCTATCAAATAAAACTATTTCACCAGCACTTGGAAGATATTGAGTATATCTTTGAAAATACCATTGAGTTCTTTCTATATCACTTGGTTTTTCTAAAGCAACAACTCTAGCACCCCTAGGATTAAGATGTTCTGTAATTCTTTTTATAGTTCCACCTTTTCCAGCAGCATCTCTACCTTCAAAAATCATCAAAACTTTTAAACCTTCTTCTTTTACATGATTTTGAAGTTTTAAAAGTTCAATTTGAAGTTTTGTCAACTCTTGTTCATATTCTAAAGTCTCTTCTCTAACCCAAATCTGAACTTTTTTAGTCCCATCTTCTTCTTTTTTTTCTAACTTTTCTCTTTTTCTACTTTTATCTTTATAATCATGTTTTATCGATTTTTTACTATCAATTACTTCCATGTCTGAAAATTCGTGATCAATAATATTTCTTTCGTGCCCCGTCATCCAATCTCCTATGAAAGTCTCATTTTGTAATCATTATAACCAAAGTTTTTTACAATTTGATAACTATTTTCATCATGTTTTATCACAATTGATGGTAATTTTATCCCATTAAATGTAGTTGTTTTTACCATCGTATAATGAATCATATCTTCAAAAATGATTTTATCTCCAACTTCTAAAGGCTCATCAAAAGAGTAATCTCCAATAATGTCACCAGCTAAACAAGTATTTCCACCAAGTCTATAAGTATGTTTTTTTTCAAGTGCAAGGGCTGAATTTCTAATCATCGCTCTATAAGGCATTGCAAGAGTATCTGGCATATGAGCTTCTGCACTTGTATCTAAAATAACTAAATTCATACCATTATTTATAATATCAAGTACAGTTCCTACTAAATAACCTGTTTGCCAACCAACAGCTTCACCAGGTTCTAAATAAACTTTTAAATGAGGGTATCTTGATTTAAAATCTTTTAGAAGTTTAATTAAGCCCTCAACATCATAATCAGCTCTTGTAATATGATGTCCACCACCAAAATTTACCCATTTTAACTTATCAAAATATTGAGAAAAATTCTTTTCAAATGCAGCTAAAGCACCCTCTAAAGCGTCAACATTTTGTTCACAAAGTGCATGAAAATGAAAACCATCTAAATATTCTAATAAAGACTCATCAAAATTTGCTTTCGTAGTTCCCAGTCTTGAAAATGGTGCACAAGGATTATATAAATCAACTTCAACGCTTGAGTATTCAGGATTTAATCTAATTCCTAAAGATACTTTTCCAAAAGCTTTATCTTTATATCTTTTTAGTTGATTAAATGAGTTAAAAACCAAATGGTTTGATAATGAAATAATTTCATCAATTTCATCATCTTTAAAAGCAGCAGAATAAGTGTGAACTTCTCCTCCAAACTCTTCTTTTGCTAAAATTGCTTCATGAAGTCCAGATGCACAACAACCTTTTAAATATTTTTTACATAAATCAAAAGTTGACCATAATGCAAAACCTTTTAATGCTAAAAGAATATTTACATCTGCTTCATCTTGAATTCTTTTTAGAAGTTTTAAATTATTTTCTAAAAGTTTTTCTTCACATACATAACTTGGGCTTGGTAGTTTGTCAAAACTATCTACTATTAAATTATTAGTCTTCAAGTGGCTCAAAATCCTCTTTTTTTACACCACAAGTTGGACATTCCCAATCTTGCGGTAAATCTTCAAATGCAGTTCCTGCAACAATTCCAGAATCTGGATCACCCAATGCTGGGTCATAAATATAATCACAAATTGTACAAATATACTTTTGCATTTTAAATCTCTTTATAGATTTTAGAACTAGATTACAGTTCTAAAATCTTCCAAGGAAGACCTTGAGTCATTAATTCATCCATAAATGGTTTTGCATCAAATTCTTCGATATTAAATACACCTTGATTTTTCCAAATACCTTTATAAAGTAATTTAGAACCAATCATTGCTGGAACTCCTGTTGTATAACTTACAGCTTGTGCTCCTGTTTCTTTATAACACTCTTGATGATCACAAATATTATAGATGTAAACTTTTTTTGGTTTTCCATCTTTGATACCTTCAATGATACAACCAATATTTGTTTTACCAACAGTTCTTGGCCCAAGGCTTGCAGGATCTGGTAATAATGTAGTTAAAAATTCGATTGGAGTAATCATTACACCTTTATGCATAACTGGCTCAATTCCTAACATTCCAACATTTTGTAAACAATTCATATGTTGAATATAAGCATCACCAAATGTCATAAAGAATCTAATTCTTTTTAATCCTTTGATATTTTTAACTAATGATTCTAACTCTTCATGGTAAAGTAAATATGATGGTTTAACACCAACTTCAGGATAATCATGGTCAACTCTGATTTCTAATGGGGTTGTTTCAATCCATTGTCCATTTTCCCAATATCTACCATTTGCAGATACTTCTCTTAAATTGATTTCTGGATTAAAGTTTGTAGCAAATTTATAACCATGGTCCCCTGCATTACAATCCATAATATCTATTGTATGAATTTCATCAAAAAGATTTTGTTGAGCATATGCACAAAATACTCCTGTTACACCTGGGTCAAAACCTGAACCTAAAAGAGCCATAATTCCAGCTTCTTTAAATTGATTATCTCTAGCCCATTGTAATTTGTATTCAAATTTAGCTTCATCTGGATGTTCATAGTTTGCAGTATCTACATAATCAACTTTACATTTTGTACAAGCGTCCATAATTGTTAAATCTTGATAAGGTAACGCTACATTTAATACTAATTTTGGATTTACTTTTTCTATTAATTTTACTAATTCATCAACATTGTCAGCATCAACGCTAGCTACATCTATTTTTACACCTTGATTTTTTAAAATATCAGCAGCCATAGATTCACATTTAGAAACTGTTCTTGATGCTAATGTAATCTTTTCAAAAGTGTCAATATTCATTGCACATTTAACAGTTGCAACTCTACTTACTCCACCTGCCCCAATAATTAAAATACCTTTTTTGCTCATTATTCACTCCGATATATTTTTATGTATTCATTGTACTATTTTTAAATATAAGAATGGATAAAACGGTTTAAAATTACCATTTAGTAACAATTTGATTACAATTAACATTAATTTTAACTGATTGTGTTCAAGAATTTAAATATGCTTTTAATATTAAATGATTATAATTCCAAATCTAAATACTTATGGGGAAGTTTTGGCTTCGATTAGAGTATTTTGATTTTAGTTGCATGTCGGTCTGAGCATATCGTTAAGCGGCTCAAAAAAATGTTTAAATGCAAATAATAGCAATTATGTTCCTATGAGGGTTGCAGCGTAAAGCTCCCCTCGTTTCTTAATCGAAACGGGTTCTGCTTCACCTACAGATTAGCTGTTAGAGTAGGGTTTGAAGTATAACAAAACAAACAGATATATCTTGATAATTATCTTTTAAGTCAGGACCAATAAATAAAAGATCGTTTATTTAAAGTTTAGTTGTACTTTATTTAAATTAAATCAAACTACTAAAAAGCATGTATAGATATTAAAGTCAGATATTTTAAGACACGGGTTCGATTCCCGTCTTCTCCACCAATACTTATAATTATAACTTCCAAATTCATCTAAGAAGCTCGATTTTATCGAAGCTTAATATTCCAAATCATTCTACAGTGTTCTTATCAAATTTAATACTTTCTAAGATTTTTTACGGTAATCTTGACGGTACTAAACAATTTATTTAAAAGTGATACCGTAAAAATGCCAAAAGTTGTAAAACCCCTTACTGATAAAGAAATTAAAGCATCTAAACCAAAAGAAAAAGAATATAAATTAAGTGACGGACAAAGTTTATATTTAGTTGTAAAAACAAATGGTACAAAATTTTTTAGATTTGACTTTACTTTTGAAAACAAAAGAAAATCTATGAGTTTTGGTGTTTATCCTGAAACATCATTAAGTGAAGCTAGAACTCTAAGAGATAAAACAAGAGAACTTTTAAAACAAAAAATAAATCCTATTATTGATAAAAATTTATCAAATATAAATACTGATAACACATTTAAAAATATTTGTGAAAAATGGCTTTCTCGAATGAAAATTGAATGGCAAGAAACAACTCTTAAAAAAGTTATAAATCTAATTGAAAATCATGCTTATCCATATATAGGAAATAAACCTATAGAAACTATTATAATAAGTGATATTTTAAATATCATTGATAGAATGAATCAAAAAGAACTTTTTGGTTCCACTGAAAAATTAATGGGTAATTTTAATAGAATATATAAATTTGCAGTTACTTATAACTATGTAAAACATAATATCATTGCAGATATTGATAAAAAAAACATACTTATATCTACAAAAGATAATCATTATAATGCTATTACAAATGAAAATGAAACAAAAGAACTAATGCAAGATATTAAAGCTTTTGAAGATTTATTTAAAGCAGATATAACAACAATTATAGCTTTAAATTTAGCTCCATATATTGCTCTAAGACCTTTTAATTTATGTTCACTTCAATGGAAAGAAATAAATTTTGAAACAGAAACATTAGATATTCCAGCTAATAAAATGAAAACTAAAAAAGATTTTATTATGCCTCTGTCTAAACAAGCTATTGAAATATTAAAAAGTATTGAGCCTTTTTCAGCACATAAAAGTAAATATGTATTCCCCTCTCCTACTTCAAATCTTAAATGTATCAATACTGCAACATTAAATCATTCTTTGATGAAGTTAGGATATAAAAATAGACATTGTACACATGGATTTAGGTCTACATTTTCAACAATATGTCATGAAAAAGTAAAAGAACATGGATTTAACAGTGATATTATTGAATCTTGTTTAGCACATGTGGAACGAAATCAAGTTAAAGCCTCTTATAATAGAAGTTCTAAAATGAAATATTTTGAAGAAAAAAAAGAATTGATGCATTGGTGGGCTGATTGGTTAGATAAAAATATTTTATAATAGACACTAATAGAGAAAAGAAACTCTTTTTCTCTATTTTCTTAAAATATTAGCTATTTTTCTGAGTTTATAAAATTTCTTATTTCCTCTTCATACTTATTAAAATAGCTAACTTCTTCCAAGTCTATTTCATATATTGACATTACACCTTTAATTTTTTTCATTAAAGATTCTCTAACTTCTCTGTCATAAATATATTCAGCTACTCCTTCTATTATAATAACAAATAAAGCAATATTAATAATTTTACTTTCATTACTCAAATCTAAAGAAAAAATACCTTGCTTACATGCAATTACATTCTTTAAATATGAAAAGTTAGGCAATAACTCGTTATTTAATTTATCTACAACATTTATAATTTCACTCTTTTCTTTTGTCTTTAGAGATTCTAATAATTGTGTATTTTTCAATTCTATCCTTTTGTTAATATTTTCAAAATAATCCATCGTTTGGAAATTTATATCTTTTTTTTGTTTTAACCAATTATATACAACATAACCCATCAGATTTTCAGGAATTGTATAAAAATTGATATTATGATTATTTTTAACATCTTCTATTATTTTAAAAATTTCTTTAAATATATCTAAATTCAAATTACAATAATCTTTTTCTAAAATTTTTTTATGATTTTCAGAAATATACTGACTAATATCAAATTTCCCTATATTATTTTCAATATATTCTATCTCTTCTAATGAATTATTATTAATGATTTTTTCTACTTTTTCTAAATCTTTTGTATAAAGGTGTAGAGAATCTGTGAAATGTGTTTGTGTTCCAATATCACAATTTAGTTTTTCTGCTATGTAAAGTTGTAATAAATAAAAAATAAAAACATTATAAGGTACCCCTAGATATAAATCATTTGAACGATTTAAAATTGTTATATCTAATTTATTATCTTTAATTTTTAAATATATAGTAGTATTACAGGGAATATCTTTTGAAGTTTTATTTAAATCATTAGGTGAATACATAGTTAGAACTACTCTTCTAGATTCTCTATTTTCATTTAATTCTGATATAGCTTTTTCTAATTGATTAATCTTAAAATATTTTAGAAGTCTAAATCCATATGCACCATTTAACGTTTCATTATCATCAGAAAATTTATCATAATCTTTAATAAAATATTGTAAAGGCTTAACTAAATTACTACCTTCTATAATCCAAGAAAATTCGGTCAAAGCAAAAAATGGATTAATATTTCTCTCTTTTAAAAAACATAACCTAAATGAATCATTTTTTATTTGATAAACAACTTTTCCTAAATCTTTTACATTGCCCACACGAGAATCTGAATATTGGATATCTTTATTATATGCTATTTGTAACAACTTATAATAAAGTGCATTAAAACTATTTTCACTAATATAAATCATTTTAAGAACTTTTCAAACTTAAGTTTATTCTTTGACATTTTCTTTAAATATTCATTCTCTATATTTATATCTAATTGATTAGCAACTTTTATTAGATAAATAAATATATCTATAAATTCTTCGTTAATTTCCCCTTTAACTTCATTTAAGGTAAAATCCCCTCTCTTAACTTTTTTTACTAAATTTGAGAATTCACCAAATTCACCTAACATACAAACTATTAAATGTTCCAATGGCTCAATATTTGTTTCATCTATTTCTTCATGAAATTCAATATTTCCTTTAAATTGTAAATCAAACTTTTTCTGAAATTCTTTTATTTCATCAAGAGTCATTTCTTAACACCTTTATTAATTGATTTAAATTATTTTTATATAATTTTTGTTTTTCATCTATTAACTCATTGTGAGAAGTTTGTTCTCTTAATTTTTCTAATTCTACTAATATATCTACTATTTCTTTCAAATATTGATTAACTAATGGTTTTTTTAAGTCAGAGTGAATTATTGAATTAAAATTACTATCATTAATCCAATCTATAATATTCTGAAAAGAAAGATATTTGATTACAGTTGATGAAGTATTTTTTTCATTTAATAAATCTATTAATTCATTTAAATTAGATTGCTCTTTTAATAAATATTTCAAAATATCTTGCTTATCATATGTATCAATTTTTGGTTTTTTCAAAGGATTAATATCTAAATCAATATATGCTCTAAAAGCAAATATATTCAAATAAATTTCATTTAATTGTATATTCTTAGCTAATATTTTTTCAATAATTTGTCTAATTTCTTCAGTATTAATTCTTAAAAATTTACTTACTTCTAATGCTCTAAAATAAGTTGTAAGATATAATTTAGTACCATCTTCTATAGAAAATTGAAGAATCATAAATGAAGGAATAGGTGTATCTTTGCTCTCCATAATATTTTCTTGATTTATCAAAGAAATAATAGCTCTATTACTAGCATGTTTTTCTTTTAATTGATTAATAACATTATTTATTCCATCACCACATTTATGTATGTATTCCCCATGATTCATATGTAATGTATCAGGACGAACAGGATTTTGAAAATCAAGAGCATCTTGATAAACACTACTCATACAATTATTTATTAAGTTTTTCTTAAAAGTAACTTTTAAATCAAAATTTATTAAATATGCATCTGACCCAATTTTTTCTTTAGCTTTAATCGAAATATCTTCTAAATCTGTAATTTCTTCATATACCATATAAATTTACCACCCTTTTCTTTATTTCATTATGAATTTCATTTATAGATTTTGAACCATCTATAACTAATAAGTTTTCACTATATTCCTCAAAAACTCTTTTATAATTATGCTTTACTTTTTCTAATTTTTCTTTATTTTCATATGCATCTCTGTGAGCTCTTAAAGAAATTCTTTGTAAAGAAACTTCAACTGGATTATCAATATATATAGTTAAATCAGGTAAAGGAAATTTTTCATTAAGTTTTTTAACAAAATTATATTCATCTTCATTATTTACATGATAAACAAGTGATGAAAAGAAATATCTAGTACTTATTGTGGTAATACCCTTATTATTTAAATAATAAATACCATCTACTTCATTGTGAATATGGTCATGCCTATCAGCTGCAAATAAATATGCCATTTGCTCATCAAATAATTTTTCATTACTCACAAAAGACAACCTTTTTTTAAAACCCTCTCTAATCATATTTCCAATTGGACCACTTGATGGTTCACAAGTAGTAACAGCATTAATATTATTATCTAACAAAAAATCCTTTAAAAGTTCAGATTGTGTACTAGTTCCTGAACCATCTATCCCCTCAAACACTATAAATTTACCTAACATAATTTTCTATAACTCCCTTGTATACCTTCTGAATTTGTTTCATCTCTTAAAAATGTATATTCTTCTTTTGCAAAATCATCTATGTCTCTTATTTCATAATAAGCAATTAAATTTGATATTGCTCTAGTTTCTAACAATGAAGAAATACTATTAACTTGCATATCATTTATTTTAAACACTTGTTTTGAATGTTGATGCCCATGAAATAAAAAATGAAAATTATATTGTTTCAACAACTCAACGAATTGATATGAATTTTTAATGCCAGAGCTATCACTATCATATAAATTTAATATATGATGATGACATAATATAATTTTAATTTTTGTTTTCTCTATTTCCTGAAATTTTTCTTTTAATAAAGTTTGCAAATTGTCAATATTAATTTTTCCATTTGTATTTTCAAGATGATGTGCAGTATTAATTGATAAAAAACAAATATCATCTTTTATATAAATTCTATTAGAATTTGTTGTGTCAAACTTAAATTCACTATCTCTTCTTATACTATAAGCAAAATTATTAAAATCTTCAAACTGTTTTTCTTTATCATAATCATGATTTCCAGGACACAATATAAAATTTTTAGGATTAATACCTGTTTTCTCAAATAATAAAGTAAAAAATTCATTAGCTTTGTCAAAACCTTTTTTATTCCCTTTAGATGTTATATCTCCGGTTAAGAGTATAAAAAAATCTTCTTTTTCATTTTTTTTATTAATTAATTCTACTAAACCTTCAAAAGCTTTATGAGGTTCAATATTATATTTTTCAGCTGAAAAATGTGGGTCAGAAATATGTAGTAAATGCATTAAGAACCTTTATATTCAATAAATATGTATTATACTTAAATATGATAAGATTGTATTGAAAGAAGAAAATTATCTTGAGTAACTTTATAAAATATAATAACTAATTTACCTTGTATATTTTAATTGTTACAATTAAAAAAAGGGACATATATTGAAAATAAAAGATTTAATAAATCCAGATAATAAAATAAACAAATTTCTTTTTAATACAATAATTGGAAGTTTAATAATACTCTTTTTATTCGCACCTTTCTTTGATAAATCAATTAAATATATAAAAAAAACAGATTACTATCTAAATTTTTTTAACATAGGTAAAGAAGAATATTCCTTAGCACAAAAAGCAATTGAAAATAATAATTATGAACAAGCACATATTTATTTAGAAAAATATCTAAAAATTTTATTAGACACTGTTGAAGAAGAACATAAACTTGTAATTGATACTTATATCAAAATATCGAATCTGTATTTAAAAGAAGCAAAATATGATGAAGCATTAGATTTTGAAAAAAAAGCATTAAAAATTAAATATCTAATTTTTAATAAAAATGATGAAGTTATTGCTGAATCACATTATTCTATAGCTAATTTATTAAATGCTCAAGGTTCATATATGGATGCTATAAAAACTTTTGAAATAGCGTATAAACTAGATAAAAATCCCAAGTATTATAACACTATTGCAAACTCATATTTTCATATAGGATACTATAAAGAAGCATTAAAATATTATAATTTAAGTTTGGAAAACAATCATCCTCTTGATGATATTGGAATATTCTTATCAACATTAAATAATAAACATCTTATTTATTCAAATAAATCAAATATTCAAGAAACTAAAAGAATTTTAGAAGGAGTGATAGAATTATTTGAAAATCAAAATTCCAAAAATAATTATAATTTATTCTCTTTTTATAATAATTTAGGTGGTATATATCAAGAAGAAAAAGAATATAAAAAAGCTTTAGATTTATATAAGAAATCATTAAATATACTAATTAATAATAATTTAAATGAAAATCATATTGATTATGCAATTATATACAATAGTATTGGTTTAAATTATTACTATCAAACTGATTATGAAAAAGCGATTACATATTACAATAAAGCTATTGATATACTAGATACCATTAACAAAAAGCATTATTATATAGCTATAACTAATAAGAATATTGGTCAAGTATATATAGCATTAGGCAATTATATTGATGCAGAAAAATATTATAAAAAGTCACTTGAATTAGCAACACTTATTTTTGAAAGAAATCATTACATTGTATCTGATATTTATTTGGAATTAGGAAATTTATATTTTGAAACAAAAAAATATAACTATGCTTTAGATATGTATAAAAAGTCTCTTTTAGTTCAAGAAAATTTAGACAAAGATAACAACATATATAAAGAAAAAATTTATGCGTTAATTGCAGAAATATATGAAATTCAAGGAAATATAGAACAATCCATTTCTTATTTTGAAAATGAATTAAAAAAATTTTCTGAAAATGATAAAAAAGAATATAACTTTATATGTTTACAACTTAGTTCTTTATACTCTAGTAAAAAAATGTCAATAAAATCAAAAGAATACTCAGATAAAATTGATAAAGAATTCTTAAAAGAAGAATTAATAAGATTAGAAAATGAAAGTTGAAGAATTTATACCTATGAAAATATTTTTAAGATTTCAAATTAGCAAAAATATCAATAGGCTTTTTCTGTCTTATTTTTTATTATTCTCTTCTTTTTTCTTTCCATTTTTGTAAAGAAAATATAAAAGAACACAACTAACGATAGCATGAACTCCTGCACCAAAAGGCGACCCTAAATTTTTTAATCCTAAATCAACACTTGCGAAGAAAATTAAAACTAATCCTAATATAAACATATTCCCAATTGCATTATTTGCCATTTTTTTTCCTTTTAATTTTTTAAATCAATAGCAAGTTATCAACCTGCTATTTTTTCTTTTTTATCACTTTTTAAAGTTTCACTTCCGTATTTCTCTTTTGTATCTCTACAAACCCAAACCCAAGAACCTACAAGCTCAATTAAATCATTGTAAATTGCATTTAATAAATCTTTTTAGCTTCATTAATTCCTGTAACTTCTTTAAACTCATTTAAAATTGCTTCTCTTGTCATCTTATTGTCCTTTAAAATAATTTCATTTTTGAAGATTTGAGGGTTTGTCTTTTTCTCTTCTTTTTTAATTTTTAAGAAGATTAAAAAAACTTATCTATTTTTCTTTAATCAAAAATTTTTCACTCTCGTTAGTTTTCGGGCTTTTTATTAAGTGTGGCAAGATGTATATTTTCTTGGTTGGAGCTTAAAATATTTAAATAGGAGGGATAACGGAACGAAGTGAGTATATGCTCATATTTAAATAGTTTCAGTGTAAAGTAAGAATATATACATCACACTTAAAACTTTAAAAAGCAAAACTAATGAAGTGTTTATTAAATTTTTAAAGAAAAAGAGAATAAATAAGTTTTTCTTCTGGTGCGTAGCAAAAAATTAAAAAGTAAAGAAGAGTTAATATATAAAATAGTTTATCTATTTTTCAATATCCCTATTAAATAGCCTTGATAGTAGTGTAATCGTAACGATAGTGAAGATTTTAAACGGATAGCAAGAAAAAGCTTTATTGTATTTTATAAATAAGAAAGAGATTTAATTCTCTTTCTTTTTGTCCCCTTTTTTATATTTTTCAGCTGCTGCTTTTGTAGTAGAAAATTTATTTAAACTACTCCTAAAATCAGAATTTAAATTAATATAGAACGGTGTTAAATCTTCTTCAATAAATGGCTCAACTTTTTCAGGTAAATCCACATAATCAGACTTTCCAACATAAAGAGTATTACTCTCAGGAATAACTGTAAGATGTAAATAATCTTTTTTCAGCTCGTTCATATCTTCCCATTGAATCAAAGGATTTTCAACAGTTCTTTCAACCATTTCACCTTTAGGATTTTTCTCAATAACCTTATATTGTCTTTTCCCCACTACTGAATTTTCAATCCATTGTTTTGTTCTTTCGTTTTTTATTGAAAAGATAAAATAAGCATAAACCGTTGAAGTCATAAGGTTTTGAATCTCTGGGTCATTATCTATATAGTGACATCCAATACCAACAGCTCCGCCTTTACTTCTTATTTTAGTGTGTAATTTTGTTCTTGTTT
>JAQVBE010000019.1 GCA_028690445.1 Aliarcobacter sp. | reverse complement strand
CTATTGGAAAAAATCTTCTTAATATTTTCCCTTGAGTAATAAATACTGCAATTATTAAGAATGTAAAGACTATTCCCATTCCTATTAATAGTAATTTTACAACTTCTGCTACTAAGTTTATTTCCATGACTAAACCTTTTTATTTATTTAACGGTGCAATTTTAGGCAAATTAGGTAAATTCTTCTTCTTTTTAAGTGCTTTAAAAATTGTTTATAAGTGCTAATTTTATAGTTTAAAAATGCTATAATAAACCATGAAAAAAGAAACTCTACAAAAACGAACAAAAATAGCAAATGATATTATGTATTATATTTATACCCACATAGAAACGAATATTGATATTGAAGAGCTTAGTATTGATTTAGGTGTTAGTAAATTTCATATGCACAGGATTTTTAAAGAAGCTTTTGGCAAAAATATTTATGAAAGTATTAAATCAATTAGACTTCAAAAAGCATCAAATTTACTTTTAACAAACAAATATTCGACCATATCAAATATAGTAAATTTATGTGGGTATTCCTCTCAATCTTCATTTATAAAAACTTTCAAAGAAAGATTTGAAATGACTCCAAAAGATTGGAGAAATGGTGGATATAAAGAGTATTCTAAAAAAATCTTACAACAATCCCAACGAGCAATGCAATCAAAAGCAGATTTTAGTAATATAACACCAATGATTGTAAAGATGCCATCTTTTGAGAGTTTTTATATTAGAAATAAAGGTTACAATATAAATATTAAAGAAACATGGCAGAAACTTCAAACTTGGATTTTAACAAATAATATTCATTCATATAAACAAATTGCACTTTTTCATGATAATCCTACAATTACTCCTTTAAATGATTGCCAATATATTGGTTGTATTGTTGTTGATGATTTAGAAAAAGTAGAAAGTGATAGATTACCAAACTTTAAAATTGCAGAGGGTGTTTATGCTAAGTTTGATTTAAAGGGTAAAACAGGAGATGTTTTGCCCTTTATTCACTGGGTTTATCATGAATGGCTTCCAAAAAGTGAATATGAAACAACAACAAAACCATCTTATGCCATTTATAATAAATTAGATTTTTTAGATGATAGTGATGAATTTGATTTGAGTTTTTATGTATCAATCAATTTTTAGAACTTTTGATAACCATTTTTTTAGGAAATCTTTTCTTTTATAGGTAATTGCTCCTAAGTCAAATTTATATTGCATATAAGGATGACCCAAATTCCAAAAAGAAAAGTTTTCTTTTTCTAAATATTTTCCTAAAAGAACTAATTGGAGTTTTCCCCAATTGTTGTATTTTTTGTTATTTGAACTAAAACCTGTGAGTGAAGTATAAGTTGAATTGATTTTGTATCCAATTTCACCTGATATTAACTTTTTTGTATTTTTATCATAAAGTTCAATACTAAAAATTTTAAAGTTGATTGTTGGATGAATATAATTTTGAAAGGATAGAATTAAGTCTTTATATTTAGATGTTAGCCAATTTGTTTTATGGGATTTTTCTATATTTTCCATTACTAAATTAAGATTTGTATTTATGCAAAATTCAAATTCATTTTTATTTAGAAGTTTTTTTACTTTTTTGCTTATGTGCAAATTTTCAAAATCTAATATTGCATATTCAAACTGCATTTCAGGAACTAAATAAAACTCATTTTCAAGGGTTATAGAAGTTGAGATAAAACCACATAACGCTTGATTTATATAAAAATCTTTTGATAAATCATCACTTATATAAAAGTTTGAATTTTCATTTGCATATATGTGGTTAAATAGAATATTTTTATCTTTTATATCTTCAAAAGTTAAAAAATAAACTACACTTTTCTCACTCATTTTAGACCTTATCTATGAGGATGACCATCTCTTTGGTGTGAGTTTCTGTTATCCTCGTAATCATACTTACTTGGTTTTTTATCATAGTGTTTTCTATTATCATCTTTTTGTTTATAATTAGGATTATAATTTCTTTCATAATATGGTCCATAAACAGGTTCTCTGTCATTTCTATAATTTCTTGATCTATTCCAATCATTATTTTTATGGAATCTATATTCTCTATAATGTGGATGACTTGGTTTAAAATAACCTCTTAAAAATAATCTATCATGATATGTATATCGACCATCATATAAGAAGAAAATATTGTTATAGAAATATCCTGTTCTATCAAAATATCCAAAATAATATCCATAGTTGTCATAATAACCATATCGTTTATAATCAAAATTTCTATATCTATTATCATATCGATGATCATCTGATCTAAAATTCAAATCAAGCATTGCATTTTCTCCAATTGGAGTACGAATACTCAATCCAATATCTGCACCTGCAAATAAACTTGAACTAAGAGATATAAGTGAAATTAGAAGTAACTTTTTCATAAAATAATCCTTTTTAAATTTGCAAAATCATATATCCACAGTGTGAATAAATTGTGATTTATTATAAATTACGTTTGATTTAATTATAATGTATTCTTCAAATTTAAGGGATTTCTTGAATACTCTAATAACTAATAATCAAACAACGAACTTTTATAATCATATCACAAAATTACTGCAAGAGTGTGAATCATTTACTTTTAATGTGGCGTTTATTAATTTCTCGGGAATACAGCTTTTACTTGATAGTTTTGAAGTTTTAGAAAAAAGAAATCTAAAAGGTAAAATCCTAACTTCAACATATTTAAATTTCACTCAAATAAAAGCCCTTGAAAAAATAAAAGAATTCAAAAATATAGAATTAAAAATCTATGATTCAAATACTTCAAATATTGGTTTTCATAGTAAATCTTATATTTTTGAATTTAAAGATAATTATAAAATCTTAATTGGTTCATCAAATATAACAGCCAGTGCTTTTAAATCAAATATTGAATGGAATGTAAAAACTATCGCAAAAAAAGATGATGGTTTTTTACAAGATGTTTTAAATGAATTTGAAAATCTTTGGATAGATTCTTATGGAGCAAATGACGAATTTTTAAAAGAATATGCAGATTTCTTAAATAAACAAAAAAAAGAGTTTGTTCCTGAATTTGCTTATAGAAAAAGTATAAAAACGAATTTCATGCAAGAAAAAGCTTTAGAAAAACTAGAAGAATTGAGAGCAAAAAAAGAAAAAAAAGCTTTAGTAATTGCAGCAACTGGAAGTGGAAAAACTTATCTTAGTGCTTTTGATGTAAAAAAATTTCAGCCTAAAACTCTTCTTTTTTTAGTTCATAGGGAAAATATACTTTTAAGTGCAAAAAAGAGTTTTGAGACAATTTTGGGTGATAATTTTACCTATGGATTTTATACAGGAAACAAAAAAGAAGAAGATAAAAACTATATTTTTTCAACTATACAAACAATGACTAACTCTTTTTCAAATTTTTCACAAAATTATTTTGATTATATAATTATAGATGAAGCTCACCATGTTACAAGTCCAAGTTATAAAAAAGTAATAGATTATTTTAAACCAAAGTTTTTATTGGGATTAACAGCTACAACAAACAGAATGGATGGAAACTCTATTTATGAAGTTTTTGATGAAAATATAGCTTGTGATATAAGGTTAAATGATGCTTTAGAGCATAGTTTAGTTGTTCCTTTTCACTATTTTGGGATAAGTGATATTCAAAGTATAGATTATGAAAATATTGATTTAAATAAAATTGATGTTTTGGCAAAACTTTTAAGTGTAAATAAAAGAGCTGATTTTATTATTGAAAAAATGAATTTTTACTCTTTTTTTGGAACAAAAAGAAAAGCTATTGGTTTTTGTGTTTCAAAAGAACATGCCTTTTTTATGAGTGAAAAGTTTAATGAAAAAGGAATAAATTCTCTTTGTCTTACAAGTGAAGATTCAATTCAAAAAAGAGAAGAAACAATAAAAAAACTTGAAGATGAAAAAAACTCTTTAGAAGTTATTTTTACAGTTGATATTTTTAATGAAGGAATTGATATTCCATCTATTAACACAGTTTTATTTTTACGACCGACAAATTCACCAATAGTATTTGTTCAGCAATTAGGTCGAGGTTTAAGAAAACATAAAAATAAAGAGTTTTTAACAGTTCTTGATTTTATAGGAAATCATAAAAAAGCTTATTTAATAGCTCTTAGTTTGGTTGGAAATAAAGTCATAGATAAAGAAAGCATCAAGTTTTCATTAGAAAATAACTTTGCAGATTTTAAAAATGCATTTATAAGTATGGATGAAATTTCAAAAAATAGAATTTTAAAACAAATAGAAAATGAAAACTTTAACCATCTAAAATATTTAAAAGAACAATATTTTGAGTTTAAAACTATTTTGGAAAATAAAGTTCCAAAATTGGTAGATTTTTTACAATTTAATGATGTAATAAATCCTTTGAATTTTATATATGAAAGTAAATCTTATATTGAATTTATAGTAAAAGTTGAAGATGAAAAAATAAAAAATGAATATAAAATTTTGTGTCAAAATGAAAAGTTTTTAAAAGCTATAAGATTTATCGAAAATTTACTTCCAATAAAAAGAGTTTACGAATTTGTAATACTAAAATATCTTTTAAATAATGATTTTTGTGATGAAAAAATAGCTTTTAAAATATTGGATAAATATTTAGATAAAGTTTGTAAAAAGACGATAATTCATAGTTTTTCTTATTTGAATCAAGATTTTTTAGATTCAGTTCAAATAAGTCGATATTTAAAACTTATAGATTTTGATGGAAAAAAAGTAAAAAAAACGCAAGAGTTTTCAAGGCTTTTAGAAAATAAAAAATATAAAGAGATTTTTGAAGATAGTTTAAATTATGGAATTTATTTTTATGAAGAAGAGTTTGGCTCAAGAGATTTTGGAATACCATTTTTGAAACTTTATGGAAAATATAATATGTTAAATATTGCTCAACTTTGTAATTTCCCAAAAATTCATAGTTCATTCAGAGGAAGTGGATTTTTAAAATATCAAGATGATTTTTTCTTGTTTATAAATATTGAAAAAGATAAGTTTTCTAAATCAGCAAATTATTCTAATACTTTTTTATCAAAAGATAGATTTACCTATCAAAGTAAACCAAGTATGTCTCAAGATAAAGGTGATGGTGAAAGATTGATTGAAAATCAAAAGTATGGAGTTAAACTTCATATTTTTATGAGAAAATTTGTGCAAGTGGATAAAAAGACCCAAGATTTTATTTATCTAGGAATTGCAAATAGTGTTAAATATGAAGGTAATAAACCAATAAAATTAGAATTAAAATTAGAAATTCCTCTTGAAGATAAATTATTTGAAGAATTTACAAAAATTATTTAGAAATACATTATTTTTATCTTTTTTTTATGTTCATCTGTGATAACATTCGCGAAAATTAACTAGGGTATTTTGAAGGTAAAAGATGGAAAAAGTTGAGAATAAAAAAGGTTTAGTAGAGAAAGTTTTTTTAAAAGTAAATAGTATCGATAAGGTTTTAGAAAGTAAAGTGGATACTATTTTACTAAGAATTATAAATATGCTTAAATATTTCTTTATCCTTATAATGATAGTTTATTTGGCTATTTGTCTTCTTAGTTTAGGACATAAAATTGTCTCTTTTACTCTTGCACAAGGTGCTTTAGATTTTACTTCAATTAAAACTATTTTAACAGATGGACTATTTACATTGATTGTAATTGCTATTGTAAAAACACTTTTTATAAAAAGTGGTTTTGATTATGCTTTAACATTTTTAGAAATTGCTTTTGTGGTAATCATTAGAAAACTTATTTTACTTGAAAGTATTCCTAGTGAAACAGATTTATTAATAGCATTAGGAATCACTTCATCTACATTTTTTGTATTAATTATTTATATTCACAACATGAGAAGAAAATGGCAAAAAGAAGATAATACTAAAGTTATTCAATAATTTGTGAATTCAATGGAAGCTCAATTTTAAATTCAGCTCCATTGTAGTTTGTATTTTCATATAAATAATTCATAATTAAAGCTAGTTTGAAATTGTACATTATTCCATTTTGTGATTATTTCATTTAAAAGTAAAAGGCTCCCATGAATTAGAATAATATCTCTCTTTTTCATTTATAATCCATTTTTCTTCAAGTTCTAAAAGTTCATTTGTAGGAATTTTTAAAAAAACAATATCAAATAAATTAGCTTTTTCTTGATTATAAGTTATTGCTTGAACACTATTCTTTAGAATTAAATTATCTAATGGTTTTATTAAATGAAATAAATTATTTCTTAGGGTATAAAATTCAACCGCAAGTTTATCTTCATAAATTAAGCCTAGTTCTTGATTTTGTAATTATATTTAGAATCATTTTTATATCCTATATATTAGATTTTAACTCTTCTGATGTTGCTTTTTTTAAAATTATTATTCCAAAAATTTAAGCGTATTTACTTCATATTGTATTTAATTTAATTTAGATATAATCGTTAAAATTACAAAATTCCACTTAATAAATAGGATAATCATGTCAAAACAATTATTACAAAAACAAGCAGATACTATCAGATTTTTAGCAGCTGATATGGTACAACAAGCAAATTCAGGACATCCAGGCGCTCCAATGGGATTAGCTGATATTGCAACAGTATTAAGTAAACATTTAAATGTAAATCCAGCTGATGAAAAATGGTTGAACAGAGATAGATTAGTATTTTCAGGTGGTCACGCAACTGGATTAGTTTACTCTTTATTACACCTTTGGGGATTTGATGTATCTGTAAATGATATGAAGAACTTCAGACAAACTCACTCTAAAACTCCAGGACATCCAGAATATGGTCATACTCATGGAATTGAAATTACAACTGGACCTTTAGGTCAAGGTATCGCAAATGCTGTTGGTTTTTCAATGGCTTCAAAATATGCTCAAAATCTTCTTGGAAAAGAAGTTATTAATCATAAAGTTTATTGTTTATGTGGAGATGGAGATTTACAAGAGGGAATTTCTTATGAAGCAACTGCAACTGCTGGGCATTTAAAACTTGATAATCTTGTAATTATTTATGATTCAAACAATATTACAATTGAAGGTGATACATCTTTATCTTGGAGTGAAAATGTTAAAAAAAGATTCCAAGCTATTGATTTTGAAGTTATTGAAATAGATGGGCATAATTTTGAGCAAATTGACAAAGCTTTGGTAAGTGCAAAAACTGCAACTATGCCTGTTTTAATTATTGCAAAAACAGCAATCGCTAAAGGTGCTGTTACAATGGAAGGAAGTCACCATGCTCATGGTGCGCCATTGGGTGATGATGAAATTGCAAAATCAAAAGAAAAAGCTGGATTTAATCCAGAAGAAAAATTCTTTGTACCAGCTGATGTAAAAGGTGCTTTCGATAAATTAATCGTGGGTTCTATTGCTCAAAATAACTGGAATGATTCTTTAAGTAAAGACGCCAAAGCAAAAATTGCTGAACTTCAAAATCCTGATTTTGATTCAGTTGTTTATCCAACTTTTGAAGTAGATTCAAGTGTTGCAACAAGAGATTCAAATCACAAAATCTTAAATGCAATTGCAAAAGCAGTTCCAGGATTCTTAGGTGGAAGTGCTGACTTAGCTCCATCAAATAAAACTGAATTAATGGGTATGGGTGATTTTCCAAATGGAAAAAATATTCACTTTGGTATCAAAGAACACGCAATGGCAGCAATGACAAATGCAATGAACTTATATGGATTATTTAGAGTTTACTCTGCAACTTTCTTTGTTTTCTCAGATTATTTAAAACCAAGTGCAAGAATTGCAGCACTTGCTTCAATTCCTCAACATTTTATTTGGACACATGATTCTATTGGAGTTGGTGAAGATGGACCAACACACCAACCAATTGAGCATTTAACACAATTTAGAGCTTTACCAAATTTCTATACATTTAGACCAGCAGATGCTACTGAAAATGTTGAGTCTTGGAAAGTTGCACTTAAAATGAAAGCTCCAAGTGCTTTTGTTTGCTCAAGACAAGGATTAAAAGTATTAAAAGATGAAAGAGCATTTGGAACAGTTGCAAATGGTGGATACTTACTTAAAAAAAGAGAAAATGCAAATATTACAATTATGGCATCTGGATCTGAGTTAATGTTAGCTTTACAAACAGCTTGTTCTTTAGAAAAAGAAGGAATTATTGCAAATATAGTTTCTGTTCCTTGTTTTGATTTATTCTTAGAGCAAGATGAATCTTATATTGACCAAGTAATTGATAAAAATACTAGAGTTTATGCTGTTGAAGCAGCTCGAGGTTTAGAATATTATAAATTTGCTGATGTTGTATTCGGAATGGATACATTTGGGGCTTCAGGACCTGCAAATGATTTATTTGAAGAGTTTGGATTTACAATTCCAAAACTAAAAGCTAAAATTGTAGCTGATTTCAAAAAATAACACTTTTTTAAATAGATGAGATTTTTTCTCATCTATTAACTTCCCAATTATTACAAAACTAATTTCAAAATATCATCTTTTTTTTATTTTAACTCTCTATAATATAAATAATAAATATCTAAGGAGCAAATTTATGGCAATAGGATTTATAGGACTTGGAAATCTAGGAACTGCAATTACAACAAGGCTTTCACAACTTGGTGAAACATTAGTTGTTTATAATAGAAATATAGAAAAAATAAAAAATTTAGGTTATGAAATAGTTTCATCTCCAAAAGAGATTCTTCAAAAATGTGATGTGATTTTTTTATGTTTATTTGATAGTTTTGCTGTAAAACAAATTTTAACAAGTGATAATGGACTTTTATGTGAAGAGTTAAAGGGAAAAACAATCATTGATTTAACTACAAATCATTATGAAGAAGTTTTAGAATTTCACAAATTAGTAAATGATTTTGGAGCAAATTATCTTGAAAATCCAGTTTTTGGTTCAGTTGCACCTGCATTAAAAGGTGAATTAACGGTTGTGGCTTCAGGGAAAAAAGAAGTTTTTGAAGCTGTAAAACCAATTTTAGAAAAAATAGCAAAAGAGATTTTTCATTTAGAAACACCAGCAAGTGCCACAAAAATGAAACTTATAAACAATCTATGTTTAGGTTCATTTATGGTAACACTTGCAGAGTGTACGGCATTAGCTGAGAGTTGTGAAATTCCTAAAGCAAAAGCTTTGGAAATTTTAGGAGTTGGTGGTGGTCAATCACTTGTATTAAAAGCAAAAACTCAAAAATTAATTGATGAAGATTTTTCTGCTCATTTTTCAAATAATGCAATAAATAAAGATTTGCATCTTTTACAGGATTTAGCATATAATCTAAAATTACCACTTTATAGTGCAGCAATTCCAAAAGAGTTGTTTTCTAAAATGAAGATGATGGGAAAAGGTGAAGAGGATTTCTCTTCGATTTATCAACTATTTAAAAAATAAAAAGGATGAAAAATGCCACATTTACAGTTTGAAATAAATAAAAAAGTATCAAAAGAATCTAAAGAAATTTTTGTGAATGAAATAAGAAAGGCTTTTAGTCAAATTATGGATACAGGAACTGATCATATTGCTATTAGTTTAAGAGAGTATGATAAATATAATCTTACTATTGGAAGAGCTGATATAAATGATGATATTTGTTTGATGAATCTCGATATACGAGAAGGGAGAACAATTGAAAAAAGAAGAGAGTTGGCTTTAAAATATATGGAAATTGTAAAACACAATTTTGGAATTGTAAGTAAAAATCAGTATATTACTTTTACAGAACATAAAGGTGAAGATTTTCATTTAGTTGAAAAATATTTAGCAACTTGGGTAACTGGTGAAAATCCACTTGTTTGATTTTGTAAATTTTATTAAAGGGAATGAATGTTAAAAGGTATTATTGTTTTATTATTATTTCAATTTTTAGGTGAATGTATCGCAAAGTTTTTTTCACTTTTAGTTCCAGGTCCGGTAATTGGAATGATTATATTATTGGTATTTTTATTAATCAGAAAAAGCAGTTTTCATAGTCTTGATAATGCGGTTGCATTACATTTAAGATATTTACCTTTACTTTTTATACCGGCTGCAATGGGAATTATCACTCAAATTGATATTATTACAAGAGAGTTTTGGGCAATTGCAATTGCATTATTTGTTGGAACTTTAATTGCTCTTGTTTTTGCAGCAAAATTTATGGACCATCTTACAATTAAAGCGGAAAAAAAATGAATTCAGAAGTTTTAATAAATTATATTCATTCAACGCCACTTACTTGGTTAATTGCCACATTAGCAGCCTTTAAATTAGGAATAATAATTTATGAAAAATGTAATAAACATACACTATTACAACCAATCATAATAGCTTATGTAATATTGCTTAGTTTAATAATATTTACGAATACTTCTTTTGAAGAGTATTTCAAAAGTGTTGAGATTATTCATTTCTTTTTAGGACCGGCAACGGTTGCTTTAGCATTGCCCCTTTATAAAAATTTGAAATATATAAAATCACTTTTTATGCCAATAGTTTTGACACTATTTATTGCAGGCGTTTTTTCAATTGTAATTGCGGTCTCATTACTCTGGGTTTTTGGAGCTGATTTACCAACAATGTTATCAATGACAACAAAATCAATAACAGCTCCAATTGCCATAATAACTTCACAACAAATTGGTGCAATTCCATCTTTAGCTGTTGGATTTGTATTAATAACTGGAATTATTGGAGCTTTATTTGGAACAATTGTTTTTAAACTTGTAAATATAAAACACGACACTTCAAAAGGTTTTGCACTGGGATTAGTTTCACATGGAATTGGAACTGCAAGGGCAATTGAAATAAGTGAAAAAGCAGCAGCTTTTGGTGCACTTGCAATGGGACTTAGTGGAATCTTTACAGCTATTTTTCTTCCTATGATAATCACTTTTTTTAAGTGATTATCAGAAAGTTTATATATTTTTTGATTTAATATATCAACATATCTTGATATATTAAATTTGTTCTGTTATACTTCAAAAAAATTTAGGAAATCAAATGGATATATTTCTAAAAACAGTTAGTGCTTTAAATGATGAAACTAGGGTGAAAATACTAAAATTTATAAATACTTATGGAAAATGTTGTGTTTGTGATTTGGAAAATTCTTTTGAAATGATTCAATCAAGACTTTCACGACATCTAAAGATTTTAAAAGAAGCCGGTTTTTTAAAACTAGAAAGAGAGGGAAGATGGGCTTATTATAGTATTCGTTCTCCTCTTGATGAGTTTAGGCAAAGTGCTATAAAAGAGATAATGACTCTTCAAATAGAATTACCAAATCTAAAAAAAGCTTGTGAAACAAAGGAAAATGATTGAAAGAGACACTTTTTGTATATGGAACTTTGATGCTAAATTGTCCAAATGGACATGTTTTAGAAAATATTGTAGGAAAATTTGTACCAGCAACCGTAAAAGGAAATCTAATAGATGCAGGTTGGAGTGCTAGTATGGGTTATCCTGGAATTAAATTAAATGAAAATGGTGATAGGGTTCATGGATTTTTATTTTATTCAGACAATCTTATAAATCATTGGGATTTCTTAGATGAGTTTGAAGGAGCTGAATTTGAAAGATTTCCTGTTACGGTTGAAAGATATGATGAACTGGAAGTGGATACTTTTATTTATGTTTTAAAAGCTAGTGAGGAAGAGTTAAAAGAGGATATTTTATGATAATCGCAAGTTTAATTTTTGTAGTTACTTTAATCTTTGTAATATGGCAACCAAAGGGTTTACAAATAGGAACAACTGCTGTTATTGGAGCAATTATTGCTTTAATTGTTGGAGTTGTGAGTTTAGATGATGTAAAGATAGTAAGCAATATAGTTTGGGATGCAACTTTAGCATTTATTGGAATTATCATTTTATCTATGGTATTAGATGAAATTGGATTTTTTGAATGGGCAGCTTTAAAAATGGCGAAGTTTTCAAACGGGAATGGAATGTTGATGTTTATCTATTCTATTTTGCTTGGAGCTTTTGTATCTGCCCTTTTTGCAAATGATGGAGCAGCACTTATTTTAACTCCAATTTTGTTAGCAAAAATGAGAATTTTACAATTAAATATGAAAACAATAGTTGCTTTTTTACTTGCAGGCGGATTTATAAGTGATAGTGCTTCACTTCCTTTTGTATTTTCAAATCTTACAAACATAGTAACAGCAAATTATTTTAGTATTGGTTTTGTGGAATATTTTTTAAATATGATTGTTCCATTTATTGTAAGTGTACTTGTTTCAACGCTTTTTTTATGGATACTTTTACGAAAAGATATTCCAAAATATGTGGATATAACTTTGTTAAAAGAGCCAAAAAGTGTTATTAAAAATATGAAATTGTTTTATTTCTCTTGGTTCTTTTTAGGCTTTTTATTATGTGCTTATTTTTTAGGTGATGCTTATGATTTACCTATTTCAATTTTTGCTTTGGGTGGAGCTATTATTTTTTTAATAATTGCCTCATTTTCAAAAACAGTAAAAGCAAGACATATAATAAAAGAAGCTCCTTGGCAAGTTGTGTGGTTTAGTATTGGACTTTATATTGTTGTTTATGGACTTAAAAATGCTGGTTTGACAGATTATCTAACGATTGTTTTAAAAGATTTAAGCTTAAGAGGCGACACAATTGCAATTTTAGGAACGGGATTTATAGCAGCTTTTTTAAGTGCTATTATGAACAATATGCCAACAGTTATGATTATGGATATTGCACTTCATGATATTCCAAATCAAGCCTTGGCTTATGCAAATATCGTTGGATGTAATCTTGGACCCAAAATGACACCATTTGGTAGCCTTGCTACATTATTATGGCTTCATGTTTTAGCAAAAAAAGGTGTAAAAATCAGCTTTTGGGAATACTCAAAATTTGGTTTACTTATCACACCACCAGTACTTTTAATAGTATTGTTATTTATTTAATAAAAAGGAAAAAAATGAGTAATTTAGAAAAAAAAGTTTTAATTTTATGTACAGGAAATTCTTGTAGAAGTATTATTGCAGAAGCTTTAATAAATGCAAAATTAGAGGGAATTAGTGCTGATTCTAGTGGCGTGAAAGCAAGCGGAAGAGTAAATCCAAATGCTAAAAAGTTACTCGAAGAAAAAGGAATTTGGAAAGAAGAATACCACTCAAAAACACTTGATACTGTAATAAACAATGATTATGATTTAATTGTAACTGTTTGTGATCATGCAAATGAAACTTGTCCTATGTTTCCAAAACCAGTAACAAAAATTCATGTTGGATTCGAAGATCCAGATGGAAAAGGTTTTGAAGCATTTGAAGATACATACAAAGAAATAGAAAAAATCTTACTTCCAAAAGTTGTTGAGGCTTTGAAATAGATGTTTGAATGGTGGAATAATCTAAGTGCTATCTTAGTATTTGATATATTAGGACTTGTAAAAGGTAGTAAGCTTGGTGATGCAGTTCATTTTTTTATTTTTGATACGATTAAAATATTTATTCTTTTAATAGTTATTGTATATTTGATTACATTTTTAAGAAGTTATTTTCCCCTTGAAAAAATAAGAGTATATTTAAGTGGAAAAAATAAAATTATTGGGCATATCTTAGCTTCAATTTTTGGGATTATAACTCCTTTTTGTTCTTGTAGTGCAATTCCTCTTTTTTTAGGATTTTTACAAGCGAGAATTCCTTTGGGAGTTGCATTTAGTTATTTAGTTTCAGCACCACTTAGTGACCCTGTTGTATTTGCTCTTTTAATCTCAATGTTTAGTTGGAAAATAGCTGTACTTTATGTTGCTTTTGGAGTAATAATTTCTATTGTTGTTGGACTTATAATTGGTGCTATGAATATGGAAAAAGAAGTTTTAATTGAAGTAAAACCTCTTGATAATATAAGTTATGCAGAAGATGGAACTTTATTTAAACATAGAATAAAAGAATCATGGGATTATTCAATAGATATTTTTAAAAAAATATATCTTTATATAATCATTGGAGTTGGAATTGGTGCATTTATTCATGGATTTATTCCAGAAGATTTTATTAGTAAATATGCAGGTGGCGATGTTTGGTATGCGCCAATAGTTGCAGTAATAGCTGGAATTCCTATGTATTCAAATGAATTGGGAATTTTACCAATTATAGAAGTTTTAACACAAAAAGGTGTTTTAATAGGAACGGCACTTTCTTTTATGATGGCGATAGTTGCTCTTAGTTTACCAGAAGCAATGATTTTAAAAAGAATTATTTCAATAAAATTAATAGGAATATTTTTTGGTGTAGTAGGTGTTGCTATACTTTTAACTGGTTATACTTTAAATTATTTAGTAGGATAAAAAATGAAAATAGAGATTTTAGGAACAGGTTGTTCAAAGTGTAAAACACTTGAAGAAGTTACAAAACAAGCTGTAGCAAAAATTGGTGGCTTTCACGAAATAAAAAAAGTTGAAGATATAGTTGAAATCATGAATTATGGTGTTATGAGTACACCTGCGTTAGTTGTTGATGGAATGGTAAAAAGTAGTGGAAAAGTTCTTAGTGTTGATGAGGTTATAAAATTAATACAAGGGTAATTTATTGTTCATAAAGAACCAATGAGTTATTAATAACTCATTGACCCTGCATTTAAAAGACCTATACAAATAGATAAAAATGCCATTAAAATTCCAACTGGAACAACACCTTGAGAAATTTTTAATTCAAGGGAATATTTACCACTAATTCTTGTAACAATAAGAGCAAAAATTAGTTGAATAAGTATTGCAATAACTCCCCAAATAACAAAATCAGTATAAGAAACAGAGTTTACTAATGCACTATATAGTGGAATTGAAACTCCAATAATTGCTCCACCAAATCCTAAAGCAGCAGCTATATTATTATCTTCAAAAATAAGTTTATAATCATCATAAGGTGTAACAAGAGCATATAAGTAAAGAAAAACAACTACTAAAACTAAAGCTGTTAAAAAGAAGCTTATGAATCCTATATATAAGTCTATTTCCATTTTTGTCCTTTTTTCTTTTTATAATAGCCAAAAGTAGCTATATGACTTATTATGCTAAAATACTTCATAAAGAAATAGGAGTTTTGATGCTAAAGTGTCCCCTTTGTCAAAATAGTTCAACACCATTTTATAAAGATGAATTTTATGAATGTATTTGTTGTAAAGGTATCTTTAGACCAAAAGAAAAACTACTTGATAATGAAAAAGAAAAGCAACGATATGAAAGTCACACCAATGATTCAAATGATTTAGGTTATCAAAATTTTGTAGCTCCAATTACTAATTCTATTTTAAATGAATATAAAAAAGAAAGTATTGGACTTGACTTTGGTTGCGGAAAAGATTCTCCAATAATAAAAATTTTAAGAAATAATGATTATAAAATATTTGAATATGACCCATATTTTTTTGATGATAGAAAACTATTGGAACAAAAATATAATTATATTGCTTGTTGTGAAGTAATTGAGCATTTTTATAATCCAAAAAAAGAGTTTGAACTTTTGAAAGAACTTTTAAAAGATAATGGAACTTTATATTTAATGACGGGAATTTATAGGGATAATATTGATTTTCCAAAGTGGTGGTACAAAAATGATTTAACTCATGTTTTTATTTATAGGGAAAAAACTTTTGAGTGGATAAAAAAAGAGTTTGGATTTGAAAATATGTTTATTGAAAAGAATTTTATAAAATTTGGTTAGAAGTTAGGAAAAACTAAAGAGGAAAAATCCCCTTTAATTTTAAAAGAAATTACCCAAGGATTCCATCTTTAACAGTTTCTGGGTGGTCAAGTGAATATTTGAATTTTTCCATATCTATTTGTTTATCCCAAGCTCCAACAACAACTGCTGCAACTGCATTCCCACATAGATTTCCAACAGCTCTCATTTCACTCATAAATTTATCAACCCCAAGTAAAACAGCAACTGTAACAACAGGAATTACTCCACCTAATGCTGAAAGAGTTCCAGCTAAAACAATAAATCCAGAACCAGTAACTCCAACTGCACCTTTTGATGTAATCATTAAGATTAAAATAATACTTAATTGCTCACCAAGAGTTAATGGAATATTAAACGCTTGAGAAATAAAGATAATTGCTAAAGACAGATAAATGTTTGTAGAATCAAGATTGAATGAATATCCTGTTGGAATAACTAATCCAGTTGTTCCTCTACTTATACCAGCTGATTCAAGTTTTTTCATTAATGGAGCAAGTGCAGATTCACTTGAAGATGTAGCAAATACAACTAAAACTTCTTTATAAATTAATCTCATAAATTTAAAAATATTGATTTTGAATACAGAAAGAATAATACCAAGCACAACAAAAATAAATGTAGTAACAGAGATAAACATAACTCCTAATAAACTTGCCATATTAATTAATGAAACAATACCAAATTTACCAATTAAGAAAGCCATAGCACTGAAACTTGCAGCTGGACTTAACCACATTAAAACAGTTAAGATTTTAAAGAAAAAGTTTTGAGCAGTTTCGATAGGTTTTAGAATTTTTTCTTTATACACTCCACCAAAAGCAGAAATTAAAACTGCTAAAGTTAAAGCCATTACTAAAACTTGAAGAGTTTGTCCAGTTAAAAATGGAGTAATAGGATCAGAAGGAATTGCTCCTTTTAAAATAGCCCAAACAGAACCAACATCTTGATTTACATTTGTAAATTTCTCAACACTTTTAGCATCTAAAGATTCAACAGAAAGATTCATTCCTGTTCCTGGTGCAAACCAATTTCCAAATAAAACACCAATTGCTAAAGCAAATGTACTTACGATTTCAAAGTAAATAAATGCTTTAAATCCGATTGTTCCAACTTCTTTAAGACTTTTTAATCCAACAATACCTGAAATGATTGTTAAAAAGATAATAGGTCCAACAAGCCATTTAAGTCCTTGAATAAACCAATCAATACCTGGTTTTGCTTGAACTGCTAGTTTTGGGTTAACAACACCAAAAATAATACCTGCGATAATGGCAACAACAACCCAAAATGCTAAACTTTTGATTGTATAGTTTGTCCAATTTTTTTTCTTTTTATCTAATATTTCTTCCAAGAAACATCCTTTTAGTTTTATATAGTCAAACTATATCAAGAAGTTATGTCTAACTTGTGTAAGTAAATATCTTCCTAATTTCTTAACTTATATTAATTAAAAGATGTTACTAAATGGAATAAGTATTAATATCTTCCTATAACTTTTTCTATTTCATTGGGTTTACCATGGATTTCAATTTAATATTTTTGTTTTATCAAAAAATACTTATATTTCCTTGACAATGATTTTAAAAAAATATATACTTCAAAAAGTAAAGAGCTTAACTCTTTACTTTTAATGGAGAGTTTTAAATGAAAATAATAGAAGAAAAAAACTATTACAAAATGTCTGAACTTGTAGAACTTACAAATTTAGGTAATCATACAATCTCTTTTTATGATAAAAAAGGTCTGATTCCAAATAGTGTAAGTACTTCAATTAATATGAAATATTATCCCGAAATTACAGTTACTGTTTTAAATCTGATTGTATATTTTAAAGAGAATTTAAATTTTTCAATTGATTATATAAAAGAGCTTTTTGATTATTACAATGTAGATTTTGAAAATAGAAGTGAGTTAATCCTTCAATCAATTGAGATGATTTCAAGTGAGATAAAAAATCCAATTTCAAAAGAAAAACTAATAAATAAAAATCTACAAGAAGCGATAAATATTGGTTTATTAGAAGATAAAAAGATATATTTTAAAACAGAAATAGAGATTTTAGAGATTTTTGATGAGTTATTAAAATATGATATTTCACTAGAACTTGTGGAAGAGTATATTAATACAAGTAAAAAACTGGCTCTTCTTGAAAAAGAGTTATCACAAAAAGTTTTTGATAAAACAGGAACGATTCCTGAAATTTTAGTATTAAATATACTAAACTCACTAAAACCATATATTTTTAATAAACAAACAATTCTTGAACTAAAAAGGGATAAATAAATGAACAAAATAAACAATATTCTAGCAATAAAAATAGCATTTTTATTTGTAGTTTTTTGTAATGTAATCGTTGATGTTGCACATAAAGTGTTTTTGCAAAATATTGCATTTAAAGTATTTGATGGAAGTAATCAAGTTATTTGGATTTCTATTATTAATGCTTTGATTATTATTCCTTTTTTACTTTTGTTTACTGTTAGTGGATATTTATCTGATAAATATAATAAGAAAAATATTTTGATTTATGGAGCAATATCATCATTTTGTTTATCCATTTTAATGGTGATTTCTTATATGAGTGAGAATTTTTATTTTGCAATGTTCTCTTTGGTTTTATTAGCTGTTCAAAGTGCAATTTATTCACCTGCAAAGTTTGGATTGATTATTGATATTTATGGTAAAAAAAATCTTTCAAGTGGAAATGCTGTATTACAAGCTAGTTCAATTATTGCTATTTTATTTTCTATTGCAAGTGCTTCTTTTGTATTTGAAAGTTATTATAATGCAAACAATTTAGCAACACTTACAACCAAAGAAGAACTTTTAACTGCAATTTTGCCTTTGACATATTATATTTTACCAGTCGCATTTTTAGAAATGTTAATTTCTTTTTTATTTTTAAGAAGAGTAAATACAACATATACTAAAAATGAAACATTAATTTTGGATAGAAATGAATTATTTAAAGGGAAATTATTATCTAAAAATATAGAAACTATATTTGCAAATAACATTATCTCTTTATCTGTAATTGGATTATCAGTATTTTGGGGAGTTTCACAAGCTTTAATGGCAGTATTTCCTTCTTACGTAAAAGAGTATTTAGGAATAACTGATGTCTTTATGATAAATGGAGTTATTGGAGCTTCTGGAATTGGAATTGCAGTTGGTTCTATTATGTACTCAAAGATTTCAAAACACTATATAGAAATAGGAACAATTCCCCTTTCAGCTTTGGGAATGGCTTTGATGATTTATATCTCAACCGTTGTACAAACTCCATTTCTTTTGGGGATTAGTTTTTTAGTATTCGGAATTTTTGGAGGATTATTTGTAGTTCCTTTAAATGCTTTAATTCAATTTAATGCTAAAAAAAATGTTTTAGGAACTATTCTTGCTGGAAATAATTGGTTTAATTCTTTGGCTATGTTTTTGATGTTGGCACTTACTACAACAGTTTCATATTATGAGTTAGACCCACTAAATACACTTTATTTGATTTTATTAATTACAGTTATTGGAACATTTTATACAATTTATAAACTACCACAATCTTTGATTTTATTTTTCTTAAAAAGAATTGTTGGATTAAAATACAAACTTGAAGTAAATGGTGTAAAAAATATTCCAGCATCTGGCGGAGTTTTACTTTTAGGAAATCATATTTCATGGATTGATTGGGCTGTTGTTTTAATGGCAACTCCAAGGGAAGTAAGATTTGTAATGCATAAACCAATTTATGAAAAATGGTATTTAAATTGGCTTTTAAAAATCTTCAAAGCGATTCCTATTTCAACTAGTTCAAGTAGAAATACAATTAAAACAATAGCAAAAGAGTTAGATGATGGAAATGTAGTTGTAGTTTTTCCTGAAGGTGCAATTACTAGAAATGGACACTTAGGAGAGTTCAAAAGAGGTTTTGAAAAAGTTTTAGAACTAACAACTACAGATGTAAAAGTTGTTCCTTTTTATATAAGAGGACTTTGGGAGTCTATGTTTTCACGAGCTAGTAAAAAGTTTAAAAAATCAAATAAAACAAATAGTGTAACAGTCTCTTTTTCAAGAATGATGAGAAAAGAAAAAGCAAATATTATAAGTGTAAAACAAGAGCTTATAAAACTATCTACAAAATCATGGCAAGAACACATACGTAATTTAAAACCTCTAAATGAAACTATCTTTGATAGATTAAAAGAAGTTGGTTCACATATGATTTTTGCAGATTCAACTGGACTTGAATTAAGCGGAGAAAGATTTTTAACAGTTTCAATTCTATTTAAAGATTTGCTGAAGCCTCAACTTAAAGGTCAGAATATAGGTTTATTACTTCCATCTACTGCTGCTGGAGCATTTATAAATTATTCAGTTTTAATGATGGGGAAAACTATAATAAATCTAAACTATACAAGTGAACTAAACTCTTTAAAAACAGCGGTAAAAACAGCTCAGATAAAAACAATAATTGCTTCAAAAAAGTTTATAGAAAAACTTGAAAACAAAGGAATAAATATAAAAGAGATTCTTGAGTTAGTTGAGGTTATTTATGTGGAAGATTTAAAAGAAAAGATTTCAAGACCAAAAGGAATAGCAATATATTTTAGTGTGAAATTAATGCCTAGTTTTATATTAAAAGCTATTCATTTAAGAAAAACTTCAAAGGCTGATACAGTTTTAATTTTGTTCTCATCAGGAAGTGAAGGAACTCCGAAAGGTGTGGAATTAAGTGGAGATAATATTTTAGGAAATTCACAACAAATTGCAAATATTATAAATGCTTCTGATGATGATATTATGGTGGGTTCTTTACCACTTTTTCATGCTTTTGGAATAGTTGTTACTACATTTTTACCTTTGATTGAGGGAATAAAATGTGTTTGTCATCCTGATCCAACTGATGGGTTAGGATTAGGAAAATTAATTTCTCAATATAAAGCCACAATAATGACAGGGACTTCAACATTTTTTAGACTTTATACAAAAAATTCAAAAGTTCATCCTTTGATGTTTGAAAGTTTAAGACTTTGTGTCGCTGGTGCTGAAAAACTACGAGAAGATGTAAGATATGATTTTAAAAAGAAATTTGGAAAAGATATTTTAGAAGGATATGGAACAAGTGAAACTTCGCCAGTTGCTGCTTGTAATTTACCAGATGTTTTAGCTCCTGATTTTACTGTTCAAGTTGGAAATAAAATAGGAACAGTTGGAATGGCAATTCCTGGAACTACTATAAAAATAGTTGACCCCCTGACTTTCAAAGAGTTAGCTACAAATGAAGAGGGTATGATTCTGATTTGTGGTATTCAAGTAATGAAGGGTTATTTAAATGATGAGGTAAAAACCTCACAAGTACTAAAAAAATTAAAAGGCAAAAGCTATTATATTACTGGAGACAAAGGAAGATTAGATGAAGATGGTTTTTTAACTATTGTTGATAGATATTCAAGATTTGCAAAACTTGCTGGTGAGATGATAAGTCTTGGAGCTGTGGAAGAAAAAATCTCAAAAATTGTAGCTTTAAATGAAGACTCTTTGGTTGATTTTATAGTAACTTCAGTTGAAGATGAAAAAAAAGGTGAAAAGATAGTTCTTTTAATTTCAAATGTAAATGAAGAGTTTGTCACAAATCTAAAAGAAAAAATGATAAGTAGTTTTGATAATAAACTAATGATTCCATCAACAATAAAAATTGTAGAAGATATTCCAAAACTAGGAACTGGAAAGAAAGATTTTAAAGCAGCTAAGGAATTAGCTTTGCGCGTTGACTAGATGCTTGAAAATTATTGTAAAACATGCACCAGTATAAGCTTTGTGATTGTATTCATAAGTATCATTTGAAACAAAAATATTTGCATCATGGTGCTTAGTAATAATTTGATAAGCCATAGATAATCCAATTCCTGTACCAATACTTTTATGTTTAGTAGTAAAATATGGTTCAAATATTTTATTAATTATACCTTCTGGAATTCCACCTGCATTATCTCTAATTCTTAATATTAATCCATCATTTATGGCTTTTGTTTCAATAAAAATAAATTTATCTTCACTTCCTTTAATATTTTCTTTTAATGCGTCTTTTGAATTGTTAAGTATATTTATTAAAGCTTGAATTAGTTGATTTTCATAACCATCAATTTTAATATCATCATCTGCATCTAAAACTATTGTAATATTGTGGTTAACAATAGATGGATTTAAAATTGATAATGTTTTTTTGATAATATTTGAAACTAGAATTTCTCCTTTATCATTTGAATTTTGAATAAAATTTCTAAAATCATCAATAGTATTTGATAGATAATTTGTTTGTTTTATAATATTTTCCATATCAGGAATAAGTTCTTTTTCATCAAATTGTTTAAATTCCATTTTTACTTTTATTCCACTTGCAATCGTTGAAATAAGACTTAAAGGTTGTCTCCATTGATGAGCAATATTTCCAATCATTTCACCCATTGAAGCTAACTTTGATTGTGATTCCATAAGTTTATGTTGAGTTATATCTTTTACACTTATTAGAATTCTTTTTTTATCAGGTAGTAAAACCATAGACATATTAACGGTAACACTTCTATTATCCTTTACTATACAAGTTTTCTCAAAATCTGTAATAAAACCTTTTTCAGTAATTGTTTTAAAGGCAATTTTAGTTCTTTCTACATCTTCAGGGGCGGTAAGTTCAATACAAGAAGTTTTTAATAACTCTTCTCTTGAAAAGCCAGTCATTTTTATATATGAACCATTAAATTCTAAAAAATTACTATTTAAATCAATTATTGCCAAGCCATCAATAGCATAATTAAATATTGTTTCAAACTCATTTTTTTGTTCTTCTATTTGTTTTTGAATTTTTATTTTGTCTGTAACATCATAAAACCAACCAATAACTGCTTCTTCTTCATCATAAATTATATTCATATATGAAGCGATTACCCAAACTTCAGTATCATTTACATTTAAAGAAATTAGTTTATTTTCAATTCTTTCGTTTCTTTCTAAAGAGTCTAAAATATCTTTATATATTGATTCGTGAATATAATAAGTTTTTGGATTTTTGTTTAATAATTCTCTTTCTTGAATATCAATTAATTTTAAATATGAATTATTAGCAAAAACTATTTTTTCTCCATCATTTGTAGCAATTCTAACAGCAATTGGACTCATTTGTAAAAGAGATTTTAGTCGAGATTCATTATCTTTTAAAGTTTTTCTTGAACTTTTTATGGTTTTAATCATATTATTCATGGTATTCGAAAGTAAAAATATCTCTTTTGAACCATGTAATGAAAAATTTTGATTTGGTATACCGTCTTTATCTGTATCATTTATGATTTTAATCATATTTGAAAGGGGTTTTAATATAAAGTATCGAATAGTTAAAAACAAAGAGAATATAAGTACAAATGAAATGATTAGAGCTTCTATTATATTATTAAAAATGATTTTATCTAGTTCTTTATTTAGTATTTTATTAGAAATATAAATATGAATAGATGCAATTTTATTTGATTCTTGATTTGTTATATCAAAAGCTTTTTCATAATATACTTCAGATAATAAGTTTTGATGAATATCATCGTTAAAATCCACAACATTCCAGTTTTCATCTCGTATTTTTCCACTACTTTCATACTCTTTGCCTAAAAGTTTCCCCATATTATAATCTTTTAAAACAATCGCGAATAATATCTCATTAGATTCCATTTCATTGAATAAAACTTTTTCATATTCATTTATAGAGTATGCAGCAACTAGATTTTTAATATTATTTTTTAGTTCTAAAACCATATTGTCTGAGTTATTTTTTATATCAGTAATAAGATGATTTTTTATATTTACATAACTATATGCAGAACTTATAGATATTATTATCGTTACAGATAAAATAATAATTGCAAAAAGAAGTAGGTATAAGGATTTTTTTTGATTATACATTTTGTTATTCATTTGATTGGATTTTTTGATTAATTTTATCATCTATTCCAAATACATTTCTTTTAATAAGTGTTAAATTATCTTTTAAATTTTCTTTGGAAATTGCAAGAACAGGAAGTTTATAATCTTTTTGAATTTCTTCATGATTAAAATATCTATCTAAAAAAGCAACTGCTTCTTCTCCCATTAAAAATGGCTGTTGCATAGCAGATGCAACTAAAGTATCATTTGTAATAAGCTCTAAAAACTCAGGTTCAGCATCAAAAGTAAGAAGTAAAACTTTATCTTTTTTGCCACTTTCATAAATAGCATCTAAAGCAGCTTGATATTTATCTGAACCTTGAAGCCAAATTGCAGTTAAATCTGGATTTTCATTTAATAACTCTTTTGTAAAATTATATGTTTCTTCTTTTGAAAATGTAGATTGTTGTTTTAAATTTGTATTTTTTATTGCTGATTCTTCCATTGCTTTTACAAAACCAGCTGTTCTTTCTTGTCCATTTAATCTTTTTTGAGGAATAGAAATAATTGCAACTTTTGGATTTGTGATTTTTAAAACAGATATTTTTTCAGCTAAAATTTTCCCAATATCATATGCACCTTTTTTATTATCAGAAGAAATATATGAAAGATATTCACCTGAATCTGCTCCAATATCTGAGATTATTACCGGAATATTTGCTTTTTTTGATAGTTTTAAAATAGTTGAACAAGAAGATGAATTATTTGGTGAGACTATAATTGCTAAGACATTTTCATTTATTGCTTTTATTGTATTTTCTAATTCAGTTTTTGGATCATTAAAAGAGTTGTAAATTTCAACTTCATAACCTAAATTTTCAGCACTATTTTTAATTCCGCGGGACATAATATTCCAATATGGAATAGTTGTATCTGAAACAATATAAGCTATCTTTTTATTAGAATTTGCATTTGATATAGAGAAACTCATTAGTAAAAATAGTAGAGTTAAAATATGATGATTCAGAATTCTCATTTATCCCTCTTAAAGAAAATATTAAGTCTTCTATTCTATCATATTTCTTTGTCATTAATGCAAATAAGGTTTATAATCTCTTCTTGTTTTGAACAAAAATTTCCATTTTTCTCTATTAGTATCAAATCTCTTGCATAACCATTTAAAGTATGAAGTTTTGCACTTTCGATTTCTATTTTAAAATCATCAAATATTTTTGCAATATAGGCAAAAAGACCTTTTTGATCTTTCGCAATAATATGCATAGATGCCAAATAAGCTGTATGATTACAATCAATTCTAATATCAGCTTTTTTTATAATAGGTGTTTTTGTAATAACTGATTTACTCATATCAAAAGAATCTTTTATGATTTCTTCTACAAAAAATAAATCTTCCTCTGTAACTTTTTCTGAAAATGAAATATCAAAGGCCTTTTTATTATCATAAAGTTTGAAAATATTCATGGCTGCAATATTTAAAAATTCTAGTTTTCCAAGTAAATATCCCAGATTTAAAGGAGATTTTCTAATGATTCTAATTGTAAGTTGAGAATCATTTATTATTTTATAAATATATGTTTCTACATCTTTTGCTTTTATTGCAATATCCAAAATATCTTCAGCTTTTAGTCTTAAAAAGATTTGATTAGAAGAAATATACATAATTTTCTTTTGTAAAATTATAGGTAATTCTTTATATCTATCAAGATTTTTAATTGTATTTTGTTTTGCAATTCTTCTTTTACTTTCATTTAAAAGTTCTTCATTTTCAAAAGCGGGAAGAGATTGTAAATAAAGTTGTTTTAAAAGTGAAGCTGTTGAACTACTAAAAATATTTTTCCCCACAGCTGAAATATCGCAATATGTAACAGCATAAAGAAGTTTTAAAGCCTCTTTTGTTTTTATTAAACCTGTAAAATTAAGAATTGTTTTTTCAGAATAAATATCTTCATGGGTTGCCATATAAGACATCATATTGTGGTATCTTACAAGTCTTGCACCCAATTTTATAAACTCTTCATTGAAATCAAAAGATTTCATCATACTTTTAAATAATTTTTCTCCAACAAGATGATGATCTTCAGTTCTTCCTTTTCCAATATCATGAAAAAAAGCAACTAATCTAACTAATATTTTTTGTTCATTTGTTAAGTCATTAAATATAGATTTTATATATTCATCTTCAATATTCTGAGAAAATTTTAAAGTTTTTATAGAGTGAATATCAACGGGATGTGAATGATAACCATCAAATTGAGGTTGATCAATTATCTTTTTTGTACTAGGAAGTACGGATTGAAATAGACCTGCATTATAAATTAATTTTATCAAAGGATATAAATTTGGTTTAGACAAAATTATTTTTATATTTTTCTTTAACTCTTTTGTTTGAACATTTGGCAATTTTGCTCGACTTGCATAATAAATATATGATCTATCAAACTTTTCTACATTAATAGGAAGCTCAATTAACTCCTTTAGAAGAGAGTTTAATGTTTGCTCTTTTCTATAAAATGAACAATATAAAGTATTATTTATAATATAAACATTCTTTTTAAACCTTAGTTTTCTTAATTTTGGGATATTTGAAGCTTCAAATATAATTTGTCTTGTAAATTTTTTTACCATTGTTGCTGTAAAACTATGAATAATATGTAAACAAGATAAAATTTTTGACATACAAAGTCTGTCTTTTGTATATCTTGATTTATTTTTGAATCCTAGTTTAGAACTCAAATCTGGCAAAATATCAAAAGTAACTTGGTCTAATTTTTTTCTTGCAATATTATGTAAAGCATTTCTCACTTGAAATATAAATTCTAAAGCTTGTCTATATTTTTTGTATTCATCTTCTGTAAACTGTGTTCCGATCAAATCTTTTGTATTAGTTACACCATATAAAATATTTGCCATCCAATACATCATATTAGATTCTCTAATTCCACCATAACCATCTTTTATATTTGGTTCCATTTTTAATGGATATTTTATAAGTCTTTGTTTATGTTCTTCTAATTTATCTAAAACAAACTCTTTTTGATTTGTTTTTCTGATTTTAGATAAAACATTTTGATACCCAAACCAAAGATTTTTTGAACCATAAATTAGTCTTGATTCTAAAATAGAACTTTTTATTGTTATATCTTCTTTTACCGCGTCTGAAATTTCTCTTAATTCATGAACTCTTGAGCCTAATTTTAAACCACAATCCCAAGCTAAAGTTATAAACTCTTCCATAAGATTTTTTAGATTATAACCCTTTACATTTTCGTATAAAAGCATAATATCAATATCAGAATATATACAAAGTTGCTCTCTTCCATAAGAACCCAAGGCAACTAAACTAATGGGAATAGATGAACTCATAGGTTGATGTGAACCGAAATTTTTTCGTAAAATATACTTATAAAGTAAAATTAGAAATTTATCAGTATGTTTTGTATGTTTTATAAAAAAATCTTTTCCCCCGGTCGTTTCAACTGTTGTATCAATTGAGTCAAGATAATTTTTGTAGTATGTTTTAAAAACTTTTGAGATTTCAAAATCAGTAGCATTATTTGATATAAGTTCTTCTATTTGTATAGTTATTTCAATCATAACAAATCTTTATAGATTTCTAGTTTCTTTCTTAATGTGATTCGATTTAATCCTAAATGTTTTGCAACTTGAACTTGAGATTTATATTTTGCTGTTGAGGCTTTTAGCAAAGGAACTTCAAAAATATATGATAACTCTTTATATGAATTTTCTCCATGTAAATTTTCACTAATATATTTTTCTAAAAACATTAAAATTTCATGTTCTCCAATAGTTTCAAAAAGATATGAAAAATAAATAGATTTTCTTAAACTATGAGCATTATTTGTAACATTTATTATCAACTTCGAAGGAGCAACTTTTTGTAAATCTAAAATTGAACTAGCTTCTGTTGAAAATTTATTTACCAAAGCTTTTGTATCTTCTTCTCTTTTTGATAAAGTAGGAATTTCAAGATTAATTGAAAAAACATCTTTTAATTTTTGATTTAAATTTTCAGTATTGGAAATCCCAATAAGTCTGATATTATTAGCTTCTACCCATTTTAAAAATAGGTCAATATTTGTTATTTCATTAATTTTATCTATGATAATAGCTTCATCTTGTAAAAAAATTACATCATTACTAATATCTTTTTGTAAGTTTTTAGCTTCATAAATATCTGAATTTGGTAGTATATATTTAGCAAGTGATTTTTTTCCTGTCCCTGCTTTTCCTAAAATAAGTGCATTCACCTGAACTGCTTGTAAAAGTTTTGCTGAATTTAATATTTCCTTTGAAATTTCATCTTCTGCAATAAAATTTTGCATAATTTACCACCTCTTTTTTAATCATTAACTTATAAGATTAAAAAATATTATACTGTATAAAAATAAAAATCTTTTATTTTTTTGTATATAAAATATACATTAGTGGAATTTTTTAATATTAATCTTTATTTGAATAGTGAATAAATATAGTTAAAGAAACTAATATTAATGCAATTCCGGCTATCAAATAAAAGGCATTTATCATTTGAACATAATCATTAATCGCAATTTTAAATACAACAATTAAAGCTTCAATTGAAAGTGCAATAATAATTGTTGTTAAAAACTTTGTTAAAATTTTTGTTTCAACTTTTGAATTTTTTGAATAAGATTTAAAAAATACTTCTTGTTCTAAAATAGTTTTTGCTAAATCAAATATAGCAATACTTAAAGTAAGAGCAATTATTGGTTTAAAAATCATTTCCAAAGATAAAGCATGATTTGAAAAAAGATAAGTAATAAAGTCATAAATAGAAAATAAAATAGTAAATACAGATAAAATTATCATTGAAATACCAGCTAATATATAAAAACTTTTAGTAATACTATGAAAAGGTTTATTTAATTCAATTAAGTTTAATTTTTGTAATAAAATATCTACTTGAAAATCAAGGAAAAATATATCTTCACCTTCTTTTATTGTAATAGTCACACAATTACTTCTTGTTGCACTACTAATATAAGGCTTTGAAAAAGCTATATTTGATTCTTTAAAATGTAGTTTAGAAATTAAATGTGAACGATCTTTATTTCTTGCATTTTCGTCTGTTTTGTATCTATAAAAGTTTTCTGAGGTTTGTGCTTTTGTATCTTTATTTACAATATAAACTAATTCTAATGAAGGAAATATTGTATAAAGTTGTTTGAAATTATTTTTCTTGTGATTTGATAAATTTCCTGAATTTTTTAGGCTCTCTTGTAGAAAATATTCTATATCTTCTTGATGTTGTATATAAGTTTCAAAAAATTCTTTCATATAAATTCCTCTGCATATTTATTATAAGTATATGAGAATAAAAAAGAATAATATACAATCCTCTGTTTATTTATCATACAAATATAATATTAATGGAGTTATTCTATATTAAATTCTTTAATCATATTTTCAGCAAGTACTTCTAGTTTTTTTATATTGTTAGAGGCTTCAATTCCTTTTGTAAGGGTTTTAATATTTCCATGAAATTTTTGAAGAAATTGTAAAATTTTAGGGTCTTTTTTTTCTAAATTATTTACCAATGCACCAACATCTAACATCTCTATTACTAAATCTTTTTTCCCCATAAATGCTGCATAGTTTATTGGTCTTATTCCATAATTATCAGGTAAATTTATTACTTCTTTATTATGATGATAAAGTAATCTAAAATACTTTGTAGTATTTTTCCAAATACAAGTATGAATAATACTTCGTCCTTGTTTATCTGTAACAAAACAATCGGCACGCATTTCTAAAAGAAGTCTTATTGTATATTCACACTTTTCACCAACTGCAATATGAAGTGCAGTTAATCCTTCATTGTTTTTTGCATTAATATCTACACCTGCATTTATAAGGCTTTTAATTGTGTTTAAATATAACTTCTTATCTTTTATTAAATTTTTATCATTGTAATCCATTAATTTAAAGATAATATTATTTCCATCTTTATCTCTTTGATTTAAATTAATACCTTTAACCCTTAATAATTTAAATAATTTAAAATTAAAATAAACAATAGAATCAAAAAATAAAGGTTCATGCTTAGAATTTAACTTATTTATATCAACGTTATAACTTTTTAAAATAATCTCTAAGACATTCGCATATTCAGCATCTTCATTTAAGAATATTTCATATTCAAATTCTAAAGGCTTTCTATTTTCTGAATATAAAATTATATCTATAAGTATTTCTATAAGAGATTTTCCATGTTTATTTACTAAATCAGGAGTTGCACCTTTACTTAAATATAATTTTATTAACTTAATATTTCTAATGCCATTTAGTGCTAATATTGATAAAGCAGTCTCACCTTGGTTATTTTGATGATTTAAATCTATTTTATGATTGTCTTCAAAAAGAGTATTTATCAACTCTCTATTCTCACTTCTTGTAACTAAAAAAAGTGCATTTTCATTATTATCATCTGTGGCATCGATACTTATACCTAAACGAATTAGTTCTATAATCATCTCTAAATAATCATTTCTCATTTCAGTATTTTCTTTAGGAGTTTCTAAAAAATATGTTATTGATTCCATTAAAAGAGTTTTATTACTTTTACTTTTACTATTTATATTACAGCCTAATGAAAGAGCTTTTTCTATAATGTCAATATTTTTTATACCCTTTGATATTGCGTAAAATAGGAAATTTTTACCATTTCTATCCATAATTGTTGGATTTGCTCCTAATTCCATAAGTAATAAAGCTAATTCATTATTTTGTGTAACAATTTCTTTATGTAAAATGGTATTTCCATCTTTATTAACTTGATTTATATTTAACTCTTCTAATGAACCAACTTTTCGAATAATATCCATATTTCCATTTGCAACCGCATCAAAAATTAGATTATGTCCATGAATATCACTATTATTTAAAGCTTGTGTAACTTGAATTAAGTAATTTACAATTCTATTATTTGCACTAATAACTGCATCTTGTAAAGCTGTTCGTTTATAAATATTTAAATGATTTATGTTGATTTTATTCTCTATTAAGGTTTGTAAAATTGCGCTGTTTTTAGCATGAATGGCATAAAAAATTGCAGTTTCTTCTTGTGAGTTTTGGATTTCTATATTAACATTGTTTGAAATAAGCCAAACAACCGATTGATATAAATCTTTTTTACAGCAATAATGTAAAATAAGTTCGTTGTGAACAGATAATGTATTTAAATTTAAACCAAGTTCACTATGCATCTTATCTAGCTTTTCAATACTAGGATTTTGATTTAATAATTCTTTTAAAAATTCTTCTTCTGTACTTTTAGTCTTATTTATAAGCTTTTTTAACATTTCACCAACCAATATTTTTATAATATAATTTATTCTCGATTATATAATAAAAAAGTAAGTTCTCCGCTTTAAATTATAAAGATATGCTTGAAATAATATTATGCATATTTAATATACAATAAAATGTTTACAATAGTGTGTAAAGTTTCTATAATCTAAATAAAATATACACAAAGGAATTTTATGGAAAATTTTGCTGATGTAAAATATATTTTAGATGGTTTTCTATTTATATTTGCAGGAATTCTTGTAATGTGGATGGCAGCTGGTTTTGCTATGCTTGAATCTGGTTTAACAAGAAGTAAAAATACTGCAACTGTTTTGACAAAAAATATTCTATTATTTGCAATATCTTGTATTATGTTTTATTTCGTTGGATATAACTTTATGTATGGTGATGGAAATATTTTTATTGGAAGTGGAGTAATGTTGTCTGGAAAAACAAATGAAGAAATGGGTTATCCTGTAATGGCAGATTTTTTCTTTCAAGTTGTGTTTGTAGCAACTGCTGCTTCTGTTATTTCAGGAGTTATCGCAGAAAGAATGAAAATATGGCCATTTTTAATTTTTACAATAATTTTAACAAGTTTTATTTATCCAATTCAAGGACATTGGTCATGGGGAAAATCTGAATTAGGTGGTTTTATGACAGGATTTTCAGATTTTGCTGGGTCAACTGTTGTTCACTCTGTTGGTGGATGGGCTGCCCTTGCTGGAGTATTGATTTTAGGAGCCAGAAAAGGTAAATATGGAAAAGATGGACAAGTAAGACCAATTCCTGGTTCAAATCTTCCTATGGCAACAATTGGAACATTTATTTTATGGATGGGATGGTTTGGATTTAATGGTGGTTCTCAATTAGCTCTTGGTTCAAAAGAAGATATTAATGTAATTGCTTCTGTAATTGCTAGTACAAATATGGCTGCATGTGCTGGTGGATTAATGGCTGCAATTTTGACACAAATTATTTATAAAAAAATTGATTTAACAATGGTTTTAAATGGTACTTTAGCAGGACTTGTTTCTTGTACTGCAGGACCCAATTTGGGAATTGATGTGGCTTTAATTGAAGGATTAATTGGTGGAGCATTAATAATATTTGCTGTTCCATTTTTTGATAAATTAAAAATTGATGATCCTGTTGGTGCTTTATCTGTTCACTTAGTTGCTGGTATTTGGGGAACATTAGCTGTTGGTATTTTTAGTCCTACGGTTACTTTTTTAGCTCAGATAAAAGGTGTAGTTGTCGTTGGTTCATTTGTTTTTATTTCATCATTTATTATTTGGAAAATAATAGATTTATTAATTGGATTAAGAGTTGATGATGAGACAGAAGTCAATGGTCTTGATATTAATGAAACGGGATTAGAAGCCTATCCAGAATTTAAAAGAGCATAATTAAAGGAATAAAACAAAAAGATAGAAAGAGTATTTTCTTATTGATTGTATATAAATTATACAATCAATAATTTATATTATATTTTATATACTGTTATAATATTCAAAAAATTAAAGGAATATTATGAGTATGGAATCTATCTCTTACATCATTAACACTTTATACGCAATTTTTGCAATGACATTGATTATTTTTATGGTTCCAGGTTTTGCAATGCTGGAAGCTGGAATCGTAAGAACTAAGAATGTTACAACCGTGTTAACTATAAATACGCTTATTTATGCAATTGCCTCATTAGCTTTTTTATTATTTGGTTACTCTTTAGCTTTTGGAGACTTTGGCAGTGAAATTATGAGTAAATGGGCTGTATTTTTATTTCAAATGGCATTTGTTGGTAAAGTTGTAAATATTATGAGTGGTGGAGTTAGTGAGAGAGCTAAAGTAATACCATTAGCATTATTTACAATTATCATGGCATCAGTTCTTTATCCATTAGTTGTAAATATTACATGGGGAGCTAATTTCTTAAAAAATACAATTTTGGAATTATCAATGTATGATTTAGCTGGTTCAACTATCATTCATAGTACTGGTGGTTGGGCTTTATTAGCTGCAATTTTGATAATTGGTGCTAGACGTGGAAGATATACAAAAGAGGGTGCAATAAGAGTAATACCTGCATCAAATATTCCACTAGTTACTTTAGGTGCATTTTTATTATGGATTGGTTGGTTTGGGTTTAATGGAGGAAGTGTAGGCTCAATTACAAGTAAAGAAAATGCAGATTTAGTTGCCCTTACAATTATGAATACAAATACTGCTGGATTAAGTGGTGCTATAATGGTGGCAGTAATTATGCAACTTGTGTATAAAAAACTTGATTTAACTATGATTTTAAATGGCGCGTTAGGTGGCTTAGTATCAATTACGGCTGGAGCTGATTTATATAATATTTATACTCCTATATTAATCGGTGCATTGGGTGGTTGTTTAGTTGTTATGGGCGTAGCATTTTTTGATAAAATGAGAATTGATGATCCTGTTGGTGCTTTATCTGTTCATCTTTTAAATGGAATTTGGGGAACATTAGCTGTTGGAATTTTTGCTTCAAATGTACATAATATTACATTACTAGGACAAGTAAAAGGGATTTTAGTTGTTGGAGTATTTGCTTTTATTAGTTCTTTTGTAACATTATATTTAATAAATAAAATAATACCAATAAGAGCCGGAAATGATGAAGAAATGCAAGGATTAGATGTAGATGAGTGTGGTATTGAAGCTTATCCTGAATTTAAACGAGCATTCTAATATTAATTTAAAAAAATTTTGTTAAAATATAAGAACTAAAAAAAGGATTCATAGTGAAAAAGATTGAAGCTGTAATTAAACCATTTAAACTTGAAGATGTAAAAGATGCATTATCTCAAGCAGGAGTTACTGGTATGACAGTATCTGATGTGAAAGGCTATGGAAGACAACAAGGGCATAGTGAGCTTTATAGAGGAGCTGAGTATGTGGTTGATTTCTTACCAAAGATAAAATTAGAGTTAATTGTTGCTGATGAAAATGTGGATTCAATAATTTCAGTAATAATTGAAGCTGCAAAAACTGGAAAAATTGGAGATGGAAAAATTTTTGTTTCATCAATTGAAAAAATTATTAGAATTAGAACAGGTGAAGAAGATGAGGAAGCTATCTAATGAGCAATATTTCTACTTTTGAGCTAAATGAACCTTTAGATATGCATTTGCATCTAAGGGATGGTGAAATGTTAGGTTTGGTTGGACCATTAACTTCTGAAACTTTTAGTGGAGCTTTGGTTATGCCAAATTTAGTACCACCAATTACAACAAAAGAAGAATTATTATCTTATAAGCAACGAATAAATGCTATCTGTGAACAAGATAACTTTGAACCTTATCTAACACTATTTTTTAAAAATGATTATTCTTATGAATTTTTAGAAGATGTAAAAAATGATATTATTGCTATTAAACTTTATCCAGCAGGAATTACAACAAATTCTGAAACAGGTGTTTCTTCTATGGATGTTGAGGTTTTAAGACCTACTTTAGAATCAATGAGTAAATTAGGGATTCCTTTATGTATTCATGGAGAAACTAATGGTTTTGTAATGGATAGAGAAAAAGAGTTTATGCCAATTTATGAAGCAATTGCAAAAGCTTTTCCTGATTTAAAAATTATTATGGAACACATCACTACAAAAGATGCTATCGAATTATTAGACAAATATGAAAATTTATATGCAACGGTAACTTTACATCATTTATTAATAACACTTGATGATGTAGCAGGTGGTATGTTACATCCTCATCTATTTTGTAAACCAATTGCAAAAAGACCAGAAGATAGAACAGCTTTATTAAATGCTGCATTAAAAGCTCATCCAAAATTAATGTTTGGAAGTGATTCTGCGCCCCATCCTAAGCATAGAAAAGAGTCTTGTGGTTGTGCAGCTGGAGTATTTACTTCACCAATAGCTTTACAAGTATTAACACAAATATTTGAAGAACATGGATGTTTAGGTAATTTAAATAAATTTGTATCTTTAAATGCACAAAGAATTTATAATATAACTCCATTAAAGAAAAAAATTACATTAGTAAAAAAAGATTTTATTGTTCCTTCTGCTTATGAATATAATTATGAAAGTGTAGTACCTATGTATTCAGGAGAAAGAATTTTTTGGAGCATAAAAAGTATTGATTAAAAGATAGTTTTTAACTATCTTTTTGATCTAGTAGCTTTTTAATATTTTCAGACATCTCTTTGGCTTTTACTTCTCTTTCTTCTCTCATAGCTCTTAAGTTATCTAAAGTTTCTTGTTTTTCTCTATCAAGATTTGCTTTTATTTGAATGGCTTTTCTGTTATTTGAAATACCAGATATTGAAGAGAATTTCTCTTTTTTATTTATATAAATTGTTGCAGATGAGGAAGTTGCGTTTTTATTAAATACAATTACATCATCAACTTTTAGATTTATTATTTCATAAGCTGTTAATTCAGTCTCAGCCATAATAGATTCAATTTTCATTCTAGCACCCGAAATAAGTGTTTTAATATCTCTTTTTCTACTAGATTTTCTATTCTTCCCTTCACTAAATATTTTTTCAACAACTTTATTTAACAAAGGTTCATAATAAGAAATAGGATAACAAATAGATAAAAATCCAGATTCTTCATCTATTGTTATTTCTAAAACTACAAGTAAAACTATTTCATGGTCAGATACAATTTGAATAGCATTTGCATTTGTATCTCTTGATTCAATTTTATAATTTAGTTTTGAAATATCACTCCAAGCTTTATAAAGATTTTTAATAAACATTTTATAAAAGTGTTCGAGGATTTCAACTTCAATTTCTGTTAATTCTCTATCAATATTATCACTTGTATTAACTGCACCAGAACCTAATAATTCAGCAATAATTTTATGTGAAATAGCCGGATTACACTCGATTACTATTCTTCCATCAAGTGGTTTAATAGATAAAGTATTTAATGAAGTAATTTGAGGAATTGATAAAATAAATTCGCCATAAGTCATTTGTTCAATAGAATATAACTTAACATCAACGATTTTTCTAAGCATAGAAGATAAATCATTAATAAAATCTCTTAGCATTTTATCATGCATCGCAGAAAATGCTTTTAACTGTTCAGGTGATATTCTATTTGGTTTTTTAAAATCATAAATAGAATAATTCTTTTCCTTTGAAACAATCCTTTCAATAGGTGTTTCAATATCCTCACCTTGTTCTGCAATATCTAAAAGAGCATCAATTTCATCTTGACTTAAAAATTCAGCCATCTTATCCTCTTACTTCGATGTCAACATCAATTGCACCCATTTCTTTAATCATTTTTAAAGTATCAATAATTTCAGTCATAGGTAATTTCATAACTTTCATAGCTCGTACTAAATCAGAGATGGTTGGTGTTCCTTTTGTATTAATCATTGCATTATCAATATTTATAATAGGTTTATCTGCAATTTTTACATTATCACCAATATCAACACCTGGATTTTGAGATGGGTCTTTCCATCCCGCATCATTTAATCCAGATTTTGTGATTCTAATTGAAAACGAATCTCTTGCTATTGTAACCGGAGAAATCGGAATATCTCCACCTGTTATAACAGATCCTCTTCCCATATCAACAATAACTTTTTTTCTGAATATTTCAGCATCAAGTTCTATATTTTCAATTACAGAAATAAATTTCACAATAGAAATATCATTTGGTTTGGCAATTTCTACTGTTCTAGTATCAATGGCACTTGCAAGTTTTTCCCCAAATTTATCATTTATTTTAGTTTCAATTAAATCAGCATTTCGTGCAGAACTTTTGTAAAGACTTAACTTAATAAATTTTTCATCTTTTAAATTATAGTCAATTTCATTTTCTACTGTTGCCCCTTCATAAATAAACCCAGTAGTTTTATTATTTTCATTTGCTACAATAGTTCCTTGTGCAAGTGCATAAACATTTCCATCAACACCTTTTAATTGAGTGATTAAAAGCTCTCCATTATCTACAGATTTTGCATCTCCAATAGTTGATATTTTTACTTTTATTTTATCCCCTTGTCTTGAAAATGCTGGTAATTCAGCAGTTACCATAACTGCTGCAATATTTTTTGAGTTGATAGACCCAGCAGGAATTTTTATATAAGAATTTCGAAGAAGATTTTGTAAAGATTGCATTGTAAATTTAGATTTATCTCCTGTTCCTGCAAGTCCAACAATTAGTCCATAACCAATTAGTTGATTTTCCCTTATTCCAATTACATTAGAAATATCTTTGATAGTTTGAGAATACAAAGAAGACAATAAAAATGTTACTATTAAAAAATATCTCAATATCATCCTTCATTATTAATTGTTTTTATTTTATCGAAAATTTAATAAAAAAAGGTATAATCGAAGATACTAAAATTATTTTACAGGGTTATAGATTGAAGATTTACATTTACGGTAATCAAAGTTTCAAAAAAGAAATTCACGAAACATTAGAGCATTCAAATATAAAATTTAAACTTGACAATAATACTGTAATTGAAGAAATTTCTAGTCTTGAGAAATTAAAACGAACAATTGAAAATAATCCAAATGATATTTATCTTATTGATGATGAAAAAATTATTAAAAAGAATTCACTAAATAAAAAGATTAAATTTTTAACTCCAAAAGATGGAATTGAAGAAGAATATTTACTTGATAGTGGCATAGCTGATTTAACGATTGATTCTTTAAAAGAATTACCAAAATATATAATTAAAAGATATGAAGAGCTAAAACAACTTGAACCTAAAGTTGAAATAAAAGAAGAAAAGGTTGAAGAAACTAAAAGTAGTATTGAATTAGATGAAGAATTATCAATGTTACTTTCAAAAGGAAATATGGATAATAAATCAAATGAAGATTTTGATGAGATATTTGATTTAGACAATGATATTAATAATCTTGATGATTTAATTGGTAGCGTTGATAGCAATGAAGAGATAAAAGATAGTGATGATTTTGCTCAAATAACAAGTTTTAATGATGATTTTGGATTAAATAATATATCATTTGATTATGATGACAACGATGTTTTATCAAAAAATGAAGATGAAAGTAAGAATTCAAAATTAATTGAAGAATTAGATTTTTTAGGTGAAGAAGTAGTTGGTGAAGAAGAGGATTATTCTGATTTGGGAAAAGTTAATAACGAACTATTTGGTGGATTTGATTTTTTAAATGAAGAAATCCAAGAAGGCAAGAAAAAAGAAGAAATTTTTCCAGATTTAGATAAAATAGAAGAAGATTTATTGGAAGAAGAAGTCATTGAAGAATATGATTTTATGAATGAATATATAAAAAATGAAGACATAGAAGAAGTAAAAGAAATAGACCAATCTTTAGAAGGGGATAAAATGAATGATGAGTTTTTTGAATTAGATTCTTTAAGTGAAAATGATTTGTTAGAAGCATTAAATTATAAAGTTGAAGATAATAGTTCTAAAAGTGAGTATAAGCCACAAGTTTCATCAACTAAAAATGAAACATTAAGTATTGATAGTTCAAATGTAAATGAGTTATCTTTATTAATTTCTAAATTATTAAATAATAAAACTTTAGAGATCACAATAAAAATAAAAGACTAAATATGGATTTAATAGCAATTGCTGAAAATACTGTAAAAATCATATTAATACTTGGCTTACCTTCTTTAATTGTAAGTATGATTATAGGACTTATAATCTCTGTTTTTCAAGCAGTAACCCAAATTAGTGATGCATCTTTATCTTTTGTTCCTAAAATGATTTTTGTTTCAGCTTTTATATTAATTTCACTTCCTTGGATTGGTGATCATATAGAAACCTATACGAAAGATTTGTGGAATTTAATACTTATTTTTGGTAATAATAATTGATTGAAAAATTATATAAATTAAAAAAGAATCAAACAGATCAAAAATTAATGCAAAAAGCTCAAATTATGTCAAAGATTGAACAACTTGATATTGAAATAGTATTAACACAGAATAGAATAGATACAGCAAGTGTTGAAAAATATGGGGCAATTTCTGATTTTATGATTTTGACTATTCATAAAAATACAATGAAAATGCATATTCAAAAGTTAAATAATGAGAAAAATACATTGTATTCTCAAGCAGAGAATTTAACTAAAGATATAATTGAACTTCAAAAAGAAGCAGAACAATTTTCTTATATTTTAGAAGAAGAAAAAAAAGAGCTAATAAAAAGAATTTTAGCAGCAGAAGAAGAAGCTTCAACAGAATATATTCAAAGTAAATATATTAGTAAAAATAAGGGTTTAAATTGATTAGAATTTTTTTATTTTTTATTTTATTAGGAACTTTTGCATTTGGTGTAGAAGAAACAAGTAGTTCTTTAACAAAGCAAAGAATTGAAGTTATGGATTTAAAAAAAGAGTTAAATGTTTTTTATAAAGAAAAAGAAACAGAATATCAACAAAGAAAAAAAGAGCTGGAAGGAATACTCGCTCAAATAGAAAAAGAGAGAAATGCTATTCAAAAATTGCATGATAAGAACTTAGAAATTTTACAAGATATAAAGCTTGAAGTTGAAAATAAAACATCTAAAATATATAATTCAATGAAACCTAAAAATGCTGCTGATATTTTTAATCAAATGATAGGCGAAGGTAAAATTGAAGATGTTTTTGATATAATGATAAAATTAAAAGAAAATAATGTAACTCAAATTATGAAGTTTTTAACTATAGAAAACGCATCTATGATAACTCAGAAGATTGAAAAATTTAGTGTAGATAAACAGAAGAAGGAATAAAATATGGCAGACGATGGTCAAGAATCAAAAGGTTCAAGTGGCAAGGGATTAATGATTGTATTAATAGCTTTAGTTGTAATTTTAATTTTTGCTATTGTGGGAGGAGGTTATTTCCTCTATTCTCATGGTGCATTAGGAAACAATAATTCAGCTTCACATGAAGAAGTAAAAAAGGAAGATTCTTCAGATAAGCCTGATGCATTTAAAGCAGATATTACTGATTTAGTATTAAATTTAACTGATTCAAGAGGAAAAGAAAAATTAATGAAATTATCTTTTTCTATTAAAAGTAGTGAACCAACAATTGCAGCCCTTGTAGTAGAGTTTAAAGCTGAAATTGTTGATGTTGTAATTTCTCAAATTAGTTCAAGAAGCTCTGAAGAATTACTAACAGTTGGGGGTAAAAATTTATTAAAAGATGAATTATTACAGGATATTAATAATGTGATAAATGAAGTTACCAAAGGGAAAAAACCAGAAGTATCAAAAAATAGTGTAAAACAAATATTGTTTACAACTTTTGTAATTAAATAACAATGATAGTTGCAGTTAAAAGAAATAAAAAAAGAAATCTTTTAAAGATTTTAGCATTAATAGCTTTGGTTGTGATGTTTGGAGCTTATTATTTTCATATGAATAAAAATTTTGAAGAACAACAACAAAAAGAATTAGAGTTAAAAAAAGCTTTAAAACTGCAAGAAGATAAAAAAGAAAAAGAAAAAAAAGATATAGAAAAAGCAATTTTAACTGAAATTGAAAAAGCAATAGATTTGGTTGGACAGGAAAATATTAGACATGTTAAAATCATAGAAGATAAAGTGATAATAATTTGTGAGCCAGCAACAAATCTAGATGCATTAATGGTAAGATATGGAGCTATGGCATTTATTAAGAAAACTTTAAATGAAATAATTATAGCTGTTGATATAAATTTTATAATAAAAAGTAGATTAAATGCAAAATAGTTTTATGATTATATTTATTTTAATTATTTTTAGTGCTTGTAGTGCTTCAAAAGAAGAGTTGACTTTTGAAAAACCAGAAATTCAAATACCTAAAAAAAGTCCTGAACCACTCAAAAATAAAGGTTCTTTATATTCTATGCAAGGAGCTTCATTATTTGCTGATAAAAAAGATTTGCAAGTTGGAGATATTATTCAAATAGTTATATCAGAAAATACTAAGCAGGCAGCTAATAATAAAAGAGAATTAACAAGTACCAGAGCTAATAATTTAGGTGGAGGATTATTAGCAGCAACGGGAACAAATAGTTTAAGTGGTGCAGTTGGAAGCGCTGCAAATGATTTTAATTCAGATCTTGGTGTAGGTTTTGGAACAAAGAGTACCTCTTCGGACAAGGGAAGTGTAAAAACACAAGTAGCCGAAACTTTTTCTAGTACAGTTTCTGCAATTATTGAAGAAACTTACCAAAATGGTAATTATTATATAAAAGGTAAAAAAGAGATGTTAATTGAAGGTCAGAAACAAGAAGTAATCATTAGTGGAGTTATTAGACCGTATGATATAACTTCAGATAATTCAATAAACTCTTCACAAATAGCAAATTTGAAACTATTATATGATAAAAATGGTACAGAATCTGATATTTTAGAAACACCTTGGGGATTAAAGCTTATAAGAACAATATGGCCATTTTAATCTAATTTTAAGAAATGTAATGTAATAATCTGTAAAATTATACCTAAGGAGGTTCTATGATAAGTACATTGAGTGTTTCCCAATCAGGACTAAATGCTGCTAAAACAGCAGTTGAAAATGTGTCTAATAATATAGCTAATGAGAATACTCCTGGGTATAAAAAGAGAGTAGTTCAAGTTAGTGAATTATCTCAGATGGATTCTCAGTTTGCAGGTAGAGGTGTAGGTGTAGATGGTGTATACAGAATTACTTCTCAATACATGTATGACAAGCTTATTTCAGAAAATAGTAAAGTAAGTTATTATGATAAATTGTCAAGTATGCTAGGAAGTGTTGAGTCAATTTTTAAAGAAACAATCGATAGTGGTTTTACAGCAGATTTAAATAGATATTATCAATCTGTTGAAAATTTAAGAGCCAATCCTAGTTCTCAAGTATATAAAACAGCTTTACAAAACCAAGGAAAGATTTTAGTTGAGTCTCTTCAAAATCTTTATTCAGGGGTAGAAACACAACAAGCAAATGAAAAAAAAGGCTTATATGCTAATGTTGATGGTGTAAATAGTATTTTAAAAGAAATAGGTTCTATTAATGAAAAAATACAAAAATATGGAGAGAATAATGATCTCCTTGATAAAAGAGATCAACTTGAATTAGAATTATCAAGTTATGTGGATGTCAGTGTAAGCAGAGAAAGTGGCTATTATGAACTAAAAATCGGTGGTGAAACAGCTATTAGCAGTAATACAAATGTAAGAACAATGAATGTAAAAGAAGAAGAAACTTTACAAAAAGACAAATATACTTTGGTGAAGAATACTCTTCCTATTCCAACAGTATATGATGCATTGAAAAATAATAATGATGCTACCTTTAGTCCAAAAACATATAATAACGGAGATATAGTTACTTATAAGTTAAATAATGAGTCTGAAGTATCAGTTATTATGGGTGAACCAATAACAATGGATTGGGATGGAGATGGTTCCGTAACAACAGAGGCTGTAACTAATTCAAATTTAACTAGAGCTTTAGTTTATAGGATAAACTCAAATCCAAATATGAAAGATTCTATTACAGCATATAATGGAGATTATTCAATAGATGCAAATGGAGATAAAGTTACTAAAAATACTCAGGATAACTATTTAAGAATTGAATCAAATGCTGGCGGAATTGTAAATAAATTTGATGGAAGAATCAGTATTCAAAAATTTGATGATTTAGGAACACCTATTTCTGAAGAAGCTAGAGAATCTATTTATAGAAATGAATCACAAAGTACAGACCCTGAATCAAAAGTTTATATCTCAATTTATGATAAAGGAATTTCAGCAAAAAGTGGTATTATAAAAGCTCAAGTAGAAAATTTATCATCAGATTCTCCAAATAACAAATTTCAAGTTTATTTTGATAAATTAGATGCTTTTGCTCAAACTTTGGGAGATATAACTGATAAATATATCAAAACAGGAACTGATACTTATATTTATGGAGAAGCTGCTAGTGATGAGTCTTTAGGAGTAATAAATTCTGTAGGATTATTTAGTGGTTCAAGTATTAAAACATTGAAATTTAATGATAGTATGGTTAATGAATTAACTCAAGAGAAGTTAGATTATTTAGCGACTATGCAATGGAATAATGATTTGTCTTATGATGGAAAAGGACAAAATATTACTAATTCAAAACAAAAAGCATCATTATCTGAATTTTTTAGAGATTTAAGAGTTACGGTTTCAGCAGATAAAGAGAGTGTAAATTTTTTAAAAGATACTCAAGCTGGTGTTAAAATGTCGATTAAGTCTTCATATGATCAATTAACTAAAGTTGATAAAGACAATGAAATGTTAGATTTAATTAAATTTCAAGCAGCATATACTGCAAATGCTAAGATAATTACTGCAATAGATGAAATGTTGCAAACATTACTTGGTTTAAAAAGATAAAAGGATAAATCATGGCTAATGGAGTTTTAGGATTAGGTTCTGGTCAAGCGGCATCTTTAAATAGTGAGTTAATCGATAAATTAAAAACTGCAGAAAGAAAATCAACAGTTGCACCAATAGAAACAAGTATTGAAAAAATCACAAAGGAAAAAGTAACTTTTGCAAGTATTCAAACAAAAGTATCAGAGTTATTAGATGCTATTAAACCTTTTGATTTATTTATTTCAGGAGGAGTTACTGCATTCGAACAAAAATCAGCAACAACTTCTGGTGATTCAGTAACATTTGATGCTGCTGATGTAAAAGCTTTAAAAAAAGGCTTTACAAGTGTTGAGGTAACTAAACTAGCGCAAAAAGATGTTTATCAATCAGAAAGTGTTAGTGCAGCAATGAAAGATAGTATAATTAATCAAGGTATACTATCTATACATGTTGGTGATATTACAACTGATCCATTAGATAAGTCACTAGAGTTTGATACTACAAATAAAACTTATCAACAATTAGCTGATGAGATAACAGCTAAAACAGGTATGAATGCAAGTGTAGAACAAGTTGGGACGGATTCTTTTAGGCTAGTTATTAAAAGTGAAGAATCAGGAGTTGATAATAAGTTAATTATTAGTGGAGCAGCAAGTCAAGCTTTAGGTTATACAACAGATGGAACAGCAATTAATAGTACTAATCATACGTTAACGGCTCAAGATATGGACGCAACAGTTGATGGTATTAAATATAGTGTATCTTCGAATAATTTAACTGTTGATGGACTTAAAATTACAGCAAATAAAGTTGGTAGTTCAACTATAAATGTAACAGAAGATAATTCTCAAGTTGAAACATTAATGAAAAATTTTGTGACTAAATATAATGAAGTTGTGGCATTAATTGAAACAGAAGTTTTAAATGCTGATTCAACGCTTGGAGACAAATCTTCTATTAGAAGTATAACAAGTGAAATAAAAGATAAATTATTTGGTTCTTATGGATCTGTTGGAGATAAATCAGTATTTAATTTTGGAATAGAACTTGACAAATATGGTGGATTGATACTTGATAGTACGAAATTTAATAAAGCAGTGCAAGAAGATATGCCTGGATTAAAAGATTTATTTCTTGGAACGGCTGAAAAAAAAGGTTTAGGAACTACATTAAAAGAAACTCTTGATAATATGAAATTTACTGGTGGTATATTAAACACTTATGAATCTTCAATGACAAAAAGAGAAGCAACATTAAATGAAACTAAAGTAAAAGCTGAAAAATCATTGGATGCAAAATATCAACAACTAGCACTACAATTTAGTGCATATGGTGCATTAATAAATCAAATGGAATCATCATTTGGTGGATTAAAAATGATGATTAATCAATCAATTTCAGCGAATTAATTTTGAATAAGAGAAGGAATTTTTCTTTTTCTTTTTCTTTTTTATAATTAAGCAAATATATAATATACTGATACATAAAAATGATTAGTAGGAGTTATTAAGTATGGGAATAGAGGTATATAATCAACAAAATGCAATTTCAGATGATCCATATGTTTTAGTATTAAAACTTTATGAGGGTCTTATAAAATATCTTTCATTTGTAAGAAGTGCAATGGAAGAAAATAATATTGAAACAAAGTTTACTTATATCAATAAATCAATAGCAATTTTTGATGAATTAAGAAATGTATTGGATTTTGATGGTGGAGAAGTTGCTTATTATTTAGATGGTTTATACTTATATCAAATTGAAACTCTATTTAGTGCTGGAATTGATGATAATATCAATGCAGTTAATCAAGTTATGAAAGTTACTCAAGGATTAATTGACGCATGGAAAGAAGAGACAGGTCTTTAAAAGCATTAAGTGAATTGATTTATATCGATTCACTTGAGTCATTTGAAAAAGCAGATAGCTTAGTAAAGTGGTATGATAATTATTTAAGCAATGATTCTATTTCTAATTTTGATTTAGAATTAAAAGATTTAGAAAAACTTCAAGAACTTTTTTTTAAAAATATTAATTTTTTAAAAGCTCACAAAGAAGAGACAAGATTAGAACTTGTTAAAATGCAAAAAATGAAAAGATTTTTAAAGAATTAATTCTTTTAAATCTATGTTTTTAGAAAAAATATAAGCCCTTATATTTTTTGGTATTTTATTTGTTCTATAACTCTCTTTGGATTTTTTATCCATAATTTCATCACAGTTTGGTGCAATCCAAATATAATTTTCTAAAATTGAGATATTGATTTTTTTAGAAATAGTAATCTCTTTTTGTTTTAAAATCTCATTTCTTTGGGCATTTGATAGAATTAATCCTCTTTTTTTTAGACTTAAATCAATAGTTCTAATATTTAAATTATCATCATTTTGATTTAGAAAAATCTCTAATTCTTTTATTTTTTTAATTGGAACATTTTGAATATTTAAAGAATCTAAATCAATTTGTAGATATTTAAAAGATTTTTTTACACCACTACTAAAATTTTCTAAAAATTTATTAGAAAAAGTATATCTAAAATAGTTTCTTTTGTATTTTTCATCAAAATTTGATTTATCAATAAAATATCTATGATTATTAGTTTCTAAATAATTTTCCAATTCATCTTTTGTAATATTCAAAAGTGGTTTATAAATTTTGTAATTCTCTTTTTGCTCAAATTCATTAAATCCAATAAGTTCAACTAATCCTGCCCCTTTTGATAGTTGCATAAAGAACCACTCTAATTTATCGTTTAATTGGTGCGCTGTGATTAAATTTTCATAAGAGTTTTCTGAGATAATTTCTTCAAAAAATTTATATCTTATATCCCTTGCTGTTTTTTCAAAGTTAGAGTTATTTTCAAGTTTTACATCTTGTACAAAGATTTTTTTATTATATTTTATTACTAGTTCTTTTGCATAAGAGATTTCATCTTTGCTTTGAGCTCTTAGATTATAATCAACAATAGCAATATCAAAAGGGATATTTTGTTTAAGAAGTAAAAAGAATAATGCACTAGAATCAACTCCTGCTGAAAAAGCTAGGAGATTTTTTTGATTCCGAATTGCACTAAAATCTAAGTTCATAACTATTTAATAACAGTTGCTAGAAGTTTATCTCCAACAAGTTCTGTAACTTTTACAGTGTAGATTTGTCCAAATTTAATTTGTTCATTTTCACCTAATTCATTGTCATTGATGTAAATTTCTCCATCAATATCAGGTGCCCAAATTGTTTTTCTTGCACTCAATAAATATTCATGTTCTTCACTTTCACCATCAACATAAACTTCAAAAGTTTTTCCAATTTCAGATTCAAGTGATTCTTGAGTTGTTAAAGCAATTATCTCACCAATAATTTCAGCTCTTTCATCAATAATCTCTTGATCTATTAAATCTTTAGACTCAGCAGCTGCTGTTCCTTCTTCTGTTGAATAAGAGAAAACATTTGCTCTATCAAATTTAAAATCTTCAATATATTTACATAAAATTTCATGATCTGCTAAAGTTTCACCAGGATGTCCAGCAATAAATGTAGTTCTTACAAAAGAGTTTGGTTTACTTCTCATGTGATTCATAAGTTCATTTAGTTTTTCAACGCCTTTTCCTCTTTTCATGATTTTAAGCATTGATGGAGTTATATGTTGTAAAGGCATGTCAAAATAATTTACAAAAACTTTTGAGTCAGCAATTTTGTCTATTAAACTTAAAGTTGTAGTTGATGGATAAAGATATAAAATTCTTGCTGTTTTAATTCCTTCGATTTTTTCAACTTCTTCGATTAATAATTCAAGACCATTTTTTATATCTTGGTCTCTTAAAAATGAAGATGAATCTTGTGATACAAATGAAAAATCAACATAACCTTTTGATACAAGTGATTTAACTTCTTTTACAAGTGATTCAAGAGTTCTTGAGTGAAGTTTTCCTTTAAATGACGGAATTGCACAAAATGAACAAGTTTGATTACAACCTTCACTTAGTTTTACATAAGCATGATATGATGAACCTGTGATTACCCTCTCATTTTCGTCGCTTGCTAAAAATACTTCATTTGAAAAGGCACTTCTTTTTTCATGTACAAGTAAATCTATTTTGTCATAATCTCCAACACCTGTGAAAACATCAATTTCAGGTAACTCTTTTTGAAGTTCACCTTGGTATCTTTCACTTAAACATCCAGCCATTACTAAAACTGACTCTTTTTTTCTTTCATCATGTAGATTAAAAATTGTATTTAAACTCTCTTGTTTTGCACTATCTATAAATCCACATGTATTCACGATAATAACATCAGCATTTGCTGCATCATCTGTAATTGTATAATCTTTTAATTTACCTAACATAATCTCTGAATCTACAAGATTTTTAGTACAACCAAGGCTTACTAAATGTAGAGTTTTTTTAGGATTTTTTACTGAAAATTTCATATATTTATTCTTTTTATCTTAATTTTTTTGCAATTTTATCATAAAGTATTGTTAAAGCCAAATATTATCAAGTAGCCTAGTATTTCCAAATCTAGCTACAATTAAAATAATTGTATTTTTAGGCTCAATAGTTTTTAATTCATTAAATTCTCTATCAACAATTGCCACATATTCCACATCTAAAGTTTTCATAATTTCATAAACTTTATTTTTTACAGCCTCTACACTTCTTTCTCCACTTGCGATTAAAGAACCAGCCATATATAAAGATTTTGAAATTAATAAAGCATCAACTCTTTGAGTTGAGTCTAAATATACATTTCTTGAACTAAGAGCTAAGCCATCAACTTCTCTTACAATATCACAAGGAACAATATTTATAGGTAAAAATAAATCTTTTACCATTTGCATAATAAGTGAAAGTTGCTGAGCATCTTTTTTCCCAAAATAGGCATTTGTTGGTTGTGTTAAATTAAATAGTTTTAATACAACTCTTAAAACTCCATCAAAATGTCCAGGTCTTGTTTTTCCCTCTAAAATATAACTTTTATTTGGAGCTTTTATTAAAACCTCTTCTTTACCATACATAGTTGAGATTTCAGGCATAAAAACATAATCAACTTTACACATTTCACAAATTCTTTTATCTGCTTCATCTTTTCTTGGATACGCATCTAAATCTTCGCCTGGCAAAAACTGAGTTGGATTTACAAATATTGAAACAATAACAATGTCATTTTCACTTCTTGCTTGTTTGATTAATGAAATGTGACCATTGTGTAAAGCGCCCATTGTTGGCACAAATCCAACAGTTCCAGTGATATTTTTTCTAACTTCTTGCAACTCTTCTATTGTTTTTAAAACTTGCAACTCTTTTCCTTAATGATAAAATTTATTTTTCTTCGTAATTTGGATTTAATTTTAATAAAACTAAATCTGCAATCATATTACCAATTAGTGTCAAAAAGGCACCAATTATCAAAATTCCCATAATAACAGGATAATCATGGCTTAAAGCACTTTGATAAAATAAAAGCCCCATCCCATCTATTGAAAATATTGTTTCAAGAACTACTGAACCACCAATAATTCCAGGAAGTGAAAGTCCAAGAAGTGTAATAACTGGCGGATATAAATTTGGTAAAATGTAGTATCTTAAAATCTGTTTTTGAGTTAATCCTCTAGCACGCGCAAAAAAGATGTAATCAGATTTTAAAATTTCAATAGTTAAACCTCTAATATATAAAATCAAACTTCCAATTCCACCAAAAACAATGATAAAAATAGGAAGCACTAAATGCCAAGCATAATCTAAATAATAAGTTAAACTTCCATCATTTGAAACACTATGAAGTCCTGCTATTGGTAAAATTTCAAAATTTATAGCAAAAACAAGTACAAGTAAAAGTGCTAGATAAAAAGAGGGCATTGCAAAACTTAAAAGTGACAATTGACCTGTGAATTTATCAAAAAAGCTGTTTTTATTTAAGGCTGATTTTATTCCAAAATATAAAGAGATTATAAATATTAAAACCATTGAGACAATATTTAAAATCAAAGTAATAGGCATTCGGCTTAAAATCTCATCTTTTACCATCTCTCCACTTGCAAATGAAATACCAAAATCAAGTTGAATAATAGAATAAATCCAAGAAAAAAATTGTACATATAAAGGTTTATCTAAACCATAAATAGCTTTTAATTGCTCGATTGATTCAGGAGTAATATTTGGATTTAATTCACCACTCGCAAAAAAAGAGTTTGGAGCAGCATTTATTGCTATAAAAGATGTAAGGCTAATTATAAAAAGCATGGTGATAAGGTATAATAATTTTTTAAAAAATAGTTTCATTTTGGGATTATACAAAAGATAGGTTTAAATGATAGGTATAGATATAACTTCAATAGATAGAATAAAAAAAATGTATGAAAAGTTTGGAATAAAGGCTTATGAAAAGTTTTTAAATCCAAAGGAAATTGAGCTCATAAAAAAGCCAGAAACTGCTGCTGGTTTTTGGGCTGCTAAAGAGGCTGCTAGTAAAGCAATTGGAACGGGAATTGGTGCATCTTGTGGTTTTCATGATATAAAAATATCAAAGGGAAAACTTGGAAATCCAAAAATTAGATATAAGAAAAAAGTTAGAGAGCAGTTTAATATAAAAAAATCTCATCTTTCGATAACTCACGATGCTGGGTTTGCAATAGCTGTTGTTGTGAATATTTTTAAGAATTAAGAGAAAATTTATCACTTTATGAATACAATGATAATGATTATTATAGTTACTCATAAGGATTTTTAATGTTGGCAAGTTTTTTAATTACTTTTAGGGAAGGTTTGGAAGCTTTTTTGATTGTTGGAATTATTCTTTCATATCTTGGTAGGCTTCAAGCATCAACGTACAATAAATATATATATGTGGGTGTTTGTATTGGTGTAATAGTGTCATTGTTTATTGCATATATTTTTCAAGTGGTGATTTATGGAATAGAAAATGAGCTTTATCAACACTATTTAATGATATTTATTCTTTTATTTGCAACAGTTGTTTTATCATATATGGTTGTATGGATGGCGAACCAATCAAAGCAAGTAAGTGAGAAACTAAAAGAAGATTTAAAAGCTCTTGTAACTACTGGAAATATTTTAGGAATGGTTTTCTTATCTTTTTTAGCTGTTTTAAGAGAAGGATTTGAGACGGTTTTATTCTTTTCTTCACTTTCTTTTAGTGAAACTTTTTCTTTAGAAGAAGGATTTATTGGTGCAATGTTGGGCTTGCTTTTATCGATAATTTTAGTTTATCTTTTAATGAGAGGAGCTAAAAATATCCCATTAAAAGAGTTTTTTAAATATACGGGGCTTTTAATTCTTATTATTGCAGGAGGACTTTTTGGAAGTGCTATTTCAATGATGCAAGCAAGTAGTATATTACCTACTTTTGTTCCTATGGTTTATGATATTTCAGATATTTTGGATGATAAAAGTCTTTTTGGAACATTTTTAAGAGCATTGTTTGGATATAACTCTTCTCCTTCTCTTCTACATTTGTTATCTTGGGTTTTATATATGAGTATTTCAATATTTCTTTGGAAAAGAGCATATTCTAATGCAAAATAATTATGATGTTTTAATAATTGGTGGAGGTGTTGCTGGTTTAATGGCAGGAATAGAACTATCAAAAAATGGTAAAAAAGTAGTTATTTTAGAAAAAGAGAGTGTGGTGGGAGGGCAGTGTCGAACTGAAATTTTAGAAACTAAAGATGAAATATACCGATTTGATTATGGAGGACATAGATTTATTACAAATAATGAAGTTTTATTGTCTTTTGTTGAAAAAATTTTAGGTGATGATTTGTTAGTTGCAAATAGAAGTTCAGTAATTTTACATCAAAATAGAATATACGAATATCCGCTAAATATTAAAAATCTTTTTAAAGCAGCCCCACTTAAACTTCTTTTAGGAACTTTTATAGATACTCTTAAAATTATATTTAAATTTGTAAAACCTGATAATAGCAGTTTTAAATCATGGATTATTTCAAGATTTGGTAAAACCTTGTATGAAAACTTTTTTGGTCCATATACTAAGAAACTTTGGGGAGTTGAACCTGAAAATTTGAGTGCTGATTGGGCAGGACAAAGAATATCTTTGCTTGATTTAAAAGATGTTGTAAAAAAACTTTTATTTAAGAATAAGAAAACAGCAAGAACATATGCTAAAAGTTATAGGTATCCTAAATATGGTTTTGGTGGTCTTCCTATTAAAATGGCAAATAAATTTGAAAGCTTAGGCGGGAAAATTTTTACAAATGAAAGCGTAGAAAAGTTTTTATATAATCAGGATAAAATTGAGGCTATTTATACAAAAAATAAAATATTCTACGCAAATGATATTATTTCAACAATGCCATTAAATGAGATGTCAAATATGCTTGGATTTGAAAGTAATTTAACTCAACTTTCGCACATAGTAAATCATAAATTTCTATATAAAAGCTTCATTAAGTTCCATAAATAGGCACTTTTTGATATAATTGTATCGACCAAAACACTATTATAAAAGGCTTTTTTATGGAACT
>JAQVBE010000024.1:10560-12111 GCA_028690445.1 Aliarcobacter sp. | reverse complement strand
TAAAAATAAAATTTTACTTATCACTGGAGGAACAGGTTCTTTTGGGAATGCTGTTCTTCGTAATTTTTTAAATACAGATATAAAAGAGATAAGAATTTTTTCTCGTGATGAGCTAAAACAAGATGATATGAGAAAAAAATATAACAATGATAAATTGAAATTTTATCTAGGAGATGTTAATTCTTTAGATGATGCTATTAGAGGTGTTGATTATATCTTTCATGCAGCTGCACTTAAACAAGTTCCATCATGTGAATTTTATCCTATGCAAGCTGTTCAAACAAATGTAATTGGTACTGAAAATGTATTAAATGTTGCTATCAAATATAAAGTTAAAAATGTAGTAGTACTTAGTACTGATAAAGCAGTATATCCTATAAATGCAATGGGTATAAGTAAAGCTATGATGGAAAAAGTTGCTGTTGCAAAAAGTAGAAATAATGAAATAGTGATTTGTTGTACAAGATATGGAAATGTTATGGCAAGTCGTGGTTCTGTTATACCTCTTTTTATTGATCAAATTAGAAATGATAAAGACATAACTATTACAGACCCAAATATGACTAGATTTATGATGATGCTGTAGATTTAGTAATGTTTGCTTTTAAAAATGGAAAAAATGGTGATATTTTTGTTCAAAAAGCACCTGCTTCTACAGTAGGATTACTTGCAAATACTTTAAAAAATATGCTAAATAAACCAAATCATAAAATAAATGTTATTGGTACTAGACATGGAGAAAAACTTTATGAAACACTTTTGACTAGAGAAGAAATGGTACATGCTATTGATATGGATGAATACCTGCTGATAATAGAGATTTAAATTATGGCAAATATTTTGAAGAAGGTGAAGTAATAATTGAAGCTACAGATTATCACTCTCATAATACAAAAAGGTTAGATGAAGATGAGCTAAAAAATATGCTATTAAATCTTACAGAAATACAAAATGATTTAAAAGAGTTTGGAGTAATAGTATGAAAACAGTAATGACAATAGTAGGAACAAGACCTGAAATAATTAAACTAAGCCGAGTTATAACTGAACTTGAAAAATATACAAATCATATTTTAGTACATAGTGGTCAAAATTATGATTATGAATTAAATGAAGTTTTTTTTCAAGAAATGGGAATAAAAAAGCCAGATTATTTTCTAAATGCAGCAGCTGAAAATGCAGTTGAGACTATTGCAAATGTTATTAGTAAATCTGATAAATTACTCGAAGAGTTAAAACCAGACGCAATTTTGCTTTATGGAGATACAAATAGTTGTTTATCTGTTATTTCAGCTAAGAGAAGAAAAATACCAATTTTTCATATGGAAGCTGGTAATAGATGTTTTGATCAAAGAGTTCCTGAAGAGATAAATAGAAAAATTGTAGATCAATTAAGTGATATAAATATGACTTTAACAGAACATGCAAGAGATTACTTAATATCAGAAGGAATAAGACCAGAAACTGTTATAAAGACAGGTTCTTCTATGAAAGAAGTATTAGAATATTATAAAAAAGATATAGAAAAATCAAAAGTATTAGAAAACTTAAA
>JAQVBE010000024.1:0-10460 GCA_028690445.1 Aliarcobacter sp. | reverse complement strand
ATTAAATGTAATTGCACAAACTTATAACAAAAGAATAATTGTATCTACTCATCCAAGAACAAGAAAAAAACTAGAATCATTAGATAAAAAAGATTTTAATCCATTAATAGAGTTTATGAAACCCTTAGGTTTTTTTGATTATATAGCTTTACAGCAACACTCTTATTGTGCTATTAGCGATAGTGGGACAATCACTGAAGAATCATCTATTTTAGGATTTTCTGCTATTACTATAAGACAAGCACATGAAAGACCAGAGGGAATGGATGAAGGTACTTTAATCATGTCAGGACTAAAAAGTGATGATATTATAAATGCTATAAATATAATTGTAGACCAAACAAAAGAAAATATAATGAATATAGTAAAAGATTATGATACAAATAATGTATCAAAAAAAGTTGTAAGAATAATAGTAAGTTACATTGATTATATAAATAGAACTGTTTGGAAGAAATATTAATGAAGGTTGATAAAATGGAAAAAGAAAGAATTTTAATATTAGGTGTAACAGGAATGTTAGGTCATACTCTTTTTAAAGAGATGAACAAAAATGAAGCATTTGAAGTCTTTGGTACTACTAGAAGCAAAAGTGGCCTTTATGATTATTTTACGACAGAAGAACTATCAAAAATAAGAGATGGAGTGGATGCAGATAACTTTGAAACAGTAATTCGAGCAATAGCATCTGTTCAACCCACAATCATAATAAATTGTATTGGAATTATAAAACAACTTCCTATTTCAAATGATCCACTTACTGCAATTACAGTAAATGCACAATTACCACATCGTCTTTCTCTTGTAGCAAGAACTGCAAAAGCAAGATTAATTCATATTAGTACAGATTGTGTTTTTAATGGAAAAAAAGGGAATTATACAGAAGAAGATTTTTCAACTGCAGAAGATTTATATGGTAAAACAAAATATTTAGGAGAAGTACATTATCCACATTGTATTACATTAAGAACATCTATTATTGGACATGAACTTAAAACAAATTTTAGTTTAGTTGATTGGTTTATGAGTCAAGAAAATGAAACAAATGGATTTACAAAAGCTATATATAGTGGTTTCCCAACAATTGAAATAGTAAATATTATTTCAAATTATGTAATACCAAATAAAGAGTTGAGTGGACTTTATCATGTATCAAGTAATGCTATATCGAAATATGATTTATTAAATATTATGAAAGATGTGTATAAAAAAGATATAAAAATAAATACTTTTGATAGTTTTGTACTTGATAGAAGTATGAATAGCGATAAATTTAAAAAGATTTCTGGATATAAATCACCTAGTTGGAAGCAATTAGTAGAAAATATGTATAATCATGTAATGAATGAAGATTGTTATAAAAATAAATTTTTTAGAAAATAAAGATGCATAAAAAAATTTTAATTGTAACAGAATGTTTTTATCCAGAAGAATTCAAAATAAATGAATTAGCTTTAGAATGGAAAAGTAAAGGTTATGATATTGATGTTTTAACTATGGTTCCATCATATCCAGCAAGTGAAGTTTATGAAGGATACAAAAATAAATGGTATCAAAAAGACACTTGGAATGGTATAAATATTTATAGAGTGAAAGCAGTCACTGGATATAAAGATAGTTTATTTAAAAAACTTTTAAAATATTTTGCTTTTATGTTTATGGGTTCCATTGTAAGTTTAAAAATAGGAAAAAGATATGATTATATTTTTGGATTTGATGTTGGTCCTTTAACGGGTATGATTCCTGCAATTATTTTAAGACAATTTTATAAAAAGCCTGTTACCTTATGGATTCAAGATATTTGGCCTGATAGTGTTTATGCTTATGGATTTAAAAAAAATAAGATATTAGAATTTTCTCTTAATGCTTTAGTTAAATATGTTTATAAATATACTTCAAATTTTGCAATTTCTGCAAAAGGTTTTGAAAAAAAAATTCTACCTTACTTAAACTCTAATAAAGAGATTTTATATGCACCAAATTGGGCAGATTATTTAAATAAAGATTTAGAAAAATTTAAGTTCAGCAATGATAATAAAACTCATTTTGCCTTTGCAGGAAATATTGGAAGTGTTCAAAATCTTGAAAATATAATAAAAGCTTTTGGAAAGTTAGATGATGAATACTTAAATAAAGCTCAGCTTAATATTATAGGTGATGGTTCATATCTTGAGAAACTAAAAAGTAATGTGAATGAAAATGATTTTAAAAATATTATATTTTGGGGTAGAAAGCCTAGAGAAGAAATTTATAAATATTTAGAAGCAAGTAATTTTTTAATAGTTTCTTTAATTGATAAAGAAATATTTTCTCTTACGGTTCCTGCAAAAACTCAAACATATATCGCAGCTGCTAAACCAATTATTGCGATTATAAATGGTGAAGCAGCTGAAATAATAAAAGAAAATGAGTTAGGATTAGTCTGCAAACCTGATAATATAGAAGAAATAAAATCTACTTTTACTGTAGCAATCAATAGTAGCAATGAAGAAAGAAACAAATATATGAAAAATGCCGAATTTTTAACAAATACAGTATTTAAAAAAGAGATAATTATAGATAATTTATTACAATTATTAAAAAGAGGTTAATATGAAAATATTAATAACAGGTTCATCAGGTTTTGTAGGAAGTTATTTTATAGATAAATACAAAAATAAATATGATATAAAAACTTTTAGTTTTAGAAAAGATGATATAAATATTTTAGATTGGAAAGAAATAGATGTAGTTTTTCATCTCTCAGCCTTAGTTCATCAGATGGGTGGAGCAAGTACGGAAGAATATGAAAGAGTAAATGTAACTCAGACTTTACAACTAGCAAAAAAAGCTAAAGAAAATGGAGTAAAATACTTTGTTTTTATGAGTACAGTAAAAGTCTATGGGGAAGAAACAAATAGTGTATATACAGAAAATATTATTTGTAATCCAGAAGATGAATATGGAAAAAGTAAATTAAAAGCTGAATTAAAATTATTAAAATTAGAAAATGAAGATTTTAAAGTAAGTATTTTAAGAACTCCAATTATTTATGGATATGGAGTAAAAGCAAATATCAAAGCATTGATAAGTCTTGTAAATAAAATACCAATTTTACCTTTTGGAAAAATAGAAAATAAAAGAAGTATGGTTTATATAGGAAATATTTGTCATTTAGTTGATGAGCTTGTAATTCAACAAAAAGCGGGAATATTTTTAGCTAGTGATGATAAACCACTTTCTACTACAAAATTTTGTGAACTTATATCTAAGAATTTAAATAAAAAAATATATTTAGTCAAAATACTATTTTTTGAAAGTTTATTAAAATTACTAAAACCATCATTTCACAAAAGACTTTATGGAAGTTTAGAAGTAGATAATACTATAACAAGAGAAAAACTAAATCTAAAAAATCCTTATAGTGTTGAAGAAGGGATTAGACTGATGATAAAAAAAGATAAAGAAAATATTACAGAATACAATTAAGAGGCTGAATGAATTTAATATTTTTTGATAAGGATTGGGGGAAGAATATATGTATCGGCAAAACACAGATAAGCAGATTTTAAAAAAGATTAATCAACTAATAAAAGAAAGAATAAGTGATGAACATAGATTGGTATATGAAGTTAGCGAAAGTTATATTGCTATAGTATCTTGTAGGTTTCACTACTAATGGTTTACATAATATTATTCTTAATCTCTTTTTCATTTACATATTTTATAAAAAACTATATGATAAAAAAATCCCTAGTTGCAACAGTAAATGAAAGAAGTTCGCACACAGTTCCAACACCTCATGGTGGTGGAATTGCACTCTCACTTACTTGGTTTATAGGTTTAGTTTATCTATATTTTGCAGGTGAAATAGAGCTAAATCTTTTTTATGCTTTACTTTTTGGAGCAGTTATATCAATAGTTAGTTTTTTTGATGATATATATGAATTAAGTCCTAAACTAAGACTTTTAGTTCAGGCTACTGTTGCCCTTGGAGGAATTTATAGTTTAGGTGGATTTGGAACTTTGACTTTTGGTGTTTTTGATATTTCAAATGTTATCTTAACAAATATTTTTGCCTTTTTTATGATTATTTGGTTTATAAATCTTTATAACTTTTTAGATGGAATAAATGGTTACGCAGGAAGTGAAGCTGTGTTTTTATCCCTTGCCGGATTTGTTTTATTTGGTGGTAATCATTTTTTAGTTTTAGCTATAGCTGTTTTAGGCTTTTTATATTGGAATTGGAACAAAGCTAAGATTTTTATGGGAGATGTTGGAAGTACACTTCTTGGGTATAATATTGCAATCTTTACCATATATTATGCAAATCAAGAACCAACTAACTTTTGGATATGGATCATATTATTTGGAGTTTATTGGTTTGATGCAACTTTGACCTTGATGAGAAGAAAATTAAATAAAGAAAAATTATCTCAAGCTCATAAAAAACATGCGTATCAAAGACTCACTCAATCAGGATGGAGTCACTATAAGGTAACAAATTATTCTATAGGATTAAATTTACTTTTATTTAGTATAGTTTATTTTATATCAAATATTTTTTTAGCTTTAGTGGTTAGTTTAATTTGTTTAATTTTTGCAATTAAATATGTGGATTCAAAAAAGGCTTTTGATTGGAATATGTAAGATTAGAAATTCCGGAAATTATTCTTTTAGTTTAAATTATGTACAATTAAAATTAGTTAGTGTGTTAAAAGGCAAAATTTTTGATGTTGCAGTTGATTTTAGAATAGGAAATTCAACTTTTGGAAACCATAAATGTTATTAAATTTTAAAGATGTTTCATCTCCTTTTCACTATAATACGGAACTTTATTAAAAGGATACTTTGTTGTTTACTCCAACCACATTAAAAAGAATTGCATTTTTTTTGTTAAGCGATTTCCTAATTTCATTTTTCACATTATATTTTGCATATAACTTAAGATTTAATTTCCAAATACCAATTAATTTTTTAGACAATTTTTTTGTGATTTTTTCAATACTTTTTGTATTAAAGGTTTCTGTATTTATTAATTTTAGACTTTATAGGACAGCTTGGAGATTTTTTTCTTTATATGAAGTAAAAAAAATTATATATGCTCATCTTATTGTATATGTGGTATTTTTTATAATTTTTTTAATATTTAATGAACAAATGTCTCCACTTGCAAGAAGTATTATTATAATTGATTTTATGCTTTCATTGGTATTTATTACATTTTTAAGACTTTTAAAAAGGATTATTTCGGAAAATAAAAAAAATATTGATTACAAAAATACTTTAATAATTGGAGCAGATAGTTTTGTAAAAACACTTATAAATGATAATAAAAATTTAAAATATACTCCAGTTGCAATAATTGATATGAATAAAAATTTAGAAAATACATATATATTAAATTTAAAAGTTTATCCATTTGAAGATTTACAAATGATAATTAAATCAAAAAGTATTGAAGCAGTTATAATATGTAAGGAATATTCTCAAAAAGAGTTAATGGATATTTTTGAAAAATTAAATGAATTTAATATAAATGATATAAAAATTGTAAATAATTTAAAAAATGCAAATATAAAACAATTAAAAGATATTTCAGTTGAAGATTTATTAGCTCGACATCCAAAAGATTTAGATACAGTAAGAATATCTTCGTTTATAAAAAATAAAGTGGTTTTAATCACAGGAGCAGGTGGAAGTATTGGAAGTGAAATAAGTAGACAATGTACCAAATTTGGAGCAAAACAGCTTATTTTAGTTGATCATAGTGAGTTTAATCTTTATACTATTACTGAAGAGTTAAAAGCAGATCCAAAAGATACAAATGTTATATCTGTTATGCAGACAGTTAGGAATTTTGGATTTATAGAAAATACTTTTGCAAAATATAAACCTCAAATTGTAATTCACGCAGCTGCTTATAAACATGTTCCTTTAGTAGAAGAAAATATTCTTGAAGGTATTTCAAATAATATAATTGGAACAAAAAATTGTATAGATTTATCTATAAAATATGAAGTTGAAAAATTTGTATTAATTTCTACAGATAAAGCAGTAAGACCTACAAATGTAATGGGTACAACGAAAAGAATTTGTGAACTATATGCTCAAAATGTAATATCTAATAAAACAGAAATAGTAGCTGTAAGATTTGGAAATGTTTTAGGAAGTAGTGGAAGTGTAATTCCTAAGTTTAAATCACAAATTGAAGCTGGAAAAAATATAACAGTAACTCATCCAGATATTACCAGACACTTTATGCTAATTCCAGAAGCCTGCGAGCTTGTACTTCAAGCTGCAAGTATAGGAAAAGGTGGTGAAATATTTATCTTAGATATGGGAGAACCAATAAGAATAGTCGATCTTGCTCAAAAAATGATAGATTTAAGTGGTAAAACTGATATACAAATAGAATTTTGTGGATTAAGGACGGGTGAAAAACTATATGAAGAACTGCTTATTGAGGATAGTGATAAAAAAACTGATTATGAGTCTATTACTGTTGCTGGAAAGACAGATTATGATATTGAGAAGTTAAATAAAGATATTGAAGATTTATTGTTTTGTGAAAATAAATTATCTAAATTAAAAGATATTGTTCCTGAGTTTAATCATCAAGTAAATTAACCAAATAAAAGTACATTAGAAATTATTAGTTTGATTGGCAAGTTTGTGATTTTTGATGTAGGTTAAGGGAATAATAAAGTTGTATAGTTAGATTGTAAATTTAAGTGGAGCTGGTGAAGGGAGTCGAACCCCCGACCTGCTGATTACAAATCAGCTGCTCTAGCCAACTGAGCTACACCAGCACTTAAAATATTGATTTGGTTGCGGAAATAGGATTTGAACCTATGACCTTCGGGTTATGAGCCCGACGAGCTACCTAGCTGCTCTATTCCGCGATTTTATATCAATGAATGATAAATATTACCATTTGGTGATTAAGTGATGGAATTATAGTTAAATAAGCCTTTATTGTCAAGTCTTTTTAGATTATTCTTTGGATTTTTTGATATAATAAATTAATAAAAAATAATTAATTATAAAGAAGAACTATGAATTCAATACAAAGAGTACAAGAAGCTATAAAAGAAATTCAAAAAGGTAATATGGTAATAATGTTAGATGATGAAGATAGGGAAAATGAGGGCGATTTAGTTTATGCAGCACCTTTAAGTAGTCCTGAAAAAGTTAATTTTATGGCTACTCATGCAAAAGGATTGATTTGTGTATCTGTTACTAAAGAAACAGCAAATAGATTACAATTAAATCCTATGGTTAGCTCAAACACTTCTTCTTACGAAACTGCATTTACTGTTTCTGTTGATGCAGCGGATGCAAGTACAGGAATTAGTGCAAAAGAAAGAGACGATACAATTAAAATACTTTCAAATCCAATTTCAAATGCTTTAGAATTAGTAAGACCAGGACATATCTTTCCCTTAATCGCAAAAGATGGTGGAGTATTGGTACGAACAGGTCATACAGAGGGAAGTATAGACTTATGTAAACTAGCCGGTCTTAATGGCGAAGCTGTTATTTGCGAAATCATGAAAGAAGATGGAACAATGGCAAGACGAGATGATTTAGATATTTTTGCATCTAAACATAATATGAAACAAGTATATATTTCTGATTTAGTTGAGTATAGATTATCTCACGAGAAATTAGTTGAAGAGATTTCAAATGTAAATAAAAAGTTTTTCTCTACTGATGTAATTCAAAAAGAGTTCAAAGATCATTTAGGGAATATTCATACAGCAATAATTTTTGGTGAAATTAAAGAAATTACTCCTATAAAATTTCATACAATAACTTTAGATATTAATCTTTTTTTAAATGATGAAAAATTACACTCAATGTTAAAAACAATAAATTTTTTACAAGCAAAAGGTGGAGTATTAATATTTTTAAGTGATGAAATGAGAAATAAAGAATCTCAAAAAGATTATGGAATAGGGGCTCAAATTTTAAATTGTTTAAATATAAAACAAATTAAACTAATGACGAGTGGAGGAAAACATTCTTTCGTAGGACTACAAGGATTTGGACTTAAAATAGTTGAAGAGATTCAAATAGAGTGTTGAAACACTCTATTTGAATAAATTAATAAATACCTGCAGCAGATTTTATTAATTCCAAAGTTTTTTGAGGAATAATTAAGTTTTGAGATAATTTTACTTCATTTTCTTTATAATATTTTGATTCTAAAACAGCATTAATTTTATCTTCAAATTTTTGGATTACAGTTTCTTGCGTATCTTTATCTTCAATGTCTAAAAATTGTCTTGGCTCTTGATTTATGATTCTAGCCATTCTATAATTAAATACATAAGCATTATCAAATTCTTCATTAAATACTTTGCATATTATTTTATATACATTATCCAATTCTGTTTCATACTTTTTATAAATTATTCCAGCAGAATCATTTAAAGCTTTAGTGAAATTATCATAATTAACAAACAAGTCCTTTAAAACTTCATTTTCAGCACAATCAATACTTATATCAAATTTCTTTGATAATATATGATTACAACAGTAGTATACAACTTCTTCTTGATTTCTTTTTATATCTTCTAAAAACATAGATAATTTCATGATTTTCTCCTATTTTTTATATTACAAGAAGAAGTGAAAAAATCACTCCTTCTTAAATAATACTTTTATAGAAAAATTATATCTTATAAAGATGGTCCTGCAGCTGTGAAATCAAATTCACTTTCTAAAGTTAAGTATTTTTTAAAGTTTTTGATATACATTGAAGCTAATTTTCTTTTTGTTTCATCATAAGATTCTTTATCTTTCCATGTATTTCTTGGATTTAATACTTCTGTATCAACACCTTTTAGTGTTTTTGGGATTTTTAAATTAAATACTGGTAAAGTTTCAAATTCTGATTCATTTATTGAACCATCTAAAATTGCATTAATACAAGCTCTTGTATTTTTAATACTCATTCTTGAACCAGTACCGTAAGCTCCACCAGTCCATCCTGTATTTACTAAATATACATTTACTTTATGTTGATCAATTTTTCTACCTAATAATTCAGCATAAACAGTAGGATTTAAAGGTAAAAAAGCTTCTCCAAAACAAGAAGAGAATGTAGCAACAGGTTCTGTTATTCCTCTTTCAGTTCCTGCAACTTTAGCTGTATAACCACTTAAAAAGTAATACATTGCTTGTTGTTTATCTAGTTTTGCAACAGGAGGTAATACTCCAAATGCATCTGCACATAGGAAAATTATATTAGTTGGATGATTTCCTCTCATATCAGGTGTGTGATTAGGAATATGTTCTAAAGGATAAGAAACTCTTGTATTTTCAGTTTTTGAACCATCAGTATAATCAACAATACCGTTAGCATTAGCAACAACATTTTCTAATATAGCACCTTTTTTAATAGCATCAAAAATTTCAGGTTCACTATTTTTATCTAAATTTATAACTTTAGCGTAACAACCACCTTCAAAATTAAAAATACCTTTATCATCCCATCCATGCTCATCATCACCAATTAAAGCTCTTTTTGGATCTGTTGAAAGTGTAGTTTTTCCTGTTCCAGAAAGACCAAAAAATAGGGCAGTGTCACCATCTTTTCCAATATTCGCAGAGCAGTGCATAGAAAGTTTTCCTTCTAATGGAAGCCAGTAATTCATCATAGAGAACACACCTTTTTTCATTTCACCTGCATACCAAGTTCCACCAATAATAGCTGTATTTTCTTCTACATTGAAAATTACATATACTTCTGAATGTAAACCATGACTTGCATATGCCATATCAACAGTTTTACAAGAATTATAAATAGTAAAATCAGGTTTAAAGTTGTCTAACTCTTCTTTAGTTTTAGGAAGAATAAACATATTTTGAATAAAATGTGCTTGCCAAGCAACTTCTGTAATAAATCTAACAGATTTTCTTGAATCTAATGATGCACCACAGTATACGTCTGTTACATAAATATCTTTGTTACTTAACTGTTTTTTAGAATTTTTTAATAAATCTTCATAAACTTCTTTTGAAACTTTATGATTTATATCTCCCCAAGCTATATATTTATTAGATGGATCTTGATTTACAAAAAATTTATCTTTAGGACTTCTTCCTGTAAAAATACCAGTATCAATCATTAACGCACCAGTAGAAGATACCTTTGCACCTTCTTTTTCTACTGCATCATTTATTAATGTGTCAACATCCACATTTCTTTTAATAATTCCAACATTTTCTAAACCTAATGAGTCTTTAATTTCAGACATAATTTAACTTTCCTACTTGTTAATTTTTATTTAAATATTGATAAAAGCATACCATCAAGATAATACTAAAACAATAACACCAATTATATTTGGCATTTTACCCAATAAAGGCTAAAGATTGACCTTCCTCAACAGAATCAGTAGTATTAACTAAGATTTTTGATATAACTCCTGCTACTGGTGCAGTAATATCTATCTCCATTTTCATAGCTT
>JAQVBE010000004.1:97180-166862 GCA_028690445.1 Aliarcobacter sp. | reverse complement strand
CTCAACCTTATATGCGCATCATAAAGATTTCGTGGCTCTCTTTGCGATGCGCACGCTGGCCAAATCATTATGCGTCAGCTGGCCAAGTGTCAATGCGCGCGGTGGCCAAATCCTTTGCGTCCCAACACCTTACAGATAAAATGAAAGCTTCACAAAATAAAAATGATTTAACTTATCTCATACTATTATTTTTGTTTGAGTTTGATATGAATTTGGTTTCAAATATTGTAAAAATGCTTGATTTGTACAAAATTCCTTAATTCAATCACTCCAAGCTAATCATAGTAGATAGGAACCAACCATTCTATGAAAAATTATGAAAATAATGTTCTTAAAATAAATAGATTAATAAGATATAAATACTATAAAAAAGGAAACAAAAATGTATGAAGAAATAAAATCAGAAGATAATGAACTACTTATTGATGAGATGAAAGTAGACATTTTAAGTTTAGTCGAAAAATTCAAAGGACTTTCTGAAAAGGAAATCCAATACCTTTTTTCGTTTTTCAGATACGAATTTGACTCTGCAATGAGCAAAGTTATCTCAACAGAGCAAATTTTAGAGAAACTGTAAGGTTTCCCAATCTATAGGTAGGAACTCAGGTTTCAGAAGAACAGATAAAAAAACAATTGTTGTCCTACCACTACTACAAGGTAATTCAAAACATAATTTCAAACCATTCCCAATAAATTATGTCTCACCGAATGTGAAAATATTGCCCGAATTAGTCGCCGAGAAAGTTGCCGATTAATTGAGAATAATGTTGTCGACCAATTCTCAACGACCCCTGAACAAGTTGTCGACTCATCGTCAACCATTGGTCGTGTACCGAAAGGATTTGACGACCTGTTGCCGATGACCTGAAATGATTTGTGAATAATTGGTCGTGTACAGTTGAATAAATTGTCGACCAGTCGATAACACTGGTTGATAACCATAAATAATATTGTAAATTATATTCTCAATCGACCCTGAATGATGTTCTGAATGAGTTGTTGTGTACCTTGTGATTTTTGTGAATGATTGGTTGATAACCCTAAATGATGTTCTTAATCGACCTTGAAGCTCATAAGGTATGAAATGTTATGGTTTTTATTTTTCTATAATATTATATAGAAATCCTAAAAAGTTAACATATTTAAAATAAAATATATTTTATACCTTATGACCTCCAATAATCTTTCAAAGTAAACATTTAGAGAGTAAAGAAAAAATATAAAGAAATCCCAAAAAAGTGGTCTCAGAATAACTCTCTTAATATAGTCTCTAATACTCTAATAGTTTAAGGGACTATTAAAACCTCCAATAATATTTTCATCCCATCTTAACGAACGATAAAAAAGAATGTTTTATTCTAAATAACTTCTTCACAATACATCTTGACATTGTTCTGTTTTAATACTAAAATGACATTAATACAGAACATATAAAAAAAGAGTAAAAAAACAGATGATTTATAGTTATATTAGAGTTAGTACAAATCAACAATCAACAAAAGTTCAAAGTGAAGAGATTCAAAGGTACTGTGATTTTAATCACCTAACTATTGATGATACAATTAAAGTTGAAATATCATCAAGAAAAGACTCAAGGGAAAGAAAGATAGATGAACTACTATCTAAAGTAAAAGAGAATGATATTGTAATTGTTACAGAATTGAGTCGTCTTGGTAGAAATACAGGTGAAGTAATAATTCTTATTGATACATTAATTAAGATGAATGTTGAAGTAAGAATATTAAAACAGAATCTATTCATTAAATCAAAAGACCCAATGAATAAAATGTTAATAACAATCTTATCTATGTTTAGTGAGTTTGAAAGAGATATTATCTCTCAAAGAACTAAAGAGTCATTACAGAACTTAAAAGATAGAGGTATTAAACTAGGTAAGAAAACAGGTACTATTCAAACATCTAAGTATGATAAAGACAAAGATAGAATTGTTGAATTACTAAAACTAGGTCTTAGTTATAGAAAAGTGATAAATCACTTAGGATACGGTGAAGTAAGTTCTTTACACACTTATACTAAGAAGAGAAATCTCATTTAATAGAATCACAATTCATAGAAATCTATGAATCATTTCACTTCGTTCAATGTCGTTCAACCTGATACTCCGTATCAGATTGTCCAAGTGATTATGATAACCAATCTTATGTAAATCACGAATACTATATAGTGTGTAGGTTTTCATTTTTTAATATTAACTCTCTAAAAGTCATTTCACTATCAAATAAATCTCTATTCTTTTTTATAAATGAAGGATTAAAATATAGTTTTTTTAAAAGTTCAATATTCATTATAACTTCTTCATATTCACCATTAGTTAAACTTTTACATCTTTTAAAAAGACTTTCAAATCCATTGGTTATATTATTTACATTAGACACTCTATATCCTACTTTTTTGATTTATTTATAATATATACACTTTTTTGTTAGGGGGATTGAATTATATATAATCAAGTATTTTGTAGTTATACTTCACTCAAGAAATTGATGTTTTTATATGTCTAGTACGATGTAAGAATGGGGATGTAATCAGTCTCTGATTATTCCCACATCCATCTTAATGAGAACAGATTGTCGATTCCATCGACAGTCGGTCTCAACTTACTCACAATAAACTAATTAACAGAAATTATTTTTTTAAAAAGATAAGATAATTGTTGTACCAATATTTTCTTTACTTTTAATTTTTATTATACCTTTATGAATATCAATTATCTTTTTTAAAATAGACATTCCAAGTCCTGTTCCACCTGAATTTTTGTTTCTACTTTTATCTGTTCTATAAAACTTTTCAAATATTTTTTCTTGTTCATTTAGTGGAATTCCTATTCCAAAATCTTGAATTGAAATATTAAAAATACCGTCATTTATATAGCTTTTTATGATAACTTGTGAGTTTTCATGACTAAATTGGATAGCATTTTTTAAAGCATTTTTTAATGCTATTTTTAAAAGATTTGGAAAACCTTTAAATTCTATACTATCTTCCAATACAAAATTAATTTCAACTTGATGTAATTTTGCAAAACTTTTAATTTCATTTATTGATTCATCAATTAATTCATCAAAATAGAAATTTTCTTGTTTATCTACTATTAAATCTTTTTCATTTTTTGCTAAAAATAGTAAATCATTGATTGTTTGTTCAATTAATGTAAGTTCATTTAGAGAGTTATTTAATGCATTTTTATATTCGTCTAAAGTTCTTTCTTTTCTTAGAGTAACTTCAATTTCACCTCTTATGATTGTAAGTGGTGTTTTTAATTCATGGGAAGCATCAGAACTAAATTGAGAAATTCTTTCAAAAGAAGATTCCAATCTACTAAGTAAATTATTTACTTCGTGGATTAATTGGTTTATTTCATCTTGATTTTTTGTTGTTTTTAGTCTTGCTGATAAATCATTTGCATTAATTTGTTTTAGTTCAAATAATACATTTTCTATTGGTGAAAATGATTTATAGATTAAAAACTTACCAGCAAAAACTGCTAATATTAAGATAATAGGTAGAATAAAACCTAAAATATATAAAATATTTTCTAAAGTTGAAGTAAGTATTTCTTTTGTTGTTATAACTTCAATTATTATATTTTTTTCACCATGGAAATCTATTTTTATGCTACTTACTAAAAATTTATTTTGTTCTTTAAATGTAATAATACTTGGTTTTAATTTATTTAGATATTTGTTATCAAGTTCAATATTATTTGGAAAATTTTGTGTTTGTATAAGCATTTCATGTGTATTATCATCTAATATTCTTATGTATAAAGGTTCAAAATTATACTCTTTATCTTCATTTAATATAGTATTTGTAATTTTATCTTTTTCTAATACATCATCTGTAATATCGAGTATTATTACTTTTAGAGTTGATTGAAGTTCATCTAAAGTGGATATTTCAAGAGCTTTGTATAATGAAACCGAAAAAATAGTAAGAATTATTGCTTGTATTAAAAAGCTATAAATTAAAAGTTTTTTCTTTATTGATAGATTATTTATCACTGATTTTAAATCCTATTCCTCGAACTGTTTTAATTAGTTTGTTATCAAAATTTTTATCTATTTTATTTCTTAATCTATAAATATAAACATTTACAATATTACTAATATTTGAATCTTCAAATGAAGATAAGGCTGAATTTATAGTAGTTTCACTCAAAACTCTATCTTTATTTTTTATTAAATATTCAAGTAGGGCAAATTCTTTTGCTGTTAAAGTAATATTTTCCTTTGCTCTAACTGCTGTTTTATTTAATAAATCTAGTTCCAAATCTGCTATTGAAATTTTTGTTTGACTTGAATTTGTAGTTCTTAGTTGTACTCTAATTCTTGCAAGTAATTCAGTAAAAGAAAAAGGTTTAGCTAAATAATCATTTGCACCAATATCTAAGCCTTTGATTTTGTCATCAATAGAATCTTTAGCTGTTAACATGATAATTGGAGTTTGATTTTTTGAGGCTCTTAACGCTTTACAAACTTCGATTCCATCTTTAATTGGAAGCATAACATCAAGTAAAATTAAATCGTACTCATTTACACTTGCAAGATATAAACCCTCATCACCATTTGTTGAAGAATCAACTATATAGCACTCTTCTTCTAAGCCTTTTTTTAAAAAGTTAATTATTTTTAGGTCGTCTTCGATTATTAAAATTTTCATAAATTATTCTACACTTTTTGAGATTAATTTAACTATTGTTATTTCTGCATCTGCTTTATATCTAAGTTTTAAACCCCAAGTTCCTAAGCCTTTGTTTACATAAATAGCTGTATTTTTTTTATAAAAAAGACCAGCAAGAAAAGGTTGAACAAGTCTTACAAAATAGTGAAAAGGATAAATTTGACCGCCATGAGTATGTCCACATAAAAAAAGATTTGTATTTCCATCAAGTGCGATTTTATAATCTTTTGGTTGATGAGAGATAAAAATAGAGGGTTCATTTAAAAGATAGTTTTTTATCTTTTCTTCTTCTCTTTTTATACCAAAAAACTTTGAAAATCTATCGGGAAGACCAGCAATAAATATAGTTTCATTTTTATAAATAAATTCTTTGCAAGAATTATCCATAAAAATAAAATTTGTTAGTTCTTTTTTTAAATCTTCTAAACCATAAAACAAATCATGATTTCCACTTATGTAATATACTTTTGCTTTTAAAGTATTCAAAATTTGAAGTTGTTCTTTTATATATTTTACTTTTGTATCAATTATATCGCCAGTTATCACACAAAAATCAAAAACCAAATTATCACATATCTTTACAAGATTTTTTACATTTTCAATACTTGTTTTTTTATTTATATGCAGATCACTTAAATGCAAAATTTTTAAATCATTGAGTTTCTCATTTTTTACAGAAATATCAATTGTTTGAATATTGGAAAGAGTCATTTAAAAACTTTTTCTAATTCATATATAGATGATAAAAATTTTATATCTTTTACAAAACCATTTTTTATGAAATAAACAGTGATTTTATTTTCTTCTTCCATAAACTTTTTATTGTTTTCATCGTAAATCAATAAAATATCATATTTGTAATCTCTCATTTTTGGAATTGTAAACATTTTTACAATAATTGAAGGATTACCTGAAATATTATTTATAAAAATAGTATTGTTTTTATCTAAATAATCGCTTTGTTGTGATGATAAAAACTCATTTACAAGGTTTGAAGTTTCTCTTTGGAAAGTTACAATAATTGTAGAAATTTCACTAGTAATAGTATGAATTTTATCAAACTGATTTACTAGTGAAAAAGTACTTATTTTATCATCTATTTTTAAAGTAGCTGCATTTGCGTAAAAACAAATTAGGGTTGATAAAATAAGTTTCTTTAACATCTATTTTACTTCATTTAATGAGATGTTATAAGTAATATCAATTTGATTTCTAACTGTTAAAAACATCATTTTTGGTGGTTCTAAATTGAAATCTGTAAGGTTAAATGAAAAACCTCCATTTAATGAAATTTGATTATTTTGTTGATTGATAATAATTTTTGCTTTAATATTTTTTGTAACACCATTTAATGTTAAAGCACCTTTTATCTCATAATCACTTTCATTTTTTGTGATACTTTTAATATCAAAAGAGATAGTTTTGAATTTTTCTACTTGTAATAATTCATACATATGTTCATCTCTACTTTTTTTATCACTAATTAATGTTAATGTTTCAAAGTAAATTTTACCTTTGATTGATTCAATAGAATTTTCCATTGTTAAATCAGCTTTTACACTTTTTGTAGTTGGATTTATTTCACTATCTCCAAAAACTTCCGTATGGGCTTTTATTTCACCATTTTGAACTGTTAAGTTATTTGCGTTTGCAAATAGAGCTAAACTTAATATTACTAATAATTTAAACATATTTTATTTCCTTGTTATTTGGTTTATATTCTCCTATCATTATTTTGAAAATTGCAATTAACAAAATGATAGGAACAAATAAAATTAAATTTGACAAAGCTACAAAAAGCCCTGCACCAGAAGCCATCCAACCAATAAAAATCATATAAAATGTGATAATTCTAAAATCTTTTTTTGCAATAGTTTGTAAAATTACCACATTGTAATAAGATATTACAAATGGATAAACTATCGATAAAATATCCCCTTGCCTTAAAAAATAAAATAGATATGAAGCTGCAAATAAAGTCAAAATAAATAGACTTTTTTGATTTTTTTCAATCTTGAAAAATAAAGCACAAAAAACTCCAATTACATGAAACAGTGCAATTTGAAATGTAAAACCATCTCTCCAAATAGAAATTGTTATATCCCTAGAAAGAGATTCAAAAAGTGCTGAATCTAAAAATACCCATAAAACCATCATTAATAAAGGAAATTCTTCATTTGATTTTTTTATAGGTTCGTTTGTTGGTAAAAATCTTGAAGCAAGTAATGTAATTGTTGTTAATGTAATTGCAATAATTCCTCTTCCTTCAACTTCGTAGTTAAATAATAAAGTTCCTGTAACATAAGAAACACTAAGAGCAAGACCAAGTTCTAGTAGCGTTGCTTTTTTGATTTCATTTATAATTAGGGGAGCTAAACTTCCAACTGCAAATCCTAAAATAAACAGAGTTAAGATATTGAAATTTGGATATAAAAAACTCATAATTAATTGAATAGTTAAAAATAAAGAGATTTTATTTCTAAAATCAATTTTTATATATGAAACTAATAATGAACCAATAACACCTCCAATTGGAAGTGGTGCTATTAAAAATAGATTTGAAGAAAAGTATTCAACAACTCCTGTTTGAGCTATAAGTAAGTAATAGCAAAGTTCACTTGCTATAAAAAATATTAAAATTAATCTTTGCATAACTTCTCCTTTTTATAAAAATAAATCAAATAAACAAATACAAAACCTAAGTCAAATAAACAAATAGCTAAGGCTTCAAATCCTAATTTTCCACTGGCATATAAAGCGAAAAATATAGAACTTGCAAATACTCTAATAATTACTGTTAAGTTCATTAAAACCACTTGGCTTGATGGATTTTTTAAAGCCATATAATGAATGATTCCAGTCATAGAAACAAAAGCAAAAACCACATATTCATAAACTCCGCTAAAACTAAATCCAATTAAAGGATAAATAAAACTAGCAAGAAGTATTAAAAACACTCCCCCTAATCCATCACTTAAAATTCCAGCGATGTTGTAAAGTTCTACTTTTGAATAAGAAGTTTTCATTTTTATAAAAGCAAAAACAAAAACTAAAGCAAAAAATCCAAAAGCGGTTCTAAATGTCCATAAAACTTCACTTGAGATATTTAAAAAACCAGCTTGAACAAATCCTGAGATACTTAAAACTGTAAATATTCCTAAAAGTGCAAACAAATAACTATTTAAATAAATAGCTTTTTGAAGCTCTTTTATACTGTTTATAAACATAGCAATAACCATAAAAAATACAGAGATTCCCATAGCAACATGAGCGTGGGCAACGATTAAATCATTTCTATGAAATACCCATCTAATTTGGGGAATAAATAAAATATTCCCCTCAACATCTACAAATAAAAAAGCTAATATTGAAATTAATAAAGCTTTTTTTGCATGGGAGTCAATATTGCTATCTTTAAACCATCTATATAAAAGTGGAACATATAAAAGTGTTAGATATTGTGCAACCCACTCTTGATTGTAAGTTAGTGGTTCAAAAAAGATTCTATATAAAACTGTTCCAAAATAAAAAATAGTTGGAATAATCCATAAGATATTCCATCTAGCTTTAAATTCACCATTATTTAATAGCTTAATAATCAAATAATAAATAGGAATCAAAGCTAAACTCATTCCTAAAGTGTTATCTCCATGAGGTCCTGTAACTGTGCTTTCAACTTGTCCAATAATTGGATTCATTAAAATTAAAAGTGTTATAGGAGCAATTGTTACAACTCTTAAACACACTTTTATCCATAAAGGAAGAGTTTTATAAAGTCTAATAAATTTGTATAAAGCTATGATATAAAACACACCTGCAAGTGCTAATAAAAAGTTTAATTCATAGGCAAAATCATAAAAAGCCAAACCTCTATTTTTACCTAAAAGTAAACTTACAATCATAAAAACTAAAAATATAAACCAAGTTAAACTATAAAGTTCTAAATATCTAAGCCCTTCTTTGTCAAAACCAACTTCTTTGTTTATAAGTAAAAAAGGCAGATACGAAAGCATCAAAGGAATAAATCCATAAAGCATCAAAGAAATATGAATAGCTCTCATATTTACTGGATTTAAAGTTTCAGAGTTTAAAGTAAAACCTAAAAGATTTATTGAATAAACAAGTCCAAAAAATAAGCCTAAAGCAAAAAATGCAATAGATATTTTGAATGTTCTATCTACAAAATTATTAAAATTATTCAATTTTTCCATCCTTTACTTCATAAATTTTATTTGCTAACTTTGCCAAACTTTTATCGTGAGTTGCTACGATAATGGTTGTTCCAATATTCGCAAATGTTTTAAATAACTCAAACACATTTAAAGAGTTTTTTGAGTCTAAATTTCCAGTTGGTTCATCTGCAAAAATGATTTTTGGATTATTAATCAAAGCTCTAGCAATGGCAACTCTTTGTCTTTGACCTCCTGAAATTTCATTTGGATATTTGTCTATTAGATTTTGTATTCCTAAAAGTTTTAGTAAATTAAAAATTTCATCTTTTGAAGCTTTTTCATTTGCAAGATTAATATTTTCTTTTACACTTAAATAGTTGATTAAATAGTGGAATTGAAAAATAAAACCAATATTGTTTTTTCTAAAATCATCTATGTTTTTTATATCTTTATAGTTTATTCCCTTATAAACAATATCTCCACTAGTTGGTTTTAAAAGTGTTGATAAAATAGATAAAAGCGTAGATTTTCCACTTCCACTTTCTCCAATTATTGCTATAAATTCGCCACTTTTTATCTCTAAGTTTATATTTTCTAAAGCTTTATCTTTATTATAATAGTGAGTTAGATTTGTTACTTTCATCATATTTTATTTCCTTGAATTAACTCAACTGGGTCTGTAAAAGCCGCATTTAAAGCAGGAATTATTGAGCCAAAAATAGCCATGAAAATTGAAGTTATAAAAATATAAAAAGCTAATTCATTTGAAATTTCACCATTTACATAACCTTGTAAACTTGAGATATTTTTTATAGAAAACAGAACAATATGAGAAATTATAAAAGCACTAAAAAAACTAAAAAGTCCTAAAATAAAACTCTCTGTCATAATTGAATAAACAATTTTTGAAGTACTTATTCCTAAAGCTCTTTTGATTCCAAATTCACTTTTTCTTTGATTTATTGTGATACTCATTAAACTTACGATTCCCAATAAGCCCATAGAAAAGGCAATAAACGAAATAACATTTGATGAGGTTTTTATGATTTTAAATTGATTATAGTTATCCACAAAATTTTGAGTTGATTTAACATCAATTTGCTCACTTATAATTTTTATATCGTTGATGATATTTTCAACATTTGAGTTTAGTTCAGTATTTACCATAATCATAGAAGCTGATTTATTAAAAATCTCTCCAGCATCACTGATAGTTAAAACAACTCCACCATTTTCAAAACCAATTTCACTTTTAAAAATTCCAGAGATTTTAAAAGTTTTATTAGCTATTTGAATTTCATTTTTATTTATTAATTGGTCGTAAATAGATTTTCCAACAATTACTTCATTTTTGTTTGGATAATTTCCAGCAATTAACTCATAGTTTTTAAATCTATTAGAACTGGCTCCATAAACTGCAACTATTGGAAGTTTTTCAACGGGACTTGCTCCAACAATTAAAGCAGTTGATTTAAGAACGCCTTTTATTTTATTTATTTGTTCTATTAAATTTATATCTACATTTGAAAAAAATGTATCAGAAATCTTAGCTTGAGTGATGATAATATCACCGTCACTTTTAAGCATTGAAGAGTACATGGTGATTATTCCATTTGAAATGGAACTAATTAAAAAAATAGAAACAATTGAAAAAATTAGACTTAAATAAATAAGAGTAGTTTTTAGTTTGTTTGCCATTAAGGCTTTTAAAGCATAAGAAATCAATAGTTTTCCTTTATTATTTTGAAGAATTTTAGAGTTTGAATATGAATTAGTAATGAACAAAATATTAACTTTTGTTCATAATTGGATAAAATACAAAAAAATTTAGGGAAAATAATGAAAAAAGATTTAATAAAAATCATAAAAAAAGCAGGAAAAATCTTAAAAGAGGGATTTTATACGGATAAAAATATAACTTTTAAAGCAAAAAAAGATTTAGTTACACAGTTTGATGTGGCAGTTGAAAAATACTTAAAAAAGAAATTCTCTAAAAGATTTAAAAATTTTAATATCATTGCAGAAGAATCGGACAATTCAAATATAGAGTTTAATAACTCAATTATAATTGACCCAATAGATGGAACAACAAACTTTGTAAATGGTGTTCCACATACAGCTATTTCTGTTGGAGTTTATAAAAATAAAAAACCATATTTAGCGATAGTTTATAATCCAATTTTAGATGAATTATACACAGCAAAAATAGGAAAGGGTGCATTTTTAAATGGTAAAAAATTAAAAGTTAGCAATGAGGATACTTTCCAAAAAGCACTATTAGCAACAGGATTTCCATATACAAGTAGTTCAAATGAAGCTGATTTAACTGATGTTGTAAAAAAAATAAAAGATGTTTTACCACTTTGCCAAGATTTAAGAAGATTAGGTTCAGCTTCACTTGATTTATGTTATGTGGCAAAGGGAACTTATGATGGATATTATGAAATGAACTTAAAACCTTGGGATGTAAGTGCTGGAGTTTTAATCCTTACTGAAGCTGGTGGAAAAGTTTCAAATATAAATGGTGGTGAATATAATTTGTTTGAAGATAAATATTTAGTTGCTTCAAACGGTAAAATCCATAATGAATTTATAAAAAATTTAAATTTATAAAATAACAAAAAAAGTGCGAAAAGCACATATTTAGTAACTATTAAATATAATAATTACAATTAAAATTTGAAAAAAGGTTTTTTTGATGTGTGGAATAGTTGGATATATTGGTAAAAAAGAGACAACAAGAATTTTATTAGATGGATTAAAAGAGTTAGAGTACAGAGGTTATGATAGTGCTGGAATTGCTGTTTTAAAAAATGATAGAATTGATGTTTTTAAGGCTTTAGGAAAACTTGTAAATCTTGAAGAGAAAGTAAATGCAACAGCTTCAAGTGATTATGAACTTGGAATTGGGCATACAAGATGGGCAACACACGGAAAACCAACAGAATTAAACGCACACCCACATTTAGGTGAATACTCTTACGTTGTTCATAATGGAATTATTGAAAACTATAAAGAGTTAAAAGAAGAATTAACAGCAAAAGGTCATAAGTTTGTATCTCAAACAGATACAGAAGTTATAGTTCATCTATTTGAAAATTTTTATAACCAATTAAATGACACAAAAAAAGCTTTTCAAAACACTATTTTAAGACTTGAAGGTGCTTTTTCAATTCTTTTAATAACAAAAGCAGATCCAAAAAAAGTATTTTTCTTTAAACATGGAAGCCCTTTAATCGTAGCAAAGGGAAATGAAAAAGAAGAAGTTTTATTCTCTTCTTCTGATGCTCCTTTAATTGGATTAGCTTCAAGTGTTGTTTATTTAGAAGATGGAGTTGGTGGAATTGCAAGTGCTGATTCTATTGAGTTTTTTTCTGATAATTATTCTTGGTCAAGCTTACCAACTTCAAAACAATTTGCTCAAAAAGATGGATATAGATTTTTTATGGAAAAAGAGATTTATGAGCAAAGTACTGTTGTTAGTGATTGTATGCTTGGAAGAATTAAGGATAACGAAATTTTATTTGATGAGATTGAAAAATCAATAATTGATGGAATCAATGAAATAAAAATCTGTGCTTGTGGAACTTCTTATCACGCAGGATTAACTGCTTCATATCTTTTTGAACGACTTTCAAAAGTAAAATGTAATGTGGAAATTGCAAGTGAATTTAGATACAAAGAACCACTTCTAACAAAAGATACTTTGTTTATTGTTATTTCTCAAAGTGGTGAAACAGCTGATACTTTAGAAGCTTTAAAAATGGCAAAAAATGCAGGTTTAAAAACACTTGTAGTTTGTAATGTTGATAACTCTTCAATGACAAGAACAGCAGATGCAACTATTTTAACAAGAGCTGGAATTGAAAAAGGAGTTGCTTCAACAAAAGCATTCTCAACTCAAACAGTAGTACTTTGGATGTTAGCTCTATATTTTGCAAAAGTAAAAAATGTAATTTCAAGTGAAACTATGCAAAAAGAGTTACATACTTTAAGAGAAGTTCCAAAAACTCTTTGTATTAGCGATAAAATTCATGAAAAAATGAAAAGATTATCAAAAAGATATTTACATGGACATGGATTTTTCTTTATTGGTAGAGATGTGTTTTATCCACTAGCGTTAGAAGGTGCTTTAAAATTAAAAGAGATTTCATATTTACACGCTGAGGGTTATCCAGCAGGTGAAATGAAACATGGACCAATTGCTTTAGCTGACCCTGAATTATTTACAATTGCACTTATGCCACAAAATTTACTTTATGACAAAATCAAATCAAATGTAGAAGAGTTAAGCGCAAGAGATAGTACAATTTGTGCAATTTCACCACTTGATTTTGATTTAGCAGATGATTTTGTAAAAATAAATAAATGTGATCATTATATGTTAGAGTTTTTTGAAATGTTAGTTGTTTTACAATTATTTTCAATGGAAATTTCAATAAGACTTGGAAATGATGTAGATATGCCAAGAAATCTTGCAAAATCTGTAACGGTTGAATAAATCTTATTTATTTGTGTTATTTACTCAAAAATCTAAAAAACAATTAAAAGTAAATAACAGCTTTTTTTAGTTAGTATTAGCAACTTTTTGTCTTTATGACAAATTGAATTCTTTAAATTTTTATTTTAAATTTCTTAACAAATATAGAAAACAAAAAATGGAAAACAAAAGATGGAAAACAACTCAAGATTTTTCTTGTGGAAAACAAAGGATGGAAAACAAAAATGGAAAAACAAACACATTACTTATTTACAAGTGAAGTAGTAAGCCCTGGACACCCAGATAAATGCGCAGATATAATAGCTGACTCTATCGTTGATAAATTAATTATTGCAGATAAAGACAGCAGGGTAGCTTCAGAGGTTTTTGTAGCAGGAAAACATGTTGTAATTGGTGGTGAAGTAAAATCATCTGCTCAATTATCAAATAAAGATTATGAAAAAATAGTTTTAGATGCACTAGCAAAAATCGGATATGATGGAAAATCTGCTTTTACAAAAGAGCAATGTTTACATCCTGATAATGTACAAGTTCAAGTTTTATTAAATCAACAATCACCTGATATTAATCAAGGTGTTGATCAAGTTGATGGAGAAATAGGAGCAGGAGATCAAGGAATCATGTTTGGTTTTGCTTCAAGTGAAACTGCTGATTTTATGCCAGCTGCGATTACATACGCAAGAATGTTATGTGATAAAGTATATAACTATGCTTTAAAACATAATCAAAAATTAGGTGTTGATATTAAAACACAAGTTACAGTTGATTATGGAACAAAAGCTAATTTTGAAAATTGTAATCCACAAAAAATTCATACAATAGTTGTAAGTGCACCTTCAGTTGAAGGAATGCCAATTGAAGAAGTAAGAGAATTAATCCAAGGATTAATAGACGATGCAGGGCTTCCTACAAATATGTATGATAAAGATTCAACAATAATTCATATTAATCCAACTGGAAGATATGTAAATCACTCATCTTTACATGATAGTGGATTAACAGGAAGAAAATTAATCGTTGATTCATTTGGTGGATATTCTCCAATTGGTGGAGGAGCTCAAAGTTCTAAAGATTATACAAAAGTTGATAGAAGCGGACTTTATGCTGCACGTTGGATTGCAAAACATATAGTTGCATCTGGCTTAGCAAAAAAAGCAGTTGTGCAAATTTCTTATGCAATTGGAGTTGCGCGACCAACATCAGTGTCAGTTGATACAATGGGTTCTTATACAAAATTTGATGATGATAAATTATCACAATTTGTAATGGATACTTTCCCATTAACACCAAGATGGATTACACAAAAGTTTAATTTAGATAAACCAAGTGAAAAAACTTTTCTTTATGCAGATGTAGCAGCAAGGGGACAAGTTGGTCAAAGTGATTATCCTTGGGAAAAACTTGACGAATTAGATAAATTTGAAAATATTTAAAAATGATTAAAGGATTATTATGGATTTAAGAAACTTATTTAGCAAAATTTCTTTTGATAGTAAATCAAAAGAACAACCAACAAAAAAGGATGCACCAAGTCATTGGATTAAGTGCCCTGAATGTAATGCCTTAATGTTTTTTAAAGAGGTTGAAAGTCAAAATAATATTTGTCCTAAATGTAATTTTCATATGAGAATTGGGGCAAAAAGAAGAATTGAAATTTTGAGTGATAAAGATAGTTTTGTTGAATATGATGTAGAACTAAAACCAAATGATCCTTTAAAATTTGTTGATAAAACTTCTTATAAAAAAAGAGTAGAAGAAGCGCTTAAAAATACAGGACGTACATCTTCTGTCGTAAGTGGAGAAGCAAAAATAAATGAAATACCAGTTCAATTAGTAGTTTTTGATTTCGCTTATATGGGAGGTAGTTTAGGTTCTGTTGAAGGTGAAAAAATAGTTCGAGCTGTAAATAGAGCTATTGAAAAACAACAAGGTTTGATTATTATATCAGCTTCAGGTGGTGCTAGAATGCAAGAATCAACTTTTGCTTTAATGCAAATGGCAAAAACTTCAGCAGCATTAAAAAAACTTGACCATGCTAAACTTCCATATATTTCTATTTTAACAGACCCAACAATGGGTGGAGTTTCCGCTTCATTTGCATTTTTAGGTGATATTATTATTGCAGAACCAGGTGCATTAATTGGATTTGCAGGGCAAAGAGTTATTAAACAAACAATTGGAGCTGATTTACCAGTAGGATTTCAAAGAGCAGAGTTTTTACTTAAAAATGGTTCTATTGATATGGTTGTAAATAGATCCTCTATGAAACAAACATTAACAGACTTATTAAGTATGTTTAAAAAAGAAAAAATTAGTTAATTACTGATGATTTCAAATTTAGAAAAAGCTTTGAGTTTTAAACTTGAAGCTTTTAATCTTTTATATGTTTTATGTGATTATGAAACACTTCTAAAAAAAAACATCTCGCTGGAAAAATTTATTGATTTATGCAAAAAGAAAGATGTAAAGATTATTCAATATAGAGATAAAATATCATCTTTTCAAGAACAAAAAAAGAATCTTTTATATTTGAAATTAGAGCTTAATATTCCAATAATTATCAATGATAAAATTGAATTAATCGAGTTTGCTGATGGTTTACATTTGGGTCAAGAAGATTTAGACAAAATTCATAAAGATAAAAAATTAGCAGTGAAACTTGTTAGATTAAAAATAAAAAATAAACTTCTTGGGCTTTCAACTCACAATGAAATAGAAATTTTAGAGGCTAATGAATTAGAAATAGATATGATTGGACTTGGTGCATATAAAAATACAAATACAAAAGATGTATCAACAATTTTGGGTTCTAAAATTTCTTATTTGGCAAAAATATCAAAACATCCAGTTTGTGCAATTGGTGGAGTAAAAGTAGAAGACATTATAGAAAACATTAGATTTAATGTTGTAGGAAGTGGATTTTATGAAGATTAATATTTATTCAATAATTAAACCCTCAAAAGATGAGTTTGATGTTTTAATAAAAGAGTTTATAAAAATGTCTTCAAAATACGCAAAGGTTGAAGTTTTTTATATTTTTAATAAAAATATTGCAAAAGCTCAAACTATTGGAGAAAAAGAGGCTCAACAATCATATAGTGAAACTTATGAACCTTTATTAAAAGGTTATAATATAGCTTTAGATGTTTTAGGAAAAAAAGTTGATACTTATGCTTTTTCTGCATTAATAGAAGATAAAAATGAAGTAAATTTTTTTATTGGTGGAGCATATGGATTTCAAAGAGAATTTTTAACAAAATGTGATACAACAATCTCCTTGAGTGATTTAACAATGGCACATAAAGTTGCTAATGTTGTTTTAACTGAACAGATATTTAGGGCATTAAGTATTCAAAATAATCATCCGTATCATAAGTAATTTATAAACATTTTTGTATAATGAAAAATAAATAATAGTTCATAATAATAAAAGGATAGAAAATGGGTTTTAAGAAATATTTTATTTTCTCAATAATTTTAATTGTTGCCGTATTTGGTTATGTATATAGTTTAGAGTTGGGTGACTACAATGTTTTATTTTTTGGATATTCCCTTTCTTTACCAGTTTCTGCATGGGTAATTGCACCTATATCGGTACTTGCTCTTGCAACATATTTACATATTTTATGGTATTCAATGCTTAATTATTTTAAAAAACGAGCTGTAAAAAAAGACCATGAAACTATGATTAAAATGATTAAATCAAATTTACTTGATAAAAATGAAGTTTATAAATTTAAAACTCAAGATTTTAAAAATCTTTCTTCTATTCTTTCTCAAGTAAAAATTGATGTACAAGAAAATAGATTTTCATGTTTTGATGATGAATTAAACAAAATAGTTGCAAATGTTCAAGATGTAAAAAATGGTAAATATGTGAGTGATAAATCATTTAAAGTAAATGAAACTACAAATTTAGCAAATTTAAATATGTTAAATAAAGTAAATGAACAAATTGATTTTGCTGTTGATGTTCTTAAAAAACCAGAAAGTTTTTCTTCAAATATCGTTTTAAAATCTTTTGAAAATGTTTTGAAAGAAAAAAGTATGACAACAATGAAAAAGCTATATAAAAATATAAAATTAGATAAAGAAATGGCTAAAAAACTTTTTGAAAAAGATGCGGCAAATAATGAATTTGGTTTTACAAGTGAAGAAATTTTAAAAATTGTAAAAGATTTAGATTATGATAAAAATGATTATTTAGCATTAGCAAAAAATTATGAAACTATTTTAAAACCTGATCAAATAATTGCATTATTTGAGAAATTATCTTTAGAACTTGAAGATGCAATTCCTGCTTATTTACATGTATTATTTGAGTACGAAATGATTGATAAAGCGAGAGAAGTTCTTGCAAATACGAAAGATAATGAATATCCTGCTTTTAAAGCTTTAATAGATTTAAAAGAAGCTGGGAAACACTACAATTTAGAAGCGATATCTTATAAATAATGAATAAAAAACTTGATTTTAGCCGACCCCTTATGGTGTTGGCGCCACTTGCTGGTTATACTGATTTACCCTTTCGTTCAGTTGTTAAAAAATTTGGAGCAGATTTAACCATTTCAGAGATGATTTCATCAAATGCTTTAGTTTATAAATCTGCACGAACTTTAAAAATGATTGAAAAATCTCCAACAGAAGATCCTTATTTTGTTCAAATTGCTGGAAATAGTGTTGAACTTGTACGTGATGCTGTTTTACTTTTGAATGATGTTGAAGGAATTGATGGAATTGATTTAAACTGTGGTTGTCCTGCTCCAAAAGTTTTTAATCATGGAAGTGGTTCAAACCTTTTAGGTGATTTAAAAAAACTTGAAGAAATACTTTCAACTGTAAAAAAATACTCTAAAAAACAATATACTTCTGCCAAAGTAAGAATTGGAGTAAATGATAAAATTCCAGTGGAAATTGGAAAAGCTGTTGAAGCTTGTGGAGTTGATTTTGTATCAGTTCATGGGCGAACAAGAGCAGGAAAATATAAAGCACCAGTTGATTATGATGCAATAAAAGCAATGAAAGAGGCTATTTCAATTCCAGTTATTGCAAATGGTGATATTAAAGATTATGATAAAGCAAAAGAAGTTTTAGCATATACAAATGCAGATGGAGTTATGATAGGTCGTGGTGCGATTGGAAAACCTTGGGTATTTTATCAATTAAAACACGGAATTGAAGATATTTCAAATGAAATGAAAAAAGAGATAATTTTAGAACATTTTGATGCAATGTTAAAATTTCATGGACCTCATGGCGCTATTATGTTTAGAAAATTATTGCACTCTTATTCAAAAGGTTATACGGGTGCTAATGAATTTAGAGATATTGTTAATAAAATCTCTGATATTAGTATTATGCGAGATATGATAGAAAACTTTTTTTAATTTCTTTTAATATGATTCAAAAGATATTTAGATAAAATATATCTCTTTATAAAAATGAAGAAAAATTATATATAGTTGTAATAAGGGAAATAATTGTCAAAATACTATTATGAATTAACACTAAAACCAGATGCTAATTATGAACTTTTTTTAGATTTAGCAAATGCTATAACAACAGATGCAATTGAAGAACTTGATGGAACATTAATAATACGAAGTGAAGAAGAACTTGAAGATTTGATGTTTGGAATTGAAGAGTTTATTAAAGCATTAAATACAAAATGTGAAATTACATATGAAAAAAAAGAAAATATAGATTGGATAAAACAATATCAACAATCAGTAAAAGCTGTTGAAGTTGGGAATTTTTATATCAGACCATCTTGGGAAGAAAAAAAAGATGGGAAAATTGATATTATAATTAATCCAGCTTTATCTTTTGGTTCAGGGCATCATGAGACAACATCTTCTTGTATTGAAGCAATTGATGAGTTTGTAAATCAAAATCAAACAGTTTTAGATGTAGGAACAGGAAGTGGAATTCTTGCAATTGCAGCTGCAAAAAAAGGATGCATTGTTGATATTTGTGATACAGATGAAGTTTGTGTTATTGATACAAAAGCAAATTTCGATTTAAATGGTGTATTATTTAATGATTCATGGATTGGTTCAACAAACAAAACAACAAAAAAATATGATGTTGTTATTGCAAATATTGTTGCTGATGTTTTAGTTATGATTGCCTCTGATTTAAAAAAGTGTTTAAATGAAAATGGTATATTGATAATTTCAGGTATTTTAGATAAACACATTAATAGAGTATTAAGTAAATTTAGTGATTTGGAACAAATCAAACTTATTCATAAAAATGAGTGGATGAGTGTTGTATTTAAAAATAAGAAGGAGTTTTAGTTAATGGCTAAAAAACAACAAAATAATAATCTTAATAATAACAATAATAACAGTGGTAATAATGGAAATGGGAATAACTTTTTTAATAATAACCCATTATTAATCTTTGTAATTTTTTCAATAGTTACAATATTTGCATTTAAAGCAATTTTCCCTGAACAACAAATGGGTGGTGATTCTTCAAATTCTAATATGCAAGCATTTGGACAAAGTTCTAACAAAACAGTTCCATACTCAGATTTAAAAGCATTAATTAGTTCTGGAAAAATTGAATATGTTGGAATTGGAAATACACAAATTAAAGCTGTTTCAAAAATAGGAACAGGACAAGTTACAACTTTTACAGCAAGAAGGGTTATTCCAGACGATACATTAATTCCTGAGTTAGAAAAAAATTCAATTTCATATGGTGGAATAAATGAAGAAAATGTTTTAGCTGATATTTTATTTGGATGGATTTTACCAATATTTATATTTTTTGCTATTTGGATGTTCATTGCAAAAAGAATGCAAAAATCTATGGGTGGAGGTTCAGGAGGAATTCTTGGAATTGGGTCATCTAAAAAAATGATTAATTCTGAAAAACCGAATGTAACTTTTGATGATATGGCTGGAAATAAAGAAGCTAAAGAAGAAGTTCAAGAGATTGTTGATTTCTTAAAATCACCTGATAGATATGTAAGACTTGGAGCTCAAATTCCAAAAGGTGTTTTATTAGTAGGACCTCCAGGAACAGGGAAAACTCTTTTAGCAAAAGCAGTTGCTGGTGAGGCGAATGTTGAGTTTTTATCAGTTTCAGGTTCTGCATTTATTGAAATGTTTGTGGGAGTTGGAGCATCAAGAGTTAGAGATTTATTTGAACAAGCTAAAAAAGTTGCACCTGCAATTATCTTTATTGATGAAATAGATGCCATTGGAAAAAGCAGAGCTTCAGGTGGTCCTATGGGTGGAAATGATGAGAGAGAACAAACACTAAATCAACTTTTAGCCGAAATGGATGGATTTTCAACAGATGCAGCTCCTGTTATAGTTCTTGCAGCAACGAATAGACCAGAAGTTTTAGACCCAGCACTTTTAAGACCAGGAAGATTTGATAGACAAGTTTTAGTTGATAAACCTGATTATGAAGGAAGAATTGAAATTTTAAATGTACATATTAAAGAAGTAAAACTTGGTAAAAATGTAGATTTAAAAGAAATTGCAAAAATGACAGCTGGGCTTGCAGGTGCCGATTTAGCAAATATTATTAATGAAGCTGCACTTTTAGCAGGTCGTGCTTCAAAAGAACAAGTTGATCCAAGTGATTTTAAAGAAGCAGTTGAGAGACAAATTGCAGGTTTAGAGAAAAAATCAAAAAGAATTTCTCCAAAAGAAAGAAGAATTGTTGCATATCACGAATCTGGACATGCTTTAATTGCTGAAATTACAAAAGGTGCAAATAAAGTTAATAAAGTTTCTATTGTTCCAAGAGGACTTGCTGCCCTTGGATACACACTTAATACTCCTGAAGAGAATAAATACTTAATGCAAAAACATGAGCTAATTGCTGAAGTTGATGTATTACTTGGTGGACGAGCTGCTGAAGAGGTATTTATTGGTGAAATTTCTACAGGTGCTGGAAATGACCTTGAAAGAGCAACTGGAATTATTAAATCAATGGCAACTATTTATGGTATGAGTGATATTGCAGGTTTGATGGTTTTAGAAAAAAGATCAAACCAATTTTTAGGTGGGCAAACACAAAAAGATTTCTCAGATGCAATGGCAAAAGATTTAGATGACCATACTAAAAATTTATTAAATGAAAGATATGAAATAGTTTTACAAAAATTAAGAGATAACTCTCCTGCAATTGAAAAAATGACTGCTGAACTATTAGAAATTGAAGTAATAATAGGAGAAAGAGTACGAGAAATTATTACAGAATTTGGTGGGAAAGTTTTTGTTGATGAAGATTTACATTCTGATGCAATTATTGAAACTGCAAAAGAAGAACCTATTATTGAAGAAACTCCAAGTAATAGTAATGAAACTACTGAAAATAAATAAGTTTAATATTTATTTTTTAGAGTAAAAAACTTATGTTTTTTACTCTCTCATAAAACATTTTTTAATCAAATATTATTTTTTAATTAATATTAGTTATAATTGAATTGTAATTAATAAATTTAGGAACAGCATGAACAAAGCTTTAGTAAAAGGTAATTTATATGTCTAAAATAGTAAGGCGAGTATTTATTCTAAATTTTTTAATTTTACTTATTGGCTTATTCTCATATTCTCAATTAACGCAAATCTTGTTTGAAAAAGAGTTTTTTTATTTAGCAGGTACTTTATTCCTTTCTTCTTGTATTATCACTTTTTTGATTTATAAAACTATAATTACACCTTTAACTTTTGACTTAAATAATACAAAAAAAGAATTTGAGAAATTTAATGAAGATATGAAAAAAAGTAATCATCAAAAAGCTTTTGAATTAGAGTTAATAAACACAACATTACAAGAAAAAGTAAAAGAACAAAGAGAATTAAATGAATCTTTGGAAAGTAAACTGATATTAGAAATACAAAGTAAAGAAAAAAAAGAAATTTTATTAGTTCATCAATCAAGATTAGCAGGAATAGGGAAAGTTGCAATAAATAGTGTACAAGCTTGTGAAGAAACAATAAATAGTGTAAATTTTCTTTTATAAAACATAAATAATGAATATAAAAAAATAAATATCAATAATAATTTTATAGATAAAAGCATGGAGCAATTAAATAGAATTATAAGTGAAATGCAAATAAAGAATGAAGAATTAAAAAACTTTATTAAACCTAATGAAGTAAAAAAAGAGTTCTTTTTAGATGAAATAGTAATGGAAGCATTAGAAATGTTAGAAGATACTTTTATGAATCACAATATAAAAATTGATTATAACTTTAGTAAATCAATTAATTTATATGGTTTTCCAAATGAAATCAATCAAGTAATATTTAGTATTCTTCAAAATGCAAAAGAGGCTTTAGTTGAAAAAAATATTGATTCAAAGAAAGTATTTATTAGTATTAAAAAAGATAAAGATTTTGCTTATATAAATATTGTAGATAATGCAGGTGGAGTTCCTTCATCCCTTCTTGGAAATATATTTGAACCTTATTTTACTACGAAAAAATATAAGAAATCTTCAGGTTTAGGACTGTTTTTATCTAAAATTATTATAGAAGAAAATATGCAAGGAAGATTAGAATTTGAAAATGCCAGTGAGGGGGCAAAATTTGTTATTGCCTTACCACTTTTAAAGGATAATGAATGAGTGATAATAAAGATTTTTTTCGTTATTTAAAAAAATTATCACTTTTATATGTGGAAGATGATGATAATACAAGAGAAGAGTTAGAATATTTTTTAAAAAATAAAGTAAAAGAACTTTATGTTGGAAAAAATGGACAAGAAGGGTTAGATTTTTTTGAGAAATATCAACCTGATTTAATCATAACAGATATTCAAATGCCAGTGATGACAGGTACAAAAATGATTAAATTGATAAAAGAAAAAAATAAAACTATTCCTATAGTCATAATTACAGCTTTTAATGATGCAGATTATTTATTTGAAGCAATAAAATTAAATGTAACAAATTATTTAACAAAACCTTTAAATCTTTTTGCTCTTAGTGAAGTTTTAGCCAATATTGCAAAAAATATAAATTTGGAAAAAGAAAATAAAGAGATTTATAACTCTTTAAAACAGTACAAAGATATTGTTGATGAAAGATCTATCATTTCTAAAATAGATATTAATGGAATAATAACTTATGTAAATGAACCTTTTGAAAGAATTTCAGGTTATACAAAAGAAGAACTTATTGGAAAAACTTATCATATTGTAACTGTTCCTTTAATAGATAAATATATATTTAAAAATATATGGAAAACAACCAATATTAGAAAAAAATCTTGGCATGGAAGATTAAAAAATATTTCTAAAACAGGTAAAGAATATTTTGTAGATATTATTATTAAGCCTATATTGGACTTAGATGGAAATATTTTAGAGTTTATTTCTTTATCAAATGATATTACAGATTTAGAGACTACCAAAGAATATTTTAAAACCCAAACACAAAAAAGTGCTTTTAACTTAACTGAATCTATTAGAATTGTAAATGCATATAAAGAAGCAATAAACGAAAGTAATATTATTTTGAGAATGGATTTAAATAGAAATATTGTTTATGCTAATGATGCATTTTATAAAATTAGCGGTTACTCAAAAGAAGATTTAATAAATAAACCATACTCTTACTTAAAGCACTATAATTTAACAGAAGAAGAACAAGTTCAAAAATTAGATTCTATTTTTAGTGGAAATATTTGGAAAGGAAAAATTTCAAATTTCAAAAAAAATGGTCAAGTTTTCCACTGTAATGTAACAATGTATCCTTTAAAAGACAATGAGGGTAAAGTAATAGAATATATGGGAATTCGCCATGATATAACTGATATTGAAAGATTGCATGATGAACTTGAAGATGCACAAAGAGAAATAATTTATAAACTAGGTGAAATTGGTGAATGTAGAAGTTCAGAAACTGGACAGCATGTAAAAAGAGTTGCTGAATATTCAAAATTACTTGCGATTAAAATTGGACTTAGTCCAAAAGATATAAATAAATTATTTATGGCTTCACCTATGCATGATATTGGAAAAGTTGGAATTCCTGATTCTATTTTAAATAAAAATGGAAAGTTGGATTCCGCTGAATGGGAAGTTATGAAAACTCATGCAACAATTGGATATGAAATTTTGAGAACTTCTAAAAGAGAAATCTTACAAGCCGCAGGCATTATTTCATATACACACCATGAAAGATGGGATGGTTCAGGTTATCCTCTTGGATTAAAAGGAGAAGATATTCATATTTTTGGAAGAATCACTTCAATTGCTGATGTATTTGATGCTTTAAGTAGTGATAGAGTCTATAAAAAAGCTTGGCCGTTGGAAGAAGTTTTAAATTTATTTAATGATGAAAAAGGAAAACACTTTGATCCAAATCTGATAGATATTTTTATGAATAATTTAGATGATTTTCTACAAATAAAGGATACTTTCAAGGATGTTAATTAATGAAAAATCTTAGTATTAGAATTAAATTAATCATAATTTTTATTTTAATAAAAATACTTCCATTATTATTAATAGCATATATTGCTTATGAGGGAGTATTAAAGTTAGATGGATATTTGACAAAGAGTACAAACTTTTTATTTAATCAAAGTAAAGAAATAATAATAAATACCGCAAATGCTTCAATAGAAGATAGTATCAAAAATCTTGATAAGAAATCACAAGAATCCTTAGAAAAAGTCTCTTATGAAATAGCAAATCAAATAGCAAATTTTTTATATGAACGGGATAAAGATATTTTATTTTTATCAAAATTAGATATTAACCAAGATATATTAAAGTCTTTTTATAATTCAAAACAAAGAATAGTTCTTTTACATGAAAACTATTATTATGATGAAGTTACTAATAGTTATAAAACAAATGAAGATTTAAATATAGAACAAAGAGATAAAAAAACAGTAAATTTGATTGATAATGAAAAAGAGTTTAATTATATTGACCCTATTAATTTTTCTAAAAAAGAAATACCAATTTATAAAGAGATAACTTTTTTTGATTTAAGTGGAAATGAAAAATATAAAGTATCCTCAATAAATGAAGAAAAATTGAATATTTCTAATAAAAAAAATACTTATGTTAGTTCAGAAACTTATTTTAATGAAATATCTAAATTAGAAAAAGATGAAATTTATGTTTCTGATGTAATTGGTGAATATGTTGGAACAAAAGTAATTGGGACTTTTACAAGAGAAAAGGCTTTAAAAGCAGGAATTGAGTTTGAACCACAAAAGTATGGTTATGCAGGATTAGAAAATCCTTTGGGAAAAAGATTTGAAGGAATTATTAGATTTATAACACCAGTGTTTAAGAATAATGAAAAAATCGGTTATATTTCAATGGCATTAGACCACAAACATATTAGAGAATTTACAGATACAGCAAATCCAACAGGTATAAATGCAAAACAAAATATTCCAGATGCGACATATGGAAATTATGCTTTTATCTGGGATTATGAAGGTAAAAGTATAGTTCATCCAAGGGATTATTCAATAGTTGGTTATGATAAAAATACAGGTATGAAAGTAATGCCTTGGTTAAGTACTGATATTGCACAAAAATATTATGCTTCAAATGAAGAAATAAATGATTTTTTAAATAATTATCCAAAATTTGAAGAACAAAGTTTAAATAAAAAACCAAATTTTAAACAATTAAAAGAAGATGGAAATGTTAGTTTAGATTGTAGATATTTAAATTTTGCACCTCAATGTGAGGGATGGATGCAAGTTACACAAAATGGTGGATATGGTTCATTTATTATAAATTGGAGTGGAGTTTGGAAACTTACAACTGCTGCAGCAATACCCTATTATACGGGGAAATATGCAAACAGTAAAAGGGGTTTTGGTTTTGTTACAATAGGAGCTAGTGTAGATGATTTTCATGCAGCTGCAAATGAAACAAAGAAAAATATATCTGAAATATTAAAAAATCAAACAAATAATATGGAAGAAGTTGTAAATGAAAATCAAGCTGAAATAGAAAAATTTATAAAAGCTTTGATAAATGAGTTATCCTTTGTAACTTTTGCTATGATAATTTTAATCATAGCGGTGGCTTTATTAATGTCTGGATATTTAAGTAGAAAAATTGAAAAAATTTTAATAGGTACAAAAAGATTCTCAAATAATGAATTAGATTACAGAATTAAAGTTAATTCAAATGACGAAATAGGGCAATTAGAAAATTCATTTAATGAAATGGCTTCAAAAATACAAGAGTTAATAAAAGAAGAAAAAGATATAAATGAAACTTTAGAAAAAAGAGTTTTTGAAGAGACATCAAAACAAAAAGAACAAGAACAGCTTTTAATTCAACAAACGAGATTAGCTGCTATGGGTGAGATGATAGGAAATATCGCTCATCAATGGAGACAGCCCTTAAATGCATTAGGATTAGTTTTCCAGAATCTTAAATTCTCTTATGAAATAGGCGAATTAAATGATGAAGTACTCAATAGAACAGTAGATAAAGCTGAAATGCTTACTAAAAATATGTCAAAAACAATAGATGATTTTAGAAATTTTTTTAGACCAAACAAAGCAAAAGAGCACTTTGATGTAAATAAAAGTGTTTTAGATGCTATATCTTTAGTAGAATCTACTTTTGTACACCATAATATAAAACTACAAAAAGATTTTAAAGAAGAAAAAATCGATGTTTTTGGCTTTCCAAATGAATTTTCACAAGTTATTTTAAATATTATTTCAAATGCTAAAGATGCTTCAATAGGAAATAAAATAGAAAATCCAATGATAAAAATAGAGACAAAAGTTGAAGATGATTATGCGTATATTTCAATAAAAGACAATGCTTTAGGTATAAAAGATGAAATAATACACAAAATATTTGAACCATATTTTACAACAAAAGATGAAGTTCAAGGAACAGGAATAGGTTTATACATGTCTAAAATTATTATTGAAAAAAATATGAATGGTGAAATTTATGTTGAAAATACACATGAAGGTGCTAATTTTATAATTAAACTTTTCATGAAAGATGAAAAAAAATAGAGGTTTAACTAAAAATTCTATTTCAAGTATTGACAAATTAAAATTTATTAATTATACTTAAACACTTTAAAACAAAACAAGGAGAGATATATGAAAATATTTGATTTTTATAAAAACCATTTCATCAAAAGTGTAAACTCTCTTCTGCTTCTTTCTTTTTCTCTCTAATTATAAATTTTTATAATTACAATTTATAACAAACACAATCAAAACACAGTTTTTCTTTTTTTATTTAAAAAAAGATATAATAAATAACATTTTAAAAGGTTAATATGATGGATAAAAATAAAATTATAGTATTTGATACAACATTAAGAGATGGTGAACAAAGTCCTGGTTGTTCTATGAACACTGAAGAAAAAATTAAAATAGCTTTACAATTAGAAAAATTAGGTGTAGATGTAATAGAAGCAGGATTTGCAGCGGCAAGTCCTGGGGATTTTGATGCGGTTAGTAGAATTGCTGAAATTGTTAAAAATTCAAGCATTTGTTCTTTAGCAAGAGCAATAGAAAATGATATTAAACAAGCGGGATTAGCTGTTAGTCATGCTCCAAAACATAGAATCCATACTTTTATTGCAACTTCACCAATACATATGAAATATAAATTAAAAATGAGTGAAGAAGAAGTTATAAAAAGAGCAATTCATGCAGTTCAATATGCAAAAACATTTGTTGATGATGTTGAGTTCTCTTTAGAAGATGCAGGAAGAAGTGAAATTTCATTTATGAAAGAAGTTATGGATGCAGTTATTGGAGCAGGGGCAAGAACTATTAATTTACCTGATACTGTAGGATATAGATTACCCACAGAATTAGGTGCAATGGTTAAAGAATTAAGTGCATTTGCAGGTGATAGAGCAATTATTTCAGTTCATAATCACAATGACTTAGGATTAGCAACAGCTAATACTTTAGCTGCTGTTTTAAATGGTGCTAGACAAATTGAAGTTACAATAAATGGATTAGGTGAAAGAGCTGGAAATTCAGCTTTAGAAGAAGCTGTTATGGCTATTAAAACACGAAAAGATGCTTTTGGTGATTTATATACAACAATTAATACACCTGAAATTTATGCAACTTCAAGATTAGTAGCAACTGTAACAGGTGTTGAGCCACAACAAAATAAAGCAATTGTTGGAAAAAATGCATTTTCACATGAGAGTGGAATTCACCAAGATGGTGTTTTAAAACATCAAGAAACATATGAAATTATGAAACCTGAAGATGTTGGAGTATTTAAAGATTCTACTTTAATATTAGGAAAACATTCAGGTCGAGCTGCATTTAGAGATAAAATTGTACATTTAGGATTTGATAAAGTAAGTGATGAAGAGTTAAATGCTGCTTTTGAGAAATTCAAGAATTTAGCTGATAAGAAGAAAGATGTTACAGATGATGATATTAGAATGTTAATTACTGATGAGTCATTAAATCAAGATAAAACTTATGAGCTAATAGGATTACAAATATCAGATTGTACAGCAGGTGTTCCAACAGCTGCTGTTGCAATTAAATATAAAGATGAAATAATTAAAGATGCAGCAATTGGTGATGGAACAATGGATGCAATTTTTAAAACAATTGATAGATTAACAGGTTATACAGGAGAATTAAAAGATTATAAAGTAACTTCAGTAACAGAAGGAAAAGATGCACTTGCAAAAGTTACTACAAGAGTTTCATTTGATCAAACAAGTCCTTCATTTGTTGGACATGGATTAAGCATAGATACAATGTTAGCAACGGCAAAAGCATATTTAGGAGCTTTAAACTCTTATCTTTCTCAAAAAGAGAGATTGTCTAAAAATAACGAACATCAAATCTAATAAGATGTAAAGTGGTTTAACTACTTTACATTAAGTTCCCAATGACTAAATATATAATTTCATTAGCATACAAACTAGAAACTTCCACTAAATATAAGAGATTTAAAACTTTTACTTATAATTTATTAGAAAATAATTCATATCACTATAAAAAATATTTTGATATGGTAATGATTTTTTTAGTTCTTAGTACAATTGGAATTTTGATATTTGAAGTAAATCATAAAAACTTAAGATTATTAACTGATTATGAACTTTTTGCAGTTGTTATTTTTGCAATTGAGTATATAGGACGATTATGGATTAGTTCAGATATTCATAGTATAATCATAGAAGATTATGAGAATAATCAACTCTTAAATAAAAAATATAAGATAACTAAATCTATACAAAGAGTTATTTCAAGAAAAATTGATTTTATACTTTCTCCTATGGCAATAGTAGATTTATTAGCAATTTTACCTTATTATAGGCCTTTAAGACTTTTAAGAATTCTTCTGATTTTCAGATTATTTAAAATTTTAAGATATGCAAATTCTTTAAAAGAATTTTTACAAGTATTTAAAGAGAGAAAGTTTGAACTTTTTACTCTAGGACTTTTATATATTACTGTTGTATTTTTTTCGTCAACAGTTATTTTTTTATACGAAGGACCAGAAGGTGTAAATCCAAATATTGTTGATTTTTTTGATGCTGTTTATTGGTCAATAATTACTATTTCAACTGTAGGTTATGGCGATGTTACACCTATAACTGTTGAGGGGAAACTTGTAACTTTGGTTCTGGTTATTTCTAGTTTTTTAGTAATTGCTTTTGGTACATCTATTATAACAACAGGTTTATCAGATAGAATGGAAATTATTAAGGAAAATAGAGTTCAATCAGAAACTTCAAAAATGAAAGATTTTGTTATTGTTTGTGGTTTTGGAATGATGGGAAAATATTTTTGTGAAGAATTATTGAATGTAGGAAAAAAATTTATAGTAATTGATAGTGATAAAGAAGCAGTAAATAGTGCTAAAAATCTCAATTATTTAGCAATTCAAGCTGATGCAACTAATATGTTAACTTTGGAAATGATGGGAATAAACAAGGGTGCAAATTCTGTTGTTGCTCTTACAAATGATGATGCAATAAATTTATCCATAGTTTTAAGTGCTAGGGCATTAAATGAAAAAATTAAAATTATTTCAAGGGTAAATAATAGTAATTCAAAAAAGAAATTTGAAATTGCAGGTGTAAATAAAACAATATTATTTAATGATGTTACTGCTTTTGTTGCATCCCAATATTTAGGACAACCAGTTGCTTTTGAAGCAATTGATGGGATTTTATTAAATAGAGATTTTGATGTAGTTATTGATGAAGTTGAAATAGTTGGAAATTCTAAAATACTTGATAAAAATATAAATTTAATTAACTTTAATAATTATAGTTTGACACTTTTAGGTATTATCAACTTAAATAATTTAAATGAATTTATTTTTAATCCTATAAATATTGATTATAAAGTTCAAAGAAATGATATTTTAGTAATTATTGGTTTTAAAAGTTCGATTTCACAATTAAAATCTGATTTAATAAATTTAGATTTTAGGGTTTAATATGTCAAAAGTAATAATTTATGGATATAGTAATCTTGGAAGTAAAATTGCCAAAAGTTTAAAAAATACGAAATTTGAAATAATTATAGTTGATTATGATGAAGATAATTATAATAAAGCAATATTAGATGGTTATAATACTTTTAATAAAGATTTGTTAGAAGATGAAGAGTTGATTGAAATAGGAATTGAAAGTAATGTTAAAGCATTTTATTGTGTAAGTGACTCTTCAAATAATAACTTCTTTGTTACACTTTCAGCAAGAAATTTAAATAAAAAGATTAGAATCATATCAAAAGCTAGTAGTAAATCAGATAGCAAAAAGATGTTATTAGCTGGTGCTACAAAAGTAATTAATCCTTATGAAATTGGTGCTCTAAGAATGTTTAGATTATTAGATAAACCGATTATTTCCCATGTATTAGATAAAATTTTATTTGGAGATTCACTATTAAATATTGAAGAATTTCCTATATTAAAAGGTTCTTATTTAGATGGTAAATATTTAAAAGATTTTGATTTTAGTAGAGATTTTAATGTCATAATAATTGGATTAACCGATAATGAATTAAGTAAGGATTTTATATTTAATTCATATTCTAAAAATCATAAAATTGATGCTGATGATACTTTAGTAGCAATTGGATATAAAGAAAATTTAGATAAATTTAACAACTATATAAGAACTGGAAATTAATTTAAAAATAAAATTGCAAAATATGCTAATGATTAGAAGGAGAATTTTTGATACAAGTTATGAAATTAGAACAATTACAAAATAGTATTAATAGTGGTAATCCTATTTTAGTCTATTTTTCAGGTGAAAACTGTTCTGTTTGTAAGATTTTAAAACCAAAAATTGAACAAGAGATAAAAAAAACTTTTCCTAAATTTGAACTTTTTGAAGTAAAAACTGATTTTGACAAAGAACTAACTGCTCACTTTATGATATTTTCAATTCCTGCAACTTTGATTTTTTTTGATTCAAAAGAGTTTAAAAGATATGGAAGAAATATGAGTGTTCCACTTTTTATTGAAGAAATAAAAAGACCTTATAAATTGATGTGTGAGTAAAATATGAAAAGAAATTTATTAATATTGTTAATAGTATTTATTGTTATGCAGTTTATTCGACCAAATAAAGAAAATATTGCTGTTGATAAAACCCTCGAAATAAAAGCACCCCTTGAAGTAATGAATATATTAAAAACTTCTTGTTATGATTGTCATTCAAATGAAGTTAAATATCCTTGGTATTTTAATGTATCGCCTTTTTCTTGGGTTATTTCAACTCATATAACAGAAGGGAAAAAAGCTTTGAATTTTTCAGTTTGGGAGAATTATTCACCTGAAAAGAAAGATGAAAAAATCAAAGCTATTTATAGAACAGCATATGCTTCTATGCCACTTCCTAGTTATTTATATATTCATGAAGATGCAAATTTAACAAAAGAGCAAAGAAGTATGATTAGGGATTGGACGGGAGTTAGACCTAAGTGAGAGAGCAAGTAGCAGAACTTTTAGCCAATAAAAAAGATTTATTAACAATTACTTATTTTAAACTTCAAAAGTTATTTGAAAAGAAATATGGAATAAACACAGTAGTTCTTATGGAAATAGGAACTTTTTTTGAAGTTTATGAAGTAAATAATGATGAAGAAAAAATAGGAAAAGCAAAAGAGATAGCAGAATTACTAAATATACAACTAACAAGAAAAAATAAAGCTATTTTAGAAAACTCAAAAGAAAATCCAATAATGGCTGGAGTTCCAGCAATTTCACTTGAAAAACATCTTTCCCGAATTATTAGTGAGCAAAAATACACAGTTGTTTTAATCAAACAAAAGGGAATCCCACCAAATGTTACAAGATATTTGGATACAGTTGTAAGTCCTGGAACAAACTTTGATTTTGTACTTGACCAAGATGAAAATAATATAACTTCGCTTTTAATTGACCAAATAAGAGGAATTTATTTAGTTGGTTATAGTGCCATTGATGTAACAACTGGAAAGTGTTATTACAACGAAGTTCATGGAACAAGTGAAGATAAATTTTTTGCACTGGATGAAGTTTTTAATTATATGAATATGCACAAAACCAATGAGATAATTGTAAGTTTTGCAGATAAAAATATAAATCAAAAAGAGGTTATTGATTATTTAGAACTCTCTTTAAAAACATTTCATATAGGGCATTTTAGACCAAAAATCTCTTATCAAAATGAACTGTTTAAAAATGTGTTCAATATTCAATCTTTATTAACTTCAATAGAACATCTTGATATGGAAAGAGTTCCATTAAGTACTGAATCACTTGCAGTTTTAATTGATTTTGTAATAGGACACGATTCAAATATTGTTCAAAAACTCTCGCATCCAGTAAAACTCGATGTTAGCAGATACATATATCTTGGAAACAATGCTCTTGAACAATTAAATGTAATAGAAACAACACACAATCCAAGTTTAATAAAACTAATAAACAATACTTCAACAGCAATGGGAAAAAGACTTTTAAAAGAGCGACTTACTCATCCAGTTAAAGATAGTAAAGAGATTTTACGAAGACTTGCACTTTCAAAAGAGTTGTATGATTATCATACACCAATAGAAAATGAGTTGGCAAATATTTATGATATTGAAAGATTAACACGAAGAATAAAACTTAATCGTCTTCATCCCTTTGAGTTAAATTATCTGTATGATTCACTTTTGAGTATCAAAGAAGTTGTGACTTTCATGGAGAATTATAAGTTTATAACGCCACCTTGTTCAAGTGCTGATTTAACCCTTTTTATTCAATCTATTGATTCAACTTTTGATTTAAGTATTAGTGGAAAATATATGCTAAAAGATGTTGAAGTAAATATGATAAGTGAGGGAATAAATACTCAAATTGATGAATTAAATGTTCAAAATGAGATTTTATATTCAAAATTAGAAATTTTGCAAAGGCACATTTTATCTTACATAAAATCTGATGATTCAAATTTTGTGGGAATAAACAGACTTGATAAAGAGGGATTTTTTATCACTTTAACAAAAAATAGATTTAATTCTATAAAAGAAGAATTGATGAATTCTCACTTGATTGTTGATGATGAATTATATCTTTTCAAAGATTTTACAGTTCGAATTCAAACAAACTCTGTGAAAATATTTTGTAAATTAACAGAAGATATTTCAGATAAATATGTTCATAACTTACGAAAAATAATTGAGTTAAATAAACTTGTATTTAAAGAAAAAATCCTTGAGTTTGAGAAAAAATTTGCAATTTTACTTGAAGAATTAGTGCAATTTATAGCAGAGGTTGACTTAACAGTTTCAAATATTAAAACAGCAAAAAAATATAATTATACTTGTCCAAAAATAGTAAAAACAAAAGATAATGAAAACTTTTTAGAGTTAATTGATTTAAGACATCCAATTATTGAAGCAAATGAAGAGCAAGGAATTTATGTACCAAATGATATTATTTTGGGAGAATTATCACTCGCTTCAAAAGAGTATAAAGATAATGTGATTATAAAAAATTTAAATCCTATAAATATTTATGACAATAAAATGCATGGAGTTTTACTTTATGGAATAAACTCTTCTGGTAAATCTTCTCTTATGAAAGCTATTGGAATTTTAGTTATTATGGCACAAGCAGGATTTTATGTACCTTGTAAGTCTATGAGATTTTCTATTTTTGATGCTGTTTACACTAGAATTTCAGGAGCTGATAATATTGCAAAAGGATTATCATCTTTTGCTGTTGAGATGTTAGAATTAAAAAATATTTTTAATAGGGCTAGTAAAAACTCACTTATTTTAGGTGATGAAATTTCTCATAGTACAGAAACAATGAGTGGATTAAGTATAGTTGCAAGTGCTATTTTAAAATTAGCAAAACTTGAAGCTATTTTTGTTTTTGCTACACATTTGCATCAACTTCCAGAAATTGAAGAAATACAAAAACTAAAAAATATAATTGCACTTCATTTATCAGTTATGTACAAAGATGACGAAGACAAACTTATTTTTGATAGAAAATTAGCCTATGGAAGTGGTTCATCTATGTATGGTTTAGAGTATGCAAAATCTCTTCATATGGACAAAGAGTTTTTATCTGTGGCAAATGAAATAAGAAAAAAATTAACTGATGATTATAGTTCAGTTGAAAGATTGACTCAACGAAAAACTTCAAAGTATAATAATAATGTTTTTGCATCTGTCTAATTTGTGGACGAGCTTGTGATGATGTTCATCATATAAAAGAACAAGCACGGGCTAATAAAGATGGATTTATAGGACATATAAATGCAAATCATAAATATAATCTGATTCCACTTTGTAAAGAACATCATAAAATGGTGCATGATGGAACGATAAATATAAATGGATTTGTAACAACTTCAAAAGGTTTAGAATTGCATTATACGATGGTTGAGAAGTAGAGTTTTAAAAAAAATCTGCATAAAAAATATATGCAGATTTTTTTTAATAATTATCTTTATCACTACCCTTTAAAAGCTCTTTTGTAAATCTTATAACTTTATTTCTTCCTGTCTCTTTTGCTTTATAAAGACATAGATCTGCAAATTTAATACATTTCCATATTTGGTCAGTATCACTTGGAAAAAATGCATAACCAATACTTACTGTTTTACTAAATGAATTATTATTAAATGTAAATACAAGTTTTGCAAACTCTTGATTAATTCTATTTGCTAGTTCATCTGCACTTTCAGGAGTTGGGTTTTTCATTATAATTAAGAACTCTTCTCCTCCAAATCTAATTATAAATTCATTTTCAGTAATTGCACCTTTCATCGTTGATGAAAGTTTTTGAAGTATTGCATCTCCTGCATCATGTCCATAAGTATCATTTATCATTTTAAAGTAGTCAATATCTAAGAACATAATAGCATAAGTCATTCCTTTAGATAATTCATGGGGCATTTTTTTATCAATAAATTCATCTAGATATTTTCTATTATAAAGGCCTGTTAACCCATCAACTAGATTTCTTTCTCTTAAAACATCCATTAACATCCTACTTTCTAAAATAGGTTTAGTTTCTTCAAGATATTTTTTGATTATTCCAATTTGATACTTAGAGTGTTTTAAACACTCTTTATCTTCACATAAAATATGAATAGTTATACTTTTTTGGTCATTTATTAAGAATGGAATACAGATATAATCAGTATCATTTTTACAAGTTGCAACTCTACAAATTTCAGGAAAATTCTCAGATATAACAATAGTATCAGTTCTTTCAGCTCTACATTGTTCTTTTACATTCTTTAGAAGCCCACAACAAGGTTTGATATTTTTTGTAGAAAAGATTATTGTTCTTTCATCTTTTACTAAATCATTTTCAAAAATATAAAAAGATTTGATTAATAATTTATCTTTTAACACTTGCACTAATCTATAATAAATATCTTCTTTTGTTAAGTCAGTTTCAATTGTTTTTTTATAGTTATAAATTTCTGAAATATCTTCTATTATCTCTTTTGCCGTTAATAATTTATCATTATTTACATTTGACACTCTATTGTGAACAAATGCAGTTAGATTTTTTTCAATTCCTGTTAATACAGTTTCAAGTTTTTCTATAATTTCATTTAACCATAAAGAAGCTTCTTTATCTTCTTTTAAAACACCTTCTTTTGCACGTACAGAATAATCACCATCGTGAACTTGTTTTAAAACTTCTGTAATGGCATCAAATGAACTAGTATAGGGTTTGATTTTTTTACTAATATAAATTAATATAAAAATTAGGAAAAGAGAAATGATTCCAATAACATTTAATAAAATAGCAATACTCGAAATTCTATCTTCTTGAATATCAAATTTTAAAGAAATAGCACCTAATACTTCCCCTTCTTTTGCATTATGACAAGATAAACAATTTGGTTTATCAAGAGAAGAAGCCGTGTATGGAATAGTGATTCTTAGTGAAGCATTTTTTAGAGATTCAGTTGTTATGACTCTTTCAATACCTGTTCTTAAAACTTCTTCATCAATAGTATCTCTAGGGATTTCATTTCCTAATCCGGACTTACCAAATTGCGCGCTTATTGTTTTTGATCTAACAATCCATAAATCATTCACTTCTTTTAGTTGAGTCATACTATCTAAAAAAACATCTCTTTGGTGCATGTTTCCATTAATCATATGAGATGTTAGAGATTTTTTGACTATGTCAGCCGTTAAATAAGCTCTTTTTTTTGCACTATCATAACCTGTTTGCCTAGAACCAAGCGCCACTAAAGCTACTATTACAATTGTTAATACTGTAACCATAGTGAAAATTATAATAGTTATCTTTTTGTTAGAGTTCATCAAAGAGCCTTTATAAATCATTTCAATTATAATAACATAAAATTATTTTTATGTATATACTTTTTAAATAATTTCTAGAAATTTAGAATAGACTAACGATATAATGATAGTCAATAAAAATATTTAATAAAAAAGGAAATAACTTTTTTATTTGTAAATTATTTTTTTAGAACGTTGAATGCCTCTTCTAAATCAAGTGTTCCCTCATAAAAGGCTTTCCCAACAATAACTCCAGCAATATTTCCATTCGCTTTACAATTAATAATATCATTTATATCTTTTACACCACCAGATGCAATAGTATCAATACCACTTGCAAGGGCGATTGATTCAGTAAATTCAACATTTACACCACAAAGCATTCCATCTTTACTTATATCTGTACAGATAATTGCTTGAACACCTGCATTGGCAAACTCACGTGCCAAAGTTGTAGCTTCCATAGTAGAAACTTCTGCCCAACCCTCAACAGCAACCATTCCATTCATTGCATCAATTCCAACAGCAATTGGATATTTTGAAGCCATATCTTTTACAAATTGTGGATTTTTAACTGCAATTGAACCTAAAATTAATCTATCAACACCAAGTTCAATATACATTTTGATAGTCTCTTCATCTCTGATTCCACCACCAAGTTCGATTTTTAGATTACAATTTTCTCTAATCTTTTTGATTTGTTCAAGGTTTGCAGGTTTTCCCTCAAAAGCACCATTTAAGTCCACAATATGAACCCATTTTGAACCTAATTCTTCAAATCTTTTTGCAACTTGCCATGGTTCATCTGAATAGATTTTTGCACTATCCATTAATCCTTTACTAAGTCTTACAGCTTTTCCATCTTTTAAATCAATCGCTGGTAAAATATCCATATATCAATCCTCATTATTTACATAAATTTTCAATTGTTTCTTCAATAGTTTTAAACTTAAATTCAAAACCTAAATCTAATAATTTTTTAGGAACTGCACTTTGTCCATCTGTTAGAACCTTAGCACCTTCACTAAAAATTAGTTTTAAAACAAATTCTGGGACTGGAAGTATAGTAGGTCTTTTTAGTGTTTTTCCTAAAGCAGAAGTTAACCCTTGATTTGTTGTTGGAACTGGAGCTGTTAAATTAAACACTTCTTCAAACTCATTTTCAATCACAAATTTATAAGTATTCATTAAATCATCTATATGAATATAAGAAAAGGCTTGTTTCCCACTTCCAATAACTCCGCCAAGTCCTAATTTAAATGGTGTAATCATTTTTTGTAAAGCTCCACCATCACGTCCAAGAACAATTCCAAATCTAAAAATAGATACTTTTGTAGTTCCATTTTTTGCTTTTAAAGCTTCTTTTTCCCAATTTTGACAAAGAGTTGAAAGAAAATCATTTGAAAAAGAGCCATTTTCAGCATAAGTTGATTTATTGTCATAAATTCCAACAGCAGAAGTTGAAATAAGAAGTTTTGGTTTGTTTTGAATACTATTTATTGCATTTACAATTTTTGATGTTGTATCTATTCGGCTTGAATATAGAAGTTTTTTATAAGACTCACTCCATCTATTTATAATATTCGCACCAGCTAAATTGATTACAATATCTGTTTGATTTAAAGTCTCTTCTAGTTTTTTATTATTATTTAAAATATCTCTTGAAATAGGAATAATTTTGTATCCTAAATCAGAAAAATATTTTGTTAAACTTGTTCCCACAAAACCACTAGCACCTGTAATTGCAATAGTTTTCATAAATATCCTTTATTTAATATTTACAAAGTTCTTTAAAATTCTAAGTCCATTATCATGAGATTTTTCCGGATGAGGCTGAAATCCATAAATATTATCTTTATTTACAGCACTTGTAAATTCATATCCATAAGTTGTTGTTCCTATGATATTTTTTTCACTTGTTACTGCATGAAAAGAGTGTACAAAATATAAATATGGATTATGTAAACCCTCAAACAAAGGATGTTCTTTATTTACAATTGTATTCCATCCCATGTGAGGGATTTTGAAATCCTCATGCATTTTTGACTTGTCAAATTTAACAACTTTTCCATCAATTAAACCTAATCCATCCGTATGACCAAACTCTGTTGAGCTTTCAAATAAAAGTTGCATTCCAAGACAAATACCTATCATTGGTTTTCCACTTTTTGCGTACTCGTAAACAGCTTCGTTCATACCAGTTTGAATTAGATGCTCCATTGCATCTTTATATGCACCAACACCTGGCAATATTACTCTATTAAAATTCTTCAAATCATTTGGGTCTTTTACAATCGTTGCTTTTGCATCGATTAAATGACAAGCGTTATAAACACTTGCAAGATTTCCCATGTTATAATCAATAATCCCAATCACTTTTAAACCCTTTGTAAAAAAATAAATTATACTAAAGTTTTGCATCAGCAAGGGTTAAAGAAAAGAGAACTTCATTATTTTTCTTTTCAAGAGCTTTTTTTGCTTGTTTAATTGTAGCACCAGTTGTGATTAAATCATCACATAAAATTGTCATTTGATTTGATATATTTGTAAGCTTAAATTTTCGAGGATTTTTTTGCCTAAATTCCAAATCTTTTCCCGCATATTTAACAATATTTGTAGCTTTTAAGCAGTTATATTTAGGCGTAATAAATTGAGATTTTAGATGACGAGCAAGAATTGCGGTGTGGGAAAAATCATGTCTAGTATGGTCATCAATGGGAACAGCAATTACTTCTTTTTCAAAAACAAAATTTTGTGCAAATTTCGCAAAAGAGAGTTTTGCTAGTAGATTAAAAACTCTATCTCCATGGAAATAGTATTTTGAAGAGATTAAATCTTCTAGTTCTGAAAGAGTATAAAATGAGTAATTAAAAAATCCATCTTCTATTTCTCTTTTGTGAAAAGAGGGGATTAAAAGATTATTTTGGCAATCTTTACAAATAATTTGGAATGATAGGTTTTTACAGGTTAGGCATAACATAAAAATAATAATATCATAAATTATTGATTTGGCGAAAGAATTCGCCAAAAGATGAAATTATATTTTTAAAACAGCCATAAATGCTTCTTGAGGAACATTCACTTTCCCAATCGCTTTCATTCTTTTTTTACCAGCTTTTTGTTTTTCTAGTAATTTTCTTTTTCTTGTAATATCTCCACCATAACATTTTGCAGTTACGTTTTTACCTGTTGATTTTACTGTTTCTCTTGCGATTACATTGTTACCAATACTAGCTTGAATTGCTACTTCGAAAAGTTGTCTTGGAATTAGCTCTTTTAGGGCTTTGATAAATTCTCTTCCTTTTGAAAGTGCTTTATTTTCAGGAACAATAATTGAAAGTGCATCTACAACTTCCCCTGCAACTTTTATATCAAGTCTTTGTAAAATTCCTGGTCTAAATCCAATAGGTTCATAATCAAATGATGCGTAACCTTTTGTTGTTGATTTTAATTTATCATAAAAGTCCATTACGATTTCATTCATTGGAATATCATAATCAAGTAAAACTCTTTTACCGATATAATCCATTTTATTTTGAGAACCTCTTTTATCATTAAGAAGTTTGATAACATTTCCTAAAAACTCATCTGGAACTAAAATTGTTGCTTTTACATAAGGTTCAAAAATTGTATCTATGTAATTTGGAGCTGGTAATTCACTTGGATTTTGAATTGAAATTCTTGTTCCATCTGTTTTTAAGATTTCATAAACAACAGTTGGTGCAGTTGCAATTAAATCTAAATCAAACTCTCTTTCAAGTCTCTCTTTGATTACTTCCATATGAAGCATTCCTAAAAATCCTGTTCTAAATCCACTTCCTAAAGCTGCTGAACTTTCAGGTTCAAAAGATATTGAACTATCGTTTAATTGAAGTTTATTTAAAGCATCTCTTAAATCTTCAAATTTATCAGTTTCAATTGGATAAATTCCAGCAAATACAAATGGTTTTGCAGGTTCAAATCCATCAATAACTTCAGCTGTTGGATTTTTTGCATCTGTAATGGTGTCCCCAACGGCAATACTATTTGTTGTTTTAAGTCCCAGTACAACAATACCAATTTCACCTGTTTCAATAACATTTGTTTTTGTTGGTTTTCTAGGATGTGGATACATTAAATTAAGAACTTGATGTTCTTCTTGTGTATTCATCATTCTTATCATTTGACCTTTTTTGATACTTCCATCATAAACTCTAACAAGCGCTAAAGCTCCTAGATAATTATCAAACCAAGAGTCATAAATCAAAGCTTTTGTTGGAGCATCTGTATCTCCCACTGGAGAGGGAACTCTATCAACGATTGCATCAATTAATGCTTTTACACCTTGACCTGTTTTTGCACTGATTAAGTTGCTTTCTGTACAATCTATTCCAATAGCTTCTTCAACTTCTTCTAAAACTCTATCTGGATCAGCACTTGGTAAATCGATTTTATTTACAACAGGAAGAATTTCTAAATCATTATCCATTGCGATATAAACATTTGCAATTGTTTGCGCTTCAACACCTTGAGTTGCATCAATGATTAAAAGCGCTCCATCAGAAGATGCTAACGAACGGCTTACTTCATAAGAGAAGTCAACATGTCCTGGAGTGTCAATTAGATTTAAGATATATGGCTGTCCATCTTTTACATAATTAAGTCTCACACTTTGAGCCTTAATTGTAATCCCTCTTTCTTGCTCAATATCCATTGTATCCATCATTTGTGCAGTTAAATCTCTATCTGCTACAGCTCCACACTCTTGAATAATTCTATCTGCAAGTGTAGATTTCCCATGGTCAATATGAGCAATAATACTAAAGTTTCTAATATTTTTTTGCAAGGGTAATTCCTATGATTTGTTTATTGTTTTATTTATATAATCGCGATTATATCTAAAATTTTGTAAGTTTATTGTTAAATATAAATTGAGTAGAAATAAAAAAAGGGGCTGAGATAAACTCAACCCCTTTTATTCTAAAAAGATTTAGAATTATTTGCTCATTATAGCTTCAACTCTTCTATTTTCAGCTCTACCTTCTACAGTATCATTTGAAGCAACTGGTTTAGTCTCACCGTAACCAACAGCTTTAATTTTAGAAGCATCTACTTTAAGTGCTTTTAATGCTTCAACAGTAGAAGCAGCTCTTCTTTCAGATAATTTTTGATTATAAGCATCAGAACCAACTGAATCAGTATGTGCTCCAATTGTTGCTTTTAATTTTGGATTTGCTTTTAACATATTTGCAAATTCAACTATTCTTGTATTATAAGAATCTTTGATGTTAGATTTATTTGTATCAAAATTAATATTTAAATTAACTAAAGTCATACATCCAACACTGTCAACTTTTGATTTTGCCATTGTATTTGGACATTCGTCTAATGAATCAATTACACCATCACCATCTGAATCTTTTGGAGCTTCAACAGGAGCTACTTTAGCAGCAACAGGAGCTACAGCAGCAACAACAGGTGCAGCTTTAGCAACTTCACCAAATGGAACAGCAAATCCTAAGTTATATAATAAGTTATTATCTCCATGATCAGCTTCTATTAAATGTCTAACATCGAATTTTAAAGCAAATTGGTCAGCAATTTTATATTTGATTCCTACACCATATTCACCAAATAGACCATCTTCATTTCCATTAGCTTCATTATCAAAAATTTCAACACCAGCTCCAACTAATGTATATAAAGATACATCTGAAGTTAAGTCATATTCTTTTACTAAGTTAGTGAATATTCTTGTAATTCCTGAATCTTTGTTTCCACCTTCATAGTTTACATCTTCAATTGATCTTAAAAAACCAAGTTCAACTTGATTTATAAAAGAATCAAATTGGTTAAAACCTAAACTTAATCCACCATTTGCATAATTTCTATCTAAACCTAAATTACCTTCAGTATAAGCTCCACCAATTGTTGGTGTAATTTCATATTTGTAATTAGAGTTTGCAGCCAACATCATTGTTGCACAAGCAACAGTCGATAATAAAATTTTTTTCATTGTTTTTCCTTTTTATATTAGATAATCTTGCGCATTATAGCAAAAAAATTTTAATCTTGCATTACGCGATAAAAATTGAATTAACAGATTCGTTATTATGAATCCTTCTTATGGCTTCTCCAATCATAGTTGAAGCTGTTAATACAGTTATTTTTTTAGCATTTTTTCGTGTAGGAATTGTGTCAGAAATAACTAATTCATCCAATTCACCTTTTTCAACTCTTTCATAAGCTGGCCCACTTAAAACTCCATGAGTACAACATGCCATTACAGAATTTGCACCTTTTTTCTTTAAAGCTTCAGCTGCTTTTACTAAAGTTCCAGCAGTATCAACCATATCATCTACTAAAATTACATCCATACCCTTAACATCACCAATGATATTCATAACTTCAGATACATTTGCTTTTTCTCTTTTTTTGTCAACTATAACTAAATCATAACCTAATTTATCTGCATAAGATCTAGCACGAGTTACTCCTCCAATATCTGGACTTGCAATGATTGGGTTTTTCAAATTTTTAGATTTAATATAATTTTTGAATAAAATAGAACCAAATAAATTATCAGCTGGAATATTAAAGAAACCTTGAATTTGAGCTGCATGTAAATCAATAGTTACAACTCTAGTAATACCAGCTTTTTCTAAGATATCAGCAACTAATTTTGCAGTTATTGGAACTCTAGGAGCTGCTTTTCTATCTTGTCTTGCATATCCATAATATGGAATAACAGCAGAAATAGATTTAGCACTTGATCTTTTTAGTGCATCTACCATAATTAATAATTCCATTAAATTATCGTTTGTTGGTGCGCAAGTTGGTTGGATTATAAATACATCTTGTCCTCTTACGCTTTCAGTAATTTGAACAGAGATTTCTCCATCACTAAATTTATTAAGAGTTGCATTAGAAACACACATTCCTAAATATTCTGCTACTTTTGTTGCAAATTCAGGGTTAGCTGAACCACTAAAAAGTTTAAATGTTGACATAAAGATTCCTTACATTTTATTGATTTCGAATATTATCTAAAGTGTACTTAATGAATATTAAGTTAATGAAAAATTAATATAAAAAATATTATAATAATGATTATCAATGATAATTAAAAAGAATAACTAATATAATTTAATTTGTATTATATTTATTTACAAGGAAAAAAATGAAAAATCTATTAAAAGATAAGAGAATAAGTTTAGTAGCTTGTGGATTATTGTTAAGTACTTCTGCAACTTTTGGAGCAGACACAATTGATTCAGCATTTAAGAATGGGAAAGTTTCGGGAAGTGTAGCTTTATATGGTGAAAAACATGATTATAAAGATAGGGCAAAAGATTCTGGATTTGGAAATGGAAATGGAACGGTAGCTTATGAAACTGCATCGTTTTATGGATTAAGTGCTAAAGCTGAATTTAAAGGAAACCTTTATTTAGGTGAATTTGAGAATAGCGATTATGATAATGCTTATGAAAATAATTCTTTAATGACAGAAGCTTACATTAAATATGGAATGGATGGATTTTCATTAACAGCTGGTAGACAAGCTATAGATTTGGAATGGTTAGGTGATTATAATGAGGCAGTAGTCGCTGAAATTACTGCAATTCCTGATACTACAATAGTTTTGGGATACTCAGAAAGACAAGCTGAATCTGGAATTGATAAAAGTAAAAAATTTAGTGATTTAAATGGGGATAAAGGTGTTTATGTTTTAGATGTTAAATATGCTGGTTTACAAGGTCTAGAATTTAACCCTTATGCATATTCAGCTCCAGATGTTGCTGATTGGTATGGATTAAAAACAACATTTACAACTGATTATTTTGGTGTAATAGCACATTATGCAGTATCAAGCGAGGATACTCAATCAGATGGTTCAATAGGACATGTTGAATTAAATACAACTTTAGTAGGAGTTTCAGCAGCTGTTGGTTATATCAAAACTGATAAAGATATTGGTGCGGGAAGTATGGCTATTGGTGGTGACAACATTTCTCCATTTGATACAGGAAATAGAACGTACGATCCAGACGCAAGAACTGCATATGGTTCTTTAGGATATACAATTGCAGATGTAGAGTTAGGTGCATTATATGGTGTAACAACTTATGGAATAAATGATTCTAAAGAAAAAGAATTAAATTTAACAGCATCTTATCCAATAACAGAATCTTTAACAGCAACTATTTTATATGGAGATGTTGATGAGGATACAAGTGATGCAACATATAAAGATGATAAATATACGTTAGCAAGTCTAGAATATACATTCTAATATAAATATAATTTAGGAAGAATTTCCTAAATTATGTAAATAATTAATCTCTTTTCCTAATTTCTCTACTTATTTGTTATAAATTTAATAATAAAAATATTGCATAAAAAATATACAATAAATGTGTTTTCAATCTGTTTACTTAATGTTATAATTTTTTTGTTCTTCTAAGATAAATCTTTTCCAGAAATGAAAATTTTTATAAATAATAATAAGGAAAAATTATGAAAAAATTAAGTTTAGTAGCTTTATTAGCTCTAGGTACACTGGGTTCTGTATCAATAATACAAGCAAATGAATTAGAAGTAAGTGGTAATGTTGGGGCTACTTCAAATTATATTTGGAGAGGTATGACTCAAACAAAAGATAAATCATCTGTTAATGGTGGAGCTGATTTAAAATATAATGGTTTTTATGCAGGTACTTGGGCTTCAAATGTAGATTTTGGTACAGAAGCAAATTTTGAATTAGACGCATATATTGGTTATAGTAATATAATTAATGATTTTTCATATGATTTCTCTTATACAAAAATTATGTATCCTGATTCACATGATGAATCTGATTTTGATGAAGCAAAACTTACATTAGGTTATCTTATAGGAGATTTAACATTAGGTACATCTTATTTACAAACAGTGTATCAAGAATGGGGTGGACATAAACCATCTTATGCTGAAGCAACTGCATCGTATGACTTTAAAATCTTAAGTTTAGATACTAGTTATGGGGATTATGAAGATATAGGAACTAATTATACAGTCGGAGTAAGTAAATCTGTTAAAATAGAAGAACAAGCAATTAAATTAGCACTTGTTTATGCTTCGTTTAATTCAGATGCTTCAAATGACAAAGATGAAAAAAATCTATTTGTAACAGCAAAATATTCATTTTAGATAATATATGAGTTGACTATTAAAGTCAACTCATATAAAAATCAAATAAATTTTTTTAAATTTATTTAGCACTCTCAATCCAAGCACTTCCAATTACTTTTTGTCCATCATAAAATACAGCTAATTGTCCAGCAGCAACTCCAAAAGCTGGTTTTTCTAAAGTTATATATGCTTTTTGATTTTCAATTTTTACTTTACATGGTGTTGATATAGAACGGTATCTTAATTTTACACTACAAGAAAACTCAATATCGTCAATAAACATATTTAAATTTTGACCGACTACTTCATTTACTTCTAATGCAGCTTTTTTCCCCACAACTATAGTATTGTCTTTTGGATTTAATTTTGTAACAAAATGTGGATCATGTGCTCCATTAACTGTAAATCCTCTTCTTTTTCCTATTGTATAGTGCGCGTAACCTTTATGCTTACCTACTACATTTCCTTCTTCATCAAGTACAAGTCCAGGAACATCAATATTCGCATGTTTTTTTACAACATCTGTATATACTGTTTCAACAAAACAAATTTCTTGTGATTCGCTTTTTTCTGTAATTTTTTTATATACACTTGAAAGAGTTGCTCCAAATTTTACAATATCCTCTTTTTTATATGTACTTAAAGGAAACATCATAAAAGGAAGTGCAGATTTATCTACTTGTGATAAAAAATAACTTTGATCTTTTGTTTTATCATCAGCTTCATAGAAAAATTTACCATCAGTTTTTGCATAATGTCCAGTTGCTAAATAATTAGCTCCATTTTCTTGAGCAAATTTTAGCATTGCACCGAATTTTATATTTTTATTACATTTAACACAAGGATTAGGAGTTGTTCCTTCTAGGTAAGCTTCAACAAAATAATCATAAATTTCAGCTGTAAATTTATCTGCTAAATCTAAAATGTGATATTTAATATTTAAGAATTTTGCTACATCTTCGATGTATCCAAGGTTTCTTTCGTGATAACCATCTGTTCTATTGTGAAGTTTTAGATAAACACCCTCAACTTCATATCCTTCTTTTTGTAGCATATAAGCAGTTACTGATGAATCAATTCCACCACTCATACCAATCATTACTTTTTTATTCATTATTTCATCCTTTTTAAAGGAATAATCACTGACTCTCTACTTGCCCAATTTTTATGAGGTATAATTAAATTTTCTGTATTTATTTTCTTATCATCAAAAAATATTATATCTATATCCAAGGTTCTAGGCGCATCTTGAAAGGATCGCTTTCTTCCGAATTTGTTTTCATATCTTTGCATTGCTTTTAAAAAGTCTTTAGGACAAAGATTTGTTTTGAGGCGAATTATACCATTTAGAAAGTCGTTTTGTTCTAAGAAACCAAAGGGAGGGTTTCTTAAAAGTGGTGAAGTTATAAGTAAAGTAAATCTTGAATCTTTTTTTAAACATAAGATTAATTTATCAAATATTTTTTTTGTATCTCCAATATTTCCCCCAATTCCCATAATTACTGTATATCTTTTAGTTGAATTACTATTGAACTTTTTGGGAAAATTAGCAGTATAAAAAAGTGTTAAATTTTGTGTTAATTTTTTTTTCATATTTCTTCTTAAAATACCAAACTTATTAAATAAGTCAAGTATATTTTTGATATTTTTTTAATTTAAAGTATTACTGCTTTACCTTTTTGCATTACAATTGTATCTTCAATTCTAACACCAAATTCATTCGGAAGATAAATACCAGGTTCTATTGTAAAAACCATATTTTCTTCTATAATTACATCAGATTTTGAATTTATATTTGGAAATTCATGAATATCAAGTCCTACTCCATGCCCAGTGCTATGAATAAAATATTTTCCAAAACCAGCTTTTTCTATTACATCTCTAGTTAATTTATCAACTTCGCTAGCTTTCATTCCAACTCTAGCTTTTTCAATTGCATTTAATTGAGCTTTTAAAACAATATCATAAACTTTTTGATGTTTTTCATTTTTGAATTTTTGCTCTCTTTTAAAAGAGAATTTTTCAAAATCAACAATACTTGTACAGGTTCTATCAGAACAATATCTTTTATATTTTATTCCAGCATCAACAAGAATTAAATCATTAAGTTTTAATTTTTTAGTCGTAGGAAGGGCATGGGGTTTTGCTGCATTTTCATTTATTGCAACAATTGGTTCAAAACTAATATCAAGTTTTCCAATTTGACTCATTTTTTCAAAAGCTTTGAAATATAAAAATTGTTCATTTTGATTAAAGCCATTTTTTCTAATAAATTTTGCTAATTCTTTAAATCCTTCTCGTCCAGCAATTGCCGCTTTTTTTAGAAGAATTATTTCTTTGTCTGATTTAATGATTCTTTTTAGTTTCGAAAAATTTGCTTTTTCAATAAATTGAGTTTTTAGATGTTCACTTAATTTTATATATGTGGCATATGTGAAATCATTTGGATCAAATATAAGTTTTTTTATTTTATTTTTTTTTAAAATTTCTTTAGTTGTTTCTAGTAGATTTGATGATTCTATAATTTGACAATTTTTTGCATATTCTTTAGCCTCTGTAACATATCTTGCATCTGTTATAAAATATTTTTCATCATTAAGATTTAAGAAGATTACATTATCACATGAAAATTTGCATTCAAAATAGATTGCATTTTCATTTTGAAGAATAAAGTTTTTCATAAAAAGCCTTTAATTTGGTATCGTTTAACATAAATTTTATTATAATCTTACCTAAAATTTATAAAAGGAATATAATATGAAAATTGCCGTAATTCAAGGTCCAAACCTAAATATGTTAGGAATTAGAGAACAACACATTTATGGTTCAATGGGATTGGAACAAATTCATGACCAATTAAAAACAGCTGCAGGACAAAATGGAGTTGAAATTGAATTTTTTCAATCAAATCTTGAGGGTGAAATTATTGATAGAATTCAAGAATGTTTAGGAACTGTTGATGGAATTATGATAAATCCAGCTGCCTATTCTCACACATCAATAGCTATAAAAGATGCTTTAAGTGCAGTTGCAATGCCAGTTGTAGAAGTACACATTTCAAATATTTATAAAAGAGAAGAGTTTAGACAAAAATCAATAACAGCAGGTGCTTCAACAGGTGTTATTTCAGGATTTGGACCTTTTGGTTATCATATGGGATTAATTGCTTTAATGCAAATAATTAGTGAAATTAAAGCAGTTACTCAAGCACAACAAGATAATGCATAATAATTATTGATGAAGATAATAAGTGCAAATTGGATCGTAACTTGTGATGAAAACAATCGTATCATTAAAAATGGTGCAGTTGTTTTTGATGATAAAATAGTTAAAATTGATACTTTAATTAACATAGAAAAAAAATATCCAAATATTGAAATACTAAAACTTGAAGAAAATTCAGTTTTAATGCCAGGACTTATAAATTCCCATGTACATTTAGAGTTTAGTTCAAATACAACTACTTTAAAATATGGTAATTTTATGTCGTGGTTAAATTCTGTGATTAAAAATAGAGATGATTTAATAAATAAAGCTGATAAAAAATTAATTTCCACAAAACTTGATAGAATGAAAAAAACAGGAACAACAACCATTGGAGCGATTTCTTCGTACTCTTTTGATATGGAACCTTGTGTGAAAAGTCCAATTAATACAGTATTTTTTTGTGAAGTAATCGGTTCAAAAGGTGATATGGTTGATACTTTGTTTGCTGATTTTAAAGATAGATTAAACAGTGCAAAAAAATTAAAATCTAAGAATTTTATACCTGCAATTGCAATTCATTCACCATATTCAGTTCATCCTTTTTTAGTTAGAGAAACTTTGAATTTAGCAAGAACTCAAAATTTAGCTGTTAGTTCCCATTTCTTAGAATCACCAGAAGAGTTTTTGTGGCTTCATAAAGATGAAGGTTCTTTTTTAGATTTTTTTAAAAACTTTTTAGGACAAGAAAAAGCAGTTACAAAACCAATGGAGTTTTTAAATCTATTTTCAAATATAAAAAATCTTTCTTTCACTCATTGTGTAGAAGCAAGTGAGGTTGATTTAGAAAAAATTAGAAATTTAGGTGCAAGTATTAATCATTGCGTAACTTCTAATAGAGTTTTAAATAATAGTAAATTAGATTTATCAAAACTAGAAGATATTCCTTTTTCAATAGGAACAGATGGACTTAGTTCAAATAATTCTTTATCAATGTTTGATGAGTTAAGAAATGCTTTAATGATGCATAGTGATAAAAATATTGTTAATTTTTCAAATATTTTATTAAAAGCAGCAACATTAAATGGTGCTAGGGCACTAGGATTAAACAAAGGAACTCTTCAAAAAGAGTTTGATGCTGATATGATAACTTTTTCTTTACCAGATAAAGTGGAAGATATGGAAGATTTACCTATGCAAATTATTTTGCATACAAAATTTGTAGATAAAACAATAATAGGAGGAGAGTTTGTTTAATTTTTTTAAAATGATTTTTTCACCAATAACAGCTATTTTGGATTTTATTACTAAATATTTTAAAACAATAGTTTTTTTAACAATTATGTATTTTATAATTGTTCCATCAGATGAAAATTTAGTTGATAGTAATATTCATTCAAATCTGCAAAAAATAGAGTTAACTGGTCCAATAATGGATGTTTCAAAAACATTAGAAGATATACAAAAAGCAAAAGAAGATAAAAATATAAAAGGTATTTTGTTTGTTGTGAATTCTCCAGGAGGTGCTGTTGCTCCTTCTGTTGAATTAGCTTATGCAATTAAAGAATTAAAAAATGTTAAACCAGTTGTTGTGTATGCAAGTGGTGTGATTGCAAGTGGAAGTTATTATGCTTCTATTTGGGCAAATAAAATTATTGCAAATCCTGGAAGTATGGTAGGCTCTATTGGGGTTATTATGCAAGGTGTAAATGCTGAAGAACTTATGCAAAAAATCGGGGTTTCAACTCAAACTGTAAAAGCTGGTAAGTACAAAGAATCAGGAACACCAACTAGAAAATGGTTTGATTATGAAGAAAAACAACTTCAAGATGTGATAAATGATACTTATAATATGTTTATTTCTGATGTTGCAAGTGCTAGAAATCTTGATGTTAAAAATCACACTATATTTGCTGATGCAAAAATATTTACTTCAAAACAAGCAAAAGAAGTTGGTTTAGTTGATGAAGTTGCAACTCTTTCTTATGCTCAAGATAGTTTAATTAAACTTAGTGAAGTTAAAAATCCTGTTTGGAAAAAAGAAGATAAATTTGAAAAATTTATGAATAAATTAATTAGTGAAGCAGTAACAAATATTAGTATGAATTTTGTAAGTGGATTAAAAGCTTATTGATTTTATTAATATCTTTGAGTTTTAAAATGAGATAAAAAAAGGTAGAAGTTTTAAACTTCTACCTTTTTTATTTTAAAGAAAAGAGATTATTTTGATTCAGATACAATTTTATATGTATCATTAGCAATTACAAATTCTTCATTTGTAGGAATAACAAAGATTCTAGCAGCTGAACTATTTGTTGCAATATCTCTAGCTTTTGAACTTCTTTTGTTATTTTTAGTTGGATCTATAATTAATCTCATACCATCAAGACCAGCACAAACAATTTCTCTAATTAATGATGAATTCTCACCAATTCCACCTGTGAAACATAAAGCATCAACACCGTCAAGTGCAGCAACATAAGCACCAACATATTTTTTGATATTATATGCAACCATTTGAACAGCTAATCTACATCTATCATCACCATCTTGCATACCTTGTAAAACTTCTCTTAAATCAGATGATTTACCAGAAATTCCTAAAATACCAGATTTCTTATTCATAATATCTAATGCTTGATCAATTGTAAGATTTTCTTGGCTCATCATGTAAGAGATAGCTCCAGCTCCAACATCTCCAGCTCTTGTTCCCATCATTAAACCTTGAACAGGAGTAAGACCCATAGAAGTATCAATACATTTACCATTTAATACAGCACTTACAGAAGAACCATTTCCTAAGTGACAAACTATAACTCTAGTATTGTGTTTTTTATCTAACATTCCTTTTGCTTCATTTGAAACGAAGTAATGAGATGTTCCATGAAATCCATATTTTCTAATACCATGTTTAGTATATTGTTCATAAGGTAATGCATACATATACGCATAATCAGGCATAGTTTGGTGAAAAGCAGTGTCAAAAACAGCTACATTTGGTTTTCCTGGCATTAAATCTTGGCAAATTTCCATTCCCATAATATTTGCAGGATTATGTAAAGGTGCAAGAGGAATTAATTTTTTCATTGTTTCAATAACTTTAGGAGTTACCATAACTGAAGATGCAAATTCTTCTCCTCCATGAACAGCTCTATGTCCAATTGCATCAATATCATCAATAGAATTGATAACTTTTCCTTCACTTTCAACTAAAGTTTTTAATACTAATTCTATTGCTTCTTTATGTGTTGGCATTGGAACTTCTAAAGTTAACTTTTGACCTTCACCAAACTCATGTTTTAAAATTCCATCAAGTCCAATTCTTTCACAAAGACCTGTAGCTAAAACTTCTTTTGAAACTGGATTCATTAATTGATACTTTAAAGATGAACTTCCTGCATTTAAAATAAATACTAACATATGATATTTCCTTTTTTCTTGTGTTTAAATTATTTGATTTGAGTTGCTGTAATTGCAACTAAGTTTGCTATATCTTCTACTGAACAACCTCTTGATAAATCATTAACAGGTTGGTTTAACCCTTGAACGATTGGTCCATGAGCTTCTGCACCTGCGAATCTTTGAACAAGTTTATAACCAATATTCCCAGATTGTAAATCAGGGAATACTAAAACATTAGCTCGTCCTGCAACTTTAGAACCTGGTGCTTTTTTTGCTCCAATAGCTTCAACAATAGCAGCATCTGCTTGTAATTCACCATCAAAAGAGAAATTAACATTTCTATCTTCCAAAATTTCACAAGCATATTGAACTTTATCAACTAACGGATGTTTTGCACTTCCTTTTGTTGAAAAAGATAACATAGCAACTCTTGGCTCAAGTCCAACAACAGAAGCAGCTGTTGCAGCCGTTGCACATGCTATATCAGCTAATTGCTCTGCATTAGGTTCTGGAATAACAGCACAATCAGCAAATAAAATTAAACCATTATCACCAAATTTACCATCAGCAGTTTCCATAATAAATGTTGAAGAAACAGTGTTGATTCCAGGAGCTGTTTTAATAACTTGAATAGCAGCTTTTAAAACATCAGCAGTTGGAGAGTTTGAACCTGCAACTAAACCATCAGCATCACCAAGTCTTACCATCATGCAACCAAAAAATCTAGGTTCAGTTGTCATAATTTCAGTAGCTTCATCTTTTGAAAGATTTTTTGCTTTTCTTAATTCAACTAATTCATTAATATATTTATCAATATTATCAAAGTTTTTAGGATCAATTATAGTTGCTCCTTCAATAACAGCTCCACATTTAGCTGCATCAGCTTTGATAGTATCAACATTACCAATTAAAACAATTTTTGCAGTCTTCTCTTCTAAAACTTGTTGAGCAGCTTTTAAAACTCTTTCATCTTCAGGCTCTGGAAGAACGATTGTTCTTAATTTTAATTTTGCTTTTTCTTTAATGCTTTCAATTAAACCCATCTTTAGTAATCCTTTCTAATTTAAACTTTCTTGAAAGATTATAATTTAGAAACATAGCATTAACATAGCAATGTTTTATAATCTTACTAAGTAAAATTTTATAGGATATTTCAGAAAAAGTACATAATAAATACATAATTATGAAAAAAAAATGAATTTGTGCAAAATTGTAATATATTGGGGGAAAGGATAGATTTAAAAGGAGATAATTGTATAAGCTATGTACAAAATTTGTACATAGCTTACAATTTTTTAATATTTGCTAATTTGTAACAAATTATTTAGCTTTTACAAGATTATAAGTATCTTTTGCAATTACTAATTCTTCATTTGTTGGAATAATAAAGATTTTTGTTTTTGAATCTTTTTTACTAATTTCTCTGTTTCCTAATTCTCTAACTCTATTTTTTTCAGTATCAAGTTCGATTCCCATAAACTCTAAACCATGGCAAACTTTTTCTCTAATTAGGTCTGAATTTTCTCCAATACCAGCTGTAAAACAAATAGCATCAACACCACCCATTAATCCAGCATAAGAACATAAATATTTTTTAATTCTATTACATAACATTTCAATAGTAATTTTAGATCTAATATCTCCATCTTTTGAAGCTTTTATTACTTCTCTTAAATCTGAACTAATTCCTGAAATTCCTAAAATTCCAGACTTTTTATTTAAATAATCAAGAATTTGATTTGAAGTTAAATTCTTTTTTTCCATTAAATAAGGAATAACACCTGCATCAATGTCTCCACATCTTGTCCCCATGATTAAACCTTCAAGTGGAGTTAATCCCATTGATGTACTAATTGATTTCCCATCTCTTACTGCACAAATAGATGAACCATTTCCTAGATGGCATACGATAATTTTCGAATCTTTTTTGTTTAAAATTTTAACTGTTTCATTAGATACATAGTAATGACTTGTTCCATGGAAACCATATTTTCTTAAATGATGTTCTGTATAATCAGCATAAGGAACAGCATATAAAAAATTTTCTTTAGTCATAGTTTGATGAAAGGCAGTATCAAATACAGTAACATTTGGAACATTTGGCATTAATTCTTGACAAATTTTTATTCCCATAATATTTGCAGGATTATGTAATGGAGCAAGTGGAATTAATTGTTCGATTTTTTCAATTACATCTTTTGTAACTATTGTTGATTCTTTGAAAAATTCTCCGCCATGCACAACTCTATGACCAATTGCTTGAATCTCTTTGATTGAGTTTATTACTTTTGTTTCATCATTTGTTAAAATTCTTAAAACAAGTTCGATTGCTTCTTTATGTGTTGGAATTGGTAATTCAAAAGTTAATTTCTTATTTTCCCCAACTTCATGTTTTAAAATTCCATCAATACCAATTCTCTCAACTAATCCACTAGCTTTTAATTCAGCTGTTTTTGCGTTTATTAATTGATATTTTAAAGAAGATGAACCAGCGTTTAATACAAATACTAACATATATATTTCCTTTGTTTTATTTAATTTATTTTTACTTTTGGTTGATTTTTTAATTTTATAAAAATCATAGATGTCATAATAGCATCATTATAAGCATCATGTTTTCCAAGATTTGGAATTTGCAATTCTCTCATAATTGTATTAAATCTTAAATCAATATGCCCTTGAGGAATTTTCTCAATTTTGTAATCATGATAAATAGCAGAAACTTCAAGTGTTTTATTTGGAAGGGTAATTCCTAATTTTGGTTTTACATATTTATTAATCATAGCAATATCAAATTCTAAAAAATATCCAACTAATGTTCTATTCCCAATAAAATTTAAAAACTCTTCAACTACCACATTTATGTCTTCAGCATCTTCTAAATCACACACTCTAATATGATGTATTTTTATAGCATCTGCTTGAAGTTTAGTTTTTGGTTTTACAAATTTGACAAATCTTTTACTTGCTATAATTGTATTATTTTTAATAATAACAGCACCAATAGAAACAATGTCATCTTTTTTAGGATCTAAACCGGTTGTTTCACAATCAAAACATACATATTCATCATTTGATGTTTTATCAAATAAAAACTCATACTTAGTGTCTTTTAAATTTTTCTTATTAAAATATTGAATTATATTTCTAAACATAATTTAACTTAAAGTGAAATTCTAATTTCTTTTTTAGTTTATTTACAATTTTAAATGACTCTTTTAATAAATCTTTTTCCATTGTATTTAAATTATTAGGGTTGATATAATTATCTACTTCTTCTTGTTTATCTAATTTCTCTAAATTTGATTTTAGATTTATATTAGTTAAAAAATTAAATGCCATTGTTATTTCATTAGCAAGTTCTGCTTCAATTACACCTAGTTCACTTAATCTTTTTATTCTTTTTGCAGTACTTGTATTATATAGTTTATGTTCCAAACTAAGTGATCTTATTCCTTGAACAATTATGAAAATACCACCTTTTTTAATATTTAATTCATTTTTATGTTTGTTATCTTTACTGTTGAAAATAAATCCATCAAAAAATCCTAAAGGAACATCAAAACTTGATATTATTTTTGCAAAGTGAGAATTAAATTGTTGAGAATTATCAATAATTTTAAATAAATATTCTTTTAATCTAAGAATTAATGCTCTATCTCCTGAAACACTAACGGCATCATAAAAAATTGCAATATTCATAAAATTATCAGGTGAAGGCTGAGTTACCCATTCAAAAATTAAATCTTTAAAATCAGATTCTCTTCTGCACCAATATGGATTTGAAACCATGATATTACCTTCACATCTTGGAAAACCAAAATCAACTAGTGTCTCAGTAAATTTAGTCGTAAATTCTTGAAGTTTTTCATCACTAATTGTACAGTCATTTTCTAGAATTAGTGCGTTGTCTTGATCTGTTTTTAAGATTTGTTCACCTCTTCCTTCACTTCCCATAACAACTAAAGAAGATTTTCCTAAAAGTTCTTCTGGTGCTAACATTACATATAATTTATCTAATAATTTTTTATTTAATTGATTAATTAGTTTAGAAATAAATTCGATTTTTACACCTTTTGCATTTAATGATTTGATTATTTTAATAAATGATAAAGATGCTTCTTTTAATTCTTCAAGTGTTTCTGCTTTTACAATTTGATTTGATACAGAAAAAGTATTTGTCGCAAAAAATGATGATAATGAAATTTGATCTAATATTCCAACAATTTCTTTTTTGTCATTTTGTACAACTACTCTTTTAAGCCCATGTTTTGCCATTGTTAGTTGAGCATTGAATAAAAAATCATCTTCATTTACATAAATTAAACCTTTTGATGCTATTTTTATAACTTTATCATCAAAATCCATTCTATTTAATATTACTTTTTGTCTAAAATCAGAATCAGTTACAATATACATTTCACCTTTTTTATCCCTTAATAAAAGAGTAGGTACTTTCTCTTTTTTTATAATTGAGGCTGCTTCAAATATTGTTTTCTCTGTATCAATAATTACGGCTTTATGAATTTTTGCATCTTTTATTTTTGCAATCATAATATTAGCCATCTCTTTATTATTTTCATAGTTAATATTATTACTTATTTTTTCTGAGATAGATTGGAAAAAATAGTTTTTTAATGTAGAATTTTCATGTAAGGTTTTTATAAAAATATCCCTTGGTAATGTGTAACAAATAGTTTCTTCTACCGTTATAAAGGTATTTTTAGAGTAATTTTCAATTAATGAAATAGAATCAAAAATTTCATTTTTTGAATATAAACTTAGTACTTCATCTTCTTGTTTTTCTTGTATTAAACCTTTTAATATAAAATATAAATGAGTAGGTTCACAATTTTGTTTTTGTACTATCTCATTTTCTTTGAAATAAACAATGTCAATATTTTCAACAAATAATTCTAATTGATTTATTGTAAGACTTTCAAATGGATGAATTGATGATATGAAAGATTCTTGTTCTAGTATACTCATAGTTTCCCTTTTTAATGGTTTTGTGAGTGTATTTTAGCTAAAAATGGATAAGGAAATTATTACCTTGTATAAAAATACAAAGAAAAAGAAAGATTTGTTGTATTTATCAAAGGAATTTTCCTTTGATAAATATTATAACTAATGAGAAACAGCTCCAGCTGCACCAATACCAGTATTCGCTCTAACATTTTGACCTCTAAATAATTCTTTTTCTCTTTTAGCTCTTGGAGAGTTATCAAGTTTTGAGAAGAACCAAATAGAAACAAATGCAATAGTTACTGAAAATAGTGCAGGGTGAGCATAAGGAAAAATTGCTTTTTCATTTTTTAATATTTCAACCCAAACATTTGGTCCTAAAATTACAAGGGCAACTGCTGAAAGTAATCCCATGAATCCACCAATAAATGCACCCCTTGTTGTTAGTCCACTCCAGTAAATAGAAAGGAATAAAATAGGGAAGTTCGCACTTGCAGCAATACCAAATGCTAAACCAACCATATAAGCTATATTTTGCGATTCAAAAGCAATACCTAATACAACTCCAATAATACCAATAATAATTACAGTAATTTTAGAAATTTTAACAACTTTTTCATCAGATGCATTTGGATTAATTACATTTGCATAAATATCATGTGAAATTGCAGATGCACCTGCAAGTGTAAGTCCTGAAACAACAGCTAAAATAGTAGCAAATGCAACAGCTGAAATAAATCCTAAAAATGCATTTCCACCTAACATATGCGATAAGTGAACAGAAGCCATATTACTTCCACCAAATAATTTTCCATCAACAAAATATTGTGCACCATCAGCAGAATTTAAAAATGCAATTGCACCAAATCCAACAATAGTAATAATTACCCAAAAATATGCAACAAAACCAGTAGCATAAACAACAGATTTTCTTGCTTCCTTAGCATTCCCAACTGTAAAGAATCTCATTAAAACATGTGGTAATCCAGCAGTTCCAAGCATTAAAGCCATACCTAAAGATATTGCAGAAATTGGGTCTGTAATAAATCCACCTGGACTTAAAATTGCTTCACCTGATTTATGATTTTCAACAGCTTTAGCAGCTAATGACTCAAAAGAAAAATTAAAATGGTATAAAACCATAACAGCCATAAAAGAAACACCTGTTAATAATAAACAAGCTTTTATAATTTGTACCCAAGTAGTAGCTAACATACCACCAAAAGTAACATAAACAATCATTAACGCACCAACCATGATAACAGCATATTCATAATCCATACCAAAAAGTACTTGAATTAATTTTCCAGCTCCAACCATTTGTGCAATAAGATATAAAATAACAACTGAAATAGAACCAAACGCAGCTAAAGTTCTAATCTCTTTTTGTCCTAATCTATAAGCAGCAATATCAGCAAAAGTAAATTTACCTAAGTTTCTTAATTTTTCAGCCATAAAAAATAAAATAACAGGCCATCCAACTAAAAATGAAACAGCATAAATTACTCCATCATAACCTTTCATATATATCAGTCCAGATACTCCAAGAAACGCAGCAGCTGACATATAATCACCAGCAATTGCTAAACCATTTTGAAAACCTGTAATTCCTCCACCTGCTGTATAAAAATCACTTGCAGATTTTGTTTTTTTAGCAGCCCAGTAAGTAATACCTAAAGTTCCAAGGATAAAAACAAAAAACATAATAATCGCAGAAATGTTTAAATCTCTTTTTGTTGCCTCAAAAGTTGCATCGCCAGCAGCAAATGCACTTAATGCAATGATTGAAATTAACGCTAAAATTTTTAACATTAGATTAGCCCCTTTACATCTTTTTTTATTTCGTTAGTTAAATCTTCAAATTCACCATTTGCTTTTCTTACATAAATAAGGGTTGTGATAAAACTAAGTACTAAAATTGCTAATGCAATAGGAAATGCTATTGTAGTAACTCCCACACCGATTTTTGCAGCTAAAAGTTCTTTGTTAAATGCAATAACTAAGATATATGCATAAAACATTACTATTACAAAAATACCTAATTTAATACCTAAGCCATTTCTTTTAGAAACTAGTTCTTTATACTTTGGATTAGATTCGATTCGATCAACTAATTCGTCATTCATTATGCTTCCTTTTTAATACAACATTTTTTAGATGTTATATTTATAACTTAACAGTTTTTCATATGACTAAATTAATTGTAGCATTAAATTAGCAAATGAAAAAAATGTTTTTTATTATACACATAAATAAAAATTTAAAATATTTTTTTAAATTTTTTATATAAGAATTAATGATAATTAGTAGATTTGTAACATAAAATATAAGTATAAATTCTTAAATTTAATTATAGTTTTTAAGATTTTTTTAAGATTTAAAGAAAGATTTCTAAGATTATTTTTTTAAATTACTAAAGAGAAAAATCTCTTTAGTAAGAAAGTTAATGAGAAACAGCCCCGTCAGCACCGATACCAGTTTCAGCTCTAACATTTTGAGGCTCATAAGCTTCAATTTCTCTTTGAGCACTTTCAGATTTATCAGTAATTGAGAAGAACCAAATTCCAATAAATGCTACAGCTATAGAGAATAATGCAGGGTGTTTATAAGGGAAAATTGCTTTTGCATTACCCATAATTTCAACCCATACAGTAGGACTTAATATTACAAGTACAACAGCAGTAATAAGACCCATGAATCCACCAATGAATGCACCTCTAGTTGTTAATTTAGACCAATAAATTGAAAGGAATAAAATTGGGAAGTTAGCAGATGCAGCAATAGCAAAAGCAAGACCAACCATGAATGCGATATTTTGATTTTCAAAAGCAATACCTAAAATAACTCCAACAATACCAATAATAATTACTGATCTTTTTGAAACTTTAATTTCATCTGCTTCGCTAGCTTTACCTTTTCTCATTACAATTGCATAAATATCATGAGATATTGAAGATGCACCAGCAAGTGTTAATCCAGAAACAACCGCTAAAATAGTAGCAAATGCAACAGCTGAAATAAATCCTAAGAAGATATCTCCACCAACAACATGTGATAAGTGAATAGCAGCCATATTTCCACCACCAATTAATTTACCATCTTTAAAGTAAGCAGCAGCATCAGGTCCTTGTAAGAATACGATAGCCCCTAAACCAATAACAGCAATAATTAAGTAGAAGTAACCAATAAATCCAGTTGCATAAACAACAGATTTTCTAGCTTCTTTTGCATTTCCAACAGTAAAGAATCTCATTAAGATATGTGGTAAACCAGCAGTTCCTAACATTAATGCTAAACCTAAAGAAATAGCAGAAACAGGATCTGAAATAAATCCACCTGGTGCCATAATAGCTTGACCTTTAGAGTGTACAGCAACAGCTTGAGTAGCTAATTCACTGAAAGAGAAACCATAATGTGCCATTACCATGAATCCCATGAAAGTAACACCAGAAAGTAATAAGATAGCTTTAATGATTTGTACCCAAGTAGTTGCAAGCATCCCACCAAAAGTTACATAAATAATCATCATAACACCAACAAGTATAACAGCATACTCATAATCCATACCAAATAAGATTTGAATTAATTTACCAGCTCCAACCATTTGAGCAATTAAATATAAAGTTACAACAGATAAAGAACCAAAAGCAGCTAAAATTCTGATTTTAGTTTGATCTAGTCTATATGCAGCAATATCAGTAAATGTAAATTTACCTAAATTTCTTAATTTCTCAGCCATTAAGAATAAAATTACAGGCCAACCAACAAGGAATCCAACAGCATAAATTAAACCATCATATCCACTTAAATAAATCATTCCAGAAATACCAAGGAAAGACGCAGCTGACATATAATCTCCAGCAATTGCCATACCATTTTGGAATCCTGTGATTCCTCCACCTGCTGTATAGAAATCTGAAGCAGATTTTGTTTTACTAGCAGCCCATTTTGTAATACCTAATGTTCCGGCTATAAATATAAAGAACATAATAATTGCAGGAATATTTAAGCTTGATTTACCCATATCTCCTAGTGAATCACCAGCTGCAAAAACTGTGATTGCTAATATAGATAATAGTGTGAATATTTTTAACATTATTTATCTCCTAGTGCTTGTTTTTTTATATCATTTGTTAAATCTTCAAATTCATTATTTGCTCTATTAACATAAATCAATGTTGTTATAAAACTTATAATAATGATTGCAGCTCCTACTGGAAATGCATAAGTCATAACACCGTCACCAATTTTTGTAGCCAAAAGCTCTTTATTAAAAGCGATAACTAAGATATAACCATAAAACATAGCTAAAACAAACAATGAAAGCTTTAAAGAAAACGAATTTCTTTTTGTAACTAACTCATTATATTTTGGATTAGATTTAATTTTTTTTACTAATTCTGATTCCATATTCTCTCCCTAAAATTAGATTGTAACTAAACGTACTATGGAATCTTAAACTATTAAAGTTGCAATAACATAGCATTTGAAAATATTTGTCAAATATTCTAATAAAACATCATAAAATCTGTTATTTAGGGTTTATTTTAAATAAATTTATTGATTTAATATCAAAAATATGACTTTTAGATTTTTTTAATTTGTATAAAATGTAGTTTTTGCAGGTGTTAAGTTTTTTAGTTTTAAAAACATCATAGATGTCATTATTGCATCATTCAAAGCATCATGTTTACCTAATGCTGGAATATCAAGATTTTTTAAAATAGTATCAAATCTTAAGTCTATAAATTGATAATCACTTGATCTTTTTCTAGTTTTATAATACATAGAAGATACTTCAATTGTTTCATTTGGAAGTTTTATACCAATAAATTCTTTTGTATATCTAGAAATAATTGCTACATCAAATTTTATATAATATCCTACAATTGGTCTTGAACCTATAAATTCTAAAAGCTCATAAATAGCTTCTTTGGGATTCATACCGTTTTCTAAATCTATTGGTCTAATATGATGAATTTTAATTGATTCAGGATTTATATTTTTTGAGGGTTTTAAAAAAATATTAAATGTTTTTCTCATTAGAATCTTATTTTCTTTTATATGAATTGCTCCAATTGAGAGAATTTCATCTTTTTTTGGGTTTAATCCACTCGTTTCACAATCTAAACATACATATTCATCAAGAATAGGTGGTTCAAATAAAAAATTAAATTTAGCATCTTTTAGTTTTTTTTTATTCCAATTTTTAAATAAATTATTAAATATCATGAAATTCTATCTATTCTAAAAGTATAAGAGATAAATCTTTTAAATTCATTTATGATTTTAAACGAATCTTTTAGTAAATCCCTTTCTATTTTTCCTAAAGTATATGTATCAATTTCATTAGTAATTTTTTTCCCATGTTGAATATCAAAAAGTTGTGATTTTAATCTTATTGTATTTACAAAATCAAAAGCCTCTAATAATTCAGCAGCTTTATCTTTTTCTAAAACTTTTTTATTTTCAAGAATTTTTATTCTTTTAATAGTTGTAGTTTCTCTAATCTTTTCTTTTAAAGCTAAACTTCTAATACCTTGAACTATTGGAAAGACAGCTGTTTTTTTTATGTCAATGATATGTGATTTTGTCATAATATTTGTAACCGTATTTGGTGTATCAAATGCTAATGTTGCCTTTGCAAAATACGCCATAAAAACATCTTTATCATGTAGTTTATTAAACAAATTATCTTTTAAATTAATTAATAATTCTTTATTTCCAGCAACAGCAAATGAATCAAAAAAGATTGCTAAATCCATATAATTTTGAATTCCTGGAGCTTCTATCCATCTTGCAGTTTCATTTTTATATTCATTTACAGTTTTGCACCAAAATGGATTTGAAACCATAATATTTCCTTCACATATTGGATAACCAAAATCAATTAAATTTTTTGTAATTTCATGCATATAAAATTTATATTGCTCAACTTCAATTCCATCTTTAATTACAAGAGCATTATCTTGGTCTGTTTTTATGATTTGTTCATTTCTTCCTTCACTTCCCATAACTATAAAACAAGCGTTATTCCTTAGTTCTTTTGGTAAAATTAATTCATAAAGTTTTTGATAAACTTTTGTATTTAATTGACCAATCAAATTTGATATATGATTTACTTTTACGCCTTTAGAGTGAAGGCTACTTATAATATTTATCAAATCTTTACTAGAATCTTTTAAATCTTCCAAATTTTTTGCTTTTTTGATTTTTGAATCAACAACATAAGTATGGTTTGCAAAATGTGAAAGAACATCAATTTGTTCTAAAATACCTATCATTTCATCTTTGTTATTTGTAACACCAACTCTTTTTATATTCTTTTTAATTAATACTGTTAATGCTTCAAATAAATAATCATCATTATTAACGGTTAAAAGAGGAAATATTGCAATGTTTTTTACGGGAATACTTAAATCTCTACCTTCTAGTAATACTTTTGTTTTAAGTAATGAATCAGTAATAATTCCATATTCACCAGTTTTTCTTTTGACAATAATACTTGAAGTTTTATATTCCATTGATTTTTGAATAGCATCTATTAATTTTGTATCTTCATCTATAATACAAGCCTCATGTATAAGTGTATCTTCAACTTTTGCAATCATAAAAGATGAAAGTTCAGAGGTATATTCTTTATTTTTTAAAGTTTGAATTTTATTTACTAAATCTTTTAAAAAATAATCTTTAAATTGTTGATTTAATTCAATTAATTTTAAAAAAGTATTTTTTTCTAACTCGTAACAGATTAAATCTTCATATACTTTAAAAGTATTATTACATTTTCCATATATTAAAGAGTTAGAATCAAATGAATCTTGATGATGATAATCCATAACAACAACATTTTCTACTGAATATTCATACACCGAGCCTTTAATAACTATAAAGAAATAATTAGGAATTTGTTCAGGATTTATTAATACTGAATCTTTAGGATAATATGCAATATCCATGTGTTTTATACATATTTCCATTTGTTCAGATGTTAAAACTTGAAAAGGGTGAATATTTGAAAGAAAGGTTTTTTGGTCTTTGATACTCATGTATTTACCTAATATTTTATGGAAGTAATAAAAGTATACTAAAGGTATACTTTTTAGTAATTTTTTTAATGTTCTAAAGCTTCGCCTGCTCCAGAAGGAATTCTTATTCTTTCAACAAGTTCTTGAATATGTTCAGGAGGAGGTGGAGTCATTCTTGATACAACGAATGCTATTATAAAATGTAATAATGCACCAACTGCACCAATTCCTGTTGGATTGATTCCTAATAAATAATCTTTTGGATCACCACCTAAGAATACAAAATAAATTATGTATGTAAAGGTAAAAGTTAGACCAACAATAATTCCTGTAATTGCACCTTCTTTATTCATTCTTTTATCAAATATTCCAAGAATAATTGTAGGAAAAAATGCAGCAGCTGCTAAACCAAAGGCAAAAGCAACAACTTGTGCAACAAAAGCAGGAGGATTTATACCCAAATATCCTGCAATTAAAACAGCAACAATAGCAGAAATTCTAGCCCAAATTAATTCTGTTTTTTCATTTAAAGTTGATCTTCCAGTTTCTTTATCTTTATATATAATTTGTCCCATTAAATCATGTGAAATTGATGAAGCAATTACTAATAATAAACCAGCTGCTGTTGATAATGCTGCTGCTAAAGCTCCAGCTGCTATGAATGCTATAACCCAATTTGGCAAATTTGCAATTTCTGGATTTGCTAGAACCATAATATCTTCATCAACATATAATTCATTAACTACTCCATTCCCTTTTCTAAGTTCATAGTCATTAGGTGTCCCTTTAGGATTAGTAGTCAATTTATGTCCATCTTTTGCTCTATTTATTTCATTAAAAGTTGGTTTCCCACCTTTTGCATCAAAAGCAACTCCTGATGCATATTGAATTTTGCCATCACCATTTCTATCATTCCATGCTATTAAATTAGCATTTTCCCAAGTTTGAAACCATTTTCCATTATTTATAGAACCATCAATATTTTTAGATTCTCCATTAACAAATGACTCATATTCAACATTTTGAACATTTTTTATCAAATTTATTCTTGAAAATGATGCAACAGAAGAGATAGTTGTATACATAATTGCAATAAATACTAAAGCCCAACCAGCAGAAATTCTTGCATCTCTAACTGTTGGTACTGTAAAAAATCTCACTATTACATGTGGTAAACCAGCTGTCCCTAACATTAAAGCAGTTGTTAGCATAAACATATTCCATAAATTACCGGGTTCTGTATATGATTTAAATCCTAAATCTAACAATGATTGATCAAGAGCATGTAATAAATAAGTCCCTTCGGGGATTACTTGAACACCTGTATTAAATGCAAAAGTTGTTTGTGAAAAAATACCTAATTGAGGTAAAAAAGTATTAGTTACTTGTAATGATAAAAAAATTGCAGGTACCATGTATGCAAAAATCATAACTACATATTGCGCAACTTGAGTATATGTAATTCCTTTCATTCCACCAAGAACCGAATAAAAAAATACAATTGCCATACCAATAAGAACACCGGCATTTATATCAACTTGTAAAAATCTAGAAAATACAATTCCAACACCTCTCATTTGTCCAGCTACATAGGTAAAAGAGATAAAAATAACTGCAATAATTGCTACTAATCTTGCTATATCAGAATAATATCTATCTCCTACAAAATCTGGAACAGTAAATTTACCAAATTTTCTTAAATAGGGAGCTAATAACATCGCAAGTAGAACATATCCACCTGTCCATCCCATTAAATATGCTCCACCATCAGAACCTTGAAAAGAAATAATACCAGCTAAAGAGATAAATGAAGCAGCAGACATCCAATCAGCAGCAGTTGCCATTCCATTTGCAATAGGATGAACTCCTCCACCTGCAACATAAAATTCTTTTGTTGAATCAGCTTTTGCCCAAAGTGCAATACCAATATATATTGCAAAAGAGATACCTACAAATAGATAAATTAATGTTTGTAAGGCCATAGCAATTCCTTATTCATTTACACCATATTTTTCATCTATTCTTGTCATTACTTTTACATAAACAAAAATTAAGATAACAAATACATATATTGCACCTTGTTGTGCAAACCAATAACCTAATTTTACACCACTAATTTCTATTGCATTAAGTTCATTGATGAATAAAATTCCACAACCAAAAGAAAATACAAACCAAACTATTAGAAGTTTAATAATCATAGAGATGTTTTCTTTCCAGTATGCTTGTGCTTTTTCTGGGCTCATTTTACTTTCCTTATAAATTTAAAACAGAATTGAAAGATAATTTAATTAGCAATTATAGTAGATGTATGTAGCAAAAGGGTAGCATTTAGCTTTTTTTGAAAGCTTATTTAATATGGTTATTATTTATAAAGTTTAAGCAGAGTAATATCTGTCTATTTTATATCCAAGACCTCTTATATTTTTGATAAAATCTTCTTTTAATGCTTTTTTTAGTCTTGATATTTCTGCTCTAATAGTAGGATTATCAATATCCTCACCATCCCAAATATCAATTCTAAATCTTTCAAAATCAACTATCATATTTATATTTAGTGCAAGAATATGAACAATTTCTAACTGTTTTTTAGTTAGACTTTGCGGTTCTCCATTAAAATATAAAGTTTGTTTATCTTTTGAATAAGAGTAGTTTTCAGAGAATTTAATATGAGTAGTATTATTTTGTTCTTTTTTTAAAATTTGATTTATTTTTATACCCAATTCACCTAAATGAAAAGGTTTTTTGATATATTCTCTACATCCAAGACTATAGGCTTTACTAATGTCTTCTATGTCAATTAACGCAGAAATAAAGATAGTTGGGATATAAATTTTTTTACTATTTAACTCACTTAAAATCTCAAAACCGTCTTTTGTAGGAACATTTATATCAAGAATTAATAAATCATAAGTATTATTTATGTTGTCTAAAACTTCTTGCCCATCGCTAAAACTCTCAACCATATGACCTATATTTTTTAAATATTCACTAATCGCATTGTTAAGCATTAACTCATCTTCAAGTAGTAGTATTTTCATTTATTTTAAACCTATAAGTAAATTTTGTCTCTTTTTCATTTGAATCAAGATCGATTATAACTAAATTTTTATCACAAATATCTTTCACTATTTTTAAGCCAAGACCAAAACCACCCCTCGCATTATTTTCTCTATAAAAATCGTCAAATATTTTATTTTTAGATTCAATTTTTTTTGAATTAGAAGAAACACTAAATTCAATCTCTTCATCATTTAGATAATCTAATTTTACAAGAATAGGAGATTTTGCAAAAGAGTATTTAATTGCATTTGATAAATTATTATCTATTACTCTTTGAAGTTCGGTGATATTAAATTTGATATATATATCTTCTTCAATATTTGTTACAAAATTTAAAGAGTTTGAAATTGCAATTTCATCAAAAAATTCTATTCTTGAAATTAAGATTTTTGAAAAATCTAAATACTCTTTTTCATAAGTAACCCTATCTTTTTTTACAAGATATGATAAATCATCATAAATATACTGAATAATTTTTGAACCAGATTCAATATTTGTAATATATTTATTATTTGGTATTTTCATTTTAAGTAAATCAATATTTGTTTGGATTATTGATAATGGAGTATTTATTTCATGAACTGAATTTTTAATAAATTTTTTCTGAGATTGAATAAGGTTTGTTAACTCTTTTGTCTTTTCAGTAACTTTGTCTTCTAAATTTTTATTTAAATCTTCGAGCATGTTTGTTTTTAGTTTGATATTATTCATTGCATCTGTTGCATAGTTTGCAATTACTTTAAATTCTCCAAAAATAATTCGGTTTTGGTTAATTGGGTCGTTGTTTTTTTGTGATTCTTTAAAATATTTACCTATTTCTTTTACGTCATTTACTATTAATATAGTTGCATTTTTATAAATAAATATAGAATATAATACCAACATAATTGTAAGTGAAGTTATTTGTAGTGTATAATTTGAGATTTTTTGATTATAATCTTCTTCTTTTTCTTTAATTAATTTATCAATTTCATCTAAATAAACGCCTTTCCCAATAGTCCAATTCCATTTATTATAAGAAAGAGCATAAGAAATTTTGGTAGTTTGTTTTGATATCTCTGGTTTTAACCAAACATATTCGACATATCCTCCTAAATTTCTTTTTGAGGTAGTTATTAGTTCTTTTACAACTTCTTTGCCTTTTATATCTTTAATATTTAAGTAATTATGTCCAATATTATCTTTCTTTGCTATTGCATCTTGAACTAAGTTGCCATTAAAATCATAAATAAAAATATATTCATTGGGATTTTCATTAACTCTTAATTTTTCGATTATTTCAAGAACTTCTTTTTGTATAAGAGCTTCAGATTTTTTATTTTTGTTAGTTTCATTATAATAATCAATAAAATTTATAATATAGTTAACATGATTTTTTATTAATTCTTTTTGATTATTAGTATAGTCAGTTTTTAAAGTATGATTTTTTTCTTGAAGTTCTTCATGTGCATTACTTATTATAATAAAAGTAAAAGTTGAAACCAAAACAATGATAAATAGAATACTGTAAACTATAAGATGATATAAACTTTTTGCTCTTAACATTAAAAACCTTTTTTATTTAAGGTATTATTGTATCTGGATTTATGTGAGAATAATCTTTAATAGATTAATAAAAAAGTGGCGCGGTTGAAGGGACTTGAACCCTCGACCTCCTGCGTGACAGGCAGGCATTCTAACCAACTAAACTACAACCGCACTTTAAAAATACTATTTACAAGATGTAAATAGAAGTCACGAAAA
>JAQVBE010000004.1:0-97080 GCA_028690445.1 Aliarcobacter sp. | reverse complement strand
AAGATCCTAACCGTTAGATGAAGGGGCCAAGATTGCAACAATAAATAAATGGTGACCCGTGATGGATTCGAACCATCGGCCCCCTCATTAAAAGTGAGATGCTCTACCGGCTGAGCTAACGGGTCACGTAAACAATAAAAGTGGCGCGGTTGAAGGGACTTGAACCCTCGACCTCCTGCGTGACAGGCAGGCATTCTAACCAACTAAACTACAACCGCACTTTAAAAATACTATTTACAAGATGTAAATAGAAGTCACGAAAAATCTTTAAAAATCTAATGCTACTGCATTTTGAGACTTTATAAAAAGTGGTGGTCGATATAAGACTCGAACTTATGACATCTACCTTGTAAGGGTAGCGCTCTACCAACTGAGCTAATCGACCGGTTTGTTGCAAGTGGCTTGGTGACCCCTAGGGGATTCGAACCCCTGTGATTGGAATGAAAATCCAAGATCCTAACCGTTAGATGAAGGGGCCAAGATTGCAACAATAAATAAATGGTGACCCGTGATGGATTCGAACCATCGGCCCCCTCATTAAAAGTGAGATGCTCTACCGGCTGAGCTAACGGGTCACATTGATAATTTAAGTTGTTCTACTTAAATTGGACTGGAATTATAGTGCAAATATTTTTATTTGTCAAGAGAATTCTTTATAAATTTATAAATTTCTTTCAATGCAATTTTTGCTGCTTGTATTTGGATATCTTCTCTTGATCCTTTAAAATTATAGATGTTCACTATTTTATGGTTAGTTTCATCACTAATTCCGATTATAACAGTACCTACAGGTTTATTTCTTGTTCCACCATTAGGTCCTGCAATTCCAGAAATTGCTATGGCAAAATTTGCATCAAATTTTTTTAATACACCAATTAGCATTTCATCTACAACTTCAATACTAACTGCACCAAATTTTTCTAAAGTTTTATTTTTGACATGTAATTCTTGATTTTTTATTTTATTAGAGTAGGTAACTATACTTCCATTAAATATATCGGACGAACCTGAGATTTTTGTTATCATACTTGCTACTAAACCACCGGTACATGATTCAGCAGTTGTTATTGTTTGATTATTTGCTCTTAGAAGCGTTTGAAGCTTTATCATATCATCTTCATTAAAAATGTGATTAAACATTGAATAAACCCCTTTAAATTAATTATAGGATATAAAGAATAGGAGAGAAAATATGTATAATAAGAATTATCTCTTATTATACATATAAAATAAGTTTTATGCAATTTCTGGATCTGTAAAGTCAGCTAAGAATTGAGCTTCATTAAAATCTAATTTTAAATAGTCACAAACTACTTTAATATCTCTTTCTGCATTTCCTAAGCAAGAAGTTGCACCTGGACTTGGAGTCATATTAAATATGATTCCTTTCCCTTCACTTAAAGATGCTTCACCAAGCATTAATTTTTTTTCAGTTTTATTAAGAACTTGAGGTCTAACACCACCAAATCCTTTAGCATATTCTAAATCATCTACTGTTAAAGATGGAACGATTTTTCTTGCATCTTTTACAAAAAGACCTTTGTTGATTCCTGGAACTTCAAATAAAAAGTTTTTAAATACATAGTTTCTAATTTCTGAATCTTTTAATAAATCCCAGAAAATTTTTAAAATGCTTCCATCTATATTCATAGTTTTTAAACATTGGAATATTGATTTACCACCTTTATATCTTTCAAGAACTAATAAAGCAAGGGCAGTTGGTCCAAATCTTGTTTTGCCATTTTCTAAAATATCTGGATCGCCATGAAGTGCAGCAAATGGTAATTTATCATTTTGAACCATATATACTTTACCATTTAAGAATTCACCATTAGTAATATAGAAAGATCCAGCCATTGATAAAGAACCCATATGTTTACCATAACCCATTTTATGAGCTAAGTATAATGAGTGAGCTCCTGCATTTACAACAACAAAATCAGCCGTATAAACAGTTCCATTAACAGTTGTTAATTTATATTTATTTCCAACTTTTTCAATCTCTTCAACTTCTGAATTAAAGAAAATATCAGTTGTTTTTGAAGTATCTGCTGCTTGTCCAGCTTTCGCTAATTCTTTAGTCATTGCTCCAAAATCAACAGTTGTATATTGATCTTTTGCACCCATTGCAATAATTGGTTCAGGTCTATCTATTGTTTGTGCTTTATCTGCATAAACTAATTTAGGCTCTAATACTCTTAGTGTTTCTTTATCCCATAATTCTAAATAAGGAAAAACTTCTTTAAATTCATTGTATCTTTTAGTAATGAATTCAACTTCTTTTTCACCAACACCTAAAGCCATTTTTTGGTGTTTAAACATAATTTTATCTTGTAAATTATATTGTAAACAGAACTTCTCAATCATTTTCGCAGTTCTTTTTGTGATTTTTGCTTTTGATAAAGTATAGTTTGTCTCAATATCTCCAACATGAATAGTTTGAGAGTTACTTGTACCTTTAGAGTTTAAAGTTGCAAGATCTTCATACTTTTCTAACAAACAGATTTTTGTTGCAGTTGAATATTTAGCTAGCTCATAAAATAGAGCAGCTCCAGAGATTCCTCCACCTACGATTACTACTTCATAGTGTTTTTCGTTCATTTATTTTTCCTATGTTTTTGTGAAATATTCGGAAATTCTATCATATAAAATTTATATTTTAGATAAAAGAATAAATATTTCTTTTAATTATATATCTAAATATAGATTTTAGTAACAATATATTATGTTTTAATCTTTTTACTTCTGATTTTAAGTAAAAGCTATAAATTTATTTTAAACTAAATTAGATATAATCAAAACTTTAATGAAAAACTATAAATATTTTGAAAACTGAAGGTGTTATAATGGATTATAAAGAGAGTTTACTGCTTCCGAAAACAGAATTTCCAATGAGAGGAAATCTTCCTAACAATGAACCTGTTAAATACAAGCAATGGGACGAGAAAAAAGTTTACGAAAAAATGAAAAGAAATAGGGTAGGTTGTGAATCATTTACACTTCATGATGGACCTCCTTATGCAAATGGAAATATTCATATTGGACATGCACTAAATAAAATTTTAAAAGATATTATTAATAAATTTCATTATTTTGAAGGAAAATCAATTAGATATGTTCCAGGTTGGGATTGTCATGGTTTACCAATTGAGCAAAAAGTTGAAGAAAAAATTGGTGCTGAGAAGAAAAAAATTCTTCCAAAATCAAAATTAAGACAATTATGTAGAGACCATGCAACTAAATTTGTTGATATTCAAAAAAGTGAATTTAAACAATTAGGTGTAATCGCTGATTGGGAAAATCCATATTTAACAATGGATTTTAAATTTGAAGCGAATATTTATAGAGAATTATGTGCAATTGCAAAACAAGGTTTATTGATTCAAAGAAGTAAACCTGTATATTGGTCTTGGGCTGCTCAAACAGCACTAGCAGAAGCTGAAGTTGAGTATGAAGATAAAACATCTCCATCAATTTATGTAGCATTTAAACATGAATCTATTGATGCAAGTATTATTATTTGGACTACAACACCTTGGACACTTCCTGCAAATACAGGGATTTCTTTAAATGGTGAAGAAGAGTATGTAAAAACGTCTGATAAATTTATTGTGGCTAAAAAACTATATAACTCATTAATTGAAAATGGTGTTATTTCTGGTGAGGTAGTTGAAATTATAAATCCAAAAGATTTAGAAAATACAAATACTATAAATCCATTAAATGGAAGAACTTCTAAAATTGTTTTAGGTGAGCATGTTATGATGGATTCTGGGTCTGGTGCAGTTCACACAGCACCAGGACATGGAGAGGATGACTACAAAATAGGTTTAAGATATAACTTAGATGTAATTATGCCTGTTGATGCTTATGGAAAATATGATGAAACAATAGTTAGAGAGAAGCTATTTAGAGATACTGACAAATATTTAGGATTAAATGTATTTAAAGCAAATGAATTAATTTTAGAAGAATTAGGTGAAGCCTTATTAAAAAGAGTAGATATTAGACACTCTTATCCACATTGTTGGAGAACACATACACCAATTATTTTTAGAGCTACAAAACAATGGTTTATTTCTATTGATGACCAATATGGAAAACAAAATAAAACATTAAGAGAAAATGCTTTAAATGTAGTTGAGAATTTAACTTTCTATCCTGAATGGGGAAGAAATAGACTTAAAGCAATGCTTGAGGGAAGACCTGATTGGTGTATCTCAAGACAAAGAGATTGGGGAGTTCCAATTGCATTTTTCAGAAATAAAAAAACTGATGAAATCGTTTTTGATGAAAAAGTTTTAAATTATACAGCTATGATTTTTGAGCAAAAAGGTTGTGATGCTTGGTATGATTTAGAAATTTCAGAGCTTTTATATCCAGGAAGTGGATTAAATCCTGATGATTTAGAAAAAACTGTTGATATTTTAGATGTTTGGTTTGACTCAGGTTCAACTCAAAATGCAGTTTTAAGATCTAGAAACTATGATGCTGGAACTTTCCCTGCTGATATGTATCTTGAAGGAAGTGACCAACATAGAGGTTGGTTCCAATCTTCACTTTTAACAACTTTAGCATCAAGCGAAATTGCTCCTTATAAATCGATTTTAACACATGGATTCACTGTTGATGAAAAAGGTGAAAAAATGTCGAAATCTAAAGGAAATGTTGTTGCACCTGATAAAGTTTTAAAAGAGTACGGAAGTGAAATTTTAAGACTTTGGGTTGCTATGAGTGATTATCAATCTGATTTAAAAATCTCTGATAATATCTTAAAACAAAATGCAGAACTTTATAGAAAAATCAGAAACACAGCAAGATTTTTACTTGCGAATGTATCTGATTTAGAAGAGATAGTAACAGTAGATAAAATGGGACCTTTAGATAAATGGGTTGTAAATAAAGCTAAAAAAGTATTTGATGAAATTGAAGCTGCATTTAATGTATATGAATTTTCAAAAGGTTTAAACAAATTAAATAACTTCCTAGTCGTTGATTTATCTGGAATTTATCTTGATGTTTGTAAAGATAGATTATATTGTGATGATAAAAATGATATTCACAGACTTGCATCTCAAAGTGCAATGGCATTAATTGCTAAAAAATTAATTTCAACAATGGCTCCAATTTTAACTTACACAATGGATGAGTTATTAGAGTTTGCACCAGCTATTTTAAAAGATGGTTGTGATGATATTTTTGATTATAAAAAGGTTGTTTTACCAGAAGTCAAATCAGATATTGATGAAGTTTTATTATTTACAGCAAAAGAAAAATTCTCTGAAATCAAAGATACTTTAAGTAAAGAAAAAGTGATTAAATCAACTTTAGAGTTAATGATTTACACAAATTGTGAAGAAATTTTAGCTTTAGATGAAGTAGAATCAAGTGATTGGTTTTTAGTAAGTTCTGTAACAAAAGATAAACAAAACTCTGATATACTTGGAAGTTTCCAAATGGATGGAAAAGAGTTTGAAATTTATAAAGCAACTGCCCACAAATGTCCAAGATGTTGGAAGTTTACAGTAGTAAAAGAAGAAACACTTTGTAATAGATGTGAAGAAGTTTTAAAATAGGAAAAAAATGTTTCAAGAAGAAGTAACACTTATATTTATATTTCAAACAATAGCAGTACTTTTAGTAGGCACAGCTATTGGAATATATTATGTAAAAAGAAAAGCAAAAGAGGTAAAATAATATGATGCCATTTTCTGATGAAGATTTACAAGAACCAGTAAGTTCAATTATAAAAAATAAAATTGCACCGATGCTTGCACGAGATGGTGGAGCAATTGAACTTTTAGATATAAAAAATGCAAAAGTTTTTATTCAATTAAAAGGTGCATGTGTTGGATGTAGTGCTAGTGGAAGTACATTAAAATATATTGTAGAAAAAGAGTTAAAAGCAGCGATTCATCCAGAATTACAAATAGTTAATGTACCACAAGGTATGGAAAATAAATTAGAGGAATTTTAATGATAAATGAGGATAGACTATTAAATGAAGCAAATAGTTTTTTTACTCAAAAAGAATTTAATAAGGCTTTATTTTTATATTCACAACTATCATCAAATTTTCCAAAAAATAAAGAGTATCCAATTTACGCGCTGTTTTGTGATATCGCAAGTGAAGATGAAGAAAAAGCAATTTCATTATATGATTATTTTACAATTATAAAAGATGAGAATTTAGAAGAAGCAATAAGATATGTTGAAGATATGATAAATGCTTATGATGGTGATATTGATAAAATGATGGAAGTTTTAAAAGAATTGAGTACTTCGACTGTTGAATCGCTTGATGCTATTAGATATGTAGATTTTAAAAACTTAATAGAATCAAGAGGTTCTTTTAGAATTGCTTTTGAAGATATTATGTTTTCTACAAAAGTTGCAATTGAAAATAAAGATGATTTTTTTGATTTTGTTACAAAATTAATAGATAATGATTTTAATAGCACAGCTTATACATATTTAGATGGATTTAATGAATATTTCTCTTATGATAAAGAGATTGAAAAATTATATAAAAAATTAGAAGAGAAAAAAATTGCAGTTAATCATAAATAAAAAAGTTTACACAGATAACTCAAATGAAGCAGATGAAAATTCTGTTTTTGTAGTTTCAAAACAAAATGAAAAGTTTAAAAATAGTGCTATTTTAAATGGTTGTAAAGAGATAATAACTGCAAATGAGTTAAAAAGTCATTTAGATATGTCGTCAATAAAAGTTATTGGAATAACAGGAACAAATGGTAAAACTACAACAGCTGCAGCTATTTATTCTATTTTATTAGATTTAGGATATAAAGTTGCACTTCAAGGTACTCGTGGTTTTTTCATCAATGATGAAAGAGTTGAAGATTATTCTTTGACAACTCCTGTTCAACTTGGAAATTTTGCACATATTCAAAAAGCTATGCAAAATAATTGTAATTTTTTTGTTATGGAAGTAAGTTCTCATGCCATTGAACAAAAAAGAATTGAAGGTTTAGAGTTTGCTTTAAAAATTCATACAAATATTACAAGAGATCATCTTGATTATCATAAAACTATTGATGAATATATTAGAGTTAAAAACTCTTTTTTTGAAGATAATAGTAAAAAACTAATAAATAAAGATGACAAAATTGTAAAATATAATTCAAAAAATGGTTTTGCATATTCACTTGAAGAACCTTCAACTTATAAAGTTACTGCATATTCCTTTAAGAATGGAACACATGTAATGTTTTCACATTTCGGAGAAATGCACTCTTTTTCTTCTAATATGATGGGAATTTTTAATGTTTATAATCTAATGGCAGCAGTTGCAGCTGTTCATATTACAACAAATAAACCACTTGATGAAATTTGTGAAGCTTTAGAAGGGTTTGCAGGAGTTAGTGGAAGAATGGAAACAGTTTCAACTAATCCTTTGGCAATTGTAGATTTTGCACATACACCTGATGGAATGAAAGAAGTTTTACAAAGTTTTAATGAAAAAGAGATAATTTGTGTATTTGGTGCAGGTGGAGATAGGGATAAACTAAAAAGACCATTAATGGGACAGGTTGCTGCAAATTTTGCTAAACATATAATCGTTACTAGTGATAATCCAAGAAATGAAGACCCTGATATGATTATAGAAGATATTTTAGTTGGAATCAAAAATCATCCTAGTGTTCAAGTTGAAATTAATAGAAAAGAAGCTATTAAAAAAGCTATGGAAATGGCAAATCAAAATTCTGTTGTTTTAGTTCTTGGAAAAGGTGATGAAGCAACACAAATTATTTATGATAAAAAGTTCCCTTTTTCTGACAAAGAAGAGATTTTGAAATATATAAAATAGTTATGTAGTTGGTAGTTCAATCATAAATAAACTACCAATATATTTTTGATTTTTATATTCAAAAGATTCATTACTTACAATAATTTTTCCATTTAAATGTTTTACTATAATTTCATTACACATATATAAGCCAATTCCTGTTCCTTGTTTTGACTCTTTAGTTGTAAAGTAGGGTTCAAAAATTCTATTTAGTATATTTTCATCAATTCCACCAGCATTATCTTTTATTTTTATGACAATTTTGTTTTCGAATTTTTCAGTTTCAAAAAATATAAATTTATCATAATTTTTATTTTCAAAGGCATCTATCGAATTATTTATAATATTCATAAATACTTGAATCATCTCTCTTTCATAGGTTTCAAATTCAATATGAAGATTACTTTTTATAATAGTGATCTCTTTGTTTTTTAATCTAGTAAGAATAAGTTTTAAAGTTTTTTCTAATAAATTATCTAAATTAACAAAACTTTTTATTTTACTTTTTTTAAAGAAATCTCTAAAATCTTCTATTGTATTTGATAAGTATTGCGCATTTTCATTTATTGTTTCAAGTGCCTTTATTTCTGAAATATCATCCAATACACCCATCTCTTTTTGAATTTTTATACCAGTTGCAGAAGTTGAAATAATAGATAATGGTTGTCTCCATTGATGAGCAATATTTGCAATCATTTCACCCATTGAAGCTAGTTTTGATTGTTGAATTAAAAGTTGTTCTTGTAAATTTATTTGTTTTTGATTATTTATTTGCTCAGTTATATCATTTATAACCCCTAAAACTCCTATAACTTCTCCTTTATCGTCGATTAATGGAACTTTTGAAGTATTTATTGTTTTTATATTTTTATCTTTTGCTGTTATTGTTTCAATGTAATTTAATTTTGGTTTTTTATTTGACATAACAAATATGTCATCATTCATAAAATCTTCTTTTTCAGAAATGTTGAAATCAGAATCTTTTTTACCAATTAATTTTTCTTTATCTTTTAAATTCATCAAATCTAAAAAATGTGTATTTGAGCCTTGATAAATTCCATCTTTATCTTTCCAAAATATCATAATCGGTGCATTTTCAATAATTTTTTCTAGAATGTAGTTAGTATTACTTAATTTGTCTTTTTCTTCTTGAAGATTAATAAAAAATTGTTTTGCTAATATGTAAAGTAGTATTGATGAAACAGTTACGAAAAACCAACCTTTAATTGTTTGTAGAAATTGGAGTTCTTGAAAATCTTTTACTAAAAAAATTATAGCTTCATCCGAAAAATAAATCCAGAGCAAAGCAAAAATGAAATAAATAACTGAAATTTTAAAAGCAGAAGTGGTATTTTTTAACATTTATGGTCCTTATATAAAAGAAAGTATATCATAAATGCTAATCGACATAGAACTTTTATCTAACATAAAACCAGAAAATTTAGCGTCTTGCTATTCAAAAACACAATTTGCATCTAACTCTATTATATGGATAAATTTACTGAACTAGTATTAAAGAACTCTTTATAAATAAATAATAAAAATAATTTTATTTAAAATATATTAAAATTATCAAATAAGAAGATTAAAGAAGAATTAATCTAACTTTAAATATAATCGCAACTCTAATTTTAATTAGAACCTCACATGTATCAATCCTTGTATGGGTTGTGACAAGAGAAATCTTGGCATTAAGGGATACAGAGGCTAAACCCAGATTACAAAAATACAATTAATTCAAGGAGAATTATCATGGTTACAATGAAAGACCTATTAGAATGTGGTGTACACTTCGGACACCAAACAAGAAGATGGAATCCAAAAATGAAAAAATTCATTTTCGGTGTTAGAAAAAATATCTATATTATAGATTTACAAAAAACATTAAGATATTTCAGATATACATATAATGTTGTTAAAGATAGAGCTGCTGAAGGTCAAACAATGATTTTTGTTGGTACTAAAAAACAAGCTAGTGAAGCTATTAAAAAAGCTGCTATTTCTTGTGGAATGCCATATGTTAATCATAGATGGTTAGGTGGAATGTTAACTAACTTTGGAACAATTAAAAAATCAATTAGAAAATTAGAAATTATTAAAAAAATGAGAGAAGAAGGTCAATTAGATCTTTTAACTAAAAAAGAAGCTTTAATGCTTTCTAGAAAAGAAGAAAAATTAGAATTATACCTTGGTGGTATCAAAGAAATGCACAAACTTCCAGATATGATGTTTGTTCTTGATGCTGTTAAAGAAAAAATTGCTATTGCAGAAGCTAGAAGATTAGGAATTACAGTTGTTGCTCCTTTGGATACAAATTGTGATCCTGATGTTGTAGATTTACCAATTCCTGGAAATGATGATGCAATTAGATCAATTCACTTATTCTGCAACGAAATGGCTGCAGCTATGAATGAAGGAAAAGCTGTATTAGCTGACGAAATTGGTGGAGATGTTGAACCTGTATCTCAAGAAGAAGCAGAAGCTTTAATTGCTGAAGCTGTTTCTGAAGGTGAAAACGAATTTACTGAAACTGAGGAAGCATAATTATGGCAGGTGTAACTCCACAATTAATTAAAGAATTAAGAGAAATGACTGGTGCAGGTATGCTTGATTGCAAAAATGCACTTAATGAAACTGATGGTGATTTAGAAAAAGCGGTTCAAGCTTTAAGAGAAGCTGGACTTGGTAAAGCTGCTAAAAAAGCTGGAAATGTTGCTGCTGAAGGTGTTGTTGCTGTTAAAGTTAACGCTGATAACACTGTTGCTACAATGTTAGAGTTAAATGCACAAACAGATTTCGTTGCGAAAAATGAAAACTTCCTTAAGTTAACACAAGAGATTTTATCTCATGCTCAAGCTAATAATATTATTGATGCAGAAGCATTAGCTTCATCAACTATTAGTGGAACAAGTTTTTCAGATTTCTTAAACGGCAAAATTGCTACAATTGGTGAAAATTTAGTTGCTAGAAAATTAGTTACTGTAACTGGAACAGTTGTAAATGCGTATGTTCATACAAATGGTAGAGTTGGGGTTTTATTAGCTGCTTCTTGTGATGAAGCTGTTAAAGATAAAGCTGCTACATTATTAAAATCATTAGCCATGCATGCATCTGCTATGAAGCCAACTGTTATTTCTTATACTGATTTAGATCCTGCTTTTGTAGAGTCTGAAAACAGAGCAATTGTTGCAGAAATTACAGCTGATAATGATGAATTAAAAAGATTGGGAAAAACATTAAAAAACATTCCTGATTTTGTTTCTAGATCTCAATTAACAGAGTCTGCAATTGCTAATGCAAAAGCTGCTTTTGAAGCTGAATTAAAAGAACAAGGTAAACCAGAAAAAATTTGGGCAAATATTATCCCTGGAAAAATTGAAAGATATATTACAGATAATACTCAATTAGACGGTAGATTTGCTCTATTATCTCAAGCTTATGTAATGAATGATAAAATCACTGTTGAGCAAGCAATTGCAGAAGTTGATGCATCAATCAAAATTACTGAGTACATTAGATTTGAACTTGGTGAAGGTATTGAGAAAAAAGAAGAAGATTTCGCAGCTGAAGTTGCAAAACAAATGGGAAAATAATCGTAGTTTAACAACTATGTAAAATAAAAGGAAAATGTAATGGGTGAAGCTAATAAAATGGATGCACTCATTGCAGATGACCTTTTACTACAAGCTAAAAATTTATCTCATAAATTTGATTATGAGCTTTTTAACGATATTAATTTATCTCTTCATAAAAAAGAATCAATTGCAATTATAGGTACGAGTGGGAGTGGAAAATCTACACTTCTAAATATTTTATCTTCTCTTTTAAAACCATCTATTGGTAGTGTTGTTTTTAAAAGTAAAGATATTTATTCACTAAAACAAAATCAATTATTAAAAATTAGAAGAGATGATTTTGGAATTATTTTTCAAGCGCATTATTTGTTTCGTGGTTTTTCTGCAATTGAAAATCTAGAAATTGCTACACTTTTAAGTGGTGAAGAAATTGATAAAAACTTATTAAAAGAGTTAAATATTGATTATGTAATAAATCAAGGCGTTGGTGAATTAAGTGGTGGACAACAACAAAGATTATCAATTGCAAGAGTTATGACTAAAAAACCTAAAATTATTTTTGCTGATGAACCAACTGGAAATTTAGATAAAGATACTGCTAATATTGTAATGAATACACTTTTTAAATACATAAAAAATAATAATGCAGGCTTAATACTTGTAACACATGAACATGAGTTAGCTAATAGATGTGATAAAGTTTATAAATTGGAAGATTTAACTTTACAGGAGATAAAGTGACTATACTATTGATATGTGATGCTGGAATTATTGAACATATTTTTACTTTAGTTTGTAAAAGGCTACATATAAAATTAACTATTCAAAAAACGAATAGCGTAAATGAAAAATTTGATTTAATTATTATTGATCAAAGTTTTATTGATGATAAATTTAATACAATTAAACAGTTTTCAAAAAAACTAGGTGCAATTAGTTCAGAAGAGTTATCTTTTGACAAATCAAGAGATTTTATTATTCCAAGACCCTTTTTACCAACAAAACTTGAAGAAATTTTAATAGAACAAATTGAATATATCAAAGAAGAAAAATCAAAAGAAAAAGAGCTAGAATTAAATAGATATGAAGAAGATGAAGATGTATTTGTTCCAATTACAAAGAAATATATTGAATCGTTAGATAGTAAAAACACAAATTATTCTGATGATGATTTGTATGAAGAAGAGGATGATGAAAGTATTATAAGTTCTAATTCTTTAAATATTGGTGGAATTTTAGATCATAGAGAATTAAGTAAAATTAATAATATTTTAAGAGAAGATATTATTCAAAATGAAATTAATTTTGAAAAAACTGACTGGAAAGATATTGCAGCTATTATTGATGATGCCTTAGATGAAGTTAAAGAGTATGAATTTGATTTAACTCAAAGTCCTATAAAACACTATAAGTTAGTATTAAGTGATTTTCATATCAATGAGTTAAGACCATTACTAGAAAAATTTGATCAAACAGTAATTGATAAACTTTCAAGTGGTGAAAGTGTTGATATTCGATTGAGTTTAAAGGAATAATCTTTGATAAAAGAGAAAAAAGGTGCTATTTTAATAATTTCTGGTCCTAGTGGTTGTGGTAAATCTACACTTCTAAAAGAAGTTTATAAAGATATAGATGATTACTATTTTTCTATTTCAACTACAACAAGAGCTCCTAGAGAGGGAGAAGTTAATGGTGTAGATTATTTCTTTGTCACAAAAGAAGAATTTGAAAAAGATATAAATAATGGGGATTTTTTAGAATATGCAAAAGTTCATGATAATTATTATGGAACTTCTTTAAAACCTATTCATAAAGCTTTAGATGAGAGTAAGCTTGTGATTTTTGATATTGATGTTCAAGGGCATGAAATAGTGAGAAAAAAACTATCTTCTATAACTACTTCTGTATTTATAACAACACCATCTTTAGAAGTTTTAGAAAGTAGATTAAATAGTAGAAATACAGATAGTATTGAAATTATTGAAAAAAGAATAAAAAATGCTAAAGGTGAAGTAGAATATTTTCAAGATTATGATTATTTAATAATCAACGATGATTTACAAACAGCCGCAAAACAGTTAGTTTGTATTGCAAATATTACAAGAATTAAAAGTAAACTTTTTGAAAAAAAAAGGGTAGTTTCAAATTGGTTGAAAAAATAGTTTAAGAAATAAAAATAAGAAAGGGATAATATGCCAATACAAATTAATCAAACAGTTAAAATAATGTTTGAAGTAAGAATTGATGGTGTTTTAGTTGATGGAAGTAGAAGCAATAAACCTTTTGAATTTTTATTTGGAACAGGACAAGTAATAGCTGGTCTTGAAAAAAGAATTGTTAATATGAAAGTAGGCGAGGCGGCAGATATCTTAGTCCCTGCAAGTGAAGCTTATGGTGAATATGAAGTATCTGGGATTCAGAATTTGCCAAAAGAGCAATTTGGAGAAATAGAAAATTTAGTAATTGGAATGCAAATTCAAGCTCAAGATGAAAATGATCAGCCTATACAATTTATTGTAAAAGAGATTGGTGAGAAAGAAATAGTAGTTGATTTTAATCATCCTTTAGCTGGAAAAGATTTAGAGTATAAAATAAAAATTGATTCTTTATTGTAAAAGTTGAAGTTTTGTAAAAAATTAATATCTTATTGCATTTATTAAGGTATACTAGCCTGTATAACTTAAAAAAAGGAGTTTGCATGGCAAAAGGTAAAGATGTTCAAAAAGCTACAAAAAAAGAACCTGCTAAATCATTAAAAGAAAAAAGAGCAGATAAAAAATCAAAAAAAGATTCTAAATAATTTTAATATAAATATTCTTTCCTACCAGAAATGATGGGAAAGAAAAACCCCACTTGCTTATGGAGAGGTAACTAAAAAACATACACTTTTTTGCTAATCCCTAAGCCACCATTTCAGATTGTAACACTTTTTCTTTTTCTTGTTTTTCTTCAAATTTAACAGGTGATAAATTTCCTAAATAACTATGACTTCTAATCCGATTATAATAAAACTCTATATATTCAAATATCTCTTTTTTTGCTTGTTTTTTAGTATAGAAATATGTCTTATAAACTAATTCTTGTTTTAGTGATTTGAAGAAACTCTCTGCTACTGAATTATCCCAACAGTTCCCTTTTCTACTCATACTTTGAACAATGTTATATTTTTCTAATAAATCTTTTTGGCTCCCTCTATCTGTATGCCAAATAAGACCTGTTGTAGGACTTCTGTGAAGTATTGCCATATTTAATGCATCATTTACAAGAGACACTTTCATGGTATCATCCATGCTCCATCCAACTACTTTTCTTGAGTACAAGTCAATTACAGTTGCTAAATACAACCAACTTTCTCCTGTTGGTATATATGTAATATCTCCAACATACTTTTCATTCGGATTTGATGCATAAAAATCTCTATTTAATATATTTGGTGCAATTGGTAAGTTATGATTAGAATCTGTCGTATTTTTATATCTTCGTTTTATTTTAACTTTTAAATTTAACTCTTTCATGATCTTTGAAATACGTTTTCTTGAAATAATTAATCCATATAGTTCTAGAAGTTTACTTTGAATTCTTCTTGTTCCATAATTATTCCTACCTTGAACAAAGATAATTTCAATCAATTCATTAAGTTGCTTATCTAATTTTGTAATGACTCTACCACTTTTAACCCAATGATAATAAGAAGATAAATTTACTTTTACAACTTTACACATTTGCTTTATACTAAAACTCTTTTTATGTTCAAAAATCCATGCATACCTTACAGAGTTTCAAATGCTGCGTATGCTGCTGCCTTTTTTAAAATATCTCGCTCTTGTTTTAGTACCTTATTCTCAGCTCTAAGTCGCTTAAGTTTTTCATGTTCATTTTCTTTAGAAGATAATAAGTTTACGTCTCTTGTTGGAATATTATGTGCTTTTTTATACATTGTAACCCAATGATATAATGTCTTTGGATTTAAATCTAAATCTTCTGCAACTTGAACAACACTTTCATTATTATTAATAATCAACTGTACTGTTGAATCCTTAAACTCTTGACTATATTTACTTTGTCTCATGATAACCCTTATTCATTTTATTTTATCTCAGAATCTTTTAATTCTGAATATGAATTTATGTTACCTCTCCAAACAATAATGGAGCATATTTAGAATATGATTTATCCAAAATATCATTTAATGTTTATTTATTATATTTTTCAATTAATTCTAATGTTAAGTCATAATCTTTTAATACTGGTTCTATTATATTCATTAAATATTTTTATCTCCAAGATAAAAAGCCGCATCAAAACTTGACGGGGCTTTTCAAAAATCTAACTAAAAATCTTCTTCTTAACTCAAAGACTTCAACTCAGCTACAACCTTAGCCAATTTATCTTCAGCCGATGCTAGACCTGCTCTATTCTCTTCTAAAACATTTGCTGGTGCATTTGCTACGAATTTTTCGTTATTTAACATTCCTGATAGTTTTGCTATCTCTTTTTCTAATTTTTCTTGTTGTTTTGTAAGTTTAGAAATAATTGGTGTCATATCAATTTCACCAGTTGGGATATAAACTTCTAAATTATCACTTACATCTGTGATTGAGTTCTCTACTTTTGCTAGGATAAACTCAATATTTTCCACTTTTGCTAATTTTTCAATAAATGGTTTAGCCATTTCATTATCAATATTTTTATTGATTTTTAAATAGGCTTTTGCAATTTTTGAGTTACCCATATCTATGATAACTTTTGCTCTTCTAATCGCTGTAATCGCTTCTTCGATAATTGCAAACATATCTTCGATTTCTTGATTTTTTGCTATGTTTTTTGGGAAATTCATAATCATTAATGAATCACCATCTTCAAGTGTTGTACCACTTAATTTATGATATAAATAATCAGAAATAAATGGCATAAATGGACTTACCATTTTAAGCGTTTCTTTGAAAATTGCTCCAAGTTCGACAACTGAATCTTTAGAAGCTTTTGCATATTCGATTCCCCAGTCACAGAATTCATTCCATACAAATTTATATAAAATAGAAGCTGATTCATTGAATTTATAAGTTTCAAGGGCATTTCTTAACTCATCAACTGCATCACTAAGTTTGCTTTGCATATAAAGACCAAGAGGTGTGCTAATAGTAATATCTTTTAAATCAGGGAATGTTTCTACATTTAACTGTAAGAAATTACTTGCATTATAAAGTTTATTTGTAAAGTTTCTAAATTGCTCTAAGTTTTTTGCACCTAGTTTAATATCTCTTCCTTGAACACATAGATACGCTAAAGTAAATCTGATAATATCTGCAGAATGCTCATTTACCATATCAAGTGGGTCAATTACATTTCCTTTTGATTTTGACATTTTTGCACCATGTTCATCTCTTACAAGAGCGTGCATATAAATATCTTCAAATGGTAATTGTTTTTTGAAGTGCTCACCCATCATCATCATTCTAGCTACCCAGAAGAACATAATATCAAAACCAGTGATTAGCAATGAATTTGGATAAAAATCTGCTTCATCTGTGTCGTTATAAAGTTCTTTTAATTTTCCATTATTTCCCCAACCTAATGGCGACATAGCCCAAAGTGCAGATGAGAACCAAGTATCTAAAACATCTGGGTCTTGAGTATAGTGGTTTCCTCCACATTTTGGACATTTCTCTGGCTCATCAGCTTTATCAGCCCATTGATGTCCACAATCGTCACAAGTAAATACAGGTATTCTATGTCCCCACCAAAGTTGTCTTGAAATACACCAAGGTCTTAACTCATCCATCCAAGCTGTATATGAGTTTATCCAATGTGCTGGGTGGAAAAGTGTTCCATTATGCTCACCTGAAGCAGCTCTTTCTTTTGTAGTCTCTTTTGTTTTTCTGATTGATTCTTGAGCCATTTCAGAACTTAAGAACCATTGTTGAGAGATAAATGGCTCAACAATATTTTTACATCTATAACAATGCCCTACTTGGTGAATATGTTCTTCAATTTTTACGATATATCCAGCATTTTCTAAAGCTTTTACGATAACAGGTCTTGCTTCAAGTCTTTCTAGTCCCGCAAATTCTCCACAATATTCATTTAAAATACCTTTTTCATCAAATACTTTGATAAACTCTAAATCGTGTCTTTTTCCAACTTCGTAGTCATTTTGATCATGAGCAGGAGTTACTTTTACAACACCTGTTCCAAATTCCATATCAACATGAGAATCTGTAATAACTTTGATTTTTCGCTCAGTTAAAGGTAAAAGAACTTCTTTTCCAACGATTGATTTATATCTCTCATCGTCAGGATGAACCATGATTGCAGTATCCCCAAAATATGTTTCAGGTCTAGTAGTTGCTACTTGAAGTTCACCACTTCCATCTGCAAATTTATAAATCATGTGGTAAAACTTACCGTTTACTTCTTCGTGTTCAACTTCGATGTCTGATAATGCACCATCATGCGTACACCAGTTTACCATGTAGTTATTTTGAGTAATATGACCTTCATTGTATAAAGAAATAAAAGCTTCTTTTACAGCCTCTTTTAATCCCTCATCCATTGTAAATCTTTCTCTTTTCCAAGCTGGAGTAACACCTAATTTTCTCATTTGATGAACTATATTTCCACCACTTGTTTCTTTTTGAAGCCAAGCTCTCTCTAAAAACTTTTCTCTTCCTATTTCTTCTTTTGTTGTACCCTCAGCTAATAATTGTTTTTCAACAACATTTTGAGTTGCAATTCCTGCGTGGTCAGTTCCTGGTTGCCAAAGAGTTTTAAACCCATCCATTCTTTTATATCTAGTAATAATATCTTGTAATGTAAATGTTAAAGCATGACCAATATGTAAGCTTCCTGTTACATTTGGTGGTGGCATCATGATTGAAAATGTTTTTTGTTTTCCTGTTGCATCATGTTCTTGAATAGACTTATTTCCATCTATTTCAAAATAACCTCTTTCTTCCCAAATCTTATAAAATTTATCTTCTACTTGTGATGGTTCGTATTTTTCACTCATTAAAAATCCTATGTTTTTCTTAAATATACGCGATTATATCTAGTTTTTTCTTATGTTGCTATTTTGAACTATTTTAAAAATATATTAAAATAAAGTTTTTATTTTTCTAATTTAAACCACTTGTAAAGTTTTCTAATTAATATCATTAAAAATAATCCATCTACCATACTTGCTATGATAAATGAGAAATATTCTGATTGAGTTATTAAACCATAATTAAAAGATAACATTGCAATTGCTACCATAAAAGTAAGAGGCATAGAATCACTCAATGCAAAAAGTGCTGTTTGTTTAAATTTTAAGTATTTGAAAAATACTAAATAAGAACTTATTAACCTAATTGAAATAATAGCAATTATAATAAATCCTGCATGTTGTAAAATATCCAAATCTATCATATTAAGTTTTACAGTTGAACCTGTATAAATAAAGAATATTGGTGCAAAAAAACCAAAACCAAAAGATTCAATTTTATCAAGAAGTTCATGTTTTTGATTAAAGAACATTTTAAAAAATAATCCAGCTGTAAATGCACCTAAAACAACATCAATTTTTAACAATAACATAATTGATACTAAAATCAATAAAAGTGAAATAGAAAATCTTATATCTTGATCGTATCTGTCATTTTGAGAATCTGGAATAAGAAATATTTTTAATTCAGGAAACCACCAAAAAGCGATATAAAAAACTCTTAAACCCAAAATAGTAATTGCAACTACACTAATAACAGTTAAAATAGATATAAAAAAGCTAATACTTAATCCATGTTCTGTCCAACCACTAAATAAAGTTAAGGCTAAAATACTTATTATTTCTCCAATTACACCAATAGATAAAGCTAGATTTAGCCATGGTTCTTCTTTCCCATACTCTTTTATAAGCATCATAATCATACCTAAAGAAAAAATAGGCAAAGCAACAAAATAGGGCAGACCTAAAGAAAAAAACCAACAAACAAATCCAGATATTGAATACAATAAGATAAAATATAAGATTACATTTACAGCCAAAGTTGCTTTTATAATTTTTACAAGTTTAAAATTTATTTCAAGTCCAGCTAGAAACATTAAATAAACGAATCCAAATTTAGCAATCAACTTTAAAGTTTCATCATCATATATTAAGCCTAAATAACCAGCAATTAATCCTAAAACTATTTCAACAACAACGACAGGTGCTTTTACTATTTTTGAGAGAATTGGTGCCATCATAATAATTGTACACACTGAAATCATTAAAAAAATTTTTTCCACTTATCTTACTCCTAACATATAACTATTATTCATATTTTATATATTTTATTATATTTGTCTTAAACTTAAGATTCATCTGCATCTTTTATAATCATTCCAGCTTCTTTTAAAAATGGACTTGCTACAAATGTCATCTTTTTTATTTTGTCATATTTTGCGAAAGACAAATACAAAATATCTTTTGCACGAGTCACTGCAACATAGAATAGTCGTCTCTCTTCTTCTATACTTCCACCTTTACTCATAAGTTTTCTATTTGGAAATCTTCCATCCATTAAATCAATTACATATACCTCTTTAAACTCCAAACCTTTACTTGCATGAATTGAAAGAAGATTTACACCATCTCCTTCACTCATTTCACTTCCACCTAAAATCATAGAGTTTATGAATTTTGATAAATCTTGAAAATTTCTTGATAGATTTTTTAAAAGCATTACTTTTCTATTTATTTTAGCCAGTGATTTCGTTTTTTGGCTTGGATTTATTGTTCCATCTTTTTGTGTTGCTCTTTTTGTAGATAAAAAATCTTTTAACTTTGAGTAAGCCATAGATGAAGAAATACTACTTACTAAAGTTTCTGGAATTTTTGTTCTTCTTAAATGTTTCATTAATAGATAAATATCATATAAATATTTTCCACCATCAACATTTAATTTTGGGTGTTTTAAAATAGGATTTCCTAAAAAAGCCTCTTCAAAATTACAATCTTTAAACTTTGAAATAGAACCTAACTCTATAAAATCATCAAAAAGTCCCAATTGTCTATTTTTTACTTTTCCATTTTCGTAAGGATTATTTATATCAGCTCGAGGAGAGAAAAGACCTTTTAATAAATCTCCATCACCAAGTTTTATAAGTGCATCAAAAATATCTTTTGCAATTGCTTTTCCAATACCTTTTCCATGTTCAACAACATGAATAAAAGCCATCATATCATTGTGAGTGATTTGCATAACTAAAATATCAAGTATAAATTTTACTTCAACTGAATCAAAAAAACTCATTCCACCTTTTCTTTTTGCTGGAATTGAAAACTCTCGTAAGTTTGCTTCTATTCCATCGGCACTTGAATTATTTCTATAAATAATTGCAATTTCATTATGGGGAGTTGAACTTTTTGATATTAATTCTGAAATATATTCATATTGTGAAAAAAGCTCATTAAAAGCTAGTAATTTTGGTTTATGTTCATTTTCAGTTCGTACAACTTCAAGTTTTTTTTCATAAACTCTCTCATTGTATTCAATAACTTTTGTAGCTAAATCTAAAATTGGTTTTGTTGAGCGATAATTTTTTCGTAAAGTAAAAACTGTTGCATTTTCATATCTTGTAGCAAAAGTAGAAATAATCCCAATATCAGAGCCATTAAAAGCATAAATACTTTGGTCATAATCACCAACACAAAATAAAGATTTTGGTCTAAAAGCATCAAGAAGCCTTCCTTGAAGGGGGTTTGTATCTTGATATTCATCTACTAAAATTTCTTTAAAACTAAAATCTTTATCTTTTAAAGTATCTAACATAATTGTTAGTAAATCATCAAAATTTGCATATCCATATTTTATTTTTAGTTCATTAAATTCATCAACAACATCTTCATAAATCATAATGTAAATCTCATGACTTGGGCTTTTTGATTTTATCCAATCTCCAAACTCTTCCCCATCATTTGAATTTAAATATAAAGAGTATAAATCATACAAATATCCACCATCATAAGGATTAGCTTCATCATCTCTTTCAAAAAAGACTCTTTTTTCATAGATAGACTTGAATAATGTTTTTAGTTCATTTGGTTGTTTTAAAGTAATATTTACATTTAATTCTTTTAAAAGTTTGTAAGAAACAGAGTGAAAAGTTCCAGCCATGATTTGTTTAGCTATATCTTTTCCAAAAAACTTAGCAACTCTTGATACCATTTCAGCAGCAGCTTTATTTGTAAAAGTTAATAGTAAAATTTCATTTGGTTTAATACCACTATTTATGAGTGTTGCAATTCTTCCAACTATTGTAGAAGTTTTACCAGTTCCAGCACTTGCAATTATAAGATTATATCCAGCACTACATGTTGCAGCACTAAGTTGTTCTTGATTTAGGTTTGATAAAGGCATGGATTAGTTTGTTGTATTTGTGAAAAGTTTTATCATTTCGAAATGGTATCATAATAGAATTAAGAGAGATTGAAATAAAAAAGGGATGCCTTTTGACACCTCCTCTTTTACACAAGGAAACATAAAAAATATTTTGTCTAAAAAATTTATCTTAAAGCGTAATATAAATAAGTCGCTGCGTCAACTTATCTATGAAAGAATTTTATCAGCTCATAATTAACTAAAATATAATCGAAGATTAACAAATAGTAAACTATATTTTACTATTTTTAATAATTTGTTGTAAAAGTTTGTAATATCCAATTATTAAAATTATTCCTATATAAATAAATTGGTTTATGTTCACAGATTTTTGAGCCATAATCCAATGAATTGTAATTAAAACTAAAGAAATATAAATGAACTTGTGATAATTATTATATTTTCTAAACAACTGTTTTGATGAGCTAAATGCCATAAATAAAAGTATAAAAAAAGCAATCATTCCCAGATAAATAAAAGGTGTATCCAATGTCTCTTTTATAATAAACTCAAAATCAAAGGAAGCATCAAAAACTATAAAATTTATTAGATGTAAAAAAGCTATTAAATAAATAAAAAATCTTTTCATTATATAAACTTTGTCAAATCCATTTTTGTATAAAGTCCTGAAACTTCCTTTTCGTAACCATTGAACATTAAAGTATTTTGTTTTGTAAAACTTCCTAAAACTCTCTCTTTTTTTTGTGACTATCTTGGATGATCAACATTTGGATTTACATTTGCATAAAATCCATATTCATCAGCATTTTCTTTTTGCCAAGTATTTAGTGGTTCTTTATCCACAAAAGAGATTTTAACTATTGATTTTATAGATTTAAATCCATATTTCCAAGGAACAACTAATCTAATTGGCGCACCATTTTGTTTTGGCATAATTTCGCTATAAAGCCCAATAGCCAAAAATGATAAATCATTATAAGCTTTATCAATTCGTAAACCCTCAACATAAGGATATTCAACCGCAGAAAAAGAACCTCTTTTTTGGTCAGGAAAACTAACTGGATCAACTAAAGTTTCAAATCTTATATATTTTGCACTTGAAAGAGGTTTTACTTTTTTTATCAAAGAGCTAAGTGAATAACCGTTCCAAGGAACAACCATACTCCAACCCTCAACACATCTAAACCTGTAACTTCTTTCTTCCAAAGTAAGCTGTTTTTTTAAATCATCTAAATCAATTTCCATTGGATTTTCAACTAAACTATCTATTTTTATTTTCCAATTATCTGTTTGTAAAGTATTTGCAATATCTTTTGCTAAAAGCTCTATAATTGCACCACTTGATACAAGTGAAGCAGCTTCTAGTTTTATAAAACTTCTTCTTTCAAATAGTTCTTTAGAAGTTACAAGATTTTCACTAATTTGCTAAGATTTTTTTTAATTATATTTATTCATATCCTTTAAACTTCTTTATAATTATAGAAGTTTTGTATAAAGGATATGTTTAGTAAGAGAAAATTATTTATTTCCCTTTTAATAAGATAGTTATATATTTACTTGACCATACAAGCAGCCCAATAATTAATAAAATTGCTGTAAGGTTTATAAAAAATACATAATTTAAACCAAAATTAAAACTAAAAGAAGAGAAGATTCTAAGTAAAGCTATAAACTGAACAACAATAAAAATAAATATTGCAAAATTACTTGCATGAGGAGTTGTTCCTGAATGTCCTAAAATTACCCGTGTTCCAAAACCAATAAGAACAGTTAAAAAATATCCAAGAGCCATAGTGTGAATTACTGCTTTTTCAAAGATTATATTAGGGTCATAAAATGCCATTAACCCTTCGATAATAGACACAAAAAAAGCTACTGGAATCCAATAAAGACTTAAAAATAAAACCCACATAATAGCAGGTGATTTGAAAAATGGTAATTTCCATTTTATTAATTCTCTAGTAATCATTATAAATAAAGGAATATCTGCTAATAAATTTAGTTTTGCATTATCAAAAGCTAATAAAATTACTTTAAAAGCTAATAATGAAAAAATTATAGTAAGTAAATTTACACTTTTATTTGCAACATAATTAGGAGCTTTTGCCGTGGTAAAAAAAGGAATCATTCTTTGTGAAATTACAAAAATTACCATAAAAAGAAATAAATAAAATCCGCTATCTATTGCAAATCTCGAAAGTTCATATGAATAAGGGAAATTTAAAGAAGAGATTATAAATAAACTGTGAAAAACAAGTCCTGAAAAAAGAGATATTAAAACCCATTTTGTGTCTTCTTTTACTTTTACAATACTTTTTTTATGGATTGAATAAAGTAGTTTAAAACTCATAATTTGAGCTATTAACATCAAAATTTGAAAAATAAAAGTAGCTTTTGAATAAAAAATAAGAGTTAAAAAAATTCCTAAAGAGGCAAAAAAGTATAATAAAAACTGTTTCATATAAACTTGTATTTGAATCTCTGCTTGTATTAGAAATCGTGGGAAAACAACAAATAAAAATCCTAAAAAGAACTGAATAAAAATAACAAAAACCATAGTATATGCATGATAAGTTAAAACACTATTATCTAAAACAAGGAAATTTGAATAAACTGAAACAAATAAAGACATAAAAAGAATTAAAAATAAGATACCACTTGTAAAAAATGGTTGATGAGGTTGAGAAGAAAACTTCTTATACCATAAAAAAAACATAATTTCTCCTAAAATAAAGCCACTTAAAAAGTGGCTTTTTAATTTTGAGAATTATATCTAGTATAAAAATAAAAATCCTTGATTTTAAACAAGGGACCTTAATATACTAATCCTTTTAAATTATCATAAGCCTCACAAGCTTCTTTTAGATTCATACCACAAGCTTTTGTAAATAATTCAAGAGCTTTAATATTATTTATTTCTAAAGATTCACCATCAACATACATAATTCCTAGATTATAACAAGATTTTGGATAACCCAAATCACAAGATTTTTCATAAAGTAATGCTGCTCTTGATGGATTTTTTTCTACTCCATCTGCATTTTTGTATCTAACAGCTAGATTATAACAAGCTTTTGAATGATTTAAATTACAAGCTTTTGTTAAATAATCAACTGTTTTAAAAGTATCTTTCTCAACTCCATCTGCAACTGCATACATATTTGATATATTGTAACAAGAGGCACTAAGTCCTTCGTTACAAGTTCTTTCATATAATGATAATGCTTTTTTTGCATCTAATCTAACACCATAACCATTTTGGTACATATATCCTAAGTTATAACAAGCTTTCGTATGTCCATCATCACAAGCTTTTGAGAAAGCTTCTGCTGCTTTGAAATACTCTTGTTCAACTTCCGTTCCATTGTAATATAAAAGTCCAAGATTATAACATCCAGATGATGCACCTTCATCACAAGCTTTTTTAAATATTTCTATAGCTTGTTCGTTATTTCCTTTTTTGTATTGGTTAAAACCATCATTTACATCTGCTGCAAATAAAGCCTGTAGTCCAAACAAAAACAACAGTGTGATTTTTAATAAATTTTTTGACATGATTTTCTCCTACTAATAAATTTAGCTTGAGGTAGTATACTACTTATTTTAGATAAAGATAAGAACAAATAAAAAGCCACTTTTAAGTGACTTTTTATATTTAAAAACTAATGGCAAGAACCACAACAAGAAGTAGATACAGATTCATTAACAGCTGCTAATGCTGCTTCGTAATTTGGCTCTTCAGTGATTTCTGGACAAATTTCTTTATAAGTAATAATCCCTGAAGCATTAATTACAAATACTGCTCTACAAGTAACACCTGCTAATGGTCCTGAAGAAAGTAAAACACCATAAGATTTAGCAAAAGCTTTTGCTCTAAAATCAGAACCAACACTTAAGTTTGAAATTCCTTCAGTTGTACAAAATCTTCCCATTGCAAATGGTAAATCCATAGAAACTACGATTACTTCTGCATTTTCAACTTTAGCTGCTGCTTCATTGAATTTTCTAGTCTCTGCTGCACATACTGCTGTATCTAAAGAAGGAACTACTACTACGATTTGAGCTTTACCTTTTTGTCCACCTACTTGAAGATCAGATAAATCTTTTGCTACTACTGTAACTACTGGAGCTACATCTCCCACTTTTAATTCTGTACCACTTAAAGTAACTTCGTTACCTTTTAATTTTGTTGTTGCCATTTATTTTCCTTTATAAAAATATTTATTGGTATTATAATAAAATAGGATAAAATAAGTCTTAATTACTTTGTAATCAAAAATAAATTTTAAAATTATAATTTAATCTTAATACCATTTTCTTCTAAGATTATTTTATTCTCAGCTAGAAGTTTAGTTAAAGATGCCTTAAAAGCTTTTTTACTCATTCCAAATTTCTCTTTTATTTCCTCCGCTTCACTTTTGTAAGTAAAAGCTAATTTTCCTCCTTCTTTCTCTAAAAGGTCAAAAATTTTATCTCCTGATACCTTTTCACCACTTTTTTGTAAAGAAATATCTATCTTATTGTCATCTCTTATATTTTTTACATAAGCTCTTTTTTTATCACCAATTTTTAGATTTTCAAAAATCTCTGTATGATAAATCATTCCATCATAAGAGTTATTTACAATTACTTTATATCCAAGTGGTGTTTTTGAATATAAAATTATCTGAACTTCAGTATTTTTTTCTAAATCTTTTATTTCTTTTAATAAATTATATTTTTCAGAAGCAATTAATCTATCTGTTTTATCATCAAGTTGAAGTTGTAATACTTTTCTCTCACCTACATCAAAAGATCTACTTTTTTGTTTATTTTTAGGAACTAATATATGTTTTGGAAGCCCAATATCCACAAAAGAGCCAAATTTCATATTATCAACTATTTCTAAAGATGCAAATTCATATAAATATACATAAGGTTTAAGTGTAGTTGCCACAAGTCTGTCTTCACTATCTGTGTAAATAAATACATCAAGAAAACTTCCTATTTCCATAGATTTTGTAACATAAGCATTTGGTAATAAAACCTCAGTTTGGTCGTCACTTATTAGGTAAATTCCTGGTTCACTAACTCTATTAACTGCAAGAGTATTTAATTCTCCCACATAAATGTGTTCATTAATTTGTTTATTCATCTTGGTCTTTCCGTTTTTTATGTTTATTTTTTTAAATTAAAAAGTTTCACTATTGCTAAAACAATAACAGCTACTAAAATAATACTAGCTCCTGAGCTAATATCATAAGAGTAAGAAACTATTAATCCTAAAATTGTAAATATTGTAGCTAAAATAGAGCTAATTATCATCATTGTTGATAATTTTGATGAAAAACTCTCTGCTAAATATGTAGGAATTGTTAAAAGTGCAATTACTAAAATTAACCCTACCGCTTTAATAGCTGCAACTACGCAAAGTGCCGCTAAAATTAAAATTAGGGTATAAAAAAATTTTACATTTATACCTCTTAAACTTGCAAATTCGCTATCGTATGAAACTGCTAGAATCTGTTTATAAAAAAAGACAACTATTGAGATAATAAAAACATCTAAAACACTCATATATATTAAATCTTCTCTTGAAACAGCAATAATTGAACCAAACAGATATGACATTAAATCTACGTTATATCCAGGTGTTAAATCCACAAAAATAATACCAATAGCCATGCCACTAGCCCACATCATACCAATAATTGCATCTATTCTTGTTCTATTTTTTAGAGTAATAATTGCTATTATAATTGCTGTTAATACAGCAAAAACTGTAGCTCCAAATAAAACTGGAATTCCCATATAAATAGCAAGTCCAATTCCTCCATAAGAGCTATGAGCAATGCCACCTGTTAAAAAAGTAATCTTATTTACAACTACTAAACTTCCTATTATTCCTGCTGCAATTGAGATTAAAACTCCAGCAATCAAGGCATTTTGAATAAAATCATATTGTAATATTTCTAACATTTTAAGCCTTTAATGATTGTGGTCACAACAAACATGAGATTTACCTAAAGCTGATAAAAGTTCAACTTCGCATAAATGTTCATTTTGTGTATTTACATTTTTTTCTACATTTTCTAAAGAGTGATAAACTAAATTTTTATTTATGTGAGCAACATTTTTTGCATAGTTTAATAACACTGAAATATCATGGCTAACTACAACTACACAAATAGAATTATTTATCTCTTTTAATAGCTCATAAATCTCTCTTTGACCTTTTACATCAATACTTGCTGTTGGTTCATCAAGCAACATAATTTTAGGATTTGAACACAAAGCTCGTGCTATAAAAACCCTTTGTCTTTGTCCTCCACTTAAATCACCAATTTTTGAATTGGCAAAATCACTCATACTCACTTTTGCCAAAGAAGCCATTGCACAAGCTATATCTTCTTTTGAATATCCAAATAGCTTTTTTTGAGAGCTTACATGTCCCATCAAAACTATTTCTAAAGCAGTGATTGGAAAATCTATATTTAAATTTGTATTTTGTGGTACATATCCCACTTGATTTGTTTTAATATTATTTATAATTGTTCCACTTTGAGGAGTAAGTAATCCTAAAATAAGTTTTAATAAAGTAGATTTTCCTCCACCATTTGGTCCAATTATTGCTAAAAAATCATCATCTTTTATTGATAAGTTTATATTTTCTAAAACATCTGTTTTATGATATTTATAAAATAAATTACTAATATTTATTAATTCCACTAAAAACCTTTATTTGCAACTTTGTTGCAATATTATCAGATATTGGATTAATCTAATATCAAATCTAATAATCAAGTAATCATTTTTTAAAGCAAAAAAGGCTAAAATAATAAATAAATGTATAAGTTAAACTTGATAAATATAAAGAGGAAATACTATGAAAATTCTTATTACGGGTGGAGCTGGATATATTGGAAGTCATACTTTAATAGAGCTTTCTAATGCGGGATATAAATTTGTAGTATTTGATAATCTATCAAACTCTTCAAAAAAGAGTATTAAAAGAGTTGAAAAAATCATAAAAACTCCAATATCTTTTGAAGAGGGTGATGTAAGAGATAAAAAAGCTTTAAATAAAGTTTTTAAAAAATATAAAATAGATTCAGTTATCCATTTTGCAGGTCTTAAGTCTGTGGGTGAATCTGTACAAAATCCACTTGAGTATTATGATAATAACATAGTGGGAACTCTAAAGCTTCTTGAAGTTATGAAAAAAAATAATTGTAAAAAACTAGTATTTAGTTCATCTGCAACTGTTTACAATGAAGTTGATGCACAAAACTATACACCACTAAAAGAAAACTTTCCAACAGGTGCTACTACAAATCCATACGGAAGAACAAAATATTTTATTGAAGAGATACTAAAAGACTTATATTTAAGCGACCCAAAATTTAAAATAGCAATTTTAAGATATTTCAATCCAGTAGGCGCACATGAAAGTGGAACAATAGGTGAAGATCCAAATGGTATACCAAATAATCTAATGCCATATATTTCTCAAACAGCAGTAGGGGAAAGAGAATTTTTAAGTGTATTTGGAGGAGATTATCCAACCCATGATGGTACAGGAGTAAGAGATTATATTCACGTAGTTGATTTAGCAAATGCACATGTAAAAGCATTAAATTATCTAAACAGCAAAAATAAGCAAACTGCAAATCCTCTAATTGTAAATATTGGAACAGGAGTTGGTTACTCAGTAATAGATATGATAAAAGTTTTTGAAAAAGTAAGTGGTAAAAAAGTACCATATAAAATAGTACAAAGGCGATTAGGAGATATTTCTACTTGTTATTCAGACTCAAGTTATGCAAAAGAAGTTTTGAATTGGGAATCCGAAAAAACTATTGATGATATGTGTGCTGATAGTTGGAAATGGCAAAATAATAACCCAAATGGATACACTAAAAAGAAGTAAGATAAGAATATAATAACCCTAAGTATTCATGAATTGCTATTTCGCAATTTTTTATGTATTTTGCAGAAAAATATGCTGAGTAAGAATCATCTTTATACGCTAGGTGATTTGTTGGACTAGGAAATACTTCTAACCCTTCTTTTTGAAACAACAAAACAGCTCTTTTCATATGAGAAGCACTTGTAACTAAAATAAATTTATTATTTCCAACTATTTTTTTTACTTCAATTGCTTCTTCTTTTGTATCTTTTGGAGTATCAAGTCTTATGATATCATTTGGATTTACACCTAAAGAAATTGCTAGTTTTTCTTGCATTAAAGCGTGAGAATTTTCGTCATTTGAACTATATCCTGAAACTATTAATTTTACATTTTCTAGATTTTTATAATGTCTAATTCCCTCAACTAATCTGTTTATTCCTACCATTTTTACTTGAGAAGTTATACTCAAATTTTCATCACTTCTATGTCCACTTCCTAAAACTAAAATATAGTTTACTTTTGGAGTTTCTAATAAGGCTTTATGTGTATTTTCTAAAGGAGCTAATAGTGTATTTGAAATTGGTTGAAAAGAGAAAAATAAAAACCAAGACAAACCTAAAAATAAGAATATTTTTGCTTTTTTATAGGAATTAAACATCAAATAAAAAAAAGATATAAGAAGTAAAAATAAGCCTATTGGAATAGGAAGTACAAAAGCTGAGATTATTTTTTTTAGTAAAAACATCTATTTAATAATGTCTTTTATTGCTTCAATAAAATTATCACTATCATTTACACATTTACATACTTTATAATCTTTTATTCCTATTTCATGGGCAATTTCTCTATATTCAATATCAAGTTCAAAATCAGTTTCTGAATTGTCGACAATAAATGCTATTGGATAAATAATTACATTCTCATTTTTAAAGCTTTTTAACATATTTTCAAGAGAAGGTTCAAGCCATTTTAGTGGTCCAACTTTTGATTGATATGCTAAATTTATTGATTTGAAAATTATTCCTTTTTGTGATAATTTTTCAGATAATATTTTTACATGTTCCTTCATTTGTTTTTCATAAGGATCACCTGCCTCAACTATTTTTTGTGGAAGACCATGAGCTGAAAAAATTAGATTATATTCACTTGGATTTTGAGTTTTTGAAATAATTTCATCCAAAATACATTCATTAAAAATATCATTTCTATAAAAAGTTTCAATTATTTGTATTTTAAAAGCATCTTTTGCAAAATATATAAAATCTTCTAAAGATGATTTTGTTGTTGTAGTTGAATATTGAGGATAAAGGGGTAAAAGTATAGCTTCTTTTATTTCGTCTTTTTTCATTTGATTTATAACATCTTTTGTAAAAGGTGGAGTATAACGCATGACCTGATAAGTTGAGAAATCTTTTATTTTTTCATTTGCTTTTTTGATTAATTTTTCTGTTAATTTATTTATAGGAGATTCATTTCCAATTTTTTCATAATTCTTCCATGCACTATCAAGCCTTGAACTTACTATAAAAGTTGCAATTAGTTTCCGAAGAAGATTACTTTTCATTGTTAATATATTTTTATCATTAAACATATTTGTTAAAAACATTTTTAGTTCAGCTTTATTTCTAGCTCCACCCATATTAAGTAATACGAGCGCTTTTTTATTTTTTTGCATTTTCTTCCAATCTTATAATTTTATCGCTACACCATGAAGCCATATCTAAATCATGAGTAATTAGTAAAATAGCACATTTATCTAAAAGTGTAATTAATAGCTTCATAACATCATAAGCTATGATATTATCCAAAGCAGATGTTGGTTCATCAACTAAAAGTAAATCAGGTTTCATAAGTAAAGCTCTTAAAATCGAGCACCTTTGTAGCTGACCGCCACTTAATTCGTAAGGTTTTTTACTTAAAATCTCTTCTTCTAAAGTTAAATTGTTCAAAAAATCTTTTAGTTCTTTAGAAGAAATATTTTCTACAACATCTTTTATTTGCTCTTTGATTGAATATGTTGGATGAAAAGAGTTGTATGGGTCTTGAAAAATCATAGCGATCTTTGATTTTTCAATAGTGCCTTTTATTGGTTTTAAACTTCCAAAAATTAATTCAAATAGTGTAGTTTTCCCTGTTCCACTTTTTCCAAAAATTGTTACAAGTTCACCTCTATTTAATTTTAAAGAAAAATCTTTATAAATTGGATTATCTTTTTTATAATAAAAAGTTAAATTTTTTATATCTAAAACTCTTTTTTGATTCAATTTTGTACCTTTTTTTAAAAATATACTATATAAAAAACTCCCTTTATCTTAGCAAAATAGGACTTCTTTTCTTTTCACAAAATATATACAATTCTCAGTAAAACTTTCATTTGTTATTAAGTAAAAAAAAAGAAAAAAAAGCTAGAATATTTTTTTTAAATTTAAAGGAAAAGAAATGAAAAAAATCGTATTAACATCAATCTTTGTTGCTGCAACTGCGGCGTATTTATCAGCTGCATCTTTTACAGCATGTGCTGCATGTCATGGTGCAAATGGTGAAAAAGCTGCTTTAGGAAAATCTTTAATTATTCAAGGTTGGCCAGAAGCTAAAACTATTGAAGCATTAAATGGATATAAAGCTGGAACTTTAAATGTTCACGGTATGGGTGCTCTTATGAAAGGTCAAGCTGTTAAATTATCAGATGCTGATATTGCTGATTTAGCTAAACAAATCGCTGCAATGAAATAATTTTTTAAAACTAGTTAATGAATATTAACTAGTTTTCTTCTCTTTTTCACTTTTTATTTTTTCCTCTTTAGCGGCTTTGAGATTTTTCTCTTTATTAATCGCATCATTTAAGTCATCAACACTATCAAATAATAATCCATTTACCATTTTACTTGAATCATCAAATTGTCCTGTTTTTGCAGCCCAAATGAAAAGAAATAACATCCCTGCTGAAATTATAATTCCTACTATTAACATAAAAAAAAGCGTATCATTTATCATATTTATTCCTATTTCATTTTTATTCTAAGTGAGTTTAATACAACCATTAATGAACTTAAACTCATTGAAAGTGCTGCAATTAATGGAATTACATATCCAGCCATTGCCAAAGGAATCGTTACTGCATTATATATTAATGATAAATATAAATTTTGTTTTATAAATTTATAAGTTCTTGAAGAAATTATAAATGCATCCATTAAAGATTTTAATGAAGAATTTAATAAAACAATATCAGAAACAGCTAATGAAACGTCTGCTGAATTTCCCATGGCAACTGCAACATCAGCATTTGATAAAGCTACACTATCATTTACTCCATCACCAACCATTATAACTACTTTATTTTCAGATTTTAATTTTTTGATATATTCAGCTTTAGAAACAGGAGTTTGAGAGCTAAAATAATTCTTTATATTTAGTTGTTTTGCAATATTTGAAGCTACATTTTCATTGTCACCTGTTAGCATTGTAACTTCAATATTGCATTTTTGTAAATATGATATTAACTCTTTAGCATTATCTTTTATTTCGTCTTCAAGTTCAAATGTTGCAATAACCTTTTTATTTATTACGAAAATATAAACTGTTTTATTTGATTCAAACTTATAATAAATCTCATTTTGTTTTAGTAAATCAATATTCCCACCCAAAAGTTCAAAAGATTTTCCGTCAATATTTGTGTATTTTGCACTCATTCCTTTTGCTTCAACATTTTTAACACTATTCAATTTTTTGTCTTCTAACTCATACTTTTTAGATAAATATTTTTTAATAGATTTACTAACGGGATGATTTGATGCTGATAATAAAGAGTATAAAAGATTTAATTTATGGATATTATCATCCATAATTCTTGCTTTTACAACAGTTAATTCACCTTTTGTTAAAGTTCCAGTTTTATCAAAAACTACACTTGAAGCAACAGCCATTGATTCAATAAATTTTGCTTCTTTAAAAAGTAAACCTTTTTTTGCAAGTTCAGAAATTCCAACTAAACTAGCCATTGGAGTTGCAAGTGCCAAAGCACAAGGACAAGCAATTACTACAACAGAAACAGCAACTATAAATGATCTTTCAAATTGAGTAGTTCCTGTATAATCAAATCCTAAATCAATACCAAAAAAATACCAAACTAAAAAAGTCATTAATGCCAATGATAAAATTGTAACACTAAAACCTTTTGAGATTTGAGCAGCTTTTGTTTGTATTTTTGGTTTCGAATTTAAAGAATCCTCTAGAAGTGTAACAATAGATGAAAAAGTAGAATTTTTAAAATCTTTTGTAACTTTATAATTTATCAAAGAGTTACTGTTTATTGTTCCACTATAAACAATATCTCCAATTTTTTTATAAACAGGAATAGATTCTCCAGTAAGGGTTGATTCATCAAAAAAGCCTTCTCCATTTATGATTTTCCCATCAACTGGAATTTTGTCACCAGCTTTTATTTCAATAACATCATCTATTTTTATGCTATTTAATGCAACCAATTTTTTATTATTATTTTCATCCACAACAATAGCTTCTAAAGGCAAACTAGATTTTATTTTATCTAAAGTATCAACTGCTGATTTTTTACCTATAACTTCTAAATATTTTCCAACTAAAACAAAGGTGATAATCATCGCCACAGAATCAAAATAACTTTCACCTTTTGCACCAAATAAAATAAATAAGGAATATGTATAAGTTAAAGTAGAACCAAAAGCAACTAAAAAATCCATTGTAATAATACGATTTTTTAGTCCAAAATAAGCACCTTTAAAAAATATCCAACCACTATAAAATAATACAGGGGTAGATAATAAAAATTCACCAATATGAATCATATTTTTTACTTCATCTGAAATTCCTGTAAAAAATCCAGTATATTTTGCAACACTTAACATCATAATATTCATACTTGCAATTACCGCAACCATCATACGAATAAAATAATCTCTTTTTGCTTTTGTTGCTTGAACATCAGCAATACTCGAATCATAAGCGTAAGCGTTGTATCCAATTGCTCTAATTTTTAAAATAATTTCTGATAATTTTAGTTTTTCATCATCCCAAATAATTTGTGCTTTATTTGTAGTAAAATTTATGTTAGCTTCGATTATACCTTTTGTTTCGTATAAAACTTTTTCATTTAACCAAACACAAGCAGCACAATGAATTCCCTCAATAATTAAATCTATTTGAGCAAAACCATCTTTGTTTATTTTCACATAATTATCTAGAAAATTTTTAGAATCAAATTTTTCTAAATCATCATTGTCTATTTCTAATGGTGGTGAAATCGTCTTATTTCCAAGCTTTTCATAAAAAGAATCTAATCTATCATCTTTTAGAAGATGATAAACTCCTTGACATCCTTTGCAACAGAAATTTAAATCACCTTCTTCTATCATAATCACTTTAGTAAATTCTAAATGACAATGATTACACTTTACTTTAGACAAAAAAACTCCTACGGTTATTATTACTTTTGATTGTTTATATATTATGTAAATTTATGATATTATATCTTAATAATTTTGGAGAGAGTCTTAATGATAAATAATATTTCAATACTAAAAAATATAACTATTTTATATGCAGAAGATGAAAAAGACTTAAGAGAAGTTACACATCAGATTCTAAAAGGCTTCACAAAAAAGCAATATGTTGCTCAAAATGGACAAGAAGGGCTAGAACTCTTCAAAAAATATGAAAAAGAGATTGATTTAATTATTACTGATGTTAATATGCCTATTTTAAATGGTTTGGACATGGTAAAAGAGATAAAAAAAATCAATCTAAATATTCCAATAATTGTAGCAACTGCATTTTCAAATAAGGAATATTTACTTGAAGCTATTGATATTGGTGTTGATAAATATGTTTTAAAACCTATTGATATTGCAAAACTTTTACAAGTAATGTCACAATCTTTAATTTATCATGAACTAAAAGATTTATATACAGATAAACTAACAAATCTACCAAATAGGAATAAGTTAAAAAAAGATTTAGATGAAAATAATATAGATTTAATGGCTCTTTTAGATGTGGATGAATTTTCAACAATAAATGACCTTTTCGGTGAAAAAATTGGCGATACAATATTATATGAATTAGCCAATAAACTAAAAGAATATTTTAATGATGAAGATTATATTGTTTATCGAATTGAAGCTGATAAATTTACTATTGTTTCGAGAAAAAGTAATCAAGATGTAAATGAGTTTTATGACCTTTGTAAAGCATTTGCAGATAAAATAGAAAAAGAATCTCTTCTTATTGATGAAGATGAAATTGATATAAATATCACAATTGGTATTGCACAAGGTGATGGAGCAAGAGCTTTTAAATACTCTCAAAGAGTAATAAATTATGCAAGAACAAAACTTCAAAGAATAATGATTTATAATGAATCATTTAAAATCCAACAATCATTTGAAGAAAATATTAAATGGGTAAAACAACTAAAAGTAGGGTTTAGAGAAAATTTATTTCAAGCATATTTTCAACCTATTGTAGATACCCAAACACAAAAAGTTCACAAGTATGAGGCATTAATCAGATATATTACAAAAGAGGGTGTTGAAATTGCTCCGTATAATTTTATAAATGTTGCTAAAAAAACAAAGCTTTATCCAAATATTATAAAAATTGTTATTCAAGATGCTTTTAGATTAATAAAAAATAAAAATAAAAGAGTTTCTGTAAATATCTCATTTGATGATATTGCAAATGAAGAAACAACAGCATTTATTTATGAAATTCTAGAACTAAATAAAGAATATACAGAGTTCTTGGAGTTTGAAATATTGGAATCAGAGGAAATTTCTGATTTTAATGAAGTTTCAAAATTTATTTTTGAAATTAAAAAATTTAACTGTATTGTTGGAGTTGATGATTTTGGTGCTGGTTATTCAAACTTTAATCTATTAACTTTACTTGATATTGACTTTGTTAAGATTGATGGTTCTTTGATTGAAAAAATAAATACATCAAAAGATTTAGAAATTATTGTAAATACAATTGCGAACTTCTCAAAAGAGTTCAAAGTAAAAACAGTAGCTGAGTATGTTTCAAATGAAGATATTTATAATAAAATAAAAGAGTTAAAAATAGATTACTGCCAAGGTTATTATTTTGATAAACCCCTTTGTTATGATGCAATAGAGTAAAACTTGTAAACCCTTTCTTGGATTTACAAATTCTTAGGACAATTTAACCTATCTACTTACTGCATATAGATTGTATTTTTTTAGAAATTCCATATCTTCATCATCTTTTACATTTTCTGCAAGAACTTTTATATTTAATAAACCGGCTAAATCACTAATTGATTCTATGAAACTTTGTTTTGAATGATCTTTACAAATATCACAAGTATAATCCCTTGCAAGTCTAATATAATCAAGATTGAAATCTTTTAGGTTACCAAGAGGTATAAATTTAGTTTCAAATCTTTTTATGATTATTTTTGCTCCACATTTATGTATTTCATCTGCAAAAAACTTAAATTTATCTACATTTTTAGCAACCGCATAGGCAGTTGCAGAAAATACAAGTTGTGCTGCAATTGTCTTATTTTCAATAATTTTATTTTTAATCCATGCAATAAATGCAGTATTATTAATAGATTCTAAAGATAAGTTTATAGAAATATCATGTTTAATGCTATTTATTATGATATGTTGAATAACCTTTTCAATAACTTTTTTATCGAAGTCAACTACTTTTTCATATTTTTCAGCAATAGAAACAAATGTTCCAATTGGAATATTATTTCCATCTTTATCTTTTAAATTTGTAAATGCTTCTTGCATAACAATTTTTTCATCTAGATTCAAAGTTTTAGAATTTCCAATATAATTGACTTCAAATCTAGAGCTATCAATAATGTCAGAAATTAGGTTTCTCCAAGATTCTATATCTCGTGAAAGTTCATTTTCATCTGTAATAAAAAACTCATTTGGTCCAATTAAAGTAGCTTTTTCATAAGCCTGAGTTGCACTTTGTAAAATTTCAGGTGTTGTTCCAATTGGATTAAAAGGTGTTCCTCCAATATGTACAATCTCTCTTTTATTAAATTCAATAGATAACTCTTGGAAACTTTTTTGTAGTTGTTTCGAAAAACCTATTGCATCTTCATATGTAAAATCTTTAGCAATTAATGCAAATTCAGAACCAAAAAATCTATAAGCACTTGTTTTTAGATTTTTATACTTATTAGCTCTTAAAATTTTTGCAAATTTTTTAATAAAATCATTTACTTCGCTTGTCGTATGAGTTTTTGCAAAAGAGGCTAAATCAGTGATTTTTATTACAAAAATATAACCAGTTGATTTATTTATAAACATATGTTTCATATCAGTTTCAAAATTTTGTTTTAAACAAAGTGCTGTTAAATCATCTGTTGATAATTTTTTACTTAAATTTTCAAGAGTATTATTTAATCTATTTATGATTGCTTCTATTTTTGTTGACATATCATTAAAAGCAATTGCGACTGCTTTTATTTCTGTTGTCCAAGGAAGGTGTTTTATTATTCCAAATTTTCCACTTGCTATATTCTTTGCAAGTTTTTCTAGATTTTTTAATGGTTTTAAAATATATTGAACAAAAATGAATAAGATTACAATAGAAATAATAAATGCGATAATTGCATAAATACTAGCACTCTTTGCTTGTTCATAAAGTTTGGCATAAGCATCACCTGGATTTGCACTTACATAAATAATTGCACTTGTTTGCCAACCATTACTTATTTCACTTGCTTGTTCTTCTAATTCTATTGGGATTAAATTAATAAACCATTGTGGGATATAATCAAATTTTATTTCTCTTGTAACTTGAACTAAAGTTTTATTTAATGTTAGAGTTGCTTTTGCATTGACCTGTTCGCCATTTATATTTTTTGCAATAAAAGAGATATCTATATTTTTATTGTTTTTAAATTTTTCATTTGGTGTAAAAATATAATTATTTTCTAATTCACTATTTTGTGTTTGATTTTCATTATTTTCCGTATTTAAATTTTCAAGAGCATTAAGTTCATTTTCCATACTTAAAACAGAAGTCAATTCTTCAATATTTCCACTTTTTTCGTCAATACTTAAATTAGAAATTTGCCATTTACCAACGCTTAAATCTTTTGTATTTTTTATCAAATCGCTATCTTTTATAGAAAAATATGAATCTTCTAATCTAATTTCTTTATAAAAACCTCTATTTGCAATAGCATTTATTATGGATTCAATCTCAGGATTAGTTTTATCTTTTAGAAGATTTTTTAAACTCATTCCCAATAAAGTTGCAGTATCTTGAGCTTTTGTTATAGACTCCGTTTTTAAATATTCTTTAGTATTTTTAACGCTAATGATAAAATTACCTGTAAAAATCATAAAAAATATTATTGATATGATTATATATAACTGTTTAGATAAAGACATTTTGTATTCCTTTTTTAAAATCTACTCATTAAATCTTTCCAAGACTTAAGTTCATTATTTCCAACTCTTGCTTCACCTTTTGTTTTTGCTTGCCATAATCCAGAAGCATTAAAACTATAAACTGGTTTTAAATCTGTTCTTTTTGATGCAACTTGTAAAGTTTTATCAATATTATCTAAAACTACGGGTTCAACTCCTACTTTATGATAATAAGTTAAAACCATGTGAGCTTGTTCAAATTTGCTATTTGCTTTTTTGTAAGATACATAAGTAATTCTTAGTTTTTCATCAGGAATTCCTAATTTAATTAAAGAAAAATATTTTGCAATTGCATAATCTTCACAATCTCCAGCACCAATTCCCATAAACTCAAAAGGTGTTGCCCAATAATCCTTTACACCCCAATTACTTAAATCTGTTTTATAGGGAATTTTATTAAAAAAATCATTTACATTTTTGATTTTATTTAGAGTATTCTCATCTTTCGAAGATTCGATCATAGCATCCCATTCTTCGACTCTAGTTCTTGCTTGAATACCATATTTATTTTCAATGGATTTTAATTGATGTTCTTGAATATTAAAAGTTTTTGAAGCGGTTGAGAATAAAGAGAAAAAAGAAATTAGAACAAAAGATATTATTAATATTTTTTGCATCCTAATCTCCTTTTTTTGTATCTATAGTAGCTAATATTTCATTAAAAATAAAATATTATTTTAGAAGATTTTTTACTTCTATATCTGATATTAAATCACTATCATATTTAATAGCAATTATATTTTCTGTATTGTTTATATACCATTCTTCAATAGAATTAGTTTCTAATTTTCCACTATTTTCTAATTTATATTCATCTAAACTTAAATAGATAAATTTTTTCTTAGTAGGATTTGGCATATTAATAATCAAAATAGCCCATAAAATACAAACTACTGCAATAACAATTACTAAAGTATCCATTGATGCACTTTCATAAAATACACCACCAAGAAGTCCACCTAAGAAAGTTCCCACATAACCAGCTGATGTGAAAATCCCTAAAACTAAACCTCTTTGGTGAACTTTTGCAAACTTCGCTGCAAGTGATTGCATAATTGGTTCATGCATATTAAATCCAATAAAGAAAATAACAACACCAATTACAAAAACAGTTGCACTTGAACTAAATCCAATAATTAAATAAGAAATTGCAAAAAGAATAATTCCAATGATAAGAATTTCTTTAAATTTACCCTTTTTTTCAGCCAAAATAGCTGCTGGTGCCATTGCAATTATTCCAAAAATCATAGCAGGAAGATAAACTTTCCATAGTTCTGCCATTTGCCAATCAAAGTTTTTTATCAAAGTCATTGGAATAATCATAAAAGCAAAAGTCATTAGACCTTTTTGTAAAAAGTTAGTGATATTCATTTTTATTAAATTTGGATTTCCTAAAATCTCACCTAATTTTGCTTTTTCTTTATATGTATGAGTTATTTGAGGAGGATTTGGGACAAATTTTATTAAAACAAAAATTGAAGCAAGAGCTAAAAATAAAGTTATATAAAATAGTGATTGAACACCAAAAGCAGCTCCAATAGTAGGACCTGCAATCATAGAAATAGCAAAAGCAAAAGCAATAGAAGAACCCATAACAGCCATAGCTTTTGGTCTTTGTTGCTCTTTTACTAAATCACTAATCATTGCTGTTACAACAGCACCAATAGAACCTGCACCTTGTAAAAGTCTTCCGAATATTAAAGTATAAATATCAGTTGAAAGAGCACAAATTATAGAACCTATTGCAAAAATCAATAGACCAAAAATAATAGTACCTTTTCTACCAAATTTATCGCTCATAACCCCAAAAGGAATTTGAAATAACATTTGAGTTAATGCATAACCACCTATAACAATTCCAATAAGAGTTGGAGTTGCACCTTCTAAATTCATAGCATATACTGATATTACTGGTAAAACTAAAAATAGACCGAAAAATCTTAGAGCAATAATAGCACTAAGAGGTAAAACTGATTTAATCATATATAATCCTAAACATATTATAATTTTATGGGATTATAGTTAATAATAGTTAATAATAGGTTGAAAAAGGATAAAAGTGAAAATAGTATTAGCCTCAGCAAATAAGGGAAAAATTACTGAGTTTCAAAAACTGATGCCAGATGATGAAGTAGTCGCCTTTAGTGAAATTTTAGGTGAAATTGAAATTGAAGAAGACCAAGATAGTTTTAAAGGAAATGCAATAAAAAAAGCTAAAACTATTTATGATTTATTAGTAAAAAAAGGTTTTTCAAATATTATTGTAATTTCAGATGATTCTGGAATTTCAGTTCCTGTATTAAATAATGCTCCAGGTATTTATTCAGCAAGATATGCTGGAATAAATGCAAGTGATAAAGACAATAATGCAAAATTAATATCAAAATTAAATGAATTAAATCTAAAAAAAACACCTGCTTTTTATACCGCTTGTATTGCATTAATTTATAAAAATGAAGTTTATACAGTTCATGGTTGGATGCATGGAATTGTAGTGAATAAAGAAGTAGGAGAAAATGGTTTTGGATATGACCCTATGTTTATTCCAAATGGTTTTGATAAAACTTTAGGTGAACTACCAAATGAAATAAAAAAAGAGTTTTCACATAGAAGTAAAGCTTTAAAACTAGCTATTAAAGTTTTGGATGTTATTCTTTAGTCATTCTTTCATAAAGTGAAATATTATAATCTTTCGCTTTTACAAAAATATCTATAGTAAAAGTAGAGTCTTTTGATTCTATTTTTGCGTAAATATCAAATAAATCATCATCAATTTTTATATGATTTATATCTTTTAAATCTAATTCTTTTATGTAATCTTTTAAAAAGTTTTTATGATTTTTTGCTTGAATATACAAATATTGATTTGTTAGATTTGTATTTTTTAATGATTTTGTTTCTAAAATAAAAATACCTAAAACTGAAAAAATAGTAATTAAAACAATAGTTAAAAATAAAGTATAAGCTTTTTTCATTGTAAAATTTCCCATGTTTGAGCTATTTTATTATCTAAATTTATAAAAATTGTAATTTTATTTGCAGATTGATTTAAACTAAACTCTTTAATATTTTCTAAAAGTAAAGAGTTTTCAAAATATAAGTTTTGGTTTGTGTAATTAAATTTTTCTATTTCTTTTTTATGTTTCTCAAAAAATATTTTTGTAGATAATAAATCTATTTTTTGAATTTCAAGTTGTTGATTAATTCTATTTTCAAAAAATAACTCTTTTGTAAAAAGTGTTGAATATATTATTACGATAGAAGAGATAATTAAAGTTAAAATTATTTCAAGAAGTGAAAAGCTATTTTTCATATTTAAAGATTTTTATATTTTCATTTTCAAATTGATATTTTGAAACAGTAAAATTTTGAGTTATTTCTTGATTTTGTGTAATTTGTAGAGTTTTATTTGTTTTTGTAAAATTTTTATAATCTTTTGTATCAAAACTGTTTTCTAAGTTATTTAATAAGATAAAGTTTTCTTGATTTATCTCGTCATGATAAGAAGAATACATAAATCCACTTATCACAACAGATAAAAAAGTAATGCTAATTAAAGTTTCAATTAAAGTAAAACTATTTTTTACCAAGTTCAACAGCTTTTTTATATGCTTCTTCAACAGCTTTTATCATAGCATCTCTAACACCTGATTCTTCAAGTTTTGCATATCCAGCAGCAGTTGTTCCTCCTGGACTCATAACCGAATCTTTTATAATTGCAGGATGAGTGTGCTTTAATAATGACGCAGTTCCACTAAATAATCCTTGAACCAATTGATTACTAAGATGTCTTTCAAGACCAGCTTTTACTGCACCATCTGCTAATGCTTCAGCCACAAGTGATAAAAATGCAGGTCCACTTCCAGCAACTGCTGTTGCAATATCAAGTTGCTCTTCTGTATTTACCCAAATAGCTTGACCAATACTTGCAAATATTTCCATTGCCACAAGTTTAGCCTCATTATCACCTGTTACTGTAGTCATAGAATTTTGAACCGAAGCTGCAATATTTGGCATTGTTCTTATGTAATGCTTTGCATGTATTTGTTTTCTTAAAGTTTCAAGTCTTGTTCCTGCTAAAATAGATAATAATATATTTGCAGTTCCTACAAGTCTTGCTGAAACACTTTGTAAAGCATAAGGTTTTACACAAAATAATATATTTTTTCCTGTTATGTCTTCATTGTCTGCTAATTCTTTTATAGTAATTTGTGGAATTTTTTCTTGGATAGCTTTTAATTTATCATTATCTCTTCCGATTATCTCAACTTCATGATTTTTTATTAAGCCTCTTGCTAATGATTGAGCCATAATACCATTACCAATTAATGTAAGTTTCATTATATTGCCTTTATTAATTATTTAGATAAATTATAGCAGATTATTCCTAAGCTAGTATTGGATAGAATATCACTTTTATGAGAAAGGATATTCTAAAATGAACAAAAGCTTTAAATTTAAAAATTTATTATTAATAGCTTGTGCTGCCTTTGTACTTACTGCTTGTTCAAGCAAAAATGATGAAGAGTATAATAAACCAGCGATTTACTGGTATAACAAAATGTTAAAACAGATTGCTTCAAGCGATTTAGATAAAGCAGATGATACATATACATCACTAGAGAGTGAACATAGAAATACTCCATATGTTCCAACGGCAATGTTAATATTAGTTAATGCACATATTGATGAAGAAGAATATGCGTTGGCTAACTTTTATTTAGATGAGTATATTAAAAGATTTAGTCTTAGTAAAGACATTGATTATGCAAGATACTTAAAAATCAAAGCAAACTTTTTAGGATTTAAATATCAATTTAGAGATCAACAATTAATAGAAGAAACTTTAACTCAAATTAATGAATTTAAAGTTAAATATAAAAATTCTCCTTATATGCCTTTAGTTGATACAATTAATTCAAGATTATTTATGGCAAAAGCTTCTATGGATAAAGAAATAGCAGAGCTTTATATAAGAAGAGATAAGAGCTTAGGAAGTGCTTTTTATGATCAAAAAGTAAAAAATTCTTGGATAGAACCGACTGAAATAGTACCAGTAAAAGTACCTTGGTATAGAGCAATATTTGAATAAATATATGATTTTTAGGAGTTAAATTAAATGGAATTAGAAAATTATGATGAATTCCCACAAACTATACCTTTAATAATAGAAGATGATATATTTTTATATCCTTTTATGATTGCTCCTTTGTTTTTAAGCAATGAAGAAAATATTAAAGCGGTTGAATATGCAATTGAACATAACAAACTTGTAGTTGTTACAGTTTCTAAGCATGGGAAAGAAGGGAAAAGAGAGAGTGACTCTTTTTATGATGTAGGTGTTGTTGGAAATATTATGAGAAAAGTATCTTTACCAGATGGTAAAATAAAAGTACTTTTTCAAGGTTTAGTAAAAGGACACATTTCTGAGTTCACAAAAGAAGATTCTTTATTTGCAAAAGTTGATATTTTAAAAAGTGAAATATCAAATGAAGAGAATATTAAATCAGTTATTGAAGTATTGATTGACAATGTAAAAAAACTATCAAGATTAAATATCAAATTTCCAGCTGATTTAGTAAAAACAATCGAAGAAAATGATGATGCAACAAGAATTGCAGATTTAATTTCATCTGTTTTAAAAGTGAAAAAAGATGAAGCTTACAAACTGTTTGCTCAAACAAATATTGAACAAAGACTTTTTGATATTATTGAAGTGATTAAAAAAGAGATTGAATCTTTTAAAATTCAAAAAGAGATTACTCAAAAAGTAAATTCTAAAATAGAAAAAACTCATAAAGATTATTTCCTAAAAGAACAAATCAAAGCTATCCAAAAAGAACTTGGAAGTGATACTCAAAAAGATGCAGAAGTTAAATCTTACAAGAAGAAATTAAAAGCAAAAAAAGAGTTTATGCCTAAAGAAGGTTATAAAGAGACTAAAAAACAAATAGAAAAATTAGGTCGAATGAATCCAGATTCTCCTGATGCTTCACTTTTACAAACTTATGTTGAGCAAGTTTTAGATATTCCTTTTGGAGAATATGCAAATGAAAAAATATCTGTTAAAAATGTAGAAGAACAATTAAATAAAGACCATTATTCACTAATAAAAGTAAAAGAGCGAATTTCTGAATATTTTGCTGTTAAACAACTGCTTGAACAAAGAAATATTGAAGATTTAAAATCTAAAGGTACAGTTTTATGTTTTGTAGGACCTCCAGGTGTTGGTAAAACTTCACTTGCAAACTCAATTGCAAAAGCATTACAAAGACCATTAATAAGAGTTGCTCTTGGTGGAATGGAAGATGTTAATGAATTAAGAGGTCATAGAAGAACTTATGTTGGAGCAATGCCAGGGCGACTTGTAAAAGGTTTGATTGATGCAAAAAAAATGAATCCAGTAATGGTTTTAGATGAGATTGATAAACTTGGGAGTAACAACAGAGGTGATCCAACAGCTGTTATGTTAGAGATTTTAGACCCAGAACAAAATCATGAATTTAGAGATTTATATTTAAATTTCCCGATTGATTTATCACAAGTTATTTTTGTATCAACTGCGAATGATGCTAGAAAAATTCCAGCACCATTAAGAGATAGAATGGAGTTTATTGAAATTTCATCTTATACTCCAAATGAAAAATATCATATTGCAAAGGATTATTTAATTCCTCAAGAGTTAGCTAAACATGGACTTAAAAAAACTGAGATTAATTTAAATAAAGCAACGATTGAGCTAATTATTGAAAAATACACAAGAGAAGCTGGAGTACGAAATTTACGAAGAGTATTCTCTAAATTATTTAGAAAAGTTGTAAAACAGATTTTAAATGATGAAACAATAGAAAAAGTAACTATTGGAACAAAGGATTTAAAAGCATATTTAGATAATCCAATTTTTGAAATTGACCCAGCCGATAAGAAAAACTCAATTGGAATTGCAAATGGACTTGCTTGGACTTCTGTTGGTGGAGATGTACTTAAATCTGAAGCTATTAAGCTAAAAGGAAAAGGTACATTATCTGTTACTGGAAACCTAGGTGAAGTTATGAAAGAATCTTCAAGAATTTCTTATTCAGTTGTAAAAGTTCTTATTGATAATGGAACTTTAAAAATTGATAATAAAATTATTCCAAAAACTCCACAAGAAATTACAGACAAAGTTCTAGTTGATTCAAGTGAAGTTTATAAAAGATTTGATATTCATTTACATATTCCTGAGGGTGCAACCCCAAAAGATGGACCAAGTGCTGGGATTACAATGGCGTTAACAATAGCTTCTGTATTATCTGAAAGACCAATAAAATCAGATATTGCAATGACAGGAGAATTGACACTTTCAGGAAAAGTTTTACCAATTGGTGGACTAAAAGAAAAATTAATCGCAGCATATAAAGCAAAAATGAAAAAAGCTTTAATTCCTAGAAAAAACTTTGAAAGAGATTTAGATGAAATCCCTCAAGAAGTAAAAGATGTAATGGAAATAAAAGCTGTTGATGTAATAGAAGATGTTCTAAAAGAAGCATTAGTTTAACTACACAAAATGAAGCTAGAAATTTTCTAGCTTCAACTCAATGATTACTCCCAAAGGTTCAAAATCATGTTAAAAAACTTTACTAAAAAAGATTTTACAGCTACAAATGTGCTAATAATAATTACAGTTTTAATGTATCTTGTTCAAATAAATATAACAAATGGTGGTTTATTATTTGGATTAAATTTATATTTTTTGGTTTATGGTTTTTGGTGGCAACCTCTTAGTACAATATTTGCCCATGGTGGAATTGCACATCTTGGAATGAATATGTTTGTTCTTTGGCAATTTGGGAATTTGATTGAAAGATTTATTGGTGCTAAAAAGTTTGTTGCTTTATATTTAATAACTGGATTATTAACTTCAATTTTATCATTTGCATATATATATTATTTAGACCATAATGTAAATTTAGTTGGTGCTTCAGGTGCAATTTGTGCTTTACTTGGATTTGTTGCATATTATGATAAAGCCCAAAGAAACGGAATTATAACTTGGATTTTATTAATCTCAGTTGCACCACTACTTATTGGTCTTCCAATAGCTTGGTATGCTCATTTTATTGGTTTGGCGGTTGGTTTTTTATATGCAATTATTACAAAAAGATAAATCAATAAAAAGACTAAAAATGCAAGAGATACATATACAATGCCCATATTGTTTACAAGCAATTTCGATTTTTTTGGACACTAGCATGTATGGTCATGAAACTGTTGTTGATGATTGTAGGGTGTGTTGTAGACCAATAGAAATCTCTTATATTGTCGAAGATGGTGAGATAAAAACTTATTCTTATAATAGTATTGAAGGAAATGAATTTTAATGGAAATAAAATCAATTTTATTTGTGTGTCTTGGAAATATTTGTCGTTCACCACTTGCAGAAGGTATTGCAAAAAATTATACAAAAGAAAAAAATATAAATTTAGTAATTGAAAGTGCAGGAACTGGACATTGGCACATAGGTGAAAAACCTTGTGATAATTCAATTAAAGTTGCAAAATTAAATGGTGTTGATATTTCAAATCAAAAAGCTCAACAAGTAAAAAAGTCTGACTTTAAAAACTTTGATTTAATTATTGGTCTTGATGATAGTAATATTTCAAATCTAAAAAATCTAGGATGTAAAAATCCATTGAAATTAGGCGATTTTGGTTTTAATGGAGAGTGTGTACCTGACCCATATTTTTTTGATGGATTTGAGGGGTTCGATAAAGTTTTTGAGATGATTGATGTTTGTGTTAAAAATTTGATTGATGAAAAAGTAAAGAGAGCTTAGGCTTCTTTACTTATTTTACTTTTTTGTGAGCTAAAACCCATAATTCAACTTTTTCAGTCTCTCTTGAATCTGTTCTTTGTGTTCTTCTTGATGAAGCTCTTACTTCTCGTCTTAAATGTAAATCTTTTCTAAATCTATTGTTTTTTTGTAGTTCTTCAATTATTGGATGAGTGCTTTGATTATCAACTTCTTGAGCAAGATTTGAGAATATTAAAACTAATTTTCCATCTTCTTTTAGATATTTTTTTGCTTCTTCGAAAAACCTTGGAAATAGGTTCTCTTCATAATACATAGCTTTATCAATTCCCTCTTCTAAATTATGTTTTGCTAATAACCAAGGAGGATTAAATACAATCACATCTACTTTTCTATCAAAATTTCCAAATAAATCACAGTGATTTAGAGTTATTTTTTTATTAAAATCTAATCTTCTTCCTTCTTTATAAACACCAATAATCGCATTTTTATTTGTATCAGTCGCATAAACATTTTCAAAACCATTTTGAATTAATTGATATGTTAAAATACCACTTCCCACACCGATTTCAATAGCATTATCTTTAGCTCCATCATATTTTTTTAGCCACTTATCAAAAAGTTTTAAATGATCAAATCTTGTTGGGAAATATATTCCATAATAAGGATGAATTGTTAAATTCAAAGTTTTAATTTCAAGACCTTTTTCATGCCATTGCCATGAACTATTAAGTCCTTGAACCTCTGGAAAAGATATATAAAACTCTGGTACTTCTGGATAAAGTGATTTTAACCAACCAATATTTGGAGCTTTTTTAACATCTAGTTTATTATCTTTTACTTTGATTAGTAATCTGTGAGATGCTTTTCTAAAAGCAGAACGATAATCTCTTTGACCTTGAAAACTTTTGTCATTGTATTTTTCCAAAAGATTTTTTTTTAGTTCAGCAAGAACTTGTAAACCATTACTGTAATATTCTTCAACAAAAACATATTTTCCTGCAATCATTTGCGTAACAACTGATTGAGTATCCATTTTTCTATAAAATTTTATACCTTCAATTTGTGAAGTTATAATATTAGGTCTATCTGGTTTGATAGATTGTAAATTTGTAGCCATATAATTATTCCCTTTGTTCTTGAGCAATTTAGGGTATACAGTATATTTGCTTATGTTCTTATTGGCTTTGTGTTATAATAATTAAAAAAAAAGGTAATAAAATGCCAACGCAAAAAGATATTTTAACTTTTCTTACAATTATTAAACCTCAATTACAAAAAGATGGAATAGAAAAAGTTGGACTATTTGGTAGTTATGGGAAAAATAGTGCAACTTTAGCCAGTGATATTGATATAGCAATAAAATTAAACAAAAACTATTTAGATAAAAATGATGTATGGAATTATTTTAATGAAATCAATAAAATAAAAGAAATGCTTTACAATAAATTTCAAATAAAAAGCGATGTTTTTGATTTGGATAGTACATTTTCTTTAAAAGATAAAATTGAAAAAGAGGTTTTATATGTTTAGATATACATGATATATCATTTTATTTTTTAGGTAATAAATCTACAACTTCCATCTCAAAAGCTTCTGCAATTTTACATAAATGTACTAAATTATATGTAACACCATGTTTTCTGGTCTCTATTTTTGCTATATAATTTGGAGAAGCAAAATCCAAAATATTTGCAAGTTTTAACTGACTTATTTTTCTTTTGATTCTTTCTTCTTTTACTTTTTTAACAACTATATCTAAAAAATAATCAGGATTTTCCTCAAACAATTAAACACCTATAAGTTTTTGCTTAATATATAGGCAAATAGTCTTAAACTCAAACACTTATAAGTGTTTAGTAAGAACTTATCAAGTAATATTAGTTTTATAGTTATTAATAAATTATTTTAGAGCTTATTTAGATAAAAATTATAGTAATTAAATAGAACAGTATGCTGTTAAAATGAAAAGGTAAAATTAGTGAATATTTTATATGTAGAGAGTAATAATAAATTAATAGATTTAATTAGTGAGAATTGTTCCAATTCTATTCATGAAATAATATTATTAAATAATCCAAAAGATGCCTTATTACTTTTAGAACAAACAAAAAACATAGATTTAATAATAACAGAAATTGATTTTCCTAACTTAAATACTATTTCTTATTTAAAAAAAATAAGAAAACTCAATAAAAATATTTCACTAATTGTTACAAGTAAATTAGATATTTATTCATCATTTCAAGATTTCCAAGATTTAAATATTTCAATAATTTTGAAGAAATCATTTACAATAACTAAATTAAAAAATGCTATTAACAATATAAATGAAAAAATAAATATGATTTCAAATAAATATGAGATTGAAATACTAAAAGAAAATTATTCAAATCTTCAAATTCTAAATGAAGAATTAAACTCATTTATTAAACCATTTAAAGATTTTTCTTTTTATTCAGAAACAGACTTAGATGGAAAAATTGCTGATATTAGTGATTCTTTATGTGATTTGTTAGGCTTCAAAAAAGAAGAACTAATTGGACAGAAACACTCAATTTTAAAGCATCCATCTGAAAATCCATTAAAATATGTAGAAATTTGGCAAACAATTTCAAAAGGAAAAATTTGGATAGGAGAACTTAGATGCAAAGATAAATTTGGACATGATATTTGGTATAAATCTATAATTTTTCCAAAAAAAGATATAAATGGAATAATTGTTGGTTATGGAGCAAAAAGACAAGATATTACAGATAGAAAAATAGCAGAATTACAAAGTATAACTGATGACTTAACAAATTTATACAATAAAAGATTTTTTAAACAAATATTTTCAAGTGAACGCAATAGAGCCAAAAGAAATAAAAAGAATCTTGTTTTATTAATGCTTGATATTGATAATTTTAAAAAATATAATGATATATATGGACATTTTGAAGGGGACAAAGCTTTAAAAAAAGTTGCTTCTGTACTTAAAAGTAATTCAAAACGAGCAAATGATTTTGCTTTTAGATTAGGTGGTGAAGAGTTTGCAATAATTACTTCAAATTTATCTACAGATAAAATTATGAAATATGCTCAAAAGATAAGAGAATCTGTTTTTAATCAAAAAATTATATATAAAGATATAGATATTGGATTTCTTAGTGTTTCAATAGGGGTATTTAATCTTGAAATAAAAGATAGTTATAGTTGTGATGAAATATACAAATTTGCAGATATTGCTTTATATAAGGCAAAGAATTTAGGAAGAAATAATGTTGTAGTTTTTAAACAAGACTAAACTTATCCTCTTTTATGTTCTCTTTTGGTAAGCTTCTTGCATATATACAAACAAATATTTATCAAAAGAGAAAAATTATGAAATTAAATGAACTAAAACTTGAAGTTGATTATTTCGAGTTTGATGAAAAGTATTATCACAAAGTAAATCCTACACCACTAAAAAATATCTTTTAATCCACTTGCTTGTGATTTAATAAATTTAGATTATTCGGAGTGTGAAACTGCAAATTTTGTAGATTTTATAAATGGAAGTAAGATTTTACAAGGTTCAACTCCTTTTGTAATGGCTTATGCTGGGCATCAATTTGGTTATTTTGTACCACAGCTTGGTCATACGAGCTATAAATTTGGGAAGTATAAATAACTGACATTTACAAACAAAAGGTTCAGGACTTACAAGATATTCACGACAAGGTGACGGAAGAGTGGTTTTGCGTTCATCAATTAGAGAATATATTATGAGTGAAGCTATGTTTGGTCTTGGCATTCCTTCAACTAGCTGATTATGTGATAAAACAGTCTTATCCACACTTGGAAAATGAAGAGAACAGATAAATGTTTTATTCTTTAGTAGATAAAACAGCTGAGCTGTTGGCTAAGTGGCAAGTTTGTAGATTCCAATATGGAGTTATGAATACTGATAATTTTTCACTCGCTGGTCTTACTATTGATTATGGTCCTTATGCTTTTATGGATTATTTTGAGAAAAACTCTATTTGTAATCATTCAGATGAAGTGGGAAGATACTCTTATAATAAACAACCTTATATCGCAAAATGGAATCTATTTGCATTAATAAATTCTTTAAAATTGATTTGTGAAGAGAGTAAATTAGAATTATATATGAAAACATTTTTACCACAACATGAAAAAGTATATTTAGATTTAATGAACAAAAGATTAGGTTTGGATGCCTCAAAAAGTGGAAATTCGAATCTTCATTTGATTTTAGAGTTACTTGGAAGTTTAGAAAATGCAAAAATGGACTACAATGTTTTCTTTTATAGACTTACACATCTTAAATCTTTTGAAGATTTAAGCTCAATTCTTGATATTGCAGTTTTTCAAGAGCCACTTAAACAATGGTTTGAATCTTATAAAAAAGTTTGTGTTGAACAAGAAACAACTTTTGAGACAAGATTTGAAGTTATGAAAACAGTAAATCCAAAATATATTTTAAAAAACTATATTCTTCAAGAAGCTATTGAAAAAGCCCATGAGGGAGATTATTCTTTGGTAAATGATTTATTAAAAATTGCTCAAAATCCTTATGCTGAACATCCAGAGTTTGAAAGATATGCTAGACAAACTCCTATGAAATTTGCTAATATAAAACTTTCTTGTTCATCTTAAATAAGAAAAATGAAATAACTTAAAAAGGTTAATAGTAACAAATATGATTAATAGAAAATACGAGAGAATAGTTTTTGCTTTTTTTATGGCATTGTTTATGAGTTTTATAATGAGTTTTATAATTACATTTATAAATCTAGGATTTGTTGAAATATTTATATCTAGTTGGATAAGAGCTTGGCTTATTGCTTTTGCTTGTGCATTTCCAATTATTGTAGTTGTGGCACCAATAGTTCACAAAATTGTTCATAAATTAATAACAAAAATATAAAAAGATGAAGAGTAATATTTTTATAGATATTAAACTCTTTATTTTAATATTTATAGCCTTACTTTTTCTAGCAACAAATTCTATTTTATGCAAAATGGCTATTTCTACTCAAAATATTGATGCTTTTTCTTTCTCTTTTTTACGAATATTATCAGGTGCAGTTTTACTTTTATGTATCTACTTTTCTAAAAATAAAAAAATAAAATTTAGTTTTAAAAAGAATTGGCTTAGTTCTTTTATGCTTTTTTTATATGCAATTTGTTTTTCATATTCTTATATAAATATGTTTGCTGGTATTGGAACACTTATACTTTTTGCAGTTGTACAAATAAGTATGATTTTAATTGCACTTTTTTATAAAGAAAAGATAACAATTAATAAAATCTTAGGAGTAATCGTAGCTTTTGGTGGATTGGCTTTTTTACTTTATCCAAAAGAAGATTTTTTAATTTCATTTTTTCATACATTTTTGATGGTTATTTCAGGTATTGCTTGGGCTGTTTATAGTGTGATTGGAAAATCTTCAATAAATGCTTTATTAAATACGACTGATAATTTTTTTAAAGCAACAATTTTTGCAATTATATTTATGTTATTTTTTATAAATGAATTTAAGTTTGATTTATATACTTCTTTTTTAGCTATTCTTTCTGGCTCTATTACATCAGGATTAGGTTATTTGATCTGGTATGAAGTTCTTCCTAAAATTCAAATCACAACAGCTAGTGTTTTGCAACTTATTGTTCCTATTTTAGCTATTTTTTTGAGTGTAATTATACTTGATGAAAAGTTTAGTTTGGAACTTGCTATTTCGACTTTTTCTATTCTTTTTGGAATATTTTTAGCTTTAAAGAAAGTCTAACTTTATTTATTTTCTTTTGGTTTTGAAGGTACATTCTCAATACCTTTGAATGGTTCACTCCATTGAAGCTTAGAAGGAATATTTGGTGAATTATCTTTTCTATTTACATTAAAATTAATACCATTTAGAGCAGGTTTTTCTTCAAAAAACATAAAAGCAATAATTAGCACAATAGCACTTATTATTAATTTGATAATCGTATATTTTAAGTCTTTCATAAAAAGATTGTTACATTGTTTTGATTAATTCTTGCTATGTTAGTTATTAAGAATCTCAAAAGAGATTCTTAATGTTTTACTTTTAGGTTATTTTTGTTGATAGTTTCCATTAGTTTCATAATATTTGTTATTTTGTCTTCTTCTTTTTTTATATTATCTTCACTATGAAGAGTAAAAATTTCCATTTTTTTATCTAAATAACTTGTGTTAAATGTTCCATTAATAAAATCTTCATCTCTTACAATTTCTCTATGTAATGGAATGTTTGTAGGGAAACCTTCAATATAAAACTCATCTAAAGCTCTTTTTGCTTTTTTAACAGCACCTTCCCAATCTAATGACCAAACAATTAGTTTTCCAATCATTGAATCGTAGTTCGCTGGAACTTTGTATCCTGTATAAATACTTGTATCAAGTCTTACCCCTGGACCACCTGGAGTTAAATATTTACTTACAGTTCCAGTTCCTGGCATAAAGTTCTTTTGTGGGTTTTCTGCATTAATTCTGAACTCAATTGCATAACCTCTAAATTGAATCTCTTCTTGTAAGAATATTAATTTATCACCTTCAGCAATTTCAATCATTCTTTGAATAATATCAACACCTGTAATTGTTTCAGTTACTGGATGCTCAACTTGAACTCTTGTATTCATTTCGATGAAATAAATGTTATCTTGTTCATCAACTAAAAATTCAACAGTTCCAACACTTTCGTATCCTAATTTGAACATTGCTTTTGTAGCAATTCTATAAAGTTCTTTTCTAGTTTCGTTATTTAATCTAGGACTTGGAGCAATTTCGATAACTTTTTGATGTCTTCTTTGAATTGAACAATCTCTTTCACCTAAATGAAGAACATTTCCATATTTATCAGCAATAACTTGGATTTCGATATGTCTTGGATTTTCAACATATTTTTCGATGAAAACTTCATCTCTACCAAAATATTTCATAGATTCATTTGTTGCACTTTCATACATATCTTTGAAATCTTTTTCAAGTTTTACAATTCTCATTCCACGTCCACCACCACCGAACGCAGCTTTAATGATAACAGGAAAACCGATTTCTCTTGCTATTTTTTCACCTTCATGAATATCTTTAACCGGTTCATCAGTTCCCTCAAGAACTGGAACACCAACTTTTTTCATAGCTACTTTTGAAGCCATTTTGTCACCAAAAAGTTCAATATGCTCAGGTTTTGGACCAATAAAAATTATTCCATTATCTTCACAAGCTTTTGCAAAATCTGCATTTTCACTTAAAAATCCATAACCTGGATGAATAGCATCACAATCAGATTTTTTAGCAATAGAAATAATTCTGTCATAATCAAGGTAAGCTTGAATTAAATCACCCATGATTGGATAACATTCGTCAGCTTTTCTTACCCAAATACCCTCAACATCAACTTCTGAGAATATAGCAACACTTCCGATTTCTAGTTCTTTACATGCTCTAATGATTCTAAGAGCAATTTCACCCCTATTTGCTATAAGTACTTTTTTAATTTTTGCCATCTAATTTCACCTTTTGTAGATTTTAATTTTATTCGAGAATTGTAGAGTTTTTTTTAAATTTAATCTTCTTCTACATTGCTAAAATAATTGTTCATTATTGCTAAATATTTTATTTATCTTTTAAAATAAATGCCAAAAATTTTACATATCATTTTTATATTTAAAGAAAATACTAAATTTTTTATATATTTTCAACAGCTATGCCCCTAAAAAGCAATAGCCGCACCACATGCACCCATGATTTCTTTTGCATCTTCACTCATCATAGATGGATCCCATGGTGGAGAAAATACCAATTTTACAAATACTTCATCTATTTCATCAACTGCTAAAGTTACATACTTTACTTGTTCTAGTAAACTGTCTGCAACGGGGCAAGTTGGGCTTGTAAGTGTCATTGTAACTGTGCAATATAAATAGTTATTGTTTATGTCAAATTCAATATTATAAATTAATCCCAAGTCATAAATATTTGATGGAATTTCTGGGTCATATACTTTTTTCAAGTGTTCTATTAATTTATTTTCTATTTCTTTTAAATCAAAAGTTGGTTCCATTTTTTATCCTTTACGCGTTTAGTGCATATTCTTTTATTTTTTTCATCATTCCTATTACTCCACTTTGTCTGTTTGGAGTGATAACTTCGCTTAGTTTTAGTTCATGAACAATATCCATATCAATATCTTTTAACTCTTGTATTGTTGAATCTGAAAAGATTTTTAGTATCATATAAACCAAACCTTTTACGATTATTGCATCACTTGTTCCATAAAAATATAATTTTCCATCTTTTTGTTTATGTCTCAACCAAACTTGCGATGTACATCCATGAACTATATTTTCAGGTATTTTATCTTTTTCATCAAACTCTTCTAATTTTTTTCCTAAATCTATAATATATTCATATTTTTGTAATTCATCTTCAAAAAAATCTAAATCTTCTTTTATCTCTTCAACTCTTTGTTCTATCGTACTCAATCTTAATCCTTCAACATACTTAATGCTTTTTTCAAAGCTTCAATCAATTTATCAACATCAACATAGTCATTATAAAAAGCAGTACTCACTCTAATCGTTCCTCTAATTCCTAGTTTTTTCATAATAGGTTGCGCACAATGATGACCGACTCTTACGGCAATCTGCATTTTATCAAGTAAAATTCCAATATCATCATGAATTATTCCTTTAAAGTTAAAACTTCTACTTCCCACACAATTAGTTAAATCATTATAAAAAATAATTTCAGAAAGTTTTGCTAATTCCTCATCTAAATATTTGAAAACTTTACTTTCAAGATTTTCGATATTTTCATAATGAATATGATTTATATATTCTAATGCTTTTCCAAATCCTATAACACCTGCAATATTTTGAGTTCCTGCTTCAAATTTATAAGGAGAATCTAGTAAGATTGAGCCGCTATAATCAACTTCATGAATAGTAGCTCCTCCCGTTTGGTAAGGTTTTACATCTTTTAAATATTTCTCTTTTATATAAATAGCTCCAACACCTGTTGGTGCAAAAGTTTTATGACCTGAAATTGCAAAGAAATCAACATCAAGTTCTTGAACATCTATTCTAAAATGAGCTAAACTTTGAGCTCCATCAATCATTACAACAGCACCGTACTTATGGGCTAATTTTGTAATAGTTTTTATATCATGAATTTTCCCAAAAGCATTTGAAATATGAGTGATACTAACAAAAGCATTTGGATTTGCTTTTAAAAGTTCTTCAAAATGTTCAAGGTCAAAATCTAAATTTTCATTACAATTTACAACTTCAAGACCAGCTCCCAAAGTTCTATTTTGCATATGCCAAGGAACGATATTTGAATGATGTTCTAAAGAAGAAATAATTACTGTTTTAAAATCAATTACAAATGAGGAAGCTATAAAATTTATAGATTCTGTTACTCCTTTTGTGAAGATTATTTCTTCATTTTTTGAAGCATTTATAAACTCTTTTAAAAGTCTTCTTGTTTTTTCAAACTCTTGGGTTGCTTTATTCGCATGACCAAAGTTACTTCTGTGTGTATTTGAACAATATTGCTCATAATACTCAACTTGTGAATCAATAACACTTTTGGGTTTTTGTGTTGTTGCTCCATTGTCTAAATAAACAGTTTTTGAATTTTGAAAATATGGGAAATCTTTTCTAAACATATTTATCCCTTTTATAATTTTTAATAAATTCTTTTATTAATTCATCTTTTATATTATCAACTATTTTGTTTTCAAAAGCACTTAACAGCATCTCATAAGATTCTTCTTTACTAATTCCTCTTGATTGAAGATATAAAAGTTGCTCTTTATTTAAAGTTCCTGTTGTTGTCCCATGACTAGCTTCAAGCTCATCTATATAGATTTCAAGGTGAGGTTGCGCAATAATTGTTGCATCATCACCTAATAAAATCGTGTTACAGTGTTGAAAAGCCTTTGAATAAAGTGCTGTTTCATTTACTATTGATTTTGCTTTAAATACAGCTTTTGAACTATCTTTTAAACTATGTTTATAATTTATATTACTAATTGAACTTTTTTCATTGTGAATAGTTTTTATAAGATTTGAAGTTGTAGAATCATCAAAAAGTTTTACTAAAGCATTTACTTCATAGTTTACATTTTGGGCATTAATTATATTTTCAAAACTATTTACTACAAAACCATTTCCATATTCAAAGTTTGAAATTTCTAAATTTGAACTATTTTCTTGATTTATTGCAGTTGTAAAAATCATAGAATTTGAAGCATTAATATCTTGAATTTTTGCATATTCTAAAGAAGCATTTTCTTCTAATTCTATTTTTCTATTTACGGCATAAAAACTATTTTTACAAGAGTTTATGAAAACTTCAACAATAGTTGCTTTTATATTTTTTGCAACTTTTATTTTCAAAGAGTTTGTATAAACTGTTTCATTCTCTTTTAATTTATGAATCAAAAAAATAGGTTCAGTTATATTTTTATTTATTGTTATTACTTTTTGTTGATTATCTAAACTTCTAGTAATATCAAATAAAACTGATTCATACTTTTCTTCATCAATTATAGTTTCTAATCCCACAATATCAAATTCATAAGTTTTAGTTTTTGCAAAATCATAAGAAAAAAGCGGGTCAAAATTTATTTTTAAAAACTCTTCATCTTTTTTATTTGGAAGATTTAAACCTTTGATTTCATTTATTTGCATCTTTAATTCCTATTGCTTCATAACCTTTTTCATCTAGTTCTAAAGCTAAGCTATAATCTCCAGTTTTTGCGATTACTCCATCATTTAAAATATGTACAAAATCAGGTTTGATTAATTCTAAAAGTCTGTCATAGTGAGTTATCATTAAAATTGATTTTTTTCCATCAAGCATAGAGTTTATTACATTTGCAACAGTTTTTATAGCATCTACATCAAGTCCTGAATCTATCTCATCAAGCATAATTAAATCAGGTTGAAGCATTAAAAGTTGGATTAGTTCATTTCTTTTTTTCTCACCACCACTAAAACCATCATTTAAATCTCTTTGTAGAAGTTTTCTATCGATGTTAAATTTTGCTGTTTCTTCTTTTACAAGTTTTAAAAACTCCATTGCATCAACTTCGCTAAGTCCATTATGAGTTCTTTTTGCATTCATAGCAGTTTTTAGAAAATAGCTATTATTTACACCTGCAACTTCAATAGGAGATTGAAAACTCATAAAAATTCCCTCATTCGCTCTTTGTGATACATCAAGTTCAAGTAAATCTTTCTTTTTATAAGTAATTTTCCCTTGGGTTACTACACAGTCATAATGCGCACTTAAAGTTTTTACTAATGTTGATTTTCCTGCTCCATTTGTACCCATTAAAGCATGAACTTCACCTGCTTTTATCTCTAAATTAAGACCTTTTAAAATCTCTCTATCGTTTATATTAACATGTAAATTTTCTATTTTTAATATTGTTTCTTTTTCCATAATTTAACCCACACTTCCTTCTAATGATATATTTAATAATTCTTTTGCTTCTGCTGCAAACTCCATTGGTAACTCTTTTAGTACTTCTTTACAAAAACCATTTACAATCATGGCAATTGCATTTTCTTCACTAATTCCTCTTTGAGATATATAAAAAAGTTGCTCATCTGAAATTTTTGAAGTTGTTGCTTCATGTTCTATATTTGCACTTGAATTTCTAATCTCATGATATGGATAAGTATGTGCATGACATTTATTTCCAATTAACAATGAATCACATTGAGAAATATTTCTAGCATTTGAGGCACTTTTTCCAACTCTAACTAATCCTCTATAAGCATTTTTCCCATGCATTGCAGAAATTCCTTTTGAGATAATAGTTGATTTAGTATTTTTTCCTAAATGAACCATTTTTGTTCCTGTATCTGCTTGTTGTGATTTTGAAGCAATTGCTACTGAATAAAACTCTCCTACACTATTGTCACCTTGCAAAATACATGAAGGATATTTCCAAGTTATAGCACTTCCCGTTTCTACTTGTGTCCAAGAGATTTTTGAGTTATCCCCTTTACAAATTCCTCTTTTAGTAACAAAATTTAAAATTCCACCTTTTCCTTTGTCATCCCCTGGAAACCAGTTTTGAATTGTCGAATATTTTATTTGAGCATTTTTTAATGCAACTAATTCAACAACGGCTGCGTGAAGTTGTCTTTCATCTCTTGTAGGAGCTGAACAGCCCTCATTATAAGATACATAAGAGTTTTCATCACAAATGATTAAAGTTCTTTCAAATTGTCCTGTATTTAAAGCATTTATTCTAAAATAAGTTGATAACTCCATAGGACATCTTACATTTGGTGGAATATACACAAAACTTCCATCTGTAAAAACAGCACTATTTAAACAGGCAAAATAGTTATCCACAGTAGGAACAACACTAGCTAAATATTCTTGTATAAGTTGTGGATGTTTGTGTGCTGCTTCACTAATTGAACAAAATATAATTCCTAGTTTTTCAAGTTCATCTTGATATGTGGTTTTTACTGAAACTGAATCAAACACCGCATCAACTGCAACATTTTTAACACCAGCTAATTGTTTTTGCTCTTCAAGTGGAATTCCTAGTTTCTCGTAAGTCTTTAAAATCTCAGGATCAACTTCATCTAATGAATCCAAGGCTTTTTTTGGTGCAGAATAATATGCAATATCTTGATAGTTTATTTTTGGATAATCTAAATGCGCCCAAGATGGTTCTTCCATCTTTAACCATTTTTTATAAGCTTTTAATCTGAAATCCAAAAGCCATTCAGGTTCATCTTTTTTTGCTGATATTGCTCTGATTACATCTTCATTTAAACCTTTTTCAAAGGTATCACTCTGTACTAGAGTTTCAAAACCCAGTTTATAATCTTTATTAATAATATCTTCTAACTGTTTATTATCACTCATCATTAACTCCAATATTTTTTAATAATAAAATAGGATAATATTTATCCTATTTAGAATCTTATCATAAAAATTTTAAAAAGTATAACAAAAATATGAAAAAATAATTACATCTTCAAACTAAATAGAGTTCTTTATTAAAATTTAAATACAATACGATTTTAAAAAAATAGAATGAATATATTTAATTAAGACAAAATTTATCCTATTTGCATTAGAATACGGAAATGTTTTTGAAATGCTAGTATTTTTTTTGAATACTTTTTGCATAGGATAAAATTAAAAATATAGGAACAATAATGGAAGTTTATTTAGATAATAATGCAACAACAGTAGTAGACCCTAAAGTTTATGAGGAAATGAAACCATTTTTTTGTGATATTTATGGAAACCCAAATTCTTTACATAAATTTGGTTCAGGAACTCATCCCAAAATGGTTGAAGCTTTGAACTTTTTATATGATGGAATTAATGCAGCAGATGAAGATGATATTATCATTACTGCAAATGCAACAGAAAGTAATAATACAGTTATAAAAGGTATCTGGATAGATAAAATTTTAAATGGCGATAAAAAACATATCATTACAAGTGAAGTTGAACATCCAGCAATTACAGCAACATGTAGATTTTTAGAATCTCAAGGTGTAGCTGTAACTTATCTTCCAGTAAATGAAGATGGAGTTTTAGAAGCTAGTTTAGTAAGAGATTTTATAAAAGAAGATACAGCTCTTGTAACTATTATGTGGGCAAATAATGAAACAGGAAAAATTTTCCCAATTAAAGAAATCGGTGCTATTTGTAAAGAATTCGGAGTTCCTTTTCACACGGATGCCACTCAAGCTATTGGAAAAGTAACTGTTGATGTTCAAGATTGTAATGTAGATTATTTATCTTTCTCAGCCCATAAATTCCATGGACCAAAAGGTGTTGGTGGATTATATATAAGAAAAGGTTTTGGCTTAACTCCTCTTTTACACGGTGGTGAGCAAATGGGTGGTTTAAGAGCTGGAACTGTGGATGTAGCTTCAATGGTTGGAATGGGTTGGGCTATGAAATTAGCAACTTCAACTATGGCAATTGCTTATGAAAAAAATCATGTAAGCAAATTAAGAGATAAATTAGAAAATGCGATTTTAGAACTACCTGAAACTGTTGTAATTGGTGGAAAAGACAATAGAACTCCAAACACAACTTTAATCTCTTTTAGAGGAGTTGAGGGTGAGTCAATGCTTTGGGATTTAAATCAAAATGGAATTGGTGCAAGTACTGGAAGTGCCTGTGCTAGTGAAGATTTAGAAGCAAATCCAGTTATGAATGCATTTGGAAGTGATAGTGAGCTAGCACATACAGGTGTTAGATTTTCTTTGAGCAGATTTAATACTGAAGAGCAAATAGATTATGCAATTGATGTTATTAAAAATGCAGTTACAAGACTAAGAGGAATCTCAAGTTCTTACGCTTATACACCATCGTGTCATAAGTCTAGTTTATAATAAAAAATGAATAATAAATAAAGGAAAATTTTTATGGCGAAAAATAGTTTAATTAGCGGATCTATTTGGGATGAATACTCAAATCAAGTTGTAAATAGAATGAACAATCCAAAACATCAAGGTGAAATCACAGAAGAAAGAGCAGCTGAATTAGGAGCAAAACTAATTGTTGCAGATTTTGGAGCTGAATCATGTGGTGATGCAGTAAGATTATATTGGGCTGTTAATGAAGAAACAGATGTAATTTTAGAATCAAAATTTAAGTCTTTTGGTTGTGGTACTGCAATTGCATCTTCTGATGTTATGGCTGAACTTTGTATTGGAAAGAAAGTTGATGAAGCAGTTAAAATTACAAATATTGATGTTGAATTTGCATTAAGAGATAATGCAAATACACCAGCTGTTCCACCTCAAAAAATGCACTGTTCAGTTATGGCTTATGATGTTATTAAAAAAGCAGCAGCTGAGTACAAAGGTGTTGATATGGAATCTTTTGAAACAGAAGTTATTGTATGTGAATGTGCAAGAGTTTCATTAGGAACAATTAGAGAAGTTATTAGAATAAATGATTTAACAACTGTTGAGCAAATTACAGATTATACAAAAGCAGGTGCGTTTTGTAAATCATGTATTAGACCAGGTGGACATGAAGAAAAAGATATTTATTTAGTAGATATTTTAGCTGATGTTAGAGCTGAAATGGCAGAAGAAAAAATGAAATCAGCAGCAGATGCAAGTGCAGCTGGAACATTATCATTTGAGAAAATGACTTTAGTTCAAAGAATAAAAGCAATTGATGCCATTTTAGATTCTGATATTAGACCAATGCTTGTAATGGATGGTGGAAATATGGAAATTATTGATATTAAAGAAAATTTACCACATTTTGATTTATACATAAGATACTTAGGTTCATGCTCTGGATGTTCGTCTGGAAGTTCAGGAACTTTATATGCAATCGAATCAGTATTACAACAAAAAATTGATGAGAATATAAGAGTTTTACCAATTTAATTTTTATAGATTAATAATATTTAAAAGGTTCATGCAGATTGTATGAGCCTTTTTTTATAGAGTAAAATTCTATAAATGAAGATATTTTGTTATAAAATGAATAAAACAATATTAAGGAGATACAAATGTTTGCAATATACAATAAAGGAAGTGTAGGATTTAGAAGTACAGCTGATAATTTGTATAGTCTAAATAATATTGAAAATATCCAGGCAAGTAGATTTAATCCAGATGAGGGAACTATACAAAATTTTGATAATCTTTTAAGTAAACAAGATAAAGAAACAAAAAAAGAAGCTATAAATACATATAAAAAAATGGCAAATATTGATACTTCTGAAATTATTTATCAAGCTAAAGATATTATGACAAAAAATTGTATTTATATTGATGAAAAATCTTCAGTTAAAGATGCATATGATGTTTTAAAAGAGTATAAAGTTGGTTTGCTTCCCGTTGTTTCATTTGGAAAAAAAATTATTGGAACAATAGATAAAAAAATTATTTTAAACCTTTTAATGGATGATTTAGAGAATCCTCAAAATGTTCTAGAAAGAAAAATTGAAGATATACATTTGCCTCAGATTATTACAGCAGACCCTTTAACAGATATAAGAAGTGTTTCAAAAGTAATGATTGATTTTAAATTACATGCTATTCCTATTGTAGATAAAAGTGGTATTTTAATAGGAATTGTTTCTAAAACTGATATTATAAAAGCAGTTTCGCATATTCCACAATTTCAGCTTTGGTCTTGATTATTATCAATAAAAAATAGTTTAGTTTTACCTACAATACAGAAAAATATATTATAAGGTAAACACCATGAATACAATTTCATCATTTTTAACAAGTGATCACAGAGCCTGTGATGCTGAGTTTGCAAATTTAGAAAATGCAGTTGCTTCTCAAGATTGGGATGATTCTCAAAAACAATTAGAAAAATTTTCAACTGATTTAACTCATCACTTTAGTATGGAAGAAACAGTTATGTTTCCTGCATTTGAAGAAGTAACAGGTATGACGCAAGGTCCTACAATGGTTATGAGAATGGAACATTCACAAATGAGAAATATTTTAGAAGATTTAAAAGCTGATATAGAAAAAAAAGATAAAAATCATTTTTTTGGTGTTAGTGAAAGTCTTATGATATTAATGCAACAACATAATATGAAAGAAGAACAAATGCTTTATGCAATGGCTGATATGCATTTAGGCTCAAGTGTTTCAAAAGTTATTGAAGATATGAAGGCCATATAAAAGATGTTCAATCAAGGTTTAAGCCTAGATCAAGCACCACCTATAAATATACCTTTTAGATTCTTTTTAAGTGCTCCATTTTTTGGAGTACTTATCTCGTTTGTTTTCTTTTTTGTCCCTTTTAATGAACTTACAAATCAATATTCGCCTTTTGCAATAGGTTTAATTCATCTATTTACTTTAGGAATTTTATCAATGATCATTTTTGGAGCAATGCAACAAATGATGCCAGTTCTTACAGGGGCTATTATAAAAAAGCCAAGATTATTTGCAAATATTGTTTATAGCTGTCTTGTTCTAGGAACTTTATTTTTAAGTTTTTCTTTTATTTTAGGAATAAAATTTTTACTTCATATTGCAGTTTTATTTTTATCAATTGCATTTTTAACTTTTTTTATTTTAAGTATAAAGCTTTTATTTAATGTAAAATATTTAACTTCAACAGTAAAAGCTATGAGATTATTTAGTATTGCTGGAATCATAACTTTATGTTTTGGTTTATATCTTGCAATTTCACATATAAGTCTAAATTTTAATGAAAACTACTATATGTTTGTATTTTTACATGTATTATTTGCTTTATTTGGTTTTGCACTTTTACTTATAATGGGTGTTTCATTTCAAGTAATTCCTATGTTTTATGTGGCGTTAGATTTTCCAAAGTTTATTCAAAATAAAACTCCTTTTATTTTATTTATTTTACTTTTTATATCAGCTGTTTTTTTCTATTTTGATATAAACTTTTTAATACTAAAATTGACTTTTGTAGGACTAATTATAAGTTTTGCTTTATATGGTTTAAAGTCACTAAATAATAGAAGAAGACCTGTATTTGATGCAACTTTATGGTATTGGAAACTTTCTTTAAGTTCTTTGATTATTTCGATGATTATTTGGTTGCTTAACCTTTTTGAATCAAATTATGTTTTAGCAATAGTTTTTGCTTTTGGATTTTTGTATTCACTTTTACAAGGAATGGTTTATAAAATAATTCCTTTTTTATCATGGTTTCACTTAAGTTCAAAAGGTTATTTTAAACTTCCAACAATTAGAGAATTTATAGACGAAAAATATATAAAGATTCATTTTTTTATACATTTTATTTCTATTATATTTTTTGTTTTAAGCTATTTGCAAAATAGTTTTATTTATATAGCTGCAGTTTTATTTTTGGCTTCAAATATCTTATTTTTTGTAAATTGTTTAAATGCTGTTAGAAAATATATGGCAATTGCAAAAACAGATCCTATGGATTTAAGTGCGTTTAAATAATATCACTTGTGTTATAATGCGACCTTAATTTTAAGGTACATTATAATTTAGGGAACCCAATGACAAATCAAAGCAATCAGATTTTAAAAAACACAAATGCACAAATATTAGATGAATTTAACGCTTCAATAATGTTTGATAAAGAACTTTATGCACAAGATATAAGAGGTTCAATCGCTCACTCACAAATGTTATCAGAACAAGGAATTTTAACAACTGAAGAGCAAAAAGCAATTGAACTTGGACTTTTACAAGTAAAAAAAGAGATTGAAAGTGGAGAGTTTAAATTTTCTTTAGCTTATGAAGATATTCATATGGCAGTTGAAACAAGACTTACTGAAATCATAGGAGAACCTGGAAAAAGACTTCACACAGCAAGAAGTAGAAATGACCAAGTTGCAACTGATTTTAGACTTTATGTTCAAGATAAATCAAAAAGTATAAAAGAGCAATTAAAAGAATTAGTAAATACTTTTGTAGATGTGGCAACACTACATACAACTACATTAATCCCTGGAATGACCCACTTACAACATGCACAACCTCTTAATTTTGGTTATCATTTATTAGCTTATGCAAATATGTTTAAAAGAGATTTTGAAAGATTTGAAAGTTCTTATGAAAGAAATAATTACTGTCCCTTAGGAAGTGCAGCACTTGCAGGAACTCCACATAATATAAATAGAGACTCAACATCACAAAAATTAGGATTTTTAGCTCCAACTTCACATGCTATGGATACTGTTTCTGATAGAGATTTTGCTTTAGAGATTTTATTTAATATAAGTACAGCAATGATGCACATAAGTAGAATCTCTGAAGAGCTTATTTTATGGTCATCATATGAATTCCAATTTGTAAGAATGAGTGATGAATATGCAACTACAAGCTCAATCATGCCACAAAAGAAAAATCCAGATGTTCCAGAACTTCTAAGAGGAAAAACTGGAAGAGTTTATGGAAATCTTATTTCACTTCTAACTGTTATGAAAGGTTTACCACTTGCCTACAATAAAGATACACAAGAAGATAAAGAGGGAGTTTTTGATTCAGTAAAAACTATGGAAATCTCTATTTCTATTTTAAATGAAGTAATTAAAACTATGATTGTAAATGTAGATAAAATGCAAAATGCTTGTAAAATAGGGCATTTAAGTGCAACAGATTTTGCTGATTATTTAGTAACTAAACAAAGTATGCCATTTAGAACAGCTTATTATTTAACTAAAGATGTAGTTTCAAAAGCGAATAGTTTAAATAAAGATATTAGTGAATTAAGCATTGATGAAATTAGATCTTCAAATGAAGAGTTAAAAGATATAAATGAAGAGATTTTAATGTTTTTAGATTTAAGAAATTCTATGAATGCAAGAACTTCACTTGGTGGAACAGCAACAAGTCAAACAATAAATCAAATAGAAGCTTTTAAAGAGTGGTTAAAAAATTAGATTAAGAAATAATAAGATGAGAATAATCTCATCTTATTAAAAAAGGTTATCTTAGTAAGAATTTTTTTGTTAATTTAAATAGATTTGAAATATCAGTTTTCCCAACAAATCCTTCAACACCAACTTGATTCATTTTCCCTCTTACTGCATCTGTTGTCATTGAAGAATTCACAATAACTGGAATATGTGATAAGTTTTTGTTATTTTTTATAAATGAAGCAACTTGATAACCATCAGTTCCTGGCATTTCAATATCAGTAATTACCATTCCAATTTTATCAGGATTTAACTCTTCTAATCTTTTTATTAAAAGTGTTCCATTTGCATAAATTTCATAATCAAGACCAGTTTCTTCAAAGAATGAACCTAAAACTTCTCTTGCTACTCCTGAGTCTTCAGCTGCTAAAACTAATTTGGTTGAGTGAATTTTTTCATCAACATATTTTTTAATTTCATCAGAACCATCATCTGTCCAATGAATGTCTCTTAATAATTGCTCGGCGTTAAATACAGTACAAAGCTCATCTTTATTATTTACTTTTACATAAGTTGTGTATGTTATTTTTGAATTTGTTTCTTCTGTATGTCTTAATTCTTGTGTTGTTTTTTCAACAATATCAAGCATGTCTTTTACAAGAAAACCTATTTTTTTATGATTGAATTCACAAAATATAATTAACTTATAATCTTTTACTGCTAGTGCTGGAAGTCCAAGCCAGGCATCAAGATTTATAAGAGTTACAGGTTCGCCTCTAATTGTTGCAATTCCTGCTATTACATCTGTATCTTTTGGAGTATCGTTTATAGCAACTTCTTCAGTAATTATAAAAGCTTTAACTTTTGCTATATTAATTGCGTAAATATTACTGTGACCTGTGTAAAATACAGCTAATTGTTGAACATTCCTAAGATGTCCTTGAGTCATTTGTTCAACACTACCACTAATACCGCTCATGAGAATCCTTTTTTAAGTATAAGTTAATTATTATATATCTTTTAAACTTTGAGTATCTTTAAGTTATTTTTGGAATTTATTCATCAATTTTTGAATAGTTACTGATGCCATCATCAATCCAAATGAACCAGTCACTCCCTCGAAACTTCCCTTTTCCAAGCACATTGGAAGCTCTGAAGAAAAAATTACTTTAAACTTTTTTTTAAATCCTTGTGCTTTTAATTCAGTTCTTATTTTTTTTATAAAAGGGTCATTATATGTATCCCAAATTGAGATATATTCTATCTTTGATGGATCGATTCTTTTTGCTCCACCACTTGTGCTTATTATCTTTGTAAAATGTTTTTTTATTAGATGAACTTTTGGTTTAACATCATCAATTGCATCTAAAATATAATCATAAGACGAAAAATCAAAATCATCAATCCATTCAGGTGTGATTTTTATATGAATTGGCGTAACTTCTGGATATTTTTCCTTTAAGGCTTCAACTTTTATTCGATCGATATTTCCAAAACTTCCCATCTGTCTGTTTAGATTTGATTCTTCATAAGTATCAAAATCAACGATAGTAATATTTTTAATTCCAGTGTTATAAAGTGCATCTAAAGCAAAACTTCCAACGCCACCAACTCCTAAAAGTATTAGTTTAACATCTTTGAATTTTTCAAAAACATCCTCCCCAAATAGCTTTTTTGATCTATCATATTTCATCTAAACTTCTCTTTTACTTGTTTTTGGGTATTATAACATAAATTAATTTATTGGAGATGTTCATGGATAAAGAACCAATGACACTAGCTGGGTATAACAAAATTACGGGAGATTTAGACTTTTTGAAAAAATCAGAAAGACCTGAAACTGTAATCGCACTTGAAGAAGCTAGACAATTAGGAGACTTAAAAGAAAATGCTGAATATCACTCTGCTAAAGATAAATTAAAACTAATTGATTTTCAAATAGCTGAATTAAATGCAGTTATTTCAAAAGCTGTAATAATTGATCCATCAACTCTTCCTCATAATAAAGTAAGTTTTGGCTCAACTGTTTCTTTAGTTGATTCAAATACTGATGAAGAGCTTACTTACATGATTGTTGGTGGAGTTGAATCAAATGCTGAAAAAGGAATGATTTCGTTTAATTCTCCACTTGCAAAACAACTAATGGGAAAAGAAGAGGGCGATGAAGTAAAAGCTACACTTCCAGGTGGAGTTAGAACTTTTGAAGTTTTAGGTGTATGCTACAAGGAAATTATTTTACAATGAATGTGGCGATTATTGGTGCTAGTGGTTATACTGGTTTAGAATTAATAAAGATTTTAATAAATCATCCTAAATTCAATATTGCATATATTGCAAATTCAAGTGGTGAAATGAATGTTCAAGATTTACATCCATGTTTAAAAAATGTAATAAATATGGATGTAAGTTTAGCAGATGCTTCTACCGTTGCAAAAGTAGCTGGACTAGCCTTTTTAGCACTTCCCCATAAAACAGCTATGTCATTTGCAAAAGAGCTTTTAGATTTAGGTGTAAAAGTTATTGATTTAAGTGCTGATTATAGACTTGAGCTTGAAACTTATGAAAAACATTATTGTGAACACTTAGATAAAGGACATATAAAAGATGCTGTTTATGGATTGCCTGAATATTTTAGAAATGAAATCAGAAATGCAAAATTAATTGCAAATCCAGGTTGTTATCCAACAGCTTCTCTTTTGGCACTATTACCTTTTATTGACTATATCGATACAGATGTTCCTATTTTTATTGATGCAAAATCAGGTGTTAGTGGAGCTGGAAAAAATCCTAGTGAAACAACGCATTATTGTCAAATAAATGATAATGTTCACGCTTATAATCCATTTAAACATAGACATATGCCTGAGATTCATGAAAAAGTGAAGATTTTAAAAGGTAAAGATGTTTCTATAAATTTTGTACCTCATTTATTGCCACTTACTCGTGGAATGTTAGTATCAGTGTTTGCAACATTAAAAGATGATATTGATGTAAATGAAGTTTTAAATAGTGCATATAAAGATAGTGAATTTATTAGACTAAGAAACAAACCAGTTGATGTAAAATCAGTTGCTGGAACAAACTTTTGTGATTTATTTGTAGCTAAAAACGGTAAAGCACTTTTTGTTAGTTCTGCTATTGATAATCTTCTAAGAGGAGCTTCTTCTCAAGCTGTTGTAAATGCAAATATTATTTGTGGATATGAAGAACATGAGGGAATTCCTAAAATAGCCTATGTTCCTTAGTATAAAACCAGATGCTATTTTTGTAGCTGATTCACATTTTAATAATAAAAACCAAGAATTATTAACATTTTTAAAAAAAGTTGAAAGTAAAAAAATACTTACTTCTCAACTTTTTCTTATGGGTGATATGATAGATTTTATTTCAGGTGAAAGTAGATATTTTGTACAACAAAATAGTGAGGTTATAAATCTTTTAAATGAATTATCAAATGAAATAGAGATTATTTATTTAGAGGGAAATCATGATTATAATCTAAAAAATCTTTTTGCTAATATACAAGTAATAAAAAGAGAAAACCAACCATTATTAGCAGAGTTTGAAGAAAAAACTGTTGCTATTTCACATGGAGATAATTTTATAAATTGGAAATATAATTTGTATTGTAAGTTTATAAGAAACACTGTTTTTTTAAAAGTTATGAATTTTCTGGATGTAAATTATTTTATTTCAAAAAAAATAGAAAATGCATTATTAAGTAAAAATATTTGCCACAAAATGAATAATTTTGAACATATTGTAAAAAGAAGATTAGAAAATTATAATACAGATATTGTAATTGAAGGGCATTATCATCAAGGTGTTGAATATATTTTTGATAATAAAAAGTATATAAATATTCCATCTTTATGTTGCCAGAAAAAATATATGAAAATCTCAAAATCAGGGTTTTATGGAGAAGAAATATGAATATGATGTTTTTGCTCATAGGCTTAGTTGTTTTATTAATTGTTGTTATTTTAATTCCTACATCAATTAGTAGTAAAAAAAATAAAAAGAGTAATAAAAATATTACTAATTCAAAAATAAAAATAAATGATTTAATACTTCCAAAAAAAATAGAACAGATGAACTCTTATTCTTTATTTCAAGCTTGTAAAATAATTACAGATTCTTTCATAGCTTTAGATTATGTAAATAAACCCGTAAGTGTTTTAGATAAAATTGAATGGCATTCATGGCAAGTATCTATTTTGATTCAATTTTTAAAAGTATATAAAGAGTTTATTCTTCCTTACGATGCAAAAATATTTAATAGTATGATTTTGAATTTGAGTAATGAACTAAAAGAAAATGAGATGCAAAAGATTTTTAGAAAATATATAAATCATGTTAATGCAGAAAAAAATAGGGATGAATTAAGTAAAGAGATTCTTTGGACAGCAAGAGAAGTTTCTATTATTTTATTTAATATATTGAAAAATCAAAAAGGATAAATCATCGCAAAGTTTGAAGTAGTAAGTGATTACGAACCAGCAGGAGATCAACCAGTTGCTATAAAAGCCTTAAGTGATTCTATAAAAGCTGGAAACCAATACAATACTCTTTTAGGAGTTACGGGTTCTGGAAAAACTTATACAATAGCAAAAGTGATTGAGGCAACTCAAAAACCAACTTTAATAATGACTCATAATAAAACTTTAGCAGCTCAGTTATATTCAGAGTTTAGACAATTTTTTCCAAACAATCATGTGGAATATTTCATTTCATACTATGATTATTATCAACCTGAAGCTTATATTCCAAGAAGTGATTTATTTATTGAAAAAGATAGCTCAATTAATGAAGAGTTGGAAAGACTGCGACTAAGTACTACAGCTTCACTTTTATCTTTTGATGATGTTATTGTAATTGCTTCTGTTTCTGCAAACTATGGTTTGGGAAATCCTGAGGAATACAAAGCTATGGTTCAAAGGGTTGAAGTTGGATTTGAATACTCTCAAAAAGCATTTTTAATAAAACTTGTGGAAATGGGTTACAAAAGAAATGATAAGTTTTTTGATAGATCAGACTTTAGAGTAAATGGAGATGTTATCGATATTTTTCCTGCTTACTTTGAAGATGAATTTATAAGAGTTGAGTTTTTTGGTGATGAGGTTGAGTCTATTTCAAAAAGAGAATATTTAACAAACAATAAATCAAAAGATTTAGATGAAGTTATTATTTATTCAGTAAATCCTTTTGTTGTCTCAAATGATAAATTAGCAACTGCAGTAAAAAGAATAGAAGAAGAACTTGATGATAGATTAGATTATTATACAAAAGAGCAAAAACTAGTAGAGTATCAAAGACTAAAACAAAGAGTTGAGTTTGATTTAGAGATGATCGAAGGAACTGGAATGTGTAAAGGAATTGAAAATTACGCAAGTCATTTAACTGGTCAAAAACCAGGTGAAACACCTTATTCTCTTCTAAACTATTTTGAACAAATGGATAGAGATTTTTTACTTGTAGTTGATGAATCACATGTTTCACTTTCTCAATTTAGAGGAATGCACGCAGCTGATAGAAGTAGAAAAGAGGTTTTAGTTGATTATGGATTTAGACTTCCAAGTGCACTTGATAATAGACCTTTAAAATTTGATGAATTTATAAAAAAAGCTCCACATTATGTTTTCGTAAGTGCAACACCAAACCCACTTGAGCTTGAAATGAGTTCAGTTGTAGCTGAGCAAATTATTCGACCAACTGGACTTCTTGACCCAATTATTGATATTGTGGATAGTGAATTTCAAGTTGAAAAACTTCATGATGAAATAAAAAAAGTTGTTGCTAAAAATGAAAGAGTTTTAGTAACCGTTTTAACTAAGAAAATGGCAGAAGAATTAGCAAGTTATTATGCAGATTTAGGAATGAAGGTTAAATATATGCACTCTGAGATTGATGCAATTGAGCGAAATCAAATCATTAGAGAGTTAAGACTTGGAACTTTTGATGTGCTTATAGGGATAAATCTTTTAAGAGAAGGTTTGGATATTCCAGAAACGTCACTTGTGGCAATTCTTGATGCAGATAAAGAAGGTTTTTTAAGAAGCAAAACTTCACTTATTCAAACAATTGGAAGAGCAGCAAGAAATGAAAATGGAAGAGTTATTTTATTTGCAAAAAAAATCACAGCATCAATGCAATTTGCAATAGATGAAACAAATAGAAGAAGAAAGATCCAAGAAGATCATAACAAATTACATGGAATCACACCGAAATCAACAAAAAGAAAACTAGACCAAAATCTAAAACTTGAAGAGTATGATGATGTAGCATGGAAAAAACAAAAACTTGAAAAAATGCCAGCATCTGAAAGAAAGAAAATACTTATTGAGTTAAATAGCAGAATGAAAAAAGCAGCTCAAGACTTAAATTTTGAAGAAGCAATCAGACTTCGAGATGAAATAGCAAAAATTAAAGAGATATAGATGAAAAAAGCAACAAAACTTGATATTGAGATAATTAAACAAGCCTTCATAGAAAATTATAGTGATGCAGTTACTGAGCTAAATTATAGAAATGATTATGAGTTATTAATAGCGATTATTCTATCAGCTCAATGTACGGATAAAAGAGTAAACATCATAACTCCAGCACTTTTTGAGAAATATCCAAGCGTGAAAGAACTTGCAGTTGCAGATTTGGAAGATCTGAAAGCTTTGTTAAACACATGTTCATTTTTTAATAACAAATCAAAAAATATCATCAAAATGGCTCAAAGTGTACTTATGGATTATGAAGGTGAAATTCCACATGACCAAAAGAAACTTATGAAGCTTGCAGGTGTTGGAAATAAAACAGCAAATGTTTTTATGATTGAATTTGAACAAGCAAATCTAATGGCTGTTGATACTCATGTTTTTAGAGTTTCACACAGATTGGGGCTTAGTGATGGAAAAACAGTGGATATAACAGAAGCAGATTTAGTTAAAAAACTAAAAGGGCATGATTTGCATATTTTTCATCAAGCCATGGTTTTATTTGGAAGATACATTTGTAAAGCAGTTAAACCTGATTGTGATAACTGTTTGTTTCCACAGGTTTGCAAAACTAAACAATCTTTTAAACCTGTGTAAATTTTAGAAAAGAAGAGCTATTTTACTCTACACTCTTCTTTTAAATCCATAAAATTCTTAAATATGAAATTGCTTTCTATTTTATCTATTTCAACATCTGATGTTGTACATAAAAATTCTTGGTTTTCTTTTTTTATGATATATGTGAATTTGTAAATAAATTTATCTTTAGAAGTTACGACTTTGTTATTTAAAAGTTCTGCACTTAAGCTTTCAATGATAATATTTTTCTCTTTTTCATATTTTTCTTTGAATAAATTTGGGAAAAATTCTTCTTGTTTTTTTTCATATAATCCATAGGCAATACTAGAAATTATGATAATTAATAAAAGGATTATAAATTCTCTTTTCTCGAATTGATTATTTACTCTGTAAAGTATCAAAGTAATGACAATAATCAAGACAGCAATTGCAATTATTATTTGCATTTTATTCCTTTTTGTTTGTTTTTATTATATCCTAGCTTAACAAAAAGCTTTTATTAAAAAGCCTGAAAAGTAGGGAAATAATGGAATTGTCTAGTGAAAAATATGATATTGTGATTATTGGTGGTGGCTGTGTTGGAAGTGGTATTGCTTTGGATGCAACACTTAGAGGTTATAATGTAATTTTACTCGAAAAAAATGATTTTGGAAGTGGGGCTAGTTCTAAAAGTTCAAAATTAGTTCATGGTGGAGTTAGGTATCTTGAAAAAGCTATTAAAAACTTTGATAAAGCTCAATATAATTTAGTAAAAGAGGGTATAAAAGAAAGAGGAATATTTCTAAAAAATGCTTCATGTTTCTCAAAAATAATAAAAATTAATATTCCAATATTTTCATATTTAAATCTTATTTATACATATTTGGGAATTCTAATTTATAGATTGATAGCAAGAAAAAAAAGTTTAGGCAAAAACTCTTTTATGAATAAAATTGTTAGTATTTTATGTTTTCCAAATATAAAACAAGAAAAATTAAAAGCTTGTATTTCTTTTTATGATGGAAGTTTTTTAGATTCAAGAATGTTAATCTCACTTTTACAAACAGCTACTAGAAATGGGGCAACAATAAAAAATTATTGTGAAGTAAATGAATTTTTATATGATGAAAATAATAATATTATAGGTGTTAAATATTTTGATAAAACACAAAATGAAATATATGAAATAAAAACAAAGGTTGTTGTAAATGCAACTGGTGCAAATGTTGATAATTTAAGGTTAAAAGATGATGAAAGTACAAATGAAATTTTGGCATTAAGTAGTGGAATTCACATAGTGGTTTCAAAGGATTTTTTATCTTCAAATGAGGGAATTTTACTCCCAAATACAAGTGATGGAAGAGTTATTTTTATTTTGCCTTATATGAACTACTGTTTAATAGGAACAAGTGATAATAAAACTATCTACGAAGAAAATCCAAAAGCACAAGAACAAGAAATAGAATATTTGTTAAAAGAGGTAAATAATTATTTTGAAAAATCTTTAACAAAAGAGGATATTTTATCTTCATGGAGTGGAATTCGACCACTTGTAAAAAGTGATAAAAGCTCAACTGAACAAATGGTGAGAGAACATATAATTCTAAAATCAAAAAATAATTTAGTTTCAATAGCTGGTGGAAAATGGACAACTTATAGAAAAATGGCTGAGGATTTAGTGGATTTTTTAATAAAAAATAGATTTTTAGAAAAGCGGAAAAAGTGTGAAACAAAAAAATATAAACTTTTTGGAAATGACGGTGATATAAAAGAACTTGAAGAACTTATGAGTTTCTATCCCATTTCAAAAAAAACAAAAAATTCTTTAAAAACTATATATGGAAGTTCTTGTACAAAAGTTTTAAATCTAGCAAATGAAACAGATAATTTCGAGTTGATAAATCCTAATTTACCATATTTAAAAGCTGAAATTGAATATTGTATAAAAGAAGAGTTTGCAGAAAAGCCGATAGATTTTTTGGCTAGAAGAATAGGGCTTTGTTTTTTAGATAAAAAATTAGCGTTAAGTTGTGTAGCTGTTGTTTGCGAGGAAATGGGAAAAATTCTTTTTTGGGATGAAAAAAGAGTAGAAAAAGAAAAATTCGAGTGCAAAGAGTATATAAATAATTATTTTTAATCAATAATTAACAAAAAATTAACAGCTCTTTGTAATACTTTCATAAATTTATTAATACAAGGCAAATTTATGAAAAGATTTATCTCTTTATCACTTGTAACAACAGCTGTTTTGTTAAATGCAAGTGAAGTTACAAGTTTAGACACAATTAGTGTAGTTGAAACTGCAAACTCAAAAATAGTAAAAGATGTAAGTGATGAACAAATTAAAAGTGCTGATTTAGCTGAAGCTTTAAGTAAAAATGTTCCATCAATTTCATTAGTGCGAAGAAGTGGAATTGCAAATGATATTATTTTAAGAGGGCAAAAAAAAGATAATATTAATATCTTACTTGATGATGCTAAAATCTACGGAGCTTGTCCAAATAGAATGGATCCTGCAACTTCTCATGTATTAACAAACAATATTCAAAGCGTAAAAGTAATTGAAGGTCCTTATGATGTTGAAAATTTCGGAACATTAAGTGGTCTTGTAAAAGTACAAACAAAAGAACCAACAAAAGATGTTCATGGTGAAATTAATCTAAATGCTGGTAGTTTTGGATATAAAAAAGCTAGTGCAACAGTTAGTGGTGGAACTGATAGATTTAAACTTTTAGTATCAACTTCAACAGAAGAGGGTGATCAATATAAAGATGGAAATGGAAATGATTTTTCTGAACAACAGATAGAAAAAAATGTTCCATATACAAATCAATACTCAAATACTAAACAAAAAGCATTTGAGAAAAAAACACTTTTAACAAAAGGTCAATTTAACATCAATGATGACCAAGAAATAAAACTTTCATACACAGCAAATAGAAGTGATAATATTCTATATCCAACTGGTTCAATGGATGCTGATTATGATGATTCAAATATTTATACAGTTGGTTACACTGCTAGAAATTTAGGAAATCTTTCTAAAGAGTTAAATTTAGATTATTATTATTCAGATGTTGATCATCCAATGAGTACAACTCTTAGAAATAGAAAAGCGACACCAACTTCAATGATGACAATGGACCCAATGGTAAGCCGATTGAAAACATCTATTTGGGGAAGCAAAGTAAAAAATAGTATAGAAGTTGCAGATTCTTTAGTAACAGTTGGATTAGATACAAGTGTTAGAAACTGGAGGGCTGTTGATACAGCAACTCCTAGTATTCCATCATCAGATACTACAAATAAAGCAATATTCTCAAAAATTGAAAAATCATTTGGCAAGTTAGATTTAGAGTTTGGAACAAGATACGATTATACAGATGTTGATACAAGTAAAGCGATTAATCCTGAAGATAAAAAATATGTTGGATTAAATGCAAATGTTTTTGGTATTTATAATATTGATGAAAATACAAAATATTTTGCAGGGGTTGGAAAATCTTCAAGAGTTCCAGATGCAAGAGAACTTTATCATAGTACAGCTGGAAATTCAAATTTAGAGCAAACAAAAAATTATGAAGCAGATGTAGGTTTTGATAAAACTATTGGAACATTTAATATTAGACCAAAACTATTTTATTCAGTGTTAAAAGATTATATTTACAATAGTGGAACTTTTGAAAATATTGATGCAAAAATATATGGATTAGATATTAGTGGATTCTATTTTATGACAGAAAATTTCTCACTTGATTATGGAATGGCATATCAAAGAGGTAAAAAAGATGGTGAATACACTGGAAATGATAAAGATTTAGCAGAAATTCCACCATTAAAAGGAAATTTAGCTTTAAATTATGAAATGAATAAATCAAAATATACAGCAGAAGTTGTTGCTGTTGATTCATGGGATAGTTATGATAGTTCAGCACGAGAGCAAGAATTAGGTGGATATGCTGTGTTTAATCTAAAATATACTAATCAATTACATAAAAATATTGGTTTAACTCTTGGAGTGGATAATGTATTAGATAAAACTTATGCTTCAACAAATACTTATCAAGATATAACTTATTTGACAGTTAATAATGAAAGAATATTATTCAATGACCCAGGAAGATATGGATATGTAAATTTAAAATATAGCTTTTAATAGCTATATTTTAATCAAAATCTATTCGAACTTGTGTTTGTCCAGTTGTTCCAAATTCATAGTCAATTTGTGTGGCAATTGCTTTAAAATTAATCCCTTGAACTACTTTTAAACCTTTTAAAATTTCTTTTTTACCACTAATTAATTCTTTTGATTTTATACCATGAGAAATTGATAAACTAGCTTCCACAAAAGCTGATAATTTATCACATTGTTTAAGTGCAAGTCCATCAATAGCATTATATTTGTTTGAGTTATATTTTGAAATATCTTCTACTATTTGAATCTTATCTTCATAGATTTTATCTTGAAATTCTTCTTTAATTCCATCATAAAGACCTAAAATATAAGAAAATTCATCATGTAATATTTCTGGAATATTAGGCAAAATATCATCTTGAATTTTTTCTATTTCATACTCTGCAATTATGTCTGATAACTCATCAACACAATATTTCACAGGCGTTATAATATCGCGTGTTAAAGCTTCTGGTAAATCATGAAAAAGTGCTGTAAAAAAGTTGTTTTGTAATCTTTTATCACAAGCATTTACTTCAAGTGAAAAGAAATATCCAAAAATTGCAACCGTTAACATATGCCCAAGAACAGATGTTTCAGGAACTCTAGGAGTTTGCGCCCATCTTTTTTGAAATCTCAATCTTCCACTTAAATCAATAATTTTTCCAAGTTTTTTATTTAGTGCAATTTTTCGAACTCCAATTAGTTCATAATAATCTTCTATTTCTTCATCAACGCTTTTTTTAACATCTTCAATATCATTTAAAAATTGACTCGTTTGATATACAATAGAAAACTCCCATTTTGTTGCTAAATAGGAAGCGGCTTTTAGAACAAATCTCTCTTTTTTATACATTTCAGGATTGCTTAAATACTCTTCAAATTTTTGTAAAAAGCTACCATTATCTATATCTTTTATAGATGGAGTAAGTTTTGAAATAACCCAAGCATTAATCTCTTTTGATTTCTTTTGTAAAGCTTTTCTAAAAACATCTGGTCTAATATCAGTTACAACAACTCGTCTTAAAAACTCAAAAATTCCAGCTTCTATTAAATGTGTATAGTTTATATCATTTTCAAGTTTTGCTATAAAATATGCAATTATAAATTTATGTGCTTGTTTATCAAGTTCAACAAGTTCAACCATTCGTGGATAATCATTCCATCTTTGGATTGAAGCTGAAGTAAAAATATAATCTATAATTGTTGGATTTATCAATTTTTGCCCTTATTTATCTTTTTTTGAATCATCAAAAAACATCATTTTTTTACCAAGTAACATTAGTCCAACAACAACAAACATCATCAGATATACTTGCCAATCACTCATAATTAATTCCTACAACTTCCAATTTTTCCTAAAGCATTGATTTTTTCAACTCTTCCTGAATGTCTTCCGCCTTCAAATTCTGTTTTGTCCCATGATTTAATAATTGCTTCAATCATTCCATGACCAGAAACTCGCTCACCTAAACAAATAACATTAGCATCATTGTGTTTTCTAGCCATTCTCGCACTATATTCATTGTGACATAGTGCTGCTCTAATACCATCAAATTTATTTGCAGCCATACTCATACCAAGTCCTGAACCACAAATTAAAATACCCATAGTTCCTTCATTTTCAAGAATTTTTTTACAAACTTTTGCTGCGTAATCAGGATAATCAACTCTATCTTTACTAAAAGGTCCTAAGTCTACTACTTCATGACCTCTTTCTTCGAAAAGTTCTTTAACATAATCTTTTATATCAATTCCCGCATGATCAGTACCAATAAAATATTTCATTAATAAATTCCTTCTTGCTGTTCAATTTTTAATTTTTCAAAATCAACAGTTTCTTCTAAGGTTTTAACACTTTTTAAAACTCTATTCCATCTAATTTCTTTATGTTCATCCCATGAAAAATAGATAAACCAAGGCGTTCCAACTATATATTTATAATTTACTGTTCCCCAAAATCTTGAGTCATTTGAATGGTCTCTATTATCTCCCATCATAAATGTTTCATCTTCTGGAACAATTATTGGTGACATATTAAATAATTCAGCTGGGTTTAAACCATTGTCTACAACATTTTCATCATTGTGAATTCCAGGATGTTCTTTTCTATATGGATTTACAACCCAAAGCTTATCTCCAATTTCAACAATATTTTCTTTTGGATAGTTCGCTTTTACAAATTCATTTCCCTCTTTTGGATGAAGTAAAAGATGTTTATCTTGAATTGCTACTAAATCCCCCGCAGTTGCAACTGCTCTTTTTACATAATGAATAGATTCATTTTTTGGGTATCTAAAAACTACAATATCACCTCTTTTTGGTCTTTCACCTTCAATTAAGTGACCATTACCATTAAAATCAGGTAGAACTTTTATTTCAAGCCAAGGAATTCTAGGAGTTGGAATACCATAAGCAAATTTTTTAACAAAAAGCATATCTCCAATTAAAAGAGTATTTTTCATACTTCCACTTGGAATTACGAATGCTTGTGCAACGAAAAATATTATTCCAAGAACGATTATAATTGTACCAGTCCATGAAGAAGACCATTTGTATATTTTGCTAAACATTTATTTTGTTTCTCTTTTTTCTCTTAATTTTGCAGCTTTAATTGTATTTTTTAAAAGCATTCCAATTGTCATTGGCCCAACACCACCAGGAACAGGAGTTAAGTGTGAACATTTTTCTTTTAAACTTTCAAAATCAGCATCCCCGACCAATTTTCCAGTGTCAAGTCTATTGATTCCTACATCAATAACAATTACACCATCTTTTACCATGTCAGCTTTTAGTAAATATGGAACACCAACTGCTATAACAACAATATCAGCAGCTTTTGTATGAGAGGCTAAATCTTTTGTTCGGCTATTACAAACAGTTACAGTAGCTTTTGCATTAATTAAAAGTGAAGCCATTGGTTTACCAACAATATCACTACTTCCAATTACAACTACATTTTTTCCACTTAATTCAATTCCATACTCTTGGAACATTCTCATAACACCAAATGGCGTTGCTGGTAAAAATGCATCAAGATTTGAAACCATTCTTCCTACATTGTATGGATGAAATCCATCAACATCTTTTAATGGATCAATTGCTTCAAGAACTACTGTTGTATCTATATGTTTTGGAAGTGGTAATTGAACTAAAATACCATCAAGTTTAGGATTTTCATTCATTCTTGCAATAGTTTCAAGTAACTCTGCTTGAGTTATACTTTCAGGCATTTCATGAACAACTGAGTAAATACCAGCATTTTTGCATGATTTTGCTTTACTTGCTACATATGTTGCACTTGCAGCATCGTTTCCAACTAAAATAACAGCAAGACCTGGAGTAATTTGTTTTTCCTCTACAAGTTGCGCTACTTCGACTTTTACTTCTTCTTTGATTTTTTCAGATAATGCTTTTCCATCTAATAATATCATTGGATTTTACCTTGTTTTGTATTTATATATAAGACAATGATATTATCCAAAAATCAATTAATAAAAGTTAAATGTAAAATTAATAAAAACTTAAACTTACATTTAGAAAACTTTTTATATAATCCTGCCCTAAATTTAAAAAACAAAGGAACAGTTATGTTAGAGGGTATCATCAGAGATAGTATGACAAAACAAGCTACTAAAACTTTAAGAAGAGATGGATATTTAATTGCAAATATCTATGGTAAAGGTTTAGAAAATATTTCAGCTGCATTCAAAAGAAATGACTTCATCAAATTTTTAAGAAATAAAGAGACATTAGCATTTGATGTTAATCTTGGTGGAAACATTGTAAAAGTTGTAGTTCAAGAATATCAAAAATGTCCATTAACTTCAGAGTTATTACATGTTGATTTAATGGTTGCTCAAGCAGGTGTTAAAACTGCGTATAAAATTCCAGTTAAAACAACGGGTATTGCAAAAGGTCTTAAAAATAAAGGTCTTTTGATGATTCATACAAAAAGAGTACCTGTAAGATGTACACTAGAAAATTTACCAAATAGTATTACTTTAGATGTAACAAACTTAGATACAGGTGATAATATCTTAATTAGAGATTTAACTTTATCTGATTCTTTAGAGTGTTTCTTAGACCCTAGAGTTCCTGTTGTTGGTATTATTAAAGCTAAATAGTTTTAATAAATGCATTTAATTGTAGGTCTTGGAAATATTGGTGAAAAATACCAATTAACAAGACATAATGTAGGATTTATGGTTATTGATGAAATAACCAAAGGTCTTACAACTTCAAATATTCAAAAATCAAATTTTCATTCAACTTTAGAAAAATCAAGCTATGATTTATTTTCAAAACCAACAACTTATATGAATAATTCAGGAATGGCAGTTCAAGCTATTAAAGAATACTATAAATTGGAAATGGAAGATATAATTGTAATTCATGATGATATTGATTTACCATTTGGAACAGTAAAGTTCAAAATTGGTGGTGGTCATGGTGGACACAATGGCTTAAGATCAATTGATGCACATATTGGAAAAGAGTATATTCGTGTAAGAATTGGTGTAGGAAAACCACAAGATAAAACAGATGTCGCAAATTATGTTCTTAATAATTTTTCAAAAGAAGAATTAAACAAACTACCCGATATAATAGCGCATACAATGAATGCTATAAAAGCACTAAAAAGTGAAGATATAGAACAAGTAAAATCTAAATTTACATTGAAGTAATATGAACATAATAACCAGATATATTTTAAAAAAATACTTAATTAATTTTATTATTGTTCTTCTTTCCTTAGAATTCTTTTTTGTAGGAATTGATATTTTACAAAATTTTAAATCTATTCCTAGTTCAGCCAATTTACAAATTTTATATGTGCTATATATGGGATTTTTTACATTAACACTAACTTTACCATTATCAATTGTTTTTGCTTGGATTGTAACTCTAGTTGTATTTATTAAAAATAATGAATTTGTTGCTTTTAATGCATTAGGTGCTACTAATAGAAGAATTTTTTTACCAGTTGTAAATATCTCTATTTTATTATTGATAATGCTTATATCTCTTCAAATGACGCCTTTAGCATACTCATCAGATCAAAAAAGTAGGATATTAAGCAATCAATATTTTACAAATACAAAAAAAGATATTTTTTTAAAATATAATGATTATTATGTATATTTTAAAAAGTTATTGCCTTTAGAAAAAAGGGCAGAGGGTATACATATTTTCAAAGTTTCAGGAAAAGATGTAACAGAAACAATTATTGGAGAAAAAGCATATTTCCAAAATAATAGATGGTATATTTTAGATGTAAAAATAATTAATAAACCAAAAGATTTAAATTTAGATACTGCAAAATTAGATATTAGATATGAGAAATTTTTACATACTTTAGATGGATTTAAACCAAAAATTCTTGATAATGTTTATGATAATAAGTCTGATTTTTCTATATTAGATGCTGTTTCAGCAGTGGGTTTACTAAAAGAACAAGGAATAAATACAGATAAAATAAGAAGTATTTTATATAATCAAATAGTAATTCCTTTTTTTGTTATTCCTCTTATTTTATTAATTTTTGCCTATGCTTCTTTAAATAGTAGATTTTTTAATATTGGAACATTTACTTCTATTTCTATTTTTGGAACATTAGTAATCTGGGGTATTTTTTTTATGTTATTTAAATTAACAAATGGTGGAATTATTATTCCTGAAGTATCAATTTTATTACCAATGTTATTTTGGATAATTATTTCTATCTATTTTTATAATAAAAAAATCAATTCTTAATACTAAGGCTGAAAATGAGATCTCATATAAAATCATATGGAGTAGTTCCTTATCTTGTAAAAGATGACAATATTAAAATATTATTATGCAAATCGGTTGCAAGTAAAGATAAATGGGGTTGTCTTAAAGGAACAAAAAATAGTAAAGAATCTGCTTATGAATGTGCAAAAAGAGAGTTCTTAGAAGAGAGCTCAATTGACGTTGATGTAGCTTTATTTGAGGACTATTTTGAACAGATTAATATAGATAAAGATGTTGGAGTTTGGTTGGTAAATGCGAATAATATTGAAAACTTGGAACAATATTTTCTGGAAGATACTTTGAAAAATAGCTATTTATCTTGGGAAAATTCAAAAGTTAAATTTTTTTCATTAAATAATTTACCAAGAATAAAAAATAAGCAAATAACTTTAATAAAAGAGATTAAGGATTTTTTGAAAAATAAGAATCTACACCATTAGAAATTCCATTTGCTAGCAGTTGTTGATATGCTTTATCATATAATCTTTTACTTTCTGTTGGATGAGAAACATATCCTAGCTCTACAAGTATAGAAGGCATTTGAGCACCTACAAGAACCCAAAATGGTCCTTCTCTTACTCCTGAATCTTTTATATCTTTGTATTTACTTCTTGCTGATTGTAAAATTCCCGATTGTATGTCAATTGCAAATTTGTGTGAGGCAGTTATTCTTGGACGATTTAAAGACTCTAAAAATACATCTTTTGATGAATTACTCATTTCCCTAATATCTGTTTTATTTTCCAATGCAGCAACTCTTTTTGCTCTTTCATTTCTTGCTGGACTTAAGAAAAATGTTTCAATTCCATCAACTTCATTTGCTTTTTCTTTAGGAACAGCATTTGTATGAATTGAAATAAATAAATCTGCATTTTTTTCATTTGCTAAAACAGTTCTATCCATAACCTTTATAAAGGTATCATTATTCCTTGTTAAAAATACGGTATATCCTCTTTGCTTTAGGATTGCTCCTACATATTTTGTTACATTTAAATTGATAACTTTTTCATATCTATTATTTGGTCCAACTGCACCAACATCATCGGCACCATGTCCTGCATCAAGTACAATTACTTTATTTCTTGGTTTAGATTCTGATTTTATAGAAGAAGTAATAGAACTAGGAAGATTTAATGGTGTTTCTATAGTTTTTGGAGACTCCTTTTTTGCTACATTTAATTGCTGATTATTTACAGTAATAATTAATTCTTTAGGAGCTAAAGAGTATGTGATTTTTGTATTTTCTTTATTTGAAATTCTAATATTTACACTATCTTTCTCGTCGTTTACAGAAATATTATCAATGTTATTTATTTCTAATTTTGTAGGTATTGTATATTTATATTTACCAACTATATTAAAAGAGTATACATAATTACTAGCAATTTTTTGCGATATTTGTTTTATATCATTCTTTACATAGTTTTTATTAAATTTTACTACTATTTTATTTTCATTTGTAGATATAGAACGGATAGGGCTTACTGTATCAATGTTTAGTGATTCTGTTTTTAGAATATTATTTTCAGGTTCATTTTTTATAACAACTTTTTCTTTAACTTGATTTTTTTCAATGTTATTTTCTGGAAGTTTTTTAGTAGTTTTTGAATTTGTAGAAATTTGTCTTCCTAATAAAATTTCAAGTTTTTTTTCATCAGGTCTTATATCTTTATTTAATTTTTTACCAATAGATATGATATTTTTTAGTTCATCAAGTTTTAATTGTTCATCATTTTGCATTACAGCTTTTAAGTAATTCATTTTAGATGAATGATATTGTTCATTTAATTTACTACTTGATTCAGCAGCAAGTAGTAAGTTAAACGTTAGAATAATTAGAATAAAAATTTTTTTAAAGATTCTTATTCTCCTTTCGTTAATTTTTCCATTAGTTCTTTTACAGAGATAATTTTTTCAATTCTGTATCCATTTGAACCTGAAAAGAATAAACCTGTTTCTACATCACCATTATACGCAGCCCCCAATCTATCAGCAATACAATAACCAACAATTTTAGCTTCATGACCTCTATTACATGGAGTTACGCAATTTGAAATACATTGAACTTTCGGAGCAGTTTTATTTTCAATAGAAAATTGTAAATTAGTCATTACTCCACGTGCTGGAAGACCAACAGGTGATTTCATAAGTTGTATGTCCTCAGCTTTTGCATTTAATAGTACATTTTTAAAGTTTGCATCCGCATCACACTCAAAAGTTCCTATGAATCTAGTTGCCATTTGAACACCAGAACAACCCATTGCTAAAAACTTATCAATATCTTTTTTATCCCAAATTCCACCAGCCGCAATAATTGGAATATCTCCCCATTCTTTAGCTTCTTCAATAATTGGGCCAATAATATTTTCTAATTGAAACTCTTCTTGAATACATTGTTCATATGTAAACCCTTGATGCCCACCACTTAATGGACCTTCAACGATTATAGCATCAGGAAGTTTATTATATCTTTTCCATTTTTTACAAATTAATTTTAATGCTCTTGCACTTGAAACAATTGGTATTAATGCAACATCTGGAAAATCTTTTGTAAATTCAGGCATATTTGTAGGCAATCCTGCACCTGTAATTATTATATTTGCACCTGCTTCACAAGCATCACGTACAACTCTTCCATAATCATTAATTGCATATAAAACATTACATGCAATTGGAGCATCACCACAAATTTTTCTTGCATTTGCAAAAATTTCAAAAAGTGAATCTCTACTATAAAAATTTGCAACGTCTTTTGGTTTATCTTTTTTAGTGATTATATGTATATTTTCACTTTTATTTTTATAATAACCAGTACCTACTGCTGAAATTACACCTAGACCACCTTCTAAACTTACATTCCCTGCTAATTGATCCCAGCTAATTCCTACACCCATTCCACCTTGAATAATTGGATGTTTTATCTCATATTTTCCTATTTTCACAATTAGCCTTTCTATTTTATTATTATCTTAGCAAAATTCTTTTTACCTTTTTGTAAAATGTATTCGCCAGTTTGTAAATTTAATTTATCATCATCAATTTTTTCTTGATTTATTGATACTGCATTTGCCTTAATATCACGTCTAGCTTGTGAGGTTGAATCAACAAGTTTACTATCAACTAAAGCTTGACAAATCCAAACGGGTGCTTTAAATATAAATTCAGGCATATCTGTTGGAATATTTTTATTTGTAAAAACTTTTTCAAATTCTGCTTTTGCAGCTTCTCCTGCACCATTTCCATGGAATCTTTCAACTATTTCCATAGCAAGAGATTCTTTTACTTTTTTAGGATGTAGAGTTTCATTTTTTACATCTTTTTTAATTTCATCAATCTCTTTTAAAGATTTTGATGATAATAACTCAAAATATCTCCACATAAGTTCATCTGAAATTGATAAAATTTTTCCAAACATATCAAAAGGTTCATCTGTAACACCAATATAATTACCTAATGATTTTGACATTTTTTGAACACCATCAAGACCTTCTAAAATAGGCATCATTAAAACTGCTTGTTGTTTTTTACAATTATATGCTTTTTGTAAAGTCCTTCCCATTAAAAGATTGAATTTTTGGTCTGTCCCTCCAAGTTCAATATCTGTATTCATAGCAACTGAATCATAACCTTGAAGTAAAGGATAGATAAATTCACTTAATGCAATAGGTGTATTACTTGCGTATCTTTTTGAAAAATCATCACGTTCAAGCATTCTAGCCACTGTTAAGTTTGAAGCAAGTGTAATAAGTCCACCTGTTCCTAATTCTTTTAACCATTGGCTATTAAACATTACTTGTGTTTTTTTAGGATCTAAAATTTTAAAAACTTGTTCTTTATAAGTTTCCGCATTATTTAAGACTTGTTCACTAGTTAAAATTTTTCTTGTTTCACTTTTTCCTGTAGGATCACCAATAGTTGCTGTAAAATCTCCAATTAAAAATTGAATAATACCCCCGAATTTTTGGAATGTTGCTAATTTTTGAATAAGAACTGTATGTCCTAAATGTAAATCAGGAGCTGTTGGATCAAATCCCGCTTTTACGAAAAAATTTTCACCAGTTTCAAAATATTTTTTTATAAGTTTCTCTATCGCTTCAATATCAATAATTTCAGAAGTTCCTCTTTTTATCTCATCTAATGCTTCTTGAACTCTTTTTTCCATTAATTCTTTACCCTTTAATTATTTGTTATAAGCATCTTTTTTTGAATAAAATTCTATAACTTTTACTTTTCTTTCTACTATTTTTCTAACTTCTTCTATATTTGATTTATTTATTTCAAACTCAATATAACAATATTGTATATACGAGTGAGTTTGTCGTCCAAATTCTACACCCAATATATAAAACTCATATTCAGCCATATAAGTTAATACTTTTGCTAATTCACCTTTTGTATTTGGAATACTAATTACCATTTTATATTGATAAACTGTATCTATTGTCCATTTACAAAAAAGCATTTGTTGATTTGTTTTTATTTTGTCATAGGCTTTATCACACATTTTATGATGAATTATAGCTTCATTCCCACTTCTAAAAGCAACAATATCATCACCAAACTTTGGATGACAACAATGGTCAAATGATACAGAACTTATACTGAAATTTGAATTTATTAAAACGTTATCAAACTTATATTCTTTAATTTTACTAGTCAAAATTTTAAATCTAGTCATTAATCCCTTATGACTTACGATTTTTTTCTCAATTATTTGTTTAGTATATTTAAAAAAGTCTAAAATTTGAGGTATTTTATGTGGAGATTCTATTGTATATATTTCTGTAATATCATCAGAATATCTTGAAAATACAGTATTTATAATATTTTTGCCAGATAATTCATCTATTTCTTTTTGTCTATGTGTGCATAAGAATTTAATTTGTTTTTTTGCTCTTGATGTTTTTACCATCTCCATCCAAGAACATCTAACAATTATTTCATCACCTAATTCAATAGATACAATGTCTGTACTTTTTAATTCAGTTAAAAGAGGTTTTTTTATTTTATTTATATAACATGCAATTGCTTTTTTACCAACATTACTATGGACTGCAAATGCGAAGTCATAGGCTGTTGAGCCAACTGGTAGCATAAAAACTTCACCTTTTGGTGAATAAACCACAATTTCTTGAGTATATAAATTGTCTTTTGCATCTTGATAAAATTCTTCAACATTTTCATTTGAAAACTCTAAAGATTTTAACCAGTTAAGGTTTGTAGTATTTTTAGCGCCAGATTTGTATTTCCAATGCGCTGCAATCCCAAATTCTGCGATTTTATTCATTTCAAAAGAACGAATTTGAATCTCATAAATTTTAGAATTATAAAATATTGTAGTATGTATCGTTTGGTAACCATTTTCTTTAGGAGTTGCTATATAATCTTTAAATCTTGAAATTAACGGTTTAAATTCTAGGTGCACATATCCTAATACTTTATAACAATCAATATCATCTTCAACTAAAACTCTAATTGCAAATAAATCTAAAACTTCATCTATTGAAATTCCTTTTCTTTGCATTTTTAAATAGATTGAATAATGGTGTTTAATTCTACTATAAATTTTAATTTTATTTAAATCATAACCATTTTTTTCCAAAAGATTTTTTGTTGTAGAAATAAATGTATTAAAAGTAAGTTGCATTGCACTTTGTTGCTCTTTTAAAAAATTATCAATTTTTTTATATTCATTTGGATAGATATAAAAAAATGCCAAATCTTCTAAAGCATTTTTTAAAGTAGAAATTCCTAATCTATTTGCAATAGGAACATAAACTACTAAAGTTTCTTCAGCAATTCTTTTTTGTTTATTTGCAGGTAAAACACCAAGAGTTAACATATTATGTAATCTATCACAAAGTTTTACAATTAAAACTCTAACATCATCAATTGAAGCAATTAACATTTTTCTAAAAGTAAGGGCTGAAGATATTATTTTAGAATCACTGGCATCACTTGAAGTTATAAATTCATTTTCTCTAATTTCAACAATTTTAGTTAGTCCATCAACCATGTGAGCAATATCACTGCCCCATCTTTCTTTTATGTAATCTAAAGGATATTTAGTATCTTCTACTACATCATGTAATAAGGCTGTTGCGATAATAGCTTCGTCTTTTGAAAAATGAGCTGTAATTGAGGCTACTAAAATAGGATGAACACAGTAAGGTTCTCCACTTTTTCTATATTGACCTTTATGCGCTTCTATTACAAAATTAATTATTTCACTTAGTTTTTGAGATATTTCAGTTTGAGTATTTAGTTTGTTAATTGCATCTTCAACATTGTTTATATGTTGAATTTCTTTGATAAATGGATCCATATTATATTAGACTTTAAAGATAAGCTTTTGGCTCATCTTTATTTCTTGTCCACAAAACCTTCAACTCTTAATAAACCACTTGCAATTTCATCAATTGCAATATCAGTATATTTCATTTTTTGAGTATTTTGAGCTAGTAACGGTTTTGCACCTTTGCTTAATTCGTCTGCTCTTTGCCCAACAGCAATTGCTAATATATATCTATCGTTATCAACAAATTTTAAAGCTTTTGATATTCTTTCTTCTAATCTCATCATAAATTATTCCTTTTGGTATTTAATTATTTATCTAACTATTGAACATCTACTATAATCACCTAAAATGATTTTTAGTAAGTTGCCTTTTTCATTCATATTTGCAACAACTATAGGAAGTTTATTATCTTTAGCAAGTGCAATAGCTGTGTCATCCATTACTTTAATATGATCTTCTAATGCTCTATCATATGATAAAGTTTCTAATTTTTTAGCATCTGGATATTTCATAGGGTCTCTATCATAAACACCATCAACTTTAGTAGCTTTAATTAGCATTGAAGCGCCAATTTCTGTTGCTCTTAAAGTAGCTCCCGTATCAGTTGTAAAATATGGGTTTCCTGTTCCTGCTCCAAAAATTACAACTCTTCCTTTTTCAAGGTGTCTCATAGCTTTTCTAACAATAAACGGTTCAGCAATTTGTTCCATTTTAATAGCTGTTTGTAATCTTGCGCTTAAACCTTTATATTCTAAAGCTTCTTGCATAGCAATACCATTAATTACAGTTCCTAGCATTCCCATATAATCAGCACTTGTTCTTTTAATAACACCATCAGCAGCTGCTGCTACTCCTCTGATTATATTTCCGCCACCAATTACTATTCCAACTTCTATGCCATTTTCTACTAAGCTTTTTATCTCTTCAGCAATATAATCTAATATTTGAGTATCAATACCATAACCTTCAGCACCAGCCAATGCTTCACCAGAAAATTTTACAAGTACTCTTTTGTTCATTATGCATATCCTTCTATAATTTTTGGATTTTATCTAAAAAATCATTAACAAATACTTAGCTTAACGCCCATTCATAAAATGGAATTATATTTATTTTTAATTTTGGATCAGAAATTTTTTCATTGTTAGAAATAGTAATAATATTTATCTCATTTATTTCAAATTCATTGGCATTTTTAATAATTTTTTTTAAGGTATTATTCATTAAAAATCTATTAAAAAATGGAATAGGAATGATGGCAATATTTTTAGATTTAATATAAAAATCAATACTATCTAAATAATAAATATCTTTATATTTATGTACTAATTCTAAAAATATCATATTAGAAAACTCATTTTTAAATTTTTTCACATGTGAAATTGCATTTAAAAACGAGTGATTATAACAATATATTTTTTTTACAGATTTTTCTTGATTATATTTTTCTAAAAAATATATTGATTTTGTATCTTCAAAAATTTTACAAGTTTCATAAAACTTATCTTTAGATATTTTAATTTTTAATTTTAAGTTATTAAATAGTTGAAAAAGAGACTTCTTTTCATCTATGTTTTCAATCAAAATTTTAAAAATTTCATATTGAGTTTCATTTTTACATTGTAATTCAATTATTTCTTGTAAACGATTTATTTTTTTATGGTCTTCATAATTAATTAATTCAGGAATATTCCCAAATTTCAAAAAACTATTAAAACTTTGGGTTATATTTTGATGTCGATTATCATGAAGTAAATATTCTTCAAAATCTAAAGCAGAAATTATTATATTTTTATAACCTTTTAAATTAATTGGTATTTTAGTAGAAATAATAATATTTTCACAAGGTGGAAGTTCAAAACTAAAATCAAAATTTTCTAATACCAAAACAGTTATTTCATTCATTTTAATAAACTTTTCTAAATTTTTACCTACTTCACTAGGATCATTTCTTAAATCAGAAAAATCAATATATAGATAATCTTTGGGCTTAAATGTAGATAAAAAGTCATAAATAAGATAACTTTTTCCTGTTTTAAAAGCACCACTTATTATTGTTTTAGGTTCAGTTATTTTGATTTTTCGCTCTTGGAAATTAACCTTTGAAAAGTTAATTTCATAACAAGCTTCTAGGGTTCTCATTTTTTATTTTGTATTAAAATAATTGCTTCTTTGATTGCATTTACATAACTTTTTGTATTTATTTTTTCATTTTTATATGCAATATTAAAAGCTGTTCCATGGTCAACTGAAGTTCTAATTATTGGAAGATTTAGACTCACATTTATGCTTTGTTCAAAATATAAAGCTTTAAGTGGAGCTAATCCTTGGTCATGGTACATTGCAACAAAATATTTATAATTTTTTCTTGAAAGTGGAGAAAATGCAGTATCTGGAACTAATGGACCTTTAAAAATATTCTTTTCTAAATGTTTATTTGCTTTTTTTATAGCTTTGAAAATTTCTACTTCTTCATCACCTAAAACTCCATTATCACTTGCGTGTGGATTTAGACCTAAAACTCCAATATTATCATTTTTTACATTTTTGTAAAAATCAATTAGAAACTTAGTTAAATCTTCTTCATTTACTTTTTTTGCAACTTTTTTTAAAGGAATATGTTCAGTAAAAAGTCCCACAAACATCTTTTTACAACCAAGCATCATAATGGCATTTTTACCAAAATAATCTCTAAGAACTTCCGTGTGTCCTTTGTATTTTATATCTGCTTTACTCCATGATTCTTTGTTAATAGGAAGTGTACAAATTGCATTAACCTTTTTTTTATCTGCTAAATTTATAGCATCCATAAAAGAATCATAAGAATATTTTCCAGCTTTTTTTGAAACAGTTCCAGCTTTTATTTCAAATTCACCTTTTGTTTCATAAAGTTCAAATTCATTTGGCATCTCTATTTTTAATTTATCACTTGCTTTTTTTATCATAACATCGTTTATACAATAAATTGGTTGGCAAATTTTTGATATTTTTTCATGGCATTTTAGAGCTATTTCAACTCCAATTCCATTTAAATCTCCAATACTTATTGCAATTTTTGGTTTAATATTAGTCATTTTTAATTAACTCTTTCATATCAATAATTGCTTGGCTTAAACCTGTAAAAACAGAACGAGCTATAATACTTTGTCCAATATTTAACTCTTCAACTTCAGGAATTTGTGAAATTAGTTTTACATTTTGATAGTTTAATCCATGCCCCGCTGCAACTTTTAAACCAAGTTTTTTTGCTAGTTTTGATGAAGTTTCTATCTCTTTAATAGATTTATTTAATTTAGTTTTTAATTCACTTTTACTTAATTCTAACTCTTTGATTGTATGATGAGTTTGAGATAAATTTGTATTTAACATTGCATAAATATTTGCAAAAGTTCCAGTATGAAGCTCAATCCACTCAACTTCAAGCTCTTTTGAAAGTTCAATAATTTCCTCATTTGGATCAATAAATAATGAAACTTCAATTTCATTTGCGTGAAGTTTATCAATTACTTTTTGAAGTTTTTCAAAGTTTCCTTTTACATCAAGTCCACCTTCAGTTGTAACTTCATTTCTATTTTCAGGAACTAAAGTAGCTCGTGTAGGTTTTAATTTACAAACAATATCAATAATATCACTATTAATTGAACACTCTAAATTTACTGGTAGTGATGACTGCTGAATAATAGCAATTGCATCATTATCATGAATATGTCGTCTATCTTCTCTTAAATGAATTGTGATTTGGTCTGCACCTGCAAGTTTACAAATACCAAGTGCATCAAGTGGATTTGGGTCATTTATTTTTCTAGCTTCTCTTAAAACTGCAATGTGATCTATATTTACACCAAGTAGCAATTTGTATCCTTTAATATTGGCTTTTTAGTACGAAATAATAGCCAATATTAAATAAAGAAGTCTTTGTAGGATTTTAGATTATGATAAGTCTTTTAATGTTGCAATATTAGCAGCAAGTTTATTTGTAACTTCAAGATATTCATCTTCTGGTTTTGAGTCTGCTACAACTCCAGCTCCAGCTTGGAAAATTACAGTATCTTGCGTAAGCATAGTTGTTCTAATAGTAATTGCACTATCCATATTTCCATCAAAACCAAAATAAGCAATACTTCCTGAATAGAAGTTTCTTTTTATTCCTTCAAATTGAGCAATTAATTCCATAGCTCTAATTTTTGGCGCTCCTGTCATTGTACCTGCTGTAAATGTTGCTGTAAACAGATCAAACATGTCATATTTATCATCAATTACAGCTTCCACATCTGAAACTATGTGCATAACATGAGAGTATCTTTCTACTCTCATTAAATCAGTTACTTTTACAGTTCCTGGTTTTGCAACCCTTCCAACATCATTTCTTCCTAAATCAACAAGCATTAGATGTTCAGCTCTCTCTTTTGTATCGTTGATTAGTTCATTTTCCATTTCAAGGTCTTTTTCTAAAGTTTTACCTCTTTTTCGTGTCCCAGCGATTGGTCTTAAAAGTAAGTGCCCATCAACAAGTCTTATCATAACTTCAGGAGAACTTCCTGCAATTGTGAATTTTTCAAATTCTAAAAGAAAAAGATATGGACTTGGGTTTTTACTTCTTAAGGCTCTATAAAAACTAAGATGATCAACAATAGCTCTTTGAGTAAATCTATTTGACATTAAAATCTGGAAAACATCACCTGATTTAATCATCTCTTTTGATTTTGCTACCATTTCGAAAAACTGCTCTTTTGTGAAGTTGAATTTTCCTTCATCAAGAATAGTTGCTTTTTTTAGTGGAGTGTATTCATAACTTTTTAGAAGTTCATTTTCAATGATTTCTAAATCTTTTTCTTTTTCATCCATTGAAGTAATAATTACAAGTTTTGAAGTTTTGTGAGAAAACCCAAGAATTATTTTTGGTCTTATTAAATCTAAATCAGGAATATTTAATTGATCAACTAAAGAGTTCATAGACTCTTTCAGTTTTGGTTCAAACTCTTTTCCAATGTCATATCCAACATTTCCAATAAATCCATCAATTAGACCAACACCCAATTCTAAAGATTTATTTTTGTAAAACTCTTTGTCAAAGTTTTTATAATATCTTTTTAAAAAAGTTAATGGATTTGATTCAACAGTTGAAACCTCTTGTTTTTCATTTTTATAAAAACAAGTTCCATTTTCATACCAAACTCTTTCTCTATCACCAATAATAATATAAGAATAATTTCCAGTACTTGAATTAATCGTACTTTCAAATAAAAATGTTATCTCATCTTTATATAATTTTTTTATTTTTTCATATATTGAAACAGGCGTAAATTGGTCTAAAAATAGTTCTTTGCTATAAAAATTCATTAATATCTACTTTTTTAAAATTTAACTACAAATGCACTTGTAACATTTAGTTTTTGTTTAACATCTTCAATATTTTCACTAGCTGCTGCTTTTGAAGAATAAGGTCCAATTAGAACTTTGTTATAAGATACACCATTTACAGTATCTAGATATATTTTATATTTTAATTTAGCATTCCTAATATTATTTACAAAACTCTCTGTTGGTTTTTTTGTTAATGCACCAATTTGAATAAAATATCCATTTGACATATTAGTTGATACCGCATTTTCAGAAGGGGTTTCTACTAAATCTTTAATAGAAGATTTTTTTGTCTCTACTTTTTTTGTAATAATTTCTTCTTTTTGTGTTGATGCAGGAGTTGTAGATACTTTTTCTTTTTGTCCACTAGATTTACTTCTTTCTACTTTTTTTATAGTTTGATCAATTGCTTCATCTGAAATTCCAGTTGATTTAGAATTATAACTTTCAGCTTCTTTTTGTAGGTTTTCAAAAGCTTGTAGAGTATTAGAATCTTCTGCTTTTTCATTATTTGGGGATTTTGACACTGAGTTATGAACTTCTGGTACCATTGGTTCATTTGTATCTTTTTTGACTCTCTCATTAATAATTTTTTGGAAATTTTCTTCAATATTATCACTATCTTGTAGTTTTTTCATTTCAGTTGAACTTGCACTATTTGAAGTAAATTGGTCTTCTTTTGGAGCACCATTTGTTAAAAGTCGTATAATAATTATAGTTAGCAAAAATAAAACTACAAGAACAATACCTAAAATTAGATATTTTTTCTTATTGTCTTCATTTGCATTAGATGAGCCCAGCATAATATTATCAAGCTCATGTTCATTTTGTTCAATATTATTGTTATAATTATTGCTATTATAATCATTAGTATTATTTCTTTCCAAAATAACTGAGTCATTATTAATTGACATTTCTACTTCTTCAAGTTCATTTAATTTTCGTTCTAATTCTTCTCTTTCTTGTTGAATTTGAACTTTTTTAATAAACTCATCACCTTTTATTTGCATAACATATCCTTATTTATATAAAACCCTTAAAAAGTCGATTGATTGTAAATCACAAAATTACTAGCAAGATCTTCTAACTCTTTGTTGATTTTAGCATGTAAAGCTGTATCTTCAATATTATCTAATACATTACAAATTTTGTTTG
>JAQVBE010000023.1 GCA_028690445.1 Aliarcobacter sp. | reverse complement strand
GAGAATATTTAGCAAAAAAATAAAAACATTTGGCCACTTATGATACAATTTTATAAGAATACTTTTTAACTACTCAACTGGCCAAATGCTTATGCGCACTGCTGGCCAAGTTCATGCGTCTCAACATAATGATTTACAAGAATCTCAAACAAATACTTTTACATTTGATTTATTAGTAAATAGTGATAATATAAAACTAAATAGATTTGATTTGATTAATATAAAATCATTGCCACTACAAACTGATTTTTATAATCCTGTTTCTTGGAATATTCATAGTGGATTTGATAGAGAAAATAAAAAGGAAAATTTATCTTATAACAACGAAATTGGAATTGGAAGAACTTTACCTTTTACTTCTTTTGCTAGAATAAGCTTTTTAGCTGATATTGGAAGTGATAATTTAGATTACTATATAAAACCAAATTCCCTTATAGAATTATTTACAAGCACTAATTCAAAACTAGGTTTCAATTCTTCATATAAACAATATAATGGGGATTATTTTTATCAAAATGATATATATTCATCGTACAAATACAATAGTTATATATTTACTTTAAAATATACTAATGACAATAGTAAAAATGAAAATAAATATTTTTTGGTTATAAAGTATAATTTTTGAGTCTGTAAAATTAACGAGACCGTTAAATATTCCGTATCAGAGTAATTCTGATAGGAGAAATCCTATCACACCTGAACTTAAATTTTAAGTTCGCTATCTAAATCTACCCTTGAAAAATATTGTGAATTGTGAAAGTGTTAAATTCCAATTCCACATTGGCATATTCCATTTCTTTATGGCATTTTGAATACCCATATAAAGCAATTTTAATAGGCTGTTCTCATTTGGAAATGCACCCTTAGTTTTAGTTAATTTTCTGAATTGTCTGTGAATAGATTCAATAATATTTGTTGTATAAATTACCTTTCTAATCTCTGGTGGGTATTTGAAATAAACAGATAAATTCTCCCATTTATTTTGCCAAGATTGAAGTACTATGGGATATAGTTTTCCCCATTTCTCATCAAGTTTTAGTAAAGTATCTTCTGCTACTTCTTTTGATACTGCTTGATAAACTGGTTTTAAATCATTCATAAACTCTTTATGATTCTTGGAAGCAACATAACGAATAAAATTTCTTATTTCTCAAAGAGAGTGCAAGCACAGGATGAATAATGCATAATTGTACTTCTGTTTTAGGAAAAATAGTTTTTATAGCTTCTGGAAATCCTTTTCTCGAAGAGAGTGCAAGCACAAGAATCCATCAACAGATGCAATTAAAATATCTTGTAATCCTCTATTGTTTAAATCTGTAAGAACTGAAAGCCAGAAATTTGCTCCCTCACTTTCTGAAAGGTACAAGCCTAATATATCTTTTTTATCTTCCATATTTACACCAAGAACTGTGGAAACAGCTTTTAAAACGTATTTTCCAGCATCTTTGATTTTATAATGAATTGCATCTAACCATACAAAGGGATATATTGAATTAAGTGGACGAGATTGCTAAGCTTTTACTTTATCAATAATTTTATCTGTAATAGTACTTATTGTTGCAGTTGAAATAGATACTTGATATATCTCTTCAATATGTGAAGATATATCTGTGTAGCTCATTCCTAAGCCATATGCTTCAATTATTGTATTGTAAGTAACTTCAATGATTTTTTTTCTGCATCTAAATGCTCTTTTTTTCTATTTTCAATAAGTGTGAAAATTACATATGTAAAAAATAAGCAGATGAAGAAAAAAGAAAGTATAAAAATGAGATTTTTCTTCAAAGTGGAAATCCTATAAAAATAATAGATATAATTATATTTAAATATATTTGCGTAGGAGCTAAGTATGTTTATACATATTTAGCTCTTTATTTTGTGATTAATTATCTTTAAAATTTCCAATAATCTCTTTAGCTTTTTGTAAAGCAACATCACTTGAATTTTTATCAAAAGTTAAAGCAACAGCCATTCTTCTTCCCACATGGCTTTGAGGTTTTCCAAATACTCTAATAATAGAATCTTTTGTAAATGAAGAATCATAAATATCAATTTGAGGATTAAAGCTATCTCCACTTGATTTATATGCAGCACTTGCTCCTGCTCCATAAGTTACATACTCAATTGGAAGTCCTAAAACTGCCCTTACATGAAGTGCAAATTCACTGGCACTTTGAGTAATCATAGTAACCATTCCAGTATCGTGTGGTCTTGGACTTACTTCTGAAAAATATACATCATCACCTTTTACAAAAAGCTCAACTCCAAAAATTCCTCGTCCACCTAAACCATCAGTGATTTTTTTAGCAATTTCTTGAGATTTAGCAATAGCAACTTCACTCATGTTCATTGGTTGCCATGAGAAAATATAGTCACCATCTTGTTGAATATGTCCTATTGGCTCACAAAATACAGTATCAATACCGTTTCTAATAGTAAGCATTGTAATTTCATAGTCAAATCTAATAAATTCTTCAACTATTAGTTCACTTGCATCTCCTCTTGCTTCTTTTGCTAATTCCCAAGATTTTTCTAAATCAGCTTCGCTTCTTGCAACACTTTGACCATGTCCAGAAGAACTCATAACAGGTTTAATAACACAAGGAAAACCAATATTTGAAGCAGCTTTTTGTAAAGCTTCAAAAGTTGTAACAAACTCAAATTTACTAGTTGGAAGATTTAATTCAACTGCTGCAAATTCTCTAATATTTTTTCTATTCATAGTTTTATTAACAGCATCTGCATTTGGAATTACATGAAATCCTTCTTTTTCTGCTTCAAAAAGTGCTTGAATATTTATAGCTTCAACCTCAGGTAAAATGTAAGTTGGTTTTTCTCTTCTAATTACATCAAGAATTTCATTTTTATTTTTCATATTGATTGTATATGATTTGTTTGCAACAAGTTGTGCAGGAGCGTTATTATAACTATCTACAGCAATTGTTTCAATTCCTAATCTTTGAGCTTCAATAATAACTTCTTTACCAAGTTCACCACTTCCAAGAAGCATAATTTTTATAGAATCAGATTTTAAAGGTGCAGGGAATTTCATATTTTTTTATCCTTATTTATTAATTTTAGTTTCAAATTATATAGTTGTTGTAAAAACTTTTTTTACAGCACCTTTGAAATAAATAGCGCCATTTTTTAAAGAAAGAGTTAACTCTTCACCACTTTTTGGGTAAACAAAAGTACTATTTTTAACAAGTCCTAGTTCATTAGCTCTTAAAAAACAAGCAGCCATACCCGTTCCACAAGCAAGTGTTTCCCCTTCTACTCCTCTTTCGTAAGTTCTTACTTTGATGATTCCATTTTCAACTTTTGCAAAGTTTACATTTGCATTATATTCATATCTCATTTTTGCACATAAATCATGGTTATAAGAGTCTAAATCATCTACAATAGTTACTAAATGAGGAACACCAGTATCAACCAAATACCAAATAAATCCACCTTGAATAAACTCTTCATTTATCACTTTTGGTTGTGTTAGTTGGGTTTCAACAATATCATTCTCAACTAAAGATTTAATAAGTCCAGCACCTGTTAAAAATTGCATTTCATTTGAAGATACAAGATTATTAGAAAAAGCATAATGTGAAACTGCTCTTGTGGCATTTCCACACATAGCAGCATTACTTCCATCGCTATTGTAAAATAACCATTTAAAATCAGCTTCTTTAGATGGAACTAAAACAACAAGACCATCAGCTCCAATTCCCTCTGTTCTACTACATAATTTTACAGCATCAGATGCATAATCTTTTTCAATAAATGTATGAAAAATTACAAAGTCATTTCCACTTGCACTGTATTTTGTATATGTCATATTATTTCTCCAATTATTCTTTCAACTTCTGCTTGTAAATGTTTTAGATTTTGTGAATTATCAATTACCATATCAGCTAATTTTCTTTTTTCTTCAATATCCATCTGATTTGAAATTTTTACTTTAGCTTCATCTTTACTTATATTATCTCTTTTCATAAGTCTTTGTATTTGTATATCTTTTGGAGTATAAATTACCAAAGATTTAGAAATTGGATAATGCATCTTTTCAAAAAATAGTGGAATATCTACAAAATAAGGTTTATTTTGTTCTTCAAATATTTTTGATTCTTTAATGATTTGTTCTTTAATTAAAGGGTGAAGTAGGGCTTCTAGTTTTAGTTTATTCTCTTCATTTGAAAATATAATTTTGCCTAACTCTTTTCTTAAAACTTTTCCATTTTCTACATACTGCTCACCAAACATGGCTGCAATTTTATTAGAATTTTCATCTAATAATCTATGTGCTATAACATCAGCATCAATTGTTAGAAAACCGTGAAGTTTGAAGAGGTTACAAACAGTGCTTTTGCCTGTTGAAATTCCACCAGTTAAGGCGATTGCGTTTTTAAATAAATCATTACTCATGGTAAATATTTTACAATAATAATGATTTATTTATATTTAATAGCAGTTTTATCTTTTTGCAATACCAGTTAAAGCTCTATGCTCTGCTGCTGGAAATACAAAAGAAGCCAGTTGAATTTCAGCTGAATAATAATCCAATCCATCTAATAAATCAGCTCTTTGAAGATTTATATCTGCTGTTGGATGGTATCTTTTTGAAGCAATAATAGAAGTATTATGACCAAATTTAAATGGCATAGCAATCCAGAATTTTGTTCCAACAAGTTTTAAATCAGCAAATAATTTATTTTCATCTCTTGAAAATGCTTTTGAAGCAAAAGCAATTAAACCATCATCTTTTAAAATTCTTTCAATATTTGCCAATAGTAATTCGTCAATTTTAACATCAGTTAAAATTATTACATCAATATCTTTTTCATTTTTAGAAGTAAGTAGTGATAAATCTCCAAATTCAATATTTGAAGTTTTATTATGCTTAGCAGCTTGGTTTCTCATATCTTCATTTGTAGTTCCAATAATCAGAACATTAGAAGCTTCTTTGTGTGTACACAATGGTAAATGTACCATCATTTCATTAAATGCGTTATTATCTTTCATTATATATAGTCCTTAATATTTATAAACATTTTGCTATAATACCCAAAAAAATTTAAAGTAATCGCAAGATTTGAAAACAGAATAAAAAAAGGTGAATAATGGCAACAGTTAGTTACAAAGATGCTGGAGTTGATATTGATGCTGGAAATCAGTTTGTAGAAAATATCAAACCTTATGTAAAATCAACAATGATTCCTGGAGTTCTAGGTGGAATAGGTTCATTTGCTGGTGCATTTGAATTACCAAGTGGTTACAAAAAACCAGTAATTCTATCTGGAACAGATGGTGTTGGTACAAAACTAAAACTTGCAATTGATGCAAAGAAATTTGACACAGTTGGAATTGACTTAGTTGCTATGTGTTCAAATGATTTATTATGTAACTTTGGAGAGCCATTATTTTTCCTAGATTATTATGCAACTGCAAAGCTTAATGTTGATGAAGCAACACAAGTTGTAAAGGGAATTGCAGAAGGGTGTATTAGAAGTGAATGCGCACTTGTTGGTGGTGAAACGGCTGAAATGCCAGGAATGTACAAAGAAGGTGATTTTGACTTAGCTGGTTTTTGTGTTGGAATTGCAGAAAAAGATGAATTAAATAGAATTGATAAAATCAAAGCTGGTGATACTTTAATCGCATTACCATCTTCTGGTGTTCATTCAAATGGGTTTTCATTAGTTAGAAAACTTTTACTTGAAAAATTAGGTATGTCTTTAGATGATGATTTCCAAGGAAAACCACTTAAAGATGTATTATTAGAGCCAACTAGAATTTATGTAAAAGAGTTTAAAGCTAACAAAGATAAAATCAATGCATTAGCTCATATTACTGGTGGTGGAATTACTGAAAACTTACCAAGAGTTTTACCAGATAATTTAAAAGCAGTTGTAAAAAGAGCAGATGTTAGAGTTTTACCAATTTTTGAATTTATGGGTAATCACGTAGAACTAGAAGAGATGTACAGAACATTTAATATGGGTGTTGGTATGGTTTTAGTTGTAAGTGCTGAAAATGTAGATTCTGTTTTAGCTAACACTGATGGATATATTATTGGACATATTGCTAATGGTGATAAATGTGTTGAATTTATCTAAAAATTAGATTTTAGATAAAAAAGAAAAAGGGTGAGTTGTTAAACTCACCCTTTTTTTATATCTTGATAGTATTTTAAAATCTCCACAACTTTAGAAGCATAACCCCATTCATTATCATACCAAACTAAAAGTTTTATCATATTATTTATAACATCAGTGTATCTATGGTCGATTATTGTTGTAAATTTCTCTTTTTTAAAATCACTTGAAACCAAAGGTTCAAAATTATTTAAAACTATTGGAAAGTTTTGAGTTTTTTCATACTCTTCAAAAAGTTCAATTATCTCATTTTTTGTTGATTTCTCTTTTGTAAATAAAGTTACATTTATAGCCCCAACTGTATCTGTTGGAACTCTTAGAGAACTTGAACTTATTAGGTTTTGATTAATATTTGGAAGTACAAAAGAACAAGCTTTTATTGTAGTTGTTTTATTTGGAATAATATTTTGGGTTGAAGACCTTCCAAATTCAAAATTACAATTCACTTCTCTTGTATCACTTTTTACAAAACTTCCATCAAGAACTCTTTGATGATTTAATAAAGGATGAACCGTAAGAATATCACCACATAAAATCTCTTTTTTATCGTTTATAAGTTTTAAAGCTGGAAGTAAAGCTGTTGCATTACAAGAACTTGTAGAAATAATTTTGTGAATATTTGGGTTTAAATCTTTTTCATTTGCTCCCAAAATCACATTTATATCCGCTTCATTATTTGGATGAGTTAAAAATATGGCAATTACTGGAAGATTTTTTAAAAGATTAATATCTTCTTTTTTACCACTTGAATCAATGATAATATCAATATTTGTTAAATCAATTTTATCTAAAGAATCAAAGTTTGTGATTTTTATTTTTGATGTTGAATTTTGAATATAATTATTTCCAACGATTTTAAATCTATCTTCATATTTTCCATAAGTTGAATCATAATTTATAGAATAAACTATATTTTCAACATACGGATTTATCTCATTTATAACAACTATTTCAAAATCTTTATTTGTAATTAGCTGTTTTAAAACAGCTTTACCGATTCTACCAACACCATTTAAAAGAATTTTCATAATCTAACCTATATTTTTTTATAGGGAAGTATAGTTAAATTCTAATTATACTTTAGCCATTTCGATAAATAAAAAGTGTGAATTTTCTAAAGCTTTTATTTCTATTTTTTCAATATCCACTATTTCCATTGCATCCCCAGCATTTAAAGTAATTTCATTTATATTTGAACTTCCTTCAATTTGTACAAAATAAACTTGTCTAGTTTCTTTGATTTCAAACTCTAATGATTTATTATTTTCAAGTTCACTAACATAAATATTTATATCTTGATAAATTTTTATATCAGCAGTTCCATTAGTGCTTGAAACGATATTTAAAAACTTATTGACTCTGTCTTTTTCTTCATACCTTTTTGAACCATAAAGCCTAGGAAGTCCAGATTTTGGAGGAATAATCCAAATTTGTAAAAGTCTTAAGTCATCACTTTTATGAACATTATGTTCACTATGATATATTCCATCTCCTGCACTTAAATATTGAACTTCACCTCTTTTTAAAGTCTCAGAGTTTCCCATCGAATCTTTGTGTGTAATTTCACCATTTACAACATAAGAGATGATTTCCATATTTGCATGTGGATGAGTGTCAAAGCCAGATTCAGGGTGAACAATATCATTGACCTGTTAGGTATTATTTAATGTAATAAGATAAAACACTTATTCTAGGGAATATTCTATTTTCTTTAGAATACATTAAACTTAAAGATATAATGTATTATTAATGCTTTTGTTGTATACAAAAATACATTGTATTAAATTTTAATTCGACATTTCTATGAATAAAAAATGACTATTTTCTAAAGCTTCAATATGTAAATTATTTTCGCTAGTAATTTCAGCTGCATCTCCTAAGTTTAGTTCTATTCCATTGATTAGTGAATCTCCTTCAATTTGCACAAAATAAATTTGTCTATTTTCAGAAATTTTAAAATCTAAAGTTTTTTCTTTTTCTAATTCGCTAACAAAAAAATTGACATCTTGATAAATTTTTATAGGACTTAATCCTTTGTTTGATGATACAATATTTAACAATTTATTCTTTCTATCTTCATTAAAAAAATTATGAGAACCATAAAGTCTAGAAAGACCTTTTTGAGGTGGAACAATCCACATTTGGAGTAAACGTAAATTTTCAAATTTATGAAGATTATGCTCACTATGATATATACCGTCTCCAGCACTTAAATATTGAACATCACCTCTTGTTAGAGTCTCAATATTGCCTAATGAATCTTTATGTGTTAGTTCCCCATTAATCACATATGTAATAATTTCCATATTTTCATGAGGATGCATATCAAATCCAGAAGTTGTATGGATAATATCGTCATTAACCACTCTAAGCACTCCAAAACGCATATTTTTTGGGTTGTAATAATTTGCAAAACTAAAATGAAATCTACTTTCTACCCAACCTAAATTAGAAGTACCCATATTTTCTTTTGGTAATTTTTTTATCATAATCAGCCTTTTTAATGAGATAAAATTAATTAAAATAAAATTTTTTTTATAAAAATAAGTACTCTTTAATTTCAAGAATACTTAGTGTAATTATACAATATACAATGCAAAATCAATAATTAAACTAATTTTAATATAACTTATATATATTTAGATAAAATAAATAATAATTTTATACATTCAATTATCAAAGTATATAATTGATGACAATAATATAAAATAGTTTAAATACTCTGATAGCAAAAAAGGGGAAAATGTGATTATAAAACCTAATTGGGAACAATTTAAATCTAAATTTAATGATAGTCCAACATACTATTTTGAATATTTTTGTTATTTACTTTTTTGTCTGGAGTATAATAGATATAGAGGCATTTTTCGTTATAAAAATCAATCAGGTATTGAATGGAATCCTATTGAAGTGAATGGCAGAATAATAGTAGCTCAATGTAAGTTTTATGACACATCACTAGGTAGTCATAAAGATGAGATCATTGAAATGCTTAATACTATACAAAAAAATTACACGACACCATGTGAATTAAAATTTTATACCAATCAAGACTGGGGTCAAGGTAAAAAGCAAGGAACAAATGATTCTCAGCCAAAAATAGAAATAGAAGCAAAAGCCAAAAAATATAATATAGTGATTGATTGGCGTACAAATGAGACTTATTTTTTATCTCCTGATGTAGCTTTCAACCAAGAATTAATGAAACATTTTTTTACAGATGCAAGTATTTATGATTTAGTTAATGAAAAGCAGATCCATACAGAAAGAGTACTAAATAATATTCATACTCAAATTAATTTTAATTCAAAAATTATTGAAATTAATAAAACAAAAGAAATCAATACTCTAAAAAATTGTCTAACATCTAATCCAGCATTAATTTTAAGTGGAACGGGTGGTGTTGGTAAAACGGCCATTATAAAAAAACTTTATGAAGATATTAAAAATGACATACCTTTTTATCTTTTTAAAGCAAGTGAATTTGAAACTAATCAAATCGATAATTTATTTGGTCAATACAGTTTTAAAAAATTCATTGATGTACATGAACAAGATAAAGAAAAAATAATTATAATCGATTCAGCTGAAAAAATATTGGATTTAAAAAATGATGAACCATTTAAAGAGTTTTTTCGGACACTAATTAAATGTAAATGGAGAATAATTTTTACTACCAGATATATTTATTTGAATGATTTATACTACCATTTTTCTCAACTCGGGATTATCCCATTCAATATAAATGTAGAAAATTTAAATACAGAAGAGTTGAATATTATATCAGATAACTATAAATTTAATTTACCACAAGATGAAAAATTATTGGATTTGATAAAAAATCCATTTTATCTTAATGAATATTTGGCAAATTACTCAAATGAAGAAATTAATTATCAAGACTTTAAAAATAAATTATGGAATCAACATATCTCTACACCAGATATTGAAAAATGCTTTTTTGAATTTGCTTTTAAAAGAGCTAATGAAGGACTGTTTTATATTGATATTGATTGTTCTAGTAATAGCTTAAAGCAATTACAAAACAAAGGGATTTTAGGTTATGAAAAAAGTTTAGGTTATTTTGTTACTCATGATATTTATGAGGAATGGGCATTAGAGAGAATTATAAATAAAGAGTTTATCAATAAAAGTAGTATAAAAAACTTTTTTGAGAAAATTGGTAGTTCTTTACCTATACGAAGATCATTTAGAAATTGGGTATCAGAAAAACTCCTTCTTACAGATGAAAATATTAAAACTTTCATTGAAGAAATTATAGATAGTGTAGACATAGAAACATTTTGGAAAGATGAAATATTTATATCAATATTACTATCTGAATATTCAGATACTTTTTTTAAAAACTTTAAAAGAGAGCTTTTAAAAAATGATTATGAATTATTGGGTCGAATATCTTTTTTATTGAGACTTACTTGTAAAGAAGTTGATAATAGCTTTTGGAAAAGTCTTGGATTAAATAATCAACAATTACAAGAAGCAAAATATATTTTTACTATGCCAAAAGGTGGTGGTTGGAAGAACTTTATCAATTTTGTTTATGAAAATATTGAAACTATAGGTCTTGCTAAAATAGATTTACTATTGCCTATATTACAAGATTGGAATTCTAAATTTCAAGAAGGAAGTACTACAAGAAATGCTTCATTAAGTACACTAAAATATTATGACTTAATAAATCAAAAAGAATATAAATACAGTTATGAAGAATATATTAAAACTATTTGTAACGTTATTGCCAGTGGTTCATCTGAAATTAAAAATGAGTTATCTACTATATTTGATGAGATAGTTGAGCAAAAGTTAAAAAATCATAGTGACAATTATTATGAACTCTCAAAAATGGTTTTAACAAGTTGGGATGGTCTTTTAATATCTAAAAACTTACCTAAACAAGTATTAAAATTAGCAGATTTATTTTGGATAAAGACACCTAGAAAAGTTAAAAATGATGGAATATTTCCTCATTACGAGAGAGAAAAAGTGGAAGATGCATTTAATCTTTCAGGTAAATATGAAAATAAATATTTTCCTTCAAGTGCATTACAAACTCCTATATATTTTCTTTTGAAAAATGATTTTGGTATCGCTATTGATTTTATTCTTGATTTTATCAATAAATCAGTTGAATATTATGCTAAATCGGGATGGGAATATAAAGAAAAAATTCAAATGGTTGATATTTTTATAGATGAAAACATTACAATACAACAATATCACAGTCAAGCATTATGGAATATATACAGAGGAAATAGCTCTCCTGTTATGCCAAATTTGTTACAGTCGATACATATGGCACTTGAAAAATATCTTTTAGAAATCGCAAATGCACCAGATATAAATAGTGAACTTTTTGAATTGATTTTACTAAATATTCTTGCAAAGTCAAAATCATCATCTATTACTGCTATTATAACAAGTGCTGTACTAGCAAAGCCACATATAACTTTTAGTTTGGCAACAATAATTTTTAAAACTAAAGAGTTTATTCAAGCCGATTTACATAGGAAAATTCAAGAACAAAGTCTTAAAAGTCTTTATAGTATTGGATATGGACTAAACCAGCTCACAAAAATTTTTCAAGAAGAAAGATTAAAAACATGTGAAGATAAACACAGACAATTACATTTAGAAAATTTATTTTTACATTACCAGATGTTTAAAACAAGTGAAGTAAGTGAAGAAGAAATTAAAAATATTCAAAATATTTTATGGTGTATTTTAGATAACTACTATAAACAACTACCTGATGAAGAGAGTCAATCCGAGGAAGATAGAATTTGGAGAATGGCTTTAGCAAGAATTGATAAAAGAAAAATGGATATAGAAAGTGAAAAAGTTGATGGTGGAATTCAAATCACTTTTAATCCAAAATTATCACCAGAGCTTCAAATATATAGTCAAGAATCACAAAAAAAATCTGAAAATACAATAAAGTATACTTCTTTATATCTTTGGTCTGTAAATAAAATAGAAAACAATCAAGATTGTAAAAAATATACTATTTATGAGCAAAATCCTCTTTTAGCATTAGAAGAAATTAAAGAAGTTATAGCAATACCACATGATGAAAGAAACTTTATCTTTCAAGATGAGATTTTCCCTCATGTCAGCATTATTTTATTGAGAGATTATCTTGAATTGCTTTCTATTGAAGATAAAGAATTTTGTAGAGATATAATTTTAGAATTTGCCTACTTACCATTGAAAGAAAACTATCATTATCAAGTTTCAGATGGAATTGATAAAACAATTAAATATCTGCCTATATTACTAATTCATTTTCCTGAATTCAAAAACGATATAAAAATACTTTTATTGTTACATCTTTTTGATGATTATCAGATAGGAATGGGTGGAAAACATTTTTATGATTTTGCAATAGAGGCTATTAATACATATTTTATTAGTGAATGTAACTCATTTATAGTGGCATATTTACTTTTAAAACCTAAATACGATGAGTTGATTACATCAAATTATTATGGACAAAAACGAGTGAGTAAACAAGACCTGCTTGAAAACTTTTTTCAATCAAATGAAGAGATTTATGAAAAATTTGCTTCTGATGAATTAAGATTATTTGATAATGAAATTAAAACAATTCAATTAGATTATTTGATAGTTGCATTTAAAATGATAGTTACCTTTAAATCTACCGTAGAAAAAGAGTTCACTCAAAAAATTGTTGAGATGTTATGCATAAATATTTTTAATAGAACAGACGAAAAACTGGATTATGATGTAAAACAACAGTTTATAGATAATTTTGCAGTCTTTATATTAGAAGCAGATAAAGATGATATTCAGTTTTATTTACAACCTTTGATTGATTCATTTAAGCCAACAGAAGAGATGGCTAGTTTTCTGACTCAGTTAATTTATACTCAAGACAGAATAAATAGATATGATAATTTTTGGCTTGTATGGGAGTCTTTAGAAAATAAAATTATCGATATTTGTAAAGATGGAGAAGGTTATCGTGATCTTGATCTAATAGTAAAAGTTTATTTTTTAGCTTGGGGTAAATATGGTGCTCTTTGGAAAGACACAGCTAAAGAGTGGCACTCATTAAAAGACAAAAATATAAAATTTTTTAAAAAGCTTACTAAACAAATTAGGTATGTCCCTTCAGTAGTGTATTCCATCTCAAAATTATTAACAGGGATTGGTTCTGTGTATTTAAATGAAGGAATTAATTGGATAGCAGATTTACTTAAAAATAATAGTAATTTGTCAAATGAAAAACATGAGCCAAATACAGTATTTCATTTAGAAAATTTAACTAGAAAGTATATTTTTCTTCAAAGTGAGAAAATAAAAAAAGATAGAAAAACGAAAGAGGATGTTTTAGTTATTTTAGACTTTTTAGTTGAAAAAGGTTCTTCTATGGGTTATATGTTAAGAGAAAAAATATTATAAAAAGTTTAAAAGGGCAACTATAAATATAAATTTTAATAAGAATCTTTATAGTTAAACTTGGAATAGATTTTTAATTAAAGATGAATATATAAATAATGTGACTAATGAATATTCCTGAAAAAGGAATTTATATAGAAATAGATTTATATAAATTACTCAACTTTCGCACATAGAAAATCATAAATTTCCTATATAAAAAAGCTTCCTTAAATCCCATGAATAGGCACTTTTAGCTATAATAACATTGACCAAAACACCATTACATAGGGCTTTTTTATGGG
>JAQVBE010000025.1 GCA_028690445.1 Aliarcobacter sp. | reverse complement strand
ATACAATATTCAAACCTTTTACAGTTCTATGTTCCTTATTATTCCAAAGATTTCTACAGCTTCCTTCTATAAATTTTCCTCTTTTAATTTCAACTGTGTCATCAATAATTAATACTCTAGTATCAGTAGCCTTTTGAAGTATATGAAGTTTTGAGATTAATTTTACAGAACTTAATAGTAATAGTTTTCTCCAATTATATTTACTGTTTTTCAAAAGTCTGCAAAAATCGGTCTGAACTGGACACCAATGTCGGAGTGAGGCCGGACGCAAAAACGGAGTTCAACCGGACAGTAAAACGGTCTTAAGCCGGACACTAAAAGGTAAAAACCGATAATTAAGATTAAATTCAGCAAATGAGATTTTCTAAATTTATATACTTCAAAAATAGAATTTTTTGGAGTAGAAATGAGGAAAATAAAAATGGAAAAGATTGCAGAAATTATTAGACTGCATTTTAAATTAGATTTGTCAGTAAGACAAACATCAAGTGCATTAAATGTATCTAGAAGTAGTGTTGGTGATTATTGTCAAAAGTTTAAATATCTAAATTTAGATGTTGATGATTTTCTAAAACTAAGTATTGAAAAACAAGAAGAATTACTCTTTCCAAAGACTCCAAATATCTCTCAATTAGATAATAAAAAAGTACTTCCAGATTGTAATTACTTGCATAATGAACTAAAAAAAAGAAAAAAAACAGGTATTACTTTAGCTTTGCTACATGAAGAGTATAAAGACTCAAACCCTAATGGATATTACAGTTATACTCAATTTAGAGAGCATTATAAAAGATATGTAAATACAATAAATCCATCAATGAAACAAATATATCTTGTTGGTGAAAGATTATTTGTGGATTATAGTGGTCTTACAGTTCCTATAATAAATAAAAAAACAGGTGAAACTAATAAAGCACAAATATTTGTAGCAGTTCTAGGAGCATCTGGATATACCTTTGTAGATGCTTCATATTCACAACAACAAAAAGATTTTATAAATTCCCATGTTAAAGCATATGAATTCTTTCAAGGATGCCCAAGAGTTGTGGTTCCTGATAATTTAAAGAGTGCTGTAATTAGTAATAATAAAAAAGGAATAGTAATCAATGAAAGTTATGCTGCACTGGCTCGTTATTATAATATGGCAGTAGAACCCACACGTCCATATAAACCCAAAGAAGAGCACCAGGAGCTATTGACTAAATGTCAATAGAGCTGGAGCGCAATACAAAAGCAGAACAAGGAGTTTTAGGAATACAAAGATGGATAATAGCAAGTTTGAGATATCAAAGATTTTTTTCACTTGATGAATTAAATGATGCAATATCAATTTTATTGGATAAATATAATAATAAAATTGTAAAGAGATTTAATAAAAGTAGAAGTGAATTATTTAATGAATTAGATAAACCTAATTTACAAACACTTCCTAAAGAGAGATATGTTTATAAAGAGTATAAAGAAGCTACTGTAAATGTGGGATATCATGTAAGTTTAGATAAATGTGAATACTCCGTTCCCTTCGAATATTTATCAAAAAAAGTTCAAATAAGATACTCAAATTCAACAGTAGAGATATATTATAAAAATAGTTTAATAGCAACTCATACTAAATTACACTTTGCAGGTTCAAACTCCACAAAAACAGAACATATGCCAAAATCACATCAGTATCAATCTTTAAAGACAAATCCTGGAAGCTTCTTAAATTGGGCAAATAATATAGGAATAAACACAGTTTATTGGGTTAAAAAAGAGTTAAAAAGTGTAAAACATCCACCAAATGTTTATAATAAATTAAATGCTGTTTTATCTTTGTCAAAAATACATGGAAAAAAAGAGTTAGATTTAGCACTTCAATACGCATTGCAAAATAGTTTGAGTAAAACATCTTCAATAAAATCAATACTTGATAAGAAATTGTATTTACAAAAAGAACTTTCAGATATTCATTCCCATCAAATTATAAATTATCATGAAAATTTGCGTGGCAATATTTATCATTAAATTCTCAATCTTGTGCTTATGCACTTTATAAATAAAAAATAAAAAGGAAAAATCAAATGAATAGTTCTACAGTAATAGATAAAATTAGTGACTTAAATTATAAAGGTTTCAAAGAAGCTTATATAAGACAAATGGAAGATGTAAATTATCATCAGTTAAGCTTTGATGAAAGAGTGTATGATTTACTTGATAGTGAATATATGTTTCTAAAAAATAAAAGAATTGAGATGAATTTTAAACTCTCAAGAATTAAGGATAAACAGGCTGTTTTAGAAGAATTAGATTATTCACCAAAAAGAAAACTCAATAAATCTTTGATACTTTCTCTTGCTTCAATGAATTTTTTAAAAGCTAAACAAAATATTATTATAAATGGAAAAACTGGTTGTGGAAAATCTTTTTTAGCCCAAGCTTTGGGTAATAGAGCAATACATGAAGGATTTACAGTTTATTATATTAGAACTTCAACACTCTTAGAAGAGATTAAACTTTCAAGAATAGATGGTACTTATACAAATTTAGTAAAAAGATTTGCAAGATATAAACTTTTAATATTAGATGACTTTGGAGTATCTCCCATTTCAGTTGATGATGCAACAAATTTATTTGAAATTATTGAAATAAGATCCCAACTTAGCTCAACAATAATAACTTCACAACTTCCCGTTAAAGATTGGTATGGATATTTACAAAATAATACAGTTGCAGATGCAATTCTTGATAGAGTTGTACACTCTTCACATAGAATTGAAATAGAAGGTGATTCTTTAAGACCAAAATACTCAAATTTGAATCAAAAATTTGAAAATAATTAATTCAACCGGACACATTGTGTTATAATTACACCCTAGAAAATCTCATTGCAAAAGTGTCCGGTTGAACTCCGGCATTCCTGTCCGAATACTCCGATATATGCAAAAGTCTATAATATACATCCTTTTTATAGCTATCAGAGCTTTGTTTCATAAATGTAGAGATTCTTTTATTAATGATAAACATATATAAAAAATGTAAAATTATTAAGTATGGTGATTTTCCAAT
>JAQVBE010000018.1 GCA_028690445.1 Aliarcobacter sp. | reverse complement strand
AAGCAAAATCACAATCACAAAAAGATGAAATAATAGAAGCAATTAAAAATAGCTCTATAGTTCACTGGAGTCATATTAATTTTTATGGTACATATGATTTTACAAAAATTGATAAAAAAGTAAATGACATGATAAGTTAAAATATAACTCTATATTTCAACGAGGAATGATTTTTTGATTAAAAGTTGTATCAATATAAGGAAAAACTATTTCTAGGCTATTCTAAGAATTAGGATATGCTAAATTAAGCTATATTTAAGAACCGTGGCGCATTTTGTACCTTTATGTAAATATAGCCGTACTTATAAAAAGCATCTTTGATAGCTTTGTCTAAATCAGCATAATCTCCATATCCACCGTAATTTCTGTTATTTACAATGGTGTCATAAAATGCACCTAAACCGTTTCTTGTTCCATTAAGCTCTTTATATATCTGATAAAAAGCTTGTTTTGCAGATAAACTATCTTTGCCTTCATGTTTTAAACTACCTACATAGAAACCATCATATTCTGTGGGTTCTTTTTCAAATCCATTAGCAATTTTGTGAAATCTTGCAGCTGTTCCAAAATACTCACCATAAAACCCATTAATGTTGTAATGAGCAATAAAGCCACAATGCAAGTGACAATGTTCGTAAATATCTTTTTTGAAACTAGTTGGTTTGAAGTGGTTATTTAAAAATGAAACAAAGTTTTTGTAGATTTTAGACTTTTGAGTAGAGGTCATAAATTTTACATCCTCAAACTCAAACTTCTCAACTTTTAACTTGAAATTTTGAACTTTTAAAAAGTTTCTTGCATCCATAATAAGCCCCCTAAAGACTAAATTTTTCTAAAAAAATAGGCAATAGGAATCCTTTTAATGGAGTCCTATAACCTAAAAGGTTGAACTCCACTAAAGGAGAAAAACTAATTTATAAACGAATCAATTTTTATACTGCTGAATTATTCATTTTAGACGCTCCATCTCCTCTTTAGTAAGAATTTTCCCACTTTGAGTAATGTATCTATCTTCAAAATAAAGATCTTGCTCAAATCCAACAACAATTCCGCCTTTTGTACCTATAGCAGGAACATTTACCCCTATTTCAAGATAGTATGGAATATTTATATATCCCCACTCTGAACATTCAGGAGCAGATAAATTTTCAACATACCCAAAACATTGTGTATGCATGCTTTCAAATTCATCTTCATAACTTCCTTTATCTGCTTCAACTACATATAAATTGAAGTTCGGTCCAAATAGTTTTAAACCAACAGGTTTTATATCTACACCATCAAGCTCATAAGTCTTAGGCATCTTATCTAGTGTGTCAAAGATTCTTTTGACTTGAGCTTCCGTTAAATACGGAGATTTAGGCAATGGTGCTTTTGGCTTTAGAGGAACTGCATCAGGACTGATTAGAGAATTTTCTTTACAAACTTCTAAAATCATCTCTTGAATATCGTTGTATTCATCTTCTAAAATAGTAAGGTCTATTTTTACAGCTTCAATATTAAATGTTTGAAGTGCGATTATTTTTGACCTATCTTGTAATTTTTCATATATTTTGTGAGTAAGATGCTTAGGATAAGGTAGCGGTTGACTTTTTTCAAGCCAACTTGCAAATGAAAGCAATAACTCCTCTTTACTCCTTCCAATAAGTATATTGAAACCAACATCACTGATAGAAGGTGAATGATATAAAATAGCATGTGCTACTCCATCATCAAGAGAAACCATTTTTCTTTTATTGCCAGCTTTATTAATATCAAAAAAGCCAAATGAAGCATCAACTGCATGATCATTCATTCTAACACGACCTTGCATAAGTACCGAAGTGATTGATTTCACCATGTACTCTTGCCCTACACACTCTAAATAAACTAGTGTTCCACCATCTTTGATATAAGATTCCATATCAGCAACCGCACCGTTGTATCTAATTTTAGGCACATATTTTTCATGAGCTTCAATTAAGTGCTCTATCTCGCTAAGAGGTCTTACATCATAACTTCTTGAAGGATTTTCCACACAAAAAGTATCTTTGTGTTTCCAATTCTCAACTACTTTCCACCATTTTCCGTCTATTAAGACTTTATCACTTAATTTATATTGCGACATCTATTTTCTCCATGTAATTTATTGATAACCACAAAAGAGAAAACGGGCATATAGCCACTATTAATCTCTTAATGTGGCTATCTTTGCCGATTATTTAAAACAATTTTCTAAAAAAGACTTAGTTGTATCCCACCTTTTAAATCTTCAGGAGGAACATAGCCTACAAGTTTTGCTGAATTAACTTCAACTTTTTTCTTGTTTTTACCTTTGCCTGAATAATAGAAAAAAGTATTTGAAGTAAGCTCTTCATCAAAATCAAATAATGAATCAGCAACAACAGCTTTTTCTGATTTACGAGAATTAACAAACTCTTTTATCAAGTTTGCTAGAGCTTCAATATCCTCTTTACTTTCATCTATAAACCCTTCAAATTTTAAAATTGGCATTAAGATTTTTGAATTAGGAACAGGCTCAAAAGGAGCTTTTCTTATTTTAACCCTATATATCTCAATACCATTTACAATGCAGTAATTACTACTTGCTCTATTAATACTATAAGAAAGACCATCTACTAAACCGTTGTTATATTCATCGCATCTTTCAAAACAATGACTTCCTCCAGCATATGACCACGATGTTTGCTCTTTTCCTTTATCATCAGTGTACTTGTTTTGTTTTCCATACAAATTGCCATTGTGATAAATCTCCAAAAGCTCTTTAGCCATATTTTTATACATCTGCCAATCTCTATCATCTTTGCTAAATGCTACTGTTTTAACCGATTCAAAATTTTTGAATAAGTCATCAACGATTTTTGGTTCACTAATAGATTTTGGAAGCTCTTTATAAAGCTCCATCTGTTCTTTGTACCAAAGTTCAAAATTATCCCAATCTCTATCATTACCGAAGTTCTTAATAGAGTTCATCTGTATATCTTTAGATGCCGATTCACCTTTTAAAATAGCTTTTGCGAGAGCTAACTGTATATTGTCATCCTCATCAGCCATACTTGATAAATCATCATCACCTGATAATCTACCCTCAAGTGAATTTGCAGCAGCCACTTTTGCACCAATAAGTTCCAAAGCTTTATGCTGAGGAGTATTTTCATAGGCCATAAACATTACTTTAACATCATCTCTTTGCCCTATTCTCCAACTTCTACGACTTGCTTGTTTGAGTGTAAACACATTATAAGTAGTCTCGTAAAATATAATTGTGGGAAACTGCAACAAATCAAGACCTGTTTTTACAAGTTCTGGATTACACACCAAAACATCGCTAGGATTTTTTTCAATCCATGCTTGTCTTTTCTTTGCTGCAATAGTAGGTGAAAGAAATTTTGTGGAATATTGAGGAAGCTCTTTAGTTAACATATTTGTTATATCATCCCCTACCCCTTTATTTGAGAAGTGAACATACACAAGGCATCTTCTACCATTTTTTAACTCTGATTTGACAATCTCAAGAAGTCTCTTCTCTTTGTTAGTGTAGCCATAATCTTCTCTTGTAAATTCAGGCTCATATAATATCTCATTTTGTGCAGAGTGGATTTGAAAAGGCATATCAGGTACTGCAATAGCATCTGTTGCTAAGTTCCCTAAAAACCTTTTGTCTTTTCTAATTCTTGATGAAATCTCTCCAAGATACGCCATATATGGCTTTCTTAGATTTTCATCCATTTCAACTAATTCTATACTCTCATCATAATCAGGTAAACCTAAACCACCATCCATCTTAATTTCATCAAGTCTAAGAAATATTGTCATATCCAATAGAACCGACAATAGATAAGGAGAGATTTTAGGTTTTTCCTTTAATGAAATCTGTTTACCCATTTTTGTTACTACACCCTCGTGTGTAACCTCTTTAGCTTCTACTATTTGTTCATGTGCTCCGTATGTTTCTACAAACAATTTAACCTGATTGTAGTCATAACCTAATCTTTTTTTCATCAAATTAGGATTTAATCTATACAAGATATAGAATAAACTTGAAGCATATCCATTTAAGAGAGTACCAGTAAGTCCAACGATTTTTTTACTCATTGACGCAAGTTGTGCTAAAGCATTTCCTTGACCGGTATTACCCCCTTTATATAGCGATAGGTAAGTGTTTGACGTTATCGACCACTTTTCCCCCGCTTCACACCGTGCATGCGACTTTCATCGCACACGGCGTTCCATCAAAACAAAAATGTTTTATGCTTAATTATTTATAAATCTTAAAATCTTAAACACAGATTTCCGTATTTCCAATTGATAATCTAAGTTTATTTAGTTTATCTATTGACTCTTTGCTAGGTGTGATTTCAGCCAAATATTTAGCGATAGTATCAGTCTTAGTGGCGTGTATTAATTTATGTACGACCTTCGTAACAAGTACAAGATTGTTATATTTATCATTGCCACCTTTAGACTTTGGTTTAATATGATGACATTCCATATTTTCAACTTCAAGCCCTACTTTAGTAACATAACATTTTCCAATTTGCCCCATAAATAAAGAGATTCTATTATCATTGTATTCTGAAGATTGTCCTAAAATAGGATTTTCTATCATATACCTGATTATTCTTCCATCGGCAACTTGTTGGTTATCGTGGATTTCTTCTCTATCTTTCGGTATAAATGGTGATAGTTGACTAAAATTACTAACTTGTTTGTGCTGAACATACCCTATTGGTATAATTGGATACCCTTTTACAAACCTCAATTCTCGGCTTTTCCCATATATCTTATTGATATATTTTGGAATTTCATCTGACTTTTTCCTTTTTCTAGCTCGTAATCTATGTTTAATTCTATGTCGAATTTGATTAGAAAGTTTTTGCATATCGATATTACAATGGGTAGCACAATTAAAATAATTATGTGTTCCCAATACAAATGAATTGTATAGCCCTATAGCCCTTTTTATCAGATTGTTTTCTGGACTTTGTATATTTTTGATGTGCTCTTTAATCTTTATTCTTGTATTTTCTATCGCTTTATTGCAAATATGAGATTTGATAACCCACTTATCTATACTTTCTTTTCCTATTTTGCCTTTTTTATATACCTTAAATTTGATACCTAGAAAGTTGGAATAGTTTTTCTTTAGATTTACAATTTTTGATTTTTCTTCACTTACTTCAAGACTTAGTCTGTTCTTCAACCAACTTTTTGTGGCTTCAAATATTTTGACTGCATCTTGATGATTTCGGCAAAAGAGTTTAAAATCATCTGCATATCTAACGATATAGATTTCTTTTAGTTTTGTAGTATCTTTGAGTGAACGAATTTTTGCAGATTCATATCCTCTAGTTAAAGCATATTGCTTTTTAGTAGGGATATTTTCCCATTGACTAGATATCCAATGGTCTAATTCATTCAATACAACATTTGCTAAAAGTGGAGATAAAATACCTCCTTGTGGTGTGCCTTTTGAAGGCTTACCAAGATTCTCAATTTCTGCTTTTAACATTTTTGAAATTATTGCAATTAGTGCTTTATCTCTAATCCCTAAAGTCCATAGTTGTTTAATAAGCTTCCCATGATTTATATTGTCAAAGAATCCTTTTATATCAACATCCACTACATAATGTAGATTGTTCTTTTGGGCTAAATGATAAGCTCTTGAAATCGCATGGCTTGTTCCTCTTAGTGGTCGGAATCCATAACTATGTTTATAAAACTTAGCTTCACAAATTGGTTCTAATACTTGCAAAATACATTGCTGTACCATCCTGTCAGTGATTGTTGGTATCCCTAAAGGTCTTAATTTACCATTTGGTTTTGGTATTTCAACTCTTCTTACCTTTTGAGGTTGATAATTTCTGAATTTATCACGAATTACTTTTATGAGTGTTTCAGGCTCTAACATTGCTATATTTTCAATGTTTTTACCATCCACGCCTTTAGTCATACTCCCTTTGTTTTTCTTGATGTTCCTATATGCAAGTAAGATATTTTTGTCACTAATGATATATTCCATTAGTTTTTTAAATATTTTTCCTTTCTTGCTTAGGCTATATAACTCATCTTGAATCACTTGGAAGTCGTAATATTCATTGTTACGAATTTTCTGTCTTTTCAGATTGTTAGATTTACTCAAAGTCGGACTCCTTGTAGTGGTTTGTCCTCTCTTAATCTTACTCGAATCCTTGATTTATAATTAGCTTTATTAATATTTTCGTTTTTGACTAGAGCACTTTCCTCCGTTTCTAATTACAAGAAACATCTACAGTCGTCGCTCCGCTTTCACTTGAATTAAGGAATTTTAATATCTTGAGAATTTATATATTCCAAAGTTTCATAGCTCACTAAAGCTCCACTTTTCAAGTTTTCCCTGTTCCATTTGTTTTATCTTTACATATATCCTTAGGTGCCATCCTATGAGCCTGCAAATTTGACATTGCCTTTAACAATGTATGGCTTTTCATAACGAATAATCTTACTCAACCACATTTGCACTACAGTGTAGTAAATACATTTCTATATTTTAATTCTATAGACTCGTACATTCGGAGGTTCGTCAGTGTAAACACATTCTCACCATAGATATTTTATAGACTCCCGACCTATCAGATACTCGACCACCTCTGGTTCGCATTTCCTTTCATACAAAAGTATGAATTAGGGTATCCTCTTAGCCGACTTCAACGGGCTTATAACAAATTAAACTTAGTGGTAAAATTTGCTATCCGTAGTATCAGAGAAAGCGTTTCAAGGCGTTACCCTATCATTCCACTTTTCAAACAAATAGTTTATAATTGAACTATTAAAATTCAATTATAGAATAGCTTTTCACTATTCAACAGGTCGCACACTCATGAATCTCATCGACTATCAATAGATCAATAGCACCTTTTGTCCAGGTTCTTTTTATATATTCAGCAATACTAACTCTAGTTTGCATTTTTGGACTTACAGTTCTATCTACACTTCTTAAAACAGCTCCACATTCACATTTGTAAGGGATAGTAGAAGTATCTATAAACTCACTATTCCCCTCTTCCAAAACACTATAACAATCAGGACAACGAGCAACTTTAACAAGTTGTTTAACCATTAAAGACTCACCATCAAGCATTTTTTCTTTAATAATTTGCTTGAATGAAATTTTTATAGCAGGCTGTTTTGGATAGCCAAGTTTTGCTGTTTCTCTTGAGATAATGAAATAGTATTTAATACCATCTTTTCTCATATCTCTTTTTGTGTAAGGGATTAAATCTTCCCATCTATTGACTTTTATTATTTTGATTTTTTTATGCTCATACTCAGTGTAAACTGAATATATTTCATCAGCCCACTTATCCACTAAATGTGGAGGGCATAAAACCATATTGACTGTAAATTTCTTTAATTGAGAAATATTTATTGCCAACTGAGTTTTACCAGTACCCATTTCAGAAGAAATCAATAATGATTTATTGTTCTTCTTGCTAATATATTCACTAGCAGCAGAAATTAATCTTGCTTGTCTAGCGAATGGCTTCCGATTAGACTTAGTAACAAAATTCTCAACAATATTTGTATATTTTGAAGGATTATCCAAACCATCAAAAGAGGGTTTGATAACCTCTTTTAGCTCTTTATAGAATATATCTTTATTCTGCGAAATTAAACTCTCTAATTTTTCAATGTACATGTAAGTCCTTTGACTAAAATTTTTCAATCAAACCTACAAGACAGAACTATTTTGTCCCTACACCGGCACAAAATAAATTCGTGCCTGTAGGCAACATTTAATTATTCAACATGAATAGCTTGAAGATATGAATGAATCATATCTATGACTTCTCCATCACTCAAAATATCGCCATCAGTTTCAATGCAATGCAAAATCTTTTGAAATGCATTTTTAACTTCACTATTGTAAATTCTTACATCAAAACCGCTAATTTCAAGTGTTTCACTATCTATTTCTATATCGCTTAACATCAAACCTCTCCTATCATAAAATAAACAGCATCTTTTGCACTACCCGTACATAAGCCACCGTCAACTTGCTCATCATCTATTAGTTGATTATCTTCATCAAAGATTTTATCTTTGTCGTTTGGATAGACATTAGCAACCCAACCATCTTCACAAGATGATTCAAACAGATCATAAAACAACCCGTTATAAACAAATTGAACAGCACCGTCTTGTTCCAATGTAATGGCACAAAGCTCTAAATAACGCTTGTTCATTGCATCAGTAATTTTTTTTGAAACAGGATGATTTTTAATATGCATATGTTGCAAATAGGGTAATGTCCAGTCTTTGAAACCTTTTTTATACTCTTGATTGAGATAAGCTTTCGTTGCTTCCATTAAAACTCCTTTGCAACTAGTAAATTTGTAAAACTTCTTGTAAAAATTGAACCAGAATTGGAAAAATTTTTACCTAATGTTTCATGTGCCATAAGTGCTGATGCACTAATTACCGCAAATCCTAAAATATAAATAAGCCAAAACTTTATTGCTAAATGTTTCATACTTTTCTCCTACTATTTGTTCTTTTTAAAATCTCTTGCAACTCTCTTTGTCCAGCAAATGTAAATGAATAAAAAGTGTATGTATTCCCATCAACTTTGCTAAATTTAATCAAGTTACCGCTCACTGATTCAAGTACTAGATTATTTGATTTGATTTTTGAGATTTTTTCACTCTTAATCTGTTCAATGTATCTCAATCTATCCTCTGTTTTTCCCTCTTCAAACCAACAGCTTCCTAACCATCCTGAATAACTAGGAGGGCTAGTAAATCTGCTATCACCATTCAAATTTATGACCTTTTTCAAAACAAATCCTTTCAAAAGCCCCAACGGTTATATTCCGCTAAAGCCTCATCGTATGTTTTAAAATCCTTATCCGTACTTGGTGCACCATCCGTCCACTCTATGCTTACTTGCCACTCATATGTTCCATCTTCAAATGAAACATAATCGAGTGCGACATTAAATGAACCACACTCTTTGTACTTTTGATTTTCTCTTTCTATGTTCATCTTACACCTCTAAAAAAACTCTATCAGCTTCTTTTTCGGAGTAACCCTCTTCATCTTGCCAATAAAGCCATTCATTTGAAAAAGCTTCTTCAACTTCACCCTCACTATCATCAAACAAATTACTAGTGCAATCTGTATTGATGCAGGTTTCGTTTTCATACCAATTTAATCTCTTACAAGCCTTGCAGACTTTAAAATCTGAAGGCTTTGAGTAGATATCTATTAATTGAACTTCTATTGCCATAACACTCTCCTAATAGACTTTTCTAAGTACAAATTTGATTTTTATTACACCATCATCATTAACTATCATATACTTGCTCTCTTCAGATCTTGTATCGTAGTCATAGCCATTAAATAGCTTGATAGATTTTGTTTGTGTAATTGTCAAAGTATCAAGGAAAAGTCTCCAAACTCCATCAAATGTGCTATATCCGTATTTTGTTTTACGAAATTTTGGAAACACCCCTGCTTTTTTTAAAAAGTAACCAAAGACTTTGTGAACTTGAACATGATTAGGCAGCTTTTGCATTGTCTTCTCCTTGCTCAATTACTTTCTCATCTTGAATGATGATAGGCATCACAATCTCTTTGTATGAAGCATCTGCAATAAGTACAAATGGAAGATTAGAATGGTTAAAACCAATAGTTATATCATCATCACTATATGACGATATGAAGTCTAAAATATTTTTTGCATTGACATGAAAATTCATATCAATATTAGAATCACTTACAGTATCCTCAACTTCCGTATTGCCATCGAAGTCTTTAATCAAGATTTTTTGATCTTTAATTTTTACAGTTATTTGAGAATCAAACAATGAAGCTTCTTTGACTAAAGTTGCAAACTTATCTTTGTTGATAGTAAACTTTTGAGTAAAAGATTGAGGAACTATTCTTTGCCATGCAGGAAATTTCCCACTAATTAATTTTGTGCTGTAGTCTAAAATCTCAGTTGAAATTGTCAATGATGTCTCATCAACAAAAGCAATAACATCTAAATGTCCAAATAGCCTGATAATTGAGCTGATGGCATCTTTAGGAACGATTATTTCCATATCGTCATTGCTTGTTTTTGCAGTTACCAAAGATAATCTTGTAGTATCTGTTCCAACTGTATTTAAAAGACCGCCTTTAATCTCTATAAGTACTCCATTTACCTCATATTTTGGCATGTTGATACCAACAGAGTGGATTACTTTTTTGAAGTTTTCAATTAGATTATCTCCTATATCAAGAGACTTTCCTTTTTTAGAAATCTCAACCTCTTGAACTTCATCAAAAAGATTGATTTTAAACTTTGAACGACCTGCTTTTATTTGCAAAATATCTGAACTTCTTTCAAGTTCTATGCTCTCTGTTTTAACCGCTTTGAGTGCTGTTAAAAGTTTTTTCCCATCAATACTAAATGCTTCAATGCTATCAAGTGTCATGTCAGAACTAGAAAAAGGAATTTTTCTAAGTACTACAGTTTGAACATAATTCGTAACCTTAACTTCTAAATGACCATCAATGCCGCTTATTGTTAATTTTCCTGCATGTTCTCCATCTTTAGCAACATAACTACTTGCAGTTGCAACCGCATTTAATATTCTCATTGTATTTACACTAATTTTCATGATTTACCCTTTTATGTTTTTTTGATATTTGTTAAATTGATAAACCACTACAAGATATAAAGAAGTAGCCATAAGCCACTATATTTGTAGTGGCTTACAGCCTAATTTACGAAAGTTACGATATGAAAGAGAGTTAAGAAGCTTTACTCATTTTTGATTTTTGCTCATCAATAGCTTTTAGATGTTCTAAAAACTGTTTTTTTGATGAATAATAAAATGTTACAGGCTCACTATTCTCATCCTCTTTGACATTTAAAACCCATTTTTCAACAGATTCATATTGACCTGTTTTTGGGTTAAAGTCCTTGATTTTTCTATAAACAAAATTTGCTTGCATACCTTTATCCTTGTATTGATTTTTGAAAAAAAGACAGAAAACAAAGGCATTGTGAGCCAAATATTTTCTTCCTTGCCAGCTACTTACCAACTTAGAGGAAACTCTACAGTTGTATTGAAATTCGTATTGTCATAAGAGATATATGTGTACAGCGTAGGTAGAATTGATTTAAACACCTTTACTTGAGTATTTACAGTTTTACTGTATTTCCAAGCAAAATAATCACTCAGATCAAATTTATCAAAAAGGGAAAATCCCTCTTTCTTTGACTTTGTAACCCAGTCTAAAACAACCACCTTTTTTGCTACAGATTTGAGTTGCTCTTGAAGATTCTCATTAAACTCAAAACCTGCTTTATCATAATCACCTGCGATGATTACTTTCATATCTCTAAATAGTTCAAGATACTCATACTTTAAAGATACACTAGCACCGGCACCACCAATACAAATAGCTCTAATACCATTTGCATATGCCACTAATGCATCTTTTTCACCCTCAGTTATCAAAACATACTCATCTTTGTTTTTTCTATACTCAAGCATTTGAGCAATTGCAAAAGGGGGACGATGTCTCTCTTTTGAGTACAAAACTTTCTTATGTTTGATAGCCTTGCCATCTTTATTAATATAGACTTCACCATACTTTTTATACTTCCAAAAAGTGATAATCTCGCCATATAGATTTCTAACAGGCATAATCAATCTTTTTGATTTTTCTACAAATTTAATCTCAAATTTTGAAGCTATCTTTTTTACAGACTCATAGTCACATACAGGTAATTGCTTACCATCAACTTCACCTGTAAAAAGATTTTTTAACTCATTAAAGTACTCATCTCCACTGTTTGTAAAAGCATCTAAATAGCTTTGTGGGATAGGTTGCTTCTCATCTGCACTTAAACTACCACTTTTAGTTGCAGTTTCTTTAAAAACTAAAGTATCACTTTGTCCTATTGCTTCAATAACAAACTCTTTAGCCTCATTGAAGCCACAATCTTTGATATACATTACAAATGCTATGGCATCACCGCCATCAAATGCTCCAGTCCAACACTTGAACATTCCATTTTTTTTATAAATGGAAAAATCTTCCGTATCTTTAGAGTGAACATGAAATTTGAAATTTCTATTAACTTCAAATCCAAGCATTGTTGCCACAGCAGCAGATTCTTCTGCGGTTGTAGTCATGATAAACTCCTTAGTGTTTTTGTTCTAGTTTGTCTAAAACATTTTCCATATAACTATTTTTTGATTTCGCATCCTCAATAGATTTTGAAATCACCTCAATTCCTGAAAAAAGTATTGTGCAAAACATTGAAACTACTACTAAAATTTTCATCTTTCATCCTTTGTGTTTGATTTTTTTGTATAATTTGAATAAGTCTGACGACTAGTGAATATTTAAGGAGCTAAAAGCTCCTTAGAAGATTTTTGCTATTTCTTTTGTGCTATAAACTCTTGTAACTTGATGTCAATAACCTCTGTATTTGCAAGTAACAATTGAATCTGATCAACATCGTTTGATGTAATCTTCAACCCTTGTTTTACAAACTCCCCTGCTTCATCTCTTGTTAAACCTTGAGATTCCAAATAAGCTAAAAGCTTTTGAGGAAGAGATTTTGATTTTTCATCATTTTTTGGTGTTACATTCGTTTGTGATTGTTGATTTGATGATTCATCAATGACTGTTACATCTATTGTTTTTTCATCTTTATTTGAAGCTTTAGGAGTATCACTTACAGCCGCATTTGCTTTTGCAAGTAATCCACCTGGAGTTGCTTTGGCTTTTTCTTTTGAGGGTGCCGGAGTAATTGCAAGGGTATCTGAAGATTCAATATCAATAACTTCATCAACAGTTTTAAACCCATGTAATACTTCAGGAGCATGTACTCTTGCAAAAAAAGTAGCTGCTCTATACATCAACATCTGCTCAGGCATTGTTTGCCATTTAGAGCCATTCTTTTGATACCAACCCTCTTTAACAGCCATAACCATATCAATAGTTGCACCCTTGATAAGTTTGCCACTACGATTAGTTGCATACGCATAACAACTTCTATTTTGAACTTTGAGTTTTTTCTTAACTCTTTGACCTTTTACATCTCCCCAGTCTTCATACTCAACCTCTATCTCTCCTAAGTCCTTCATCTCAAAATCAACACCATCAGGAAATTTATTTGACGAGTTGAGTTTTGCGATTACATAAGTAGAGGACCAAGAAGGCTTACCTTGAATAATGTCAAGGTTTTGCATAACAGTTAGAACTCTTTGCGGATCGTTTGGATCATTTGCAATATCTAGTGCTATTAAAAATGCACCAGGTTCGCCTTGATATGCTTTTGGAAGAAGAGTATTTGGAGTAGATTTTGTACCAACAAATTGATTAGCCATATCCCATGTTCTATTGAAAGAATCAGGATTGAAGATTGTTAAAGTTTGAATATTTTGTGCCATGATATTTTCCTTCACCACTTACAGATTTCCCAAAATCTGTTTTGCACTAAGTAACACTTTTAAGTGGATTTGATTGTTTTAAAATGAGAGGGATTGTGTTGATTTATAAGCTTTACAGCTTCAAAAGAAGAGAAAATATCCACCCAATATAGGGAAATATTTTTCTCCCCTATTTGGAGTGTAAGGCAACAATAAGATTAAAATCGATAAAATTTCAGTAATTGCCTACCTCAAAGACAGAAACGACTCTGTTATAGTCTTGTGAGGGGGATCTTACTTACTTTAAAAATCCAAAAATTCTTTTAATTCACTACCTCTGAAACTTTCAGGATTAAATCCAAATAGTACAGAAGCAGGAACACCATTATTCCAATACTCTAAAACCTCTTTGATATGAAGTAAAATTGCATCAACTTTTACTTTTAAGTCATCAAGTTCAAACTCAAATACCCTTAATTTTGGTTCTTTGGTTTTTACTAACAACTCTATTCTTGCTTTGTGTATCTCTACACCAGTTTCTATTTGATAAAGCATTGCATAAATCGCTAATTGAAAGCCATACTTTGCCTTAGCAGCAATACAGTCGTTTAAGTACTGTTGATGAGCAACTTCATCTTCTAAAGGTTTGATTTTTTCATTAAATAAAGAGAGTTGAAGCTCTAATTCATTTTCGAGCTTTTGAATCTCTTTTTCAATTTCAACTTTTCTCTCATCAGATGTTTTTTTGAGTCTTTTTTCTGAATTGAGTGATTTATACTGCTCCTTGATATTTTTTTCAAAAAGAGTTTTTTGAAATTTTAGCTCTACTAATTCAGTAGGTTCCTCAACTTTTGTGCCATAGACATTGGAAGCTGATGTTTTAATATCTACAACGATATGTTCGCCATATTCATCAACTTCAATTCTATCAAGCGTGCCTTTTACCTCTAACCACTCATCAAGTTCAATACCACAAGGCATCTCAGAATAAAGAGGGTTTTGAAGTAGTGCATGTTCGAAATATTGTACAAATAATCTTTTGGCTTCACAGTATATGGAGTATCGCTCATTTGCTTTACACATATACCTAATAGCTCTAGCAGATACAAGCATACACTCTTTAAATGTTGCAACCTTGCCTTGAATTTTGTTTTGATAAAAATGATCCGCTGCAATATGCAATGCTGTACCTGTATGAGTACTATCGTTTCCATCAAAAAACAAGCCAAGAAGTTGTGCTGTTGCCCAAGCTAATCGATTCGCCAAAAAAGTTTGTACGCCAGAAGGTCTAATAATTACTTTTCGACCACGATTATTGTCAATCAAAGAGCATATTGAGTAATAAGCATTGCTTTTATCAATTAACTCACCTAATTCATCTTTTGTCATTTTACACTCCTTTAGAGTCCGCAATAATCAATGACTAAACCACTGCTTTGGACTGATTTAATAAGAAATCAACTAATGACTTCAAACAACCGATAAGGAGATATAAATAGATAAAAAGAGATATGGCTAGTAGCCGATAAATCTTGAAACTATAAAGTCTCTTTATCGGCTCTATGAAGCCATTAGTGATAAGAAGTAGGAAGTAGAATATGAATCAAAGAGACCCGTTAAAACGGTATCTCATCTTCATCTATATTTACTTCAGGTATATCTTGATTTGAATTAGTTGCACTGTTATTATCAGTGTTTTTATCTAACCTCTCAAGCATTAGTTTTCCAAAAATAGCCATAGTGGGTGAGGTTTCACCTTTTCTTTTTTCTTCAGCTATTTTCCAAATTGTGATTTGCATCACACCAAAACCAATTTCAAGTGAACCTTCATAAAAATTTGTACCGCCATTTGTCTGTTTTAAGAACAAACCGCACAAATCTTTTCTAAGTTCAGGATTATTTTTATCAATTTGCACCAATCTAAAAGTTGGAGAGTTAGGCTTAGCCATTTGTTGCTCTGTAGCCTTAACCATTTTGACATTTACTCTTTGTAAACCTAGAGTTAAATAACCTCCATTGCCTTTAAATAAGGCACCTGCACTTGATTTTTTAATTGTTTTGTCCATAATGAACCCCTTAAAATAAAATGTGAAATACTGATGTACTTCCATAAGGGGTTTTAAACGACAAATATCTCCACCAAGGAGAAATGTTTAAAAACTCCTTGTGGAAATACATACAACTATCAATACTTTTTAAAAAGTATGTTACGAGTCAAAAAATGCCGAAAATCGGCAAACATGTCATAAAGACAGAGGTTTGGTTTTAATGTGAAAGAAGTATATATTAAAAATTTTGATTTGTGATTTTTATAAATTGAAAAATATTCAACTCTAATCACAAATCACAATTTTTTTTATAAAATTCATTACTTACTTTAATACATAAGGAAAATAAACTGATGATGAAAGAAATTGATATTTCAACACGAGAGTGTTCTCATATTGTTGCAGATATTGCATTGCCAGAGGATATTTACAATACATTTAAAAAAGATATGCTTGTGAAATATTATAACAATGAAATATCTTTTGATTTAGTCGAGTTTAAAAACTCAAAATATTCCAATACTCAACTCCCAAATAGGGAAAAAATCATTGTAAATATGCAAGTAGATGATGAGGATTTTGAGTGTTTACTTGATGTGTGTTCTAACAATGGAATAGCCATTGATGAATTAAAAAATGCTACATTTTTTGAATTTTCGATACTTGATGAGTATGACTACATGATTTACCCCAATCCGATAAATGACAAAGTAGCCTCATGATTTTGAGGCTACCATTTCTTCTTTTGCATCTTATGTGGAATACTCATTGACTCTATAAAATATAAAAAACTTGCATTTTTCTTATCATAAATTCTAGGATCACATACAGCTATGAAAACTTTATCATGATTGTTTCTAAGCCCTCTTCCTATCCCTTGTCTAAAAGTGATAATCGCTTTGTTTCGGTTGTTTATAACTGAGCCATAGTTGTTATCTGTGTCTGTTCGTTTTTTCAAGAAGTTGTTTGGCTCAAAAGGGAGCTTTCCTATTATAAGTGTATTAATAAGCTCATTAGGAAGGTCTATACCTGTAAAAAATGAGATGTTTCCTATTAGAATTGTTCTATTACCATTCATTGCTAATTTTTTATACTCCTCTTGCAAGTATCTCATCGATTTATCACTTGTTGAGTAAAGTATGGTGTAACCCATTTTTTGAAGATTCTCTTTTTTTGAGAGTTCATTAAAAAGCAGCTCACAGTTTTCAAAAGAGGTCATCAGTATCAAACAATTTTTATATATGAAATCATTTGCCATCTTATTCGCTATATTTTCTATCCAATTTTGCATATGCTCCACTGCAAGTTTTGGATCTTTACTTACTTTTGGTGGTGTATAGTAAAGCTCATCAAGGATAAATCTTATTGCTTGATTTTTATCAAATATTGATTCTTCAATTAAAAATGTTCTATTATTGGACAACCTATCATTCCACTTTTGATTGTATTTATCAAGTAATTTTCCCTCTTTAGCTTTAAACCTCAAAAATCCTATTTGTTTAAAACTCCACTCATTTTCATGAAAACCAGAATATTTTGAGATTCTAAAAGTACCACTGATCCCTACTATCATACTTTTATTTTTTACCCACATATTTCTAAGTCCAATTGCAGAATCAATCAAAACTGATGATATCGTAGGTACTTTTTTTATAGCAGAAAATGAGACATTTAAATATGGTTTTTTCATCAAATATATCATCTCCATAAGCTCTTGTTTTAAATTCTTAAGATGTTTTTGTTCAACAACACTTACACCTTTTTTTTCATTGAGTTTATTTACCAAAACTTTGAGTTTCTCAAACTTATTTTTTTGAATAACATCATCTTTTAGTTTTTCTAAAATAGCTTCTGATTTATCAATTGTACATATCTCTTTAAAATATATATTAAAGCTGTGAAGCATAGCTGTGTCTTTCTTTGCCATTTTTGTTTCAGCTACAAGTGATAGATAAATAGATAATCGATAAGGGGAAAAAGTATTTGAGAAAAATGCAGTTGCTGCATCACTTATCTGGTGAGCTTCATCCATTAAAATTGGCATTTTTGCTATCTCATTGATTTGCATATTTGTTCGCCCAATTTGGGCATATATTAAAATTAAAAAGAAGTGATTTGTAATAAATACTTTTTTTCTACCTGCGATAGAAGCTATCTTTTGAGCAAATTTGTTTGATATCTTTTCTTGGACTAGTAAATCATCTACTGGAACTTCTAAATCCACAAAACCTATCACATCTTCAAATAGATGGGGCAAATGGAAGTGTTCTATAAAATCATATATCAAAGGTTCTGGATTTACTTCTAAATAATCAGCGACTTGTTTGAGTGAAAGTCCTGCTTCTTTTAAAAATACTTGACTTCGTATCACATCTAAATCTACATAGTTCTTTTTCCCAATCAAAACCTCAAGGTGTTCACTTGGGATATCATACTCTTTAGCCTTACTGAGCATATCAAATACAAGTGCATTATTTGCAGTTGCTATGATAACTGATGTGTCTCTTTCATTGAGTATTTTTACAGCTGATTCTAAAAGAATTTTTGTTTTACCACTCCCTGTTGGGTACTCCCCAAAAAATATTCCATTCTCTGAGTAGTAAGTATTTGTAATATCTTCTATCGCTTTTTTTTGTAATTGATTTCGTTTTGACAATTAAGTTCCTGTTCAATGAATGAATGTTATAATTTTACATTAGATTTTATAAGTTTTTACTTACATTTCAAAACTTTTATTTAAGGTATTCAATATTTATGGATAGTTTCGTACCAATAATGATTACAATACATCTTGAAAATGGATTCTGCAAACTATCAAATATGCCATTTGATTCCATTTTAGCAAAATTGCACTTTCAACAAGAGATGAATAATGGCACTTTTGATGGGGATTACTATAAACAATTGCCATTTTTAAAAATGAATGATGGGATATATCACGCATCAAAACCTTTTTATGAAATAAGTCATATATCAAATGAAACTATTATAAAAAGTTTTAATCTTGATTTATACCTTGAACTACAAGGAGATATGAGCAATGCCCCAACTATTAAAAATAATAGATCTGGTAGATACAAACAACATAAAGTTGAATTTGAGTTAATCTATACTGATAAAATCACATATTATGCAAATGGACACTTCGAATATATCGAAAAACTTTTACAAAATTTAAATTTTATAGGGAAAAAAACTTCAATTGGTTGGGGTAAAGTATTTAGTATCGAAATAGAAGAGTTAAAAGAAGACTTCTCCCTTTTTCGTGATAATACACAATCACGACATCTTCCTGATATTCCAAAATATAGAAGTAAAGATGTTTACAAAGTTAATATCCCTTTAACTCCACCTTATTGGAGAACTTGCAATGATATAGCATTAGTAAGCAAGGATACACTTTGAGTGATTTAATAAACCATCCTCAAAAAGTGATTGCTAAACTTTTTGGCTATACAAAAATAGATACAAATATATCAATCAATGCAACAGTAGTATATGAAAATAAAGATAATATACCTTGCAAATGTTGTGGTCATATTCAAGATAGTGGGTATTTAGATTCAGCAAATATTTTAATAAGTAATAAAGCTAACCATATTTATAGCTATCAAAATATCAAGTCACCATTTTTTTGTACCTATTGTTATTTTATTCAAACAAATTATCAAGAAAGATATCAAAAAGTAAAATCTACTGATATTGCTGATATTGTGGTATTTGAGAAACATTATGAAAAAAAAGATTTTAAAACTGATTCAACGAAAAATGATCTATTCTTTATCTTTAAAACACCCCCTAAACCACCTTTTATTATCATGCTAAAAGAACAAATTACAGCAAGTGCCATTGTGAATATGGCTCATAGAGTAAAGCCTACAATTGACAAAAATCTAATAATTGTTAACTATGGACTTGATCAACATATCGTAGATAGAAAACACACATTACAATGCTTAAAAGATTTTATAAAATTCAAAACTCACTTAAATAAGAAAGAGATTAAAGCTTCTGATGAAGTATTTTTTAATAGAACAAAAAATACAAAATATGATTTTTGGGTTACACCAAAATTAAGAAACAATGATAATTTTTTAGATGTTTATAGAAAATTTTTAAATAGCTACAATGAATCTACACGGTTTGTGGCAAAAATTATGCTTCAAACATACATAGAACAAACAAAAAAGGAAAAATAAGTATGGCAATATTTGACGATAACGACTTTGAAGAAGTAGGACATAAACACTCAACCATAAAGATGCAAGACACTTTTAATATAACAGCTACTACTGTTTCACCACTTATGCAGATGGATCAAAATAGCGAACAAAGAAAAAGATTTGTTTTAGTTGATGGTGTCTATTTCAATGAGCCTTTTTTTAGTGCAAATGGCTTTAGAGGACTTTTGCGAAGAGTTATGACAAAAGATATGGTTGAAATCATAAGAAAAAAAGAACCAAACTATAGACTAAAAGCAGAAGAGTTCTATCTTTATTCAAGTGGTGCAGCAACTGATAGAAAAAGTATTGATAATATTTCTTGGGAAGAGATACCAAAAGTAAGAGAAAAAGCACCTATACTTTCACTTTTTGGAGCAGGTCTTAGCAGTATAAGTGGAAAGTGTGCAGTTAGTGATCTAAAACCCATAAGTTCACATAAAAACATCAAAATTATACAAGAAAATAATGAGATTGAACTAAAAAAAATTATGCCACTAACTCAAAATCAAATATTTTTTAGGACTGATGATTTTTTAAAAGATACCATTCTAAAACCTCTAGTTGACTTTGATGATATTACTTCATGGCAAAAAAATCATATCAAAGCAGTGCAGACAAGTAAAGAGAAGAAAAAAAGTGGAGAAACTGATAAAGAAACAGACTCAAATATAGCTCAAGTTATTGATATTGAAAGTATCATGCCAAATGTCACACTATCAAACTCCATAAATCCACTTTATGGACAAAAATTTACAGATATTGAGCTAGGACTAATACTCAAATCACTTTTAGAAATCTCTCAAATGCAAATAGGTTCTCAAAAAAGATTAGGCTATGGAGTACTTGACTGGCATATAGAGCTTCATGGACAAGCTATGTTCTCTGTAGTTAGTGATAAAGATTATATTTTTAATAAAACAATCACTACATCTAAAAAATGTGATGAGTTAATAGAAATTTATAACAAATGGGCAAATGAAAACTACTCATCTAAAATCAACCATAGGGCTTAGATTTTTCACAGTGATTTTTTAAACCAAAAACATTAAACTATATATTAGTTTTCATTTGCTTAGAAAATTATATCAAGTTTAGTTTTATAATCTCCCCAAACCCATCACCAATTCTTTGCCCTATAAATCTTGGTAGATTCCATGTTGTAGTAAACTGACCAACTACAACAGGTTCACAACTATCTCGATTTTGAATTTTGATAATTTTAAACTCTTGCCAATCTAATTTAATATCATCTAAGAAGAAGTACTCTTTATCTTTTGCAAGAGTTTTTAATTGATATCGTAGATTTTTTACTATCAGTTCATTTACAGCTTTTTGAAATTCTATGTCTCTTTTATCAAAATCAGGATTATGATGAATAATTCCATCAAAAACTTTCCTTCTTCTATTTCTAAAAATCATAATAGGAGTTTTTGTTTTATAGTATATTTCTTTTGCAGATGATTTTGGCATTATAGATTCTGGTTCATTTATGATGAGTTTTTTTAGTGTGGATTTTTGCTTCTTTAGATAAAGGTTATCAGGAAATATCTCTTTGATTTTTTCTAAAATCTCAAATCCCACCTCTCCATAAGCAAATATTTTAAAACTATTTTCTAAAGGTTTTGCAAAAAGTAGATATGGAATTTTTCTTTGTGTTTTAGATTTAAAATCATCTTCAGTGATATGAAAATTAATTTTGGATTTTATCTCATTGGGAAATCCATCTGTAATAGCTAAAATAAATCGTCTAATATCACTAGAAGTAATTTTGTGAAGTTTTTCTTGTACATCAATACGCAAGGAGTACAAAAGCATTTATTATGCTTTGGCTGATAAGATTATATTTAAAAGTTCCTGTTCTTTTTTTGGATCACCATCTTTAAAAAATGTAACTCTATCTACAAATCGCACTAACTCTTTTGAGCGATATTGAACTAGTTTTTTAATCTCTTCATATACTCTTTCTTTATTCTCTTTGATATCCGCTATGCTAAATTCATCATAATCGCTATCTGTTAAAAATAATCTAACAGTATCTCCATCTTCCATTATTGTAAGTGGTTCTTTTCTATCTTTAGTTCTATAGATCACCAAAGCCCAAAACCCCATTATCAATAGAGCGATTGTACTGCCAATTATTGTTCCTATTTCCATTTTTAAATCCTAAAACTTTATTTTATATTTTATCAAAACTAACATGATAGTAAGTTTTATTTTTTCTTTCTACTTTTAGAAATCAAAAAATCATCACTAATCACACTAAACTCTTCAAGCCATTTTTGTTGTTCAATATTAGATAACTTTTTAAATTTTTCTCTACTGTTTGCTCTAAAAGAACCTATTCTAAAACCCTTGTAAACTGTTTTATTAGTTAATTTTTCATAACCAAATTCATTTACAAATTCAAGTGTTGCTTTAATATTATCTCTTCTTCTAATATAGACTTCTTCAAGCAAATAATCTGGATGAATAATTGCATATTCTTGAATCATCTTACTTTTTTCTTCCTCAGTTTCAAGAGCATTTAACTTTAACTTTAATCTACATCGAAACCCACCAATTTTCAATCCATTATATTCACTAAGATTAGACAATTTTTCTAACCCATATTTTTGTACATATTCAATAGTTGCATCCAAATGTTCTTTATGAATATAATAAGATGAATCAAAAAGATAATCATCATGAATTATTGAAAACTCCTCTAGCATCTTTTCTTGAGTTTTTTTATCAGCTTTTTTAAATTTTCTTCTCATTTCATCTCTAAACATACCAAGCTTAAAGCCTTTATATTCTACTCTACTAATTAAATTTTTATATCCATGTTCTTTTACAAATTCTTGTGTAGCATTAAAATTATTTCGATAATTTATATATTTTGTATCTAATAAAAAATCTTCATGAATTACCTTAAACTTTTCTTTCATTTCTATTTTTTCTTTATTCAAAGCTTTTTTATATTTTTTTCTCCAATCATCCCGAAAAGAACCAATATTAAAACCATTATGTTTTGTTTTGCCATTTAAATTCTCAAATCCAAATTTTTTTATAAAATCTATTGATGCCCTTGTATGATTTTTGATAGATATTTCTAAAGCACTTAAAAGATAATCAGGATGAATATGACTATATTCTAAAACCATCTCCTCTTTTAATCTATTGCACTCCAATTTGTTGTAAGCTTTTTTTCTATCAGATCTATATCCTCCAATATTTAACCCTTTAAAAAGTGTGTATGATTTTAAATTCTCAATTCCTTCTAACTCTATAAATTCTTTAGTTGCTTTTATGTATTCATCTTGAGCGGATATAATCTTTTTGTTTAAAACAACTGTTTCTAGTTTTTCATAAAAAAATTCTATATTTTCATCTAAAAGATCATTATCATTTTTAGAATCAATTTTTACTAAATTTACTTTTGCTCGTTTTGGAAATAGATGTTCATCTAGTCTATGAAGTTTTTCCATTTTATTCCAACTTAGAATATTTTGTTCTATATGTGTGTTTTGTAACTCAAGCCAATGAGATAACTTTTGTTCTTGTTCATCATTACTATTATTTAACGGCAATCTTCCAAATTTTATTTTAAAATCTAAAACTTCATCATAAAACAGACTCCATTGTTCTTGAGTAATATTTGAAACTCTCTTGGCTTGAATCTCTTCTCTTAATTGTGTATCTATGTGCCTAAAATTATTTATAATATCAAAAAGAGTTCTTAGTTCATCATTTCTAGCCAACTCCATATCAAGTTTTGAAATATCATCGATAAACAAGGGTAAAATAATATAGCCAATTTTATGAGGATTTTTTTTAGAAATCCTTTGTACTCTACCTACAAGCTGGGTGATATCAACTTTAGAACTCATATTTTTATCCAAAAATACCATTCCAATATCTGGTATATCTACACCCTCTGTTAATAACCTAGAATTTGAAACTATATAATTGTTTTGGCTATCTAGCTTCTCTACAACGAGTTTTCTTTTTTTATGGTTCATCGTACCATCAACATGTTCGATTTTTACATTTGAATTTTTATAATTTTTTGCAAAATATTTAGAGTCTTCAATTGTATGATGAAAAGATAGCCCTGTATTAACCTTATATCTCTTCATAGCTTCTTCTATAGCTTTTATTTTTATTGCTCTTAATTCTAATTTTAAAGTATAAAAATTATCATTTTTTATTTTATCTTTAGAAGATAATTCTAATTTCCTAAACTTATCTACATACTCACTATCAATAATAATTCCAACTATTCTATAATCAGCAATATTCCCATCAACAATAGCATCTCTTAAAGAATATTCAAATGATATATCTCCATATAACTCTTTATCATTCATTGAAAATACTTCTATTTCATTATCATCTCTAATTACATAATGTTTAACAGTTGCTGTCATAAACAATCTTTTACAGGAAGGAAATATATCATTATTAAGAGCATACCCCATAGAGCGGATATTATTTGCTCTATTGACTATTGCTGTTTTATGAGCTTCATCAAATAGTGTTAAATCTGCTTTTAGATTTAATTCCAATAAGGCTTTACCTAGAAGATGGCTTGAATGATATGTAGAAAAAATTAGTTGATGAGTTTTTCTGTTTTTATTGATATATTCTTTTATTTTTTTATAGTTTGTTGTAACTGTATATTCAACTTCTGACTTTTCAATCTCAAATATATCATTCTCTTCATTTTTTCCAATAGTATCATCACTACAAATTACAAGTGGATTTTTGAAGTTATCTATATCAGTTTGTTGCTCCCACTCTTTTTTTGTTTGATCAATCAAATACAAAGACGGGAAAAGCATGATAGTTATTGATGATTGTTTCTTTTCTATATTTTTTTGTGCAATTTGTAAAGAGGTAAAAGTTTTACCAGTACCACAAGCCATAATAAGTTGCGTTCTATCAAAATTATTAAGACCAACTTCGCTATTGAAAACTAAATCAATAGCTTTATTTTGATGTGGCTTAGGGGTAAACTTCATCATATAGGCTAATTCAACTTATGATCAAATTCAGGTACTATCTCTTTTAGTTTTTCTATTTTATTATCACAAGATAAAAGCTCTTTTATATCTTGATTTAGTTTTTCTATATCATACTCAGTTTTCCCAGCAACTGTTATAGACTCATACTCTGTTTTCATATCACTATCATTGATAAGTAGTTCTTCATAGAGTTTTTCTCCAGGTCTAAGTCCACTAAACTCTATTTGTATTTCGCTTCTTCCACTAAGCTCTATCATCTTTTTAGCTAAATCTACTATCTTGATGGGTTCACCCATATCAAGGATAAATATCTCTCCACCACGTCCTATACTTCCTGCTTGAAGAACCAGTTCACAAGCCTCAGGGATAAGCATAAAATATCGTGTGATATCTGGATGAGTTACAGTGATATTTTTTCCTGCTTCTATTTGGGCTTTAAATTTTGGTATTACACTTCCACTACTTCCAAGTACATTCCCAAATCTTACAGCTACTATTTCTGTATTTTGAGGGGTATTGATGTTTTGAGCATAAAGTTCACATATTCTTTTTGTAGTACCCATTACATTTGTTGGTCTTACAGCTTTATCTGTAGATATGAGCACAAACTTCTTTACTTCATGTTTAATAGCACAATCTATTGAATTTTTTGTCCCTATTATATTATTTATAATTGCTTCACCGATATTATCCTCTACAAGAGGCACATGCTTATATGCTGCTGCGTGTATAACAATATCTGGCTTATATTTTTCAAATGTCTTATCTAGTAATTCAAGGTTTGAAACTGATTGCATCACAAGATGGGGTTTAAACTCACATAACTCTTCAGCGATTTGATAAAGGTTAAACTCACTATGGTCAAGAAGTATCAACTCACTTGCTCCAAAACTAGCACACTGTCTTGCTATCTCACTTCCTATACTTCCTCCAGCTCCCGTGATCAGAACTTTTTTATTTCCTATAAACTTTTTAATAGCTTTTTTATCAAGGTCTTTTGGATGCCGTGCCAGCAAATCTTCTACACTTATATCTTTTAGCTGTGCAGAGAAGTTTTTATCTCGTAAAATCTCCTCTATGGTTGGAAGTATTTTGATTTGCTTGAAATATGGACTTAAATTTTCGTGTATCTCTTTAATTCTATCCTTATTTGCACTAGGCATTGCAATGACCAATAAATCATATTTATTTTTAGTATCTATAAGTTCTTTGAGTTTTTGTTTTGATATAACTCTAATCCCATCAATACTTCTACCTTGCAAAATCTTATCATCATCTACAAAATATTTTACCTTATACTCACTACCTCTAAATTCATCTTCAAGTTTATTTCCTGCTTTTCCAGCTCCGTAGATTACTAAAGATTTTGTTTTAGAAACACCGCTACGATTGATATAATAATAGTAACTATACATAGCAAGAGATATGGATACTAGATAAAATGAAGCTTCAGATATTAAAAATGCCAACCTTACATTTCCATAAAATACTCCCATAGAAATCACAGTTGGTACACCAACAACTATAGTTTTTATAAGAAATGTTTTTTGAGTAGATTTACTCCATGAGAGTGAAAAGTCTTTAAAAATTAGTAATGATGCTAATATTCTAAAGCCAATGATAGTAGCTATTACATTCCATGCCATATCAAGATGAAATATAAACGATGTCCACCAAAAAGTTATGAATGATAGTACTATTATTACTAGAAAATTTAAGATTTTTTTATCAAGTCTCATTTACACTACTTGCTTAAAATATTTTGTATAATCTCAACAGAATCTTTTGAATTAGAACCAACTACATATAATTTGCTATATTGTTTCACATTATTCTTAATCAAAAAATCTTCCAATCTTTTTAATACTTCTTTTTCACTCACATCTTCTTCAATTCTTATTCTAAGAGTATCAATTTTTTTACCATTGTCAGTTAGATAAAATCTTTTATCTTTATCAATTATTGAACCAACTCTAAGAATAACTTTTCCTTTTTCAAAAATATAAGAAGCCAACCAAAATGATATCAAAATTATAATAGTCCAGATTAAGAACTCTTCGTTGCTATTTACACCTACAAAAATTGCTATAATCAATGGAATAACAACAGAAACAATAGTTACTATTCTTGAAAGTTTTGATATATCGACTATACGGTTGTTATCCATCTAAATTCTCCTTTATCACATCACATATCATTTTCACATCTTCTTCAGTCATGATAGTACTACTTGCTAGACAAAGTCCTTTTTTAAATAACTCTTCACTAGTTCCATCAACTATAGCCTTTGCATCTTTAAAAACTGGCTGCATATGCATTGGTTTCCATAGTGGTCTGCTTTCCACATTGATATTTTCTAGTGCTTTTAGTATCTTCATATATGGTGTTTTCTCAAAAGTGATTGCTGTAAGCCATCTATTACCTCTACTACTTTCAAGCTCTGGCATAAAAGTGATCTCTTCTACATCACCTAAATACTTTTTGTACCATTCAAAAATCTCTCTTTTTTTAGATACTCTCTCTTCTATTACTTCCATTTGAGCTACACCAATAGCAGCAGTTGGGTTACTTAATCTATAGTTATATCCTATCACTTCATGTTGATAATATATCTCATCCTCTTTTGATTGTGTACTATAGAACTTTGCCTTTTTTATCCAAGCTTCATTATCAGATATTAGCATACCTGCACCACCAGTTGTAAGTATCTTATTTCCATTGAAGCTATAAATTCCAAAATCTCCAAATGTACCTGTATGCTTCCCTTTGTATGTAGCACCAAGGCTTTCAGCCGCATCTTCTATCAGATATACCCCATGAAGTTTACAAATCTGAGCTATTTTTTCTATATCTGCACATTGTCCATATAAATGAGTCACTATCAATGCTTTTGGTTTTTTCTCACACTCACATAGATATTTATTGAGAAGTTTTGGTGATAAATTCCAAGACTCTTTATCACTATCTATAAATATAGGATTTGCTCCTTGATAAACTATAGCATTTACTGAACCTATAAAAGTAAAAGTAGAAGCTAACACATCATCACCTCTTTTTATACCAAGAACAATAAGTGCTAAGTGTATAGCAGCAGTACCATTCATCACACCAAGTGCATTTTTAGTCCCTGTGTACTTTTCTATATCATCTTCAAATCTATCTAAATACTCTCCTATAGGAGCTATGTAGTTACTTTTTAATACTTCGTTAAAATACTCTGCTTCTTTTCCACTTTGGTGTGGAGCACTTAAAAAAATTCTTTTATTCATCTATTTTATATCCTAAATCTATTTATCTTTTGGAACATAAAGTTCCGCTTCTCCATCTATCACTATTTTATTTTTTACTTTACAAGTGGTTCTAAAAAACACTCTTCTTTTATCTAAATCCACTTTTGTAACTGTTGCAGTTGCGACAACTGTATCTCCAAGATATACAGGTCTTTTAAACTGTAAACTTTGAGCTACATATACGCAACCCTCACCTGGTATTTTTGTACCAAAGAGTGCTGAAAAGTATGAAGCCGACATCATCCCATGAGCTATTCGTTTTTTAAACCTTGAGTTTTGAGCATACTCATCATCCATATGAACAGGATTTCTATCTCCAGATATTCCTGCAAAGGCTTTTACATCTGCATCGGTTATCGTTTGACTATAGCTAACTTCCATCCCTTCTTGAATCTCTTCGATTGGTACTTGATTAAAAACTAAAGAGCAAGACATTATGATCTCCTCTTTATGTTTTCTTTTGTAAACTCAATCGCTGGATTACCAAATACCGTCATACCATCAGGCACACTCTTTGTCACAACCGCACCTGCTGCTATTACTGCACCTTTGCCTATTTTTAAAGTTCTATTTGGTTTGCCTTGATGGATAATAACTCCAGTTCCTATATAAGCATGATCTCCTATATGAACATTGCCATTACACTTTACAGCTGGTGCAAATGTTACATAGTCACCGATAACACAATCATGAGCTACATAGCTATAGATATTTGCTTGAAAACTTTTCCCTATAGTTATATCAGAAGTAAGCGTTACAAAAGGGCAAAGTATTGAACCCTCACCCATTTTTACATTTTCTAATACAACAACATTTGAAGCTTTTACATCAAAAATCTCTACACCATTTTCAAGGCATTTTAAAATAAGCTTTTCTCTTATCTTACTATTTGCGATAGCTATCGTAACTTTTTTTTGACCCTCAAGATTTACAAACTGCTCAAAATTTAAAATATCACATCCCAAAAGTTCATTTGGAATATCACCATCATCTACAAAAACAATCTTAGATTCACTTCCAAACTGCTCTTTGGCCAATGGCAAAACTTCTTTCCCAAAACCACTTGCCCCATAAATACCATAAACCGTACTCATGAAGCTTTCCTTGAAGTTGGGAAATAAAAACTACTATTTACCCCCCCCCTATTTGAAGCTGAAGGTATTAGCCGTGCTGGTACACCCACAACCTTTTGATTATCTTCTATATTTCGTATAACCATACTTCCACCTCCTACTATCACATTTTTTTCTATAATTATACCTTGTATCACATTAGAGCCTATTCCTATATGAGTAAATTCACCCACCTTTACATCACCTGCAAGTGCTACTTTTGGGGAGATATGTACAAAATCATCTATCATACAATCATGCTCTACCACACAAGAACTATTTAGTATCACACCATTGCCTATAGTAGCTTTTGCATTTACTACTACATTTGGCATGATAACTGTACCTTTTCCTATAGTTACACTTGAAGATATTATGGCACTTGGATGAATCAAACTAACTATTTCAAAGCCACTATTTTGAACTCTTTCAAATAGTTTTGCTCTAATACTATTACTTCCTATCCCAAAAGCTACAGGAATACCACTAGTTCTTTTTATATCTTCAAACGACGGATACTCATTATCCCCATCATCTACAAATATAACATCATCATACCCACAAGCTCTAGCTATATCAGCCACAACCAAACCATGACCACTAGCACCATAAATATAGATATTTTTACTCATCACTTACTTCCCGTAAACTTTTCCATAGTAGCACTACTACTTGAGCTTATATCACTTCTTTTTACAACTTTCAAAAAAGTCATCCATAGTATCTTCATATCTAGCCAAAAAGATTGATTGTCCACATACCATACATCATATTCAAACTTTTGTTCCCATGATATAGCATTTCGTCCATTTACTTGTGCCCATCCTGTGATACCTGGCTTTACATCGTGTCTTCTTTTTTGAGTTTCATTATATAGGTCAAGATACTCTATAAGTAGAGGTCTTGGACCTACGAAACTCATCTCTCCCTTGAGTACATTAAACAACTGAGGAAGTTCATCTAAACTTGTACTTCTTATAAACTTTCCTATACCTACAAGCCTTTGCTCATCTGGGAGTAAGTTTCCATCTGCATCTTTTTCGTTTGTCATAGTTCTAAACTTATAGATACCAAATATCTTTTCATCTTTTCCTGGTCTTTTTTGTCTAAAAAGTATTGGACTTCCCATCCTCCAAAGTATTAGTAAACTTACTATTATGTAAATAGGCGAAAAAAGAATTATCAAAAATAGTGCTAAAGTTTTATCAAATAGTGATTTAAGCATTTACAATATCTCTTGCCATGTTTTTCAAAATAACATCTCTATCATATTCTCTCTCTGCTATATTTCTCGCATTTTTACCAATCAATTGTAATATTTCTTTATTATCTGAATAATGAGACATTTTTTTTGCTAAATCGTTTGGATCTGCATAGTCAGTATATATTCCTATATTTTCTTTTTCCACTTTTTCTTTTAATGGTCCACCAAAATTGAAAAAAAATGGCAACCCTGCAGCTATGTAGTCAAAAAATTTATTGGGTGAAGCAGTAAACCTATAAGACTCACTCAAATTCCCAAATAAAATTACACCTGCATCTGCCGATTCATAAATTTTATTGAGTTCTTCAACAGCTACTGAATCAAAAATAGTGACATTTGATAAACTATATTCATCTTTAAGATTAACAATGCTTTTCTTAGCACTACCTTGTCCGATTATAGCAATATGTATCTCTTTATTATTCTGCTCACTTAATATTTTTGCTGCCTCTATAAGATACTCTACTCCATTTGCAAAGCCAATAGCCCCCGTAAATACATACAATGTTTTACAGTTTATATTGTTACTTTTTTTCCATTCATCTGATTTATGTGTATTAAAAAGCTTTAAATTTGCTCCAAAAGGATAAACATATGTTTTATCTTGAAAAGATGTATTTATCTTTTGTTTTATCCCTTTACTAATAGTAATAATTTTATCTGCACTTTTATACAGTTTATTTTCAAAAGCTTTTAATATTTTAAAAAGTAATTTACTCTTTATATAACCCATTTCATAAGGAATATCTGGCCATACATCTCTTACTTCAAAGATAAATTTTGCATTTTTATTAAATAATTTTTTAAAATATGCTGGAATTCCTATGGTTAAAGGAGTTGTAGAAGCAAATATAATATCTATGTTTTTTTCTTTTAATGCATAATATGTAGAATAAATCATAAATTTAAAAAATGCAAATATTCTCTCTATTTTACCCATTGAACTATCATAATAATTTTTTATATACTTTACTTCTATGCCATCGATATTTTTAACTTCTAAAAATTTCCAATCTTTATTTTTAGTATTACTTGTTATAACTGTTACTTCATGTCCATCTTCCACAAGTTGTTTCGCAAGATAATAAGACCTAGCTCCCCCAGCTTCTTTAGGTGTGATAAAATATTGATGCAAATAAAGAATTTTCATTTTACATACTTTTTAATAATTTAACAACTTGTTCTAAATCTTCTTGTATCAAATGCTCACCAATAGGCAAACTCAACAACTGTGTATCACTTTTATTTGCAAAGAAATTTTCACTTGCTTGACCTGTATAATCATAAGCTTGAAGTTTCGGAAGAGATATAGGGTAGTGGATACCAGACTGAATACCATTGTCTTTTAGATACTGTTGTAATTCATCTCTCTTTTGAGTTCTTACTACAAATAGATGATAAACTTGCTTTGCCCAATCTTCTCTTTTTGGCAACACAATTCCATCTACATCCTTTAGATTTTCAAGATAATAATTGGCTATTTTTATTCTTGTATCTGTCCACTTATCAAGGTGCTTGAGTTTCACACTTAAGATCGCTGCTTGAAGTCCATCTAGTCTTGAGTTTCTACCTTCAAATTCATGGTTGTATTTTTCTATTCTTCCATGGTTTGCTATCATTTTACACTTTTTAGCTAGTTCTTCACTATTTGTAACTATCACTCCACCATCTCCATAAGCACCTAGATTTTTCCCTGGATAAAAACTAAAAGTACCAGCATCACCGATAGCTCCTACTCTTTTTCCTTTGTATTCTGCACCATGAGATTGAGCACAATCTTCTATCACTTTTAGATTATGTTCTTTTGCCAGTGCCATTATTTCATCCATATCACAAGGGTGTCCATACAAATGCACTGCTACGATAGCTTTTGTGTTTGGAGTGATCTTTGATTTAAGACTTGGAATTGATATAGTATAGTTTGACTCATCACAGTCACAAAAGACTACTTTATGACCGCTTCTTGTCACTGATTCTGAAGATGCTATAAAACTATTTGCAGGTACTATTATTTCGCTTCCTTTTGGTAAATCAAGTGCTTCTATAACTATCTCTAAAGCATCTGTACCATTTGCTACACCTTGGCAATATTTTGCTTGACAAAACTCGGCAAACTCTTTTTCAAATTGTTCTACATATTTACCACCGATAAAAGCTGTTTCACTTATCACATTTTTTATAGCTTCGTCTATCTCATCTTTTATACTGTCATATTGACTTTTTAAATCTAAAAACTTTACCATTATTTAATTCCTCTTATTTTTTTAGCTGGGTTTCCTATATATATCCCAGATTCTGTTATATTTTTTGTTACTACACTTCCTGCTCCTACTACTACATTATCACAGATAGATACTGGAAGTATCGTAGCATTTGAACCTATTGAGACATTATTTCCTATAATTGTGCTTTTCCAAAGATTTTTATCCCCATTTGCTGGACCACCTGTAGCGAACAAATCATTGATAAACATCACTCCATGAGCAATAACTGTATTGTCCCCAATGGTCACAAGTTCACAGATGAAACTATGAGATTGAACTTTACAGTTTTTACCGATTTTTACATCTTTTTGAATCTCTACAAATGGACCTATAAAACTATTATCACCTACTTCACATCCATAAATATTCAGTGGTTCTACTACTTTTACATTTTTACCAAATATTACATCTTTAATTTGTGATTGATAAATAGTAGGTTTATTCACTGATTTGTCCTAATTTACATTTTGTAGGTTTAAATCTTAAAAATACCTCTTTACCTGTTTCTATTGATTCATAAATAGCAGAAATGAGCTCTAAACTTTTTCTTCCGACAAGTCCATCTACTAGATGCTTTTTATTATTTAAAATACTATCTACAACATGTTCATAATATGCTTGATGACCAAATCCATATACATTTGGTGGGTTTACTGAGTATTTTTCCATCACTTCATCATCACCATCTTTTTTATGGGTAAAGTTCCAGTGAACCATTTTATTTACTGCAAAGCCACCAATCTCAACCGTTCCTGTTTCACCAAGTATAGAGATAGATCCCTCTAAATCTTTTGGTCTTACAGCTGTAGTAGCTTCTATAATACCTAATGCACCATTTCTAAACTTGAGTGTCACTATAGCTGTATCTTCTGCTTCAATATTTACAAGTGCCGTTGTGCTTTTTGCAAATACACTCTCCACATCACCCATCATATATTCTAGTAAATCAACATGATGGCTTGCTTGATTGGTAAGCACTCCACCATCCATATCCCATCGACCTCTCCACCATGCTTGGTCATAATAGTTTTGATCCCTACACCATCTAACTCTTATCGTTCCTAGTACAAGTTTACCAAATCTTTTTTCATCCATTGCTTCTCTGAGTTTTACAACTGGTACATTAAATCTATTTTGTTTTACAACAAAAAGTTTACAACTATTTTCATCACAAGCTCGTATCATAGCATCAGCATCATCTAGTGTAAGAGCCATAGGTTTTTCCACTACTATATGTTTTCCATATTTAGCCAAGTTTATTACATGTTTTGCATGGTATCCACTCTCTGTAAGTACAGAAACTACATCGATTGACTCTTTTTCCATCATTTCATCCATATCTGTATAATATGGCACATTAAACTGCTCACCTATTTTTTTAGCTTTCTCTTCATCAATATCACATACTGCGACTAATGAAGCATTATCGATTTGATTATGACCCAACAACTCACTATGTCTTTTTGCGATTCTTCCACAACCTACTAATCCAAATTTTAACATTTATTCAACTCCTTATATATTATTTTTAATGTTTTTTCTTGTTCTTCCCAGTTATATATCAATTTTATATTTTCTATATTTTGTTTATATTGACAAATTACTTGATTATTTATCTTATCAATAATATTTGAGATATCATGATAAGAATCAATTAGTAATCCTGTTTCATTTTTATTGACAAATCTTTCAAGTTCAAATAATTTTGTTGCAATAACAGGTATTCCTGCCATTAAATACTCAAACATTTTATTAGGCATACAAAAATCATAACTTTTACAACTATTTTCTATTAAACAAAAACCCACATCTGCTGATGAAGTATAATTCAATAAAACTTCAGGTTTAACTGCTTCATGATAATATATATTCTTATATGTCAAAGAGTATTCTTTAACTTTATCGACCAAAGAACCATAACCCATAAAAATTATAACTTTATCTGTCTTTTTAAATGTTTCTAATAAAATCTCAACTCCTCTACTTGGACTAATAGCTCCTTGATAAAGAAATATAATCTTTTCTTTATCAATATTAAATTTTTCTCTAAACAAATCATTTTTTTGAGTTATTTTATAATTTGGTGTATTTAATACAACATATGGTCTATCCATTTTAGGGTACATTTTTTTATACTCATCTGCAATAGCTTCTCCTACAACTATAACTTTATCTACAAATCCAATAAAAGCTTTTTCTATCATTTTAGATATTTTTTTTCTAAAACCTTTAAAATTAGCTTTTTCTGTTTCCAATTCATGAGTATCATAGATAATCTTTATTTTAAAAATCTTAGCAATTAGTGATAAAGGCAAAAATTCTAATGTATGAATATTTATCATCTTAGGTCTCTGTAAAACTATAAATACAAATACATAGATAAAATAGTACAAGTATAAAATTGACCTCTTTTTAATATTGAACAATGAAACTCTTTTTATATATATTTTACCTTCATACTGTTCATCTTTATTTAATCCCTCTTCCCATACACCTAATAAAATAATTTTTTCAAAATCACAATTTGTTGATATAAATTTTGATTCTTTAAAAATTCTACTTTCATTTGTCATATTACTTGGATAAATATGTATATTGATATTTTTCAAAGTTAATTTCCTTTGGCATATTCTTTTATCTTTAAAACCAAAGGTTTTAACTTTTCAAGCATACTTTCATAAGATTTAAACTCTTTGGGGTCTTTGGGAGTTTCTTTCATAATTATTTCGAACTCTTCTTTCGTAAAATCAAATTTTTTCAAGAAAAATTCTAAATCATCTTCTAATAACTTTTGATCTGGATAAGGATTATTTTTTAATTCTAGTAAAGCATCATCTCTATTTATTTGTCCTGACATTATCATTGTAGAGAGATGTGCTTTTCTTTTATCATAATTGTATTTATTTGGTAAGATATATCCTTGAAAAAATCTTGTAAAAATTGATTCATAGTGTTTACCTCCATATCTTCTCCATCCATACTTATCCTCAAGTAACTCAATAGCTTTTTCTTTATCAAAATCAATATAATTTAATATAGGGATATATTTTATTTTTTTTACAAGTACTTTGTAGGCAAAATTCCAAATACTAATAGATGGATATGTTTTAAGTTTTTTAGTCCCAAACTTATTATGAATATCTTTTAACAATCTATAATCGATATTTCTTCCCCCTTGAATAGGAAGTATTCCTTCAGTCACCAGATTGCTTCCATTTAAAATATACTTTATCCCATGCTTATCTGCCATTTTAAGCAATAAGGCATTAATAGCATGATCTGTTGGTATTTCAAGATTTTCTACAGAAGACTTTATAAAAGCTCTTTGCAAATCTTTAAATTCTTCCCAATCAATAACATGTGTATATAAATCAATATCCAGATTATTCAAAAGCTGTTGAATATTTTTGACAGCAAGCTCACTATTCCAACCATTATCTAAATGAATTGCCAGAGGTCTTAAACCAAATTCTTTTACTAAGTGAGCAACAAAACTACTATCAACTCCTCCACTTACACCAATTACACAATCATAATTTTTATTTTTTCCATCATTTTTTATTTTTTCAATAAGTCGATTTAGTTTTTGACTTCTTTCAGGTTCTTTATAAAGTTCGGTAGATACTCTGTGCTCATATGTTTTACAATAATTACAAATACCTTTTTCATCAAAATCTATTATTTTAATAGTGGTGTCCATAACACATCTATTACATACTTTAATACTCATTTTTAAACTCCTTTTCCTAACAATTCTTGAATTTTTTGATATGGCGGATAACTTATAAGCACCCCTTTAAGTGGACCTTGATATACAAACATACTTCCACAAGCTACTGCATCTACTTTTGTAGCTTCAAAAACTTCTTTTATATGGTTTAGATTTCCTGCTCCTCCAAGAGCTATAATAGGTATTTTTGTATTTGATTTTATCTCTTTTAAAAGTTCTAAATCATAGCCTTTCATAACTCCATCATTATCACAAGAATTTATCACTATCTCACCAGCGCCTAGAGATTCTACTTGTGTTATAAAGTCAATCGGATTTAACTTAGTATTTTTTTTACCATTATTTATGAAAACTTTTTTCTTTCCCCAAAAATCTTTTTTTATATCTATAGTTGCTATTACCGATTGATTTCCAAATATAGTAGCAGCTTCTTTTATAAGATTTGGATTGATTACAGCTTGACTACTTAGAGATACTTTTTCAACTCCCAGAGCATATATTTTCTTCATTTGCTCTATATTTTTTACTCCACCACCATAACATAATGGCATAAAACACTCACTCGCTATATCTTCTATCATTTTATAATTTGGTTCGCTATTATTTACACTTGCGTCAATGTCTAAAAACATCAACTCATCTACTTCTTTTTCATTAAATATCTTAATTGCATTTATAGGGTCACCTATATATGTAGGTTTTTTAAATTTTTCAGTTTTATAAAGTCCACCTTTGTGTAAAAGTAAACATGGTATCACTCTTTTTTGTAGCATTACATCTCTCCAAAATTTTTAAGTAGTTGCATACCGAATTTATGGCTTTTTTCTGGATGAAACTGTACTCCATAGATATTATCTTTATAAATACTACAAGTAAATTCACGACCATAATAAGACGAGGCTAAAATATTTTTACTGTCATTACAAACTACATGATAAGTATGCACAAAATAAAATCTATTTTCATCTAAATTTTTAAAAATATTATTTGTATTTGTAGGATTTGTTCTGTTCCATCCCATATGAGGAATCGATAAACTCTTATCTTCCAAATCAAACTTGATAGTCTGTGCATCTATCCATCCAAGACCTTTTTCATATCCTTCTTCACTTGAGTTTGTCAAAAGTTGCATCCCTAAACAAATACCTAAAATAGGTTTTTTATTTTCTAATACCTCTTTTTGTAAAGTTTCAAAAAATGGTGCATTTTTGAGACTATTAATTCCATGGTCAAAAGAACCCACCCCTGGCAAAAGATATTTATCAGCTTTTTTTATGATTTCTATATCTGAAGTGATGATGGACTCAGCTCCCACTTTTTTAAACATATTATAAATAGATTTTAGATTTCCTATTCCATAGTCAAGTATTGCTATCATTTTATTGACTCCTTTCTTTTAATTACATCATTATATTTGTTTTCGTAAGCTACTAGACCAACAATAATTAAAGTAGAAATAGCTATTGTTTGATATCCTACAAAAAAACTATTAGTAGCCATAACAACAAATCCTACGATAGATATTAAAAATCCAACCAAAGGAATATTAATTTTAGTATTAAATTGTTTTTTATAAAGTTTATAAGAAAACTGCATTATTAACACTAAGTATCCTAAAAACATAAATATCCCAATCAAGCCATATCTTTGTAAAATTAAAGCATATTCACTATCAATAACAGTCTCATGTATGCTTTTAGCAGGACCCCATCCTAGCGCTATAGATTCTAAAAACCTTTCATAAGCTAAAAACACATTTTCAAATCTAACATTTAGGCTAGTGTTTGTCCCTTCTAGTGCCATTTGAAAGCCTATCAAAATGTATTACAAATTAAATAGATACAATGATTCATAGACTATAAATGCTACAATAATAATTATAAACATTTTAATGAAAAAATTTATCTTAGAAAAAACTATCATATATATAAATAAACTAAAAACTAATCCTAAAAAAACTGTTCTACTTTGTGTAAATAGTAAAACTATAAACAATGAAAAAAATTGAAAGTTTTTATATACTTTATTCTTCTTTGACAAAAAAGTAAATAGCAATAAAAACAAAACTATTAGAGCACCTACATTGGGATCACTACCTGTGAGTAAAATCCGATTTGAACTACTACTGAGCATGCTTTCTGTATGATGCAATCCAGAATAAAGCAATCCAGAATAATAGCCCATATTCGCTATATTTGTAATTTGTAAAAAAGCTATAAATAAAATATAAATCACCGAAACTTTTAAATACATCATAAGCTTTTGCTCGAAAGATTTATAATCAATAAGTGATGCAACCAATAAATATGGTAGCACTTGTGCATAACGAAATAACTCCATGTAGTCTCGATATGTAATTTCTACATCCAAGACTATATAACTATGATTTATAGAATAAAACATAGTTATAAGAATCAAAATGTACCATACCGCAAATCTGTTTATTATTATCTTTTGCTTATAAACCAAGAATGGAAGAAGTGCTATTAAAATAAAGGATATGATAGTTATAGCATTAATACCTATACCTAGATTTATAGAAGGAAGCATTAGTGTTCCAAACAATCCTATGAGTGCTAGATGCTCAATATAATAACTGAAAATTTTATTCGAATTTTTAACTGCACTACTATTTTGCATACACATCAATCCAACTTTCTATCGTATTATTCCATAAAGTTAAATCTGAAACTATTCTTTGATTTTTAGATGTATCAAAATTTCTAATGTCTAATTTTATTAACTCTCCCAATTTTAAAGATAGCTCATCTACATTATTTATCTTGATATACTGCATACCAGCATCATCAAGGACATCATAAGGAAGCCATGAGCCTGTTATGATGATATTGTTCGCATATAAAAACTCTTGCATACTCCCTGAAAAGCTATCTGTTTTAAGCATATTTATCATGATATTTGATGCTAGTTTTATATTTGCATTGTCATCACCATATAAAAAGTTTTCTAAAACTATATAATTTAAATCTGTTTCTTTTAATATATTTTTAATTCTTTCTTTATTTGTATTGTCTCCATAAGTCATAGGAAATACAAACTGAATTTGTTCTAATAAATCTTTAGGCAGTTTCACTATGTTTTCTATTATTTTGTCATGTTGTTGCTCTTTTGTAGAGTTGTATCCACATGTGACTATAATCTTTTTTACATCATACCCCAAAGATTCCCTTAATTCTTTTTTACTTACACTCCTATTTTTATCTATAAAATCAAGAGTTTTAAGCCCAAATCTACATACATAACTTTTGTTATCGTAATCTTTGTAGTATTCTATAAAACTTTTTTTTGTTAATGGGTTTGTAAATGTTATAACATCTGCTTTTTTATATAATAACTTTTGAATATTTTTAATAAAATTTGAAGTACGATAAAAATCACTTCCATAAAATGTTATAACTAATTTTTGTTTTATTAGCCAAGGCAATATCATAAGATAAAACCATCTTGAAATATGAATATTCAAAATATCAAAATTATTTTCTTGTATCACTTTTTTGATATACAACATTCTAAAAAACATACTTAGTTTTGGTATAGATTTATATTTTTTGAATAAATTAGCATATGTAGTATTTTCATTATTGTTTTTGTCATATAAAGTCAATGACTCAAAATCAAGTAAACTTACAGCAAAACCTTTATCGATAAGTTCGATTTTGAGTTCTTTTCCAAATACTACTTTTGAATTTGCAATTATTAATATTTTCAATTTTTCACCTTTAAAGAATTTGTCATCCAAATAAAATTATAAATTAATACTAAACTATTAACTATAGTCATAGAAACTAATGAAATATAAATATCATAGTATTTTGAAGTAAAATATAATGTTACTGATAATAAAATAAAATGAATTATAGCAATTTTAAAAGCCTTACTTTGTAAGTTCAATAAACTTGGAATATAAGCTATGATTGATACAACTACATTTAAAATTAAATATATAGATAAAATCTGTATATATTTTCCTGATTCCATCCATTGACTACCAAATACTATTTCAAATATTTGTGGTGCAAATACTATAAATATAATAAAAGGAAAAAATATCTTCTTTAAAAGTGACTTTATGATATTTAAAGTAAAAATATATACATTTTCTTTTTTGTTGTATAACTCTGCTAACTTTTGATTATATACTTTTGAAGTAGATGTTGCTATTATTGACATAGGCGTTAATACTATCATCAATGCTAATGAGTATTTACCAACTATAGCACTTCCAAGAAATGGAGTAAATATATAAATAGGTAAATTGGATGAAATATTTCCAAGTAACGCATGAGGCATATTATATTTTGGAAAATTGATATGTTTTTTAGCTAAAACTAAAATATTTTTAATTGATATTGTTGCCAACAATGCCTTATTTTTAATAACATTTTTCGCTAATTTTAAATTTGCAAAAATTTGAGCCAATACTTGACCTATTATCAAACCTGCAAATCCACTTTTTAAAAGACCAATCAAAACTTGAGCCGTTGCTAATACAATTGATTTAATTACTGTTGCTTTTGCTATATCTTTGTATTCTTTTGTTCTATTATTGTAATTTGTAAGCAAGTTAAACAAAGCAACAAAAAAAACTGTAACAGGTATAAAATAAAGCCAACTTCCTAATAAGTCATTATTAAGCAAATTTAACATTTCTTCTTTAAATACAAAGATTATTATAAAACTAAAAATTGAAGTCAAACAAATCAACATCAAACTCAATACAAATATATTTATGGCATATTTGTCATATTTAGGAAGCATAATAGCTTGTTCGTACCTACCTGATGCAATAACAGCTATAAAACCAACAATAGCTACAAAAAGTGCAAAAACTCCAAAGTCTTCAGGTGTATAAATCCTAGTAAGTATTGGGCTTATAGCTATAGGTATAGCTTGAGCTATTGTTGTACCTGTCATAAGAGTGAGGACATTTTTGCTAAATTCTGATTTGGGTTTTAGTTTAGTTAGCATTATCACTCCTTAAAAGTGATAATTGGAAATTAGGAGGTACTAACTTAAACTTTCTATCTTGCTTTTGTAAGCAATGCCCTTTGATTTGAAACTCTCTTAGTGTTTTTATATCAACTGTATCTACTACTAAATAAATATTTTCTCCACCTTTTAGTTTGACTATATCTTTTGATTCTGTTTTTGATGGTTGCACTATTCTACTATCGCCATAATCTGATGTATTTACCTGCACGACATAACAATGAATATCTCTAGAAAGGCTATCTATAATATTTGAAAAATAATTTGTATCTTTGTTGTATTCAATTGCTACTAAATAATCAACTTCTCCAACCAAAGAACTTCTGTATTTAATATCTGTTAGTTCATAACAATTAAAGATACTAAATACACTTCCTCTATACTTATATAAAGTCTGTATTTTATTTATATTTTCGTGTGCTTTGTAACCTCTACTTTCTATATCTATTTTTTCATCTGGTGCAAAATATTTTTTTGCTTCAAAATTAATAAATAAATTTGTATGTCCGTTTGTATTAAAAGGCAACATTACACATGTATAGTTTGAAACTAAATTGTTAATCTTTATATGTTCTACACCAAAAATAATACCAATATTGTTTTTTTTAGCAAATCTAGCTAGCAAATGTACCCAAGCATAAGGGATAGAAACTTCTGGAAAAACCAGTATGTCAACCTTATGATTATGATTTATTGACTGATTTAAAATATCAAATATACCTTGTAACCTTTTATATGAAAGATTTGCAGATGAAACATAAGAAGCTTCTATATCCTTTATAGAAGTTTTTAAACTTACTATGCCTATTTTTAATTTATCTTTGTTTTCATCTTTGCTTTGAGTTATGATATATTTGTTTTCTCTAAAAACTGGGAAGTTTTCATTATCATTGTGTTCAAAGTTATTGAACCTTATGTACTCTTCATTTATTTTTGTTGTGTTGGTCTTAAAAAAATCTTTTGATTCATCTAGTTGCTCATTGATATGCATATAATGTTCAAACAATATCAATTCATGATAATGAACATATTTTGGAGAATACTGTATTTTGGATTCACATATATTTAATTTCATATTATTGATTTGAGTATTTTTAGTTAAATAATTAAATGGACTTAGTGATTCCATTTCTACCCATTCTTCCTCATCATAAGAAACTGTATAATTTATCAAGGGGTAAGTCATAAGATGATGGCTAAACATATTAGCTTGACGAATATTTCCAATATCATCAGTATTGATTAGTTGCTCCATTTCTATACCATTATCTTTTATTTTTTGAAGAAGTACTTTTTCAAAATATGATGGGTTTGATACAACAGAAAAAATCACACAATTATTTAAATACTCAATGGTATGAAGAATTAATTCTTTGCTTGAAAGCTTTTGTATTGTGTTATAAAAGTTTTTATATAGACTTACAAACAATTCATAGCTATTTGTGATGTAAGCATATGTAAAAACTTTTTCCCAATGTAGTCTAAATTCAAAAATATTATGACCGCTAAATACATTTTGAATCTGTTTATTATAAATGTTTAAATGTAATTTATCAAACTTTGAGCTTGATACAGTTGTCAAGACTCCAGTAAGGTTTCTTGATATGTTAAGAGTGTCTTTAGTCGTTCCTATAAGTGAACTTAATTTATTTTCGCTATTGTCATAAAACATATTATATGATGATGATTCAAGTGTACTAAATAATTTTTCATCGTCTGGCATAAAATTGAAAAAGCTACTGTTTTCATCAATTTTTTCTTTAAATTTATTAAGAAGTGATATAGAATCATCTTTATGAAAATGGAAAAGTTTTACTTTCTTGTTTTGAAGTTTGAAAATTCTATTATTTGTTTTTAACTGTATTGTTCTTTTTCCTGTTCTTACTTTTGAATTTTCAAATCTACAAGACAACAGATCTGAAACAACTGTTTTTGAATTTAAATCAATTTTTGCATTTGAAAATACAAAAAGCATATCATCGACATATCTACTATAGTATTCGGGTTTTACATTATTGGTAATATCTTCATCAAGGTTGTGAAGCACATAGTTTGCAACAACTGAAGATGAGACCAACCCAATAGGCAAGAATTTTTTAGAATTGTAGTTATTATCTTTTTTTGGTTTTAAGTTTTTAGTTACTTCATGATATTTATTATGTATCTTTTGCATTAAATTATTTAGATATTTATATTCTTTCGATAAGAAGCTATCCAATGAATTAAAATCAAAATCTATATTGTAGTAAAACTCTTGAATATCTATATTTAGCACTGTTACATCTAAATCTTTTTGATGTAAATGAGTAGCCATATCTATGGCATCATCTCTAAAATTTTGATATCCTTCATAATAAGGACGAAATAGTTTATAGCTTTTTTGTTGAAAAACATCATTTTTATCTCTATAAAGTCTATTACCTTTTATATTTTTATGTAAACTATAATCTAGTTTTTCTCCTATTAACATAGTCCACAGTGTTGATATTAAATGTACCTCCATAGAAGCTTTTATAAAAATATTGTAGGCTTCCACATCATAACTATCTTGCTGAGTTTTATTCGTATAAAAATTTTCTTCTATTTTTATGGGTTCGATTTTTTTTGGAACCAAACTATAAGTAATATTTTTAGTCCATTTAGAAATATCTTGTGCTTGTGACACCAGTATTGATTCTATGGCTTTTAAATTCTTTTCTAAATTTTTTTCAAATTGAGCTAACTTTATTTTCTTAGCCAATAATGTCTTATCATTATATAAATGTGATTTTAACTTTTTATAGGCTTGCTTAAGAAGCTCAATTGAAATTGTCATATATTATAAATTCCCTACTATATACTCTATCTCTTCATCCGTAACATAAGGATTCATTGGAAGAGACATAATCTCATCTGAAACTATCTCTGCAATTGGAAAATCACCTTTTTTATATCCTAAGTATTTAAAACACTCTTGTAAATGTAGTGGCATAGGATAGTGTATAGCTGTTGGAATTCCTGCAAGTTTTAGTTTTTCTTGTAATTCATCTCTGTTTTTTACTCTTATTGAGTATTGTGCCCAAGCACTTGTTCTTCCTTCTTCTACGAAAGGAAGAACTAATTTTGAATTTTTAATGTTTAATTTTGAATGGTACTTTTGTGCTACTTCTTGTCTTAGAGCTAAATCTTTTGAGTAATATTTTAATTTTACATTTAAAATAGCAGCTTGAAGAGTGTCTAGTCTTCCACCCATACCTATATATTTATGATGGTATCTTTTTGACTGACCATGAAGTCTTAGGCTTTTCATCTTATTTGCTAGTTCTTCATCATTTGTAAATACAGCTCCACCATCTCCATAACATCCAAGTGGTTTAGCTGGAAAAAATGAAGTTGTTGATATATCACCTAAATTTGAATCTGTTTTACCATTGTAAGTACAACCAAAAGATTGAGCTCCGTCTATGATAATTTTTATATTATACTTAGTTGCTATATCTTGAATTTTATCCATATCTGCTGGTTGTCCGTAAAGACTTACAGGGATGATTGCTTTGGTTTTTGGCATGATTTTTTCTTCTATTTTAGATGTGTCAATATTGTATGTTTTTTCATCTATATCTACAAATACAGGAGTTGCTCCTAAAAATGCTATAGTTTCAGCAGTAGCAATAAAAGTAAAGGGAGTAGTTATCACTTCATCGCCTGGTTTTATATCAAGAGCCATCATAGCAAGTAATAAAGCGTCTGTTCCATTACTACAAGATACAGCATATTTTGCACCCGTAAACTTTTCTAATGATTTTTCCAGTTCTTGTACTTCATCTCCCATGATAAAATTACAATTTCTTGCTACTTTTAAAATAGCTTCTTCTATTTCTTTTTTATATAATTCATGTTGATATTGTAAGTTTGCGAAATCAATTTTCATTTTTACTCTTCTATTAAAATTAAATTATCATTTTCTATTTTATATTTACTATTATCAAAGCTATCAATAGCAATATTATTTTCATCAAATTTTAGTGTATTTCCAGCTTTTGAAACCCATCCAATTTGACGAGCAGGAACTCCAACCATAAGTGCAAATGGTTTTACATTTTTGTTTACTACTGTTCCACTTCCAATAAGTGCATATTCTCCGATGGTTACACCACAAACAATAGTGGCATTTGCTCCTATAGAACACCCTTTTTTAAGAAGTGTTTTTTTAAACTCTTCTCGTCTTACGATAAATGCTCTTGGATTTGTAACATTTGTAAAAACCATAGAAGGACCTAAAAACACATCATCTTCGACTTCTACACCTTCATAAATAGAGATATTATTTTGAACTTTTACACCAGAGCCAATGTTTACTTTTGGTCCTACTACACAGTTTTGTCCAAAAGAGCAGTTTTCTCCAATATTTGAACCACTTAAGATGTGTGAAAAATGCCAAATTTTTGTATCATCACCAATACTTACATTATCATCAACATAAGATGACTCATGAGCAAAATAAGAAGCCATTAGTTAAGCACCTTTTTACAAAATGGATGATACTCACCTTGAAGTCCAAGAGGAGTAAGTTTTCGTATAACTGAAACAATATTTATTGAATTTCTAGCCTCTTCAAGACCAAATCCCCCACCATTTAATATATGTTCATAACTTCTTGTGTGTAAATCTGTAAAACCTTCAGAAAATTCAAACTCTTCTCCATCAACAGTTATACTTCTAAAAGTTGTTTTACCAGTAGATCTTACATCTTCAGGAATATAGTCGTAATTTACAGATAAAAACCATCGTACATTTGCATTTTTTAGTTTCATAAATCCAGCATTTGCATCTGGATTTTTAAGATGAACAATATTTTCTTCAATTGGTCCAAATATCCAAGAGAGCATATCAAAGAAGTGAACCCCAATATTTGATGCTATGCCACCACTTTTTGATTCATCACCTTTCCAAGATACAAAGTACCATTTTCCTCTGCTAGTTAGATATGTTAAATCTATTTCATATACTTTATTTGGATTTTGCTCTAACTCTTTTGCTATTTTTTCTTTTAATGCAATGATAGAATCATGAAGTCTGAGTTGCAAAATGTTATATACTTTTTTACCAGTCTCTTCCTCTATTACTTTTAATTGGTCAATATTATGTGGATTTAAAACTAAAGGTTTTTCACAGATAGCATGAGCACCACTTTTTAGGGCAAATCGTATATGAGAATCATGAAGATAATTTGGTGTAGTGATTCCAATATATTCTATTCGCTTATTTCCATCTCTATGCCATTTATCTACAAATCTATCAAATCGTTCAAACTCTGTAAAAAAATGAGCTTGTGGAAAGTTACTATCCATTATTCCTATACCATCATATGGATCAAGTGCAGCTACAAGTTCATTTCCTGTCTCTTTGATAGCTTTCATATGTCGTGGTGCTATATATCCACTAGCACCTATTAGTGCAAAATTCTTACTATTCATTACAGTCTCCATGTTGGTTTTTCTACGATACCTTTTACATCTATGATGATTGGCTCTCCATTTGACATTCCCTGATATTGTTCAGTTGTGATCTCTTTAAATTTATCATGACCAACTGCAACTATAATAGAGTCATATTTGTTACTATTTAGTGGTAATTCGTTTATAAAATTAAGATGTTTTGATTCGATATCACTTTTGTCAACCCAATAATCATACACTTCTACATTACACTCATACTCTTGAAGTTCTTTGATAATATCTAATACTTTTGAGTTTCTCATATCAGGGCAATTTTCTTTAAAAGTAACACCTAGCACTAAAACATTTGCATTTTTGAGTTTTTTATCAAATTTCACCATTTTTTTGATAGCTTTATCGGCTATTAATTTACTCATACCATTATTTATTTGTCTTGCTCCCAAAATAAGATTTGGCATATATCCTAAACTTTGAGCTTTATGAGTAAGATAATAAGGGTCAACACCGATACAATGACCACCTACAAGACCAGGAGTAAGTTTGATAAAATTCCATTTTGTTCCTGCTGCTTCTATAACATCATGGGTATTAATATCCATAAGATCAAAAATCATAGCAAGTTCATTTATAAGAGCAATATTTACATCTCTTTGTGTATTTTCTATCACTTTTGCAGCTTCTGCTACTTTAATCGTAGGAGCTAAATGAGTACCTGCTATTATGATTGACTTGTAAAGGTCATCTACTTTTTTAGCAATCTCTGGCGTACTACCAGAAGTAATTTTCAGTATCTTGGTAACTGTGTGTTCTTTATCTCCTGGGTTAATTCTCTCGGGAGAATATCCACAAAAAAATGTTTCATTAAACTTTAATCCACTAAATTTTTCCAAAATAGGCACACATACTTCTTCTGTAACACCTGGGTAAACTGTAGATTCATAGATTACAATATCATCTTTTTTAAGCACTTTTCCAACTGTTTCAGTTGACTTAACTATTGGAGTAAGATCTGGTTCATTACTTTCATCAATAGGAGTTGGAACTGTAACTATATAAACATTACAATCTTTAATCACTTCTACATCCAAAGTAAATTTCATACCGTTTTCTAAAGACTCTTTGACTTGAGTTTCATTTAACTCTAAAGTTCTATCAAATCCACTATTAAGTTCATCAATTCTAGCTTTGTTTATATCAAAACCTACTACTTCATATTTTTCACTAAAAGCATGAGCTAGTGGAAGCCCAACATACCCAAGTCCTATTACGCAAATTTTATCTTTCAAATTTTCCTCCAACTAAATTTTATTTTTATCAGTATAAAACTCTTTATACCATTTCACAAATCTCTCAATCCCCACTTCAAGCGATGTATCAGGTTTATACCCAAAGTCATTGATAAGGTCACTTACATCTGCATAAGTAGATACCACATCACCATCTTGCATATCCATGAAGTTTTTTGTAGCCTCTTTGCCTATAGCTTTTTCTAATGTTTTTATAAAATCCAAGAGTTGCACTGGAGAGTTGTTCCCAATGTTATAGATTCTATATGGTGCAGTTGATATAGATGGGTCTGGATTGTTTGCATCGAATTTATCTGATGGTTTTGCAGGATTATCTATAACCTTGATGATACCATCTACTATATCACCTACATAAGTAAAATCTCTACTCATATTTCCATGGTTAAATACTTTTATAGGTCTGTCATTTGTGATAGCATCAGCAAAAAGCATTGGAGCCATATCTGGTCTTCCCCACTCACCAAAGACTGTGAAAAATCTCAAAGAACTTGCCAAAATTCCATATAGATGAGAGTATGTGTGAGCCATAAGTTCATTTGATTTTTTAGTAGCTGCATACAGAGATACTGGATGATCTGTATGGTCACTAGTTTTGAACGGTTGAGATTTGTTTAGTCCATATACTGATGAGCTTGAAGCATAAGATAAGTTTTTTACATCATAATTTCTACAAGCTTCTAAGATATTCATAAATCCTACTACATTTGACTGGATATAAGCATGGGGATTTTCTATAGAGTATCTTACTCCTGCTTGAGCTGCTAGGTTGCATACTGCATCGAACTTTTCAGTTTCAAAAAGGTTATTTATAGTTTGGCTATCTTCTAGGTTTGCTTTGATGAATTTATGTTTTGGATAAGTTTTTGACGATACTAATACATTGTCTTTTAACTCATCTTTATCTATTCCAAGTTCATTTAGCCTTGCATATTTTAGGTTTACATCATAGTAGTCGTTTATATTGTCAAGACCTACTACTTCATCTCCTCTTTCAAGAAGTTTTTTAGCTAAGTGGTAGCCTATAAATCCTGCTGTTCCTGTTACTAGTATCTTCAAATTTATCCTTTATGAATCACTATTAAATATATCTCTCGTGTAAACTTTATCTTTTACATCAGTTAAGTTTTCACTTAGTCTATTTGCCACTATCACATCTGCTATAGCCTTGAACTCATCTAAATCTTTTATCACTTTTGAGTTAAAGAAGTTATCTTCATCAAGTGCTGGTTCGTAGATAACTACTTCTATCCCTTTTGCTTTGATTCGTTTCATTATCCCCTGTATTGCACTACTTCTAAAGTTATCACTTCCTGTTTTCATAGTAAGTCTGTAGATACCTACGGTATTTAATTTTGAATTATGAATGTTGAATGTTGAATTATTTTGGAGTTTTTTTATGATTGAATCTGCTATAAAGTCTTTTCTTGTAGAGTTTGCTTTTACGATAGCTTCTATCATATTTGATGGAACATCCGCATAGTTTGCTAAGAGTTGTTTTGTATCTTTTGGTAAACAGTATCCACCATATCCAAAGCTAGGGTTGTTATAGTGTGTTCCAATTCTTGGATCTAATCCCACACCTTTTATGATTTGTTCTGTATTTAGTCCATGTGACTCTGCATAAGAGTCTAGCTCATTGAAGTATGCTACTCTCATAGCAAGATATGTATTTGCAAAGAGTTTGATAGCTTCTGCTTCTGTGGAGTCTGTGAAAAGTATATCGATGTTTTGTTTGATAGCCCCACCTGCTAAAAGGTTAGCAAATATTGTAGCTCTCTCACTTTGTTCCCCTACAATTATTCTACTAGGATATAGATTGTCATAGAGGGCTTTCCCTTCTCGCAAGAATTCTGGAGAGAAGATGATATTTTGAGTATTAAACTTTTCCCTTAAAGACTTTGTGTAACCTACTGGAATAGTTGATTTTATAACCATAGTTGCATTAGCATTGTATTTTAATACATCAGCTACTACAAACTCTATACTTCTAGTGTTAAAATAATTTGTTTCAGGATCATAATCTGTAGGTGTTGCTATGATCACATAGTCTGCATCTTTGTAAGCTACTTCCTTATCAAGAGTTGCAGTGAAGTTTAAATCATCTCTTTTCAAGTACTCTTCTATCTCTTTATCTTCTATTGGAGATTTTTTATTTTTAAGCATCTCTACTTTTTCTGGGATGATGTCTAATGCAACCACTTCATTATTTTGAGCTAAAAGGAGTCCATTTGATAGACCTACATATCCTGTTCCTGCTATTGCTATTTTATATGATTTTTTTTTCATTATTTAACTACACTCTCTTTGGCATAGTCATACTGTTTTTTATAGAGTTCCATTTCCGCTTGAAGTTTATCATATTCTGCTTTTTTTCTATCGATAAATCTTTGAGTGATATCAACTTTTTCTTTGATACCTTTTTCAGTGAGTAAATATTTGTATTGAAGTTTTTTATCAGAATTGATAAATCTTTCTGCTTTTATAAGTCCTTTTTCAATAAGACCTCTAAGTACATAATTCACTTTACCAACACTGTAGCCAACTTCTTCTGCTAAAGTTTTATGAGAAATTACTTTTCCAGTATTTTTAAGTATCTCTAACTCAATCTCTTCTTGATTCAACTCTTAACCTTTTGTAGGATTTATTCATGAGATGAATTGTATTGTATTCATGCTTTGAAGATGGTTAAATAATTTTTATTTTGAAACAGATATAATCACATTTATTACAAATTGTTATTATTGTAATTTTGGTAACTCTACTAGTTTAGGTCTTAATTGTAAGATGATTGAGCCGCCTTTTCTTAAAATATTTTTTTGTAAATTTTGATAATTTAATTTTTCCTCAAATTAAAAAAAGGCAATAAATTTCTACCTTTTAATCTTTGTTCAATTATTCTAAACTCTTTTGTAGCGGTTGATTTTTCTTTGAAAGTTAAAGTTTTATCTTTAGAGATAAGTTCAAATTGTTTTTTGTAATATTTCAATAAAAAATCACATAGTTGAATTTGATATTCTTTAAGGGTTAATGTTTGAAGTTCTGTTCTTGCAATAATTGATGTTAGCTTTTCTATATTTCCATTTAGTAAATATTCAAATTCTTCCCTGTGTAAATCAAACATCGAACTATCAAGTGCAGTTAATATAATTTCTTTTTTATCAGGATAGTTTAAAATCCCTTGTAGGATTAATATTTCAGTGATATCGACCATCTGATTTTGAGGGCTATTAGGTGTTTTGTAGTTGTTTTTCAGTGTGTTTGTTTTTTGTGTCTTGATGTACTTTGGGTGTAAATTTATAAGATGTGCAGCATAACCCTTGAACTCTTCAGCCATTACAGGCTTTAATGTAGAAAGAAATTCCTCTATTTTTACTAGTATTTTTTGCTTTTCTTCTGGTCTATTTATATCAAATCTATAGTTTCCTAAATTATCCTTAACAATGTAATCTAATGCAAATTCAACAAAGTACTTTGGGTGTAAAAGTAGGGACTTTAATTCATCTACCCTACCCTCTTTTACATAATCAGCAGGATCTTGTCCATTTTGAAAAATCACAACTCCACCAAGGAAGTCATTTTGTGCTAATAGTATTGAAGCTTTATAAGCAGCTTCCATACCAGCTTTATCACCGTCATAGCCCAATATTACTTTTGCATCTGATTTTTTTAAAAGCGGTATGTGTTGAGATGTAAGTGCAGTTCCAAGTGTTGCTACTGAATTCGTAAATCCTGCTTGATGGAGCATTATTACATCAAGATAACCCTCTGTAATTATTATCTCTTTTGATTGATAAATATTTTCTCTTGCAAGGTTGTATCCAAAGAGCAATGCAGACTTGTTAAAAAGCTTTGTTGCAGGAGAATTCACATACTTTGCATTATGTCCTGATATGGTTCTTCCACCAAACCCTACTAACTTACCGCTTTGCAAAAATATTGGAAATGTAATTCTTTCTATAAATCTTGCATACAAGCCATTAGAACCACTATCAATGATTCCAAGCTCTATTGCCATGCTTAGATCAAAAAAGTTGTTTTTTAGATAGGTTATCGTGTCATTAGAGCTAGATGCATAGCCTATTTGAAATTTATATATAGATTCTTTTGTAATTCCTCTTGAATTGAGATATTGTAGTGCATTTGAATTGCTAAATAAATTGTTTTGATAGTAATTGTTAACCGCATCAAGAATTGAAGTATTTAGAGCTTGTGAGTCCTTGTTATCATATTCAAGATTGAAGTTTGTAAGTGCTGCTATTTTCTCTATTGCTTCAGGATAAGAAAGTTTTTCATACTCCATAACAAACTTAATAGCATCTCCGCCATTAGAACATCCAAAACAATGGTATATCTGCTTTGCTGGACTCACTGTAAAAGATGGTGTATCTTCTCCATGAAAAGGGCAACAAGCTTTAAAATTTGCACCTGATTTTTTTAGCTCTATGAATGAAGAAACTATATCAACAATATCAATTTGATTTTTTAAATTTTCTATTGAAGTTTTAGAGATCAAGATTTCATATCCTTTAAAACATATCCACCAGTTTTAGGTGCTCCTTGGAACTCTATTTTATTTTCATCTTTTAATTGTTTAAGCCATCTTTGAACAGTTCTTAATGGTGTGTCAATATGTTTGCTTAATTCATTTGCTTTCAATCCAGGATTTATTTGTATAAACTCTAAAAGTTCTGTTACACCGCCAGATACTACGCCATCCAAAGGTGTTTCATTTTTATAAAAAATATTTTTCATATAGTTTTGTTTCATGACAAAGCTATCTTTATCATAAGCTTCTAATATTCTATTTAGTCCTGAACCTAGATGTTCCACTAGTTCTAAATCTTTGTATATCCTCATAAGTTCTCTACTCGTAGGGTTTGAATAACCAGAAAAAAAATCATCTATATTTTTAATAATCGATAATCCACCTGTGGAAGTTATCTCTATACGATCACTAAATATCTCAAATACAGGAGGATTTTTAGTGGTGTAATCAGCGATATTATGTTTGAGTTTATCTTTAATTTTGAGTTGCGTTTCATCAGGATTTTGGCAACCTACTATTTTGCCATCTTTATCAACTCCAATATAAATTATTCCACCCTCATGATAATTTAAAAAAGCTACTACTTCTTTTTCAAATGTATCAGTTAGGGATTGTTTATGCTCGACTCTATGAGATTCAATTAAATTCATCGATTGTCTCCTCTAGCATAAATAAAAACATCTCTAACCAGTTCCTTACTTGTCAATTGTTTATAAAAAAAAGCTATGAAATGTTTTTGAAAATGGATGATTATAAGTATATTCTTTGACTTTGTACTCAAAATCCAAAGGTTCATTTATAATTGTATTTGCAAAAAAATCTGCTTCATATAATAACTCTCCATCATCTTTTAAGAATACACTTCCTTTTGCATCATTAAAATTTGGATTTACAATATATGCAGCTTCTTCTAGTGTTTTATTTTTTTCAATTAAATTTAAAAATGGTTTACTATCTTTTTTGATTTTATAAATCGACAAATAAGAACCCTCAATATCAGCTAACATCTGTTTGTCAATATTAATTAGTCTATTATTTATAGTTTCCAAAATAATCACCTTTTTAAATTTAAAAATATCTACATTTTACATTAAATTTTATAAGAGGGTCATAAGTAGATTTTGAAAGATATTTAAATTGTAAATTATCTTATCAAATTATATAGATATTTTAGTATTATAATATCTATAATTAAAAAAAACTTTCTGCTAGAATATAAAAAACAATGACTTGGATTGATTTTTCTTTGTAATTATATTTCTTCTTTTACTTTTTATGGACTCCTAAAAAGAGTCCTAATAAAAAGACTTCTTTAAAAGTCTTTTATAGTCTTTAGAGCATAGTGTACTTTGGTTGTAAACTAGTGTGATTTGGGTGTAAATTTTAATCGTTTTCATGTACTTTGGGTGCTTGGTTAATGTACTTTGGTTGTATTTGATGTACTTTGGGTGAAGTGTAATCATTTGTAATTAAGAGCATAACTTCGTTTCAACCCCTTAAAATCGCTTATATATTAGATTTCGTAATTACTTTTGCTTACAATTTTAAATAAAAATCTAGCATATTCGTATAGTGTACTTTGGGTGTATTTCCTATTTTTAGGAACTTGTACTTTGGGTGTATGCCATTGAGTGTTGATGTACTTTGGGTGTAAATAGTGTACTTTGGGTGTATGTTGATGAGATATGGGTGTAAAATTTAGCTAGTAATAACTTCTACTATGCCTATTTATCGATAGTTTGAAAGGTTTTAGCAATGTTTTTGCATTAGTAACATACAAGGTAGTTTTTGATGTACTTTGGGTGTAGAACATACATATTTCAGCTGTATTCTAAAGAATGCATGTACTTTGGGTGTAAATTACTTAGTATGAAGATAGCCTATATCAGTTCTTACACCTAAATTATTTACAACTGTTGGTGAAATTTTTACAGTTCCTTTACCTTCATCTGGGCCACCCCCTTCATTACCATAAAATGGAATTAAATCCATTCCCATAGGAGATTTTCCAGGTTTATCTCTTTTATAATTTGCATCCATTGGTGCTACCCAGTAAAGAGGTTTTTTTTCAATATTTTTATTTTCACTTGGAGAATTTTGATTTATAGGTTTTTCTAAGGAATTTAATCCAAAATAAGTGATTCCTCCACCTAAAAGAATACCAGCTACGAATAAACTAAATTTCATTGTTTTTTCCTTATCTATTTACTATATTTTCTGCATTATCTGTAAAAAGATAATTATATTTAACAATATTTTTTTGAATGTCAACATTTATATTCAATATATCAATTTGTGCATTTAATAGTGATATTCTTGACCTTACAACTTCTGGAAAATCTCCATCATCATTTGTATATGCAGTTAATGAAGCCTCAGATTGTTCATTCATTTGTGGTAACAATTTTGTTAAATATAAAGATTGTCTTTCTTTTAATCTTATTAAATCTGCTTTTGTAGTTTCATATAAACTAAAAAGTTTTTTATATTGCAAAATCTTTTCAGTTTCAACTGACTTTGTTTTAAGCATTGCTACTTTAAGCTCTTTTTCTTGCTTATTTTTAACAAATATGAGAAGATCAAAAGTAAGTCCAACAGAAAATAAATCAGCTCTATTTCTTCCCATTAAATCATCTTCTCTTTTTGCATAACTTGTATTTACTGAAAATTGTGGTTTATAATTTTCTCTTGCTAATTTAATACTTTTAGAAGTTGCTTTAATTTTCTGTTCAATATTTTTTATAGAAGGATGATTCTCAAACATAGTTAATATTTTTTCCGAATCTTCTTTAAGATTGAAGTAGTTTGGATTAATCATTTCAATATTAGGGAAACTTCTAGGTAATAGTAAATTTGAACTTTCCAAAATATTTCCACTATTAATCTTATCCTCTGTAGAATCAGATAACCACTCTGATAAACTTAATAGTGCTGTATCTTTTTTTTGTTTTAATAAGGTAAGTCTGTCTTCTAATTTTGTTAATTCTAGTTGTGCTCTTATAATATCTTGTTGTCTTGTTTTTCCAAATGTTGAAGAATAACTTGACTCAGCTATATCTGCTAATTGTTCAAATAAAGAACGGTTTTTTTCAATTAAAGCAATACTTTCTTGAGCTTTATATGCTTCTAACCAAAGTTGAGCAATCTGTACAGTTAGTTTGCCCTTTCTATCTTCTCTTTGATATGGATATTGGCTAGCTTGTAATTTAAGTTGTTCTTGTCTTATTTCTAAGCTATCTCCTCTTGGAAACATTTGAGAAATACCTACTTTTAATTGAGTCATAGCTTCTTGATTTAAATCAAATGTATCAGTTGGTATATTAGCTGCACCAATTGTTACTTTAGGGTCAGCATAAGTACCAGCAGCAATACTACTTTCTTCTATAGCTTCTTGTGAATATTCATTACCTTTTAACCATGAATCATTGAGTACTGCTATTTTAATAACATTTTGAAGTGCTAATTCATTTACATCTTTTTTTACTATATCATCAAGTTCGAGTGAAAAACTTGATGATATTATTAGAGAAGATAGGAATAATGATTTATAAATCATTTTATATTTACACTGCCATTTACTTTATTTATTACCCCATCACTCGTTTTAAAAATTAGTTCATATGCCCATTCTCCAGCCATACTAAAGTTAATATCTATACTCCCATCTTCTTTTACTTGCTCCGTAAATTCCATTCCTGTCATTGAAGGCATTGAAAGATTCATACTGATATCAGCATTTTTTATTTCCTTCTTATTTTGCATTAATTTAATAAACATATGGTTTTTACCATCAGTTAAAGGTTTTTCAGAACTTAGAGTTATTGAATATCCATTTATCATCATATTGTGATGATATGAATTCATTTCAGTATCTTGCATCTGCTTTGTAGTCATACCATCCATATTCATATGGTTTGTCATTTTACCTTCATGCATATGGTCTCCCATGTAATCTTCACTTGCATATAATCCACTACTTACAAATAAACTTAATCCTAATCCCAATAATACTTTTTGTACGGCTTTCATTCTTTGTCCTTTGATTTTTTATACAAAATTATATTAATCTAATAAGGAATGAATGTGGAAGGTTAGGAAAAATTAATTAATGAAAAGGAAGTTTATTAAAGAAGAAAAGTGAGAGATAATTGTTTATCTCTCACTAAATCTTTTTAAATTTTAGTCTGAGTGAATTTAAAACTACTGTTACAGATGAAAAACTCATAGCAATTCCTGCATACATTGGAGTCAACATAACACCAAGAATAGGATAAAAAACACCTGCTGCTAGAGGAATTCCTCCTATATTATAAATAAAAGCCCAAAATAAATTTTGTTTAATAATCTTCATTGATTCAATTGATAAGTTTATACTTTTTAATACAGCTTTTAGCTCATTGTTTATTAAAATAATATCTCCTGCATCTTTTGTAATATCAGAACCAGAATTTAAAGTAATTCCAATATCTGCTTGTTTAATTGAAGGTGAATCATTTATACCATCTCCTACAAACATTACTTTTCCATCTTTTTGAAGTTCTATTATTACTTTATATTTTTCATCTGGAAGAACTTGAGAATATACTTTATCTATATCTAGTTTTTTAGCAACATAATTTGCTGTAATTTCATTATCTCCTGTTAATAATATAGGAATAATATTTTTTGCTTTTAAATCAGCAATTAACTCTTTTGCTCCATTTTTTATACTATCTTTTAAAGCAAAAACAGCAATACATTCTTTTTCTATAGATGCTAAAATAACTCCTGCTCCATCTTTTAAAGAGTTATTATAAAAATCTAAATATTTAGTATCTAATTTAATACCATTATTTTTTAAGAAAGATAGAGAACCAATCAATACCATTTTCTTTTCATAAATTGCACTAATACCAAGTCCCGGTACCAGTTTTATATCTTCAAGTTCAATATTTAATGGTATATTTTTATTTTTCGCAAAATCTACTATTGCTTTTGAAATAGGATGTTCACTTTTAGTTTCTAAAGAAGCTAAAATATCTAAATATTTTTCTTCATAAATAGCATCTTTAACACTTATAATTCCACTTGTTAAAGTTCCCGTTTTATCAAATACTGCATATTTTATATCTTTTATAATTTCTAATATTTCAGGATTTCGTATTAGAATTCCTTCTTGTGCAGCTTTTCCAACAGAACTTACTATTGCAATAGGAGTTGCAAGTCCCAAAGCACAAGGACAAGAAATTATTAAAACAGAAATTGAAGCTAATATAGCATTAAGAGCATCACCAACTATAAAATACCAAGCCAAAAAAGTGAGTATAGAAATAGCAATAACAATAGGAACAAAAATATTTGCAACATCATCAGCAAATCTACTTATAGGAAGTTTTTTACTTTGAGCGGTACTTAATAGTGCAACTATTTTTGATAAGGTTGTATCTTTTGATTCTCTTAAAACTACTACTTCTATAATTCCATTTGTATTTAAAGTTCCAGAAATTACTTCATCTCCGATAGTTTTATAAATAGGCATATATTCACCTGTAATCATAGAGGTATCAATATCTGCACTACCTTTTACAATAACTGCATCTGTTGAAATCTTTTCACCAGTTTTTATTAGAACTTTATCTCCTATTTTTAGTTGTGTTGCTAAAATAGTTTTAAAACTACCATCTTCAGAAATAAGTGTTGCATTTAAAGGAGCTAAGTCCATAAGTTTTTTTAAGAAATCAGTAGCTTTTGCTTTTGAACGCTCTTCAAGTAATCGTCCTAAAAGAATAAAACTAATTATAACAGCAGCTCCATCAAAATATAAAAATCTTAAATTTTCAGGAAATAGTGAAGGGGAAAATACTACAAAAACTGAGTAGAAATAAGCAGCACTAGTTCCTAGTGCAACTAAAACATTCATATCATAATTTTTATTACTTACAGCCTTATATGCTAGAGTATAAAATCTTCTTCCTGAATAAAATTGAATAACAGTTGCAAGTGAAAACATAATATATTGATTGTTTAGCAAATTTTGAAGAGGAAATAAAACAAAATAAAGCATTATGATAGTGAGTGTAATACTTATAAGAAAATTATACTTTAGTTTATTGTAAGCAATTAATTTAGACTTTTCTAAAGCTTTTAAATCTTCTTCAACTCCATAGCCTAGCTTTCTGATTTTATTGAACAATGCTTCTTTATCTAAAAGTTTATTTTCAATCTCAAATTCCCCTTCGTTTGAAGCAAAACTTACTTTTGAAGAGAGTAAGCCATCAAGTTTATTGACAGCTTTCTCAATTCCATTTGAACAATTTACACAAGTCATCCCCGAAATATTTATTTTTATGATTTCTTTTGACATTTTTAATCCTTGAATAACTTATATATTTTAATTGTCTATTATTTCAAATCCTAGTTCTTGCATCTCTTTTTTAAATGTAACTTCTTGTTCTTCTGTTAAGATTTCAAGAGTGACTTCTTTTGGTGAAGTATTCAAGTTTACTTCAATCTCTCCAAAACTATCTTCTAAAGAACCTTTAATAAGATTTGCACAACTCATACAAGAGATGTTATTTGCTTTAAATGTTTTTTTCATGTTTTTATTTATGACCCATTTTTTTCATTTCTTCATCACTCATACCATTTTTAGTTTTTTCATTAGCCATATCTTGATGCATTTTTTTCATCTCTTCAGTAGTCATACTATCTAATTTTTCATGGTTTTTTTTCATCTCTTCATCATTCATGCCATTCATTTTATCATGCATTTTTTTCATCTCTTCATCTGTCATACCGTTCATATTCATATGATTCATCATTTTTCCATTATGCATGTGGTCGCCCATATGAGTAGCTTGTTGAGTTGTAGATTTGTTAGCTTCAGCTGCATATAATGCACTACTTACAAATAACCCTAAACCTAATAATACTGTTGATAACTTTTTCATTTTAAATCCTTTTTTATTTTATTCGTAATTATATTTTTATTATGAGGAATCTATGTGGAATAATTATTATTAAAACCAGAATCTCACACCTGCTACTGCATATACTTCATCTAATGATGAAATATCATTTGTATTGCCTAAATTTTTATTCCATTCAATTCCTATATAAGGAGCAAATTCTCTTGTAATTTCATATCTTAATCTTGTACCCATTGTAATATTTGAGAATCCACTTCCAATACCCATTTCTTCATTATCTTTTGTATAAGCAGATAATTGAATACTTGGGGTTAATATAAGCTTTTGTGTTAATAATGCATCGTATTCAGCTTGAGTTTTTAATCCCATATTTCCATCTTCACCTAATAAAAGAGTAGTTCTTGTTTCAAAGAAATATTGAGATAATCCTTGTAATCCTATAATACCCCAAGTTTGATGAGCTTCATTATTTTTATCATAACCAATACCTATCTGAGCATCCCAAAAAGGAGAAATTGCTCTTGAATAAACTAATTGGTTTTCACTATTTGCAGATTCATTTTTAACTTTCTCACCTTCTGAATAAATATAAATCTTATTTATATCATAACCTGCATATCCATATACATCCCAATTAGTAGCTTTCTCATCACTAAATTGATATTCAAGTTTATCTACAACTAAAGAACTTCTAAAAATATCTCCTTCACCTTCCATTGCAAAACTATTTGTTGTAATAAATCCCAATAGAGATGTTGCTAATAATAATTTTTTCATAATAAAACTCCTTTAAGATACTATTACTTTTCTGAACATATCAGTCATATGATAAAGTAAATGACAATGATAAGCCCAAGAACCTTTTGCATCTACATTTACTCTAAAACTTATTTTTGAACCTGGTTGTACAACAATTGTATGTTTTCTCGGTAAATAATTGTCATCACCTGTTTCTAAATCACTCCACATACCATGTAAATGCATAGGATGATTCATCATCGTGTCATTAATATATGTTATTCTTAATCTTTCTCCATATTTGAACTCTAAAGGTTTTGCATTTTTATAAGTTATACCATTAATAGACCACATATATCTTTCCATATTTCCTGTAAGTCTTAAAATTATCTCTCTATCAGGATATTTATCATTAGTTGTAGGAGTTAATGATTTTAAATCTGCGTATGTTAAAACTCTTCTTCCATTATTTCTAAGTCCTACTCCTGGGTCATCAAGTCTATATTGTGGATTCATTGCTACTGCATCTACTTGAACACCTGTTGATTCTTCAAGTTTAGTAATTGGTATTTCTTTTTTCTGATTACTATTCATAGCTGACATATCATGCCCCATCATAGAGTGATTCATTGTAGTTTTTGGTTTTTCCATATTAGACATGTCCATTCCTGCTCCACATTTCATAGCACTTTCTTGTTTAGCAGGTTTTTGAGTTTCCATAGTCGACATATCATGTTCTGAATTATTATCACTAGTTCCTCCCATACCCATATCTGCATGTGTTAATATTGGGAATGCATCCATTTGTGGAGTTTGAGCAATTACTTTTTCATCAAAAGTTAAAGCTCCAAGAGCATATCCACTTCTATCAATACTTTGAGCAAAAATTGAATAAGCTTTATTTACTTCAGGTTCTACTATTACATCATAAGTTTCAGCAACTCCTATTCTAAATTCATCAACAGTTACAGGTTGAATATTATTCCCATCAGCTGCAACTACTGTCATTTTAAGACCAGGGATTCGTACATCAAAAAATGTCATAGCTGCACTATTTATAAATCTTAATCTGATTTTTTCTCCATTTTTAAATAATGCTTTAAAAATCGTAGCTGGATTCTCTCCATTCATTAAATATGTATATGTATATCCTGATACATCTGAGATATCTCGATCTGTCATTTTCATTTCATTCCACATTTTTCTTTCACTAAATGCTTCAAAGAAACCTTTTTCTTTTACTTCATCAAAAAAATCACCAACAGTTCGTTGTTTAAAATTATAATAAGAAGCAGAAAGTTTAAGTTTTCTATAAACTGAAGATGGTTTTTCATCTGACCAATCTGATAATGAGATTACATATTCTCTATCATATTCATATGGGTCTTTTATTTTTGGTTCAATTATAATTGCTCCAAAAACACCTTCTTGTTCTTGAAATCCAGAGTGTGAATGATACCAATAAGTCCCACTTTGAAGTATTGGAAATTTATAAGTAAAAGTTTCTCCTGGTTTAATACCATTAAAGTTGCTAAATCCAGGAACACCATCCATAGAAGCAGGTAAAATAATTCCATGCCAATGAATAGAAGTATCTTCATTAAGATTATTAGTGACATTTATTGTAACTGTATCACCTTCTTTCCATCTAAGAGTAGGACCACTTAGCATTCCATTTACTGTTTTTGCAATACTTGGATTACCAGTAACATTTACAGCTATTTTTTCAATGCTTAAATTAAATGTATTTCCACTTAATTCAATCGTTTTTTTTCGAGTCGATATTTTAGAATTTGCACTCAGGTTTATAGGTATAGAGGCTATGATACTTGTTGCCAAAACGCCTTTTACAAATGTTCTTCTGTTCATATTATTCATAAGAAATTCCTTTTTTATTCATATTGAAGATATTACTATTTATATAAGGAATGAATGTGTAGAAAATTTTTTATAAATAGTTAAAAATCTAATTATTTAGTTTATTTAAAAAACATTCCACCCATCATAAAACACCCCGTAAACAAAGTACTTATTAAAAATAGACTAATACCTATTTTTAATATATTTATTTTTTTCATTATTTTTCCTTTTATGTATTTTAATTAAAATAATCTATATGTATGATACTACTATTTGTGAGGAATGAATGTGTAAAGAATTTTATATCTAGGCAGGGTTAATAAAAATACCTTCAAAATATTTCTTGAAGGTATTTTATAAAAATTAAGAATTTAATTTAAATTAAAACTTCCTCTTTTTGTTTGTGTTACACCAACATTATGACTAAAAGTTAAAATATAATTATATGAACCTTTTTGTGGAAGATTTACATTAAATACATATTCTCCATTATTTTTCGTATTTACACCTTTATAATCAATAGAAGTTTTATCTGGTGCCAAAACAGTTAGTTTTGTATTTAAATCATTATGAGAATGACCTTTATGTGTAAAATTTACATTTATATCATTATTGCCTTGTTTTAATTCTGTTGCAGGTTTTATAATTACTCTATAGTCCTTAATATATCCTGGACTGTGAATAGTATTTGATACATCTTGTGCATATACACTTCCAATAACTAAACCTAATCCCAAAATTACTTTTTGTAAAACTTTCATTTTCTATCCTTTAATTTTTTATATGTGTAATGGTAATAATCTAATAAGGAGAGAATGTGGAACTTATAAATTTATATTTCAACGAGAAATGATTTTTAGAGTTAATGTTGTATCAAAGTGAGAGAAGATGATTTATAGGTCTATTCTATAAGCTTTGGCATATCAAATTAAGCTATATTTAAGATGCGTGTCGCTTTTAGTACCTTTATGTAAATGTAGCCGTGCGACAAGAAGTCGCTTAGTTTGATGTCGGGTGGCACCGATAAAATATTCTGTTGTTTTCTCCCTATTTGTTGGTGCATTGTTGGTAACGATGGTGTGCTAAGCAACAAAGAAATGATTGGATAAATTCTAAATGCAATAGAATTTATAGGTTGGGAAATTGGATATGGTTAAGAAATTGAATCATTGTTTGACGCTCCGTCAAAGCAAGACAGTGAAAGTGCATTGATACACTGTAACTAAAAAGTATAGGGTTGAGGATATGATGTTGGTTAACCATCATACACAGACAATTAAACCCTCGGAGTATAGATGAAACCTAAGTCCAAAGCTAAACAAACTAAGTGGAACTTGGTAAGCCCAATGAGTTGTTATGATAAATTTATTTTCACTTTTATTATAACAAACTTTTCAGTAATGAGAAGCGATAATTTAGTGGGTATAGGAGATAAGAGAAAGCGAATGGTTATATGTAATGTATGACATAGAGGTTCAAACTTTGCCTCATATTGAAAGATAGCAAACTTCTTATTGGTGCTGATGTCAATGACATTTGTAGTAATAAATTTTTAAAATAGAAAGGTATAAAGTGATAGAGTCTTGTAAAAAAGATATCACCCACATAAACTGGTTAGCCGTTGACTTTGATGTTGTAGAGCAATCAGTAAAGATATTACAAAATCGAATTGTAAAAGCTAAACTAACAGGTAGAACTAGAATGGTAAAGAAACTCCAATCTCTACTTGTAAAATCTTTGAATGCTAGAATATTAGCAGTAAAAAGAGTGAGTGAAAATAAAGGTAAAAAAACAGCTGGTGTTGATGGGAAACTTCTTGATACTAGTATAAAAAAGTGTAAATGTGTTGATAAACTTAAAATAAAACTGCCCGATTACAAATCTATGCCACTAAAACGTATTGAAATTCCCAAGAAAAATGGTAAATTAAGACCTTTAGGAATTCCTACTATGTTTGATAGAAGCCTTCAAGCTTTATATAAATTAGCTCTTGAACCTATTGCTGAAGTTGTTGCTGATAAAAACTCCTATGGATTTCGTCCAAAACGGAGTACTCAAGATGCTATGAAGCAAGTTTGGATTTGTACTTCTAAAAGAAATGGTGGAGAATGGATATTAGAAGCAGATATAAAAGGATGCTTTGACAACATAAGCCATCAATGGTTATATGACAATATTCCACTTGATAATAGACTTTTAAAACAATGGCTAAAATCTGGATTTATTAAAGATGATACCTTATTTCCAACAGATAGTGGAACACCACAAGGTGGAATTATATCTCCAATACTAGCTAATATGGTTTTAGATGGAATTGAAGAAGTTGTGAAAAGGCATAAAGCTAGATTTCAAAAGATGAAAGATGGAGTTATCTTATATCGTCATACTAATCGTCTAAATTTTATAAGATACGCCGATGATTTTGTCATAACAGGGCATAGTCCAAAATATTTACGATTACTTCAAAAAGATATTGAAATTTTCTTAAATCAAAGAGGTTTAGAATTATCAAAAGAGAAAACACATATTACCCATATTAGAGATGGATTTAATTTCCTAGGCTTTAACTTTAGGAAATATCCTAATAATAAAGTGATAGTTAAACCCACTAAAGATGGAATAAAATCTTTTAAATCCAAAATTAAAGAGATATTTAAAAAGTATAATTCATCGAGTTTATCAATGCTTATAACAAAACTCAATCCACTTTTAAGAGGATGGGCAAACTATTACAGATTTGTAAATAGTAAAGTTGTATTTGATAAGATTGATACCTATATTTGGAGAAAATCACTTAATTGGATGAAAAGGATTCATCAAAGAAAAGAAACTATAAAATATTACAAACAATATTTTAAACCATTCCCAAACTACAAATCAGATGTATTATCAGATGGAAAACAATTCGTTTATAGACTAGGTACACTTCCACTTAAAGAGTTTATCAAAATTAAAAGCGAAGCTAACCCATATGATAAATCTTTTGATGAATATTTTATCAAAAGATATTTTGCCCTTAAAAACCTCACAAAAGTTTAGTTCAGTGCTTGAGCCGTATGCGG
>JAQVBE010000003.1:12908-184777 GCA_028690445.1 Aliarcobacter sp. | reverse complement strand
TTTCCACCGATACTTTTACCAGCTTTTATATTTTTAGCAAACTGTTCAACATCTATCTCTATATTCATCTGTGTGTCCTTTGGTATTTCTTATTTTACCAGGTTGACACAGATTTTTGAACAGTCCCGCTGGTTTTAAGTCTTTTGTATTACTTGGCGTATCTTTATTATCTCTACGTCTTTGATCTGGTTTACCTGTTGAATCTGCAATAGGTTTTGGTCCTGGCTTTAATGGCATATTATTTTACCTCCTTTCACTAAAATTTTTTAACTAACTTTTTTCAGCTAATTTATAAATTGTAACATAATAATAGTGTTTAAATTTTATTGAGAGATTGAAGTCTACTAAATTTTCTAGTTTACTCCTGGAGGTTTAAAGTTTTAAAGTTTTTCTTCCTTAATTAATGAAACTACTATCTTACCATCATCAATTTTATTTTTTGAATTATTAATTAGGAAATTTCTAATTATATTAGATAAAACAGATATTGACAATTTCAGTACAATATTATATAATTACGTCAGGTAACACGGTTTATTCTTTGTAAGAGTGATTAACTTACGAGGAACTCAAAAAGGTAAAGCTTTTTAGCTTTACCTTTTTTTTTGCTGGGTGGTTTAGCAGAAACATAGTTTTCAGGGTAAGGGGAGTTCTTCAAAAGGAGTAAACCGTGAACCGCCTAATAGTAGTATTAATTTTAATATGCTTTATACTAGTTATAAATGCTTATTAATAAAAGGGAGAGAAATAATCACTCTTTCCTGTTACTACTACCTATTTTAAAGTGTCAAAAACTTTTTTAAGCCCTTGCGCTGCAACTTTTTGTTGAACCTTTGCATATCTTCTTGTAGGTCTTGTTGAACTGTGTCCTAAAATAGCTGCTACAACTTCCATACTATTATCTGTTTCATTTAAAGATATTTCACCAATTAAATGTCTTAAATCATGTATTCTCATATTCTTTGATATACCAGCTTCTTTTAATATCCTATTCCAAGCCCATCTAAGATTTTTTATCTTTTCTCCAGTTACTAATGATTTAAATATATATCCAGTTTTATTTTCTATATTTATAAAAATATCATAGAGTTCATCTGTTATTTCATAAGTCATATTTCTTTTTGCTTTGTTTATTTCAAAACCAATGCTATATGTTCTTTTCTCAAGATCAATCATATCCCAGGTTAAACTTAGAACTTCATTCATTCTTCTTCCATGTAATAAAAAAGTAAATATTTGTTTATATAAAGGTTCTTTGAAATTTATAATTGTTTTAAAAAGTCTTTTCGATTCTTCAAAATCTAAAGGATATTCTCTAGTATTATCATACTTTTGTTTATCCACTAGAAGTACAGGATTATTTGTTGTTATTTTATGTTTTATAGCAAATGTCCAAAGAGCTGAAAGATCAGCTAAATAGTTATCAACACTTTTAGGTGATTTTGTTTTATATAATTCATTTGCAAATAACTGAATATTAAATGTTTGAATTGTATTTATTCTCAGATTATCAAAATTTTTCTTGAAATGACAATTATATACACTTATCTTATTTGTTAATGTTTTTTGTACTACAGATTTAGAATTTATTAAATGATCTAAGTACAGTTCCCATAGTTGCTTAAATGTTAAATCTTTTTTTATGTAAGTATTATTTTGGATTTTATCTTTAATTTCTTCTTTTTTTAAAAAAGCAATTTTTGCATTTGTTTTAAATTCATCATGTTCATATCCAACTATTTTTCTATATTTTTTTCTATTTATAGTAAATGTTGCTAAAAACACTTTTCCTTTAGAACTATCATTGTAGTAACTTATTCCAGAATAATTTGTTTTAGTTGTTTTTGGAATTGCCAAAGGTGTCCTTTGAGGTGTCTTCTTTTTATGTAAATAAATGTAAATTTATAATTTGTATATTAATAAATAAAAGCTTATAGATACTATAAAATAGAGATTATAAGTAAAATTGTAAGTTTATGTAAATATAAGACATAAAGATTTCCTCCAGAACACGCATGTTCGAATCATGCTGGGGTTGCCACTTAACTTTTATTTTGTAATTTTTGAGTTAAAAAAGCCAAAGTGATCACAACAATTGAAATAATAACAAATCCTATAAGTTCATTTTCTAAATCTGACACAATTAAATTCCTAAATAATTTTTTTATAAAATACTAAATCTTTTCCTTTACTATAAAATCTCTTCCACATAATATCTATTGTTTTTTATATTGATATGCACATTCGTATCAAATATTTCTGATAGATTTTTACTTGTTAAAATATCTTCTTTTTTCCCACTTTTATAAATAGTATTATTATAAATCAAAGCTACATTTTTTATCTCTTCAAAAATTTCTTCTAAATGGTGAGTTACTAAAATTATTGAGCAATTAAGAGCCAATTTTCTAAGCATTTTTATAAAATTTATTTGTGCTTTTATATCAAGTCCAACAGTTGGTTCATCAAGAACAAAAGCTTTTGGTTCATGAATTAACGCCCTTGCAACGATACATTTTCGCAATTCTCCCGTTGACATAGCTTCAACATATTTATTAGCTAAATGTTCAATTTCTAAAAATTTCATAGTTTCTTTTGCTTTTTCATGTTGCTCTATTGTGAAATCTTGGTGTTTAAAAACTCCAATTGAACTATAATGCCCACTTAATACAACTTCATAACCAGTTAAAAAGTTTCCATGAGTTGCAAAATAGTTATGTAAATCATTTGTTATAATTCCTAACTGTTTTTTTAAATCAGAAATAGAGTAGGTTGCTTTCCCTAAAATCTCTTTTTTAAAAGGTTTATCTCTTCTTGGATGAATTTCTGATTGGATTAGTTTCATTAAAGTTGATTTTCCACTTCCATTTGCTCCAAGAATTGCCCAATGTTCTTTTTCTTTTATTTTTAGAGTTATATTTTTTAATATAATTTTTTCGTCATATCCTACATTTATATTTTCAAAATCAATAATATTCATAAATTTTCCTAAAACAGATATTTTCAAGATACTACTAGCAAATGTTTAATATAATCCTTAAATAATAAAAAAGAAAGAGTAAAAATGAAAGTTACAAGAGTAAAAAAACTAATGATTTCAGGAATTAGTGTAGTTACAAATAATGAAACAGAAATGAGCGAAGAAAATGGCAAAATAGCTAGTCTTTGGGAAGAGTATTTTGAAAAAGATGTTTATAAAAAAACATTTGATAAAGCAAATAGCGATTTTATGTATGGCGTTTATAGTGATTACGAATCAGATGCAAGTGGGAACTACAAGCTAACAGTTGGTGTTGAAGTTACAAAACCAAAAAATGCTATTGTTATTGAAGATAAAAAATATTTAGTTTTTACAAAACAAGGTGAACTTCCAATGGTTGTGGTTGAATTATGGGAAGAGATTTGGGATTATTTTGAGAAAAATAGTGAATACGAAAGAGCTTTTGAAGTAGATTTTGAAAAATATGCAAAAGAAGATGAAATAGAGATTTTTGTTTCTATAAAATAACTAAAAGAATTAAAATGAAAGTAAAATATTTAGAAAGATTTTATGTTGCTGGGATTACAGTAAAAACAAACAATAAAATAGAATTAGATGAAACAACAGCTCAAATACCAAAACTTTGGGAAAGATATGTGGATGAAAATATTGAGAGTAAAACATTCAACAAGTCAAGAAATTTGGCTATGTTTGGAGTTTATAATAAATATGAAAAAGATGTAAATTCTGATTATGATTATACAATTGGTGTTGAAGTTACAAAAGCGAAAAATGCAATTGTTATAGAAAAAGATAGATATTTGGTATTTTCAAAAAAAGGTGAATTTCCAAAAGTTGTAATAGAAGCTTGGCATGAAGTTTGGGACTATTTTGCTTCACAAGAGTGTGCATATGAAAGAGTATATAACTTTGATTTTGAAAAATATTCAAAAGAAAATGAAATAGAAATATATATTTCTATAAAGTAAAATAGATACTAAAATACCCTAAATTATTAGAAAGCATTATTATTGTATAATCGGGCATTTAATGTCAAAAGGAAAATAATGAGTCAATTACCAAACTGCCCAAAATGTGGAAGTGAATATACTTACGAAGATGGAAATTTATACATCTGTCCTGAGTGTGCTAATGAATGGTCGCAGGATGCAGCTGTTGAGAGTAGTGATACTTTAGTTGTAAAAGATGCAAATGGTACTATTTTACAAGATGGAGATGATGTAACTGTTATCAAAGATTTAAAAGTTAAAGGAAGCACATCTGGTATAAAAGTTGGTACTAAAATCAAAGGTATTAGACTTGTTGAAGGAAATGATGGTCATAACATCGACTGTAAAGTTACAGGTGTTGGAGCAATTAAATTAAAACAAGAATTTGTTAAAAAATCTTAAATAATCACTTTAATAAGAAGTTTTGAAAATCAAAACTTCTTATAAATCTCAAGCCTTATATTTTTACTAAAAAGAGTTAATATGAATTTAGAAAAACTAAAAGATGTTGAAACTGAATTTTTACTTCAATATCCAAGTGGATTTCAAGATGCAAAGTTTTTTCCAACCATGAAAAAATTTGACCCTTCAAAACTCGAAATTTTTACAAAAGAAAATCTAAAAAAATCAAATTTTTTTAATCCAAATTTAGTAGTTGATGCTTTTTTTAAAATCATTCAAAAATCTGCTTTAGTTTCATTGTTTGATAAACTAAAATTTCGTGATATGAAAGATAGTTTAACTTCCTATGAAAAAGATATGTTAAGTATCGAGCTTTTTGAGCTAATACATGGAAATCAAAAAAATGGTTTTGAGGGTTTAGTAGAATTTTTAGCTCAATATAGTCTTGCAAAATGGACGATAATTTCTGTGATTTTGTATTATAACGATAGACAAGTTGAGTATTTTATAAAACCTACGACCACAAAAAATATAATCAAATATTTTGAAATAAAAGATTTAGTTTACAAACCAACTCCTAGTTTTGAGTTTTATGACTCTTATAAAAAAGTCTTAAATGAAATGAAAAAAAATGTTGATAAGTCTCTTCATCCTGATAATGCAGTATTTACTGGATTTTTAAGAATAGGAATGGAAGATTGATTAAATTATATTTTTTACAAGTTGCATCCAAAAATATTGCAATGGAAATAAGAAAAGTATAGTAATAACTGCAAGTATCAACAAAAATTTAATCCCTTTAGTTTGTTTGATATTTGCTAGAGCTAAACCAACTATTATTGGTGGCGATTGAAATGGCAAAAATATAGTTGAAAAAGCTGTTACTTCCATCATAATTACTTCATTTAAACTAAAATTACTTATTAAACTTATATGTTCAGCCATTGGTGTAAAAATAGCTGGAATTGATGGTTGAGTGATAAATATACCACTAATAGCCATAAATAAACTAATAATTATCTGATTTAGTATTTCATAACTTGTAGGTTCAAAATGATTAATGGTTGTAGTTAAAACTTCTTTTATATAATCATTATTTGCAACAATATTTCCAAGACTAATAATCGAAGCAACTAAAAGTAAAGAAGCAAAATTTATACTATTTAAATCTTTGTTTTTTATGATATTTATAGCTGGATTTGCTAAAAATAAAACACCAACAATCGCTATAACACTTGAAGAAATACCATGAATAAAATCAGTAGTCCAAAAAAGTAGCATCATAAGTGTTGTACAAATAACTATTTTTTCATCTTTTGATAAAAGATTTTTTTCACTTTTTAAAATAGAAGGTTTTACAGTATCGTGGTACATAAAATAAATCATCGCAACAATAATTATATTTTTTATAAAACCTAAAACAAAAAAGTTTGCAACTAAATAGTGTGAATATAAAAGCTCAAAACCATAGATTTCATGAGTTAATCCACTTAATATCATGTTTGGTACATTTGCAGGTAAAATTGCAAAAGCAGGAATTACTGTTGAAAAAATAAAAGCTAACATGATTCCAATATAACCATTATCATTTTGTTTGAAACCAAAATTTTTAGCAATAATAGCTGCAATTGGAATTAAAAGTACGATTCTTCCTAAGCTTGAAGGCATAATAAAACTAAATAATAAAGAAAAAATATTTATATAAATCAAAATACTTAAATAACTTGGATTTTTTATATTAGTAAAAAAAGTCGAAAATCTCTCGCTTAATTTTACATTTTTTATGGCACTTGCTATTAACATTCCAGCAAATACAAGCCAAAAAGCAGAAGATGAAAATCCTGAAAAAATAATATCTTTGCTACTTAAAGAAAATATCAAACTCGTAAATAAAAAGATTAGCGAAGTTTGATAATCAGGTATTATTGAAGTTGCCCAAAAAATAATAACTGTTATAAGTAAAGTTACTAAAATTACATTTTTTTCATCTATAATAAAGTTTGATAAAGTAATATAAATAATTAAAGGTATAAGAAAAAATAGGATATTTTTAATCAAAAGAAGCCTTTTATTGTAATAAGAGATAATTTTTTATTCAATAATACCAAGAATAATAAAAATTATACTTTATCAACTTATGTAAATGACTTAAAATTTTTATTCCACTATTATTACAACTATATTTTATTTAGATTTTCAAAGGATTCTTTTTGACTCAAATATTTAAAGCTCATTTATTAGTATTATTAGCCACTTTTTTAGTAGCTGGTTCATTTATTTCTTCAGCTAAACTTTCAGGAGTTATTGATTCTATATCTCTTACTTTATTTCGTTTTTTTGTTGCTTCTTTATTTTTAGCACCAATTATATTTTTGAAAAAAAGTTATAGAGAAAAACTCTTTTCTACAATGCCCCGAGCTATGATTATAAGTTTTTTTTACTCTTTATATTTCATCTCTTTTTTCAAAGCTTTAGAAACAACAACTGCTTTAAATGCAGGAACTTTATATACTTTAGTTCCTTTAATTACTGCAGTTTTTTGTGTTTTTATATTCAAAGATAAAATTAGTTTTTATCAGATGATTTTATATTTTATTGGAATAATTGGAACTTGTATTGTTGTTTTTAAAGGAAATTTAGAATTATTTCTGAGTTTTTCTTTGAATTATGGAGATTTCATTTTTCTGTTTGCAACGGTTTTTATGGCATTGTATTCTATTTCACTAAAATTTCTTTATAAAAAAGATGATGTTCTGATTGTAACTGTTTTTACGACTTTGCTTGGTGGTTGTATTTGGATGTTTTTAGCTTTAGAGATTTTTGATATACCTTTAGAGTGGGAAAAAATAGAAGGAGATTTGATTTTTTATATGGCTTATTTAGTAATTGGAGCGACTTTAACAACTGTATATTTATATCAAAAATCTTCAATTATTTTAGGTCCTAAAAAACTTATGGCATATATATATTTAAATCCAGCAGCGGTTGCTGTGTTGATGTATATATTTGAAAGAAAACTCATAACATCTTGGATTTTATTGGGAATTCTAATCTCTACATTTGCTACAATAGTTCTATTAAAACAAAAATAAGAGATTAATATGAAAATACCAAATATGATTTATGGAACTGCTTGGAAAAAAGAAAATATAACAGATTTAGTTTTTGAAGCCTTAAAACAAGGATTTAAAGCCATTGATACAGCGTGTCAGCCAAAACATTACAGAGAAGATTTAGTTGGTCTTGGACTTCTAAAAGCTTATGAAATTGGAATAAAAAGGCAAGATTTGTTTATTCAAACAAAATTTACTCCAGTAGATGGACAAGATCAATCTAATATGCCATATTTAGCAAGTGATGAAATAGAAATTCAAGTGGAAAAATCTTTTGAAACTTCTAAAAAAAATCTTCATACAGATTTTATAAACGCTTATATTCTACATTCACCAGTTTTCCCAGGAACTAAACTTCAAAGAGTTTGGCAAAAAATGGAAGAGTTTTATGATAAAAAAGAAGTAGGGCAATTAGGAATTAGCAATTGTTATGACTTGGATGTTTTAAAATATTTATACAACAATGCAAAAGTAAAATATGAAAAAAGTGTGGCAGAGATTTTTTATAGATTTTTAAATCATATAAATATTACTCCACTAAATGGTACAACTTCAATAAAACATATGATTGAAGATTTGAAAATAGGTGAGTTTGAACTTACAAATGATGAAATTGAAGAAATTAGTAAGTTTATTATATGAAAATAGTTGTTCCAGAGTTTTTAGAAAAAGAGAATAAATTAAATAACTTAGATAATTTATCAATTTGTAAATATATTCAGTATAAAGAAGAAGGTTATAGAAAAGAGGTTTTTATCTCTACAAATATGCTGTTTTTTGTAATGCGAGGTACAAAAATATTACATTTTAAAGATGAGCAATTAATAGTAAATTCACAAGATGTTCTTTTTCTAAAAAGTGGTGATTATGTTATGAGTGAAATTTTAGATGGATACTATGAAGCAATTTTATTTATGTATGATGATATTATTCTTTTGGATTTTATAAAAAAGTATAATTTGTCATTTGAAAATGTAGCTTTATTTGAAAATAACTACTTTAAAATAAAAAAAACTTCTGCTTTTGAAATGTTTCAATCCTCTGTAATATCATATTTGGAGACAAATTCATCAAATCAAGAATCAATAATGAAATTAAAACTTGAAGAGGCATTTTTAAATATCTTAGAATCTGACTCTAAAGAGTTATTTATATCCTTTTTATCTTCAATTTACAACAATACTCTTTTTAAAATGAAAATAGAAAAAGAGTTTAAATATGATGAAAATATATTGTTGTTTGCAAAAGAGTTTAATATAACAGATTTGGCTTTTAGAAATAAATTCAAAGAGAGTTTTGGAATGACTCCTAAAAAATGGCAAAATGAAAAAAAACTTGAAAAAGCAAAATTATTGTTAGAAACAAGCGATTATAATGTAACTCAAGTTTGTCAAAAATGTGGATTTGATAATATCTCTTGGTTTGTACAAGCTTTTAAAAATAGGTATAAAACTACTCCAAAACAGATAAAAAACAACAAAAATTAAATATTTTCCAATAGAATTAGATTTTAATTTTTTATATAATAATTCAGAATAAAGGAGAAAATATGAAAAAAATATTATTAAGTTTAGGTTTATGTGCATCATTTTTATTTGCAGATAACTTTACATTAAGTAGTTCGGATTTAAAAGGACAACTTACAAATAAAGAGGTTTTTAGTGGTTTTGGATGTAGTGGTGAAAATATTTCTCCAGAGCTTTCATGGAAAGATGCTCCAAAAGGTACAAAATCTTTTGCAGTTACAGTTTATGACCCAGATGCACCAACTGGTTCAGGATGGTGGCATTGGTTGGCTTTTGATATTTCAAAAGATAAATTTACACTTCCAAGTGGTTTTGGAAATAGTGAATCAAAAGATGTTATTCAAAGTATGACAGATTTTGGAAAAACTGGATTTGGTGGAGCTTGTCCGCCAAAAGGTGATAAAGCTCATAGATATATTTTTACAGTTCATGCTCTAGATGTTGAAACTTTAGCTTTAGATAAAAATTCATCTCCTGCTCTTGTAGGATATTATATAAATGCTCACTCTTTAGCAAAAGCTTCTTTGATTTCATATTACGGAAGATAAATTACATAAATCTACTTTTTATAAACTCAATTAGGGTTTCAAAAAGTAGATTTTTTGATTTTTCTTTATGATAAACTAAATAAAATTCTCTTTTGAGTTCTAGATTTTTTAGTCTGATTTGAAAGAGTTTTTTCTCTTTTAGTTCTTTTTGAACTATTACTTTTGAGATTGCTGTTACTGTATTTGGATTGTTTAAAAGTATGGTTTTTATCTCTTCAAAATCTTGAAGTTGCATAAAAATATCTAACTCTTTTGATATTTCACCAAGCTGATTTATAAATATTTCTCGTGTTCCTGAACCAGTTTCTCTTAAAATCCATCTTTTTTTAATAGTATCAATAAAGGCAACTTTAGGATAGTTTTCATCACTTGTAACAATTATTAATTCATCATCACAGAGTTTCTCTTTTATCAAACTTGAATTTTGTGTATCAACTTCAATAAGTCCAATATCAAGCTGTGATTTCAAGATTTTATCTATGATTTTGCTTGAATTTATAGTTAAAATATCCATCTTTACATCACGATATTTTGTTAAAAAATTATAATAAATATTTGGCATTACATAGTTTGAAATAGTTTTACTTGCAGCTATTTTTATATTTCCTGCTAGTTTATTTTCTTGAAAAATATTTTGTGCATCAATAAGTGCTAAATAGTGAGAAAAAGTTTTTTCTTTGAAATATTTTCCTTTTTCATTTAGGATTAGTTTTTTGCCGATTCGGTCAAATAGTTGTTCATTTAGAGAATTTTCTAAAGATTTAATAGCAAGAGAAATTGCTGATTGACTTATATTTAATTCAAGTGCAACTTGCGTAACTTGTGGATTCTCACACAATTTATAAAAAAAACTTAATTCTTTTAAAGTCATATCTTTCCTTATTGAAAATATTAATCATTATATTAAAAATAATATATTTTACAAATTAAACTAATAGGATTATACTTGCAATATCAAAATCAAAGGATAAATATTATGAAAAATACATTTTATGGAGTTTTATTTGTGGGAGTTTTTGCATTAATTGCAATAATTATTGCAGAGATGAATTTTTTTAAAAATTTAGCAATTAGCTCACTTATTATAGGAATAGTTTTAGGAATTTTTTATGCAAATAGCTTAAAAAATAAACTTCCAGATTTTGGACAAAAGGGAATTGTTTTTTCTACAAAATATATATTAAGATTTGGAATTATTTTATATGGATTTAGACTAACTTTTCAAAATCTTCAAGAAGTGGGATTTAGGGGAGTTTTTATAGCCTTTTGTATAGTTTTTTTTACTTTTATATTTGGATATATTATTGGAACAAAAGTTTTAAAACTAGACCGTGAAATCACTATCTTATGTAGTGCTGGAAGTTCTATTTGTGGAGCAGCAGCTGTAATGGCAACTCAAAGTGTTCTAAAAAATGAAGCCTATAAAAGTGCAATTGCTGTATCTTTTGTGGTGATTTTTGGGACTATTGCAATGTTTTTGTATCCATTTTTATATAAATTAGGAATTTTTGATTTAAGTGTTTCTCAAATGGGAGTTTATATTGGAGCAACTTTACATGAAGTAGCTCATGCTGTAGGAGCTTCAACGGCTTTGGATGAAGCTGTATCAAAAGATGCAATTATTGTAAAAATGATAAGAGTTATATTTATAGTTCCATTTTTGATTTTATTATCTTTGTGGTTGATTAAAACTGGATTTCATAGTAGTAATAAAAAAACAAAAGTTGTAATTCCTTGGTTTGCACTTGTGTTTATAGTGGTTGTATGTTTTAACTCTTTTGAATTTTTAGAAAAAAGCACAATAGAAACTATAAATTTTCTAGATACATTTACCCTAACAATGGCAATGACAGCTTTGGGAATGGAAACAAGTTTTGATAAGTTCAAAAATGTAGGGATGAAACCTTTTTATTTATCTTTGATTTTGTTTATTTGGTTGATGGTTGTAGGATATTTTTTAGCTAAGTTTTTTTTTAAATAAGTATCTTTAAAAGATACTTATTTTACTTCAATTCCAAATTTTTCTAGTAGATTTACCCAAATAATATTTTTTCCATCTTTATCAAAAAGAGTTGGAGTTCCTTGAACATTTAGTTTCATTCCGATTTGAATTTGCTCATCTAATTGTTTTTCTAATTTTTCAAGTTCAGCTGGAGTATATTTCATACTTTTTGCTTTTTCTATGCTTATTGTTGAGTCAAACATTGCACTGATTTTTTTATCTGCTGTTTTTTGACTCAATATGTATAAAGATAAATCTTTTGCATTTGTATGAGTATCAAGTGGATAATAAAAAATCCTAATTTTTACTTTATCTTGAATTTTTGGAAGATAAGATTCTAACATTTTACAATATTTGCATTCAGGGTCTGTAAATAAAAAATATTCTTCACTCCCTGTTCCATAAACAAAAGCTTCTTTTCCTCTAATAGCAGCTACATCAGCTGGTGCAGATACTTTCATTCCACTTGAAGTATCAATTACATCACCTGCAAGAACTAATTTTTTATCTTTTGTTAAATAAATTTCATCAGGATTTCCTTGAACACTAATATTTAAAATATATAAACTTCCAGTATCATAAGCTTTTGTAATAGTTATTTGAGCCTTTTTGAATAACTCTAATTGCTCCATTTGAGCTATTTCAACTTTTGAAACCTCTTTGTAGTCAGCACTTAAACTACCAGCTAGAAGTAAAGAACTAACTATCACTTTTCTTGTAAAATCAAACATTACAAATCCTAATATAAATTTTTTGCGTATTGTATCTATTTTAAATGGATTATGAGTCTATTTTATAGCTTGTAGTTAAAATAATGTCTATAAAGCCTATTATTTAATAAAAATTATTAAAAATAATAATTACAAAAGGTTTATTATTTAATAAATTTCATGTATGATGTTAATAAATATTAAAACAAGGTGAAATAATGAAAAATCTAAATAAATATCTAATTACAAAATATGTAATAACAATCCTTTTTATCGGGCTTTTTTATTATTTATCCAAGACAAACAGTGAATACATTTTATTGACTTTTTTACTCTTTTTTGTTGTAAGTACTATTTTCTTTTTTTATGGATTAAATTCTTTTAAAATAAAAAACAATTCACTTATAATTGAAGAAATAGATAAAAATGATGATTTTGAAGATGAGTTTTTTGCTGAGATTAATAATTTTAGTTCAGAGCTTTCAAAAAATATTTTTAAAGGAAAAATAGAAATAAAAAGTAAAAATCAAGATTTTCAAAATATTGTAAATAATTTAAATCAAACAGTTGATAATTTATCGAGTAGTTTTGAACAAATGTTATTCTTTTTTGAAAGGTATCAAAAAAATGATTTTACTGTTGAAATAAAAAGTAATCAAACTCAAGAGTTAAAAACTTTGATTGATGCCGTAAATAAATTAAATGTAAAAATATCGAAAATGCTTTTAAGTAGTTTAAAAAGTGGCTCAATGTTTAAAGAAAATGCAGAAGCATTAAGAAATAATATGGAGCAATTAAGTACTAATATTACTACACAAGCCACGATTCTTGAGGAAACATCAGCTTCTGTCGAAGAAATTACAAGCAGTGTTAGAAATAATAGTTTAGATGTTGATAAAATGTTGAAGTATTCAAATGAACTTACAGTTTCTGTAAAAAATGGTTATGAAAGCGCAAAAAATAGTGCAGAGCTTATGGATAGAATAAATAATAGAACAAAATCTATTGAAGATGCTATTAGTATTATTGACCAAATTGCATTTCAAACAAATATCTTATCCTTGAATGCAGCCGTAGAAGCAGCAACAGCTGGTGAAGCTGGTCGTGGATTTGCAGTGGTTGCAGCAGAAGTACGAAGTCTTGCAAGTAGAAGTGCCGAAGCAGCTAAAGAGATAAAATTATTAGTTACAGGGGCAACACAAGAGACTAATAATGGAAAAATCGCATCAACAGAAATGATAAAAGAGTATGATGTATTAAATGAAAATATACAAAAAACAAAACAAATTATTGAAAATATTTCTTCTTCATTAAAAGAACAAGAAAGAGGAATAGAACAGGTAAATGTAGCAATTACTGATTTAGATAGAGCAACGCAACAAAATGCTTTAAAAGCTCAAGAAACAAGAGAAATTGCAAATCATAATGATCAAATGGCAACTACAATGATAGTTGAAACAAATAAAACCAACTTTTTTGGAAGAGATGATTTTAATAGGAAATAAAAACCTAATTAATCAACTTAAATAAAATTGCTGTTGTAATAAAAGAGATTAAAATTCCATATCCAACAATCGCAGAACTAAGTCTTGGAGCTAGTCCTGCCATTGATGCAATTGCTCCTGCTGTTATCATAGGAGCCATTGCTGATTCCATAATTGAAACTATTGAAGCTTGATTATCCCATGAAAATATTTTACAAATTATTATTGCAATAATTGGAGCAATAATTAATTTTATTGCTAATGCAATAGAAAAAGGTTTTAAGTCTTCCTTTGGCAGTTTAAATTGCAATTGTAAACCAACTGCAACAAGTGCCATTGGAACTATCGTGCTTGAAAATGATGCTAAAACCTTTGAAAGAATTGGATTAAATTCAACTCCCATTAAAAACAAAGCTACAACTAAAGAGATAAAAGGTGGAAAAGTAAGAACTTTGAGTGTAATTATTTTAAAAGTGATTTGATTTTTACTTGAATAATATGAAGCTATAAAAGTTCCATAAATTGCCAAGGCTATAAAAGTTCCTAATTGATCATACACTAAAACATAAGGTATTGCACTTTCACCCATGTACGCATTTACTATTGGAATTCCCATAAATGAAGTATTTCCTAAAATTGCTACTAACATTAATGAACCTGTAATTTCTTTTGAAAAAGAGAAAACTTTGGCTACTAATAAAACTAAAATGGCACTAAAAAACATAACTATCCATGAAACAATAATAGGAATTAAAGTATCCATAGAAAAAGTTAATTTTGGAATTTGTAATAAAATCATTGCTGGAAGTGAAATATAAATTACAAACTGATTTAAAATAGTTGGTGCATCTTTTGAGAAAATATTTAATCTATTTATTCCATAACCAATAGCAATAGCTAATATAATTAATACAAAATTTTCCATAAATTAGTCACAAAAGTTGTTTGAACAAGGATTATCAGATGTTATTTTTCCAAATTCTTGAACATAATCTATTCCCCATTTATGCATTTCTTCTAAAACTGGTTTTAGATTTTTCCCAGCTTTTGTTAAACTATACACAACCTTTGGAGGAACTTCTGCATAAACTTCTCTATTTATTATGTTTTTTTCTTCTAACTCTTTTAATTTTACTGTTAAAGTTTTTTGTGTAATTTCACTAATAATTTCATGTAATTCTTTAAATCTTTTTTCTCCATCAAGTAAATGCCAAATTATTGCTAATTTCCATCTATCATTGAAAATATCAAGAGTAACAGAGACTGTACATTTATATTCTTTATCATTTATGTAATACATAATATTTTCCTTTTAAATTCAGATGTAATTATAACATAAAGTAAATTAATTTCTATTACTTACCTAAAGTAAAGTAAGAGTAAATTAAGTTTACTGTGTATATAATTTTCAAATAATTTTAAGGAGTAAAATATGAAAAAAGTTTTAATTTTAAATGGTCACCAATATTATGATGTAGTTGCAAAGGGTGAATTAACGCAAGCTTACATAGATAAAGCAAACGATTTTTTTGTTAAAAATGGGTTTGAAGTAAAACATACAAACATTGAAAAAGGTTATAACAAAGAAGAAGAGTGTGAGAAGTTTGAATGGGCTGATTATATTTTATTTCAATATCCAGTTTATTGGATGAGTGTTCCTTGGATTGCAAAAAAATATTTTGATGAAACATTTACTCAAGGAAGACATTATTCAAGTGATGGAAGAAGTAGAACTGATGTTTCAAAACTTTATGGAAGTGGTGGATTATTACAAGGAAAAAAATATATGTTATCTTTAACTTATAATTGCCCAGAATCTGCTTTTAATAATAAAAATAGTCTGTTTGATGGAATGTCTTTAGACCAAGCTCATGTAGCTGTTCATAAAACTTTCCAATTTTGTGGATTAAAACCCCTAGAAACTTATGCTGTTCATGATATTTTTAAAGGTGATTTGGATTTAAATGCTGAATTAGAAAAATTTGAGAAAGTTTTAGTTAAAAATTTCTTATAAAGGAAAAACATGAAAAATATAGTAATTGTTGCTAGTATTAAAGTAAAAGCTGGATTTAAAGATGAAGTTTATTCTGAACTTGTAAAACTTTATAAAGCAACACATAAATATGATGAAGGTTGTATTCAATATGAATTACACAAAGATTTAAGTGATAAAAATTGTTTTACTTTTGTTGAAACTTGGCAAAGTGCTGAATTTTTAGCTTTACATGAACAAAAAGAATATTTTAAAACTTTTGTGGCAAAAATTGAAAATAAAATAGAAAATTTAGCAATTACTAAATTGGAAAAATTAGATATTTAAAAAGGAATAGTTATGAGTTTATTATTTCAAGAAGAAAAAATTGGAAATATTACACTAAAAAATAGAATAGTTATGCCTCCTATGTGTATGTATAAAAGTGATAATAGTGGGGAGTTAAAAGCTTTTCATAAAACCCATTATTTAGCAAGAGCAATAGGTGGTGTTGGGCTTATTATAGTTGAAGCAACTGCTGTTGAGCCAAAAGGAAGAATCTCAGATGCAGATTTGGGGTTATGGGAAGATTCTCAAATAATTCAACATAAAGAATTAAATGAAGATATTCATTTTTTTGGAGCAAAAACAGCTATTCAAATTGCCCATGCAGGTAGAAAATCTAATGTTAAAGATACAACTCCTGTTGCGCCAAGTGCAATAGCTTTTAGTAGTGAAGAACCATTTAAAACACCAATTTGTGCAAGTTTAGAAAATATAAAAAATATTAAAGAATTATTCGTAGAAACTGCAATCAGAGCAAAAAAAGCAAATTATGATGCAATTGAACTTCATGCTGCACATGGTTATTTATTATGTGAATTTTTATCACCACTTTCAAACACAAGAGATGACATTTATGGTGGAAGTTTGGAAAATAGATGTAGATTAGTTTTAGAAATAGCAAAAGAGTTAAAACAAAAAGTTGATTTATCTTTGATCGTACGAATTAGTGCTGATGAATGGATGAATAAAGGTTGGAAGATAAATGATTCAATTTATTTATCAAAAGAGCTTGAAAAAATAGGAGTTAACGCTATTCATGTTTCATCTGGTGGAAATCAAGAAAAAACAGATAATTCACCAGAACTAAAGCCTTTATATCAAAGTAATTGGGCAAAACAGATAAAAAAAGAGATTAATATTCCAGTAATTGCTGTTGGTTTAATAACAACTGCAATTGAGGGTGAAAAGCTTTTAGAAGAAAAATATTGTGATTTTGTAGCTTATGGGCGAGAATTATTACGAAGCCCAAATTTTGCTTTTTATGCAGCAAGTGAATTTAAAGAAAAAGATAAGATTAATTCATCTTATCAAAGAGCGTTTTAATTAACAAAAAGTAGGTAAAATTATTAAAAGGAAAAAATATGGAAAAAATATTTGAAGAAGCTTTAGCGTTTAGACATGCGTGTAAAATTTTTGATGAAACAAAAAAAATCAGTGATGAAGATATGACTTATATTTTAGAAGCAGGAAGAAAAGCACCTTCTTCTTTTGGTATGGAAGCTTGGAAGTTTTTAGTTATTACAAATGAAGAGTTAAAAGCAAAATTAAAACCTGTTTGTTGGGATCAAGCTCAAATTACAACTTGTTCTCATTTAGTTATTGTTTTAGCAGGAATTGAAGGCGTAAAACCTGAAAGTGGAATCCCTGAAGAAAGATTTAAAAGAAGAGAAATGCCTCAAGAAAAACTTGATTTTTATTTAGGATTATATGCAGGACATTTAAATCAAACACTTTCTAGTGATGAAAATATTTATGCTTGGACTGCAAAACAAACTGTTTTTGCATCACAAAATATGATGATGGCAGCTGCAATTAAAGGAATAGATTCTTGTCCTATTGAGGGATATGATAAAGAAAAGGTTGAAGAAATTTTAGGACTTGATACTACAAAATATCAATTATCTTTAGTTTTACCTTTTGGATATAGAATAAATCCTCAATCAACACAATTAAGATTAGCTTTTGAAGATGTTGTTGAATATATAAAATAAGGTATAAAATGAATAAATTTAGCATATTATTACTTGATGATGTTCCTGAAAATATTTATTCATTGAAACTATTAATTGAAGAAAATTTTGATATAAATATTTTTACAGCACTAAAAGCTCAAGAAGCAATAGAAATAGTGATGAACAATCCTATTGATTTGATTTTAACTGATGTTCAAATGCCTGATATTGATGGATTTGAATTTGCTCAATATCTAAAAGATATTGAATCTACAAAAGACATTCCTGTTATTTTTATAACAGGAATTTATGAAAAAGATGAATATAAAAATAAAGGTTACAATATAGGTGGAATTGAGTACATCACAAAACCTATTGATAATAAACTTTTAATTTCAAAACTCAAAATTTACATAAATATTTTTAATACCATAAAAACTTCAAATGAAAAACTTCATAAAACTGAGGATTTACTAATTCATAGTGCTAAAATGGCTAGTATGGGGGAAATGATAGGTTTGATTTCTCATCAACTAAAACAGCCTTTAAATGTTTTATCTTTGTATGTTGAAGATATAAATTTATCTTACGAATATAAAGAATTAAACGATACATATATGGAAGATTTTTATAAAAATACTAAAGACCAAGTTGAATATATGAATAAAACAATAAATGGTTTTTTAGATTTTTTTAATCCAAATAAGAAAAAAGAAATTTTTTTAATTAAAAATTCAATTTATCAATCAATAAATATATTAAAAAGTAAGATTGATAAATTAGAAGTGATTTTTCATTTAAATATTGATAAAGATTTAGAATTATTTGGTGTGGAAGTAGAACTAACTCAAGTTTTAATAAACATAATAAATAACTCTTTAGATGCTTTCAAAGAAAAAAATATTAAAAACCCTGAAATCTTTATTAAGTTATTTAAAAAAGACAATAAAAGTATTTTAATCATTGAAGACAATGCTTTAGGTATTGAAAATAACCAATTAGAAAAAATATTAGAACCTTACTTTACTACTAAAAGTAGTGGTACTGGTGTTGGCTTACATATGGTAAAGATGATAATTAAAAATAGTTTTGATGGTGAATTAAAAGTTTTAAATACACAAAGAGGGTTAAGTTTTATAATTTTTCTATAAAATTATTAAAATGATACTATTGCAATACCATTTAATTATAATATTTCAATATAAATATATTTTTAAGGAGATTTTATAATGAATAGTATTTTTCTTTATACTACAAATAATAAAAATGTTAATTCAGTTTTAGTTATAAGTGAAGATGTTGATTTTTTGAATAAATTAAAAAAAGTTTCAGGTGATAAATATAATATTTCATTTTTTAATAGTGAAAATTTTAATTTATTAAATACAGAAATTAATACTTTTGATTTAATTGTTTTTGATAATAGTAAAAATTCTTTAACGAAATTTGTGGATGTTTTTAAACAAACAAAATCTTATACTTTTAATATTCCAATGATTATATTAGAAGATAAAGTTTCACAAGAGTTTTCTTTACATAAATACTCTAATGCATACGCAATTTTTAATAAAGATAATGATGAGAGTTTTTTATTAAATAATATAGAAATAAGTTTAAGCTTTTTATATACAAATAAAAAAGTTCAATTTGAAAATGGATTTTATTTTGATATAAGTAGAGAAATATTATTTCAAGGCAAAAAAATTATTAAACTTACGAAGACAGAGAGAAAGTTAGTAAATTTACTCGCTCTTAACCCTAATGCTTTAGTTACTTATGAAGATATTTCTAGTATAGTATGGAGAGGAAAAGAATTTTCTATATATTCGTTACGAAATGTTATTAAACATATTAGAGAAAAAACAGACGAATCTTTTATAAAAAATTCATCAAATAGAGGTTATGTAATAACAACTATTTAAGATATTATGTAAATAAAATTATATTTTTTTATTTATTATAACTGTAAAAAGAGCACCATTATTTATATTTTCAACTTTTATTGTTCCTAGGTTATCTTTTTCTAAAATAGTTTTACAAATATATAAGCCTAATCCAGAACCATTTTTTGTGGTTTTGGTTGAAAAATATGGATTAAAAATATTCATTATTATTTTTTCATCAATTCCTTTTGCATTGTCTTCAATAAAAATTTTTTGACAATCTTTATCTTCATAAAATGAAATTTTAATAGTTGAATTTTGAATATTTCTTTCTACTAATACATCTTTTGCATTATTTAAGATATTTAATAGAATCTGAGTTAACTCATTTTTGAATAATCCTATTTTTGATAATGTAAAATTTTGAACTTCAATTTTTATATTATGAGAAGCAAAAGATTTGTTAAGCATTTTGTAAACGATAAAAACTATTTCATTTAAAGTTGTAAGTTTCTTTTTTGTATCAACACTAAAAAAGTTTCTAAAATCATCAATAGTATTTGACATATATTGAATGTACTCATTCATCTCATCTAAAATATTATTTAGAAACTCTTTATCTACATTACCCATATTGTTTTTTAGTTTTATCCTGCTTAATATACTTGAAACATAAGACAAAGGTTGTCTCCATTGATGAGCAATCATAGAAATCATTTCTCCCATAGCTGAATGTTTTGATTGATGTAGTACCATTTTTTCTTTTTCTTTTAAGTCACTTAAATCTAAAATAAAAACTATTTTATAGATAGTATTTGCAACCGATATATCTTTTATTTTTATAATAACAGGAATAATATCGCTATTTTTAGTCATTAATGAAATTTCTTGAAATAATTTACTATTGTATTTTATAAATTTTTCTTTTGAAGTAGGTATTAAAATTCCAGTTGCAAGATTTCCTATTAAATCACTTTTCTTTTCATACCCTAAAATATCAAGAAGTGATTGATTCATATTGTATATAAAACCATTTTGAATTATCAAAATACCTTCTATTGAATTATTTATAATTTCATTCAAATCAAGAAAATTATTATTTATGTCTTGCATTTATATTCCTAGATAAAAGTTAATTGGTTTGTATTCTAACAAAAAATGATACTACTTTAATATTATTTATTGCTAATATTCATAATTATTAAAAAAAAGAGAAATTATGAGTTCACAAGAGTCGAAATTAAGTTTGGATTCTTTTTTATTATCAGAAACTGATGAAAAAGGAATTATTAGATTTGCAAATGATGAGTTTTGTAAATTTGCTGAATATAAGTTGGAAGAGTTAATTGGGCAACCACATAATATTGTAAGACATCCAGATATGCCAAAGGCTGCTTTTAAGGATTTATGGGAAACTATAAAAAGTGGAAAACCATGGAAGGGTTTTGTTAAAAATAAGACAAAATCAGGAAAATATTATTGGGTTTTTGCAACGGTATTTCCTTTTGTTTCATGTGATGGTTCTAAAGGTTATATTTCATGTCGAAGAATGGCTGCGCAAAGTGAAATCGAAAAATATGAAAATATTTATAAAAGTATGAGGTAGAGGATTATGTTAAATTTTCTAAGAAGAATGTCTATTAAAAATAAAGTTAGAATGTTAAGTTTTTTCCCTTTGGTATTTATTATAGCTTTGTCTTTATTTATTGCTATAGATTTATATCAAAAAGAGTTAAAAGTATTAAATATAAGAGAATTTGTAAATCTAGATACAAAAATTTCATTATTAATCCATGAAATGCAAAAAGAAAGAGGTTCTAGTGTTGGATTCATAGCGAGTAAAGATACAAAATTTAAAGATACTTTATCAAATCAAAGAGAACTTACAAATAAAAGTATTGAAGAATTTAAAAAGGTAGTTGAATTAATTGATATTTCAAAATACCCAGAAAATGGCAAAAATACAATTGATAATACTTTAAAAGAGTTATCAAATATACAAAATATAAGAAATAGTATGGATACTTTACAAATAGACTCAAAAAGTGCTGTTACTTATTATTCTAATTTAAATAATACACTTCTAAGTTTTGTTGCTTTGACCGCTTCCCTTGCTCATAGTGAAAAAATTATAAAATATACGACTTCTTACTATAATTTTTTGATGGCAAAAGAAAGAGTAGGAATTGAAAGAGCTATTGGAACTGATGTTTTTGCCACTAAAACTTTTGCTTCTGGAATGTATGTAAAATATTTAGGTTTGGTAAATGAACAAAAGATGTTTTTTGATGCATTTTTTATTTATGCAGGAGATAATAAAAACTTTTTTAATGATAAAATTAATAATCCTATCATGCTTGAAATCCAAAAAATGAGAGAACTTTTATTATCATATGGAGAAGATAAAAATACTATTTTAGATGTTGAATCAAATTTTTGGTTTAGTAAAATGACAGAAAAAATAAATATATTAAAAGAAATAGATGACCATTTATCTAATACTCTTATTTTAGAAATAGATAAAGAGGTAGCGCACGAAAAAGCTTTATTATATATGATGATAAGTATTAGTTTGACTATACTTTTTTTAACATTTTATTTTGTTGCTTTTTATAATCATAGTATTTCAAAAGGAATTGATAAAATATATGATGGAATAGAACAATTTATGAGATATCTAAATAGAGAAATAAATGAACTTTCACATATAGAATTAAATACAAAAGGTGATTTAGGTAATCTTGCAAAAATGGTTAATATGAATATTGATAGCATTAATGGAGATTTAGAAAAAGATTTACTTTGTGTTGGGGAGGCTGCTATTACACTTGATAAGTTTGAAAAAGGTTATTACTCTTGTAGGGTAAGGTCAATTGCAGCAAATCCTCAAGTTGTAACATTATCAAAAACTATTAATAAAATGTTAGATACACAAGAAAGAATAAATAGTGATATTTTAAAAGTGCTAGGAGAATATACAAACTATAATTATATGAATATTATTAAAAATGAAAATATTTATGGTGAATTAAAGAAATTAGTAGATGGTATTAATAATTTGGGTGAAGCTATTACATCTATGTTAATTGAAAATAAAAATAATGGAGAAACTTTACTTAATGGCTCAAATCAATTAACCCTAAATGTTGATGAATTAAATAGAGCTTCAACCGATGCAGCAGCAAGACTTGAGGAAACAGCAGCAGCAGTTGAGCAAATAACAAGTAATATTAATAATAGCACTCAAAATGTAATAGAAATGTCAAATTATGCAAATGAATTAACACTTTCGGCTTCTCAAGGTGAAAAATTAGCAAATCAAACAGTAACTTCAATGGATGATATAAATTCACAAGTAAGTGCAATAACTGAAGCAATTACTATTATTGACCAAATTGCTTTCCAAACAAATATTCTTTCTTTAAATGCGGCTGTTGAAGCAGCAACTGCTGGTGAAGCTGGAAAAGGATTTGCTGTTGTTGCACAAGAAGTAAGAAATCTTGCTGCTCGTTCAGCTGAAGCTGCAAATGAAATAAAAGTAATAGTAACAAATGCAACTTCAAAATCAAATCAAGGTAAAGAAATAGCAAGTGAAATGATAAAAGGTTATAGTAATTTAAATGAAAATATAAATAATACTTTATCTTTAATCAAAGAGGTTGAAAGTTCAGCAAAAGAGCAAAAAATTGCAATGGAACAAATATCTGATGCTATTAATAGTTTAGATAAACAAACTCAAATAAATGCAAATATTGCAAATCAAACAAATGAGATAGCAACTGAAACTTCATCATTATCAAATAATGTTGTAACCGCAGTAAATAGTAAACAGTTTAGGGGAAAATAAAATGCTTGAAAACATTTTGGAAAAAATAGAATCTTTACCTCCCTTACCACAAACAATTGAAAAAATCGAAAACTTTAGAAAGAAAAAAAATAAAGAAATTGAGGAATTAGTAAAAATTATTGAAAAAGATGCCTTAGTTATAACAACTCTTCTTAAAATTTCTAATTCATCATTATTTGGATTTAGGTCTAAAGTTGAAACAATAGGAAGGGTAATTAGTTTATTAGGGATTAATTTTACTATTTATATGACAATTAGTGAAACTTTTAATAATATTCTAACAACAGATTTATCTCCTTATTGTATTAATACAGAAGATTATATTAAAGCTTCAAATGCTTCTTATAATCTAGTTAATTTATGGTTAGGAGAAGTTGATAATAATCTTAAAGAAGAGGTTTTGTTAGCTTCAATTTTACAAGAAATTGGTAAATTTATTTTGTCTGAATTAATTGTTAGTAGAGGATTATTTAAACAATTTCATGAAAAACTTGAATTAGGATTTGATATTGTAGATGTTGAAAAAGAGTTATTGGGAGTTACAACATCTCAAGTTACAGCGGAAATATTCAAATACTGGGGATTAGATGATAATTTATCAAATATGATTCGATTTGTTGATAATATTAATATGTGTACTGACAAATATAAACAAAAATCTCAAGTTTTAGATGTTGTAAAAACAGCTTGTAATCCATATTCTTTACTTAGTGATAGTAGTGTTGAAAAGGCATTAAAAAAAGCTATTTTATATAATTTAGAAGTAGAAACCTTGAGTAATGTACTAAAAACTTTACAAAGTAGATTATTAGAATAATAAGGAATATTACATGTCAAGTAAATTTTGTTTAGACACTATTTGTCATAATATTAAAAATGAAGATGATTTAATTAATATTTTTGATAGTTTAATAAAAGAAGGATTAAATCCTATGGAAGCATGTTCTTTTATTACAGATAAATATGGTGAGGAAATATTAGAAATATTAGACGATAATACATCTAACCTATTAAAATAATACTATTTTAATACTATTTACTATTATAGTAATAATGTTAATAAATAACCATCAAGGGAAAAAAATGATTAGTAATTTAACCGTGTTAAAAAAGATGTTAATAATAGGTATTTTGGCACTATTTGCATTTGTTGCTATTGGAACAATATTTTTATTTAATGAAAAAAGTATCTTGATTTCAGAAAAGAAATCAAAATTAGTAAATATTGTTGAACTTCCATATAGTTTGGTAGAGTCTGAATATAAAGCCTTTACAGATGGTAAAATAGATGAAAAAACAGCAAAAGAGAATGCTATAAATGCTATAAAAAAACTTAGATATGACAAAACAAATTATATTTGGATAAATGATGATACTTTACCGCATCCAAAAATGATAATGCATCCAATTGCTACTTCTTTAGATGGAAAAGTTCTTAATGCTGAAAAATTTAATTGTGCTACAGATTTAGAGTATGCAAATAATGAAATTGTAAAAACAGATGGTAAAAAAAATCTTTTTCAATCTTTTGTTGAAGTTGTAAATAAAGGTAATACTGGATTTGTAGGTTATCTTTGGCCAAAACCAAAAGCTGATGGAACAAATAGTGAAGAGTTATATGAAAAATTATCTTATGTTAAAAAATTTGATAAATGGGGTTGGGTTATTGGTTCTGGGATTTATATAGATGATGTAAATGCAGAATTTAATCAAAGTTTATTAAATATCATTTTAACTGTATTTTTTGTTTTAATAGTTCTTGGATTAGTATCTTATTTCATTGTAAAAGATATTGTTACAAAAGTTGATTTACTTGATAGTGGACTTGTTGATTTCTTTAAGTTTTTAAATAAAGAGAGTTCTACTGTGAAATTAATTTCTATTGATTCAAAAGATGAAATAGGGGAAATGGCAAAAGTTATAAATGAGAATATTGAAAAAACTCAAAAATTAATTATTGAAGACCAAGAATTAATTGAAGATGTAAAAAAAGTTGTAAATGAAGTTAAAAATGGTAAATTAAATCAAAGAATTACTAAAAATACTCAAAATCAAAATTTAGAAGAGTTAAAAAATACTTTTAATGAAATGCTTGAAAATACTTCAAAAAGTGTTGCCCAAGATATAACTAAAATTACTAGAGTTTTAGATAGTTTTGCAAAACTTGATTTTAGAGATAAAATAGAAAATGATTCAGGAATTGTATCTGAGGGTTTAAATAATTTAGCTCATATTATAAATGAAATGTTAGTGGAAAATAAATCAAATGGTTTAACTTTAGATGAGAGTTCAAATATTTTACTTGAAAATGTAAATAAATTAAATATTAGTTCAAATGAAGCAGCAGCAAGTCTTGAACAAACAGCTGCAGCCTTAGAAGAAATGACAAGTAATATTAGATGTAATACTCAAAGTATCGCAAAAATGGCAAATTTCTCAAATAGTGTAACAAAATCTGCTCAAGATGGAGAGAAATTAGCAAGTCAAACAACTCTTGCAATGGATGAAATAAATATTCAAGTTAATTCTATAAATGAAGCGATTTCAGTAATTGACCAAATAGCATTTCAAACAAATATTTTATCTTTAAATGCAGCCGTAGAAGCAGCAACAGCAGGAGAAGCAGGAAAAGGATTTGCCGTTGTTGCCCAAGAAGTGCGAAATTTAGCAAGTAGAAGTGCAGAAGCAGCACGTGAGATAAAAACAATTGTAGAAAATGCAACATCAAAAGCAAATCAAGGTAAACAAATAGCAAATAATATGATTGAGGGATATAAAGGTTTAAATCAAAATATTTCCCAAACAATTAATTTAATTTCTGATATTGAAAGTGCTTCAAAAGAGCAACTTTTAGGAATTGAGCAAATAAACTCAGCAATAAACCAATTGGATCAACAAACACAACAAAATGCAGCAATTGCAACACAAACCCATGATATTGCAATAATTACAGAAAAAATAGCAAAACTAGTGATAGATAATGCAAATGCAAAAGAATTTATTGGTAAAAACAGTGTAAAAGCAAAAGATTTGAATGTATCAAATAATTTAAATACTCCAATAAAAAAGAAAGTTGAAAATATTATGATTTCAAAAAAAGATGAAAAAGATGACTGGGATAGTTTTTAAACTTTCCTCTTTTTTATTAAAATAATACTACTTTAATACTATTTTTTGTTATTATACGGAAATTTTTTTTAGGGATACTTGTACGAGAACTAAGAAATAAAAAAAGGAAGCAAGAAAATGTTAAGAAAGATAGACACAAAAAAGAAATTATTATTATTCCCTATTATGTTTATGATAATAGTAATTTTATCAGGAATAGTTTATTCTAATTTGAGTAGCAAATCAAATACAAGAAATGAACTTGCACTAGAAGCAGATGAGTTTATTCAGCAAATTTTAAAAGGAAGAATATCTGTTTATCAATTTTTAAGATCACCAAGTGATAAAGCAGCTCAAAAAGTTAGAGAAGATTTTTCATTATTAAATCAAAATGTTTTAACTTTTAAAAGTAGGTTAAGCTTAGAAAAAAATAGAATTTTATCAGATGAGATAATTTTAAATTCTAAAAAATATGTTGAATTTTTTGATGCATTTTCAAATCAAAGAGTTAAAGATTTTGAAAATGGTATTAAAGATGAATCAAGTGATATTAAAAATATTATTTCTCAAATGGTTCAAACAGGTTCAATTTTAGAATCAAAAGTTCTTGAAATTCATGAAAGTGCTATATTATTAAAAAATGAAGCGAATGAATCTTTAAATGATATTCTAATTGTAGTAGCAATAGTAGCAATTATATTATTTATTATCATTTCTATGCTAATCTCAAATGTAGTTATAAACTCTTTAAACAATTTTAAAGAAGGATTATTGTCATTTTTCTCATATTTAAATAGAGATTCATCGAATGTATCACTATTAAATGAAAGTGCAAATGATGAATTTGGAGAGATGGCAAAAGTAGTAAATCAAAATATTGAAAAAACTCAAAAAAGTATAGAAGAAGATAGAAAATTAATAAATGAAACAATAACTGTTTTAGGTGAATTTGAACAAGGTGATTTATGTCAAAGATTAAATATGAGTGTTTCAAATCCTGCATTAATGGAATTGAAAAATGTATTAAATAATATGGCAAGTAATCTTGAAAATAATATTGATAATGTTCTTCATATATTAGAAGAGTATTCGAATTATCATTATCTTAAAAAGATTTCAACAAAAGATATAAAAGAACATCTTTTAAAATTAGCAAATGGTGTAAATACTCTTGGTGATTCAATTACTGGAATGCTAGTAGAAAATAAATCAAATGGATTAACTTTAGATGAAAGCTCAAATATTCTTTTAACAAATGTAGATAAATTAAATATTAGTTCAAATGAAGCAGCAGCATCTTTAGAAGAAACAGCGGCAGCATTAGAAGAAATTACTTCAAATATTAGAAATAATACAGAAAATATTGCAAAAATGGCAACTTACTCAAATAGTGTTACTCAATCAGCTAATGATGGAGAAAAACTAGCAAACCAAACAACAATCGCAATGGAAGAAATAAATGTACAGGTAAATTCTATAAATGATGCAATTTCAATAATAGACCAAATTGCATTTCAAACAAATATTCTTTCATTAAATGCAGCCGTTGAAGCAGCAACTGCTGGTGAAGCTGGAAAAGGATTTGCAGTAGTTGCACAAGAAGTAAGAAATCTAGCTTCAAGAAGTGCAGAAGCTGCTAAAGAGATAAAAAATATAGTGGAAAATGCTACAAGAAAAGCAAATGAGGGAAAAGATATAGCAAATAATATGATAAAAGGATATGTAGAATTAAATCAAAATATCACAAATACAATAAATTTAATTCAAGATATTGAAATGTCAAGTAAAGAGCAATTAATGGGAATAGAGCAGATAAATGATGCAGTAAATCAATTAGACCAACAAACACAACAAAATGCAGCGATTGCATCTCAAACCCATGACGTAGCCATTTTAACTGATGACATTGCAAAATTAGTTGTAAATAATGCAGATGCAAAAGAGTTTATAGGAAAAAATGAAGTAAAAGCAAAAGATATAAAAATAAAACATGATTCATCTTATGATGTAAGAATAAGTGAAGTAGTACATAAAAAGATACTAAAGAAACCTATTAAACATGATATAAAGATAGTTTCAAATAAATCTAATGATGATGGCGACTGGGAAAGTTTTTGAACTTTCTCAGAAAAAATATGACTTGCAAAAATAGAGTAAAACCGAAACTTTTAAGAGATATAAAAACAGAAGCACTTTTAGTATTTATAAGAACAACATTAGAACAATCTTTTCAGCAAATAGATAATTTTGGTTATAGCTTTGAATTAGGTAATGATGAAGATAAAGAATTAGTTTATTCTTCTTTAAAAAAATTACTAGAACACCTTCAAGATACCGTAATAAACTCAACTTATTTAAGAAGTTTAATAGAAAATGCCCATAAAAATGCGACTTTAAAATTACTTGCAAAAAAAGAAGAACCTTTGATGATTTATTATGATACTTTAGTAAAAACAATTGAAGTATGTTTGCCAAATGGGAGTTTTTGGATACCTGAATTAGTTGTTATTTCACTTTTAAGTGAATGGATAATTGAAGAAGAGAAAACTGCTTATTTTTATCCGTATTTAAAAGATATAAATTATTTAGATTTAATAAATAGATATGATAATAGTAAAAAAGATTTAAATAATGAAAAAAAAGATATTATGATGGATATGTATAAACTTTCTTCAAAATTAATAGAGAAATTAAAAAAAGTAGAGTATAAAATAAATACAACTCGTAAAAGAACTAAAAGAAAATAGAGGTTTAAAATGATAGATTATATTTCTTTGGAAAAATATGCAAAAGAAATATCTATATTATTTGTAGAAGATGATAAGGGAATATCAAAAAAAATGGAAATTCTTTTATATGAAATTTTTTCCAAAATTGAAGTTGCTTTCGATGGAAATGAAGCATTAGAGAAATATTATAATTTTTATAAAGCAAATAATGAATATCCTGATTTAATTATTACAGATATTCGAATGCCAAATATGGATGGAATTGAACTTATAAAACATATTTATAAGGAAAATGCACATCAAAAAATAATAGTTTTATCAGCTCATAATGAATCAGAATATCTTATTGAATTAGTTAATTTAGGTATTTATAGATTTATTCTAAAACCAATGGATTATAATAATTTTTTTGAAATAATATTTAAAGTATCAAAAGAGATTTATATGGAAAAACATAAAGTTTTAGATAATAAAGAAATATTTATAAAATTAAATTGTGATTTGATTTGGAACAAAGAGTTAAAACAGTTATATTTGAATGATAAATTATTAAAACTTACAAAAAAAGAATTTTTATTAATTGAATTACTGCTTAGAATACCTGAAAAGATTTTTGTAAATGAAGAAATTATTTCTTATATTTGGAAAGAAGAATTTAATGAAAATCCTGATATTTCAAATCTTAAGAATTTAATATCAAGATTAAGAAGTAAAATACCAGCACTTAAAATAGATAATATTTATGGGTTTGGCTATAAAATAGTAACAATTTAAAATACATATAAATATTATTTATTTTATAAATATATTTAAATTATCCATTCTTTTATTAAAAACATACTATATTTACATAATTGATTACGGAGAGTTTTTTATTATGGATTATTTTAGAGAATTATTTTTTTGTATAGTAATATTTTTTATTGGTTATTTAATTTTTAAGTATGATGTATCCAAGAGATTAATAAGAACAAGAATCTTGGAAAAAGATTTTAAAGGTTGTTATATCTTAAGGTATCCAAATAGAGTAGAATTTCATAATAAAGGGCAAACATATTTAATAGATTTTGATGATTTTTTTGAACAAAACCCAAAATTAAAAGGAAAAATAAAAATTATTGATAGACCATTGTTAGATGTAACAAACCACGGAGCAATACAACAAGAGTTAGAGTTTAGAAAAGAGTTTAGAAAAAAAAATGAGGATATTTAAATCACTCTTTTTATTTTATAACCCATTCCATATAAGTTTTCAATTTTTAAAGTAGGAACTTTATTTCTAAGCCTCGAAATGATATTTTTAAGGTTTGAAACATAATCTTTTTCTAAAAAATTATCTTCCCAAAGAATAGAAATAATATCCTCAATATTATGAGTTTTATTTTCATTGCCCATTAATATTTCAATAAATAAAAGTTCTTTTTTTGTGAGTTTTATTTCTTTATTATTAAAAATTAGTGTTTTATTATTTCCATTCCAAAAGAGATTTTCATCAAGAATGATATTACAATTTTTTTCTAAAGTTAAATATTCTTCATATAATTTATCTGCAACTTTGTTAATAATTGTTAATAAATTTTGAAGATTTATAGGTTTTAAAACATAATTATCAATATCTAACTGAATTGCTTTTAGCATTTTATCTGGTTCATCTCTTGCTGTTATAAAAATAAACGGTATTTTAGAATTAGTTTTTCTTAACTCCTCAAGAAATTCTAAACCATCCATTTTAGGCATATTTATATCACTAATAATTAAATCTATTTTAGGCTCAGCTTTTATTCTTTCAAAAGCATCTTCTCCATTTGACGCAAGAATAACTTTATTAAAATATCTTTCTAGAATATGTTTTAATTTATTTTGAGTGATCGAATCGTCTTCTATATATAAGATCGTCAAATTTTTTTTATAATTTTCAATTGTTATCATAATGAAATCTTAACATTAAATAGTATAAAAGTAGTACTTTTTTATAAATAAATAACTTATTTTGATTTTGATTGTTTTTTTCAAAATGTAAAATAATTAGATTTTTATTTGTATATTAATTTAATTAAACCTAAACTGAATAAAATCAAAGCAAACTCTTTTAAATCTTTGTCATATAAAAGCATAAAAATAGATGTAAAAATAAATCCTAAAGATAAAATAATAGGTTTAGTATAGTCCTTAATTTCTTTTGCAATCCATTCTAATTGACCTTGTGACACTTCGATTTTAAGCTCACCATTACTTGCTTGTTTTATAACTGATTTAAAATCTTTTATAGTAAATGGAATTGATTTTATTTCATCAATAATTATCTCTAAAATACTATCACTAGCTCCCAAAGCTTTTGGAATATTCTTTTGTAAAATTGGTAAAATATCTTTTATACCATTGAAGTTTTCTATATAAGTTGTTCCTAAACCTTCAATTATTGCACTAACTCTTAAAATATAAATGGCATCACTTGGAAGTTTAAATGGAAAATTTCTAGTACCTTCTAGTACATCAAAAGCTAATTTTTGCATAGATTCACTGCTTAGGTTTTCATTTGAAAAAATATCAAACATTTTATCTGTAAATTCAGCTAATTCACTCACCGGAGCTTCGTAAGCTATGGTTCCAAGTCTTTTATTCGCACTAATATAAAGATCATAATCTCTTTCATGTGCAGCTTTTATAAGCTCAATTATTGCTATTCTTGTATTATTTGGAATTGATTTTACCATTCCAAAATCAAGAAGTATTAAATCACCTTCTTTATTTACAAGAAGATTTCCAGGATGTGGATCAGCATGAAAATATCCAGTTATTAGCATTTGAGTTGTATAAAAATCTACAAGTTTAGAAATAATTGAATTAAAATCAATATTTTCTTTTTTTAGATTTTCTTTGTCATCAAATCTAAACCCTTCTTCAAAACTCATAACTAAAGCATCATCACTCGAAATATTAGGATATGGTTTTGGAAATTTTACTCCACTATCTTTATACATATTTGAAAATTTTTGTAAATTTGCAAGTTCATAGTTTAGACTTACTTCTTGTAAAATCATTGATGAAAATTCTGAAACAACTGCTTCAATAGAGTTTTTTGTATAGTGAGAAAATAAAGGTTTAAAAATAGTATTGAAAAAATTAATGATTCTAATGTCTGCCATGACTCTGCTTTTTATTCCTTTTTTTCGAAGCTTAACAGCTACTTTTTCACCATTTAATAAATAAGCAATATGAACTTGCCCAATAGAAGCAGATGCTAATGGTTTATTTTCAAATACTGAAAAAGGATTTATGGGAAATGCCATTGCAAAAATTTCTTCATATTCTTCTTGACTCATAGAAGGAAGTTGGTCGTGTAGTTCTTTTAGCTCATCAAGATAATCACTTGAAAAAAAGTCAGCTCTTGTTGCTAGAACTTGAGCAAGTTTTATAAAACTTGCCCCAAGATTTATAGTTGTTTCTTTTAATTTTTTAGCGTTTAGTGGCTTAAAAAACAGGAAGCTAGGCTTCTTTTTTATTACTAAATAAATAGTTAATAAAAATGAAAAAATACCATAAACCCTACTAAAAGAGTAAAGACCTAGTGTTTTAAAAAAAGTTTTTATTTTAAATCCTCTTTCAGTTTTTCTAAATCTTCTTTAGTAGCAAGTCCCAAATCATCGATAATTTCTTTTATTGTTGCTTTTAATTCTTCTTTGAACTTTGCATCACTATCTTTTCCTTTTTGCTCCAATGATTCTAAAAAACTTTTAACATCTTTAGTGTCAAGTTTCCCTTTTTCCTCAAGTTTTTTTAGTTCATCTTCTATTTTTTCTTTTAAAACCAAAGCTCCACCAAGTCCTGTAAAAATAAGTTCTTTTAGCATTTGAAATCCTTTTTTGTTTAGTATATGCTTTTTAAATATTGTCTTGTATAGTTTTTTTGTCTTTTAATCACCAAGGACCTTGAAATCTAACTACTTTATGTAAAACTTTCTTTTTATGTTTTGTGGCTTTTCCTTGGACTCTTTTTCTCCACATTTTAAAACTGCTTTTTTTCATCAAAGTTCGCATTTTCTTTTTCACTTGATTTTCAGTTAAACCATAAAGCTCAAAAATAGTGTCAAAAGTTGTTCTATCTTGCCATGCCATTTCAATCAAACGATTTAAGTCCTCTTCTTGAAAAGCATTTAAATGCTGTTTCTCTTTTTTTGATTTTTTTGTAAAATCCAGTTTTAAACTCTCATTTTTCTCAAAATACATGATTTACTCCTGAATGGTCCAGATTAATTTTGAAGTATCAAAACCTAAAGTTGGAAGTTTTTGTAAAATCTCATTTTTGATTTTTTCATTTAATGTAGAAGTTCTTGATAAAATCCATAAATACTCTCTACTAGGAGTTCCAACTACTACATAATCATAATTTTTATCCAAGATTAAAACCCAATAATCCCCATAAAATGGTCTAAAAAAGCTAACTTTTAATTTACTGTTTGTAATATCCGTAGCATAAGCTCTTCCAAGCGCCTCTTTTTTTTCATTTGTTTGGATTTTTGTACATCTGTTTATCACTTTGATTGTATCTTCATCCATCATCGAATAGTTTGCAGTTACATTTTTACAATCTTTTTCAAAAAAGTGTTCATATCTTGCTATTTCATACCAAGTTCCAAGATATTTATTTAAATCAACTTTTTCTACAGTTTGTAATGGTTGATTTTTTGAGGAACAAGCTACAAAAACTAATATGGTTGATAAAATTAGAGTATATTTAAATATAATTTTCATAATGATGCCTTTTTGTTTTTTATTATCATAGATAAATAAAAAGAATTTTTGTATCTATTTTTTGTAAGTTCAACTTTAATTTTTTTCTTTTAAAGAAGTTTTATTTAGCTAATTTACTAAGCAACACCTATTTAAAAAAAGATTATAATACTAAATATATATAATATAAAAATCTTAGTGTAATTAGAAAAAGGTACATTGATTTTTTTGAATTTTACACTGATTTAAAAGGATTTAAAATGACTATAAAAATATGGATATTAAGTGCTTGTAGTATTTTAGCTTTACATGCAAACGATGGTGTAACAAGTGAAGCAAGTCACTTTGTTGGTGGAGCTGTAATGGCTGGTGGAATAACTGCAGTTGTTGATAGCTATTATCCAGAGTATAAATCTGAGCGAGGAATGTTAGGGTTTGAAGTAAGTTCTATAGCTATTATTGCAGAGCAAAGTATAGAATACGCTATAAATGGTAATGCTAGGGGACAATTAATTGATGCATTATCTCATATTGCAGGTTCTGCCCTTGGAGCTTTTATCACAGATAAGTATTTTTTACTACCTGTTATTAAAGATTCAGCAAGTGATGGAAAATATGTAGGATTAAATGTTCATCATAATTTTTAGAAAAAAGGGAAAGTTCAATTTTTAAAGAAATTCATTCATATAAGTTCTATAAATCAACGGTACCATTTGCCGTTGAAGATTTGTGTTAATTCTTTCTTTTAAAGTAACTCCACTAAAAAAAATTTTCCATAGTTTTTGAAATTTTTGTTCATCACAAGAGTAGTTCGTTTCATTAAAATAAGCAATTTCTTGAATGGAAAAAGTTTCATCTATTTTTACAAAAGCTAGTTTTCTATTCAAGTCGTGAATTATGAAATTTTGATTATTAAATCTTTTTAAAAAGTGTTTTCCTAAAAAATAAACTATATTAAATTTTGATTCAACTTTTGCATATAACGTTCCATCTTCCAACTCTTTAAATCTTATAAATCCCGTTATTTTATGAACATTTTTAAACAACTCTTTTTCAAGAGTATTTAGATAAAAAACACTTTGTATATTTATATTAAAGAGTTGTTTTGTATCATTAAAACCCACTATTATATATTCCAATAAATCCAATTCAAACTCTTTTGTATCACACATAAATATATTTAAGATCCTACAGACTATATCTTTAGGAAATTTTGCTTTTATTGCACTTAAAACTTTTATTGCGTTATCTAAAGAAGTTTCTATGGTTTTTATTTCATCAAAGATTATCTTATTTGGAAGAGTTTTATAGATTTTTATAGGTTTTAATTTTTTATAATAAACCTCGTAAATCAAAGATAAAAATCCTTCAAAAGTTCCATCATAAACTAAAATCATAACTCCCCCGTAAGTGAGCTAATATCAAAAAGTGAGGGTTGAATTAACTTTTTTGGTTCAGGTTTTGTAAGGGCAAATTTGAGATTTTCCCTATAAAATGGAACTTGTTTTTGAAAATCTTTGTTGCAAATAATAAAATATTTTGCTTTTTTGATTGATATTTTTAATTTTTTCAAATCATCAAAAGTTAATTTTTTAAATCTTCTTGCACTTAAAATCTTCATAACACCCCTCGCTCCAATGCCAGGAATTCGTAAAAGCTCCTCTTTTGAAGCTATGTTAATTTCCATAGGAAAATATTTTAGATTGTTTAATGCTCAAAAAGTTTTCTGGTCTAACTCTTTATCAAGATTTGGAAATTCATCTGTAACTATCTCATCCCAAGAAAAATTATCAAAAGCACTTTTTTATTTGCAAAATTTGATAAATTTTTAAATAATTGGTTTGGATAAAGTATAAATATTTTCATAATAATAGTTTATAAAATTTAGAAGTGGTTTTGTATACTTTAGTTGTTAATTTATTAGAACTTTATTTCTACCTGCTGCTTTTGCTTTATAAAGTGCTTCATCAGCTCTTTTTATAGTTTTAAGTATATTTTCATTGTCTTGATATATTGTTCCACCAATAGAACAAGTTATGTTATTGATTTTAGGGAAAAATTCAATTTCAATAACTTTTCTTAAATGTTCTAACTTTTTTTCTAAATCTTTTTGAGATTCTAGTTGTAAAATCAAAAGAAATTCTTCTCCACCCCAACGAATCAAAATATCATTTTTTCTTAGCTTATTTTGTATAGTTTCCACAAATTTAATTAATACTTCATCTCCAATATCATGTCCAAAGGTATCATTTACTTTTTTGAAATAATCTATATCTAAAATAGCAAGTGCTAATTTTGAGTTATTTTCAATACATTCATAAATGAATTTTCTATAATTCTTATCAAAATATTCTCTATTATAAGCATTTGTTAATTTATCATGTAAAATTTTTTCTTCAAGATATATATTTTCAAAAATTGTTTGTGAAATATCTGTAAAACTTATAATCATATTATCTTCATCAAATTTATTTACATTTACTGAAAAAATAAATTGTTTTGAATCTTTTCCTATTATTGAAACAATTCTTTTTGATTCTTCAAATTCCATAATTTTTGTTATCCAGTTATCATTTATGGCAATTTTTTTTAGATGAAAAAATCTATCATCTTCTATGAAAAAATCACATATACATTGATGTTGTTCTTTGAATTTTTCCAGATTTTCAAATCCTAAAAAATCAAAAAATTTGTGATTTGCAAATTTTATTTCTTCTCCATTTGTGAGTATTACAATATTATCTTGGGTTTCTATTAGTTTTTCCAAATTTTCATAAAATTCTTGTAGTTTTTTTTGAATTATTTTTTCATCTGTTATATCTCTTGCTGAAGAATAAATATATTCTTGTCCATCAAGGCTTATTTTTCTAGCTGTTAAAGCTGCATTGTAATAGGAATTATCTTTCCTTGTATGAATTCTTTCAAAAAATATAGTTTGATTTCCATTTAGATTTGAAATAAGTTCCTTATATTCTTGAATATTTTTAAAACCTTTATCAATATCTAAAATATTTAAATTTCCCATTTCTTCATCACTATAATTTAAATATTTTTGAGTTTGTAAGCTATATTCTAAAAGTTTACCTTCTTCATCTAATATAAGAATTGCATCAGAAGATAAGTTGATAAAAGTTTGGAATTTAATTTTTTCTTTTAAAATCTCATTTTCTAAGGCTTGTTCTTTTGTTATATCTTTTATAATTGAAAATAAAATTATTCCATGACTTGTTTCAATAGGCGAAGAATTAACTTCTACTATTTTGATTTGACCATTTTTTAATTTATGAGAAAAAATAAATGATTTTTTTATTGAATTTTTTACTTGTTCATATTTCTTTTTTAATAAATGCATATTAGTTTGATTAATTTTAGAAATATTTATTTGTTTTAGTTCATCTAAAGTATAACCATAAAAATTAACTGCACTTTGATTTGCATCTATTATTTCACCATTATTTGGGTTAATCAATAACATAATAGAAGCGTGGTTTTTAAACATATTTTCAAATCTATTTTTAGTTATTTCTATTTCTTGAATTAATTCTTTTTCTTTTGTAATATCAGTATGTGTTCCCATCATTAAAATGGGTTTATTATAATCATCCCAAGATACAACTTTTCCTCTATCTTTTATCCAAATCCAAGAACCGTTTTTATGTTTTACTCTTATTTCACAATCATAATAATCAAGTTCTTTGTTAAAATGTTTTTTTAATAATTTATTACTTTTTTGTAAATCATCAGGATGTGCTAAATTTAACCATGTATTTATACAGATAGGAGAAAGTTCTTCTATGGTAAATCCTAACATTTCTGCCCATTTATCATTAAATATCACTTCATTTGTTTGAATATTCCATTCCCAAGTACCAGCATTAGTACCTAAAATAATATTACTTAATCTATTTTTTTCAACCAATAAAGATTCTTCTTTTTCTTTTAAATTTGTTTGGTCAAATATATAACCAATAAAATTTATAATTTCATTATTGTCATTTTTTATTATTTTTGTATAGTCATAAAAATACCTATAAGTTCCATCTTTTAATTGTATTCTATAAGATTGTTCAAACATATCTATATTATTTTTAATAAAATATTGAACCTCTTGTAAAATTCTATATTTATCATCTGGATGTATTAAATTTGAATAATTAAAATCTTTATATAACATTTCATCTTTTGTATAACCAAGAATATTTTCGCAGTTATTTGAGATATTTTTTATAGGCCAATTATTTTGAGATATCCATTCTATTGTTATTACAGGACCAGATGAAAATAAGTTCTGATTTCTTATCAGTTCTTTAATTGCTAGTTGTTCTTTTTTGAAACTTTTATTTAAAATAAAAAATATTAAAAAAGTTATAAAAATGAATAATACAAATAAAACAGCAACAACTTTTAAATTTTCTTTCCATGAAGCCAAATAAACATCTTCTGATATTGCTGTTTGTACATAAAATGGAAACTCTTCCATAACTAAAAAACTTCCAACTCTTTTTTTACCATCAGTTGAAGCAATATATTCAAGAGTTCCTGTTTTTTCGCCAGTTCTTATTTGAACAATAATAGGATTATTTTCTGGTAAAGATTGATTTAATTCTACTGTTTCTGAAGATGGATATCTTGAAATTAATTTTGTGTTGTCAGATCTTCTTAACAGCGAAACACCATTTTTTCCTAAATCTATAGAAGATAAAATTTCATTTATTGTGTTTATGTTTATTACAGCAGTAATTACTCCCAATAAATCTTTATTTTCATCTCTCATTGCACGAGTTAAAACTAAAGAACTTTTTCCTGTTATTTTTGAGGTAATAACATCAGAAAAAGTAGTAATTAAGTTTTCATTATTTTTTAATTTTTGAAAGTGTTCTCTATCTGATATATTAATTTCACCATTTAAAGAATTTGATGAATATATAATATTTCCATTTGAATCGGCATAATTTAAAATAGTTATATTTTTAGAATTATTTATTAAAGAAGTAAATTTTTTTGAAATAATCTCCTTTTTTTGCAAATCATCAGCTTCTAAAAAATATTTATTTTCTTTTATAGTATTTAATATTATATTGTGAGCAAAATTTAGTAAATTATTTGTATATTCAAAATCACTTTCTAGTTTTTTAGAAATTAAGGTTGTAAGATTATTTGTTTTTATAGAAGCGTTTTCAATAGACTTTTTGTATTCAACAACTCCTTCAAAAATTACGATTGAAACAATAATAAAAAACATAAACCATAAATATATAAAATTTTTTTTGTCAAAACTTTTTATCAAATTAGAAATTCCTGATTTTTTTAGTGAAGTATTAAATACATTATAAAATTAATATTTACTATATTAAAATAGTAAATATTTAAAATTGTCGAATACTACAGTTTAAGAAATTAATTATTGATAAAAAAAACTAATAAAAAATATTATTTTTAAATGATTTTAATTATTTCTGCACTAGATTTCGCAAAATAATACCCTTGGGCATAATCTACACCTATTTCTTTTACTTTTTCAAGTTCATTAAGTTCATCATTTGGTAAAACTCCTTTTGAAGATTTGAGTATTAGCTCATTTATTTGCGTGACAAAATGAATTTTACTTTCTTTTTCACTTATTTTAAAAATATCTTTACATCTACATGCCATTTTTTAATCCTTTATTCTTAATTGAAAATAAAAATTCAATTAATAAATAATATAGGAATAAAAAGCTTTTTTTTACGTCTTATATGTTCCTTAATATTAATATTTTAAGATATAAAATGATAAAATATAGCATAATTTAAAATAAAAATAATAAAGGTAGAGGATGAATACTCTCTCAGAAATCGAAAAATGGCTTAAAGAACATGCAATAAATAATTATCTAATTTCAGAAGATTTCTATATAACAGTACAAGGGAATGTTAATCTAAATAAAAAGTTAAGTGTAAAAAAATTACCTGTTAAATTTAAAACAGTAGATGGATTTTTTGATATAAGTAATAATGGTCTAACTTCACTTGATGGATGTCCAAAAACAGTAACTGGAGATTTTAATTGTTCAAGAAATAGTTTGATTTCACTTTTTGAGGGACCAACTGAAGTTAATGACTTTGATTGTTCTTATAATCAATTAAAAAATTTATCTTATGCTCCAAAAGAAGTTAAAGGAAATTTTGATTGCTCTAATAATCTAATTGACTCTATTAAAGGAATGCCTAGAACGGTAAAAGGTTTTTTTAACTGTTCGACAAACAAAATAGCTACTTTAAAAGGTGGTCCAAAATATGTTGATGCCACTTTTGACTGTTCTCAAAATTTAATTGAAAGATTAACAGGAGGACCAGTTTCTGTTGGACAAGATTATTTATGTTTTAAAAATAATTTAACAGATTTAGATGGTGTTGCAGATGAAATAGGTTTTGATTTAGTATCTGATATTAGATTAAATCATCTTTCAAGTACGTTTAATGAAGAAGAAAAAACATGGAGATATAAAGGTAGTGAAGTTATTTCTCATATTTATAAACCTATTGTTGCACTTACAAATGTAGATGATATAAGCAGATGGCTTAGAAAACATGAGATAAAAAATTTTACTATTTTAAAAGATAATTCGGTTAATGTTCATGGTGATGTAAGATTAGCAGATAAATTAGCAAACTTACTAAAATTACCTTTAAACTTTAATATTATTGAGGGTGATTTTGATATTGGTGATAATGAATTAACTTCACTTGAAGGTAGTCCAAAAAAAGTTACTGGAAGTTTTATGGCTCATAAAAATGAGATATTTTCTTTAAAAGGTGGGCCAAAAGAAGTTGGTGGAAGTTTTATTATTTTGCATAATAATATAACATCATTAGAATTTTCTCCATCTGTTGTAAAAGAAGATTTTATTTGTTCTCACAATCCTTTAAAAGAGTTAGATGGAATAAATACAGTACTTGGATATATTTTTACAGGTGTTCATATACCGAATATTAAATGTCAAAAGTATGTTTATAAAGGAATTACAACTTATAAATATCCAGCAGATTTTGTAATGAAATATTTAGATAAACAATATATTTCACTAACTGATGAAGAAAAAGCATTTGAAGAAACGAAAAAAAATCTTGAAAATGTTATTACAAAAATGCTTGAACAATCAACTTTATCTAAAGAAATGATAAATGATAACCTTATTAAAAATCTAACAAAATATCGTTTAGATGATTTAAAAACAAAAGTTTTAATTATTAAATATCCTCCTGAAGATGATACAAGAATGAGACATTTAACAGAAGATGAAATTATGAGACTGGCATTTGAAAAAGAGATTTAAACGCTTAGCTTAAGGCTTAAATAGATTTTTTAAGATATAATCGCAAAATAAATATATTAAATAAATAATAAATGGAGATAATTATAATATGGTTCAAACTGTCAATCTAAAAAAATCTTTTGGTCCAAGAGTTTTATTTCAAGATATAAATATAAAATTAGATACTGGTAAAAGATATGGTTTAATTGGTGCAAATGGTGCTGGAAAAACTACATTTTTAAAAATATTATCAGGACAAGAAGAAGCAACCGAAGGTGAAGTACAAATTCAAAATGGTAAAAAATTGGGAACATTATCACAAAACCAATTTGCTTATGAAAATAATACGATTTTTGACGCAGTTCTTTTGGGAAATAAAAGATTACATGATGCAGTAAAAGAAAAAGAAGAACTGTATATGAGTCCTGAATTTACTGATGAAATTAATGATAGATTAGCTGAACTTGAAATTATTTGTTGCGAAGAAGACCCAACTTATGAGTATGATGTAAAAATTACAAGAATTTTAGAAGATTTAGGTTTTCCAGCTGCTTCTCATCAAGATTTAATGAGTACGCTAACAGGCGGAGATAAGTTTAAAGTTTTACTAGCACAAGTTTTATATCCAAAACCAGATGCTTTATTTTTAGATGAGCCTACGAATAACTTAGATATTGCAACTATTGGATGGCTTGAAAATCAATTACAACATCATGATGGAACAATGGTTGTTATTTCTCATGATAGACACTTTTTAAATGCTGTTTGTACTCATATTTTAGATGTTGATTTCAAACAAATTAGAGAGTTCACAGGAACTTATGATGATTGGTATATTGCCTCTACTTTAATTGCAAAACAAAATGAAAAAGATGTTGGTAAAAAATTAAAAGAAAAAGAAGAACTTGAAAAGTTTATTACTAGATTTAGTGCAAACGCATCTAAAGCAAAACAAGCAACTTCAAGACAAAAACAACTTGATAAACTTGATATTGGTGCAATTCAAATATCAAGTAGACGAGATCCATCTATTATTTTTAAACAAAAAAGAGAGGTTGGAAAAGAGTTATTAACTGTTAAAAATATTTGTAAAGCTTATGGAGACCATGTTGTTTTAGATAATATTAATTTTACAGTTGAAAAGGGCGATAAAATTGCTCTAATTGGAACAAATGGTATTGGTAAAACTACTTTATGTGAGATTTTAGAAGGAAACCTAAAAGCTGATAGTGGTGAAATTTTATGGGGTGCAACTATTCAAAACTCATATTTTCCACAAAATGCAACGGATATAATTGAAGGTGATATTACACTTTATGATTGGTTGAGAAACTGCGATAGAGATGCTGATATTTCTGAAATTAGAAATTGTTTAGGAAGAATGTTATTTAACGGTCAAGAACAAGAGAAAAAAGTTAATTCTTGTAGTGGTGGTGAAAAACACAGAATGATGCTCTCTAAAATTATGTTAGAGCAAGGGAATTTCCTTGTATTAGATGAACCAACAAATCACTTAGACTTAGAAGCTATTATTGCTTTAGGTGAGGGATTACTTGAGTATCCAGGTTCTGTTGTTTGTGTATCTCATGATAGAGAATTATTAGATGCATTTGCTAATAGAATTATCGAAATTCAACCAGATGGAACAATTGTTGATTTCAAAGGAAGTTACGAAGAGTTTATTGAGTCTAAAGAAGCTTAATATCTTTTATTAGAAACTTGAAAAAAAGGGGAAGATTTTAAAATCTTCCCCTTTTTTATAGAAGTAAAAAATAATTATTTTGAGTGTCTTGAAGACATTCTAATTTCTCTTCTTTGAATTGCATCATTATATCTTCTCTTATCATCTTCAGTAACTAAATCTAATTTAGGAACAGACGCTGGTTTACCGGCTTCATCAACAGCAATCATAGTAAAATAACAAACATTTGTATTTTTAATTGTATGATCTTTTATATCTTCTGAAATTACTTTAATACCAATTTCCATAGAAGTTCTTCCTGTATAATTTACAGAGGCATGAAATGTAACAAGTGAACCAATTTTAATAGGATCTTTAAATAAAACCATGTCAACTGATAATGTTACTGCATACATACCTGTATATCTTGCAGCACAAGCATATGCAACATGATCTAACATTTTTAAAATTTCACCACCGTGAACATTTTTTCCAGAGAAGTTTGCTTTGTCTGGAGTCATTAACATAGTCATTGTAAGAGACTTTTCTCTTTTTATTTCTTCACTCATTTTTTTACCTTATACTTATTGAAATATGTTTTATTATAAAACAAAAAAGTAGTAAGAGAGTAGCAATTTATCAAAATAAAGGTTTAGTTTATGAAAATATAGAAAAAAGTAACATTTTTACGAATCAGAATTTTTTTTAAGTAATTGAAAATATTCATCTCTACTTATTTCATAGGCTCCTAAACTTGCCAAATGGTCGTTATAAACTTGACAATCTATAAGTTTTATTCCATTTTGCTTGGCTTGTTGGCAAAGATGATAAAAAGCCACCTTTGAAGCATCAGTTACTTTTGCAAACATACTTTCACCACAAAAAATATCTCCGATTAAAAGCCCATAAAGTCCACCAACTAACTCTTCATTTAAATAACATTCAATACTAAAAGCAATATCTAAATGATGCAGATTTGTATAAGCTTGTATAAACTCTTCACTTATCCAAGTGCTATCTTCATGTTTTCTTTTAATTTGAGAACAGGCTCTTATAACAGCTTCAAAATTTTCATTTGATTTTATTACAAAACCTTTGTTAAAAATAGATTTTTTTAGGCTTTTTGAGACTTTCATTTCATTTGGTTTTAGAACCATTCTTTTTTGAGGACTAAACCAATGAATATAATTGTATTCATCAATATACCAAGGAAAAATACCATTTTCATAAGCATTAAGTAATCTTTGAGGATGAAAATCTCCACCAACAGCAACTAAATCATCTTTTATCATGTCAAGAGTTGGAAAATCAAAGTTATTATCATTTAATAAATATAGTTTATTTTTTTTATCAATTAGTTTCATATTTGTATTTTATTGAAAAAGATGTTAATATCTAGCAATTTTAAATAAAAGAGATTTTAATATATGCAAAATAGTTATAAAAGAATTGATGCACACCTATCAAGTTTAGGATATTGCACGAGAAGTGAAGCTAAAAAATTTTTACGAATTTTTGAACTTACTGTAAATGATAAAAGAGTTTTTGATGCTTCAATAAAAGCTTATCATAATGATATAAAAGTAAACAATGAAGCGCTTGATCCAGAGATAATTACAATTTTATTAAATAAACCATCAGGATTTATTTGTTCACATAATGATGCCGGAAGCTTGATTTATGCGCTAATTCCTTCAAGATGGAATAGAAGAAATCCAAAAATTTCTACTATTGGCAGACTTGATGTTGATACAACAGGTGCAATAATTCTTACAGATGATGGAGCTTTAAATCATAAATTATCAAGTCCTAAAAGTGATGTTTCAAAGATTTATGAAGCAACTTTAGCTGTTCCTTTAAATGGTGATGAAAAAGAGATTTTTTCAAGTGGCGAATTGATGTTAAATGGTGAAAAAAAACCATTACTTCCAGCAATTCTTGAAATAATATCACCAACTCATGTAAGATTAGAAATTTGTGAGGGGAAATATCATCAAGTAAAAAGAATGTTTGCAGCAGTTGGGAATAGGGTATTGACTCTTCATCGGGTTAGTTTTGATAAATTTAGTGTTGAAGATTTAAAAGAAGGAAGCTATAAGTTCATAGAACTTTAACAATCCTCTTTTTTTGTAATCATTAGATTTTTATTTTTTTCTTGCATTTTGTCTATTTGTTTTTGCGTTAAATCTAAATATTTAATAACCTTTCCATCCCAAATAATACATGGAAAAGCTTTTTGTTTTCTAAATAGTTTTCTGATTTTTTCAAACATTTTAAAACCTATTTAAATTTCTCAAATATTTTTTTTTCTAACTCTTCAACTGTTTCAATAGCATCTTTTTCATGATTTGAAAATCCCCAATTTACTAAAACAGAATCAACTCCAGCTTTTGAGGCTGCCATTATATCTTTGTGTGAATCTCCAATTAATTGGGCATTTTGACTTGAAACATTGTGAATATCAAGTATTTTATTTACCATTTCAGGATGTGGTTTTGGATTTTTTACGCTGTCATATCCTAAAATAGTTTTAAAATAATGTCCAATCCCGACATGATTTAACATTTTATGTGCATAATTAGAGTTTGCATTTGTTGCAACCGCAAGAGTAAAATCTTTACTTAAATCATTAATTAATTTAGAAATTCCATCATAAACAACTAAATCAGTTAAACAATGAATATTGTAATACTCTTCAAAAAGTTTTGTTTGTTGTGGTGTAAACTCTTTTGTTCCATAAAAAAATTCAGCAGAATTTATAGCCGGATCATTTATTTTTTCTAAAATATAATCTTTTTCTAATTTTTCAAAACCCAAATTAACTCTAACATAATTTATTGTATTTGTAATAGCTAAACCACTATCTATAAGTGTTCCATCCATATCAAACATTATTAAGCGCATAAATAATAATCCTTATTTTTATATTGATTTGTATTATATTATTTAAAATATAAAGTAAGATTAAATAGAATTTTTAAAAAAGTAAGTAAAGAGGATAAAGTTTATCTTATTTTAATAATTGAGTTGATAAAATTTCACATATAGGATATTTATATTAAATCCTCCTACTACTAAATACATTTATTTGGTATCCTATAAACTTAAATAGATTTGAATATGGCTTCACAGATTCCCATGTGAAGCCTTTTTTTTACCATCAATAAACTAAATTTTATATACAAGTGAATATAATACAAATTCTATTTTGGAGTTTCAATGAAAAAAATCTTACCATCTCTTACGCTAATTGCAATTATTGCAATAATAATTATAATATTTTTATCTATGTCTAATAAAAAACAGATGACTGTAATTCAAACAGGAAATAATACTTTTCAGCCAATTCAAATTACTCCAAATCATTTTCAAGATACACAATGTGGTATGACATTGCTTTCAGAAAAACACTCAGCACAAGCAGTATCACCTGATGGAAAAACTTGGTTTTTTGATGATATTGGTTGTTTAGCTTTATGGTATAACAATATAAAATTTCAAAAAGAAGTAATCTTATGGGTTTATACAAATGATACAAATGAGTATATTAATGCCAGAAATGCATGGTTTAATAGAACCGATACAACTCCTATGGGACATGGATTTGGAGCTTTTAAAAATAAACAAGAAGGGTTAATATCTTTTGAGGAAGTTATTTTAAAAGTTTTAAGAAATGAGGATTTGAGAAATCCATATATTAAAAAAGAGTTGTTAGGAAATAATGGAAACAATTAGTATTATAACAATTGTTTCCATAGCATTTTTAGGTTCTTTTGGTCATTGTGTTGGAATGTGTGGTGGAATTGTAATTGCATATTCAAGTACAAAAATAAAAAATGAATGGACAAAAAAAATTCAAGCTTTGGCCCATTTACTTTATTCTTTTGGGCGAATTTCAACTTATATGATTCTTGGAGTTTTATTTGGTCTTATTGGTGGAGTTGTAACTTTTGATAATACGACAAGTGGAATATTTTTATTAATTACAGGTTTTATGATGATTTTAGTTGGACTTTCACTCCTTGGGAAAATCAAGTTTTTAACTATTTTAGAACATAGTTGTTCAAAATCACCTCTTTATCAAAACACATTTAAAGCACTTTTGGGTTCACAATCTTTGTTTAGTTTCTATCTTTTAGGAATGTTAAATGGTTTACTTCCCTGTGGTTTTGTGTATGTTTTTGCAATCACCGCTGCTAGTACAGGAAGTGCATTTTGGGGAGCTTTTGTAATGCTAGTATTTGGTTTAAGCACTGTTCCTGCACTTTTTTCTTTAGGATTTTTTGTAGGATTGTTTAAACAATCAAATTTGAGAGGTTTATTTATAAAATTAGCTTCAATTTTAGTAATAGCCTTTGGATTTTATATAGGATATTTAGGTTATGAATATTTGGTTGACCCAACAAAATCAATTTTAAGTTGTCATATTTAGTTTAAAATAATCAAAATTAAATTTTAAAAAGGAGGAAATAATGATTAGTAAAACAAGAAAATACTTTAGTTTTTTTGGAATTTTAGCAGCGACTGTTAGTAGAAAACTGCAATCTTTTAACTGTATGATTCATGCTATTTTAGTAAATACTATACCAAAAATCACTAAGTTATTGCTATTAAAGCAATTAAAACCAAGCAAACTATATTCAACAAACAACATATAAAACATAAAAATTAGGAAAAATAAATAATGCAAAAAAAAATATCTACAAGCTTAATTACAAGTTTACTTTTAGCTACAACAAACCTTTTTTCAGTTCAAAATTTAGAAACAATTACAGTTACAAGTGCTACTAAATCGACTCAATCAATCAAAGATGTTACTTCTAATATTGATATTATTACTAAAGAAGATATTGAAGAAAAACACTATTTAAGTGTAGTTGATGCTTTAAATACAATACCTGGTATCTCATTTACAAGTAATGGAAGTTTTGGTGCTTCTTCATCGGTTTATCTTAGAGGAAATGATTCAAAAAGAATTTTAGTTTTAATAGATGGAATAAGATATAACGATATTACTGGATTAAGTGGTGCTCCGTTTGAACATTTAATGATAGATGATATTGAACAAATTGAAGTTGTAAAAGGTGCTCAAAGTGGTATTTGGGGTGCAGATGCAAGTGCTGGTGTAATTAATATTATTACAAAAAGTGCAAAAGCGGGTACACATGGTGATGCTAGTGTTGAATATGGTTCTTTTGATACTAAAAAATATGGTATGAATTTATCTCATAAAACAGATAAATATTATTTAAAAGGTTCTGTATATAAGACTGACACTGATGGTTATTCTTCTTTTCTTGCAAAAAAATCTTCACGTAATTATGGAAAAAGAGGTAATGAATTAGGGCTAGAAGATGACGGATATAAAAATCTAACTTCAAGTTTAAAAGCAGGTTATAATTTTAATGATTCAAATAAAATTGACGTATCACACACCATTGTAGATGCAGATAATAATTTTGATGGTACAAGTGGTGATTCATTAAATACAGCAAATACAAAAGATCAATTTTCTACTGTTTCATATGAAAATAAAAATAATTTTGCAACAACAGACGTTTCAGTAAAAAGATCTGATTTTGATAGAGAATACTATTATCCTGCAACAAATTCAACATCTTATTTTGATGGAATTGTAAATGAATATGGTTTAAAAACTAATATTCCATATCAAAATGATAACGCTTTTGTATTATTAGGTACTGATTACAAAACTTTTGAACATAAAAATGAGCTTAATGAAAAATATGATAACAAAGCACTATTTTTAACAAATAGCAATAAATTTAATGATAGTAAAACAATAATAACTGAATCATTAAGAAAAGATGTATATGATAAATTTGACAATAAAATAACTGGAAAAGTAGGTGTTAAACAATATATTTGGAATGAACTGAATGTAAGTTCAAATTATGGTACAGCTTACAATGTTCCAACTTTATACAATTTATATTCAATTTATGGAAGCAAAAATATAAATCCTGAAAGTAGTAAAAGTTATGATTTAGGAGTTGAATACAAAGGTATCTCTGCAACTTATTTCCATACAAAAATAGAAGATATGATTGACTTTGATACAAATACATATAAATATGGAAATATAGATGGAACTTCGACTCTAAAAGGTTATGAATTAGCTTATAAGAAAGATGTGCTTGAAGATACTTTTTTAAATCTAAATTATACAGCATTAAGTGCTGAAGATAATAAAGAACAAGAACTAGCTAGACGAGCAAAAGAACAAGTTGGTTTTGGTGTTGATTATTATGGAATTAAAGATTTTCATTTTAATGTAAATGGACAATATATTGGAGACAGATATAATGGTGTTAATAAAACAGGTGCCGAAACTGGAAACTATACAGTTTGGAATTCAGTTGTAAATTATGATATTAACAAAACATATAAAGCATATTTAAAAGTAAATAATTTATTTGATAAATATTATCAAACAGTTGATGGATACGCAACTGAAGAAAGAAGTGCTTATATTGGATTAAAGGCTAGTTTCTAATATGAAAAAAATTTTATTTATACTAATTTTATGTATAAATTTGTTGGCGGAAGAGAGAATTGTAACTCTCTCTCCTTCAATAAATGAGATTGTATTTGCTTTAGGTGTTGGTTCAAATGTTGTTGCAAACACAAATTATTGTGATTTTCCAGAAGAATCAAAGGGTATTCTAAAAATTGGTGGATATAACAACATCTCTTTAGAAAAATTACTCGAAGCAAAACCAACAGTTGTTATCGGGCAAGATTATGATGAAAAATTAAACTCTAATCTAAATGCTTTAGGTATAAAAACTTTGAGTTATAAAACAAATACAATCTCATCAATAAAAAATACAATTACTGAACTTGGAAACTTTTTTGATAAACAAGAAAAAGCAAAAGAGTTAATATCAAATATAGATAATGCTTTATCATCTATAAATTCAATAGTAGAAAATAAAAAGATTTTGATTGTAATAAGTCCTAAAAAATCCCTTTCAAATCAGATTTATGTGACGGGAAATTTTTTATATTTTGAAGATATTATAAAAGAAAGTGGAAATAAAAATGCTTATAATTCAGAAAATCCAGCCCAACCAGTTGTAAATACTGAAAAAATTATTGGTATGAATCCTGATATTATAATTCTTTTAACTCCATTTTTAGATGGTAAAAAACAAGAACAAGATGAAATTATAAATGCTTGGAAACAATTACCAATAAATGCTTCAAAAGATGATAACATTTACACAGTAGATAAACTTTATGCTGGAATCCCAAGTCAAAGAGTAGAGTTTTTTATAAAAGATTTTAAAAAGATATTAGAAAATGTTAGAAATAAAAAATTACAATAGTTCTATTTTACATGAAATCTCATTTTTTTTGAAAGAAAATGAAAACTTAATAATATTAGGTGAAAATGGAGCAGGAAAATCAACCCTTGCAAAAGTTTTATCAAATCTTATTTCAAATGATAAAGTTGAACTTTTAGGTGAAAATATATCAAAAATAAGTGATTTTAAAAGAACTCAACTAATTAATTATATACCTCCAAAACTCTCTATTTTTGATGAATATGTTACATTACGGGAGTTTTTAGAACTCTCCTTTATTGGTAGTGTTAATAATCAAAAAATAGATGAAGTGATAAAACTTTTAAATCTTAGAAAATTAGAAGATAAATATTGTAAATCATTTAGTTCTGGAGAAAAACAACTTTTACTTCTTGCAAGTGCGATTATGCATAATGCGCAAATCACTATTTTTGATGAATTAACTGCAAATTTAGATATTAGTAGATTAAAAGAGGTTTTTGAGATTTTTAATTCAGATTTATTAAATCAAAAGATTGTAATTACTCACAATCTGGATTTAGCATATGCTTTAAAATACAAAGTTTTATTTTTAAGTGATGGAATTATTCAATTTTTTGGAGAACATGATGAGTTTTTTTCAAATCAAAATCTTAAGAAATTTTATAATAATACAATTATGAAATTGGATAAGCATTTGGTGGTAAATTTATGAAAATATTTTTATATCTAATTAGTTTTATCATAGTTTGTGTTGCTCCATTTTTAGGGGAAATTTCAATTTCATTAAAAGATATTGTAGAGCCAACTTCAACAACATATACTATATTTTGGGATTTAAGAGTTTCAAGGGTTCTATTAGCTTTTTTTGTTGGTGGAATTTTAGCTTTGGGAGGATTGATTTTTCAAATTATTTTTAAAAATCAACTAATAACTCCATATACTTTGGGAATTGCCAGTGGAACTACACTTTTTACAGCTATTTCAATTGTATTTTTTCCATTTTTACATATGAGTATTTCATCTGTATTTGGTTCAATTATTACTATTTTGATTCTATATTTCATCTCTAAACAGATAAATAAAAATTCAGTTGCAGTTTCAACAAACTCAATTTTATTAATAGGAATTGCCTTATCATATTTTTATAGCTCAGCTTTGATGTTAGTTTTTTATATGAGTAACTTACAAGAAAACTATTCAATAGTTAGATTTACTCTTGGAAGTTTAGATACGGTTGGATTTTCAAGTGGAATAGTTGTAATGCTTGTAAGTTTTATATTTTATTTTGTTGTACGTTTTAATAAAGATAAAATAAAATTACTGCTTATTTGTAATGATACGGCTTTTTTAAAGGGTTTAAATGTAAATAAAATAAGTTTACTTCTTTTAGTTGTAGTATCTTTGAGTGTTGGGATTAGTATAAGTTTTGTAGGACCAATTGGATTTATAGGACTTATAATTCCTCACATAATAAAACTAATTTACAAACAAAGTGCCGATAAACTATTTTTCCCAGTATTTTTCTTTGGAGGAATATTTTTGGTATTTTCAGATTTAATTTCAAGAAATTTAAATACAGATTCAAGTTTGCCAATAGGTGTGGTAACTGCCTTTATTGGAGCACCATTTTTTGTTTATTTATTAATTAGAAGAAATAAAAGAGTATAAAATTAATTTTATAAGGATTTAAAATAAAAGCTATATGTATAAGTGCAATTGCATCAAATCAAGGAAAAACAACTTTAACTACGGCACTTTTGTATCATTATAAAAAATCTGTTCGACCATTTAAAATAGGACCTGATTTTATAGATCCACTTTTTCATCAAAAAATTTGTCAAACGCCTAGTATAAATCTTGATACTTGTATTATGAATGAGAACCAAGTTAAATGGCTTTTTAATAAATATAGTGATAAAAATATTTCTATTCTTGAAGGAGTTATGGGGTTTTATGATGGTATGGATAAAAATGCTTCTGCTTATGATGTTACAAAACTTTTAAATATTCCTACAATTATAGTTTTAGATGGAAGTGGCTCGTATATTACTTTAAGTGCTGTGATAAAAGGTCTTAAAACTTATCAAGAGGGAAATACTATAAAAGCAGTGGTTTTTAATTATATCTCATCACTTGGTCATTTTGAATTAATCAAAAATCAAGTGGAAAAAGATTTTGATGATGTTGTAGTTTTAGGTTGGATTCAAAATAGACTTGATACTTTAGATTCTACCCATCTTGGACTTGATTTAAAAGATAATAAAATAGAAAAACTTGAACTCATGTCAAAAGAGGTTTTAAAACATATAGATTTAGAAAAATTAGAGATTATTGCAAATTCTAAAACTCAAAAAATAGAAGAGTATCCTTTTGAAAAAGTAGAAATTTATGATAAACATATAGCTTTGGTAAATGATGATAATTTCTCTTTTTTGTATCATGATAATTTAGAATTTTTAAAAGAAACTTTTACAAAAGTGACAGTTGTAAATACCATAAATGATGAACTTATCCCTTTAGATGCCGATGTTGTTTTTATTGTTGGCGGGTATATAGAAACAAAAGAGGCTTATGAAAAAATAGAAAATTCAAATGATTTTAAAAATTCATTATTGACTCATGCAAAACAAAATAAAAAAATATATGGTGAATGCGCTGGATTATTATTTCTATCAAATAGGGTTGATGATAGAAAAATGATGGGATTATTAGATTTAGATTTTACTTTAGGAAAAAGATTTTATCGAATGGGTTATTATGAAAATGAATTAGGTATTACAGGTCATGCTTTTCATTTTACAAAATTAATTGATGAAGAAAAAGTAGGGGAATACAAACTTTATAAGAAAACTTCACAAGATGGTACATACGCTGCTTTTAAAAATGAAAATGTATTTGGAACATATTTACATACAATGTTGAGAAATAATTTTAATAAAATAAAAAAGTATCTATTATAATAGAGTTGTATCTCCTCATAATCTGCCCCTTAAAAGGGTCAGTTAGAAAATTTTTCAGTTTATTATTTTTTTTTATTTTTTTTCTTAGTAGCTTTAGCTAGTTTTGCATTCTTTTTTCTTTTTTCTTTTTGAGCATCTACATTTGCAGCTTTTCTAGCATTTACTATTTGTTCTTTTTTTTCAGCTCCATCTGGTGCAAATCCTGCTTTTAGAACATTTCTTTTTTCATTCATTTTTTTTGCTAATCTATCGCCTTTTGTAGTATCTACACTTGAATTATTTGCTCTTCCCATCATCTGCCTTGTTTTTTAGTTTTGGTATTGTATTGAATTTTCAATAAAGAAAGTATTATTCATAAAATCAATGAAAATTATATTTTATTTTAGTATTATAATTAAAGCTTATATATAATAAAACAAACTTTAATTTTTATAAGTTATAATTATAAAAATATTTAGAAAGAATCTATTATTTACTTGTTGGATTTAGTTTGGTTTTTAGTTTTTTAGGTAGATGTGCAAATACCATAGTACTATTTTTGATAAATTTTTCTTTTTCAAAAATTGAAATATTTAGTGTCATATTATCTATTTTAAAAGTTAATAGTTTTATAGTTTGATTTCTCTCTTCAAAAGATAAGTTATCTTTACTTAAATCTATACTTTTTTTATTTTTTGCCAAAATAAACCTTTGAAATTTTTTCTAATTATAATTAATTATTCTTAATAGGATTTAATAATGCAAGAACAAGAAACAATAAAATCTATTCCGTCGGATAGATTACAGTTTTTCCCAGTTATGATGTTTGCCATTATAATGGGATTATCAGGTTTGTCTTTGGTGTATAAAAGAATCAATGAAGTTCTGTTTTTTCCTTCTTTTATAGCAATTTTTATGGCAATTTTAACAACAGTACTTTTTTTCGTGATTTTATATTTTTATATTTTAAAAATAATTAAACACAAAAATGAAGTAAAAAAAGAGTTTTCACATCCCATACGAATAAACTTTTTTGCAGCATCTTCTATTTCTATACTGATTCTATCTATGATTTATAGACATAATATTGATTCTTTGGCTCAAATATTTTGTATAGTTGGAGCTGGTTTACATATCTTTTTTACTTTTTATACTATTAAATTTTGGATAAATAATAACCTTGAAATGCAACATTCAAATCCTGCTTGGTTTATTCCAATTGTTGGAAATTTGATTGTTCCAATTGCGGGAAAAGGTTTTATTGATGATTCTATTTTATACTTTTATTTTTCAATTGGAATATTCTTTTGGATAATTTTGTTTGCAATTATTTTAAATAGAATTATTTTTCATAATCAATTTGCACCAAAATTTATGCCAACACTTTTTATACTTATTGCACCTCCATCAATTGGATTTATTTCATATATAAAATTAACTGGAAATTTAGATTTTTTTGCTCAAATTTTATTTAATTTAGGACTGTTTTTTACTATTTTAGTTTTTGTTATGTATAAAAATTTTATAAATATTAAGTTTTTTATCTCTTGGTGGGCATTTACTTTTCCAATGGCAGCTATTACTTTGGCTACTATTTTAATGTATGAATTAACTTCAAAATGGTTTTATGGATTTTTAGCTTATTTTTTAACTTTTATTACAACTTTAATTGTTATATTAGTGGCAATTCAAACTATAAAACACATGAGGAAAAAAGAAATTTGTATAATGGAATAAAATTTAATCCAAATATTTTTTTTAAGTAGTTATAATTTACCTTTATAAAAATATGAAGGAAATATTATGGATTATAGATATATAGGAAGAAGTGGACTTCGAGTTAGTTCAATTTGTATGGGAACTATGACTTTTGGTTCAAGTGCCTCAAGACAAGAGGCTTTTAAAATTTTAGATAAAGCGTATGATAGTGGAATAAATTTTTATGATACAGCTGAGATTTATCCAGTTCCACCAAAAAAATCTTATGAAGGAACAACTGAATTAATCGTTGGCGAATGGTTAAAAACAAAACCAAGAGACTCAATAATTTTAGCTACAAAAGTAAGTGGTGCAGCATCTGGTTGGTTTGTTCCACCTACACGTCATGGATTAACTGCAATAGATTCTTTTCACATTAAAAGAGCAATTGAGGGAAGTTTAAGAAGATTAGATACTGATTATATCGACCTTTATCAAATGCATTGGCCTGATGCTATTGTGCCTATTGAGGAGAGTTTAAAAGCTTTTGATGAGTTAGTTCGTGAAGGAAAAGTAAGATATATTGGAACTTCAAATGATACAGCTTATGGACTTACCAAAGCAAATGAAACTTCAAAAAATAAAAATCTAGCTAGATTTGAATCTATTCAAAATAATTTTTCGCTCTTAAATCCAAGATTTTTGGATGAACTTTCAACGGTTTGTAAAAAAGAAAATATCTCTTTACTTCCATATTCTCCAATTGGTGGAGGAGTTTTAAGTGGAAAATATAATAATGCTTTTTATCCTGAAGATGCAAGATTTTCTGCATATATGAAACATGAAAACCCAAGAGTTCAAGCTCAAGCAACAAGATTTGTAAATGATAAAACAATTGCCGCAACTATAAAATATTTAGAACTTGCCCGTGAGTATGGAATTTCACCTGTAACTTTAGCAGTTGCATATTCAAAACATTTTGATTTTGTAGCTTCTACAATTATTGGAGCAAGAACTTCTGAACAGTTAGATGAATCGTTAAAAGCATTTAACTTTGCCATTGATAATGAACTCCTTTCGAAGATAGAACTTATTCAAAAAGAAATATTATATCCTATGGGATAAAGTTATTTTTTTCTTATTTTATAGGCTTTTAATCTGCTTTTTTGGAAAATAGTAATAATATATTAGTTATTTTATATAAGGATGAAGATGAAAGCACTGACAATAGGAAAAAAATTTACATTAATAAATGTAATAGTGACAATATTCGTTTTAATTATAGGTTATTTTATACTAAATAAATATAAAAATGATTTGAGAAATGAAGTTTATAATGATGTAAAAATCGAATTAAACGAATTGTCAAAAATTAAAATTGATGCAAAATTTGAAGTTGGAATTTCAAATGCAATTTCTATTTCAAATGATTCTTCAATAAAAGAAGGATTAGCTTCAAATGATAGGGAATTGGCTATAAAAGCACTATCAACACTTTCAGATAATATGAAAAAATCAACACCTTTTCAAAATATTCAAATTCATATTCACACAAAAGACAATCACTCTTTTTTAAGATCTTGGAAAGCTGATAAATTTGGAGATGATTTAAGTTCTTTTAGAGCAAGTGTTGTAAAAGTAAATAGTGAAAAAAAAGCAGTTAATACTTTTGAAGTTGGAGAAGCAGGACTTAGTATTCGTTCAGTTGTTCCTGTATTTGATGAAAACCAAAAACATTTAGGTTCTATGGAGTTTATGCAAGGTATAAATTCTGTTGCTACATCATTTGATGAACATGGAGATGCTTTTTTACTTTTGATGGATAGTAAACTAGCAATTGCAGAAATAAAAGCAGAAGATAAATTAAATGATTATTTGATTTCTCAAAAATTTATTAATAAAGAATTTTTAGAAGATAGTAAAAAAATAGATTTTAGTAAACTATTTGAAAATAAATATCTAATGTCAGATAAATATTTTTATACATATATTGATATAGTTGATTTTAGTGGTAAAAAATTAGGAATTGCATTAACTGCAAAACCAAAACAAACTGTTCAAAATGCTATTGACCATGCTTCCGCTATTATCTGGGTTGCTTTGATTATTTTAGTTATTGCATTGTTATTTACTATGGCTATTTCTTTGATAAATATGAAAAATAATATTTTAGCTCCAATATTAAATCTTAAAAATTCAATTGATGCAATTAGATTAGATAATTCATCTGAAAGTACAAGAATAACTATAAAATCAAATGATGAAATAGGAGATGTTGTTCATAGTTTTAACAATTATTTAGATTCTATTGAAAAAGGTTTGATTCAAGATCATATCGTAATTGAAGAATCAAGAAAAATAATAGAAAAGGTAAATGCTGGATTATTAAATGATAGAATTAAAGGAAAAGCACATTCTGAGGGCGTTGATTCTTTAGTTAGTGAAATCAACAATATGATTGGACGAATGCAAAAAAATCTTACGATTTTAAGTGAATCTTTAGTTGCTTTATCAACTGCAAAATATGATTATGCAATACCACATATTGATGATTTAACAGGAATAATAGCTTCATTATTAAGTGGAACAAAAGTTACGCAATCTTCAATTAATGAAGTTATGTGTTTAATTGAGAAATCAAATACAGAACTATCTTCAAGTGCAAATGAATTAGAAAATGCATCAAAAAAATTAAGTAATTCATCAAATATTCAAGCAGCTTCACTTGAAGAAACAGCAGCAGCAATTGAAGAAATTTCAGCAACACTTACAAGAAGTGGTGAAAATACTTCTAAAATGGCTTTATATGCTCAAAATGTTACAAAATCAAGTGATATTGGAAAAGAATTAGCATATAAAACAGCAACTTCTATGGATGAAATAAATACCCAAGTAAATGCAATAAATGATGCAATTTCTATAATAGACCAAATTGCATTTCAAACAAATATTCTTTCATTAAATGCAGCTGTAGAAGCTGCAACTGCTGGAGAGGCTGGAAAAGGATTTGCAGTAGTTGCAGCAGAGGTGCGAAATCTAGCTTCAAGAAGTGCAGAAGCAGCAAATGAAATAAAAACAATAGTTTTAAATGCAACTACAAAAGCAAAAGAGGGTAAAGATATTACTTCAAAAATGATTGAAGGTTATAATGATTTAAATGAAAATATTGTTGTAACTACAAAATTAATAGCAGATGTTGCAAATGCTTCAAAAGAGCAACAATTGGCAATGTCTCAAATAAATGATACAGTTAATTCTTTAGATCAAGCAACTCAACAAAATGCAGCACTTGCTTCAACAATTAACAATATGGCTGCTAAAACATCAACTTTAGTAAGCAATTTACAAAGTACAATAAATCAAACAAGTTTTGATAGAAATGCTCACAAAAGAGTTTGTGATACTAATTTGATTATTGATATAAACAGATTGAAATCTGATCATATAAATTTTAAAAATGCCAACTTTGCTTTATGTAAAGAAGGATTTAAATTTACAGTAAAAAATGCCCATGAATGTAACTTAGGGAAATGGTTAGATTTAAATGAAGATAAGCATTTTGCAAAAAGTAAAGAATGGATTGATTTAAAAAATGCTCATAAAAAAGTACATGAATTAGTACAAACTACTGTTGATTTGTATTGTGATAAAAGTGAAAATGATAAAATATTTGCTACAACAAAAGAAGTTGAAGAGAATATTGAAATAGTATTTGATTTATTAAATAAAATTAGAGAAATTAATTGTGACAGGAATTAAATTTAGAATTTATTATGAAGACACCGATTGCGGTGGAGTTGTTTATTATGCTAATTATTTAAAATTTTGTGAAAGAGCAAGAAGCGAACTTTTTTTTGAAAAAGGTTTGTCTCCTCATAATGGAAATGAGTTTTTTGTAGTAAAAAGTGTTCAAGCTGATTATATAAAATCAGCTGTTTTTGGCGATATTTTAGAAGTAAAAACAAAACTAATTGAGAAAAAATTAGCTTCTATTGTAATGTATCAAGAGGTTTTTAGAAATGATGAGCTTTTATTTAAAGGTACATTTAAATTAGCATTTTTAAAAGATTTCAAACCTTCAAAAATCCCTTTAGAGTTTTTTGAAATATTCAAATAGGAAAAATTATGTTTAAAATAGTTTTAGTCGCTCTTTTTTTAGTTTTAAATTTATACTCAAATGAAGTTTATATTCTTCCAAAACAAGGTGAACAAATAAAAGATAAAATAAGTGAATCAATCACAAATGCAAAATCTGAAATATTAATAGCAATGTACAATTTTTCATATAAAAAATTTGCGAAAGATTTAGTTGATGCTTCAAAAAATGATGTAAAAATCACTGTTTTTCTTGATGCTAAAAAAGTAAAAGAGGATTCTGAAATTTCTGAATATTTAAAAAAGAATAATATAAAAGTAGTTTTAGTAAAAGACAAAATGCATTTAAAAGTTGCTTTAATAGACTCTAAAGTTGCTATATTTGGAAGTACAAACTGGACAAAAGAATCATTTGAAGAAAATTATGAATTAATTTATATTAGTGAAGATGAAAAAACTGTTGAAACTCTTAGTTCTTTTATAAAATCACTTTAATTTATAAAAAGGAATTTTACATATTTTCAAGCATTAAAGTAGTATCATATTGATAAAAAATATCAATAAAAAAGGATTATTACTTTGCTAGAAATTTTCATTATAGCTTTTTGTCTATATTTTATTTTCAATACTTACACTTCTTTTATGCAAATAGGTTACATAAAAGATGCAAAAATTTTAAAACCTATTATTTTAGATTCTTCAAAATATCTTGAAGCTGCGGATTATGCAATAGAAAAAGAAAAACTTGCTATTGGTTCATCATTTTATGATTTTATTTTATTTATTTTATGGATTGGTTTTGGGTTATCTTATTTAGATTCATTAGTTCAAATAGATTCTTTTTGGATAAAAGCTGTTGTTTTTGTTGATTTATTTATTATTATAAATTGGTTTTTGACTTTGCCATTTGAGCTTTATTCAACTTTTAAATTAAATAAAAAATATGGTTTTTCAAATATGACACCAGCACTTTTTATAAAAGATACTATTAAAACTGGGATTTTATTTTTAGTTTTTGGATCTGCTGTAATTGCTGCTATTTCATTTATAATTAGTAGTTTTTCTACTTGGTGGATTTGGGGATTTGTGTTTATTTTTACAGTAATTATTTTGATAAATATGCTATATCCAGTAATTAGAGATAAAATGTTTGATAAATTTGAAAAATTAAAAGATAAAGAGTTAGAAGCAAAAATTGAAAATCTTTTGAATGAAGTTGGTTTTAAAAGTAGTGGAGTTTTTTCAGTGGATGCTAGTAAAAGAGATAACAGATTAAATGCTTATTTTGGTGGTTTAGGTGCTACTAAAAGAGTGGTTTTATTTGATACTTTAGTTGAAAAATTATCACACAATGAACTTTTAGCTGTTTTAGGACACGAATTAGGGCACTTTAAAAATGGTGATATTATAAAAAACATTGGAATTATGGGTGTTGTAATGTTTATATTTTTTGCTATTTTTGGAAATTTACCTGATGAGTTATTTTTAGGATTAGGATTAAACAATGAACCTTATGCAATTATTGCTGTATTTATGATATTTTCACCAATTTTATCATTTTTTTTAATGCCATTAATCTCTATGATTTCTAGACATAACGAATATGCAGCTGATGAATTTGGTTCAAATTTATCAACAAAAGAAGATTTAGTTAGTGCCTTATTAAAACTTGCGAATGAAAATAAATCATTTCCTTTATCTCATCCTATGTATATTTTCTTTTATTATTCACATCCTCCTTTAGTTGAACGATTTAAAGAGTTGGGATATGATGTTCATACAATGAATTTTGAGACTATTTTGAAAGTAAAATCAGATGTTGAGTGATGGAGTTATTGAAGTTAATTATTTGATTTTAGTTATTGCTTTAATAGCTATTTTATCAGGTTTATTAATTGTTTTACATTTTTCAAGACAAAAATATGAAAATCAATTACAAAGTTTACAAGATGAAGCTTTATTAAAATTAAGAGCTCTAAATGAAAGAATAGAGTTCAATCATAGTTCATATGAAGGACAAATTAATAATCTTAATACAACAAATAGAAAGCTGGAAGAAGAAAAAAAATTAATAAAAGAAAATTTTGAAGATAAATTAAAATTAATGGAAAGACATTCTGCTCAAATTATGGATAATACTGTTAATACTTATGAGTTAAAATTATCAAATCTTTCAAAACTTTCAGAGAATAAAGAACAACAACTTTTAAGAGAATTTCAAATAAAAGAGTTAAATTTTAATGAAAAGATTACTCTTTTAGAAGAATCCAGACAACAAATGAAAATAGAATTTGAAAATCTTGCAAATAAACTTTTTGATGAAAATCAAAAGAAATCAAATGTAAATTTAACTCAAGTTTTAACTTCGTTTAAAGACCAACTTGATTTATTTGGAAAAAGAGTAAATGAAATTTATAACGAAGAGACAATACAAAGAACAACTTTATTAACTGAAATCAAAAATTTAAAAGATTTAAATAATCAAATATCAACAGATGCTATAAATTTAACAAAAGCACTAAAAGGTCAAAATAAAACTCAAGGTGATTGGGGAGAAATGATTTTATCTTCAATTCTAGAGCAAACAGGCTTAAGAGAAGGGAAAGAGTACACAGTACAAGGTTCATTTAATGATGAAGATGGAAGACGACTAAAACCTGATGTGATTGTGCATTTACCATCTAAAAAAGATATTATTATTGATTCAAAAGTATCTTTAAATGCTTATTTAGCTTATTGTAAAACAGAAGATAAACAACATAAAGAAAGTGCTTGTAAGGACTTAATAAAATCAGTAAGTTCTCATATAAAAGGTTTAAGTTCTAAAAAATATGAAGCTTTAGAGGGAGTTAGTACACTTGATTTTGTTTTATTATTTATTCCAATTGAAGGAGCTTTTATATTGGCTACTTCAAATGATGATACACTTTTCAAAATGGCTTTTGAACACAATATCATGTTAGTTTCGCCATCAACTTTATATGTGACATTAAGAACAATAGAAAATATTTGGAGAAATGAACATCAAAATGAAAATGCACAACTAATCTCTAAAAAAGCAGCTGATTTATATGACAAATTCGCTGGTTTTGTAGCTGATATTGAAGATATAGGAACACATTTAGGTAGAACTCAAAAATCTTACGATAGTGCTATGAATAAATTAAGTACTGGAAATGCAAACTTAATAAAAAGAGCAGAAGAATTTTTAGATTTGGGTGTTAAACCAAAAAAAATAATTACTACAAAAACTTTAATTGAGGAATAAATGGAAAAATTTGAACTTTTAGCAAATAATTTTTTGTTACTTTTAGATGCAATGTCTATATATTTATTGATTGGATTGTTATTAGCAGGAATTTTAAAGCAGATTGTCCCTGATGATTTTATCTCAAAACATTTAGGAAAAAGTTCAATTGGTTCAGTAATTAAAGCTACTCTTTTTGGAATTCCTCTTCCTATTTGTTCATGTTCTGTTATTCCTTTGGCTCAAAGTTTACGAAAAGAGGGTGCAAGTAAAGGCTCTGTTCAGAGTTTTTTGATTTCAACTCCAATAACGGGTGTTGATTCAATATTAGCAACTTTTTCTTTTTTTGGATTAATTTTTACAATTTTTAGAGTAATCTCTTCTATAATAATTGCAATTGTTGTTGGTTTAATTCAAAATTTTATAGAAAAAGATGATAAAAAAATACTAGAGATAAAAGAAGAATCATCTTGCAATTCCCACTGTTCTTGCAGTTCTTCAAAAGAAGAAAAAAAATCCTTTTCAATAAAAGCAGTTTTTAGTTATGCTTATATAACCCTAGCCAAAGACATGGTAAATCCTTTGTTTATTGGACTTGTTTTAGGCGCTATTTTTACTACTTTTGTACCAAAAGAATATAGTTCTTTATTATTTGAGAATCAGTTTTTAACATATATTATAATTATTTTATTTTCAATGCCTTTATATGTTTGTGCAACAGCTTCATTGCCGTTGGCTGCTGCTTTTATGTTAAGTGGAATGAGTGGTGGTGCTGTATTTATTTTTTTAACAGCAGGACCTGCAACAAGTACTGTTACTATGAGTGTTGTTTATAAACTTTTAGGAAAAACTTCTCTGATAATCTATCTTTTAACAATAGCCATATTATCATTTTTATTTGGATTCTTATATGATATATTTTTTTCTGAATTAAATATTTTGAAGTTTAGTATATATTCGGAAGAGAGTTCAATTTATACACAAATTTCTAGTTTATTGGTACTTATTTTAATTTCATATAATTTAGTGAAATCTTATTTAGAAAGAAAAACTATTAAATAAATTCTTACTTTTTAAATAACTTAAATAAATTTAAGTTATTTAAAATATAAATAGCAATTATCGTAAAAATTGTTCCAATTATAGTATTAGAAGTAATTTTTTCATCTAAAAATATTGCTCCAATTATAAGTGCCGTTGCAGGAACTAAAAAAATAAAAGATGAAACCTCTTTCGCTCCTAGTTTTGAAGCTCCTATAAAATAAATAGAAGTTGCAAATGTTGTACTTAAAATTGTAATTACAAACAGATTAAACCAAAAAATAAAATTAAGATTTGCAACTTTTTCAAATATACTTGTATCTATAAAAAATACAAAAAGAACAAAACATGAAATTATATAAGTGTAAAAAGTAAAAATGAAAGCATTTATTTTTGTGGCTTTTGCCGTGATAATTGTTAAAATAGGCCATAAAATAGAAGCTAATAAAAAATATAAAGTATCTTTTGAAAATATCTCACTTAAATCAAAATTCCAAATATTAAGCATATTTAAAACCCCAAAAGCTCCAAGAATTAAAGCAAAAGAGTGTTTTAAACTAATAGTTTTTTTATTTAAAATAGCGACTAAAATAAAAGTATTTATGGGAATTAAAGTTGTAACTAAAGCTCCACCAAATCCACCACTACCATGTTTCAAACCTATAAACATTGAAATACTGTAAGATGTTAAAACAAGTGAGGCTATTAAAATTAAGAAAAAAGATTTAATATCTAGTTTAAAAGAAAGTTTATAAAAATAAATTATTGGGAACATCGTAATAAAACAAATCCCCATTCGTAAAAAAACTAATTCATATTCATTTATATAATTTGTAAGCACTTTGGTACTAATCCAAGAAGCACCCCAAAATATCATGGCAAAAACCATAAGAATATAAAATAGGTTTTTATTCATTTATTTTAGATTGTTTAATAGTAAAATATCTACTAAATCTCCTGCTTTAATATTTTCACTATTTTCTTTTTGTATTAATAAAGCAGGACTTTCAAGCATATTTGTCAATATTGCACTGGTTCCACTTTTTTTTCCATCAAAATTTATTTGATATTCCCCATTTTTATACTCAACATTACAAGCTGTAAAAATTGTTTTTGCTTGAAACCTAGAAAAATCTTGATTGATTTTAGCTTTTACAATAGGAAGTCTTTCATTAGAATTTCTAAATTTATAAATCAAAGGTAAAACATAAAGCATTGCACAAACCGTCGAAGAATACGCAAAACCAGGAAGTGCAACAATTATCTTATTATCTTTTACTGCTAATAAAATATGCATTCCTGGTTTTAAATTAACCCCATGAAATAAAACTTCTGCTTTTAATTTATCTTTTATAACATCTTGAACAAAATCATAATCTCCAACAGAAACACCACCTGTTGTAACAACAATATCAGATGTTAATAAAGCAGTTTCAATTAACCTTGTAATTGAATCGATATCATCTTTTACAACTCCCATTTGAATAGTATTTGCTCCATTACTTTTAAATAAAGTTTCTAATGTTAGATGATTTGAACTTCTAATTTGTGAATCATTTGTTTGAGTTTCACCCAAATCTAAAATTTCACTTCCTGTACTTGCAATTGCAATTGTTGGATTAATAATTACTTCAATTTGTGAAATATTAAGTGAAGCCAATACTCCAATTTCTGCAAATCCAATTACTGTTCCTTTTTTGATTAGAACTTCATCTTTTTTATAATCTTCACCAATATTTCTAACTGCAAATCCAAAAGGTACTTCTTTGATAATTTTGATTTTATCAAGTGTAACTTCAACATTTTCAATAGGAACTAAAGTATCACTTCCCTTGGGCATTAATGAACCTGTAAAAGTTTTAATACAAGTATTTGTTTCAACTTGCATTTCTACAACAGTTCCAGCAGGATTTTTTGCAATTATTTTTATATTTTCATTTTTTATGTCTTCAAATTTTATTGCATAACCATCCATTGCAGATGTTAAAAATTCTGGATTATTATGATTCGCTATTACATCATTTGCTATTACTTTTCCAATAGCATTTGTAATAAAAAGTTTTTCAGTAGTTATTTTTGATATATTTAAATTATTTAATATATTAATTGATTCATCATAACTTATAAAGTTTCTCATTATAAGTACCTTTCTTTTTTTATTATAGTTGTTAAATATTTCTTCTTAATATATTACTTTTTTGAACCATTATTTGCTCAAAAAGCATTGCACCAAAACCTTCTTGAAGATCTTTATTGTCTTTTTCAACAGCTAAAATGATTGTTCTGATTTTGTCTTCGGTCATATTCATGGCAAGTGGTAAAATAGTGTCAGTAATTTTTTGTCTTAGCTCTTTTTCTTCTTCTAGGGTCATTTTGAGTCTTTATGTATTATTATTTATGAAATTATATATGATTTATCTAAAAATAGGGTAAAAATATTATTTATATATTCTTACTATACATTAAAAAAGCTTTTGAGAACTTTTTTGCTATAATCTCAAAAAAATTTATAGGAATAATATATTGGTTGAATTAAGTAAAAAAATATCTACAATAGTTGGAAAAACTAATGCAGAATATGGATTAATAAAAGAGGGCGATAGAATATTAGTAGGATTTTCAGGTGGAAAAGACTCATTAACACTAATTCATACCTTAAATAGAATAAAAAAAGTAGCCCCATATAATTTCGAATTTAAAGCAGTAACTGTAACTTATGGAATGGGTGAACAGGTTCAGTTTTTAAGTAATCATTGCAAAGAACATGGAATAGACCATGAAATTATTGATACACAAATTTTTGAACTTGCAGGGGAAAAAATTAGAAAAAACTCATCTTTTTGTTCATTTTTTTCAAGAATGAGAAGAGGATATTTATATTCAACAGCACAAGAACAAGGATACAATAAAGTTGCCCTTGGACATCATTTAGATGATGCAATGGAGTCATTCTTTATGAATTTTTTTTATAATGGAACAATGCGTTCAATGCCTCCTAAATACACAGCTGAAAATAGTTTAGAAGTTATCCGACCATTAATATTTTGTAGAGAAAGACAATTACGAGCATTTGCTGATACAAATGAAATAAATGTAATTGGTGATGAAGCTTGTCCTGGACTTAGATTTGATGTAAAAATGCCACACGCAAGAGCAGCTACAAAAGAATTACTTGCAAAATTAGAAATTGAAAATCCACAAATATTTGTATCTATGAAAGCTGCTTTTAGTAATATCCAATTATCTACATTTTTTAATAAAGAAGATTTAGACAAAATCCAAAAAGATAATAATATATGAAAATATTAGTATCTGCTTGTTTATTGGGTGAAGATGTAAGGTATGATGGAAATAATTCTTCAATAGCTTTTAATCCAAAAGTTTCATTTTCTTTAAAAGAGTTATTTATGGATATTCTTTGTGAAAATGAAATTTATTCTTTTTGCCCAGAAGTAAGTGGAGGATTACCAATTCCTAGAATTCCAGCTGAAATAGTAAAAAGAGATAAACCTTTTATTGTACAAAATCAAAATGGTGAAGATGTAACTATAAATTTTCTTTTAGGAGCAAAAAAAGCTCTTGATTTATGTAAAGAAGAGAATATAAAAGTTGCTTTATTAAAAGCAAATTCACCATCTTGTGGAAATATAAAAATATATGATGGAACATTTTCAAAAAATTTGATTGATTCAGAAGGTTTAACAGCTAAACTTTTAAAAGAGAATGGAATAGAAATTTTTAATGAAAATCAATTGAAAGAATTACAAAAATACATAAAAACTAATAAATAGTTTTTTATGTGTTTGCTAATTAAGCCTTAATATTTAAAAGCATATCAGAAACAGCATTTTGTGTTTCTATACTTTGAGCATTTGCCTGATATGAAATCACTTCTGGAATCTGACCTACAATAGAATTTATTAAATCAGCTGTAACTTCTTGTATTTGTGGATCACCAACTGTATTTGCAACTTGAGCTACATTTGACGCCATTTGGCTTACTTGAAGCTCAGAAGCAATCATTGCATTTAAATTATTATCAATTGTCATTTACAACTCTTCATATTAGAATTTATTTATATTAGAATTCTAACTAAAAATAATAAGAAAATAGTTAAACGATTTTATTTGCTTTAAATATGATTTTTGATAATATAATTACATGATAAATAATTTTTTTAAATCAACTACCCTTAAATTAATAATTTTAGTTTGTACAGCTTTAATAACACTAATTTTTTCTTCATTACTATTTAATACACAAATAGATAACCTAAAAAAGCAGGTTGATAATATTTATTTTGGAAATTTAATTCCTATTGTAAAACTTCAAATCATTTTAGATAATTATCAAAAAATAATTTTTTGTAAGAATAATAAAAATCCCTGTTTTGTTGATGAAGAAAAAAAATCGATACTTCAAGAATGGAATTATTATAATCAAGCTTTTAAAAATAAAGAAGAAAGAATAGTTGTTGATACAATAAATGAAGAAATATATGCAAGTTTTAATGAAAATAATATCCAAAATTTTAAAAATATATTAGCAAGAGTTGATTTCTTAATACAGTATGAAACACAAGTTGCTTTTAAAGAAAGAAAAAAATTTGTTGAAGATTATGAAAATATGAAAAAATATTTGTTTTATAGTATTTCAATAATTCTTTTTTTATCATTTATTGTGATTATTTATATTATGTTTCAAGTTATAAAAAAAGATAAACAACTTACAGTTTTAAATAAAAAATATAAAATTGATTCAATAACTGATTCTATGACAAATCTTTATAATAGAAAATATTTTGATACAATTTTTGATAATATGTCATTTATTGCAAATGAAAATGATTGGAAATGTGCATTTATAATGATAGATATTGATTATTTCAAACAATATAATGATACCTATGGTCACGATATGGGAGATGTTGCTTTAAAAAAAGTAGCTTTAACTTTAAAAGAATGTTTTAATAAAAAATATGAATTTGTTTTTAGATTAGGTGGAGAAGAATTTGGTGTTATTTTGTTTGATATAACAGAAGAAAGCTTTGAAAATTGCCTAAAAGAGATAAATTATAAGATTTTAGGACTTGAAATTGAGCATAAAAATAGTAAAATACTTGACATTGTTTCAATCTCAATGGGAGCTATTATATATGAACCCCATACATATATTTCAGCAAACAAACTTTATAAACAAGCAGATGAATGTTTGTACAAATCAAAAGAGAATGGTCGAAATCAATATCATATATATAAAGGGTAATAATGAGTTTTTTGTTTAATAAACATAATCATTTTAATTTAGCTAATATCGTGACTTTTTTTAATATTGCATCTGGAGTTTTTGCAATTTATTTTTTAACTCACCATGAGTTTTTTGCAGCAGCACTTTTTGCTTGGCTTGCAGGTGGATTTGATATTTTTGATGGAAAAATTGCAAGAAAATATAATTTATCTACTCAATTTGGAATTCAACTTGATTCTTATGCAGATTTTTTATCATTTGTAATTGTTCCTGCAATGTTTATCTTTTTTGCAGTAATAGATACAAAAGAACCATTTTTATTTATGCCTTTAATTGTATTTGCTTTTGTTTATTATGTAATTTCAGGACTTAGAAGATTGATTCAATTTAATATAAATGCTGATGAGGGAAAAGTAGAAAAATTTTTCACTGGCATCCCAACTCCATTAGGAGCTATTTTATTGTGGGTTGTTTATTTGATTTTTTTAACAGGATTTATATCAGAAACATTTGTTTTATTAATGATGATATTAATTGGTTATTTACTAAATTCAAAAATAAAAATACCTCATTTATAAGTAAATAGATGAATCAGGAAATTGTAACTATTGATTTAGGTTCAAATTCATTTCGTGTTTTAAAATATGATTGTAAAAATCATAGAATTATTTCAGAATATAATGACGTTGTAGGTATGGCTGATGGTTTAGTAGATACTGGATTAATCTCAAAAGAAGCTATACAAAGAGTTATAGTTGCAATTTTGCACTCTATTGAAGTTATTAAGTATAATCCGCAAGATGCAATTTGTGTAACAACTGCTGCTATGAGAAATGCTTCAAATAGTGAAGAAATATTAAAATATCTAAGCCAAGAAGTTAAAACTAATTTTTCTATTATTGATGGTAAAGAAGAAGCAAGACTTACTTTATTAGCTGTAAAATATGCTTTAAAAAGAGAAAAAATAAATTCAGATAAGTTTGTTTTATTGGATATTGGTGGTGGTTCTACTGAAATAATAATAAATATAAAAAATAGCTATAAAGCTCATAGTTTTGATTTTGGTATAGTTACTTTGACTCAGAGATTCTTAAATCATGATGATTTGAAAAATGATTTAGAAAATAAGAAATTAGAGATAAAACTTTTTTTAGATTCTTTAAATATAGATTTTAAAGATTATAGTTTTGTAGCAACTGCTGGAACACCCACAACAATAGCTGCTATAAAATTAGGACAAGATTTCTTTTCTTATGATAGAAATATTGTAAATGGAACAATTGTAAATCTTGAAGATATGAAAAATTGTTTAAATATTTTTAAAAATTCTTCAAAAGAAGATATTGTAAAACTTGTTGGTCGAGGAAGAGTTGATTTTATTGAAGTTGGTATTTACATTTATAAAATGATTTTTGAAGTTTTAGAAAAAGATGAATCAATAGTTTTGGATGATGGTTTGAGAGAGGGTGTTGCTATAAATTATTGTGAAACGAAGTGTAAAAATTAAGATAATAATCTTACACTTTGTTCTTGTATAATATTTGCTTGAGAAGCTGCTAAATATCCTATATTTGCGTTAACATTCGTTTTTGAAAAATCATTTGATTCTTTTCCAAAGTTTCTATCTTTGTTTATTGTATTTTCATTATATAAATCAACTTGTGCTTTTATAGTCTCTTTTGCACTAAACTCAAGTTTATTCCCAAATTCAGTAAAGTCATCATAAGTATTTTGTAATTGATTTGATGAAGTTCTAACTTTTGATGAAACTTGCTCTAAATTAGTAGAGTTATTTAAATCACTATTATTTGATAATTCAAAAATTTCGTTAGCATAAGTTGGTGTATTCGGTTTTTCAATAGAAAAATTTGCATTTTTAGTATTTATATCAATACTTTTTTTATCATCATAATAATTAGTAGCAATAATATTTTCTTTTTTAAATTTTGTTTCATAAGCAACTTGATTGAAATTTCTTAAATCCTCATTTATGCTTTGTTTTAAATCATTTTTATTTTCATAAGAATCAGAATTTTCAAGTTTTGTTTGAATATTAGTAAGATATTCTTGTTGTTTTTCAATAGAATTTTGAGCTATTTTAGTAATAGCAATTCCTTCATTTAGTGATTGAACATTTAAAGATAATTCATCTCTTTTTTTGTTGTATTCATTTATATAAAGATTTGTACTATCTTCACTTATTTTATTTACAGATTTACTTGAACTTACTCTTTCAAGATTTAAAGAAGACGAAGGATTAAGAGTAGATATATTATTATTTATACTATTAACATCCATATTTCACTCCTTTTTATAATTATTTGTATTATACTTAAATTTTCTTGAATTAGCTCTAAAATAAAATTATTTTTTTAAAACATTTTATTCATTTCATTTTCTGTTAAAACTGGAACATTTAATTCTATCGCTTTATCATATTTACTTCCAGCATCTTCACCATAAATGACAAAATCAGTCTTTTTAGATACCGATGAACTAATTTTTGCACCTAAAAGTTCTAGTTTTTTCTTTATGTCTCCTCTGCTTACACTCATAGTTCCTGTTAGAACTATTGTTTTGTTTTTAAAATTATTTTCTTCAACTTCAATTTTTTCTTCTACTGTTGGATTAATGATTTCAAAAAGTTTTAAGACTAACTTTTTATTTACTCTCATAAATTCACAAAAAGAGTTTGCCATTTGTTCGCCAATTCCATCAAGATTAATAAGCTCATCAAATGATATATCAACAACTTTTAAACCAAATTCCAAACAAATCTGTTTTGATGCCACTTCTCCAATATGTTCAATTCCTAAAGCATTTATGATTCTATGAAGTGTTGTTGTTTTTGTATTTTCAATTGCATTTAAAAGATTATTTATTTTTTTTTCTTTAAAGCCATCAAGATTTTCTAAGTCTTCGTATTTTAAAGAGTATAAATCCAAAATATCATATATCTTTTTTTCATTTACCAAAGTTTCTACTATTTTATTTCCAAGTCCATCAATATTCATACAATTTTTACTAGCAAAATATATGATAGAATTTACAACACGACTAGGACAATCAAGATTTTGACATTTAATCAAAGCTCCTTCATCAAGAAGTTCACTGCTACAATCTGGGCAAGAAGTAGGGCGAAGAATCTCTACTTGAGTGCCATTTCGTCTTTCAGTAAAAACCTTTGTAATTTTTGGAATTACATCGCCACTTCGTATTATGATAACTTCATCATGGATTCTTATATCTTTTCGTGCTATTTCATCAAAGTTGTGTAAACTGGCACGTTCTACTACAACTCCCTCAATATCTGTTGGTTCAACTACTGCAACTGGTGTTATAACTCCTGTTCGTCCTACTTGTAAAATAATATCTTTGATTTTTGTAGTTTTTTCTAGAGCTGGAAATTTATAAGCACATGACCATCTAGGAAATTTTACTGTGTAACCTAATTCATCTTGTGTTTCAATATCATCAATTTTTACAACCATTCCATCAAGCATCATTTCTATATTATCACGAACTTTTATTATTTCATGATATAGATTTTCAATTCCCTCAACACTTGAAGTTATGGTTTGCATTGGAGGTTTTACAAAACCTAAAGAGTAGATATAATCCATCATTTGTGAGTATTTTGTAGATCTTAATGAGTTAAGCCCAACTCCCCAAACATTAAAAAATAGTTTTCTCTTTGCTGTGATTGCTGGATCTAGTTGTCGTAGGCTTCCTGCTGCTGCATTTCTTGGATTTGCAAAAACTTGGTCATTATTTTTAATTCTTTCAATATTTATCTTTTCAAAATCAGCTTTTTTAATAACAATTTCACCTCTGATTTCAACTAAAGATTTTTCAGCTATTTGAAGAGGAATAGAGTGGATAGTTTTCACATTGTTTGTAACATCTTCTCCAATACTTCCATCACCTCTTGTAATAGCTTGTCTTAATAAACCATTTTCATAAATAAGATTTAAAGATGCTCCATCAAATTTTGGTTGACAAAAGAACTCTAAATTTGTGTTAACCTTGTGAGCTCTTTTAATCCAATCTTCCAACTCTTGAGTATTAAATACATCTTCTTGTGACCACATACGACTTAGATGTGAAGCTTTTTCAAAACCTTCAAGAATAAAGCCTCCAACTCTTTTATTTGGTGAGTTTGGATGACTTAGATTCGGATTTTCTTGTTCATAAGCTAAACAAATTCTGGCTAATTTATCATATTCTTCATCACTTGCAAGGGGATTGTCATTTACATAATATTCATGCGCCCATGAGATTAACTTTTCTATCTTTAAATCATATTCATTTTTAGTCATTTTTTCTCATTATTAAAAGTTTTTATGATAATTATACTTAATAGATTTAGTATAAAAGATAAATAAGTTATAATCCAAACTTTAATATTAAAATAAAGAGTTTAGATGAGTTATTTAGATATTTGTATCACTGGTTGGAATTTAAATGCTTTAATGTTTGTAGTTAATCTTTTAATTGCAGTTAGAGCGATTTCAACACAAGATAAAAGTAGATTATATGAAGAGAGTTTGATTTTAAAAGAGCTAAAAGATGAGTTGGAAAAGTATTATCCAAATAGAATTTATTCAACAATTATTAGTTATTTAGTGCCTTTTACGGCCTTCTTTAGAATGGGTTTTAGAATAATTGAAATCTATTTTTTCTTTCAAAAAAATCACGAAGCTAAGATGTTTGATTATATGGTATATAAATATAATAGTGATATTCAAAGAGCCAGAGAAAAATAGAAAATCTATTTTTCTCTTATTTTAAATCCTCAGTAATTTTCTTAACAATTTTATAAACATTCTCTACTGATTTTATAGAAACTTGTTCTTTTTTTGAGTGAGGAAAGTTTATTGTAGGACCAATTGAAGCTATTTTTATAAAAGGATATTTGTCTTTAAATATTGCACATTCTAGTCCTGCATGAATGGCTTCTAGTGAGGCTTTTGGATTAAACTCTTTATAGATTTTTAGAACTTTTGATGTAAATTCATTAATATCTGGTTTCCATGCTGGATATTTTCCATTTGTTGTAACTTCAAAATTATAATTTTTTAGCATTTCTATTGTTTCATCTTTTAGATTTTTTAAATCTTCATTATCCATAGAACGACCACTTAGTTCTATTTTTATTTCATCTATCCCTGTTTTTATGATTGCTAGGTTTATAGAAGTTTGAACTACATTTAACTCTTGATTTTTAGTTCTTACACCATTTTGGAAATTATAAATAAAATCGATGATTTTATCATCATAAATATTTAAGTGTTCAGATTTTGTATCTATTTTATTTATAATCATATTTTCATGACTAGCTTGTGGGGTTTTATTTGTTGCAATAATAGCTTTGACATTCACAGGAATTGAGTTAATCCTTTCACCACCATTTATATCAAGAAGTTTTCCTTTACACTCTTTTATGGTTTTTACAATTAGTTTTATACCATTTGGAATATTTTTATCAATATCAACACCACTGTGTCCACCTTGAAGTTTTCCTATTGTTATTTCATATAAATCTAGATTATCTGTATTTGGAATGATTTTTTTATTTGAATTTGTTCCAAAAATATCAACTCCACCAGCACAACCGATACAAATTTCACCTTCTTCTTCACTATCAAGATTTAGCATATATGAAGCATTTAAAGATAAGGCTAAATTATTTGCTCCAATTAATCCAATTTCTTCATCACTTGTAAATAAAAATTCCCCATCATAACCCTCAGACATTAAAGCAATCATATATGAACAACCAATTCCATTATCGCTTCCTAAAGTTGAATCCTCAGCACTTAGAATATCGCCATTTTGAACAATTTTAGGAATACAATTATCACTTAAACAAACAATATCATAGTGAGATTGGAAAGCAAGTTGGGCAGTTGAGTTCTCTTTTTTACATAAAATATTATTTGTTTCATCCATTAAACATAAATAACCAAACTCTTTTGATATTTCATGCATGTAGTTTATAAATGGTTTGTGAGTTCCTGAACATCTCGGTATTGCTGTTACTGTCTTGAAAATTTCTATTATATTATTACTCATAAAATTCCTTTAATTTTTTGTATTATAGCAAAGATAAGATTTTAAGTAAAAAAGAGGAAGAGGAACTAAATAAATTAGTTCCTCAAATTTTATAGAGTTTCTTTTAGATTTCTATTTCTAAAAGCTAGTGCTATTGTTGCAATAACAATAGTTAATACATAATAAACCCATGCAGGAATTGGAACAGGGTCTCCTGTTGCATATGAGTGCATTCCTGATAGATAGAAATTTACTCCAAAGTAAGTCATTAAAATTGAAGCAAAAGCCAATAATGAAGCAGTTGCAAATACAAAAGGTGTTGATAATGGTTTAATAAATCTTAAGTGTACAACGATTGTATAAACTACAATTGATACATAAGCCCAAGTTTCTTTTGGATCCCATCCCCAATATCTTCCCCATGATTCATTAGCCCAAACTCCACCAAGGAAATTTCCAATAGTAACAGCTGCTAATCCAATGATTAAAGCAATTTCAGTAATTGCTACAACAGTTTTTATTGTTTCATCAATATGAGGTCTATTTTTTCTAAAAATAAACATAATTAATGTCATAAATCCTAAGATTGCTCCAAGTCCAAAGAATCCATAAGATGCCGTTAGAATTGAAACGTGAATTGTCAACCAGTAAGATTTTAATACTGGAACTAGATTTGTAATTTGTGGGTCAATTCCTGTTAAGTGCGCTGTAAACATAAAAATAGCAGCAACAATAACAGCAGCACTTAAAGCAAGTAGTGATTTTCTAAAGAATATAACACCTGCAAATACTGCTGACCATGAAATATATAATAACGATTCATAGGTGTCAGACCAAGGTGCATGACCTGAAATAATCCATCTAAATCCCATTCCAAATGTATGAATAGAAAATAATAGAGCTAAGATAATAAAAAATATTGATGTTGTTTTTTTAGGCTGAACTTTTGGGTTAAATACCACATAAAATGCGACAATTAACATAATAATTCCTAATAACATATAAGCCATCGTAACTTTGAAGAAAATATCTAATTTATTAAATATAATTTCATTATTTATTTTACTTTCAGATGGAATAACGCTACTTCCTGCTTTTTGCTCATAAATAGTTATCATAGATAAAAATTTATTAGCTTCTTCCCAGTTATTATCAACAATAGAGTTTATAAATCCTCTTGTCATTGATTCAACAGCTACTTGATTTTGATTTTTGAAGTTTTGCATAGCATCAAGCGGGTTATACCATTTGTTGTTATCTTTTTCACTACCATCTTGAACTTTTGGATAAATGTTAAATAGAGTTCCATTAAATACTGAATAGATAATATTTAATCTCTCATCTAATTGGATAATATCTTTTTCATAAGTTCCTCTATCCATTGGTTTTACTTGAAGTGCAGCTTCTGCTTCACCTGAAAGTAAATATTTTCCATCTTTGAATACTTCTGAAAATGCAATATATTTTTCATTTTCATCAATACCCAAGAATTTTTTTAATTTTGGAGTTTTAATTTTTATTACTTTTAAATCACTCCAAATATCGGGACGAGTAATCATTCCTAAAACTAATTGATCAGCATTCATTTCAAATAATGTAGCTTTTCCACTTAATTTTTGAATAATCTCCATATTAAGTGAAGATAATGGTTTCATTCTTCCACCACTACTTTGAGTTACTAGTTTTGCAAAAATTTCTGCTGTATATGTTGATTCATTTTTAAATTTATTTAAATATTCCAATATTTGATTAGTTTGAGCTAATTCATTTATATTCGATGAATTAGCTGCTTCTTCGTTTGCAAAAAGTGAATTTGTTGAAAATAAAAATGTACAGGCAATTACAATTGAAGCTAAGTTTCTTGAACTAACATATTTGGTTAATTTCCAAAATCTTGATTTTTTATCAAAGAAATTTAGTAGTAAACCAAGTGTTAATAAAAAATATCCTAAATAAGTAGGCCATTTTCCTGGGTCATTATTAACTGATAATACTGTTCCTGTTTCATCTGGAAAATATGAACTTTGGAAGAATAAAAAGTTTCCTTCATGCATAGTTCTATTCATAAAAATTCTATAATCATAAGTTTTTCCATTTTCTTTTAATACTGTAACTTCAGAAGCATATGATGAAGGAGACATACTTCCTGGGTATCTATCAAGTTGAAAATCATTTAGTTTAATAGAAAAAGGAAGTTCAACGATTTTTGAACCATACTCAAGTTTAACAGAAATATTATCAAATATAAGTTCTCTTTCAAGACCTTTTTGACTTCTTAATCCTGGAAGTTTTATATCTTGAGATTTCCCATTTATTGTGGCTTCTAATGTTAATAGACCCATTTTAGAAGATTCTTTTTTTGCAAATAAGAAATCTTTATAAGTTAGATTAAGTTTTTTATCACCAAAAGGTATTTCATATGAAAAATTATTCATATTTTTAAATAATGTAGTAAATTCTTTTTGATATTCTTGGTAATAAACTTGATCACCATCTTTTATTGTAACTTGTAAATATGGCTCTAGTGATAACATTCTATTTTCAGTTTCGCCCTCAGGTATTTGCATAATACCTTCATACCCTGCATATCGTGTTATTCCCGCACCTATTAAAATAATAACAAATGAACTGTGGAAAATAAATCTAGCTTTATTTTTCCACATTTTATATTTGAAAATTATACCTGTTAGATTTATTGTAGTTAGTACAAGTATTGTTTCATACCAAAGATTGTTATAAACTAAAACTCTAGCTGTTGATGTACCAAAATCATTTTCTATAAAGGTAGCATATCCAGCACCCATTGCTAATAAAGCAAGTAAAATTAATGTTGTCTTAAAAGAGAATAAGACATTTGAAAGATTCAAAAAATATCCTTTAATTTTTTTTATTTTGCTAATTATATTCATTAGAAGTTAATCCCTAGTTAATGAATTAGTATTTTTCGCCAATTACATATAATTTAAGATGGAATTTTAACTTAAATATCTATAATTGCAATATGAATTTAGAAATATTACAAAATAAAAAAAGTGAATGTAGAACTTGGAAAAATGTTGAACCTTGGTATTTACAGCTACAAGAGTCTTCTAAAATAGAAAAAAATAATTTATCCATTGATTATGGAGATTGGTTTAGTGTTGGAATAAAAGAAGATGTAAGTATTGAAGAACAAGAAATTATTTTACAAACTGCAAAGTCATTAATCCCTTGGAGAAAAGGTCCTTTTAAAATTTTCGGTTTAGAAATTGATAGCGAATGGCAAAGTAATATAAAATACAATCTAATCCGACCTTTTTTTGATTTAAAAGATAAAGTTGTTGCAGATATTGGTTGTAATAATGGTTATTATATGTTTAGAATGCTTGAAGATAAACCTAAAAGATTAGTAGGATTTGATCCATCACCTTTGACTTTACATCAATTTGAGTTTATAAATCATTTTGTAAAATCTGATATTGTTTATGAAATGTTGGGAGTTGAGCATTTAGAATTTTATAATCATAAATTTGATTTTATTTTTATGCTTGGTGTTTTATATCATAGAGCAGATCCCGTTGGAACTTTAAAATCATTAGCACGTGGATTAAATAGTAAAGGGGAGATTTTAATAGATACTTTTATGATAGATGGAGATGAAGAGTTATGTTTAACTCCAAATAAAAGATATTCAAAAATCCCAAATATCTATTTCATTCCAACAATTCCAGCACTAAAAAATTGGCTAGAAAGAGCAGGGTTTGAATATATTGAAGTTCTTGCAACTACTGTTACAACTTCTGAAGAGCAAAGAAAAACTGAATGGTCATTTGATCAAAGTTTGGAAGATTTTTTAGATGAAAATGATAAAACTAAAACAGTTGAGGGTTATCCAGCTCCAAAAAGAGTTTATGTAAAAGCTAGAAAAGTTTTATAAAAATAAAAGATACTATTGATTAAAATAAATCAATAGTATCTTCAGCACTTAAATCACTAAATTTAAATAGTTGACTTCTTCCTTTATTTTTTGCTTCATAAAGCGCAATATCAGCATTTTTAATACAGTCTGTTATCGTAATATCTGAATTTAATCTATAAATTTCAAATCCAATACAGATTGTTTTTTTCAATGATTGTTTTTTTTCTTCATTAACCAAAATACTAATTTCCGCAAAGTCAGAGATTATTTTTTTTGCTAATTCTTCAGCTTGATATTCACTTGTATTATTTAAAATAGAAACTAAAAATTCATCTCCATTTAGTCTTCCAACCATATCAAATTCATTTATATTTGAGTGAATTACTTTTGCAAGTTCTATTAGAACTTTATCTGCAATATCATAATCAAATTCATCAATTACAGCTTTAAAATGATCAATTCCTATCATTAAAAAATAAATTTCATTTTGTTTGTTATTAGATAATCTTAAATGAGTGGTTAAATTCTCAATTAAATAATTTCTATTATATACATTTGTTACAGAATCTAAAGATGATGATTCTATAAAATTCTTTTTTAAAATCCCACTCTGAATTATTGGAGAAACTTGGAAAAAAGCAGCTTCTATAATGTCATATTTAATTTCTAGTATTTTGAAATGTACTTTTGAAGTTGCACTAAAAGAAACAGTTGCATTTAGACTTGTATGAGTATTTATAATAAAAAAGTAAGATAAATCATCATCTAAATAAAATTCTTCACCTTTTTTTAGAATAATTTCTTTATAATTTTTATTTACATCAAATAATGAGAAAGTCAGATTATCTATATTAAACTCTTTATTTAGCCAAGTAAATATATCTTCGCCCATTTGTTTAATATTTGTAGCATATTGTAGCTGGTCATGAAGATTAAAAATACTTACTAAAGATTTATAATCTTCTTCATTTGTTGCTGATGATTTAATTAACTCTAAAATCTTGTTTTTCATTTAAACACCTAAAAGAAATCTATTTTATTTGTATCTTCTTCACTAAACATAAAAACCTGACTTCTTCCTCTATTTCTAGCTTCATATAAAGCAATATCAGACTTTTTTATTATCTCATCTATGGTTGTAGCATTATCTGGATATATAGAAACTCCACTACAAATAGTTTTCATAAGTGTTTGTTTTGTTTGTTCATTTATTATAACTTTTTCTTTACTAAAGTTATTAATGAGTTTTTGAGATATGATTATAGCATTGTTTTCATTAATTATGTTTAGTAAAATAACTAAAAATTCATCATTAGATATTTTGATAACTAAATCAGATTCTCTTACAGTTTCTTTTAAAGTCTTTGCTAATGCTTTTAAAACTTTATCTCCCACTTCATAATCAAATTCATCAATTACTGCTTTAAATTGGTCAATTCCTACTTTAACAAAAGCAATTTTCTTTTGTTCTCTATTTGAAAGGCTTAGTAAATTAGTTGCATAATTATCTAAATAACATCTGTTATAAGAACCAGTTAGATGATCGACTAAAGACATTTCATTTAAGGTTTTTTCCATATATTTATTAAATAAAGATTGAGAAAATATTAATAATGACATTTGGATTGCACTTAAATGGCTTTTTACTGATTCAAAATCTTCCAAATCTATTGAAAGAAAATGAAAAATAATTGTAGTATCACAATTTTGTTGGAATTCTAATGTATTAATTAAATATTCTTCATTTTTAATTGAGTATAAAAAAAGATTTTGAGTATAATTATTCTTTTTTATATCAATTTGTAAAAAATTGATATGATGGTGTAATTTCAAATAATCAAATATATTTAAACAACTCTTATCTAAATCTGTTAATTTTAATTTTTCATTCTCATTTATAATTGTCTCACACGAAAAATTCATGAACTAAGCCTTTGTTTAAATATATTTTTCCCATTGTTTTAGTGTTTGTATTTCACTTTTTAAAGTTGTTTTATCGCCATGTCCAGGATAAATATGAAAATCTTCATTCCATTTTAATATTTTATTTAAACTTTGTTTCATTAGTTTAGCATTTGAATTGGGAAAGTCAAATCTTCCAATAGTACCTTTAAAAATAAAATCACCAGAGAAAAGACATTTATCAATTTGAATAGCACTGCATCCTGGTGTATGACCTGGAAAATGATGGAATTTTATTTTTATTCCTTCAATTTCAATTTCTTCATCAGAATTTACTAAAATATCTGCATAAGATGGTGGCATTCCAAGATTATAAGGATCTAAGGTTAACATAAATTCATCATCTTTAGGAATATATAATTTAATTTTATAGTTATCTTTTATTTCTTGATTTGACCAAACATGATCAAAATGTCCATGGGTATTTAAAATAGCAATAGGATTCTTTACATTTCTTTTTATCCATGAAAATGCATTTACACCCGGGTCTATAATTAAATCTTTATCATTTATTGTAACAATATAACAATTTGTTTGATAATCACCCATTGGTTGAACTTTTATATCCATTTTTAACCTTACTTTGCTAAAATTCATTAAATTATATCAAAAAAGAGGTTATTTATGGATTATTTTTTAGTATTAGAGAATATTTTACACACAAGTGTTCCAAAAGATAAAATTAAAAAGTTCGAAATCTTTTATAATAATTTTTTAAATGATAAATATATCATGAAAGAATCTTATGTCCCTTATACTTTTGATAAACCTTCATACTATACTTTTTTAGAAATAGTCAAACCTACCCAGTTACCTCCCATAAAAAATTTTAAATCTATTGATGGAAAAAAATATTTAGTTCATACTATTTTACATATAGAGTATTCAGCTATTGATTTGGCTTTAGATGCAGCTCTTAGATTTAAAGAAATGCCAAAAAAATATTATAAAGATTGGTTAGAAGTTGCAAATGATGAAATAAGACATTTTTTAATGCTTGAAGAATTATTAAGTGAACTTGGGGGAATTTATGGAGATTTCCCTGTTCATAAAAACCTTTTTGAAGCAATGGAGCAAACACCAGATTTTTTACGAAGAATGGCAGCTGTTCCACGATATCTTGAAGCAAATGGGCTTGACCAAAATCCAAAAATTATGGAAAAATTAAATTCAAATAGAGATGAATTTAATAATAAATTTTTAAAAGCTTTAAAAATTATTTTAGATGAAGAAGTTGATCATGTAAAAAAAGGTGATTTTTGGTTTAAGTATGAATGTGAAAGGTTAAATTTAGAGCCAGAATCTACATATTTACAAATAATTGAAGAAGTATTTCCTGGAAGTACGAGAAGAAAAATGGATTTAAATTTTACAGCACGAAAACAGGCTGGTTTTTCTTGTAATGAACTAAAGTTTCTATCAAAGAAAGAGGATTGTAACTAATGATAACTTCAAATATTGATTTAATAAAAGCACAAATTTCGGCTTCTAATAATTCAAATATTACAACAAACTCAAATTCATTTTTAACTACTTTGTTTAATAATGCAACTACCACTCAATCAACAACAAAAACAAATACTTTAAGTTATGAAAATATAAAAGGTATAACATTAGAAGAGATTGATACTTTATTTGTAAATGAAGATGATAAAAATATGGCAAAAAATCTTAGACTTGCAACGCTTTTTTCAAGTGATAATTATCTATCAAAAGCTTTATTTAATACAGTTTTAGGACAACCATTTAATATTGGCTTTTCATATTTAAGTAGTTCTTATGAAGATAAAAATATGTTTTTGTCTTCAAATACAAATAGTTTAGCTGATTTACTCCATGAATCTATAACTCAAAGAGTAAATAATCCAAATAGCAATTCAACAGACGTAATATCTCAAGATAAATTAGATGAAATTTTAACAAAAGTTAACTCTTTTGATTTTATAAGTGCTTTATCAAATACCTCAAAAAAAGGTTATGATAAATATAAAGATAAAAAAGATGATTATTCATTTTTATATAATGACTATAATTTAAAATATCAAGAGTTAGTTTATAAATACAAAGAACTTGAAAATATAAATAAAACTCTAATTAAACAGTTTTAATAAATATTGATTAAAAGCATAGCTTTTAAAACGCCATTTTCTTCTATCATTTTTAAATTTGAAGATATTTTATGTGTTGATAAATTCCCTTCAATTGTTTGAAGTATGTGCCAAAATCTTTCATTAAAAGGAGTATCTAGCTCTTTTATTTTGTATTTTAGTATCACTTCAACAATAGTTTCAATACAGTGAAAATAAAATATTTTATTTTTTGCTCTTTGAGTTTTGTATTTTCTCATTAATTTCAAATTAGCAATAAAAGTATCTTTTTCTATTTTTGATAGAATAGTTCTATTATTAACCTCTTTTTCTTCACTATCTAAATGTTTTGTATATGAATCTATTTCTTTATTCATAACTTCTTCTAAATCAGGATGAAAGTTTAAAAGAACATCTAAAATTTCATTTGGAGATAAAGTATTGGTATTTAACTGATGAGAATATTTTTTCTTTTGTTCATAAGTGTGGTCAATTGCATTTAAAATATCAATAGCAAAAGATAAATAAATAAATTTGTCTTCTTTTCCATCTTTAAATGAAACACCATGTTCATTAATAACTGGTTTTAACCCTGCATATTCTAGTTTCATCTTAAATCCTTTTTTATTTAAAATTTAGCATTTGGAATAGGGTAGTTTTCTATTACAAAATCAATATCTTTATCACCACGACCACTTAAACTTACTAATATAGTTTTATCTTTACTTAAAGTTTTTGCTAATTTCATAGCAAAACCGACTGCATGAGCTGATTCAAGTGCTGGAATAATTCCCTCAAGTTGAGATAATTTATAAAAAGCATCAACGGCTTCATTATCATCGCAAAGTCCAACTTTACTTCTTCCAGATTCTTTTAAATAAGCATGTTCTGGTCCAACTGATGGATAATCAATCCCACTTCCAATAGAATAAACAGGTGCTGGATTTCCATTTTCATCTTTTAACATTATTGAGTTAAAACCATGCATGATTCCTTCCTGACCATAAGTTAAAGTAGCACTATGTTCACCGATTTTTTCACCTTTTCCCATTGGTTCAATACCATAAAGATTTACTTGCTTTTCATCAATAAAACCAGCAAAAATCCCCATAGCATTACTTCCACCACCAATACAAGCAACTACATTATCAGGAAGTTTAGGCTCATGCTCTAAAAATTGCTCACGTGATTCAAAACCAATTACACTTTGAAAATCTCTTACCATCATAGGAAAAGGATGTGGACCAACAACAGAACCAATACAATAAATAGCGTTTTCTGTATCTTTTAAATATGCTTCAAAAGCAGAATCAACTGCTTCTTTTAAAGTTTTAAGTCCATGGGTTACTGGAACTATTTTTGCTCCCAAAATCTTCATTCTTGCTACATTTGGGTGTTCTTTAGCAATATCAACTTCACCCATGTGAATTTCACATTCTAAACCAAAATATGCAGCCGCTGTTGCCAAAGCAACACCGTGTTGACCAGCTCCTGTTTCAGCGATTACTTTTTTCTTTCCAAGATGTTTTGCTAGGATTACTTCTGCCATACAGTGATTTAATTTATGAGCACCTGTATGATTTAAATCTTCTCTTTTTAGATAAATTTTAGCTCCACCACAAAACTCTGTAAGGTTTTTCGCAAATGAAATAGGAGTAGGTCTTCCTTGATAATGTTTTCTAACATATTTTAACTCTTCAATAAAAGTAGGAGAATTTTTTAGTTCAGTATAAGCTTTTGTAATTTCTGCAAAAGGTTTTTCTAAAATAGGAGGAATAAATGAACCTCCAAATTTTCCAAAGAAACCGTTATTATCAGGCATTGTTTCTAAATATAATTTGTTCATTTATCTTCCTTGTTTTAGATTATTTTATTTTTTATGAGAACCATTTTTTAACTTTGTCAAACATTGATTCAAAACTTGACTCGTGAGGTTTACTTTCAACTCCAAAACTCTCTTGAAGTTTTTCTAACAGCTCTTTTTGTTCATCATTTATAGATTTTGGATATTCGATTTTAATTTGTACAACTAAATTACCTTTTCCATAACCTTGAACAGATTTAACACCTTCACCTTTAAAAGTGAATTGTTGTTGGTCTTTTGCACCTTTTGGTATCTCAAGTTCAATTTCACCTCTTAAAGTTGGAACTGTGATTTTTCCACCAAGTGCAATTTTTGTGAAGAATATTGGAGCTTCAAAATAAATATCATCATCATGTCTTACAAAATGAGAATCTTCTTTTACTTTTACTTGTAAATATAAATCACCACGCGAACCATCAGGTGCAATATTTCCTTTGTGTGAAACTCTAATTCTCATTCCATCATTTACACCCTCTGGAATATCGACTTTGAATGATTCTTTAACTTCGTCATAACCACTTCCACCACATGATTTACAAGATGTTGCTGCTGCTTGTCCTGAACCACCACATTTTGGACAAGTTTGGGCAAATGTCATAAATCCTTGTCTTGCATGAACTTGACCATGTCCATTACAAGTTGTACAAGTTGCTAATTTTCCGTCTTTTGCACCTGTTCCACTACAAGATTTACAAGCTGTTTTGTATTTATAATTTATTTCTTTTTTACATCCAAAAACTGCTTCATTAAATTCAAGTTTTACTTCAACAGTTACATCAAGATTGTAGTTATACGTTTTTCTTTGTTTTCTTCCCCTTGAACCACCACCAAAAGCACTTCCAAACATCTCTTCAAAAACAGAACCTAAATCATCAAATCCACCCGAGAATCCACCACCTCTTTGTCCATGACCTTCAAGTCCAGCTTTTCCATGTCTATCATAAATGGCTCTTTTTTCTTCATCACTTAATACTTGATAAGCTTCATTTATAGCTTTGAATTTCTCTTCAGCCTCGTTATCACCTGGATTTTTATCAGGATGATACTTCATAGCCATTTGTCTATAAGCTTTTTTGATTGTACTTTTATCTGAACCTCTTGTAACTTCTAACAGTTCATAATAATCTATTTCAGTCAAGTTTTATCTCCTTAAAAAATATTTGAATTTATGTAAGACGCGATTTTATCTAAAAATTGATAAATCTTAGATATAATTTAATTATGAATAAAGGATTAGAAAAATTTTACGAACTTGTTGAAGCATTTGAATCTTTACCTACTATTGGCAAAAAATCAGCTCTTAGACTTGCATATCACATTGTTATGAATGATAATTATTGTGGGATTAAAATTGCCCATAGTATTGAGAGTGCACTTAAAAATATTACTAAGTGTGTTCGTTGTGGTTCTATGAGTGAACATGAGATTTGTGAATTTTGTTTAGATGAATCAAGGGATAATACAAAACTTTGTATTGTTCAAAGTGCTAAAGATATTTTTGTAATTGAAGATTCAAGACAATTTGATGGAAAATATTTTGTTATTGATGAGTTGGATCAAGAGGTGTTGGATTCTTTGCATAAATTTATAGATGATAATGAAGTTGAAAATATATTATTTGCAATAACTCCATCTATTGCAAATGATGCATTTATTTTATTTATTGAAGATAAATTAAAAAATCATAATATAAAGTTTACAAAAATTGCTCAGGGTGTACCAACGGGAGTTAGTTTAGAAAATGTAGATATTTTATCTCTTTCAAAAGCTATACAAAGTAAAGTTGAAATTTAAAATTAGAATAAGAATATGGAAAAAAGAATAGCTTGTCAAAAATGTATTTATTATTTTGTAACTTGGGAAGTTGGACAACCTCATGGTTGTAAATCTTATGGATTTAAATCAAAATATCTTCCTTCAATTGTAGTAAAAAATTCAAGTGGTCAAGCTTGTAATTTTTTTGTAGAAAAAAACAAAAAACAGTAGGAATTATGCAAATAGATAATTTTATAGAAAGAATAGAAAAAGATAAAATATCAATTATTCGAACTTGGATAAGTTCACCTACTGTTATGAAAATAATAAATGATTATTCTATTGATAAAGATTTATTTATTAAAAGATATGCTTTTGGCGTTATTGAACACTATATTCAAGTTGTAAGAAATCAAGAAAAAGTTGAAAATTCTGTTGTTATTATGGACTTTATAAAATATTTGAAAAAACAAAATATGAAATCAAGTGAGCTTTTTTTGTTATGTTCTTGTTTTAAAAGTGCATTAATTGATTTTGCTTTTGAATCGAATATTCAATCAAAAGAATTAATAGAAAAAATAGTTTTTTATTTTGAAGGAATTTTTTCTGGTATTTTAGATATTTATTCGAAATCAATAGCTCAAATAGAAAGTGCTTTAAATAAATCTATTGATATAGTTGATAAATATGTAATTATGTCAAGAACTGATATAAATGGCATAATAATAAGCGTTTCAAGTGCATTTTGTAAAGTTTCAGGTTATGAAGCTTTTGAATTAATTGGAAAAACACATAATGTTTTAAGACATCCTGATATGTCAAAAAAGGTTTTTGAAGATTTATGGAAAACTATAAAAACAGGTAATATGTGGCAAGGTGAAATTCAAAATAGTAAAAGAAATGGGGATGTTTATTGGGTGAAAACTACAATTCATCCGAATTTCGACAATATTGGGAATATTATAAGTTATGATGCAATAGGAGAAGATATTACTTCTCAAATTGAACTAAAAAATCAACAAAATTTATTGGTAGAACAATCAAAATCGGCAGCAATGGGTGAAATGATAAGTATGATTGCCCATCAATGGAGACAACCTTTACAAGCTGTTTCTATTTTGATTCAAAAATTACCTTTGATAAAAATGGTTGATGGGCAGATTTCAGATGAATTACTTGAAGATGTAGTTTCACAAGTTGGTTCTCAGCTTGATTATATGTCAAAAACAATAGATGATTTTAGAGATTATTTTAAACCAAATAAGAAAAAAGAGAGAGTTTATATAAAAGATGTTATTGAAAAATCTATGGATTTTTTAGCATATTCATTTAAACTAAATTCTATTAAAATAAACTATCAAAATAGTTCAACTTCAAGTTTAGAAATATATTTAAATGAAATAGTTCAAGTTTTTATAAATTTGGCAAAAAATTCTTCAGATGCAATGATTGAAAAAAATATTGAAAATAGAGTTATAACTATTAATACTTATGAAAAAAATGATAGTTTGTTTATTGAGTTTGAAGATAATGCAGGTGGAATAAAAGATTTAGTTATTAGTAAAATATTTGACCCATATTTTTCAACAAAAAGTAATAAAAACGGAACAGGATTAGGATTATATATGAGTAAAACTATTATAGAAGAACATAGTGGTGGGAAAATAAATGTATATAATACAGATTTTGGAACAAAATTCATAATAAAATTACCATTAAAATAGGAGTTAGTTTGTTATATAAAGATTTTAAAGAAAATATTAGGTCATTGGGTTTTAGAAGTATTGAAGATTTTATGCAATATGCGGGTGTTACATCAGATGATGTTTTAAGTTGGGAAGAAAAAAATGAAATTCCTTATTTAGTTTCATTGATTTTACATATATTAAAAGGTGAAAAAGAGTTATTAGTAACAAATTCTGCTTTAGATAATGTAATAGAAGAATGTTTACCTTTAGCTTCACTTCTTGAAGAAGTTTCTTCATTTCCCTACAAACTTGAAGAAATGTTTTTATTACAAAAAAAGCTAAATGATTCTACAAATGGTAATAATTGGGAATTAGGTGTAACTAAGTTTGGAAAAGAGATAAATTGGCTTAGGTGTATTCATATGGAAGTTGCAGAACTTATTGAATCAACTCCTTGGAAACATTGGAAAAATATTAACTCTGAACCTGATATGAATAATATTAATGTTGAACTTGTTGATATTTGGCATTTTTTAATGTCTTATATTTTACAAGAAACGAATGTTCCAAAGGCCGTTTCTTTAGTAAATACACATTGTATTTATGAAGTATCAACAGATATTGATGTAAAACTTATGGTAAATGAAGCTGAAAAATTATCTTATATTTCACTTGCAATTGATACGGGAAATATGCCTTCATTTAGTGGAATTGAAAGATTTATTGACCAATTCTTTAGATGTTGTAAAATTTCTGGATTATCTTTTATGTGGTTACAAAAACTTTATATTGGTAAAAATTGTTTAAATCAATTTAGACAAGATAATGGATATAAAGAAGGACATTACATCAAAGTTTGGAATGGAAATGAAGATAATGTTGTAATGGTTGATTTATTAGAAAAAATGGATGATGTAGGTTTTGATGATTTATATTCTAAACTAAAAGAAGAATATAATAAAAATAAATAACTATCTTTATAAAATTTTGATACTATTTTTAAAATTTTGATACTGTTTTTACAAAACTTCTAATATAATGGACATAATATCTCATAGGAGAGTATGATGTCCACTTCTAATATATTTTATGTATATTGACTTTGATTTTGATAATAAAAGCCTGATATGCAAAATCTTTTAATTAAATATAAACAGTATAACTACATATTAAAAGCTTTGGGAATATTATTAATAATTACATTGATTAGTTATATTTTTAGAAGTTCTTTAGCCATTATAAATATTACACTAATCCATATTATTCCTGTAATTGTTGTGGCAATTCATGGAAATATTAAAGCAACTTTATTTATGACCTTATTAAGTGTTATTCTCTTAAGTTTTTTATATATTCCACCACTTTATAGTTTTTCTGTTCATAATGAGCTTTATGTTTGGAGTTTTTTTATATTTGGAATTGTTGGTTGGATTATAACAATTCAAGCAAAAAATTTAAATACTCAAACAAAACAAAATGAAATAAGAGAAAGTTTATTACATATTATTTCCCATGATTTAAGAACTCCACTTTCTACAATTCATGGAAGTATAAATTTAATATTGTCAAATGATAATCTTGATGAAAAAAGCAAATATAATCTTTATGAAGATATAAATTATGCTTCACATAGAATGAAAAGGCTAATAACAAATATTTTAGATAGCACAAGATTATCAAATGGAAAAATTGATTTAAAACTTGAGTGGTGTGATTTTGAAGATATTGTAGGCGTTGCTTTAAATGAATTTTCGCAAATACAAAGTGAAGAAAAGCTTGATTTAAAAATTGATGAACTTAGCCTATTTTGGGGTGATAATACTCTTTTGACTCAACTAATTGTTAATTTATTTGATAATGCTTTTAAGTACTCAAAAGCTGATACAAAAATCTATTTTGAAATATTAAATCTAAACAATTTCATAAGAATCAAAATTTTTAATGAAACAGAATATATCGATAAAAAGAAAATAAAAAATATTTTTGATAAGTTTTATAGATTTGAAGATACAAATGACATTTCAGGAAGTGGAATAGGTTTAGCTATTTGTAAAAGTATTGTTAAACTTCACAGTGGTGATATTAAAGCAATTCCTGAACATAATGGTATTTTGATAGAAGTAGAGTTACCAATTGTAAAGAGAGCAAAATTATTATGAAACAATATTTAATACATATAATAGAAGATGATTTATCTGTTAAAAAATTATTAGAAATTACTTTTAAAGAGTATGAATTTAATTATATTTCAAGTGAAAGTAAAAAAAATGCTTTAATGATGTTTTTGAGCCATAATCCTGATTTATTAATAGTGGATTTAGGTTTAAGTGATGGAGATGGAAAGGATTTGATAAAACAAATAAGAGAGATTTCTAAACTTCCAATTATTGTTTTAACAGCAAGACATGATGAAAAAGAAATAGTTGCAGCTTTAGATGCAGGAGCTGATGATTATATTACAAAACCTTTTTCTGTGAATGAATTACTTGCAAGAATTAGAGCAAATCTAAGAAGAAAAATTAATAATATTAATGATGATATGACTAGTAAATTTGTTTGTAATGAATTAGAACTTGATATTACTTCAAGAGATATATTTTTAAAGTCTGAAAAACTAAAACTAACTCCAATAGAGTATGAATTACTGAAATATTTTATGTTGCATACAAATAAAACTTTAACTCATAAACAAATACTTCAAGAAGTTTGGGGGACAGGTTATCAAAATGAGATGCAATATTTGCGAACTTATGTAAATACACTTAGAAAAAAGATTGAAGAAAATTCTACAAGACCAAAATATATAAAAACAGAATCAGGTATTGGTTATAGATTTTCTTGTAATCAAGAATTATAGGAAAAGCATGGAACATAAATATGTAAGATCAATATTTTTAGGTTATGTAGTAATAATCTTTTTTGGAGCTATATTTTTAAGTTTACCTATTTGTCATATAGGTGAACTTAAATTCATAGATGCTCTTTTTACAGCGGCAAGTGCCACGAGTGTTACTGGATTAATTGTCACAAGTACTTCTGAAAACTTTACTTTTTTAGGAGAATTTATTATTTTGGCTCTTATTCAAATTGGTGGAATTGGGTATATGTCTTTGGTAATAATTTTTTTTGTATTTATTAAACAAAAATTAAATATTGATGAAAAAATAGCAATGAAACAATCTTTAGATTTACCAAGCCTTCATGTTGGAGGACTTGCGAAAAGGATTTTATCCTTTGTATTCTTTATAGAATTTGTTGGAGCAATTATTTTAACAATTCAGTTTTTAGAAAAATATGAATTTGTTGATGCTCTTTGGTTTGGAATATTTCATAGTATAAGTGCTTTTAATAATGCAGGATTTTCACTTTTTACTGATGGTTTAATAGGATATAAAAGTGATACGATTTCTTTAGTTACTATTTGTTTTTTAATAATTTTAGGTGGTTTGGGATATTTTGTTTTAATTGAAATTTATGAAAATAGAAAATTCTCAAAAAGATTTACTATTCACACTAGAATTATGATTTATGGAACAATTGTTTTAATATTAGCTGGTATGGTTTTATTTTTATCAATAGAGTGGGATAATCCAAAAACCTTTGGAGAATTGAGTTTTTATGACAAAATATTAAATGCTTTCTTTCTATCAGTAAATTTTAGAACAGCAGGATTTAATAGTATTGATTTAGCTTCATTAAAAGATTCATCATTATTTTTCTCAACTTTATTTATGATGATAGGAGCAGGGCAAGGAAGTACTGCAGGTGGTATGAAAATTACTACTGTAGCTATTTTAATGATTACTGTAGTTTATATTTTAAAACAAAGTAATCAAGAACCAAGTATTTTTAAAAGAAGAATAGAACAAAAAGTGATAAATAAGGCTTTAGCAATTATTATTTCTTCTTCATTTTTTGTACTTTTTGCTGTTTTGATTTTGGTTGAAACACAAAACTTCCCATTTATAAAGATTTTATTTGAAGTAGTTTCAGCTTTTGGAACAGTTGGAGTATCAACTGGAAATGGAGATATTTTGAGTTTATCACAACAATTTGATACATTTGGAAAAAGTATCATAATTATTTTAATGATAGCAGGAAGATTAGGTGTATTTGCTTTTGGATTAATTTTAGTTGGAAAAGCAAAAACAAAACATTTTAAATACCCAGTAGGAAAGATTATAATATGAAAACAGTAGCTGTTATTGGTTTAGGAAAATTTGGATTTTATATTGCAAAAAGTTTATCAAGATTAGATGTAAAAGTAATTGCAGCTGATAATGATGAAAAAAAAGTACAAGAAATAAGTGAGTATGTAGATAATGCTTATATAATTGATAGTACAAGTAAAGCAGCTTTAGAAGAAATTGGAATTTATAATTTAAATACAGTAATTGTAAGTATTGGTGAAAATATAGAAGCTAGTATTTTAACTGTAATGGCTTTAAAAGATTTAAATAATAAAACAATTATTGCAAAAGCTATAAATTCAACACATGGTGAAATTTTGACGAAAATAGGGGCTTTTAAAGTTATTTACCCTGAAAAAATCGCAGGAAGAATGCTTGTGAAAAAACTTATTGATAATATGACAGTTGAAGAAATAGATGTTAGTAATACTATAAAAATGGTAAAATTTGTAGCTACTGATAATTTCATATATAAAAAAATCTCTGAAATTGAATCAGAATTTAAAAATCTAAAAATTATTTCATATAAAATAGGAGGTATTTGGAGTATGCAAATTGATCCATTTTATCAAGTAAAAAAAGATGATTTATTGGTTTTTTTAGGTGAATCAAAATATATTAAAGAGTTCTATAAACAAATATAAAATAATAGGTTTAAAAACCTATTATTTATCTATAATCATTTTTATACTCTACATAATGAGCTGCGTGAGCTATTAATTTATCTACATCTTCTTGGGTTAATTCTTTTACAACTTTAGCAGGGCTTCCCATAATCATACTTCTTGGAGGAAATACTTTTCCAGCAGTTACAAGTGAATTTGCCCCAACGATACTTCCTTCACCAATAACAGCACCATCAAGAATAGTTGCACTCATTCCTATTAAACAATTATCTTCAATTTTACAGCCATGAAGCATAACTTTATGTCCGATTGTTACATTATCACCAATAATTGTTTTTGAGTTTGTATCTGTATGAATACAAGATAAGTCTTGAATATTTGTATTTTTACCAATTCTAACTTCATTTATATCAGATCTAATTACACAACCAAACCAAACAGATGAATCTTCGCCTATCTCAATATTTCCTATTAAATCGGCACTTGGTGCAATCCAAGCACTTGGGTGAATATTTGGGTAAAACTCTTTAAATTTTAAAATCACAGCTTTTCTCCTTAGCTTTATTTCTTTAAAATATTATATCAATAAAAAGTAGCAATAAAAAAAGGTGACCCAAAAGAGCCACCTTTTTTACAATAATTTAATAAAATTTATTATCTATTTTGATTTTTACCAGCAATGATAAATCTTAAAGCATTTAATCTAATAAATCCTTCTGCATCTTTTTGGTTATAAACTTCATCTTTTTCAAAAGTTGAATAAGCATCGTTGTATAGAGATTTTTTAGATTCTCTTCCAACAACAGTTACATTTCCTTTGTAAAGTTTGATTTTTACATTACCTTCAACATGTTTTTGGCTTGCATCAATAGCAGCTTGTAACATTTCTCGCTCAGGTGAGAACCAATATCCTTGGTAAATTAACTTAGCATATCTTGGCATTAACTCATCTTTTAAGTGAGCAGCTTCTCTGTCAAGTGTGATTGATTCAATTGCTCTGTGAGCTTTTAATAAAATAGTTCCACCTGGAGTTTCATAACAACCTCTTGCTTTCATTCCAACATATCTATTTTCAACAATATCAACTCTTCCGATACCATTTCTATTTCCATATTCATTTAATTTAGCAAGTAAAGTTGCTGGTGACATTTCAACACCATTTAATGCAATTGGATCTCCATTTTTGTATGTTAAAGTTAAATATTCTTCAACATCTGGAGCTTTTTCAGGGGCTGTTGTCCATAACCACATAGATTCTTCTGGCTCATTTGCTGGATTTTCTAAGTGTAATCCCTCATATGAAATATGTAAAAGATTTGCATCCATAGAATAAGGACTTGCTTTTGGATTTCCATTTTCATCAACATGTTTTTGAGCAATTTCAATTCCATTTTTTCTAGCATATTCAAGTAAACTTTCTCTTGAATTTAAATCCCATTCTCTCCAAGGTGCAATAACTTTAATATCTGGTCTTAAAGCTAACGCTCCAAGTTCAAATCTAACTTGGTCATTTCCTTTTCCAGTTGCACCATGTGAAACAGCATCTGCTCCAGTTTGGTTTGCAATATCAATTAATTTTTTTGCAATTAAAGGTCTTGCAATTGAAGTTCCAAGTAAATATTCACCCTCATAAATAGCATTTGCTCTAAACATAGGGAAAACATAATCTTTTACGAACTCTTCTTTAATATCTAATATAAATACATTTTCAGGTTTAATACCACAAGCTATTGCTTTAGTTCGAGCAGGTTCAACTTCTTCACCTTGACCTAAATCAGCTGTGAAAGTGATAACTTCTGCATTATATTCATCTTGAAGCCATTTTAAAATAATAGAAGTATCAAGCCCACCACTGTAAGCTAGCACAACTTTTTTAATATCTTTTTTACTCATAAATTTATCCTATGGTTACATTATTTTTAAGGGTATCATTTTAACGAATTTTTACTATAAACAAATTTAAGTTATTAAATAGTAAATCTGCTTACTTATAAAGATATGGTTTTTCTATAAAAATAAGAACATAATAGAATTAGTTTTACTAAAATTTAGATAAGATTATTACAGCCTTTATGTGCAAAAACATTAAAATATTAGGTAGAAAATATGAAAGTAGTTATAGGCGTAGTTGGTAATGATATACATGTGGTTGCTAATCGACTCATTGATATATCATTACAAGCAAGAGGATTTGAGGTATTTAATCTAGGTGTTAACACATACCTTGAAGAGTTTATTGATGCAGTTATTGAAACAAATGCTGATGTTTTACTTATCTCTTCACTAAATGGTGAAGCTGAGGGTTGGTGTAGAGATTTACCAATATTAAAATCAAAATACAAGAATTTAAAAGATGTTGTCTTTATGTTAGGTGGAAACTTAGCTGTTGGTGAGGGAGATGCAAGTGTTATTGTTCCTAAATTTAAAGGCTACGGTTTTGATTTAGTGTTCCACCAAGTTGATTTAAATACTGGACTTGACGAATTAGAAAAATATCTAAAGGAGAGAAATTGAGTTTACTGCAAGAAGAAAGAAACATAATTGTTCAAAATAAATACGCAGATAATTTTGATTTTGCAGAGATTGAAGAGTTTATAAAAGGCGCTTCAAAAAATCTTTTTATCTCACATCATTTTAAAAATAAAAAAAAGATGTTAGTTCAGCCAAGAGGTGGATTTCCTACTTATAAAAAAATGTTTTCACTTTATGAATTTTTCGTTGAAGCAAATGTAGATGTATTACCTTGTACTATTGATTCAAATACAAGATTAAATGACTACGCAACAAGTGCAAAAATGTTAAAACTTTCAGAAGAAAATGAAGTTGATATGTTAAATGGTTATCCACTTGTAAATCATGGTTATAGAACAAGTAGAAAAATGATGACTCATTTTGATAAACCTATTTCATTAAGACACGGAACTCCTGATGCTAGACTTCTAATTGAAACAGCATTAGCTTCTGGTATTTTTGAAATTGAAGGTGGTCCAATTACTTACCTTTTACCATACTCAAAAAATTTCCCATTAGATAAAGCATTTATGTATTGGAAATATGTTGAAAGAATTTGTGCAAACTACTCAAAACTAAATGAACCAATTAATAGAGAATCTTTTGGTCCATTAACTGCAACTTTAGTTCCTCCTTGTATTACTATTGTAATTCAAATTTGTGAAATGCTTTTATCTCTTGAAGAGGGAGTTAAATCATTCTCTGTTTCATTTTCACAAACAGGTTCTATGATTCAAGATATTGTAACTGCAAATGTTTTAAGAAAAATGGCAAAACACTATGCTGAACAAATTGGATGTGGTGATGCTATGATAAATCTGGTATATCACCAATGGATGGGTGCTTTCCCTTCAAATAAAGATTATTCTGAATCATTAATTAATACTTCAACTGTAATTGCTTCAATGGTTAGAGCTGACAAAATCATCACAAAAACAAGAGATGAAGCTTTTGGTATTCCTACACGTGAATCAAATGCAAAAACTGTTGCAAATACTCAATATACATTAAAAATGTTACAAGGTATTCCAAATATTACAGATGAGCAAGAAGAAGAGATTGTAACAAGTGAAGTTATGTCAATTATGGAAGCTGTATTTAATGACAAAGCTGACACTTTATGGAGAAAAGTATTTAACTCTATAAAATCAGGAATTATTGATGTTCCATACTCTCCACATATTATAAACAATAATGAAGTTGTAACTGTAAGAGATAAAAATAAAAATATTAGAATCATAAAAAGAGGAAATCTTCCAATTTCTGATAGATGTTTTGAATATGAAAAAGCTCAATGTGACTTAAACAAAGATGCTTCATCAATAGTAAATGATATTATCCATGATATAGGAATTATGCAATGAGCCAAAATAAATTATTAATAGATGTTGGAAGTACATATTTCAAAGTTTGTGCTAACAACCAAGTTGAGCAACATTTTAGAGATTTTAACAAAGATATTTATGATGATTTATTATCAAAATGCTCTGATACTATCTCTAAATTTAAAAAAAATGAAGTATTTATTTGTTCATCTGCAAATGGTGGATTAACAACTTTAATTATTGGTGTTACGAACTCTTTTTCACTAAAATTTGCAACAAATATCGCTTATAACTCTGGAATTAATATCATTAATACAGTTTTATTTCAAGATATTGAAACAACTTCAATTCCAAGTGATTTGATTGATGTTGTTATTTTAGTTGGTGGAATTGATAGTGTTAATAATGTTTTTGATGAAAAACTATTTAAATACTTAGAAAACCTAAAATATTCAAATATTGTTTATGCAGGAACAAATCAAGATATTGACTATTTAAAATCAAATATCAAAAATTTAGTTGTTGTTGAAAACATCATAAACAATAAACTTCATGTGGTTGAAGAGCCTTTAAAACAATATCTTACAAACCTATATCAAGCAGATATTGAAGGAAAAGAAGATATCAAACACCTATATGATTTAACATCAAATCAAATTTACTCTACTCCATATATTGTAAATAAGACTTTACCATTTATAGATAGTAAATTTGCAGCTGTTAATCCATTTATTTTAATAGATATTGGAGGAGCTACTACAGATATTCACTACTCAAAAGATTTATCAAGTGATAATATGGTTACAGATAATGAATATGACAGACTTGTATTTAAAAAACTTGGAGTTTATAAATCAAAAGAATCTTTAATATTTGCAGCTAAAAACAATGAATTTGTTTATGAATTATTAGCTCATTTAAAAGTTACTGAAAATATTTTCAATGAAGATTCACCAAAAAGCTTGAGAATATTAATGCAATTGGCAATTTTCTTAGTTTTATACAAAGTTAGTGAAGCTCATCCTTTATATATAAAATTAAAGTTAAATTTACTAAAATCAATTGTATTAACAGGTGGGATTACAAAGGTACTTAGTTTTGAAGAATCTGAAGACATTATCTCATTTTTCTATAAAAAGATTTTAACTTCAGATATTCATCCATCAATCATCATGGATACAAATTACGATATTTGGACACTTGGTATAACTCAAAAATAAGGGGATAAAATGTCAATAAATTGCATTAGAACATTAATAGAAGATGCAAATACTTCAAACCCAGACAAAGTTGCGTTAATTTTTGGAAACGAAAAATTAACATACAATCAACTTTTTACTAAAGTAAATCAAATCGCTTATTATTTAAGTGAACTTGATTTACCAAAAGGTAGCCGAATTGGTGTTTATTCAAATAAAGGAATAGACCAAGTTGTGGCTATTTTGGCAATTTTATCAACACAATATGTGTTGGTTCCACTTACAAAACTACTAAAATCTGAACAAGTTGAATATATTATTAGTGATTGTGATATAAAATGTATTATCACTGATAAAACTAAACTAGAATCAATTGAAGAGATAAAATTTGATGGACATATAATTTCTTATGAAACAAGCCATAAGGAATTACCATCTTTTGAAGAGATTTATAAATATTATAATAAACCTTATTCTTGTGATGTAAATGGGCATGATAATGCAGTTATAACTTACTCTTTTGGACTTTCTGGAAAACCAAATGGAATTGTAATTTCACATAGAAATTTAATAGATTCAGCACGTGTTGTATCTCAATATCTAAAATTAGAAAATGATGACGTTATTTCTGGACTTTTACTTTTCAATTTAGATTATGGATTAAATCAAATTTTCTGTTCACTTTATAAAAGAGCAACTTTAGCACTACATAGATTTGTTTTACCAAATGATTTTTTCAATCATATTATAAATGATAAAGTAACAGTGCTTCCTGTAATGCCAATAAATATCACTGATATGTTTGATGAAGATATACATAGACTTCCAAATGCTGAACTATTAAAAAATGTAAGAATAATTACATCATCAGGTGGAAATGTAACTTCTAAAATGATAGCTGATGTTGAGAAGTATTTTAAAAATGCAAAATTCTTCTCAATGCACGGATTAACAGAAGCATTTAGATCAACTTATCTTGATCCAGCTCAGTTAAAAATTAGACCTGAATCTATTGGAAAAGCAATTCCTGATGTGGAACTTTATGTAATTGATGAAGACGGAAATGAATGTGCTCCAAGAGTTGTGGGAGAGCTAATTCATAGAGGTGGATATATTTATAAAGGTTTTTGGAATGCTCCAAAAGCAACTGAACAAAGATTTAAATCTATAAATATCTTAAAAAATGTAATCAATCTTGAAGGACAACTAAGCGATGAAATAGTTGTAAAAACTGGAGATTATGTATATAAAGATGAAGAAGGATATTTTTACTTTGTTTCAAGACATGATGATATGATAAAAACAAGAGGGTTTAGAGTAAATCCATTTGAAATCGAATCTGTTGTAGAAAGAGAAATTAAACAAATAGAAAAATGTGCTGTTTTTTCAATTGAAAATGAAGAAATTGAAGAAGAAATCATAATGGTTTATAGTGCAAAAGCTGAGTTAAATTCAAGCGAAATTTTATTTGAATTAAAAAATCATTTAGCTTCATATATGATCCCTTCAAAAATTATTTATAAAAAATCTTTACCATTAGTTTCTTCTGATAAAAATAGAATAAATAAAGAAGAACTAAAAAAAGAATTTATTTTGAAATATATTGACTAAAATCAATAAAGTTTAATCTAAATTCTATTATAATCATACGAATAAAAAAAAGGATTATCTATGAAAAAAATTATTATTGCTGCGTCTTTATTAACTGCATGTGTTGCTTTTGCTAACCCTTATGCTAAATGTTCTGCTTGTCATGGTGCAAATGGAGAAAAAGCTGCTTTAGGAAAATCTAAAATCATTAAAGATTTAACAAAAGCTGATTTAGTTTCTGCACTTAAAGGTTACCAAGCTGGAACTTATGGTGGAGCTCAAAAAGGTTTAATGGTAGGTCAAGTAAAAGATATGACTGAAGCTACTATGAATGAAATTGCTGATACAATCATCAAATAATCTATTATTTCAATAACTAGAATAATTTCTAGTTATTGAAGATTTTACTATTTCTAATCTCTATTAAAATATTTTCCAACTCTTCTTTTTCTTTTAATAATTGTTCAATTAAAACATCTTTTTGAGTTTCATTAATAGTTGTATTTTTCTTTTCTAGTATTTTCCCTAGATGAAATTCAAAACAGTTACTTTCTAGTGAATAATCAACTCTTAAGCACTCAATAGTTATTTGAGGTTTATCTTTACCTAGTCCATTTGTTAGAATTACTTTCTCAAATTGTTTAATTTTATATGTTAATTTATCATCAATTATTATAGGTTCAAGCAATTCTTTCTTCCAATAATTTGTATTTTCTTTTTCTAATATTCTAATCTTTTTTAATAAAATATTATCAAATAAATCTTTATTTATTGAGAGTTTGTACATATTATTTTCCTAAGAAATTTTCTTTACTATAACAATAAATTACTAAAAGAAAAGAACTTGTTTCTTATACTTATAAGTCAAGATTTTTAACCATAAAATGGTACAATTAATAAAAAATTAATATTATACAAAGGATAAAAATGAGTAAATCATACAAACAAATATTACTTATTTTAGTTATAACTTTATTATTTAGTGCTTGTTCTGTAAAAGGACCTGTGTTATCACAAGTAAAAAATAGTGATATAGAAGTTTTAGCAACAACAGCAAATGATAACTCTTTTAATTCTACGGAAGTTTCGAAGGATTTTTTTAATAAATATTTCAAACCTTGGAATTCAACAAAAGTTTCTTTTCCAAAATTAGAAGCTATGTGGGGACAATCTTATAAAAATAAAAAAGTTTATTTAGAAAATCATCAATTAGCAACAGCTTCTTGGTTTGATAAACAAATAGAAAATTCGAATTTTAATGATTATAATATTTTATCAAAAAAAGCAATAACTTTAAAAAATGTAAATATTAGAGTCCTTCCTACAAATTCACCAATGTTTTATGACCCAACTCAGCCAGGAGAAGGTTTTCCCTTTGATTACAATCAAAACTCTTCACTCAAAATCAATACTCCTATAATAGTTTCTCATTTATCAAAAGATAGAGCTTGGGCTTATATAGAATCAAGTACAGTTGGTGGTTGGGTTGAAATAGGAACTATTGCTTTTGTTGATAATGATTTTATCCAAGAGTTTAAAACTTCAAATTATTTTGTTTCTGTAAAAGAAAAATTTCCAATTTATGACCCAATATTTAGAGAATATGTAAAAGTGGCTACTATATTTCCTAAAAAAAATAACAAATATATAATTGCAAAAAGAGATGATAATCAAAATGCCTATATTTCGTATATTGACCTAAATAATGATGAAGTTGGATCTATGCCACTTACTTTTAATTCTGAAAATAGAATTAAAATTGTAAAACAGTTAATTGATGAACCTTATGGTTGGGGTGGATTGTTAAATAACAGAGATTGTTCTAGTTTTACTCAAGATTATTTTGCAACTTTTGGAAAATTTTTGCATAGAAACTCAAAAGCACAACTTTCAAATGGAAAATATCTTGATATGTCAAACTTAACAAATAATGAGAAAAAAGAGTTTATGAAAAATAATGGTGTTCCTTTTTCTACTTTAGTATATTTAAAAGGTCATATTATGCTTTATATTGGAATCAAAGAAAATGAACCTTTGGTTTTACATAATATGTGGAGCATAAGATTAAAAGACAGTAATGGCAGAAAATACAGACATATCATAGGAAAAGCTACGGTTACGACTTTAGAACCAGGAAAAGGTATCAAAGACTTTGATGAAGATACAAATATACTAAATAAAATTCAAGGAATAGTTATTTTATAAATAAAATTTTCATTATTTTTGTTTATTTTGTTCCAAAGGATTAAATAACAAAGAATCAATAATTTGATTTTTGAATTTCATATCTTCAAGTTGTTGTGATAAAAAAATATTTTCCTCTTGTAGTGAAATATAATGAGCATATAATCTGTTTATATCTTTACTTGTATAATAAATATTACTTCTTAAATATATTTTAGGAAAATATAAAAATAGCGCAATAAACAATAGTACGAAAACCATAAACAATGAGTTGCTAGCATTTAACTTAGTCAAATTTAAAAATCCTTAATTTTGAGCTTCTACTTCTTGGGTTTTGTTTAATTTCAAGTGCAGTTGGAATTATAGGTTTTTTTGTTATAATTTTCCCTAAAGCATGATTATTACCACACTCGCATCTAAAAACACCATCAGGACAAATACAAGATTTTGTCCATTTTTTAAAATAATTCTTTACAATTCTATCTTCTAATGAATGAAAGGAAATGATTGCAACTATACAATTTTTAAATTTTGCATTTTCTAAAGAATTAAAAAGTCGTTCTAAAACACCAAGTTCATCATTTACTTCTATTCTAATTGCTTGAAAAGGTAGAGTTGCTGGATGAATTTTCCCTTTTGACATTTTTCTGCCTAAAAGCTCTGAAATCTCTTTTGCACTTGTAAAAGGCCTATTATTTAAGATTAATGATGCAACTTTTTTATATTCTCTAACTTCTCCACAATCTTTGAAAATCCTTTCAAGTTCAGCTAAAGAATATGTATTTACAACAGTTGCTGCGTCTAAGCTTTGGTTTTGATTCATTCTCATATCTAAAGTATTACTATCAAAACCAAACCCTCTATCTAATTTATCAAGTTGCAAAGAAGAGACTCCAATATCTGCAAGAATACCTCTAATTTCATAATTTTTAAACGTATCAATGACATGTTCAAAATTACCTTTATTGAAAATAACTCTTTGAGTATATGGTTCTAATCTTTCTTTACTAAATTTTAAAGCTTCATCATCTTGATCATTACAAATTAATTTTACATTTTCATTAGAAGTTAATAATCCACTACTATGACCTGCAAATCCTGTTGTACAATCTATTATATATCCATCATTTATATCTTTGAAGGTTTCTAATGTTTCTTTATACAAAACAGGGATGTGTGGGATATTCATTAAAACAGTCCTTATTTAAATTAGTATATAATAGCTAAAATATATTTAAGGCTTTTAAAATGGTTGATAAATCTACTGTGAAATTACTCACTGACTTATCTTTAACAATGTTTAGAAAGAATTTCTTTGGTATTTATCATGGCTCAATATCTGCAAAGATTGATCAACATGATTTTATGATTAATACAAGTGATGCAATTTTTGATGAAATGGATGAGAATTCATTTTGTAGTTTAAATATTAGTAAACAAGATTATAGATGGCATATTGCGAGTATGGAATCACATATTCATGCAACAATTTACGCAAATATTCATGAAGCAAAATATATAGCTTTTGGAATGCCTATTTATACAACTGCATATACTTTTGAACATGATAAAATAGTTTTTGAAGATTTCTTTGGAAAGGTAACATTTGGAGAGATTTCAATTTATAATCCAGGTGATTTTTCAACTTGGTATAAAAGAAATGCTTTAGAAATTACAAAGTATTTAAAAGAGTCAGATAATAATATAATGGTGATAAAAGGAATAGGTACTTATGTTTATGATAGGGATATTCATGAGCTTGTAAAAAAGATTGCTATTTTAGAAAATTCTTGTCGACTTTTGAGCATAAAAACCTCTTTTGAATAAAAAATTTATATATTTGCTTATAATTATTCTTATTTATCGATGAAATGCCCTGATTTTAGCTATTTCAAAGCTTAAATACTATAAAGTTTTCACAATTAAATTTTATAAAAGGAGTTCATCCATGAACAAAGCAGAATTTATCGACGCAGTAGCTGCAAAAGCTGGTTTATCTAAAAAAGATGCAAAGGGTGCAGTTGAGGCTGTATTAGATACAATTACAGAGGCATTAGTAAAAAAAGAATCTGTAAGCTTTATTGGATTTGGAACGTTTACAACTGCTGATAGAGCAGCTAGAACAGCTAAAGTTCCAGGAACTGACAAAACTGTTAATGTTGCAGCTACGACTGTTGCTAAATTTAAAGTTGGTAAAGCTTTAAAAGAAGCAGTATCTGGTAAATAATTTTTTATAAAAGGCTTTTTAGCCTTTTATAATTTTAAAGCCCGTGTGGAGAAATTGGTAAACTCAGTTGATTCAAAATCAACCGCTTAACAGCTTGTCGGTTCGAGTCCGACCACGGGCACCATGTGTTACTAATAAAATAAAAATTTATTTCTTTTTTAAATTATCCATGTAGTACTTTTTCTTTTTTTAATTCTTTATAAACAATCATAAATCTTCTTAAATATTCATTACTATGACTAGATTTTTCAAATCCAGAGTTATAATTTGTAATCATTTTTTTAATATTATTTCTTGTGTATTTTTTCCAATAAATTAATTCATTTAATGCAAGGATTGAGCTAAGATTTTTATTTGTATTTATTTCATTACAAAATTTATTTTTATCTCCATTACTTCCGATTCTTTTCATAGCTATTTTTGTATTAATTTGATGTATACCACAAATATAGTTATTGTTTGATTCATATTTTCCTAATCTTGTTTCTATTATTCCAATAGCAGCGAGTTCTAGTCCTAAACCATGAGGTTCACCAATTTTTATGAGTTTTTCTGTTAGTTTTGTTTCGTTTTCTGTAAGTTCATTGTAGTTAAAATCCCAACTAAATAAACTTATACAAAGGATACTTACTAATATTAATATTTTCATTATTCTACTTTTAATTCTAATTTTTTACATTATTTCAATAAATTGTATGTTTTTTGTGTAATGATTTTTATATGTAAGTTGGCTTATTGCTATTACAATAAGCCTTTTTATTATTTTATGATGTGACCTACGAATTTTGACATATTATTTAAGATTTTTCCACCACGTCTAAATCCTAATCCACAAGCTTCATAGGCGAAGAATACTCCAGCTTGATAATAGTTTCCATTTGAATCTTTGGGAAATTCTACATATTCTTGATATATTGCTTTATGACCTTCATAAACCCCATCAGTTTGTTCATCAATTGAACCATCAGCATTTATGATTTTAGTATTAGCACCTTCTCTTCCAAAACATCTTTTTTCTACATGTTTTTTTCCAATTAAAGGTTCAAAAGAAGTTTCTAAAAGTAGAGGATGATTTGGATATAAATCCCATAAAATCTTCATAAACCCTTTTGATTGGAATATCAAAGTATAGGCAGGATTAAAAATAATTGCTTTTTTCTCTTTTATAATTTCAGTTAAAATCAAAGCTAATTCGCTCTCTTCAATGGCAATATTTTCCCAAGGAATTAATTTAAACCAAAATTCAAAAAGTTCATCATCTTTAAAAATTCCATCATCACTAAATTGAACATTTTCTATAAATTCAAAATCTGTATTAAATCCAGCTTCACTCGCAATATGTTCTAAAAGTTTTGTAGTATTTATATCTTCACTTGAAGTTGAAATTGAAGAGAATAATATTTTCCAACCAAGATTAGAATAATGCTCTTCAAACTTTTCAATATCAGTATCAAGGGTAATAATTCTTTTAAAGTTATCTTTTAATGCTTCATAAAGATTATTAAATTGACTAGCTTCATCTAAACCATTTGCTTTTAACATTGCCCATTGAATAATTGCTGTTTCAAAAAGTGAAGTTGGTGTATCTGCGTTAAATTCAATTAATTTAATAGGTTTACCATCTATTCCACCTGCTAAATCAAATCTTGAATATAAATGCCAGTGAACGTCATTTTCCCATGATTCTTTTATCATTTCAACTAAATTAAAAGGGATATTTAAATCATGGAATAAATCATTATTAATTACATATTGTCCAGCTTGGGCAAACATATCATATAATTCATTTGTTGCTTCATAATAAGCATTTGCTTCACTTTCATTGATTACCACTATTTCATCACTAACATAAGATGAATTATCACTATCTGTGTGCCATACAAAACCTATTGATTCTAAATATTCATCACTTAATGGTTTTAATTTTTCTAATTTCATAATCAACCTCCTGTACTTGTAGTTGATGGAGATGAGAAAGAAGAAGATTTTGAAGTAGAAGATGAAGAACTTGTATTTGAATTATTATTCCCACTGAAAAATCCACTTTTTTTATCTCCACCTGAAGTTCCCGTTGATGCAGGTGATCTTGTAAATGAACTTTGTGATTTGCTATATGTTTGTGGTGATTTATATTGAGTTTGTCTTTGATTTTGGAAATTTTGATTATTAAATAGTTTATTCCCAAGCCAAGAACCAATCATTCCACCTGCAATTGAAGATAATAAAACTCCACCAAGTCCCATTCCACCGCTACTTACTTCAGTATTTGGATTTGTAAGAGGTGAAGTTCCTGCATCTATTTTTACTTCTTCTTCTTTTACTAATTTATCTATCTCTGCTTGAGTTAATATTTTCTCACTTCCATCAGGTTTTCTTAAAACAATAGTTGTTTTTGCCGCTGGAAATTCATCTGCAATTTTATATTTACCATCTGCTGATTCTTCTACAATTACAAAAGCGCCTTCTTTTTGACTTGCATTTGTAAAAGCATCACTTTGTGCTTTATTTTGTTGTTGATTTTTATCATTTGAACTATCACCACATCCAACAAGTCCTACAATAAGAAGAGAACCTAATCCACCAACTATTGCATAATTTGATATTTTCTTAATATGATTTCTTTTTTTCAAAATAAATAATCCTTTCTTTTAATACATTTTAATAATATTTATTTTTAAGTATATATATTATAACAAATAAAAGAAAATATTCCTATTTTCCTTTAATTATTTTTTATGGCTTTTATTAAATTTTCATTGATTTGTAGTTAAGATAATGATATTTTTAATGAGATAAAAAAGATTTTAGATTAGAATATCTATTAAAATAACTTTGTAATTATTTTCCTATAATAAAAAATGGAGTGGTAACATAAATTCAGACAAAGAATTTTAATAATTCTGCGTTAAAATAAAAAATGAATAAGTGTTATCATGAAAAAATATAGTCAAGAGTTTAAAGATTCAATTGTACAGTTGATTATTAACAATAATAAAAATGCAAAAGATATATCAGCATAGAACGCAGCGTTAGCAAGAAAAGATTTAGATATAAATCCAAAAACATTATATGACAGGGATTTTACTTTTAAAAAATATGATTTTTTAAGATAACGCGGAAGTCAGGAAAAAATGTTACGGTTAGAAATGGTTAGTTAAATTGGAAATTTTGTGTCCTACAAAGTGTTGACAGATCAATTTTACAAAAATGTAAAAAATAAAACAAATTCAAAAAAAGATGGAAAGTCTAAAAGTTTCTATTTTAGAGTAAGCATTTAAAAGTGAGTTGTAAAATAAATTCTATCCTAAATAGATATTAGGGTAGAAATGAGGTAGAAAAAAATAAATTCTATTCTCCTTTTAGTCCTTTTCTCATTGCTTCAACTACTGAGTCATCAGCCTTTGTATTAGTAAAAAGTTCAAACGCTAGTAAGCCTTGAAACAAAAGCATATCTTCCCCGTCTTTTATTTCAAGTCCATTTTCACGCGCTAATGCTAAAAAAGGTGTGATTTTTCCATAAACACAATCAAAGGCAAAAGAGGCATTTTTGAAAACTATTTCTAAAATTTTTTTATCACAAGGTAAATATTCATCTTTTAGTCCAGCACTTGTTGAGTTTACAACTAAGTCATAATCTTGTGGTTCAAAATTTTCCCATGAAAAACATGGAATTTGGTGTTGTTTAAAAAAGTCAAGTTTTCCTTCACTTCTATTTAAAACTGTTACATTTATATCTTTTGATTTTAAGGCTAAGGCAATTGCTTTGGCAGTTCCTCCAGCTCCTAAAAGTAAAACATTTTTAATAGTTCCAAAACTCTCTATTGCTTTTAAAAATCCTGGTGCATCCGTATTATAAGCTATTACTTTTCCATCTTCTAAAATATAAGTATTTACAGCTTTTATCTCTTTTGCTAGACCTTTTACTTCATCTGCGTTTTCATAGGCAAACTCTTTGTGAGGAACAGTTATGTTTGCACCTTTATAGTTTGATTCTAAAAAAGCTTTTTTGATTTCATTTCCATCTTCTAAGTGATGTTTTTCATAATTTCCATCAAAATTTATATGTTTTAATCCTGCATTTTGCATTTGTGGTGATTTTGAGTGGGCAACTGGATTTCCAAATATTGCAAATTTTTGTGACATTTTTTTCCTTATTTTTGAGCTATTAGATTAAAAATATGGAACTCTCTATCTTCTCTAAAGTCTGTATAAACTATTTTATAATCTATGATTTTAAATCCTAGATTTTTTAAACTATTTTCTAATTCATTTTTATCAAAACCAAAGTGATAAACACCATCATTATTGTGTTTTTTATGAAAAGTTCCATCTTCTTTGTCTAAATCATTTATACATAAAAAACCATCTTTTTTTAGAGCTTCATAGGCTTTTTCTATAAAAATATTTGCATTTTTTATGTGATGTAAAGACATACTTGTTATTATCAAATCAAACTCATTTTCTTCTAAATTTTCATCATTTATATCATGTTTAATAGCTTTGATATTTGAATAGTTTAGTTCAGTTGCTTTTTTGTTGAATTGTTCAACCATTCCATTTGAGTTGTCCATTCCAATAACTTCATTTGTTTCATTACTCAAACTAAATGCTACAAGTCCAGTTCCACAACCATAATCAAGAATTTTTGCATTATCTTTTAGTTTAATAATTTTATTTATATTTTCCACACAAGCTTTTGCCATAGCTAGGCTTGAAGGTTTTGTATCCCAAGTTTTTGCTGCTTCATCAAATCTATTCAAATTTTATCCTTAAACAATAAATCATTAATATTTTGATAAATTATAGCAAAAGCAAATAAAAGAAGAAATTATGAATCAAATTAAATACTATTTTACAACTTCAAATGATGGGAATTTAGCTTATCATGTAGGTGATATAAAAGAAAATGTGGATAAAAATAGGCAAGCAGTTGCTTCAATAATGGAATACAAAAACGAAGATTTAGTTTATATGAATCAAGTTCATGGAAACAATGTTCAAATAGTGGATAAAAATTCACCAAAACTTATAGAAAATTGTGATGGAATAATCACAAAAGAGAAAGAATTACCACTTATGGTTATGGTGGCTGATTGTATTCCTATTTTATTTTTTGATGAGATACAAGGTGTAATTGCAGCTGTTCATGCAGGAAGAAACTCGACTTTTTTAAAGATTGCACAAATAACAGCAAACAAAATGATAAATGAGTTAGGCTGTAATGTAAATAATATAAAAGTAATTTTTGGACCATCAATTCACTCTTGTTGTTATGAGGTAAGTGATGAATTATTAGCTATTGTAAAAACATCTTTTGGAGAGAAATTTTGTATAGGAAGAAATATTGATTTGCAAGGAATTAATATTATGCTTTTAGAAGAAGTAGGAATTAGACATATAAATATTTCAAATATTTGTACAAAATGCTCAAATGAACCATATTTTTCTTTTAGAAAAAGTCCTAAAACAGGTAGGTTTGCAGGAGTTATAAGTTTAGTGGATAAACAACTTATATAAATTTTACATAAGTTGTTTAAATATTTTAATTATAAGTATTAATTAATAAAATTTATCTATTTAAGTTTCTTTTTGTTACTATCTTGTAAATTTTATAATGAAATAATAATTAAAAGGGAAAATATGACTGCTAAAGTTACAAAAGAAGAAGCATTAGAGTATCATAGGGGTCCAATTCCAGGAAAAGTTGCAATTGCAACAACTACTAGATTGGAAACACAAAAAGATTTATCACTAGCATATTCGCCTGGTGTTGCATTTCCTTGTGAAGAGATTGAAAAAAATCCAGAGTTAGCTTATGAATTTACAGCAAAAAGAAATTTAGTTGCTGTTATTTCAAATGGAACGGCTGTTTTAGGACTTGGTGATATTGGTGCACTTGCATCAAAACCAGTTATGGAAGGTAAAGCTGTACTATTCAAAAAATTTGCAGCTGTTGATGTTTTTGATATTGAAGTTGATGAAAAAAATATTGATAAATTTTGTGCTGTTGTAAAAGCTATTTCTCCTACTTTTGGTGGAATAAATCTTGAAGATATTAAGGCACCTGAATGTTTTGAAATTGAAAGAAGATTAGTAGAAGAACTTGAAATTCCAGTTATGCATGATGACCAACATGGAACTGCAATTATTACAAGTGCTGCTTTAATGAATGCCTCTGAAATGTTAAATAAAAAAATTGAAGATATGAAAATCGTAGTTGTGGGAGCTGGGGCTGCTGCTATTGCTTGTTCTATTATGTATAAAGAACTTGGAGTTAAAAACTTAATTATGTGTGATTCTAAAGGTGTAATTCACAAAGGAAGAACAGATATAAATAAGTATAAAAAAGAGTTTATTACTTCAAGTGATGCTGTAAGTATAGAAGATGCTTTTAGAGATGCTGATATGGTTTTAGGATTATCAAAACCTGGAACTTTTACAGTTGAACATATAAAACTTATGAGTGAAGAACCAATTGTCTTTACACTTGCAAATCCTACTCCTGAACTTTTCCCTGAAGAAGTGAAAGCTGTAAGACCAAATGCAATCGTAGGAACTGGAAGATCAGATTTCCCAAATCAAGTAAACAATGTATTAGGTTTCCCATTTATTTTTAGAGGTGCTTTAGATGTACAAGCAAGAAAAATAAATATGCATATGAAAATGGCAGCAGCAAAGGCTATTGCCAATCTTGCAAAAAAGCCTATAACACCTGATTTAATAGCTTCTTTTGGTAATTTAACTTATGGAAGAGAGTATATTATTCCAATTCCTTTTGATAAAAGATTGATGGTTGAAGTATCATCAGCTGTTGCACTTGGTGCTGTTGAAACAGGAGTTGCTAGAATTAAAGATTTTGATTTAGAAAAATATAGAGAAAAACTAGCTTCTATGATATAAGCCGAATTATCTATTAATCTATAAAATGTTATTATTCGGGCTTTAAAAAATTTAAGCTTGAATAATAAATAGGATAAAAATGGAAGAGTATATACTTTTAATTGACACAGAAGATTCAAAAGGACTTGTTTATAACATTTCAAAAGTTCTTTTTGCAAATAACTTAAACATTGAGCAAAATGCGGAGTATGTTGATCCAGATACAAAAAAGTTTTTTATGAGAAGTATAGTTTCTGGAAAAGTTTCAAAAAATATGTTACTAAAAGAGTTAACAGAAGTTTTACCTGATAGGGCTTCAATCAAACTAAACAAAAAAGAGAAAAAAGATGTTGTTATTTTAGCAACTAAAGAGTTCCATGTTTTAGGTGATTTATTAATTAGATATATTGCAGGTGAATTAAATGCAAATATCAAAGCAGTTATTGCAAACCATGACCACTTAAAAGATTTAGTTGAGAAGTTCAATATTCCTTTTACTTGTATTAGCGCAGATGGAATGAGTAGAGAAGATCATGAAGATAAAATGATTGCTAAAATCAATGAATATGAACCTGAATTAATTGTTCTTGCAAAATATATGAGAATCTTAACTCCAAAATTTGTAGATGCTTTCCCAAAAAAAGTTTTAAATATTCACCACTCATTTTTACCAGCATTCATAGGAGCTAACCCATATAAACAAGCCCACGAAAGAGGTGTAAAGATTATTGGAGCAACTGCACATTATGTTACAAGTGATTTGGATGAAGGTCCAATTATTTTCCAAGATGTTGTTAGAGTTGATCACAGTTATTCTTGGGAAGATATGAGAAATGCAGGAAGAAATGTAGAAAAAATCGTACTTTCAAATGCATTTGAAATGTTATTACATGATAGAGTTTTTGTTCATGGAAATAAAACGGTAATTTTATAATGTTTAATATAGTTTTACTAGAACCACGAATTCCTGGAAATGTGGGAACTATCGGAAGACTTGCTTTTGCACTTAACTGTACTTTACATCTAATCAAACCTTATGGTTTTGGTGAAATCACTGAAAAAGAAGTGCGAAGAGCAGGGCTTGATTATTGGTTTAATTTAGATGTGCGAGAGTATGAAAATATCGAAGATTTTTGGGCAAAAAATCCATTTAATGATAGACATTTTTTAGCTACTACAAAAACAAAACAAGTTTATTTTGATGCTTCTTTTGAAGTAGGGGATTATTTTTATTTTGGAAGAGAAGACGCTGGACTTCCTCAAAGTATTTTAGATAAAAGCCAAAAAACTTGTATCACTATTCCTATGACAAATGAAGCTAGAAGCTTAAATATTGCAAACTCTGTTTCAATCGTAGCTTACGAAGCTTTAAGACAAAACTTTAAAGATTTTAAATAGAAAACAATTTTGATGGAAAAGCTTAATAGCTTTCCTTGATATTTTTATACTATTTAAATGAGAGTATTACTTTTTTCAATAAGTTTTACTACAGCATTAATTTCTTTTTGAATTTTTTCTTTTTCAGATTCACTGGTTGTTTCTTTTAATTCTTTTCTTAATTTTATTTTTTTCTGAGATAATATTTCAATTATCTCTTTTACTTTTTCTTTCTTAGAGTCTTTTAATGATTCTTTTTTCAGATATTTTTTAATTTTTGAAACAATTTTATCTAGATTCATTTTTGTGTATCTCCTATTTCTTTTAGTAGGTTGTTATTTAAAAATAACATACTTGCCATTTCAACTAATTTTTTCTGTATAGAATAAACAGTGGCACTATCATTTATTAATGAAGTAGCCATTGTAGCTTTGATTTTATCTTCTCTAATTAAAGTATCAATTTTCCCCGTATTTGATAAATCATTTGCTATAAGAGTTGATTTTATAACTTCTAATTGAGTTAGTTTTTCCAACTGTGTTTCATTACTATCAAGTAAATTTATATCTATTAAAATGGTAGCTAATTCTTTTCTTAGTAAATTATACTCTTGTTTTATATAATCATTTTTACTTTTTAGATAAAAATTAACATTTTTTTGAATATCTCTTGTATCTTTTAATACTTCAACAATAAGTTTTGCACTTTTTTTTATGTCTGCCACTTCTTGTTGTTGGATACTTGTCATATTCTCTTGAGCAAAAGAAGCATATTTTATGATTTCGCTATAAATAATTTTTAAATTTGAGTGATAAATTTCATCAATATTTGTATCTATTTTTGCAACTTCTTCGTTCATTTGTAGTTTTAAATCTTCTTTTGTTTTTAGATTACTTGTATGAAAGTTTAAAGCATGAAGTATCGCTTTTTGACAACTTTCATAAAGGTTTATGGTCTCTTTTCTAATAGATACAATTGCTGTATCAGGAAGAGCTAAATTTGAATCCATAAGATATTTTGGTTTTGATAGAGATGATACTTTTTTCTTTATGAATTTTTTTGATAATTTCTCAATTTGATTTATAAAAGGTGCAAGAAGAATGATTCCCACTAAACTAAATATTGTATGAAATAGTGCAAGTTTCATAGTATAGTTGTTTTCACTTATTCCTAAATAAGGTGCTAAATAATCAACTAAATTTTGAAATTGGTAGATAAAAGAAGTTATTGTTGTTGCTGTGATAATATTAAAAGTAAAGTGTGCAAAAGCTACTCTTTTACCATTTTCATTTGAAGCTAACGATGCAAGAATTGCTGTAAAAGTTGTTCCAATATGTGCTCCTATTACCAAAGCTAAGGCATTTATATAAATAATACTTCCAGCACTTAAAGCTGTAATTATAATAGCTAATGTTGCACCACTTGAATGCATAATTATTGTAGCAACTGCTCCAATTAGAATATAAATAATAATTCCTAAAGCCCCTTTCATTGAATATGAAGACAAATCTAAAGAATCTTTTAATATATCAAAGCCATCTTTCATATAAGAAATACCAAGAAAAATAAAACCTAATCCTAATAGAACATAACCAATTCCTTTATAAGTATTATTTTTTGAAAATCTAAGTATTACTCCAAATAAAATCATAGGCATTGCATAAATAGAAATTTTTACATTCACTCCCAAACTTGAAACTATCCATGCTGTTGTTGTACTTCCAAGGTTTGAGCCAAAAATTATTCCTATACCTTGAACTAAAGTTAATAATTCAACAGATAAAAAAGAGATAACAACCAAAGAGACGATTGATGAACTTTGAACAAGTGTAGTTGAGAAGAATCCAGTAAGGATTGCATAAAATGTATTACTTGTAAATTTTTGAAGTAACTTTTCCAAAACACCACCAGATAGTAGTTTAAATCCATCTTGCATAAAAAACATACCAATTAAAAAAATTGCAATTCCACTTAAAATTACTGTAAAGTTTTCAAAAGAAATTACAATATATGCAAGTACTAAAAATGCAAAGAACAAAAGCAGATTTTTTGCCATTAACTATCCTAAAAATTATTTTATTTTTTAATTGTATCAAATTAACATTAATTACACTGGAAATATTTGGAATTATCAATTATTTAACAAAAAACAAATATAATCAATATAATAGTTATAAAAGGGAAAAATTTGTACAAAATTTTAGTTTTAGAAGATGATGAACTTTTTGCTTCAACAGTTGAAGATTTTTTGAGTGATGAGGGGTTTGAAGTTGATATTGCATTTGATGGTGAAGAGTGTTTGGAATTAAATTTTAAAAAGAACTATGATTTATATATTTTTGATATAAATGTACCTAAAATAAATGGTTTAGAACTTTTAGAACATTTACGAACTTCAGGAGATGATACTCCATCTATTTTTCTAACTTCATACAAAGATAAAGATACTTTACAAACTGCTTTTTTAAATGGTTGTGATGATTATTTGAAAAAACCAGCTGATTTGGATGAATTGCTTTTGAGAATAAAAGCTTTATTAAAAAGAAATAAAAAACAATTTGACATAATAAAACTCTCAAATACACTTACATATAATCCACTAAATAAAAGAGTTTATAAAAATAAAATTGATTTAAATCTTCCTGTAAAAGTTTTAGAGCTTATGGAACTTTTTGTTGAAAACAAAGGTGAAATTGTAACAAAAGAGATGATTATTTCAAAACTTTGGTCAACAAGTCAAGAATATAGTGAGGGTTCTATTAGGGTTTATATTAATCAATTAAAAAAACTATTTGATAAAGATACAATTTTAAATATTAAAGGTGTAGGTTATAAAATTGAATTCTAAAAAAAGGGATTTTTTAATCTCAATTTCAATGATTTTTACTTTTTCTTTGATAATTATTCTTTATTTGAACTATTTTTTTATCTCTTTATTTGGATTAAATCAAGAAAATTATATATATATTATTATGCCGTCAGTGATTATTGGACTAGGGATTTTTTTGAGTTTTTCAGTGTCTGTTTTAAAGCCTTTATTTAAAAGTGATGAAAAATTAGAACAAAGCATAAAAGAGACAATTCACGAGTTAAATATTCCTGTTTCAACTATTAAGATGAATACTCAACTTTTACAAAAAACAATAACTGATGAAAAAAGTATAAAACGATTAGAAAGAATCAATCAAGCTAGTAATAATCTTTTAAAATTGTATGAAAATATGGAATATAATATCAAAAAAGAGATAGATAAAATTGATAAACAAGAGTTTTATTTAGATGAGATAATTTTCACATCTTGTGATAAATTTGATGATATAAAAAAAGATATAAAAATAGTAGTTAATATTCCCAATATTCTTATATTAACTGATATAAATGGTTTTGAAAAAACAATGGATAATCTAATTTCAAATGCTATAAAATATAATATAAAAGATAATCCATTAGTAGAAATAAGTTATAAAAGTCCGATTTTATCTATTTTTAATACTGGTGAACAAATTGATACAAAAAATCTTTTTATAGTTTTTGATAAATATTTTCAAGAAGACTCTTCAAAAGATGGTTTTGGTTTGGGGTTAGCCATGGTAAAAGAGTTTTGTGATAAAAATAAAATTGCCATAAATATTGATACTTTAGAAAATGGAAATAGATTTAATTTAAATCTAAAAAATATAATCAAATTAGGAAAATTATGTTAAAAACACTTCACCTACGAAATTTTCATAACGATAGATATGATTTTAACGCACTTATAAAAACAAATCCTGATTTACAAGAGTTTGTAAAACCAAATAAATATGGAGATTTATCAATTGATTTTGCAAATCCTCAAGCTGTGATTTCACTAAATAAAGCTTTATTAGCTCACTTTTATGGAATAAAAAATTACATCATTCCAAATGGATATTTATGTCCACCAATTCCTGGACGTGCTGATTATGTTCATCATGTCGCTGATTTACTTGCAAGTTGTAATAATGGTGTTATTCCAAAAGGAAAAGCAGTAATTGGTTTGGATGTTGGAATTGGGGCAAATGGTATTTATTCTATAATTGGCTCAAGTGTTTATAATTGGAATTTTCTAGGAAGTGATATTGAAATAGAGTCTATAAAATCTGTTGAAGATATAGTAAATTCAAATGAAATTTTAAAAGAAAAAATAGAATGCAAACTTCAAACAAATCCTGAAAATATTTTTACTGGAATCATAAATGCAGATGATTTTTACGATTTTACACTTTGTAATCCACCTTTTCATAAATCTTTAAAAGATGCAATGGATGGAAATAAAAGAAAAATTCAAAATCTAACAAAACAAAAAACTACAAAAAATGCCCTAAATTTTGGTGGAAAAAACAACGAACTTTGGTGTAAAGGTGGTGAAATAGCTTTTATAACAAATATGATAAAAGAGAGTTTTGAGTTTAAAAACCATATTCTTTGGTTTACAACATTGGTTTCAAAAAAAGAGAATTTACCTTTGATTTACAAAAAATTAGAAGAGATAAAAGCAAAAGAGATAAAAACTATAGATATGTCGCAAGGGCAAAAAATAACAAGAATTGTAGCTTGGAGTTTTTTTGATGCCAAAGAGCAGAAAAAATGGTTTATAATTTAGCAATTAAAAAAAGGATTAAATAAATGAATATAGAATTTCTAAAAAATCTTATTGATTATGGAGTAATTGCACTTTTACTTTTTATGAGTTTTATCTCTTTTTGGTTTTTTATAGAAAGAATAATTTTCTATAAAAATTTAGATGTTTCAAGTTTTAAAAATAAAAAAACACTTGATATTGCTTTGACTAAACATCTTACTATTATAGGAACTATTGCTTCAAATTCTCCATATATTGGACTTTTAGGAACAGTTTTAGCCATTATGCTTACATTTATGACCATGGGAAATGGAGATATTGAAGCTGCAAAAATTATGAGTTCATTAGCTCTTGCTTTAAAAGCAACTGCTGTTGGACTTGTGGTTGCAATTGCTTCTCAGATTTTTTATAATATTTTAGGCAGATACGCAGAAGTTTTGAAAAGCAAATATGAAACTGAAGAAGTATGATTCAATAAATGTAATACCATTTATTGATGTATTACTTGTACTTTTAACAATTGTTTTAATGACTTCAACTTTTATATCAAAAGGGATAATTCCTATATCACTTCCAAAAGCAACAAACGCAGATAAGTTGAAGGTAAATAAAGAGATTATCATAATAATAAAAGATGATGGAACTTTTTATTGTAATAATGATATAGAGGGTTTAGACAATATCAAAGAGTATATTTTACAATTTCCAAAAGATACACCAATTCATATAAATAGTGATAAAAATGCAAAATTTGAGACTTTTGTATCGGTTTTAGATATGTTAAAAAGATACGAATATTCAAATATTTCAATAGTGACTAAAAAATGAAAAGATATTTTAGTTCTTTTTTTATAGCTTTTTTCTTTTATGCATTTTTTGCTGTTTGTATTTTTTATGTAATGGCAAATGATAAAATCATAATCAATAAAAGTGAAGAACCAAAACTTATATCTTTAAATCATATAGAGTTAAAACCAGAAATAAAAGAAGAAAAAAAAGAACCAGAACCTCAAACAAAAGAGATTGTAAAAGAAGAAAAAATAATAGAAACTCCAAAACCTATAATTCCAAAAAAAATTGAAAAAAAAGAGATTGAAAAAAAAGAGATTGAAAAAAAAATTGTAGAGAAAATCACAGAAAAAAAAGTTGTGGAAAAACAAGAGTTTGAACCAACTAAAAAAATCCAAGAACAAGTTTTTAATAAAGTAGAAGAAAAAGCACCACAACCTCTAGTTGATGAGAAAAAAGATTATTTAGATAAACATTTAGCACAAATAAGAAATCTAATAAATCAAAATGTAAAATATCCTTTAAAAGCTAAAAAGTTATCTATTGAAGGAATTGTAACTGTTAGGTTCAAAATCAATGAAAATGGAACAATCGAAAATATTACTATATTAGATGGTCATAAATTTTTACAAAGTGCAACAATAGAAGCTATTGAAGAAGCTTCTAAAAACTTTCCTAAAACAAATCAAAGTATAGAAATTCAAATACCAATAGAATACAAACTAATTTAAAAAATAAAGAGTAAATTTTGAAGATACTACATTTTAGTGATACACATCTGGGTTTTAATGACCTAGACATAATAAACAGTGAAAACATAAACCAACGAGAAGCAGACTTTTATGATGCTTTTTGCCAAGTTGTTGAACAAATCAAAATAATCAAACCAGATTTTATAATCCATACAGGAGATTTGTTTCATAGAAGTAGTCCAAGCAATAGGGCAATTACTTTTGCTTTGGAGAAGTTTTTAGAAATTGACTCTTTGGATATTCCTTGTATTTTAATAGCGGGAAATCATTCAACTCCACGAACAAACCTCAGCTCACCAATTTTGCGTATTTTTGATAACTTTAAAAATATCTATGTTTCATACAATCAAGAGTATAAAAAAATAGAGTTTGATAATGTGATATTTCATACTTTACCTCATCTAAACGATGATACAAAAGCTTTGACTCAAATAGAATCATGTGAAGCAAATATAAGTGAATCTAAAAAAAATATTATGATGATGCATTGTAGTGTTGGCGCTTGGTATTTGATGCAAGAGTTTGGAGAATGGGTATATCCATCTAACAAAGAATATATTTTTTCTAAAATGGATTATGTAGCACTTGGGCATTGGCATGGATTTGGCTCAGTTGGTAAATATGAAAATGTTTATTACAGTGGAAGTCTTGAGCGAACAAGTCTAAATGACAAACGAAACTCAAAAGGTTTTATTCTAGCAAACATTCATGAGAGTTTAACAATAGAGTATAAAGAGATAAATATAAGAGCTATACGACAAAAAGAGATAGATTGTGAGGATTATGAAACTTCTATACAAAATTTAGATATTAGTGATTGTATAAATGCCATTGTAGAAGTGAAATTAAAAAATCTTACACCACTTACTTCAATAGATATTTCAAATAAACAAATCAAAGATTTATTTCCAAATGCAATGAGTGTGAGTGTAAAAAGAGAGTTCAAAAAAAGTGAAATTAACCAAAACTTACAAAACCTAGAAGCTATCTCACTAGAAGAAGGTTTTTTAGAGCATATAAAAGAAGAAAGTAAAGAGTTGGAGTATGAAAGACTAAAACCAAAAATACAAGAACTATTTTCTAAATATGAGGAGTTAAGTTATGATACTAACTAATCTAAAACTAGAAAACTTCAAAAAATACACAAATTTTGAAATAGCCTTTGAATCAGGACTTATAGGAATCATAGGAAAAAATGGTGCTGGAAAATCTACTATTTTTGAAGCTATTTTATTTGCTTTATATGGAGAACTAAAAAGTAAAGGTGATAAAGAAGTAGTACGAAACTCAAATGCAAGTTCAAAAGATGCTGTTATAGTAGAACTTGATTTTGAGTTTGACACAATAGAGTATAAAGTAATAAGAGAGTTTAGAGGAAAAACTTTAAGTGCAAATGCCAAACTATATAAAAATACTGAACTAATAACAACAGGAGCAAAAGAAGTAACTACAAGCATAATTAATCTGACAAAAATGAGTAAAGATGCTTTTGTTCATACTTTATTTGCTAGTCAAAAAGAACTAACAAGTCTTAGTAACAGTAAACCAGAAGATAGAAAAAAGATGATAAGAAAACTTCTAGGACTTGAAAAAATAGATTTTGTAGAAAAAGAGCTAATAGAAAAAAGCCGTGAATTAAAACGAGAAATAAGCGCTTTTGCAGAAGTATTATTAAGTGCTGAAGATATTAGTATTAAAAAAGAGCATATAGTAGAATACACAAATCAAAGCGAACTTTTACAAAAAGATATAAGTACAAGAACAACACTTTTAGATAATACAAAAACACAAGAACAAACTATAAAACAAGAGTTAGAACTATATGCAAAAACAAAAGAGCAAAAACAAAGCCTACACGCAAGATGTGAACTTTTAAAAAGCAGTATTAAATCTCATCAAATAAATCAAGATAAGCTATCAAATGAGCTAAATAACCTAAAAGTTAAACAAGAAGAGCTTAGAGGATTACAAAGTGTAAAACAAGAGTATATAAGCTTACATGAGAGTATAAAAGAGCAAGAGAAACTAAAAGAGTTTCATATAAGAAAAGAAGGATTAATCCTAGAGCAAAATGAACTAAGAGAACAATACAAAAAAGCAAAAGAAACCATAAGCCTTTTAGAATTTGAAACAAAAGAGCATAAAGAGCTAGTAGAAAAAGAAAAAGCCATTGAGCTAAAACTAGAAAATATAAAACAAACTCTTATTCAAATACAAATAAAAGAAAAAGCCTTACTTCAAGAAATAGCAGGTGAGCAAAAACTAATATCAGATATTTCAAAAAAGATAGAAAACATCACAAACTTAGGAAGAGAATCAAATTGCCCAACTTGTACAAGACCACTTTTAGATGAATATGATAATGTAATATTATCTTTAGAGCATATAGTAAAAACAACACAAAAAGAAAAAATAGAAAAAGCCACTATAAACCTAGAAGAGATACAAAAAAACAAAAAGCAAATAGAAGAATCTCAAAAAGCATATATAAAAGAACATTTCGAACTATCAAAAGCTATAAATCTAATAGAGAGTAAAAACAAAGATTTACAACTCCAAAAAGAGCATTTTGAGAAAGTAACACAAAAAGGTGTAAAAAATAAAACAGAACTAGCAAAACTAGAAATCTATACTTACGATAATTCTATACATGAACAAATGCTTGAAAAACAAAAAGAGCTAAAAACAAAATACGAATATGTACTAAGCCTTGAAACAATGCTAAAAAGAGTAGATAGTATAAAAGAAGAACTACAAACTTCTATTTCAAATCAAGACAAATACAATCTAGAACTTCTACAAAAAGACCTAGAATTTCAAGCCATAAATTAAGTAGGTATCAAAATCTTATATAAAAATATAAATCGTTTTGCTGATGAAGATACAACTCAAATAGAAAAAACTAAATTTGGTGAAAAAATTAATATAAAACTAATTGAAGATATTGAAAATATTCTAGGTAGTGAAATTTCAATAGATACAGAAAAAGAAAATTTAATTAAGTGTAGAATTGGACAAGGTAAATTTAGAGACCAATTAATTGAATATTGGAATGGTTGTTCTGTAACAAATTTTAAAAATATCAACCTTTTAGTTACTTCATATATAAAACCTTGGAGAGATTCATCGAATATAGAAAGACTTAACTATGACGCATTAGGAGTTAATAAATATATGATAATAGCTATTGAAGAGCAATAGAAAAAAGATTTAACAGATATTTATGAAAAAAAATCTTTATTAAAAGAGATTATGGAAAAAGCATTTGATAAAAAAGTAGATATTGCAAGGGAAAAATATTTGAAACCTCTTATAAAAGATGAAGTTCTAAGAGAAGTAAAATATGTCTAAAATAAAATTTTAACTTTTAAAGTTAAAAAATGGAGTATTCCAAACCCAAGAGAAAAGAAGTTCCATTTACTGTAAAAAACTTCTAATCTCAATTTCATAATTCTATAAAAAATCACTCATAAAAAGAGTCTATATTTTTTTTGTGTCTTTCTGCCCATTCTTCAAAACTAAGACTAGCTTCTTTTTTTACTTTTTCTTTACACTTTTGATATATTTCTTCGGCTCTATCTTTAGGAATAACAGCGATTCCTTCTTCATCTGCAATTATTATATCACCAGGATTTACACTTATTCCACCTGCTGTTATTGGTGTATTTACTGGAACTGCTTGATTTTTTGTTCCTGGCATGGCTAAAACACCACGTCCAAACATTGGAATTTTCATTTCTCTAATTTCTGCAATATCCCGTACAACTCCATCAATTACAAAACCTACAATTCCTCTTTTAAATGCAATAGTAGCTACATTTCCACCAATTACTGCATAATCCATTGTATTTGATTGTGCAACAATTATAGAACCAGCAGGTGCTTCATAAATCGCTTTATGTAGTGCTAAATTTTCACCGGCAACCATATTTACTGTAAACGCAGGTCCTGAAATTCTAGGAATATTTGACCACAACTCTTTCATTCCTGCATCCATAAAATTTTCTCTTTTTAAAGTCCCCGCATAATCACAAGGTGAAATTTCACTAAATTTTTGATAATCCACATATTTTCCTTACTATTGATAAGAAATATTATACTAAATTATTAAAGAATATTTTAATTTTATTTGAGGGTATGAAAAAATCAAGTATATTTAACTTACCCAAAAAATACAATTTAATCTTAATTTGTTATAATGCTTTCCAAAAAATAAAGGTATTTAATGAGTGTAGTTTTCGAAGCAAGAATAAAAAATAGAGGTGAAGCTCCTCACGATTGGTATATAGAATTAACAGATACTGTTAAAAATAAAAAAGAAGTATGTGATGATGTAGAAGATTTTGCAAAAAAAATTGAAGAACTTGGATCTTCATATAATGGACAAATTGATGAAGTAAAATGGTTTCAAGATGATAATATAACTCAAGAACAATATTCTGAAGTTAATGCAGGTATGCGAAAATATCAAGACGAATTAAATAATTAATTATTATTATTTGGTTAGAATGCGTAAAATATTTCTTTTATAGGCAGTTATGAAACTATTCATTTTATTATTTATTCTTTTTTATACTTCAGTATTTTCAAGTAATTTAGATTATTTGTTACAAGAATATGACACGGTTAATCAAAAATCATTGCAAACAGTAGATGAAAAACTCGGTCATGTTTTTCTTTACTCTCAAAAAGATATAAAATTAATGCAATACCAAAAGTTAAATGATATTTTAAAAGAACTTCCTCTTTTGAATCTAAATAAAAATAGATATGGTTTATCCTCTCTATCTCTTGCTGGAACGAAAACTACTGTTAGTGGATTTTTTAGAGTTTTTATTAATGACCATGAAATAAGTTCTCTTTACAATCAAAGTGCGGCTGTATCTTGGGGTGATTTACCTTTGGATTTTATTGATTATGTGGAAATTTATTATGGAGAAAGCTCTTTTTCTCTTGGAAATGAAACAGGAGTTTATTTTATTAGACTTTATACTAAAAAAGGTATAAAAGAAAATGGAAATGAAATAAACCTAAAAGGCTCATCAAAAGGTTCATCAGCTGAAAGTTTTACAAATTCAGGAGCTTTAGAAAATGGCTGGACTTATTTATTTTATGGAAACAACCAAAAAGAAAAAGAGACAAGAAAATATAAAAATGATAAATTATTAAATGATGGAAATAGAAGATATTTATATTTAGATATTAGCAATGATAATACAAATATAAATGTAGCTTATACGGATTTAAAAAAAGATAATTATATGGGATTGTCTTATGATGCTGTTCCTGAAGATAGTGAAATAACATCAAAAGATTTTTTTGTTGATGTTACTAAGTATTTTTTAAATGATAAATCACTAAAAACAAATATTTCAGTTGATGTTAATAATCTAGATAATTCAGAAATAAATAAAGAAGGAATGTCATTTTTACCAGTTCGAAGAATTAAAGTTTTTGATAAAGATTTAAAATTTACTAAAGTAAAAGCTAGTGTAAGTAAATCTTTTGAATATAAAAATAATAATTTTTTAGCAGGATTAAGTGCTTCTGAGAAAAAATACACACAAGGCAATAATGCAAATAATGATTTTGATAAAGAAGATATAACTTCAGTAGTATTTCAAGATGATTATAATCTAAGTGATAATTTAGTTTTAATAGGAAATGCAAAATTTGATAAATATAAAAGAAGTGGATTTTTAGAAGATATTTCTGAAGAACTTTACCGAATTGGCGCTATTTATACTCCTTTTGAGTATTTTGGATTAAAAACTTTTTATACAAAAACATATTTACCACCTTCATTTTTTGATGTAGATTATGCCTTTTTAGATAGAAATTTAGATGTTCAAAAATATAGGATTTTTACTATTGAGGGAGTTTATACAACTCAAAAATCAAAAACAGGGGTAACTTATCATAATGTTGAAATAGATGATTTTATTTATTTAGAGCCAACTATTGGTTTTATGAATATTGACCATACAATTAAAACATCAGGATATATATTTAGTTATGAATACCTTTTACAAGATGCAAATAAAATTCAAGTAAATTACTTTACAACAACTTTAAGTGAGACTTTAAATAACTCAAATAAGGGTGGATACATAAAATATATGGGAGAATATGATAAATTTGAATATTTTACTTCTGTTATATATAGAAATTCTTATACTTATAAAAACTTAGATATAGATGCTTCTTATGATTTGTCATTGGGAATTGCATACAATATAAATAAAAATTTAAAAGTTAGTTTAAAAGGTGAAAATCTTTTTAATGATTCTACGGAATCTTTATATTCTGATTCAGGAAATGATTTTGCCTTTAATGATTATGAAAGAAGTGCCATACTTTCATTGAAATGGAAATTTTAATGAAATTTATAATATTTTTAATAATGCTTATTTCTTTTTTAAATGCTGATCAATATACTTTTTTACTTAATAAATATGATAAAGAACTAGAACTTGAAGCAAAAATAATATCAAATATTGCAACAGCTTCAATAAAAGGCGAAATAAAACTTTATATTCCTGAAATATCAAGCATTGAAAATGATATTTATTCTAAATTTTTTACCTTAACAAATAGTTGTGAAGATGCAAATTTTATTTTTATAAAAAAGAATATAAATATAAATTTTTTATGTAAAAGTGATAATAATCAAATCTTTTTTACTAATAATTATGAAAAGCTTTTAAAAGATAGTAGATATTTAGGTGCATTTTTTTGGAATAAAAGCAGACCAAATATTACATTTATAAAAGCCCGATTAGAAAAACAAAAGATTGAGTTATCAAAAGATTATGATAAATTCGTGGAAGATTTTTAATGAGAAAGTTTTTATATATTAAAAATCCAATTTATCTAATTTTCTTTGCTATTTTTATATCTTCAGTTTTTTCATTATTACTTTATGGAACAGTAAAATTAGAAAAAAATATAACTAAAAAAATGATAGAAATATCAACTTTCGATGTTATTTCAATAGCAAATAATAATGCTTTATCAATTGAAAAATCTTTACAAACAAGCCAAAAAGCTTACTCAAAAGAGTTGGAGTTAAATTCTAAATTAAGAACTCAAATTGAAGAAAATTTAAGTTTATTATTGACTTCAAATATTAAATATGCCTACTTAATCTATAAAGATGCAAGAGGAATTTTTAGATTTTTAGCAGATGGTGCAAAAGAAAATGAAAAGGCTTTTTTAAATCAAAAATTTGATATTGATAATTTAAGATGGTTAGAAATTTTTGAAACAAAAAAATCACTTATTATTGAACATGGCTTTTCACATCAGTTATCAATTACATATTTAGTACCTATTTTAAGAAATAACGAAGTTGAACTCGTTTTGGCGATTGATTTTTCAATAGAAAAGATTGAAGAAATAAATAAAATACTTAACTGGATTCAATATACAATTATTGTAATTATTTTTATAGTAATAGGATTTTTGATTCTTCTATTAGTCCAAACTTTTAAATATCTAGCTATTAAGAAAAGTGCTTATACCGACAAGCTAACAGGTGTTTATAATAGAAATTATCTACAAGAAACAGAGAATTTTATAAATTTAAATGAATATATATTAGCAACTTTAGATATAGATTATTTCAAAGCTGTAAATGATACTTATGGACATGATATTGGAGATAAAGTATTAACTCAAACTGCTCAGATAATTACTTCAACTGTTAGAACAAATGAAGATATTATCATTAGATATGGAGGAGAAGAGTTTGTAATTTTGGCAAAAATTAACCAAAATGACAATTTAAGTGCCTTAAATGTGATAGAGAGAATTTTTAAAAATATTCAAAATACACAGTTTTATATAAATAATAATGAGTTTATAAATGTAACAGTTTCTATTGGAGTAAATCTTGTTCCATACAAATCAAGAAGTTTTTTGGATGCCTTTAAATTAGCTGATTTAGCTTTATATGATGCAAAAAGTAAAGGTAGAAATAATATAGAAATTTATAATGAAATAAAAAATAAAAATGCAGAATCAATTCTTTCAATAAATGAAATAAAAGATGCAATAGAAAAAAAACAAATTATTTGTTTTTATCAAGAAATTGTAGATACAAAAACTTTAGAAATCTCTCATTATGAAGCACTTTTTCAAATTATAGATAAAAATGGAAATATAGTTTTATCTGACCAAATTCTTCCAATTATAAAAGGTACTTTTATTTTAAGAAATATTACAAAAACTATTTTGAAAATTTGTTATAAAAAATTGCAAGAACAAAAAAATATAAAAATAAATATAAATTTAAATCCAAAAGATATTCTTGATAACTCAATTCTTCAACTTTTAAAGAATTTTGCTTTAGAAGACAATATTTCAAGTAGGTTAGGATTAGAAATAGTTGAAAATGAAGATTTGATAAATTCTAAAGAAGCAAAAGATAATTTATTAATGTTAAAAAATTTAGGTTATAAAATTTTTATTGATGATTTTGGAAGTGGATATTCAAATTTTATTTATTTAACGGAAATAAAATCAGATTATATAAAAATTGATGGAAATATTATAATAAAAATTTTAGAAGATAAAATATCTTTTCTTTTAGTAAAAAGTATTATAGATTTTGCAAAAGAAGCTGATATTAAAGTTATTGTTTTATGTGTAAACACAAAAGAAATTTTTGAATTAATTAAATTATTAGGTGTTGATTATGCCCAAGGTTACTATTTTTCAACTCTGCAAGAGGTAAAAATAGAAAATTTATTACATCAACAAACCGAAGTTTAATTATAGTTTTAGTAAAATAAAGACTTATTTTTAGAAAAACGGAGAATTATTATGAAGATGACTGGCGCAAAAATGGTTGTAGAATCATTACATCAAGAAGGGGTTGAAGTAGTATTTGGATACCCTGGAGGCGCTATTATGAACGTCTACGATGAAATATATAAACAAAATTATTTTCAACACATTCTAAATAGACATGAACAAGCTTCGATAATTGCAGCTGAGGGGTATGCAAGAGCAACAGGAAAAGTTGGAGTTTCAATAGTAACTTCAGGACCTGGATTTACAAATGCCGTAACAGGACTTGCAGATGCGTATATGGATTCAATTCCTTTGGTTGTAATATCAGGACAAGTTCCAACTACAATTATTGGTTCTGATGGTTTTCAAGAAATTGATGCCGTTGGAATTTCAAGACCTTGTACAAAGCATAATTATTTAGTAAATAAAATTGAAGATTTACCAAGAATTATAAAAGAGGCGTTTCATATAGCAAGTACTGGAAGACCGGGACCTGTACATGTGGATATTCCAAAAGATATTACAGCCCAAGTTGCAGAATTTATTTATCCAAAAGAGATAAATTTACCAACTTACAAACCAACTGTTAATTACAATAAAAAACAGTTAAAGAGAGCAATGGAAGCAATTTCAAATGCAAAAAAACCATTGTTATATGTTGGTGGAGGAGCAATTTTATCAAATTGTGCATTTGAAATTAGAGAATTAGCAAAAAAATTAAATATTCCAGCAGTTGAAACATTAATGGCAAGGGGTGTAATGGGTGATGAAAATCCATTATTCTTTGGAATGTTAGGAATGCATGGAGAGTTTGCAGCAAATATGGCAGCTCATGAAACAGATTTATTAATCTCTTTAGGAGCTAGATTTGATGATAGGGTAACAGGAAGACTTGATGAATTTGCTTCAAAAGCAAAAGTTATTCATGTTGATATTGACCCAACTTCTATTGCAAAACTTGTAGTTCCTGATTATCCAATTGTTGGAGATTTAAAAGTTACAGTTAAGGCTATGATTGAAGCTATTGAAAGTGGCGAAAATGAGTTTAATGATTATACAAATTGGGTTGAATTATTAAGAGATTATAGAGAAAAAGAGCCTTTGAGATATATTGATTCAAATGAAGTTATTAAACCTCAATGGCCAATTCAAAGAGTAGGGCATCTTTTAGGGGCAAGAGCTGTTATTTCTACTGATGTTGGACAACATCAAATGTGGACAGCTCAATTTTATCCATTTTCATATCCAAGACAATGGATAACATCTGGTGGTTTAGGAACTATGGGATTTGGATTACCAGCTGCTATGGGAGTTGCACGAGCTTTAAAAGGAACAGATAAAGTTTCTATTAACTTTACAGGTGATGGTTCAATCTTAATGAATATTCAAGAACTTATGACTTGTGTTGAATATGAATTACCAGTTATAAATATTGTTTTAAATAACAACTATTTAGGAATGGTTAGACAATGGCAAACGATGTTCTATGAAAATAGATTATCTCAAACTGACTTATCAGCTCAACCAAACTTTAAAATGCTTGTTGAAGCTTTTGGTGGTTTAGGTTATAGAGTTACAACAAAAGAAGAGTTTGATGCCGCTTTAAAAGATGCAGTAGAGAAAAAAAGACCAGCAATGATAGAAGTTGTTGTTGCTAGACATGAAGAGGTATTACCAATGGTTCCAAATGGTCATGCATTAAATGAAATGACATTAATTGAAGGAGGAAAATAATGAACAATTTTAACCATTACTACGATTCAGAAATATCAAGACAGGTAATATCTGTAATTGTATTAAATGAGCATAATGTTTTGTCAAGAATTGTTGGATTATTTTCGGCACGAGGTTACAATATTGATTCATTAACCGTTGCTCCAATTACAGATAGTCAATATTCAAGAATGACGATTGTAACAACTGGTGACAAAAGAGTGATTGATCAAATCGTTAAACAATTAAATAAATTAATTCCAGTATTAAGAGTAAATGAGCATAAAAATGTAATTGAAAAAGATACAGTTTTAATGAAGTTTTCAATTGATAATAATCTTTCAGATATTGATGTAATAGCACGAGCATATCATGGAAGTATTCAAAATGTAACTGACGATTCTATTATCGTTTCAGCAACAGATTCAAGTGCTAGAATTATGAATTTTATAAAAGTTATGCAAAAATTCAATCCACTTGAAGTTGTAAGAAGTGGAATTGTAGCGATGGAAAGATAAGAGTAAAAACTCTTATCTTATTCTTAATAAATAAGGATAAAAAATGACTCTTCAAGAGATTGCAGAATTTATTGGATTAAACAACCAAGAAAAAAAAGAGATAACAGGTTTAAATACTTTACTTGATTCAAATGAAAATCAACTTACTTTTTTAGAAAATAGAAAATATATTAACGATTTAAAAAAAACAAAAGCAGCAGCTGTTTTAGTTACAAGTGAAAATGCTAGTGAAGTTCCAGCTGGAACGGTTGCTTTAGTTTGTGATGAACCATATTTGAATTTAGCAAAAATAAGTAAACTTTTTGCTCCAAATATTATTGAAATAAATGGCGCAGAACCTCTAATTGGTAGTGAAACAACTATTATGCCAAATGTTTATGTAGGAAAGGATTCCCTTATTGGAAATAACTGTACTATCATGGCAGGAGCTTTTATAGGTGATAATGTAAAAATAGGAAATAACACTATTATTTATCCAAATGTTACAATTTATAGAGATTGTATAATAGGAAATGATTGCATTATTCATGCAGGAACGGTAATAGGAAGTGATGGTTTTGGGTTTGCAAATACTAAAGATGGGAAATATATCAAAATATATCAAAATGGTAATGTAACTATTGGAAATGATGTAGAAATTGGTGCAAATACAGCAATAGATAGAGCTGTATTTAATTCAACAATAATTGAAGATGGTGTAAGACTTGATAATCTAGTACATATTGGACATAATTGTAAAATTGGTCGAGGTTCTATTTTAGTTGGACAAGTTGGACTTTCAGGCTCAACAATTTTAAATCCATATGTAGTAATGGGCGGACAAAGTGCAGCTGCTGGACATTTAGAAATTGCAGCATTTACTACAATCGCAGCTCGTGGTGGAGTTACAAAAAGTATAACAGAACCTAAAAAATCATGGGCAGGATTTCCTTTGTTTGAGCATAGAGAATGGCTTAAATTACAAGGAAAAATATCAAATTTATTAAAAAAGTAAAGGCTTTATTATAGCAAAAAGAATCATATCATTAATCTTTTTATTTATTATTATTTATTTCCAATTTTCCACTTTTGAAAGTGGTCAAGATGTAGTTGGAAATGTCGGATATGTTTTTTCAGATTATTCGCATAAATATTTTGGATATTTATCATATGTTAGTTTATTTTTATTTATTTACATTTTATATATTATAAATTTTAAAAATATAAAACAAAGAGATTTAGTTTTAAATATATTAGTTGTATTTTTATTACTTTTTGTATCTTTGATTTTACAGGCATTACTTATTGAAAATCCTTATCAAAGAGGAGAAATTGGTAATATTTTAGTTGATAGTTTAAGTCCAATAATAGGACGAGCAGGACTTTATTTTTTTGTCTTAGTTGGATTTATAATTTCTGTTATTGTTTTATTTGAAAATTCAGAATTTGAGCTAAAAGATTTACATAAGCTTAAAAATAAGATAAAACTAAGAAATAATTTAGATATAAAAAAAATAGAAAATAAAAATAGAGAAAAAAGAAAAGAAGAGATTAATCAAACAGTTTACAAAAATATTGAAAAAAAATTAGATAAAAATATTTCAGAAATAAAAGCAATTGAATCAAATGCTAAAAAAATTGTACTTCAAGTTCCTGAAAAAGAAGAGATACAAGAAGAAGAGTTCTTTGAAAATTCTTTATTTGATGAAAAATATGTAGAGAAAACAAATGCCGAATCACATAATTTAATAGTCGAAGAGTTAGAAGAAAACAAAAAATTATTAGATCAAATAGAATTAGGGAAGACAGAAAAACCAAAAAATTTCAAATTACCTCCAAGTTCATTTTTTCAAGAGCCTCCAAAGGACAATAAATCAAAGGTTTCAGAAGCTTTTATTGATCAAAAAATTGCAGATTTACTTGATAAATTAGCAATGTTTAAAATTGATGGTGATGTTGTACGAACTTATACTGGTCCTGTTGTAACGACATTTGAGTTTAAACCAGCTCCAAATGTAAAAGTTTCAAAAATTTTAGGTCTTCAAGATGATTTAGCAATGGCTTTAAAAGCTCAAACTATTAGGATTCAAGCTCCAATTCCGGGAAAAGATGTTGTTGGGATTGAAGTTCCAAATGAAGATACTCAAACAATTTATTTAAAAGAGTTACTTGATAGTGAAATTTTTCAAAATTCAAAATCTCCTTTAACAATGATTTTAGGAAAAGATATAGTTGGTAAACCATTTATAACAGATTTAAAAAAACTTCCTCACTTGCTGATTGCAGGAACAACGGGAAGTGGAAAATCTGTTGGATTAAATTCAATGATTTTATCATTACTTTATAAAAATTCGCCAGATAATTTGCGTTTAGTGATGATTGACCCAAAAATGCTTGAGTTTTCAATGTATAATGATATTCCACATCTTTTAACTCCTGTTATTACAAAAGCAGGTGATGCTATAAATGCTCTTGCAAATATGGTTTCAGAGATGGAGCGACGATATACATTAATGTCAAAAACGAAAACAAAAAATATTGAAAATTATAACGACAAAGCAAAAGTTGAAGGTTATGATACTATGCCTTATATTGTTGTAGTTATTGATGAGTTAGCAGATTTGATGATGACAAGTGGAAAAGATGTTGAATACTCAATTGCCCGACTTGCACAAATGGCAAGAGCTTCAGGAATTCATTTAATTGTTGCAACTCAAAGACCATCAGTTGATGTTGTAACTGGACTTATTAAAGCAAATTTACCAAGTAGATTATCTTATAAAGTAGGGCAAAAAATAGATTCTAAAATTATTTTAGACTCTATGGGCGCTGAATCTTTATTAGGTAAAGGAGATATGTTATTTACACCTCCTGGAATGTCTGGACTTGTGAGGATTCATGCTCCTTGGTCAACAGAAACAGAAATCGAAAAAGTTGTAGATTTCTTAAAAGATCAAAGAGAAGTCGTTTATGATATGAATTTTATCAAAGATAGAACTTCAAGTGTAAACTCAAGTAGTTCAAATACATCTACAAATATTGAATTTGATGAGTTGTACGAAGATGCAAAAGAAATTGTTTTAACTGAGAAAAAAACTTCAATTTCATATATTCAAAGAAGACTAAGAATTGGTTATAACAGAGCAGCAACAATAGTAGAGCAGCTGGAACAATCAGGTATTTTATCAGAAGTTAATGCCAAAGGAAATAGAGAAATTCTTATTTAAGTAGGATGTTACTTTTTATTTACACTAAGATAATATAATTTGAAATGTAAATAAGGAGTAACTTTGATAAATATAATCAAAGTAATAATAATGAATTAAATACTCACGTATCAAATTTATCAACATCAACTTCTTCTAAATTAAATATATTAATAAAATCAATATAAAATCAATTTATAATTTTATATATTCGATAATTACAATATTTTATAAGTGTAATTTTTTCATATAAGTATAGTATTTAACGATTTTTATGATAGAATAAATAAATTATATATAAGGAGTATGTTATGAATACAGGTATTGTAGGAATACTTATTACTTCTTTTAATTTCCGAAAAATCTTACAAAATGGGCTTTAAAAAAAATATTACGGATTTATAAAATGAAAAATTGAGAAATTTTTAGAGCGAATTTTGAGCGAAATTTAGATTATTTTTTATATATACCTTTCTCCTTTTATTAACTTAAATGGTTGTGTTTTGGATTTTGTTGTTGCCGCTATAAAATCCAATTCAAATAATTGACTTTTTTTATCATTATCACACTTTTTTCATTGATAAAACTAAATCATCTCTTTAAATTATTTTATTCATTTTTATAGTTAATTCCAAAAAATCTTGCTTTTATTGTTTTAATTATAATCAACAAAACAATGGAGTTTTTTTGATTATTAAACTATTATCCTCATTATTAATTTCTACTTCAGCCTTATTGTTTGCTTCAAGTAAGTGTCCAGATATTAGTGAACTAAAGTTACATAATGGACATTACTATGGAGTAACAACAAATACAATGACCTTTGATGAAGCTAAAAAGTTTTCTGAATCAAAAGGTGGATATTTAGCCATTCCAAATAATGCAGCAGAAAATAGTTTTTTAAAAAATATTTTAGGTGGTAGAAAAGGTGGTTGGATTGGAGTTTATGACCCAACTTATAGTACTAATTATTCTTATTCAATTGGCCAAAAGATAAATACCACAAGATTTAAAGATATTAAAGGTAAATCTTTATCTTATTCTTACTGGGAATATACTCAGCCTGATAATTTAATTGAAGAATATGATACATATAATGGTGTTCAAAGAGTTTCTCCTTTGGGTGAGCATTGGGTTTCTATGGACGGGAATAGTGGAAGATGGTGGGATTATGGTAATCATCTTGATTCTGGAAATGCAAAATTTTATGCTTTATTGGAATTTGATACAGCTCCTGTTTGTTTTGAAGATTTATCATCGAATGTTATTGATACATTTACAAATAAAAAATGTAGTACACAAATATGGGATGATAAAACTGGTCATTTAGAGACAGGTTCTATTTTGGATTGCAGAACAGACATTTATAATAATACATATTGCCCATCTGCATTGGCACTATGTGGACAAGAATGGGATTATGAGAATGGGTATAGTATACAAAAAACTGGAATAGTAGATGATTATATGAGTAAAATTTGTGATGGAGTAATGATAAATGGAATTTGTTATGATAATAATATAAAAGATGCAACAAAAGTTACAAATTTATCATGTGTATCAAGATCTGTTAAATGTACACCCGATTCTGATTCTTGTTGTCATATAGATATTTCTTGTAGTGGAAATAGTGCAACCATCAAATATTATGATTGTTGTAGTCCACAAGGAAGTTTAAAAAAGACTGTAAATATTTCAGATGCAAATCAATTTTTAAATGGAGTTTATTATCAACCCTATGGAGGTTCACAAGGAAAAATTATTTGTACATCAAATGGGGCTTGTTCTATATATTTCCAAAATGCATATTGTGGTGGTAATGCAATAGGCAGTCCTTTTCTTGCAAATACATTTTCTTTAAATACTACAGAACGTTATATTTGTAACGACACTGGCTATGTAAATGGTTCTCAATTAAATGCTGATCCAAAGAAATGCTACAACAGAAAAATTTTAACTTGCCCCTCAGGATATACAGAAACAACAGGAACAGAAACAGCAAAAGGTGAATGTAAAAAAACAATAGAATATACCTATTACAATTATCTTTGTGGGGATTCAAAAAATACTCAAGGTTATAATTATTTACCTATAAATAGTGGTGGAAATTGTAATAAAACAGATCCAAATAATACTACTATCAATTCTTCAACTTTAGATGATCCTTGTAATAGTCAAACTCCACCTACTAATAATTGTAAAAGAGAAAAGTTTATGTGTCAAGCCAATAATGATAGACCTTGTTCTTATGTTGATGATAAGTGGCAATGTTCACCATTCCCTTGCTTTGGAGAAAATGATATCACACCTGAAGGTACTGTTGAAGGAACTAGTGATAAAAACAATAATGGTTGGGGTGAAGATGGAATGTGCAATGGTCAAATTCATATTTTTAATGGTAGAGATAGAAGATGTCGAAATTGGGATATGTTTTTCGGATTAGTAGGTGGAGGATGCTGTGACAAAGATAAAGTTTTTGCAGGACTGGTTGCTTGTAAAGAAAATGAAAAATTACTTGCTAAACAAAATAAAGCTGAATTATGTACTGAACTAGGTGAATATTGTTCTAAAAAAATGAATTTAGGATTTACAAAAATTTGTATTCAAAAGTCATTGGGGCATTGCTGTTTTGGTAGTAAACTTGCAAGGTTTGTACACGAGCAAGGTAGAAGTCAAATAGGACTATCTTGGGGAAGTGCCGAAAATCCACAATGTCGTGGTTTTACACCTGAAGAGTTTCAGAAATTAGATTTTTCAAAGATTAATTTAGCGGGAGCTTTTGATATTCCACAAATTAATCAAACAGATTTAACAAATAAAATAAATAGCACTGTAAACAACTTTAAAAATATGCTTGGAAATAGTAATTAGGAGATATAAATATGTCAAAAGATACAGGTTTAGATGCGAGAGATATTGAATGGAACAATAAAGGATATGGCAAAGATATAGAATTTTATAAGAATAAAGATAGAAACAATCAATCTTCTCAAAATGGAATTAATTGCAATAGCGTTATGGGATTTATTTCAAGCCTTCAAGAAATTAGTGTTCAAGAAAATTTATTAGATGGTGATATTGATAAAAATTTATTTACTCTTCAAAAGACAGTATGTGCTATTAAAAATGGTATGAGTTTAGGATTTAGTTCAAGTATAACTATTATTCTTCATATAATTTTTTGCTATTTATTTTCCTTTGAATACGCAATAAATTTATTTAAAGAGAATGAAGCAATAGGCTTATTTATTAAATATTTACCTGCAATAGTAACTATTGCTATTACAATTTACATTTCTAACTTAAGCAAATTTGCAGTCGGTGATTATACTTCAAGGGCTTTAAAAACATTTTTTATAGGAAAGATGACATCTACTGTAGTGGTTGGTTTTGTAATCTTTATATCTTTTATTTATTTAGAGTATTTTTTAAATAAAATCAGTTTTAATAGTACTATGCTTTATGCTAAAAATACATTTTATAGCGATATACATACTATTTATTACATAACAATTATATTAATTTTAATATCTTCGTTCTTACCTTTTTTATTCTATGGATTTAGAAAATTACTATTTTCGTCAAGTCAAAAATCAAAATATGATGAGTATTGATATGGATTGTAAATTATTAAATGCTTCAAAAGAAATTAATTCTTTTTTATTGAATTTTTTTAAAAATGAGAAAAAGAATAAACCAATAGATAATATAAATATTGGTAAAGGATTTCATTTAAAAGATTTAAAGCAAGAGCAGTTTATTGATATAAATCTTAATAATGATTTTAGAAGAGGTCATGTTATAGGTTTTGGGACAACAGGTGCAGGAAAATCAAGACTTATAGAAAATATGGTTGAGCAAGATATTATGATATATGGTAATTGCGTAGTTATTATTGATCCAAAAGTTGATAATGCACTTTTAAGTAGAACATATCAAGCTGCAGTTCGTTCTGGTAATGAAAGAGGATTTATGCTTTTATCTCCAATACATCCTAAATTATCAATAAAAATTAATCCTATGAGTCAATATTTCATGGATGAAGAGATAATTGGACATATTGTTTCAGCAATTGAGACAAGTGGAGATATATTTTTCTATAACATCGCTTTAGAGGTATCTACAGCTATCGTAAAATCAAGATTACTAATAAAAAAATATATAAAAGATAATACACCACTAAATTTTAGAGAAATATATAGATATGCAGGATATGAGGGTTTATTACAGTTAAAAGAAAACCTTGAAAAAATAAACAACTCTAAAGATAGAGATTTAGAAGATATGGTTATCTTAATAAACAATGTTCTTGGTTCTAATGCTGATTATTTTGCAAAAGTGGTATCTTCATTGAGAACTACATTAACACAAATGAGTACAGGAGCAATAGGAGCAGTATTTGGTGGAGCTAAAAAAAATAGATTTATAGATATGCTTGAAAATGATGAAAGGGTTATTTTGTATGTTCAAACTCCATCAATGTTATCAAAAAAAACATCAGATATTACTGCAAAAGTTTGTTTATCTATGATTCAAAGTTGTATAGGTAGAAAGGCTATTGCTGATGAAACATTTAAACATGGACTTTCAATTTACATTGATGAATCTTCAAATTCATTATATCAAGGAATAGAAAATCTTTTTAATAAAAGTAGAAGTACCAATACAAGAATAACTGCTTTATCTCAAAATTATGCTGATTATATTGATGCTGTTGGTAGAGAAAAAGCAAAAATGATTTTAGGTAATGCTAATGGTAAAGTATTTATGAGGTTAGTTGACCCAGATACTGCTGAAGATGCAGCTAGATATGCAGGGGAAATAACAAAGTGGGATTCTGTAATTTCAACTAATGGGATAATGTCTAAGCAAACTAAAGATATGGCATTAAAATCTGAAGATTTGCTAGGTCTTATGCCTAGAGAATTTTATTATTTTGGTATGGAAGGACAATTTAAAGGTAAGACTGCTCGAATAGGAGATACTGAAATAAAAATTAATCCTCCAAAATTGGTGAAGAGATGATTAAACTTCAGATGATTCTGTTTTATGGAACTTGGGTTGTATTTTTTTTAATAATACTAATTGGCTATTCTAATTATGTATATTTTGAAGAATTAAGTCTTAATTTGTATATTGTTACATTGCTTGTTAAAAGTAATCCTTTTACTACAATATTTATAATTCTTTCATTAATGTTAATAATTATATATCAATATAAGCTATACAAAGAAAAATTAAAAAATAGAAAGAATTGTCAAATTACTTATGTTGATTTAGAAAAAATTGCTCATCTTTGGCTTGAATATGAAGAAATTGAAGATAATATTGAACATAAAATGATTGAAAAAATGGAAGTTTCTTTTGATGAGTCTAAAAAAGATATTCAAGATGTAATAAATACACTTATTGGAACAAGAAATATTCAAGATATGTCTTTTTATAAGAAATATGTTTTTAATTATATAGACTCATTTTCTAAGTATGAACTAGAGATTGTAGCTATATTGTATGAATTGCTTGAAACAAAAGCTAAAGAATTGCCTTCTGTGGCAACACTTTATAAAAGCGATACAGATAAAAGTATTTATAAAGATATTGTTTCTGAAAAACTTACATCATATGAAATTTTATATAAAGTAAATTTATTTGATCATACTATGAATGTTGTTGAAAACATATATAATATTTTAATAAAAGAAAAAGATTCATTTGTTTTTGGATGGAGTAAAATGTTAATTTCTGCATTAGCACATGATATTGGTAAAATTGAAAAAATTGAATCACTAAAGGGTCTTTCAGGATTAGAAAAAGGCAAATATGAAAATAATACACATGAAAATATAAGTAGATTAATAATAAGTAATGCGTTTCCAAATTATGAATGTATTGATGATGTTTGTGAGATTATAGAAAAGCATCATATTCAAACATTAGATGAAAAAAATAAAAATTATAAGTCAATTAAGTACTTGAAAAATGCTGATCAATTTGCACGAAAACAGGAAATAAAAGAGTATTTAAATAATAAAAAAGACAATAGTAATGATGATGTAAATATAAGCGAAATAAATAATGAATTATTGCCAGAAATAGAGTTATTAGAAAATTCTGAAATTGTAGATGATAAAGTTCAAGATATAAGTAGTCTTATTGAAAAAAATGATGTAATAACTGAAAATCAAGATATTATTTTTAGTCCATCTGATATTGGTAATTTAATAGAACTAATTATAAAAAATATTAATGAGGTTGAAGTTACACCTAAAACCAATAGAGTTAAATTACTATCAATTAGTAATGTAGATAAATTAATTATGCCAAAAGAAGTTTTTATAAAATTTGCAAAAACTGCTGGACTAAATTCATCAACTGAAAAGGATTTAAATGCATTGCTAAAAAAATTGAAAACAGATGGTTTATTAAATTATGAAACTAGCAACATCTCTTTAGATGGATTTTCAAATGCTGCATATAAATCAAGAAGAGATTATTTGATTTTTGATTTAAATAGCTTAGGAATAATAAGCGAAGATGCTGATTTAAAAAGAAGAAATCAAGAACATTTACGCAATGTGACAATCAATAAGGCAAGTAAGGAGTAAATAGTGAAAAATAAAATCTCTAAAGGAGAGTTGTTTTCCGAAAATATTGAAGCTGGGTTTTTGGAAATATTTAAACCACAAGTTTCGCATATGTTTAAAAAGCTTAGTACAATGAATCCTGAACTTGAAAAAGAATGGAAAGATTTATTTGCAAAAAATATTATTTTGTATATAGATGGTTTTTTAGAAGAAATGTCTGATGAACTTAAAATAGCATATAATAGAGATATAAGAATTGATAATCTTAAAAAATATATAGAAAGTATTGACAAATAAATTAAAATGTATTAATATTACGGCATATTACTTTTATAGTTGAATAAGATTTTTAAATCTTTTGTGTTTCCAGACACATTTACAAGATTTTTAATCTTTTTTTATTAAGGTCTCTCTGGAAAGCCTTTGGTAGAACTCTAGTAATAAGAGATAAATAGAAGTTCAAGTCGGTAAAATAAAGCCGAATGCCGACTTTAAATCCCTCTAATTGCGGGGAAGTGCCAGTGCGGTTTAAGAATAAAGAACTGGCAGTATTCTATGCATACTCTCGAAAGCATAGCTTTTACTTTTTAGTAAATGTGATTTTTGTCTGTGGTTAAAGCGTAAGCTCCACTTTTATAGTTAAAACTGTAAAAACCGCATTTATGTAAAAACAATAATACATAAAGTAGCAAATAGGGTAATGCCTATTGGATGGTAAAAACGACAAAATAGAGACTATCAACTAAACGCAGCGAAGTTTCTTGGTGGATATAGTTAAGAATTAAAAGAGTTGAAGACATCGTAAGCTCCCTTTTTTAATTCTTGCCTATATTCATTATGAAATATGTTCAGAGACTATCTCGAAAGAGAGTAGCCCTATAAGCGACTCTTAACTCACCACACATCACACACGATTATATTAACATTTTTGCTTTTTTAAGTTGACTATGAAAAATACATAGTTTTAAATTATTAAATACATTAAGGAAAAAATATGGCTGTAGAAAAAACAGAAAACGAACAAGAAATACCTAGATGGAAAATTGCTCAAGATGAAAGTATAAGAAGAGCAACATCTTTAATCAAAGAACATGGTGCAAATGTTGAATTTTTAGTAATAAAAGATAAATTCTTTTTGGCCGAAACAGTAAGACCTATTGAACATATTGATGAAGCAATGGATTATCTATATAGGTTAGAAGGAAGAGGAATTAATAGTGATAATATAGCAAAATTTAAATCTGAATACTCATTAATGTGTGAGCAAATAAAAGCAGTAGAAGATATTGCAGTTGAATTATTAAACAAAGCAAGAGTTAGAACAAGTAATCCTAGTTTAAATAGAAAGATTCAAAAATTTAAAAACAAAAATAAAGAAAATAGTGAAATTGAAATTGTTGATGCAGAAAACAAAGATGAAAGGAAAATAGTAGCAAAAAAAGAGGAAAAAGTAAAAACTGCAAGTTAAGATTAAATTGTGGTGTGTGTTGTGATGTGTGGTGAGTTAAGAAAAATGATAGGTGCGAAACGGGGGAACTTTCAAAAAAATAAGAAAGTAAAAGATAGTCCGTCCCTTGTTAAGAGACAAGGCAGTTTAAATTTGTTTTACTATTCATTCATTATTAAACAGATTTGAACGGGTAGAAGTTGCGATTCTATTGACCATTGAGGCAAGTATAAACTAGCACAAAAAATGATTTTTTTGATGCTAGTACTTACACTACTTATTAAAAATCCTTTTTTGTGTTAGTTATTTGGTGTGTCTTGTTTAAGATACAAAACTAATACATTTTGGGAGGTGTTAATGAAAAATTATATTAAAAAAAGGCTAGCTCTTTTTAAAGAAAGAGAAGTTAGAGGTGAGATATTGTCTAATATAGGACTAGGTGTTTTCGTGAATGCTTTGTTCTCTATAACAATTAATCAAATTTCTATTTTAATACTACTTGATATTTTATTTGGTATAATACTCATAATAGAAGGAACAATACTAAAAAAGGAGTCAAGATGCAAGAAATAATCACAATAATAGCTGGTTTACTTTCAATAATAGGTTTCTATTGGGCTTTTTTTGAAAAATCTAATAAAGAAACTTTTTAATTTCTTGAAAACTAATATTATTTTAGGTTTCTAAACACACAATAAAAATCCCTAACTAATTTAATTGTTAAAATTAAAATCTGATTAATTTCAGAGAGATTTTTATTGTCTAAAATTTTACTGTTGCTCATAAGAGCCAATCCATAAGGATACACAACTGTCACTGTCCTTACGGATAGGTGTATTCTTTAAAATTAAATTTCAAAGGAGAAATTATGACAACTACAATAAAAAGAACTTACGGAAAAGAAAGAACGTTTGGAGATATAGTTTATAATCCAAACACAAAGAGTGTTTTTTGTTCAATTAATTTAGGTTTCTTTGGTAAAACAACAGTTACACTTGTTAAAAGACAAGACTTGGGTTTTGATTTAATGAAATCTTATACAGATAGACAAGGTCAAGAGCAAGTTGTTTGCGTAGGAAAAACATTCCCTGCAAAAAAACAAGATCAAACTATTATAGAAAGTGTTACAAAAGGTACTTTAGGACTTTTAAAAAAATATGATAGAGAAAAACAAAAAGAAATTACTGATAATAGTGATGCACTGTTCATAACTACTCATAAATTAAAAGAGAACAAAGCATTAGGTGACACTGGTATGCTAAAGATTGGATATTTATCTGGCGTTTTTGGTATTGAAATTGAAGAGTCTAGCAGCAATGCAGAGACAACACAAAATACACAAAATTCAGATGAAACATATGAAAAAATAGACGAAAGTCAAATTCCGTTTTAATTTAAAAAAACACTAGATGTTTTTATAGCGAAGATACAATAGAGTAATACTCAAAAAGTACTTCGCTTTTTTTATCTATACAAACAATGGCTTCCATAAGCCGATTTTGAACTTTGAATAAGAGTTTGAATAATCGGCTTATGCCATTATTCTCATTATTTGATACTTCTAATCGGTTTATGGAAGTCTTTTAAGATTTCAATAAATTTATAACTTACATTTTATCTAACAAACAAAACAATTAAAAATTTTATTATCAGCAACTTAAAAGAGCTTGCCTAGTCAAAGGATAATAAATATTGTTTAATTTTGATTTAATTTGTAAGTTTTTTAGGAGCTTACGATGAATAATGAAGTACAGACAACAACCAGAAGAACAAATCTTCAAATACTAGACGATAAAAGAAAAGAACTTGGTGATGGTCTTGTTAAATATAAACAATACCTAGATGTAATACCTACAGCTAAACAAGAACAGTTCAAAAACAATTTTCTTGAGTTAGCTACGCAAGACTATCTATTGAGTATCGTAGATACAAAAGAACTAGTTAGGTTTGCAACAATAATTACAAAAACAGGTCTTGATATTAGCCCATCAAGTAAAGAAGTTTACATCGTCCCATTTGATACAAAAGTTAATAATCAAAAGGTTATGTTGCCTCAAACAATAATACCTTTGAATGGGATGCAACAATTAGCTTATCAAAAAGGATTTTTTTTACTGCTTGATGCAGTATGGAAATTTGATGATGGTTCTTGCGAATCTGAATCTAAATTAACAAGACTGCAACAAGCTAGTTTAAGAACAGCAGATGCGAAGTGGGTTGAGTCACATTTTATTGGTTTTGATGTTGTTTTAACTGATTTAAAAAATGAATTACCTACTCAGGTTAAATTTGTTGATTTAAATTATGTTCAACAAGCAACAAAAACTATTAAGGATGAGAGATGGAAGCTCCAAACTTGGAGACACAAAGCTGTTCGTAGAGCCTATGGGGATTTTATGATTCCAAAAGGTAGAAAAATCGAAGCGTTTGAAGAGATTGAAGCATTAAATGATTCAGTTTTGTCTCAAGCAGATACATCAAGTGGTAAATATCTTACAAATGAAAATGAAAAAGCATTATTGCAACTTGGTATTAAACTTCAAAAATTTAATGGTGTTGCTATAGCTTCAAATTATCAAGGTAAAGAAAATATTTTACAACAATTTGGATTTAACAAAAATGGTGGTAACTATTCTATAGAATATATTGAAGATGCACAAATACTTCCATCTAAAGAACCAACTGCTGTAAATACTCAAAATCAAACTAAAACAGATACAAAACCATCTATAAAATTATTTAAACATTTATCACAAAAAATGGATAAAGAAACTATAGGAATATTTGTTAATGATGTTCTAGGTTTAACTAAAGATGATACAGATGGAATAAATGAAGTTTTAGCTGATTTAAGTTTGCTTGACATGATGGTCGATGAATATATAAATTCAAAATCTAATCAACAAGAAGATAAAAAGTCAGAATCTGAAAAAGTAATTGATTCTTTATTTTAGGTGTTGATTCTGAAAGATGAAATTAAAAATGAAATAATTAGCAGTAGATATTGCTATTGAAGAACATAAATATCATAGACATTAGGTTTGCCTTAAATAGGCTAAATTACCCAAAGGGGTTTAAAGGACTAGTTCCTAATCCCTTTTGGGGATTGGTCTGTCCTTTTTTTTATGAAAAAGGTATAAAATGAGCAATTTAAATGATGCAACACTAACAAAGTTAGATGTTTTTATAAATAAAAATCTTCCAAAAGTTTTAGCAAAAGAAACAGCTAGTTCACTTGGAGATAGAAGTAAATATATAGGAGCTAGTGATATAGGAGGATGCCTAAGAAAATCATTTTTATCAAAACAGCAAAAAACGGAGTATGACATCGCTCAACACATAGTGTTTGAGAGAGGGCATTTATCAGAGGGAATTGTTGCAAAAATGCTAGAAGGCACTCCTTTTAAAACACAAATTGAAGCTTGTGGTAAAGCCGATAATGGGTTTCCTATAAAAGCACATATAGATTTTGTTGTAGATTTTGGAAGAGAAGTGGTTGTTGTAGAAGCAAAAAGTACTTCTATACCTGTAGATGAACCTTACGAAAGTTGGGTTTTACAAATACAGCTACAAATGGGTTTATTAAAACCATCTTTACCAAATAAATCAATCAGAGGCTACATAATAGCAATAGATGTAAATACAGGGTGGTATAAAACTTTTGAGGTTGAGCCAAACAAAACACTTTATAATATTGCTTTATCAAATGCTAATATATTAGCAAATGCATTAAAAAGCAATAAGTGTCCTGATGGTGAAATACAACTTTATTGTAAAAAATGCCCATTCAAAAGTGATTGTCCAGCTGTTTCTAAAGGAGCAAATAAACAATTACCTTTTAATATAAAAGCATTGATACAAAAACTTAAAAAGTTTGAGTCAATAGAAAAAGAGATAAAAAAATGTAAAGATGAAGTTAAAACATTTTTGGAAGCTACAAATACTAATGTAGCTAAATCTAATGATATTACAGTTTCTTTGCATCAAAACAAAGGTGATGAATATTCTATAGACTTAAATAAGTTGAGAGTAGAAGAGCCTAACATATATGCAAAATATAGAATACCTTCTAAAAAGTATTCTTATTTAAAAATAATTTAAAAAACTTTATTAATAAAATCTCTAACTCTCCAATCTGAATCTTTTTTCCAATTTAAAAAAGTTAAAAGTAATCCTCCAAACAATAAAAACAAAGAAGCTTCTTTAGATTTATCTAAACCGCTTATAAAAAGTATTGCAGCAGGAATGATTGTAAAAAGATAGATTTTAAAATAATTTTTATTCAAATTTTAATCCTTGAAATTTTTAAAAGGATTATACAAAAAGTTGTCTTAATAGGACTAACCCATCAGGGATATAACTTATCCCTATGGGATAGTTCTATCTCTTTATAAGTCATAAGGAAATTTCAAATGACAAAAAATAATCAAAAATCAATTTTTATGGGAATTGCACATAGTGTAATAATACCATTTGTTTTAATTTTACTAACAAAGAACCTATTCATAGGTTTATTATATTACCTAATCCCTATTGCTGCATACGAAACTTTTGCTTCACATAAAGAGACAGGAAGAACAATATTCTATGGAATATCTCTTTTTGTATCGTTTTTGATTTTACTTGCAATTATTGCATTTAAAGGGGGTTTCTAATGTTAGATTGGGAAGTAAACGAAGATTTATATGATTTCTTAAATCAAAAATAATTAAAGGGGTTAGAAATGTCAATGATAAAGACTGAATCAATCGAAAGATTAAAACAACAAATCAATATCATTGATGTTGTTGAAACTTTTATAGAGGTAAAAAAAAGTGGTGCAAATTTTAAGGCTTGTTGTCCTTTTCATGGTGAAAATACACCATCATTTACAATTAATCCATCAAAACAAATTTATACTTGTTTTGGATGTGGAGTAAAAGGTGATGGAATAAAATTTGTAATGGAGTATGAAAGATTATCATATCCTGATGCTATTGAAAAAATAGCTGTAATTTCAAATTTTACACTTGAATATGAAGATGATAATTACAGACCAAAAGAAATTGCTGTTAACAAAAAAATAAATAAGAAAGAGGAAGTAAAATATAAAATTTTTAATCCATCTTTGAGAAGAGATGCGGATTTAAAAAAAGGCTTTAAAAATTATATTGAGATGCCTTTAAAGTTCAAAATGATGCTTATATATACATACATTTACAACTTCTCATTAGAACAAGAACAATTTGAAAAAATTGAATATTTTGCAAAAAGAGAAGTTAACTTGAATCATTCATCAATAAATAAATTAGGATTTATTCCTGTTGAAAAATTTGACGAATTAACAGAAAAGTTAATTAAATGGTTTGGATTAGAAGTTTTGGTAGAACTAGGTGTTTTAAATGATTCTGAACATATTAAAGCCCCTCTAAAATTTAAATTATATTACATAAAAAAAGGCGGTGTAATTACATTTCCTTCTTTTCATATTTATAAAACTAATTTGGTTACATCTTTTATGTTTAGACCTACTCAACCAGAAGATTGGATGATAGAGTCGCACATGAAAGAAATACAAATGAGTAATAATGACTTGCATCAAAGTGTTCCGTATGGATTAACTTATGATTTTATAGCAAATAAAAATGCTATCAAATGTTTAGTTGAAGGCGGTCCTGATACTTTATGCAATGAAGAAATCTTTAAAAATAAAGATTTCCTTTTTATTGGAAGTCCAGGAACTAATGGACTGAAAGAACAACATCTAAATTTATTAAGAGGACAAAATTTAAGAATTATGCTTGATCCTGATGTAGCTGGAAAGATTGCAACTTTTGGTTCAATCACTCTTCAGTGTGATGAATATAAATCAAAACGATTTATCAGAAATCAAGAAGGATTAGAATTACTTTCAATCGAAAAAAAATATTTAGATAGTAAAAATATTAAATATTATGAAAGTAAACAAGATGGATATATTCAAAAGTGTCTTAAATCAGGAGTAGTTCCAGAAGTTTGTACATGGGATGAAAGGTATGGAGATATGAATGATGTTAGAAAACTTGCTTTAAGTGGTAAAGCACCATTTAAAAATATGGAAGATTTTTTAACAAATTATGTATCTGTTGTGAAAATTGCTTTTAAAGGCTAAATTTATTGTTAAGAGATAGCCTCTCTTTATCCCATGCTATACGGGGTTTGCTTAAAACTCCCGTATATGCCTTTGTAAAAAGGGGAGTTTTTTTATTTTAAAAAATTAAATAGAGAGGTGTAAATATGGGATTTGGAATAATGTTTTTAATACCAATGTTTTTTCTATTTATGATTTGTATGCTTTCAGTAAAAGTAATAAAAATATTAATAGAAAATGAAAAAGTAAAACTACTCGTAAATAGAATAGGTCGTATTTTTAAAAATCCTCAAAATGTAAGAGATTTATGTTTGGGATTGTTTATTAATGCAATTTATGGTCTAAATACAGAAGTTAGCTTATATAATGTTTTATTATCAATAATTTGCTTTTGTGGTATAATGTTATCAAATGAAACAATAGAAAGAAACAAAAAATAAAAGGAATAGAAATGGAAACTAATCTAATGCAAATGGTATTTCTGATTATAGCTTGTGGTCTTGCATTTCAAGCCTATAGAAATAATCAAAATTCTAAAAAAGCAAAAAGAAAACATAGTTAATATATGGAGTATGGACTTTCTAAGTTCTCTTAAAAAAAACAACACTAACTAAAAATTTAATAAATATTAAAACAACAAATTACTCAAAGGGGAGTGTGAATAACATTTCCCTCTGGGGTTTTGTTGTAGTTATTCAAAATACTCCTACTTTTAAAAAACTCACAATCAATTTTTACAAATAAATCAAAATTACATACAATCAGAAAAACTAGCTTGTTCAATTAAGAGAATATTCTAATGTCCAGTAAATTGTATTTGATAAATTTGTATTAACCATATTGAGTGTATAACAGGGGTTCAAAATGGAAAAGAGTTACAAATTAATTAACAGTGGTAGTGATATACAAATTGCTTATCCTTTAAATATGTCTGATGACTTAATTGCAGCTTTAGAAGCAGCTAGAAAAAATAGAAGTTTTGTAACAATAACTTCTGGAAATATGGAAACAGGTGAATCTTGGGGAGATTTGTACGACTCAAAAGGAAGAATAGGTCTATCAAGAGGTAATCAATATTTATTTCCACTTTTAGTAAGTTTTAAAAGGGATGATTATGATGAAGATTTAGAAGAAGAAATTGATAAAAGCTATGACTTCTTATCTGAATTACCTACTCAAGATATTGCAAAGTATCTTAATAAGCACCATTTAGATGTGGATGAAGTATTAGATTGTGGTGGAAGCATTATTGGTTCTATAGTTGCTGTTCAAACTGGACTAGCAAGAACTAAAGTTGCTTATAAACATCCAACTTTTAAAGGTAAAGATTTCTCTAAAGAGAATATAAAAATAGATACTGAAACATTCACTACTGAGTGTAAAACTACATCAGATAAAAATGATGAAGTAAAAATTCGTAAAAAAACTGAAAAGAAATTTGTTTTATTCATAGGTGGAAAAGTTTATTCTCGTCACGATTCAAGTGAAGATTTATATTCATTTTTAAAAGCAAATAAACAGATTAATTTATTAAACTAAAGAGGTGTTTAATGTCTGTAATAATAAGTGCAAAAGCACCTTCAATTAAAATTACCTCTAAAGAACATTTTTGGGTTTCTGGCTTGAAAAGAGCTTTTGAATTAAGTGCTTTAGTTCCACTTTATGTTTATGTTTTAAATAATATTGACAATATCAAGAGGAATGCAGATTTAGAATTTACAATAGGTTCAAGTACTATTGTGTACCAAATTAACAAAAATGATGAGATTCAGCTAATTACAGGTTGGGTAGGTCAAAGAAAAGGGAATAGTAAAAAAAAATTTAAATAAAACTGTTGCCTAAGAGGGTATTTACTTACCTTAAGGGTAATAGTATTTATTCTCTTGGTTAATCAATTAGCATTAGTGCTTAATATTACGAAAGATTAAAAAATGAAACAATTATTAATAGATACAAAAAATGTTGGATATGTAAAAATATTCAAAGATGAATTAAAAAACTCACAAACTTTTGAAGATTATAAGAATCTTACAAATGCAACTGTTGAAAGAGAAGGTACAAACGATGAGTTTTTAGTTTTTAGAACTTTCAAAAATCCTCAAAACTTTTCAACAACTTATTACAAAATAAGCCAATATAACAAATATTTCAATGAACATTGTTCAGATTTCGGTACATTTGATGATTTTGATGCAGCAGTAGAAGCTATGAAAATAGGTTTTGAAGAGCTATATACAGGTTTTGCAGATGAAGTATATGAAAATGGTTCTAATCAATGGATTACTGATAAATATAATTTTGGTGTAATGATTGAAGAAATGCAATTTGAGACTACTAATACATTTGGAGAAGTGTGAGATGAAAGAAGTATATGATATATATGTCATAAAGGTTAGGTTGCTTATTCAATAGATAATATAGTTTTTGACTTAAATGGAAAGATTTATAAGTCAATAGCTGCATTTAAAAATTATATTGGTAAATCTCAAAGTTTGCCTAAATATAAAAAATGCTCTATAAATTTAGTAACTGGTACTTTACATAATATCGAACATGTTTTTAATAATTTAAAAAGATAATTGCTCGACCAACTGAGTAATGAATAACAGACTGTTGCTCATCAGAGCTAACCCATCAGGGATATAACTTATCCCTATGGGATAGTTCTATCTCTTTAGTTCATTAAGGAGAATACAATGACAACTTTTACAAATACTGAATTAGAAGCAATAAGATTATTGGTAGTTAAAACTAGAAACAGTGTTGTTTTACAAAAAAAGACTGCTTTAGGTCTTGTTGAGATAGAACAAATTGTTGAAAAAATTGATTCTTTATTAAAAGAAACTACATCTTTACCATTTGGTGAATCAAAGAAAGATTTATTCGATATTTCGACTGATTATAATGTAATGAAAATTACTGATATTCAAAATGAAATTGATTATGAAATTGATATGGATTTAGTGTATAACGGTAAAATAGTAGGATATTTAATAGAAGATAGAGATGAAGCAATTAGCAATATTGAATCATGGATTGGAGAATCTAATTCAGAATCAGATAAATACTTGATGAGAGAAGATTTAGAATATTTAAGAGAGTCTAGCGAAGACTATGTTTTAAATTGTTGTGGAACAAATGGCTTTATATCAAAAGATGTTGATATGAAAGAATTCAATAAAGTTTGTCAAGAACTTATTGAATCATTTACTGCATATCAAAATGGAGAAGCAAAATGAGAAGCAAAGATTTTACTCTTGGAGAAATAGCAAACGATTTTAGACACTACTTTACAAGCATTTTGTCAGATAAAGCTTCTGAAAATAAATGGAGTTCAACTATTAGTGTTTCAACAAATGAACTACAAAATGCTTTTTACTTTTCACAAATTATAAAATTTGATACAGATAGAGTAATTGAATGTGTCTATAGAGATATTCAAGATACTTTAGAATCAATGAAAAGGTTAGGTTACAAGTTCGATGTTGTAACAATTAAAAAAGGTTATTCTATTGAAGTAAGTAACATAAAAAGATAGTCTAGGAGCATTAAATGAGTTATGGAGAAGTATTTGAAATTAATAAAAAAAAGTATCTTTTAGAAGTAGTGCATGGCAGAAATCTTTATACTTATGTAGCTGAAAGAATCAGTGAGGATGAGCATAAAATGATAGCTGAAATCGAAAATTTTGATGAAACCTATGAGGAGCAATATGACATTATTTGTAAATTACCTACTAAATTATACATGAGAACAATCCTTATGGTAATTTTAGATGATTATGGTGTTTATGATGCTTTTATTGATTATTCAAAATATATAGAATCAATGCTTGAACATCATACTCCAGAAGAGATAATAAATTCATCTTCTGATGAAAGAGTTGTTTATGCTGGATATTATCCATTAGATATTAGTCAAGATAGATTTGTTTCTCAAACAATTTACACTATTAAAGATATTTTTACAAATAGATTTAAAAAATTACTTTTAGATGGGAAAAAAATTAGATCTAAAAATTGGGATGAAAATGAATTTGTTTATTTTTCATCAAGGCATTTAATGTTGTTAAATGAAAAAGGAACTACTGAGGACTTTACAAGTCTTTTTTTAGATGACTTTTACGATTTAAAAACTGGTGCTGAAAATTTTGAAAGAATTTAAAATAAATTAATAGTTGCCATTAGGTTAATCATTCCCAAATAGGGAGTTAAGAACATTCTAACTCTCTATGGGGGAGATTAGTCTGTTCTTTTTAAAAAGGAACAAGAAATGACATACGATGAAGTAATCTCATTTAGAGATAACGAAAAAACTGGAATCGCAAAAGGCTATTCACTTGAGTACTTACGAGACTTTTGTTCTAAAGAAAAATTAGAAAAAGTTATTGCTAATGATTTGGCAATGTTTGAAAAAATTGAAAAAAGTTTAATTGAGATAAATGAACCAAAAGAGGGTGATTTTGTAAAATTTGATGGAAATATATCAAGATTATCGAGAATTCATGAAGATGGAAAATTTCAGCTTTCTGAGAGTATTGGTGTTTTTGTTAGTGAATTTTCATCACAAGCAAGTGGCTGCGTTTGGGACTCAACAATTACTATAGAAAGAGATAGATTAACTCTTGAAAATTTAGAACCAATTTCTATGTTTAAAAAAGGAAGATGTTGGACATTCAGTGGAAATGAAGCTGGTGGAGGAAGAGGTGTATGGTTTGAAATTAATTTCAAAGTTTGGAATCTTTGTCAAGTAGGTGCTAAATGAGTTTAAAAATATATAAAGAATTAGAAAAAATAGTTCTTCCAAATTTGTTAGCTTTCAAAGATGATTTAACAATTTATGACAAAGAACTTTTAAAAAATTACAAAGGCAAATTTTTATACGGATATAGAGATAGTGGCACAAACATATTTTGTTTAGATATGGATAATTTTGATTATTCATTAAGCACAAGAGAAAGCCACGATTTTTTACATAGAAAAATAGACTTTGTATGTATGAATAAACATTATTTATTTTTCAATGGTGAAAGTTTTGAAGAAATTTGTTCAGATAAACTCAAAACTATTTTTAAAGCGTTTTATGATGATGTTTTTAAAAGAAAAGAATATCTTGATTCATTACAAATAGATCTTATTGCTTTAGACTTATATTGTTTAATGAGAGATTTTAAAACTAGATGGAGCAATATTGCTATTAATAGTGATGTTCCTTGTCATAGAAGATTTAGAAATCACTTTAACTATGAAAAAATTAAGATCCAAAAAGATTTTAAAAAGATTAGTGATTATAACAATATAAATAATAGCGAAGAGTTTAAAAATATAAAACAACAATTAATGGAGAATGCATTATGGAAGAAATAAGAAATTGGCTTGTAAATTTATATCTTGAATTAGGTATTAAAAGTTTACAAATTGAGTCTGTGATGAGTGTTATAAAAAAGAATATGAGCAAATCAAAATATCAAAACAATTTGGTAAAAGATTTGCAGTGAGTAAAAATCTTTCTATTTTGGTTTATGAGAGTGGTACAGTTGAAATACATTGTACTATTAAAAATGTATTTAGTACATTTGAATCATTTTCAATGAATAGATAGATGAATAAAATTGTTGCTAAATTATTTTCTAATGGAAATCTACTGCATTTTGAATTTGTTCAAGATGGAGGTATAGAAATTTTATCTACTCAAGATTTGATGGATTTTGTAGATAGTGATATTCCATTGTTTTATGAAGATAAAGTTATGAATGTAAATGAATATTTAGGTGAGAACAGATGCTTTACAGCTAGACAAATAGGTCATTCGTTTTAAATTGTTGCCTTAAATAGGCTAATTTTTACCCAAAAGGGGTTTCAAGGACAAGTTCCTAATCCCTTTTGGGGATTGGTCTGTCCTTTTTTTTATGAAAAAGGTGTACTAAAATGGCAAAAAGTTTAATGGATGTTGCAAAACATGAAAATAAATTAAGAAGAATCATACAGTTAAATGAAATGGGAGCGACTGTTTTTACAGATAAAACTTCGCAAATTTTAGCTTGTGGTGGTAGTAAAAGTGAATTTATAGATGCTTTTAAAGATGATATAGAAAAAACTGCTAGATACTTAACTGATAGTTTAGGAATTATTAACTCAGTTTCAAATGGATTAGTTATGGAACTAACTATTCTGGACAATACTGTGGAAAATTTTTTCAATAGTACATACAAAGATGGAATAATTAAGCTTTGCGGTGTTCTTTTTGATGTTAATAAAAGAACTAATTTTGAGAAATCGGAATTAGTTGATTTTATGTATAAAAATCTTTTTGATATTACAAGAAAAGATTTAAATAACCTAGTGAAAGCATTATCAAAGTATGAAACTGCTGAAAATGATATTGAAAAAGCTGTTTTATACCCATCTACAATATTAGCTGATATGCTAATTGAAAAAATTGGATATATAGATCAAAAATTCAACGATTTCCAAAAAAAATTAAATTATGAAGAGTCTTCTGAATTTACCTCTATATTTAATAGAAGTGGAGTTACTGATGTAATTCAAAATTCTACTTACATAGATTATAAGGGTGTTAGACAGATTACAAAAACACATAAAAATCAATTGTCTGTAATTTCAGAAATTTCAGAAGGTATAAAATCAAACAGTTTTAAATATATTGAAGCTGTTGAAATTGATGGTGATGGTGATGTTTTAAAAGCATTAAAAGTTATTAATCAAATAAAAAGATTAAAAATAAATTGTGAGAGTAAATTCACTCTTAAATTTAGAAAACTTGGCAATTTAAATGCTAGGGGTGTTTTTTTTCAATCAGGTTTGATTGTAGCTGAAGATGTAAGAGATACAAGTGCTTTAATTCACGAAATTGCACACTTTATTCATTTAACAAATACAGCAATTTTTGAATCAAAATTTGTTAATTATATGATTGACAAACTCTCAAAAAGAATAGATTTGGAGAATCTTAAAGTGAGTGAATTTCAAAAAGAAGAAATATCTAAAAAATCTAAATACTATTTCGATAAAAAAGAAATAATTGCTAGAGCATTAGAAATAGCTGCTCTTTTTGCTAATGAGCAAAGTAGAGTTATTTTTGCTACAGACGATATGGATATGATTAAAAGCAGAATATATTATGAACAATTTGAAGGAATTTATTTTAACTTCAATTCGTTTGATAATGAAACTATAAATGAAATGTTAAATCTTTGGGAATTATTTTATAAAACATCTTATGATGAAACAAAAAATACAGGGATTGATAATTTCTATAAAATAAAAACAAACTATAGAAGAGTGGAACTTGAAAAAATCAAAACTGCAAAAGAACTGCTCAAAGAGGAATTGGTAAAAAATGAAAAAGAGTTAAAAGCTTTATATTCAATGGTTACAGGTGAAAACATTAAAGTAATTATAGATAATAGACCTTCAACTTTATCATTAAAGGCACTTGCAACATCTATTTTCAAAAATATTAATTATTGTGGAGGACATAAAAAATCTAATACAGTAAATGATTGGATTGGAATAGTAGAAAATGATTGGGCCAAAATATTTATAACTTTAAATGAATCTCTAAAATTAGAACTGAATAATAAAGAATATGTAATGTTTCTTATTGAATTAGAAGCTAAAAAAATTCTTGATAGTTTAAGAAGTTATATAGGTCTTGATGGATTTTCTATTGATTTTAAATTAAAATTAAAAAAACAATTTAAAGAATCTAATAGTATTAATTATGATGCTTACAAAGAATGGCAAGGAAAAGCTTTAAAAACACCTTTGCTATTAGCTGATGTTGAATTACTAGAGGATGTTGGGTTTTTAAAATCTTACATTAAAGGTAATCCTTTTGTAGCAAATGCATTAAGTAAAATTCCAGCTATATCAGAAAAAACAATTTTGGAAATAGGGTATTTTATGCTTGATAATATGATCGATAAAAAATCATTTATTCCAAATATTTGTTTTAATGATTATGAATTTGCTTTAAAGTTTATACAAATAACAAAAGATATAGTGTATTTTGTAAATATAAGTCAAGAATTAAAAAATAATTGTACTTTTATGCAAAATACTTTGAAATACTTTAATGGTGAACATTTAATTATAGCATTTGGAAATATTGGTAAAGATTTATCTTCTGATATTGAGTTCATGGAACATTGGATTAAACAAGAACCAAAACTTATTAAGTATGTAGATGAAAGTATAAAAAAATATTTTGAATCTAAAGTTGAATGCAAAAAGCCTAAGACAATTATGAATCAAATTAAAGAAATAAAAGAAATTCAAAAAGGAAATTTTGAAGAACTAATTAAATCTTCAACAATTGAAGATTTTGAACATACTCAAACTGGTAAAAAATTGAAAGTTATGAGAGTCAATTCTTATATTAGCGATTTTAAGGCTTTTAATGAATACTTAACTAAAAACGATATTGCTTATTATTCTAAATATGCAAGAGGTTTTATTATAAAAAATTTAGAAAAAGTACAAGCAGCTGCAATAGTTACATCTACACTTTATAGTGCTGATGTTTTATCAAATTTTGTAAATGGTACCTTGTTCTAAAATATATATTTTGATTTTTGTTTTGCCTTTAGAGAAGCTAAATTTATGTGCTTTTTAAAGGTTTTAATATTTTCTAAAGCTAGTCTAGTACTAGGAAATAATTTTAAGGAATTAAAATGATAACACAACTTAATCTGCTTGATTTTTTAGAGCAAGAACAAACAAAAAGCATTAGATCTGAAGATATAAAACTTATTAAGATTGATTACTCACATATACCTACAATGGAAATTGATGTTTTACTTGAACAAATGAAAAACTTGATTGAAAAAGGTGTGATGAAGCAAACAGATAAATATTTTAGATTATCTCTTTCTTATCAACCTCATATCATTCAAAATGAATTTGATGAAAGCTATAGTGTTATTGCCCTTGCATGGAGTGATTCTGCTATTTATAACTATGTTTTTGAAAATGGTGGAAGTGAACTATCATCTGAAGATTATTTAAATACTTGTGATTCTTTTGGTGCATATACTAAAAGAGCTTGGCAAATATTACAGGATGATAAAAATACAACTCCTAAAGATTATATGGAGATGTTTAAAATAAAAGAATATCTTCGTCCTATCTCTTTTGCAAATGGTAACAAAGAGGATTGTGAAACAGCACTAAATATTCTTATTGACTGGAATAAAAATCACATAAAATCTATTACTGAATTACACTCTGATGCAAAATATAACTTTATACGAATAAGTCGTAGAAAAGGTGAAATTGAAAGAACAAGATGTATGAATGGTGAATGTATAGGTTCATATCTTATGAGTGAAAATGCTTATTAATAAACAAAAAAATATTTAGTTGCCTTTATAGGCTAACCATACCCAAAGAGGGTTTTAACTAATCCTCTTTGAGGATTGGTATGTCAAAAAGGATATAAAATGATAATAAATACTACATTACTTAATAATATTGAATTTTTAAAAGAAAAATCATTTTTCTTAAAAGAAGCAATTGAAATTGTTAAAAATGAATTAAAACCTTTAGGTCTTGATATTGTTGAAATGGAAGATAAAATTCTTCAAAAAGCAATTAAAAAGATTGAAGGTAAAACAGCATTATTTATTTATGACAACAAGCATTTAGATAAAAATGAATTTATTTTAATTCATAATAACATCAATATTGAAGATGTAGATATTTGTTCTTGTTGCAACACTATTTTAATGCCTGATGATGAACTTTATGAAGATTCATTAAATGATAGCGTTTCTTTATGTGATGGATGTTCAGTTTTTAATGAAAATGCAAATAATTATGAAAATATTTATAAAATATTTGATGAAGTTTTAATTGTAAAAGATGATATTTTACAAACTATCTTTTGTGATTATGATAATTATATTGTTCCTACATATTCAGAATTTGTTGATGTAGGTGAATTTCTACCAAATTGGCAATTGGATGAAGAATATCAAGACTACAGTCATAAAAGTCTAAAAAATAAAATAGATGAACTTTGTGAAAACTTCTTTACAACATTAAATGTTTTAAATAGCAATATAGAACAAAATAAAAAACAGAAAAAATACAATCATAGAACTACAATAGAATATGGTGTTCCAATCGAATTACTCAGTAATCTTCAACAGCTTCACAACATTTATGCAAATACCGATTTAAGTAAATTAAATGAATTAATATTAACTCAAGATAGTAGAACTACTGAAGATTATTCATCAATTGAAATTATTTTAGAAGTAGAGATAAATTACAGTGAATTGTCAATTTATTTAAAATCAAATCTACATCCAAAGTTTTATAATGAAGTTAATAAACTTATTGATGCTATAAAAGAAGCAAAAGTAGATAAATATGACACATTGCATATTTATGATTGTTAAAATATAAAACTTACAAAAAACACAAAATTGTTGCTCATTTTGAGCTTACCTGTAAAGGATACACGAAAGTCACTATCCTTATGGGTAGGTGTATTCTTTTTTAAATCTTTAAAGGAGATATTATGATAACTTTATCAAACGAAAAATTAAATATTTTAGAGAAATTTGGAATCATTCCTTCAGGATTAAATATCCCAATTGATATGAAAATTATTGATGTGAGAGCTTCAGAATATTTATATTATGGAAAAAATGCTGAAAATTATGAATGTTTTACAAACTATTTACTTTCAATTAAAATTGAACATTCACAAGTTGAAAAATCTTTTTGGATAACAATTTTTGAAGGTGCTACATATAGAGAAACAGATAGTAGATGTATAGTTGCTTCATTTGATGAAATCATAGATTTAAATAGCAATAATACACTTGAAGAGGGTACTTTATATGACAGTGACTGCATAACAAAAGATGATGAAAATTTTGATGGAATAGAATCTATAAAAGAAATTCTTTCTGCCTTTAAATATAGATTATATGAAGTGGATGAATCTGGATTATATAACAATGGAGAAAATATCCCTATATCTCATGATAATGCAAATTTTCTAAGAGATTGTATCTATACAATAATAGACTTTTCATTTGAAAATATAAATATAAAAATTTCAAAAGAAAATCCTAATATCCAAGCATTACGAAAAATTTACCAAACTCTTTTAGAGATTTCAAGCAATATTTTTTATTCTGTTACAACAATTTCAAATAATGAGATAGAACAAAATAGAAATTTTTTATCTAAAGATGAAGCTGAAAAACTTTTCAAAGATGAATGTAAAAAATATTGTAATGATGATGCTGTCAATCACTATATAAATGAATCAATCTTAGATAAGAATATTGATGAGTTAAATATAGCTGAATGGGAAAATTATTTTGGTTCTAGCAGTTGGTACGATTATAATGAAAATTTTAAAGTAACAATATCAGTTATGTAAAGGATTGCATATGAATATTAATATAGCAAAAAGAATAATCTCAGTTCATGAGGATAAAAAAATTTTATTCTTTGAGAGAAGATTAAACAATATAACAAAACATGATCTATCTGATGACATAAGATTAATAGCAAGTAATTTTGAAAAAAGCTTTGAAAATGTATTAATTTATGACATAGATTATAAACCAAAAGATTTTGATGGATATTTTTGTCCTGTAATTCTTGAACCAGATGGAGATGTGGTACTTTTAGAAACTGACCTAGAATTTGCAACATATGATATTTCTAAAGAAAGATTAGATGCTAGTAAATGGCCTAAAATAATTCCTACAAATTTTTGCGTTTTTTCAATTGATGAAAACTCCAATAAATTAATTGTAGAGAGTAATTTAACAAGAATTACTGCAAAGCAAATGGTTCAAGAATTGAATTTGAAGTCATCGTCACTAGAATATGACTATGAAATTGAAGAGGAATTTTTAAATTCAAAAAATACTTTATTGACTTCATTTTGATTTTATAATGAATTAAAACTATTAAATTTAAAAAATCAAAGAGCAGATTTGTTTTGCTCTTTTTAAAAGGTAATAAATAATGAAAAGCGTAATGAGTTTTCCAGAAAGAGGAAATTATGGAAATAGTAACTGGAGAGGTAATACTTCAGGTTATGTTATAAAAGAATTAGTTGAACACTTTAATCCAAAGTTGTTTGTTGATGCGTGTGAGGGTAGTGGAACTAGTAGAGATGTTTGTAAAGAAATGGGAATAGAGTATGTAGGGCTTGACTTATACAAAGGTCAAGATTTTACAAAAGATTCGATTTTGACTCAATTGCCTAGACCTGCTGACATATGCTTTACTCATCCACCTTATCACTCAATGATACAATATAGCGGAAGTGTATATGGAAATGAAATTATCTCTGGGGATACTTCACATTGCGAAAGCCCCGAAGAGTTTATCTCAAAGTCTCAGGTTATGTTAATGAACCAACGCGAGGCAACAATAGAGAACGGAATTTATTGCACTCTTATAGGAGATCAAAGAGGTGGAAGCTTGGGTAAGGGAAATTTCCGAAGCTATCAAGCTGATTTTATTTCTATGATGCCAAAAGATGAACTGTTAAGTGTAGTAGTGAAACTACAACACAAGTGTCTGTCTGACAGCCGTACATATAGTGGAAGTTTTATCCCGTGTATGCATGAGTATCTGCTCATCTGGAAGAAAAAACAACAATCTCTTTTTGCAGTATCTTTTGATATTGCAAGTGAACTACAAAGTAGAGTCGCTACAACTTGGAGAAATGTAATAAGAATAGTAATGATGAAGCTACAAAAAGCAGATTTAGAAACTATTTATAAAGAAGTTGAAAAAGTTGCTGCTAATTTGATTAATAATAATGCAAATTGGAAAGCTAAAATCAGACAATTGCTTCAAAAACATTTTACAAATGTACAAAGAGGCATTTGGTCTATTAATAATTAGGTGTAATAAATGTGTTGCTTAGAAGAAGATGATTTTTATGATGAAGATTTTGAAGAAAAGCCTTCAAAAAGTAAAAAGCCTAAAATTTCAAGCTTTGATGCATTAAAAAAACATTTTGATGTTGTTGAAGTAGAAGAAAATGAAATTTATGATTTATTTATTTGCAAAAATAAAGTTAAAGACAAAGCAAATTTCATTCAATATGAAGCTTGGCTTTGTACAAAAATTAGAAAAAATCAAAAAGAGAATTTTGCAGATAATGTTTTGAAATATATTGATAAGTTAATCAATTTTGATAAAACTGATTCTGTCCAATTGTCTCTTTTTGTTGAAACTAAAATAGAAAAAGAAAACAAAAGAATATCAAGTAAATATTTAAGTTTTTGGGATTGTGTAAGTGATTACTATTTTTTTGACTTTGATGATTACTTAAAAGATATTCCTAATAATGATGAAGAGATGATAATATTTGTAAAAGAATGCATTACTCTTTATTTTAAGAATCCAGAAAAAGAATATGACTTTTTTAATTTTGAGTATGATGAATATTTTACATTAGAGCCTATAAGTGATAGAGAAATGTTAAGTCGCTTATACAGTCAATTAAGAATGTGTTTTGGATTATCTACATATGTAGAAGATAAATATGCAGATTGTTCTAATGATAAGTTTTGGCTAATCACAAAAAAAGGTAAAACAAAGAAGCGATTTTATTCTTCATACTATAGTGCTAAATTGAAAATAGAATTATATGATGAAAAAACAAAGTTTTATGATTTATATAATGAAGAGTTTTGTTGTTGGTTGCGAGAAAAATTGAATGTTCCATATAGAGAGCCATTAACTGATGATGAAATAATAAAAGATTCTTTATTAGATTTTTCAAAAAGATTTATTAAAGATGAAAAAGAGTTTTATTCTTATATTGATAATGCAAAAGATGCAGTTGATTTTAGAAAAAATATAGTTTCGTATATTAAAAAATTTGGTAATTATACGGGACATCATGGAGGAGGAAGTGGTCCATGTGATGATTGTTATAGTGTAAGCTATGGATATGATTTAAATTATTTATATTTAAGTATATCGCAATTAAATGAATATAGAAAACAACTTAATAGAAAAATAGATTTGAAGTCTTCAAGAGAAGATTATACATTTATATTTGATGTTAAAGGGGTTGAAGTGTTTGAAAAAATGTATGATTATCTAAGTACTAATTTGGATAGTGAATCTAAAAAATTAGATTCATTTAAATCAACATTAAATAATGTTTCTAAAACATGCTATTCTGATGAACAATTAAATTGTTTTATGAATGGCTCTTTGTTTTAAAAAGAAAAAAATCTCCTAGAGAGATTTTCCCTTTTTGGGTTTTTTCAAGTCTTGTTTTATGCCAAAAAGATTTGGAAAAATTTAATGAAAATTATTCTCTTTAATACTTTTAGCTATTAATATAAAAATGATTTATTCGTTGATATAAAACTATCAATATCTACATTAACAATTTTTTAAATCACTATCGAAACTTAATTTATTATAATTTTGTAATTTACATTTAGCACATATTAAAGCATCTACAAAATCAATATTTTTATTTTCAATGATATTAAGAGCTTCAAATAGTATTATTTTATTTTTATTTACTACTCCTTCAAGAGATATTATAGTTTTAAGATCAGATATTACTTCATTTTTAGGTAGTTTGTAAAACTTAGTAAGAACAAAAAAAGCTTCCATTAAAACTTCACTTAGAATTTCAACTTCTAATGCACCTGTTTCAATTTGATTAAAATATTCAGTACTCTGCTCTAAAAATTTTTCATTTTCTCCAACTAAAAATCTTATAATAATATTTGTATCAAGAAGATAAACCATATTTTTCCCTCATAGCATCTATCATAGCAATTTCTTTGATTTCATTCATAGATAGGTCACTATTTGTGATTCTATTTTTATATTTCCCTGCAAGGTTATTAACTATGGACTGTTGTTTTACTGGATAAACCATTGCTAAAATTTGTTTTTTTCTTTTATCTACTATTTGTATCGCTTCAGTCATATTTGTAAAAATAGAAGTGTTTTTTTGAATTTCTCCAATTCCTATACTTAACATAGAAAACTCCTTAAAATTTATATTTATATAAACTAAATATTATTATATATAAATAGGTATTTTTTGTCAATAATTATTAGTTTAATAAAATTGAATTTAGTATAATAAATTATAATTCTTATTGTCAAATAATATACTTTATTTAATTTCCTTTTTTAGCTAATATTTTATAGCCTTTTTTAATCTTTTTTACTATCATTTTTTCAACATATATGTCAGCATCCTTTTTACAAATAAATATATTTTTTTTTCTTCCTGTTGGTGATAATTTATTTGAACTTCCAAATATCCTTTCAACTATACATTCGCCAAACAAATTATTAACCAGCATCAATCTATAATATCTTTCGCAATTATTTACAATTCTAGTAAGAATAATTAACATAATTTATATTCCTAATTGAATAAATAAAACTATTAACAAAAATATTCCTGATAGTATCAAAATAAGATATTCAGTTAAACCACCAACTTTAAATCTTAATATTCTAGGTAATAGCACAAAATTATAATTAAGTCTTTGAAAAGGAAATAATTCATTTGTAATTCCTTGGTATGTAATAGAATCTTGTAAAATATGTAATAAGATTCCAATGTTAAGTGCTAGTAAAAATGTATAATCATTTAAATAACAAAATATACCAGAAATAGCAAAAAGCACTAAATTGTGTGTGATAGTTCTATGACCAAAAAATATATTTATAGGATATGATAAAAATTTCATTTTTCTACCAATCATACTAGATGGTTCATCTATGTCAGGAAGTATTGAGCCTAAACCAATAAGTAATAAAATAAGTATATATTCTGTATCTACTTTTGTTTCAAATGCTAATGGTATTGATGCTAAAGCAAGGGAATTTATTATATGGGTTTTTCCTAGCATTTATTTATCCATATTTATTTAACTATGTACTTAATTTTTTTCTTCATCTGTTATTCCTGTAAACATCATAGTTTTTCTAATTAAATTAGGTATGGTTGTTTTTAAATCATGAGCAGTTTTTTGTAAGTTTTTATATTCTGATTCAGTAAAGGAGAGCATTACTTTTTTATTTTTCTTTTCTGTTTTTTGAATTCCTTTACTAAGTTCTTCTAGTAATTTTTCTTTTTTTATTGCCATTTTAGTTATCCTTGCATTAATTTAAAAACTATATTATACATATTAAATATAAATAGTGTATTAAAATTAATCTATATATGTTATAATAAATTTACTATATACATATAGTAGATACATTTGTCTATTTCAATTTAAAGATTTTATATATTGACTATAATAAATCTATTTTTTTGAAATAGGGCAGTGTCCAATATAAGTATATACTCGGATATTTCTGAGTAAAAAAGTATTAAAAATATTGCAGTGTCCACATACTATATATCTATAGATATAGGGTATTTCTTTTGCAAAAAAGTGAAAATTTAAGAAAAAGGTTTTATAAATAAATGGAAAAATCTAAAATGGAAAAATTTGTTAGAGGCTTAGTTAAAAAACAAGCATTAAGAATTATTTATTTTGATATGAAAAATTTCAATCATCATAGAGTACATTTTTCAGCAAAAGCTATTTATTTAAAACAAAATTTCAATATACAAACACTATATTACACGGTAGCTTATTTCTATAAAAAAGAAAAAGGAAGATTGCAAAAAAAATTAACTAGAATAAAAACAAACTCAAAAATACAAGATTTAAAAAATAAATACGATTTAATTGATGTTGAACTTCTGACATACTATTTAAATATTACTGATATATTAAATTTCAAAACACCAAAACATTATGAGCATTTAGAACAAATGATTAAGATTATAATAAGAGAGTTTGAAAGTATTTCTACATGTAATAAATATAACAATTATAAATATATAAAAAAAATACAAAATGAAATAAAAATTGTAGATGTAAATTTATTAGCTTGTTATATAAATTCTTTTAAAGGGTTTAATTTTAAATCTAAACATGAATGTGAGCTGCTAGAAAATATAATTAAAATTACTTTATCAATTCCAATAGGAATAGTTAATCAAACAAAATTAAGACCTTGGCAAGTAGATATTAAAATTAATATGGAAAATAAATCCAATTTAATTGAGAAATTTATTAAAAAAGATTTTAATGAAAATGTGAAAATGTCATAAATCATTAGTGCTCTTCTTTTTATTTTTTTGTAAAGAGTTCAATTATCATATGTAAATAATCAGCAAAAGCAAAATATTAATACATTTAAAAATAATTATAATAACTTAAGTATGAATTTTATATAATAATCCCCATTATTCAAAAGGAAAACATAATAATCATGTATATCTCAATTTCTTCTTATAATTATTATTACTTATGAATGTTATAAAAGCACTTTTTTTACGAGAATTAAAAACTAGATTTGGTGAGACTAGACTTGGATACTTCTGGGTATTCTTCGAGCCAATGCTTCATGTAATTATGCTAATTTTTATTTTTACTTTTATTAGAAGTAGAATGATTCCAAATGTTCCTTTTGAATTATTTTTAATCACAGGGATAGTTCCATTTTTTTTAGTAAGACACATAGTTTTTAGTGTTATGGATGGTGCAGAAGCAAACAAAAGTTTGTTTTTTTATAAGCCTGTAACTCCTATGCATGTTTATTTAAGTAGGGTATTGCTTGAAGTATTTATTTATTCAACTATATTTTTTATTATGATGTTTATCGCTGGTTGGTTTTTTGGACTTCCAGCTATTCCAAATGATTTTTTAGGTGCATTTTTAGGATTTTTTATTTTAGTTCTACTTGCTTTTTCATTGGGACTTTGTCTTGCTACTTTGATTAAAAAATCAAAAGTTTATAGCACAATGGTAAAAAATGTTTTTAGATTTTTATATCTAGGTTCTGGTATTATGTATCCTCTTTGGATTATTCCTGAGCCTTATTTGACTTGGATTTTATATAATCCTTTTGCTCAAGGTTTGGAACTTATAAGAAGATCTTACTTTAAAGATTATCCTGTAATAGATGGTGTTTCTTTAACCTATCCTCTTTCTTTAGCTGTTATATTACTTTTCATTGGACTTTGGGGTTATTATCACAAAAGAAAAGAATTAGGAGCTTCTGATTGATTAAACTTGAAAATCTTACTAAATATTTTGATCTAAAAGATGGTCAAAGACATTATCTGTTTGATAATATAAATTTTACTTTTCCAGAGGATTGCTCTATTGGTCTTCTTGGAGCTAATGGTGCTGGAAAATCTACACTATTAAGAATTCTTTGTGGAATTGTTACACTTGACCATGGAAAAGTTATCACTGATAAGCTTTTATCATGGCCTGTGGGTCTTAGTGGTGGTCTTCAAGCAAAGCTTAGTGCTAGAGATAATGCTAAGTTTGTTTGTAGAGTCTATGGGCTTTGGGGTGAAGCTATGAGAGATAGGGTTGCTTTTATCGAAGAGTTTGCTGCTATTGGTAAATATTTTGATCAACAAATAGGAAGTTTTTCATCTGGAATGCGTTCACGAGTTGCTTTTGCGATTAGTATAGCTTTTGATTTTGATTATTACTTGTTTGATGAAATTACTGCTGTTGGAGATGCAGCTTTTAAGAAAAAAATTGCAGCTTTTTATGATGAAAAGCTAAAAACTTCAAAGTTTTTGATGGTTTCTCACAACATGAATGAAATTGAAAAATGGTGTGATAAAGTTGTAATTGTTGAAAATAAACAATTAACAACTTATGATGATGTAAGTGAAGGAATAAAAGTTTATCAAGGTTTAGGAAAATGAAAAAGTTGTTAATTAAAATGGTTTCTAGTTTTAAGATTGTATTACTTCTTATGCTATTTGTAGTAGTTTATTATTATACTATTGCAGCAGATAGATATGTAAGTGAAATCTCTTTGGGAGTTCAATCTTCAAATTCAAGTGCTGGTAAAGCGGATGCTCTTGCTAGTTTAATTGGTGCACCACCATCTTCAAAGGAAGATGTAATGCATGTAAAAGAGTATATCCACTCTTTAGATATGTTAAATATCTTAAATGAAAAAATCAAACTTAGAGAAATTTATGAAAAGCAGACACTAGATCCATTTTTTAGATTGTACTCTTCTATGAATCAAGAGAGTTTTCATAATTACTACAAAAACAGAGTTGAGTTGAAATATGATGAGATTACAGGATTATTAAAAGTTAGAGTTCAAGGCTTTGAATCACAAGACGCTCAGTTTATTGCTCAAGAGATTTTGATAGAAGTTGATAGATTTATAAATGAACTTTCTCATAAGATTTCAAGGGAGCAAATGGGATTTGCAGAAGATGAGCTTTTAAAAGCAAAAGAGAGATATCAAGAAGCAAAAAGTGAACTTATTACATTTCAAAATAAATATGGAATGTTTGACCCAAAAGTACAAGCAGAAGCAAAAGCAAAACTTTCTATAGAGATTGATTCAAAAATTGCACAAAAAGAGACAGAACTTGCAACGATGCTTAGTTATTTAAATGAAATAGCACCTCAAGTGGTTGCTTTAAAATCTGAAATTGTAGCTTTGAAAGATCAATTAGTAAAAGAGAGTTCAAAAGTAGCTTCAACAGAGTCAAAATCAAAACTAAATGAGCTTGCTTCAAAATATCAAGATTTGACAATAGAAGCAGGATTTAGTGAAGATGCATATAAAATAGCTTTAACAGCAGTTGAACAAAACAGAATAGAAGCAAATAAAAAAGCAAAACAACTTTTGGTAATTCAAAAACCAAGTTTACCCCAATCTGCGGTTTATCCAGAAAAGATATATAATATTTTAACAATTTTCTTAGTTCTTTCTTTACTTTATGGTATTGGAAGATTGATTAAAGACATAGTAGAGGAGCATAAGTATTAATGAAAAATAGAGTTTTAAAATATCTTTTTGCACTATTGTTTATAGCAAATAGTTTAAATGCTTTAGATGTAGCAACAATAGTAGCAACGCAAGAAAATCAAGATATAAAAAAAGTAGAAGAGACAAATACAAAAGTTTTTGGAAGTCATCTTTTCAATGGCAGCTTTAAAGACAATACAACGCACATATATAATCCTGATTATACTATTGTAATTGGTGATCAAATAGCATTAAAAGTTTGGGGAGCTATAGAGTTTGAGCAAGTCTTAACTGTGGACTCACAAGGAAATGTTTTTATTCCTAGAGTTGGAGCTGTAAATTTACTAGGTGCAAAAAATGGTGATTTAGTAAAGATATTACAAGCAAGTATTCAAAAAGTTTATAGAAACAATGTTTTTGTATACGCTGATATGAATAACTATCAAAATGTTTCAGTATTTGTAACAGGAAATGTGAATAAACCAGGGCTTTATCAAGGATTAAGTAGTGATAGTATCATTCAATATATTGATAAAGCAAGTGGTATAAATACAGAATATGGAAGTTTTAGGGATATTAAAATACTAAGAAACAATCAAATAATAAAAACTATAGATTTATATGATTTTTTACAAAATGGAAAAATGGATTTATTCTCTTTTAGAAGTGGCGATGTAGTACTTGTAGAAAATTTAAAAGATTATGTATTTGTTGAGGGTGATGCTCAAAAACCTTTTAGATTTGAACTTGGAAATGACTTGAAAACAGTTTTTGATTTATCAAAATTTGCAGGTATAAAAGCTACAACTACAAATGCTGCTTTGACTTCATATACTATGAATAATAAAGTTAGTATGATTACTTTACCTGCGAGTAAATTTAGTAAAACAGAGTTGAAAAATGGTGATATCGTAAGTTTTATTCAAGATCATAATGCTGTAAATATGAAAATATTTATACAAGGTGAACACAATAGTTTACAAACTTATGTAGTAAAAAAAGGAACTTCACTAAAAGATGCAATAGCGCTTATTTCTCCAAATGCTCAAACAAATCTACAAGCTATACAGTTATATAGAAAAAGTGTTGCAGTAATGCAAAAAAAACTTATAGAAGCCTCTTTAAGAGAGCTTGAAACTTTGACTCTTACAAACTCTGCTGTTACAAAAGAGGAAGCTAGTATGAGAGCTAGTGAATCAAAGTTTATTTTAGAGTTTATAGAAAGAGTTAAAAAAGAAGAGCCAAAAGGTCAAGTTGTAATTGATGAAAATGCAAATCTTGCAGAGTTTACACTAGAAGAGGGTGATATAGTAAATATCCCTACAAAAAGTGATGTAATCGTAGTTCAAGGTGAAGTTGGACTTCCTGGGGCGTTTACTTATAACAAAGATTATCATATTGATGATTATATAAAATCTGCTGGATATTTAAATGAAAGAGCAAATAAAGAGAGAATCTTAGTAATCAAAGCAAATGGTAAAGCAGAAAGATTTGATGCAAGTATGTTTAGCTTTAGTAGTGCTCCAAAAATAGATAGTGGAGATGCTATATTGGTACTACCAAAAGTTGAGGGTAAAACACTTCAAATCACAGGTGCTTTAACACAAATACTATATCATGTAGCAGTAGCAACAAAAGTTGTACTTGATATCTAATATAAGATTTTAGTTTGAGATAAGGTTATATTTTGGGAAAATTCAAAATATACTTTTAAAAATTATTAAATTTATAAAAAAGAGTAGAAAAAGAGTAAAGTGGTTTGGTATAATCACAAAGATAAAAATAATGGAGAATATAGATTTTGAAAAAAGTATTATTAGTATTTGGAACAAGACCAGAAGCGATAAAGATGGCACCATTAGTAAAAGCTTTTGAAAATGAGCCAACAATTGAATCAAAAGTATGTGTAACAGCACAACATAGAGAGATGTTAGATCAAGTTCTTGAAATGTTTGATATAAAACCTGATTATGATTTGAACATCATGAAACCAGGTCAAGACTTATTTGATGTGACATCAAATGTACTTTTGGGCTTAAAAGATGTTTTAAATGATTTTTCTCCTGATGTTGTTCTTGTTCATGGTGATACTACTACCACTTCTTCTGCTTCACTAGCATCTTTTTATAATAAAATAAAAGTAGGACATGTTGAAGCAGGTCTTAGAACTGGTGATATGTATAGCCCATGGCCAGAAGAAGCAAATAGACAAATAACTGGGGTATTAGCAAGCTATCATTTTGCTCCAACAACAACAAGTGCTAATAATCTTCTAAAAGAGAATAAAAATCCAAAGGATATAGTAGTTACTGGAAATACAGTAATAGATGCTTTGTTTTTAGCACTATATAAAATAGAAAAAAATGATGAATTAAAATCTAAAATTATAGAGTCTATAAACTCTCAATATGAACTAAAAGATGATAAAAAAATTATACTTGTAACTGGACACAGAAGGGAAAATTTTGGTGATGGATTTATAAATATCTGTGAAGCATTAAAAACAATTGCTTTAAATAATCCTGATATTGATATAGTTTATCCAGTACACTTAAATCCAAATGTACAAAAACCAGTTAAAGAGATACTGTCAAATACTTCAAATGTATATCTAATAAATCCACTTCAATATGAACAGTTTATTTATATGATGAATAAATCATATTTTATAATCACTGATAGTGGGGGAGTACAAGAAGAAGCACCAAGTTTGGGAAAACCAGTATTGGTTATGAGAGATACTACAGAGCGACCAGAAGCAGTTGAGGCTGGAACAGTAAAACTAGTAGGTACTTCAAAAGAGACTATTATCAAAGAAGCTCAAAAATTGATAGAAGATGAAAATGAATATAACACTATGTCAAAAGCACATAATCCTTATGGTGATGGTAAGGCTTGTGAAAGAATAGTAAATTTTATAAAGGAAGCAAAATAATATGAATAAAAGTAGATTTAAAAAAGTATGTATGATAGGGCTTGGATATATAGGTTTACCAACGGCTGCAGTGTTTGCAAGTAGAGAAGTAAATGTAATAGGTGTAGATATAAATCAACATGCAGTAGATACTATAAATCAAGGAAAAATTCATATCGTAGAACCTGAACTAGATATCCTAGTACATGCAACAGTAAGAGATGGATATTTAAAATCTCAAACAACTCCAGAAGTTGCTGATGCTTTCATCATGGCTGTACCAACACCATTTAAAGGTGAAGACCATGAGCCAAATCTTGACTATATAGAATCTGCGACTAGAACACTTGCAAAAGTTCTAAAAAAAGGTGACTTAGTGGTACTAGAATCAACTTCTCCTGTAGGAGCTACAGAAAAAATGGCTGAGTGGTTAGTTCAAGAGAGACCTGATTTGACATTTCCTCAACAAAATGGTGAAGAATCTGATATAAGAATAGCTCATTGTCCAGAGCGAGTACTTCCAGGACATGTGATAAGAGAACTTGTGGAAAACGACAGAATCATCGGAGGTATGACTGCAAAGTGTACAAGAGATGCAACGGAACTTTATAAAATCTTTGTAGAAGGTGAATGCATAGCTACAAATGCAAGAACAGCAGAGATGGCAAAACTAACAGAAAATGCCTCAAGAGATGTGCAAATAGCCTTTGCAAATGAGCTTTCTATACTATGTGACAAAATGGGCATAGATGTTTGGGAATTGATCTCTCTAGCAAATAGACATCCAAGGGTAAATATACTTCAACCAGGATGTGGAGTAGGTGGGCATTGTATAGCCGTAGATCCATGGTTTATCGTAAATGCATATCCTGAAGATGCAAAACTTATAAACACAGCAAGAGTTGTAAATGATGGAAAACCTCATTTTGTAATCTCTAAAGTAAAAGATGCTGTAAAAGATATGAAAAATCCTAAGATAGCTTGTCTTGGACTTGCATTTAAACCTGACATTGATGACTTAAGAGAATCCCCTGCACTAGAAATTACAAAAATGCTATCTGATGTAGAAGGTTATGAGATATTAGCAGTTGAGCCAAATGTAAAGTCATTACCAAAAGTGCTTGAAAATAGAAAAAATGTAAAACTTGTAGAACTAGAACAAGCTTTAAGTGACGCTGATGTATTAGTAGTGTTGGTAAAACATAGAGAGTTTATTGGATTATTGTCTGATAAAATTATTGATTTTGTGAGTATATAATGGAAAAAAAATTTATTGAAATTAAAAAGTTTAATAAAAGTGTTTTATTTTCTAATTTACTTGAAAATGATTATATTTTTAAAACTATTTCTAGAGAGAAAGATTTTTATGAAAGTGAATTACTTGATTGGTTATTGGTAATTTATATTGATGAAGGTTCTTTTATTGACGTAGGTGCTAATATAGGAAATCATACTATTTTCTTTTCAAAAATTATGGAACGTAGGTGTTACTCATTTGAACCAAATGAAACAGCATATAAACTTTTAAAAGAAAATATTACAATTAATAAATTAGAAAAGCTTGTTAGTCATTTTAAAATGGGAATAGGTAGTGCTAATGGAAAAGCTTCAATTACTAATATACTAGACAATAATCTTGGTTCAACAACTATATCATATGAAAATAATGGTGATATTGAAGTTAAAACTTTAGATTCCATGATTCCAAAAAGTGAAACTATATCTTTAATTAAAATAGATGTAGAAGGTTTTGAATTAGATGTTTTAGCAGGAGCCAAAGAGGTTATACAAAAAAATTCTCCAATTCTTTTAATTGAATGTATAGATAGAATGATAATTAATAAAACTGTTGAATATATGAAACAATTCCAATATGAACCTATAACATTATTTGGTGCTACACCAATGGTAGTATTTGTGCATAAATTAAAAATTATAAATACTTTTGGTGAAAATGTACCTAATTTTTATTCAGAATTAAGATCTTATATTTCAGAACAAGAAAAAATTCGTAATATAAACAAACGATATAGAGAACTTTCTGAATCGAAAGATATTATAAAAGCTGATTTAGATGAAGCTAGAAAAAAATATCGTTTTTCTACAGAACAGATTGCAGAGTATAAAATAAAACTATTAGAATTACAAAATAATTTGAAAGAAATCGAAAATAGTTCTAAAGCGTTTAAAGAAGAGAAAGATGATTTAGAAAAAGAGAGTGAAAAACTACAAAAAGAGCTAGAAGAAGAGAAGAGTTCAAATAAAGATAATCAAAAGAGATTAGAAGAGTATAGAGAAGAGATATTAAAAAAAGAGCGAGAATTAATACGATTAGAGAATGAGTATCAAAAATCAATAGAGCAGTTAGATCAAGCGAATGAGAAATATAGGAATTCAACTGATGAAATAGAGACTTTGGAAAGATCAATAAATAGATTTAAAGAAGAGAAAGATGATTTAGAAAAAGAGAGTGAAAAACTACAAAAAGAGCTAGAAGAAGAGAAGAGTTCAAATAAAGATAATCAAAAGAGATTAGAAGAGTATAGAGAAGAGATATTAAAAA
>JAQVBE010000003.1:0-12808 GCA_028690445.1 Aliarcobacter sp. | reverse complement strand
AAGAGCGAGAATTAATACGATTAGAGAATGAGTATCAAAAATCAATAGAGCAGTTAGATCAAGCGAATGAGAAATATAGGAATTCAAGTTCAAAGGTAAATGAACTAAAATTAAGTATTGAAAATTTGCGAAAAGAAAAAAATGAAATTGATAATAAATTGTCTGATGCAAATTTAAAATATAGACATCAAGTAAATGAAGTTGTACCATATTTAAAAAAAGAAATAGACAGATTGAAGTTTCAAATAAAACAAAAAGAATCAGATTCTAAATATAAAGCAGAACAATTAAATCAAAAAGTACTAAAAGCAGAGCAAAAAGCTGTTCAAATTCGTTCTACTTTATCTTTTCAAATAGGATATCAAGTAGTTCACGCTTTTAATCCTTGGTACAATATCTTTTCTTTACCTATGAAAATATGGAAAATCAAAAAAGAGTTCAAAAAAAGAAAAGAGTTAAAAACTAATACTATTTCAAATATGTCATTACCAAAAAAAGCAGATGAATATATTTCTTTGGATATTTCAACTAAAGAAGTTATATATAAAAAGCTTAGTTCAAATTTATCAAATCTAAGAATGGCTTGTATTATGGATGAATTTACATATACTTCTTATCAACCAGAATGTATCCTAATGCAATTAACTCCTCAAAACTGGAAAAGTGAGTTAGAAGAATTTAATCCTGAAGTACTTTTTGTAGAATCTGCATGGAGAGGTAAAGATGATTTATGGGGAAATAAGGTTGGACATAATGCTTTAGAACTTCAAAATATTTTAGCTTATTGTAAACAAAACAGTATTCCAACATTATTCTGGAATAAGGAAGATCCTGTTCATTTTGAAACTTTTTTGAATACAGCTCAACAATTTGATTATGTGTTTACAACAGACATGGATTGTATTCATAGATACAAAGGTGCATTAGGACATGAAAGGGTTTATTTACTTCCATTTGCTACTCAACCAAAAATGCATAATCCTATAGAAAAATATGATAGAAAAGATGCTTTTTGTTTTGCAGGAGCTTATTATGTGAGATATCCTGATCGTACAAAAGATTTAGGAAACTTTGTTATACATCTATCAGAAAAGAAACCTTTTGAAATTTATGATAGAAACTTTGGAAAAGAAGATCCTAATTATATGTTTCCAGATGAATATAAACCATTTATAGTAGGAACTTTACCTCATTCGGAAATTGATAAAGCATATAAAGGATATAACTATGCAATAAATCTGAACTCTATCAAGCAATCACAAACTATGTTTGCACGTAGAGTTTTTGAATTATTATCTTCAAATACTATTACTATTAGTAATTTTTCAAGAGGAGTTAGGCTTTTATTTGGAGATTTAGTATTTACATCTGATAATGCTCAAGAATTACTTAGTCGCCTTGACAAAATAACATCTGATGATTTGATACTTAGAAAACATAGATTATTAGCACTTAGAAAGGTTCTCAAAGATCATACATATGCTCAAAGACTTTCTTATATTGTTTCTAAAATTCAAAATACGAAAGTTGGAACTAATTTACCTGCTATTGGAATTTTAGCTTATGCAAGAAATAAAGAAGCATTTTTTCAGATTATAAAAAGTTTTGAAAAACAGACATTTAAAGACAAAAAGCTTTATGTAGTAATACCAAATAAACTTCAATTTTTGATAAAAGAGTATACAAATATTGTCTTCGTATTAGAAAAAAATGACAAAAGTAAACTTCTGAATGAAATAGTAAATGAAAAATGGATAGCGTTCTTTTCAGAACATGATTATTATGGTGAAAATTATATTTTAGACTTGATTCTTTCTACTCAATATTTTGATGGTAAAGCTATTGGAAAATCTAGTTATTTTAGTGCTACTTCAAGTAAAGTAATTTTAGAAAAAGATGGATATCAATATAAAACTGTAAAGGTTTTAAATGCAAGGTCAAGTATCGTAAAAAGTGAATTTTTAATAAATGAAAAAATAGTTTCAATTGGAAATAGTATAGACAATAAGATTTTTAATTTTGAAGATATGTTGAGTATAGATGAATTTAATTATTGTTTAAATGGTGTAAAAAATAAGGAATTAGATGCAAGTATTGTAGATGATATTAAAAATATTGATCAAGGTATAGATCTAGATGTTTTATTGAATAGAGCTGAAAGTATAGAACCACTCAAAGAACTAAAAGATAAAGCACCTTTTTTAGATGCAAAAATTCTTGATAATCTTTTTAAAACTCCTAAAAATAAGAGTGTTGAATTGTCTCTTGATGGAACAGTATTGGCTGTTAAATCACACCTTGAAGATGGAAAGCATGAGTATATTTATGCTAGAGAAGATTTGACTCTCAAAGAATTGGGATACAAAGAAAATATGAAGTTTTATTTGGATACTACTTTGGGATTAAACATCCAACTTGTAGTAGTTTTTTTGGATGCACAAAAACAAAAGATTTCACATGTGATAAAAACAGCAAATCGAAATCAAGAATCAGATATCCCTCTAGGGACTCAATATATAAGATTTGGTTTAAGGATTTATGCTGGAGGATATGCTGATATTAAAGCATTAGTGCTAGGACATAGACCTACAGTACCAACTAAAGTAGTTTCAAAAGCTAAACATTTAGTTTTAACAAATCACTATCCATCTTATGATGATTTATATCGAAATGGTTTTGTGCATAGTAGAGTCAAAGAATATAAACTAAATAAAATAGAATGTGATGTATTTAGATTAAGAGATGATGATACACTAAGTTATCACGAATTTCAAAATATAGATGTAACAACTGGTTCAAAAATAGTTTTAAGAGAAATGTTATCTTCGAACAAATATAAAAACATACTAGTTCATTTTTTAGATGAAAATATGTGGGAAGTACTTAAAGATTTTGTTGAAGAATTAGATATTATTGTTTGGGTTCATGGAGCAGAAGTACAGCCGTGGTATCGTAGAGACTTTAATTACAAAACAGAAGATGAGAGAAATGATGCAAAGAAAAAAAGTGATGTAAGAATTAGTTTTTGGAAACAGCTATTTAAAGATTTACATGAAAAAGTTAAATTTGTTTTTGTTTCACAATATTTTGCTAGTGAAGTTATGGAAGATGTTGGTATAACGTTATCAAAAGAACAGTACACTATTATACATAATCCAATAGCAACAGATATCTTTGATTATAAAATCAAAGATATTGAACAAAGAAAAAAATTGTTGTCTATTCGTCCATATGCATCAGCAAAATATGCAAATGACTTAACTGTAAAAGCTATTTTAGTGTTGAGTAAAAAGCCTTGGTTTAATGAACTGGAAATAAGAATGATTGGAGATGGAATATTATTTGATGAAATTCTTGAACCATTAAGAAAGTTTGAAAATATAATAATAGAACGAGGTTTTTTAACTCAACAAGAAATTGCTAATTTACACAAACAATATGGTATCTTTTTAACGCCAACTAGAATGGATGCACAAGGAGTATCTCGTGATGAGGCTATGTCTTCTGGATTAGTACCAATCACAAATGCTGTCACAGCAATACCAGAATTTGTAGATGAATCATGTGGTATTTTAGCTCCCAGCGATGATTTTTTGGTTATGGCAGAAGGAATAGAAAAGCTATATAATAAACCTGAAATGTTTTTACAAATGAGTGAAAATGCTGCTAAAAGAGTAAGAACTCAGACATCACATGAGTATACTATTCAAAAAGAAATAGATTTAATAAGGAATTGAATGAAATTATTTATTTTAGGTAGTTGTGTCTCAAGAGATATTTTTAATTTTAAGGAAGAATCAAAAAATTTTTCATTATACAGATATTATGCTAGAACGTCGATCGCTTCTATTTCGAATTTTAATAAATTTGAATCAAAAATAAATTTGAATTTAATTGATTCAAAATTTCAAAGAGAAATGGTGGAAAAAGATTTAAATAAAACTTTTTTGGAAGATATCTCTGATGATAATTATGATTTATTACTAATTGATTTTATTAATGAAAGGTTTAACCTTTGTATATATAATGATTCAATATGTACAGTATCAAATGAATTATTAAAAAGTGATTTTAATGTAAACAATTCAAAATATCAAATAGTAAAACCTTTTACTGATGAATATTTAAGTATTTGGGAAAAAGGATGGAAAAAGCTAGTAGAAATTTTAAAGAATAATGGAGTAATTAATAAAATAGTTATTAATAAAGTTTTTTGGTCAATTAGTAAAAATGATGGTTCAGTATATGAAATAAGAAGAATAAGTCAAGCTAATGATTTTCTTGCAAAATTATATTCAATAGTTGAAAAAGATATATCGATAAATAATTTTATTAAATTTGATAAAGATATCTTAGTATCAAATATTGATCATATTTGGGGAATAGCACCTTTCCATTTTATTGATAAATATTATATATTTTTAATAAATGAATTAAAAAAATATACTCCTGAATATTTTTTATTTGATTATTATAGTATAATCAACTCAAATATAAGAAAAAAAATTACAAATTTAGAAATTAATACGAATATTAATGAATTTTATATTTTAAACTTTGATTGGAAAAAATGTTTTACACAAAAAGAATCATCTAAAATAGAAAAGCTTTTCTATTTAATGAGAGATAATTCACTTTTTTTAGACTTTTTGAACCAAAGTATTGATAATAATGTAATATGCTTAGATAGTTTATTTGAAGACTCTAGCAAAGCTTATTGTAATCGAAGTTTTTATGTAAGTAATAGAAACTTTTTAGAATTTAGAGATATAAATGAAGTTTTTTTCATTGTTCAGCATCATAAAACAGCACGTGCTTTGTACTTTCCATTAAGAAAGTGTACAATAGTTATTGATAAAATTGAATTACCAGTGAATTCAATACAATCTTTAAATAATGAAATTATTAGATGTAAAGATCTAATAATTAAAAATCAAAGTAAAAAAAGGCATTTCTCTGGAATTATAGGTAGTTATGGAAGACCCTATCATTTTTTTTATGATACATTACCTATAATATATTATGGATATAAGTATAATGAGAATTTTAATAAAATACAAAATATTTATTTGTTTGAACAGGAAAACTATCTATCAATTAAAGAATTATTTGATTTAGATTGTAAAGAGTACGTAATTAATTATAGAGCGTTAAATGAGAAATTAATTTCTGAAGCTACATATTGCTTAAAACTAGGGTATGGGGAAACTAAGTTCCGTGATAGTAAAACTTTGTTTGAATTAGATAAAAAACTTATTGATAAATCTTTATCTGTTGTAGAAAAAAGTGAGTTTAATGATATTTTTAAAGAGGCCATCAGTTCTCGCAAAGTTATCTGGTTTGGTATTTGTGCAGAAAAACGTTCTTGGAAAGAACAAACTCAAACTATAATTAAAATTATAGAAAGACTATTAAAAGAAAATTATAGTATTTGTTTTATATTCGATGGTTTAACAAAAACTTTTAGTGAAGAGCAAGAAGATTTTCAAAGAATAAATTGTTCTGAAGAGCTTAAGATATTTAATCAAATAAAAAAGATAATTCCAGAATTTGTGCCAGTTATAAATCTTATTGGAGCAGGTTCTGAAATCAAAATAGCTTTTTCAAGTATTACTAACTTTTTTTTAACAAATTTTCTGACAGATTCACTTTATGTATCGCGTATATCTAAAAAATTTGGAATTTCTTATGGTTCGAATGTTTCAACTTATCTTGAACATTTTCATCCTAACACTTATATTGTCCCTAAAAAATATTCATCTGATATAACAACAGATTCTAATTGGTCTAAAGTCAGTTATAGTATATCTACTGATACTATATTTAACTTTTTCTTTGAATTGATTGATCAAGAACAACTTTTAACAAATAAACCTATAATTTATAATAATTCAGAAAAAATTTTTATAGATAATACTGATAATTTTATTTCTTTTAAAGTATCTTTAGATGCAAGTGAAGTAAAATATCTTCCAGTTGACGAAAAGATATTTAATATAAAGTCCTTAGGAAAAAATTATCATTTTATAGATAAAAATTTGAAATATATTTTTAAATGTGCAACATTTGGTTGGAATAAAGATTTATCAATTAGTTTGGTAATATCTAGTTTTTCTAAAGAAGGACATTTAAATAATTATTTTATAAATGAAAATAGTAATGAAGAAATAATTTTTGATGAACAAGAAATATATTTTAGATTATTTATAAGACTAAAAGGTTTTGGAAATATATTTTTATCAAATATATTTTTTTATACGACTAGTAAAGAAAAAATTTCTGAAATAGCTAATTCTTCAGAACAGTTAACAAAAGAAGAGTTAATAAAAAGTGTCATATTTAAAGATTTTTTTTTAATAAAGAAATTACAAACTTCAGTTTATTCAATTAAATATAATAAAAAAAGTTTGATTGAAATGAAATATCTTAATAAAAATTCGAAAAATTTAATGATTTTTTTTAATGCGGCAATATCAAGAACTGAAAAAACTGTTCTTCCTATTTTTTCAGGAGCATCTATATCTGAAAATTTAGATTCTAATGTTTTAATGATAAATGATCCCTCTTTATATTTATCAAATAATTTGTCTTTAGGATGGTATCTGGGAAATCAATATATAAATTTACAAAAGATTTTACTAAAAATTATAAAACATATCGAAAAATTAGTTTTTCCTGAAAAATTAATATTTTTTGGTGGCTCAGGAGGAGGTTTTGCAAGCTTATACTATAGTAGTTATTTTAAAAATTCGATAGCTATAGTTTCTAATCCTCAAATAAATATATTGAATTATGATCAGGGTTCTGTTGAGAGATATTTTTTATCTGCTTTTGATATAGGAAGTTTTAATTATGAAAATTATAAAGAAGTTCTTGTTAAAAATGGAATTACTTGGGATGTTTCAGAATTATATAAAAAATCAGAAAATAAGATAGTTTATTTGCAAAATATCTATGATAATCATCATATTCAAAAACATTTAAATTCTTTTTTAAATAAAAATGATTTAAATTTAAATATTGAACAAAATCATAAAATTATAAATATGTTTGAAAATAGATTGTTATTAATCTTGGCTAGAAATTGGGGGAAAGGTCATGTAGGAGCTAATAAAAAATTTCTTTTTGAGATTTTGAATTATTTTCTAATAAATGATTATAATAATACTAAAACTGAAGATATTTTAGAATATATTTATTTTAATAATATAAATTATATTGATTATTGCAGTTTGAATTTTAAAGATAATAGAATATTTGTAGAAGTTGGAATTGATAAATCATTAATAGATTATGAGGTATGTTTTTATTTATATTTAAATGGTACAAAGATTGAAAGTACAAAGTATTCTAAAGAACTTAAGGTAAATTTTTTGACAAAAGAGACTAAAGGTTTATTTTGGGCTGTTTGTTTTCTTAGAACTAATAGTATAAAACAAACTTTGAAATCAAAGAAACTAAAATTATTATAAGGGAAAATTATTTTGAAAATTAATATATTAGACTGTACTCTTAGAGATGGTGGTTACATAAATAACTGGTCATTCAAAGATGAACATATTGCAAAAATATTAAAAGCTTTGAAAAACTCTAAAATAGATATTATAGAGTGTGGATATCTTGATGATAAAAAAGGAGTAAAAAATGATTCTACTCTTTTTGACTCTACTATTGCTGCAGATAAAGTTTTAGCTTCATTATTAAACAGTGATGCTCAAAGAGTTATTATGATAAACTTTGGAGATTTTGATGTTAAGAATCTACCCTTAAAAGAACAAACTTCTATAGATGGTATTCGTTTAGCTTTTCATAAAAAAGATATTGAAAGAGCATTTGAAACGGCATATAAAATAAAAGAATTAGGATATAACCTTTACTTCCAACCAATGGTAACAAAAAACTATAAAGATATAGAGTTCTTATCTATTATTGAAAAAACAAATGAACTTAATCCTTATGCTTTTTATATAGTTGATAGTTTTGGTTCTATGACATTGGATGAGTTTCATAAATATTTGATTCTAGCACAAAATAATCTTAATATTTCTATTTCGTTGGGATATCACTCTCATAATAATATGCAATTAGCATTTTCAAACGCTATAAGTATGTGTAACCAAAATTTAAAAAGAGAGATTATAATCGATTCTAGTATCTATGGGATAGGCAGAGGTGCTGGAAATCTAAATACAGAACTTATCGCAGATTATTTGAATAATTCTCATGAAAAAACTTATGATACTTTACCTCTTCTGGATATAATTGATGAACTATTAGCCTCTCTTATGCTAAAAAACTCATGGGGTTTTTCACCTGCACAGTTTCTTTCAGCTTCGTACAACTGCCATCCAAATTATGCTTCATATTTAGTAAACAAAAATACAAACTATATTGTAGGAATAAAAAAAATACTAGACAAGCTTCCAGAAGAAAGTAAATCATCATTTGATAAAGAACTTATAGAAAAACTTTATAGAGAGTATATATTAGAACCAAAGTCTAGTCTTAAAGGTGAACTAAAACTAGATGTTGATAAAAATATTCTTCTTATAGCTTCTGGTAAAAGTGTAAATGAATATAAAGAACTTTTAGAATCAAAAGCAAAAGATTCAAACTATCAACTCATAGGACTAAATCATAAACCAACTATAGAATGCGATTATTACTTTTTTACAAATCAAAAAAGATATGATGAATTTTATGAAAAAATAGAATCAAATAAAATAGTTGTTACAAATAATATTCAAATAAAAAATGATGTAAATTCAGTTTTAAATTTTTCTAAATTAGTTTTAAATCATCAAAAACTTATTACAAATTCTACAATTGTAGCAATTAATTATCTTATTCAGTCAAATTTCAAAAGTGTTGAAATAGCAGGATTAGATGGATATAAAATAGGAGTAGAGAATTATAGTTACGATGAAAATCAAATAGTAATAGATACAAAATCCCAACAAGAGGAAAATTATATTATAAAAAATTCTCTTGTAGAATTGTCAAAGAAAATTGAAATAAATCTAATTACACCTAGTATTTTTAGTGAGGATAATAAATGAGTATAAATGTTTTTTTACCTTGTAGAAAAGGTAGTCAAAGAGTTCCTAAAAAAAATATCAAAGAATTTGCAGGATTTAAAAATGGTTTAATAGAAATTAAATTAAAACAACTGCTAGAGTGTAAAAAAATTGATAAAATTTATTTAAGTACAAATGATGAAGAAATACTTACATATGCACAATCATTAAATCAAAATAGAATTGTTTTACATAAAAGAGCAGAAGATTTATCTTCAAGTGAAACTAGTACAGATGAACTTGTTTCTCATGTTTTGGAATTAATTCCAGATGATGATATTTTATGGACTCATGTAACATCACCTTTTTTAAATGCAAATGTTTATGATGATATTATAAAAAAATATCAAGAAGTGAAAAATCAAGGTTTTGACTCATTGATGACTACAAACTTGATACATGGTTTCTTATGGAATAAAAAAGAACCTATAAATTATGACAGAACAAAGGAAAAGTGGCCTAGAACACAAACAATAGAACCTTTACATGAGATAAATAGTGCTGTTTTTTTAGCAAATGCAGAAATTTATCGTACTTTAAGTGATAGAATAGGAACAAATCCATTTCTTTATGAACTTGATAAAATTAAAGGTTTTGATATAGATTGGGAAGATGATTTTAAAATTGCTGAAGCAATACTCACATCAGGAGTAGCTAAAATATGAATATTAAAACAATATTTTGGGATTTTGATGGAGTAATACTTGATAGTATGCCAATAAGAGATTATGGATTTAAAAAAATCTTTGAAGAGTTTGATAAAGAGCTCGTAGATAAGCTTTTGGAATATCACACTTTGAATGGTGGTTTGAGTAGATATGTAAAAATAAGATATTTTTATAACACTCTTTTAGGACTTGAAATAAGTGATGAAAAAGTACAGGAGTTAGCAGATAAGTTTTCTACTATTATGAAATCTGAACTTACAAATAAAAAATATCTTATAAAAGAAACAGTAGATTTTATAGAAAAAAACTATCAAAACTACAACTTTCATATTGTTTCAGGTTCAGATGAAAAAGAGTTAAATTATCTTTGTGTTGAGCTAGGGATAAGTCAATATTTCAAAACAATAGAAGGTTCCCCAACTCCTAAAAATGATTTAGTAAAAAATATATTAGAAATTTACTCTTATGATCCAAAAGAGTCTATTTTAATAGGTGATAGTATAAATGACTATGAAGCTGCAAGCATAAATGGTATAAAGTTTTATGGGTTTAATAATATAACATTAAAAGGTAAAGATAAATATATTGACCAATTTGAAACTTTTTATTTATAAGTCATAAAAATGAAAATAGCCCTAATCTCAGACAAATTAACACACGATTCTTTAAAAGAAGAATCAAATGTTAGTATCAAAAATATCACACCACTAAACTACAAATTAGTTTTAAGATTTTGGAAACCTGATATCTTATTTGTTGAGTCAGCTTGGCAAGGCTATAAAGAAAAGTGGAAGTACAAAATAGCCTCTTATCCAGACTATCCAAAACGAAACAATAAAAAATTAGCAAAAGTAGTATCTTATGCAAAAAGCTTAGGCATACCCACAGTTTTTTGGAACAAAGAAGATGGTGTACATTTTGATAGGTTTATAAATAGTGCAAAACTATTTGATCATATATTTACTGTAGATGAAAACTGCATACCAAAATACAAAGCCATAGTAGATGAAAATGTCACTGTAAATAGTTTGATATTTGCAGTTCAGTCAAAATTTCACAATTTTACAGGTTTTAACTTCAAATCTACAAAAGCAAATTTTGTAGGAAGTTATTCTACTCATGTCCATGACAAAAGAAGATATTGGCAAGATATGATGTTTGAAGAAGTATCTAAGACAGATGGATTAGCGATATTTGATAGAAATTCAGATAGAAAATCATCAAACTATAGATATCCAAAGTTTGAAAAAATGGAAGTTTTTCCATCAGTTACTTATGAGCAAACAGCCAAGGTTTATAGAGATTATCTAATATCTTTAAATGTAAACACTATAGAAGATTCTCCTACTATGTTTTCAAGAAGACTAGTAGAAATCATAGCTTGTGGTGGAGTAGCTATCACAAATAACACTCCAGCAGTACAAAAGTACTTTAAAGATTATTGTTTTACTTTTGAGACAAAAGAAGAATTGGCAGAACTTTTAGAAAGATTTCAAAAAGATGGTTTAAGCCATAGTGATAAACAAAGACTAATAGATGGTGCAAATTATGTATCTAAGTATCACACATGGACACATAGACTAGAAGAGATAAAAACCATAATAGGTATAAAATGCTAAATGGATACCTATTTTATATAAATAATATCTTTAAAATCTTCACAAAAAAAAACTTCAAAGGTTGGGGAAGAAAACGCACAGGAAGATTTGCACTATGGTGTCATAAAACTTTTGGAGGAAATCTCACTTTACTAGAAGATGGCTTCATCCGTTCACTTGACTTGGGAATCAAAGAAAGTCCATCTTTTAGTATAGTTCAAGATAATATAGGTATATACTACGATGCTACCATTCCTAGCAGACTTGAACATATACTTCAAACCTATGATTTTGATAGTGATGTGTCTTTGATGAGTAAAGCAAAAGATGCAATAGAACTTATAAAAAAGTATCATATCAGTAAATACAACCATGCTTCTGATATAACTAGTGATTACTTTTTATCAGATGAAAAAAGAGTGCTTATCATAGCTCAAACAGCAGGTGATAGTAGCTTGGAGTATGGAAGAGGGTGTGAATACTCTACAGATGAGATGATAAAAAAAGCTGTAGAAGAAAATCCAGATTGTAAAATCTACCTCAAAATCCATCCCGATGTATTAACAGGTAAAAAATCTTCAGATATAGATATAAAAAACATAGATAAAAATATATCTATCATAAGTGAAGATATAAATCCTATCTCTCTTTTGAAGTGTTTTAGTAAAGTCTATACCAAAACTTCAGGCATGGGATTTGAAGCTTTGCTGACAGGGTGTGAATGTGTATGTTTTGGTATGCCATTTTATGCAGGTTGGGGAATCACAGATGATAGACTAACTTGCGATAGAAGAAAAAGAGAACTAAGTGTAGAAGAAGTTTTTGCAGGTGCATATATACTCTATACAAAATATGTAAATCCATATAGCAAAAAAGAGATAGATGTGATAGAGACTATAGAAACTATAGCTAAGATGAAAGAAAAAAATTAATTTAATACTATTTTTGTTATAATAAAATATACTATAATTCCAGAAGTCGTACAGATGATACAAAAAAAGGTGGTTTATATTTTGAAATGGAATGTTAATTGAAATTATATAAATGGACTACTAATCATCTAGCTAGATTGGCATTAAAGATAGTTAGAAAGAATAATAACAATTTAATACATTTTATAGCTACTTATATGGTACTTGCAAAGTTTAGAATTATTAGAGTTGTAATTCCACTTCTTTTAAATAAAATGCGACAAAAAAAGAGTAGTTTAACTATAGAAGAGATAGATAGCATTATTTATGAAGAGTTAAATATAAAAAATTTTGTTAAAACTTCGCTCAAGTTTAAAAGAACAAATATTATCAAGTCAAAAATCTTCTTAGTATTATAAGATTTATTAACAATATGGAACTTTTTGAGAATATTTTAATGCAATTTGACAATGATTTGAAGTTTGTAAAGTATCAAAGTGCTGATTTCTTACCAAAAGCTTCTGGTGGTGATGGATCTTTGAATGTATATAGAA
>JAQVBE010000017.1 GCA_028690445.1 Aliarcobacter sp. | reverse complement strand
TTACCTGTAAGATTTTTACCATTTCTAAATTGTTCTAAAACTTCATTGAAGTCAAAATTTATTCTCTCTTCCATTGTCAATCCTTGATATTATTTTATCAGATTGACACGGAATTTCTAACAGTCCCGTTTATAAATTCATTATAAAGGTCTTTATTTTTAGAGAAAATTTTATAAGTTATATCTTTGTATGTAAACTCTAAATAATTTGCATGAAGCCATAATCTATTTGATTTTGTAACTTCAAATCTATCTTCTTCACTTAAAGTTTTATTTAGATAATTCTCTGCATTTTCATCATCTACTCCATAAATTGGGTCACCTAAAATTCTGTGACCAATTGAATATAAATGAACTCTAATTTGATGTTGTCTTCCTGTTAATGGAATTGCTTCAATAAGTGTTAAATCTTTTTCTTTATTGTATTTTAGAGGTTTAATAATTGTTACTGATTCTTTTCCATCATCACAAACTTTCATTCGTACACCAATAACAAGCCCTTCTCTATCAAGTCCTTTGTCTATTCTAATTTCTTTTTTTATATGTCCTTGAGCAATTGCTAAATATGATTTATGATATTTTTTATTTTGAAACATTTCTTTTAAAGCAATTTCACTTTTTTTGTTTTTCCCAACTATTATAAGCCCTGAAGTTTCTGCATCAATTCTATGAATTAAATTTGCATTCTCTCCAAAATGAAATCTAATTTCATCAAGTAAAGAATAAGGTGTATTTTTTGAAATAGGATGAACCATTAGGTTTGTTGGTTTATCAAATATTGCAAAATCATTAAATTCAATTAAAGGTTTTAATCCCCTCGAAACACCCTCAAAAACAGCTATATAAATATATTCAGTAGGAATTAAATCCCCTGTATTTATAGTATTCATATTTTCATCAAATATTCTTCCTTTTGATGTTAATCTTTGCCCTACTTTTGGGTCTAAACCTAAGTCATGTATTAAAAATATTTGTATTTTTTTATCTTTTATAGCTTTATGTTTTTTAAGTGTAAATGGCAAACTTTTGTCCTATTCTTTTTTGGAAATCTGTTATTTCTTATCAGATTTTTTAATTTTAGATTTTGTCTTTTTAGATACAATATGATACTAAAATAATCAAAAATACTTTATAAAAACGAAAACAAGGGACTATTAAAATGGTTGAAAGATATGCTAGAGAAGAAATGACAAAACAATGGACACAGTATGCAAGATACGCAGCATGGCTTGAAGTTGAAAAAGCGGCTGTAAAAGCATGGAATAAACTAGGTCTTATCCCTGATTCTGATTGTGAAAAAATTATTAAAAATGCTACTTTTTCAGTTGAGAGAATAGAAGAAATAGAAGCTGTTACAAAACATGATTTAATCGCTTTTAATACAAGTGTAAGTGAGAGTTTAGGTGAAGAATCAAGATGGTTTCACTATGGTATGACTTCATCAGATGCTGTTGATACAGGTGTTGCTCTTCAAATGAGAGACTCTTTAAAAATTATTATTGAAGATGTAAAAATGCTAATGGAATCTATCAAAAAAAGAGCTATTGAGCATAAAATGACTTTAATGGTTGGAAGAAGTCATGGTATTCATGGTGAGCCTATTACTTTTGGTTTAACTTTAGCTGTTTGGTATGATGAGATGGCAAGACACCTAACAAATCTAGAACAAACTATGGAAGTAATTGCTGTTGGTCAAATTTCAGGTGCAATGGGTAACTTCGCTCATGCACCTTTAGAGCTTGAAGAATATGCAATGGCTGAATTAGGTTTAAAATGTGAGCCTTGTTCAAATCAAGTAATTCATAGAGATAGATATGCAAGACTTGCAACAACACTTGCACTTTTAGCATCTTCAATTGAAAAATTTGCTGTTCAAGTAAGACATTTACAAAGAACAGAAGTTTATGAGTGTGAAGAGTATTTTGCAAAAGGTCAAAAAGGATCTTCTGCGATGCCACACAAAAGAAATCCAATCTTAACAGAAAATATAACTGGACTTGCAAGAATGATTAGAGCATACGCTGCACCTGCTATGGAAAATGTTGCATTATGGCACGAAAGAGATATCTCTCACTCTTCAACTGAAAGATTTTGGTTACCAGATGCATTTATAACAACAGATTTTATGTTACACAGAATGAACAGTGTAATTGCAAATTTAACTGTAATGCCTGAAAATATGATGAAAAATCTTAACTTGACTGGTGGATTAGTATTCTCTCAAAGAGTATTATTAGAATTACCACTTCAAGGTGTAAGTAGAGAAGATGCTTATAGAATCATCCAAAGAAATGCTATGAAAGTTTGGGAAGAGATTCAACATGGAAAACCTACAACAAATGAAAAAGGTGAGTCTTTATATCTTCAATACCTTTTAGCTGATGAAGAGTTAAGAAATTCATTATCAGAAGAACAAATAAGAGAGTGTTTTAATTTTGACTATTACACAAAAAATGTAGACAAAATTTTCGATAGAGTTTTTAAAAAATAAGGTAGTATTAAATGGGAATTATGATTAAAAAAAGAAATGGTCGTAAAGAGGTTTTAGATATTACTAAAATTCAAAAGATGACTATTGAATCAACTTTGGGTTTAGATGGTGTTTCTCAAAGTGAGCTAGAACTTGATGCTCAAATAAAATTTATTGATGGAATGAGTTCATCTGATATTCAAGATGCACTTATTAAAACAGCAGTAGAAAAAATTGATATTGATGTTCCAAATTGGACTTTTGTTGCAGCAAGACTTTTTGTTTTTGATTTATATCACAGAGTTGGAAAAGCAACTCATGGAATCAAAGGTGAACCATATTGCCATTTAAAAGATTATTTAAAATATGGAAAAGATGCAGGAAGATTAATACCAAATCTAGGTGAAGGTTATGATTTAGATGATTTAAATAGTTATATTGACCCTTCAAGAGATTTTTTATTTAACTACTTAGGAATTAAAACTTTATACGATAGATATTTAATTAAAAACAATAAAGCAGAACCAATCGAATTACCACAACATATGTTTATGGCAATTGCAATGTTTTTAGCTCAAGACGAAAAAAATAAACAACAATGTGCAAAAGAGTTTTATGATGTAATTTCTAAATTTGAAGTTATGTTAGCAACTCCTACTTTATCAAATGCAAGAACAAATAGACACCAGTTATCTTCTTGCTATATTGGAAGTTCTCCTGATAATATCGAGGGAATTTTTGATGGTTATAAAGAAATGGCGTTATTGTCAAAATTTGGTGGTGGAATCGGTTGGGATTGGAATCAAATCAGAGCTTTAGGTGGTGTTATTGATGACCATAAAAGTGCAGCTGGTGGAACAGTTCCATTCTTAAAAATCACAAATGATATTGCTTTAGCTGTTGACCAATTGGGTACAAGAAAAGGTGCAATTGCAGTTTATTTAGAACCATGGCACATGGATATTGTGGATTTCATTGATTTAAAGAAAAACTCTGGTGAAGAAAGAAGAAGAGCTCACGATTTATTTCCAGCTTTATGGATAACTGATTTATTTATGGAAAGGGTTTTAGAAGACTCTTATTGGACTTTATTTGACCCTTATGAAGTAAAAGACTTATCTGAACTTTATGGTGATGAATTCAAAAAAAGATATACAGAATATGAAAATGATGAATCAATCACAAAAAACATAATGAAAGCAAAAGATTTATGGAAAAAGATTTTAACTTCATATTTTGAATCTGGAAGCCCATTCTTATGTTTCAAAGATACTGCAAATAGAGCAAATCCAAACTCACATGTTGGACATATAAGAAGTTCAAATCTTTGTACAGAGATTTTCCAAAATACAAATCCAAACCACTATAAAATCAAATTAGAGTTTATGGATGGAACGATTTCTACTTATGAAGAAGAAGATTTAATTATTGTTGATGGTGGAATCACTAAAAAAGCGAATAAAGTTTCTGCCCTTGATAGTGTAAATGGAAAAAGAGTATTTATTGTTGAAAAAGAAAAGATTGATGGAGACACTGCTGTTTGTAACTTAGCTTCTGTAAATCTTTCAAGAATAAACACAAAAGAAGATATTGAAAGAGTTGTTCCAATAGCTGTTAGAATGCTTGATAATGTTATTGATTTAAACTTCTACCCCTTACGAAAAGTAAAAGCCACAAACTTAAAATCAAGAAGTATTGGTCTTGGTGTTATGGGTGAAGCTGAAATGTTAGCTGAGTATAAACTAGCTTGGGGTTCAAACGAACACTTTAAAAAAATTGACCAAATCATGGAATCAATTTCATATAATGTGATTAAATCAAGTTCAGATTTAGCGAGTGAAAAAGGTATTTACCCAACTTTTAAAGGTTCAAATTGGTCAAAAGGTATTATGCCTCATGACCACGCTCCTCAAGCTGTAAATGCTCTTATAGACAAAGATTTATTTGATGCTTCTTATGATTGGGATAGTTTAAGAGAAAAAGTAAAAAAAGATGGAATGAGAAATGGTTACTTAATGGCTGTTGCTCCTACTTCATCTATTTCCATTTTAGTGGGAACTACTCAAGCTATTGAGCCAGTTTATAAAAGAAAATGGTTTGAAGAAAACTTATCTGGATTAATCCCAGTTGTTGTTCCAAAACTAAGTCCAGAAACTTGGAATTATTATACACCTGCTTTTGAAATTGATCAGTTACAAGTTATTAAAGCAGCTGCAATTAGACAAAAATGGATAGACCAAGGTCAAAGTACAAATATTTTCATGAGCCTAGATAAAGCAAGTGGAAAACATCTACATGAAATCTATACATTAGCTTGGAAATTAGGACTTAAATCAACATATTATTTAAGAAGCCAATCACCAGAAGCAAAAAATGATGTTGAAGATAGAAGTATGGAATGTAGCGGTTGTCAATAAGATAATCTTACATTTCATAACTACGAATAATTATATAAATAGAATAAAATCTTAGAAAAAATAGAGGACTCCCCAATGGATAGAAAAACCATATATAACCCAGACTCAAAAGAGAGTCTAAATGATAGAAGAATTTTTGGTGGAAATAGTGATGGAATGATTAACTTCACAAAAATGAAATATCAATGGGCATTAAATCTTTGGGACACAATGGAAGCTAATACATGGTTTCCAAGAGAAGTTCAAATGACAGGTGATGCAAAAGATTATAAATATCTTACTGAACCTGAAAAAAGAATGTATGATTTAGTTTTATCACAACTTATTTTTATGGATTCTTTACAAACAAATAATCTAATGGACAATATAAATCCATATATCACAGCTCCTGAAATAAATGCTTGTTTATCAAGACAATCTTATGAAGAAGCAAATCATAGTAAATCTTATGCAGTTATGGTTGAGTCTATTTCTGACAATTCAGACCAAATTTACGATATGTGGAAAACGGATTTAAAATTAAAAGAAAAAAATAACTATATTGCAACTGTTTATAAAAATCTTTCAGGTCATGTTACAGATGAAAAAATAGTGTTAGCACTTTTTGCAAATCAGATTTTAGAGGGATTGTATTTTTATGCAGGATTTGCCGCTATGTATGCCCTTGGAAAATCAGGAAAAATGCTTGGAAGTTCACAAATGATTAGGTTTATCCAAAGAGATGAAGTAACTCATTTATTACTTTTCCAAAATATGATAAATTCAGTTAGAAAAGAAAGACCAGATTTATTTACTGCAGATTTAGAAGAAAAAGTAAGAGTAATGTTCAGAAAAGCCGTAGAATTAGAATCATCTTGGGGTTCATATATCACTCAAGGACAAATCCTAGGTTTCACAGATGCAATTATTAAACAATATATTCAATACCTAGCAGATAAAAGACTTGAAGCAGTTGGATATAAACCAGAATATGGAGTTAAGCATCCAATTCCTTGGGTTGATGGTTACGCATCTTTCAATGACCAAAGAACAAATTTCTTTGAAGGAAATGTTGTAAATTATAGTAAAGGAAGTATAGATTTCGACGACTTCTAATAAAGATTTAGATAAAAACATATCATAGCTCATAGCTCTTTTGATTTCCGAAAAGAAGTATTTTTTGGGAAGGAAGTTATTGTAAAAACTGCTATTGCAAAACTCGGTAATTCATCTATAGAATTAAGTCACGCAGTTTATCAAGATGGAAAACTTTGCACAACTGGGAAGTGTATTCTTATTTATTATAATTTTGTGACAAAAACATCTGTGGAAATCCCTGATAAAATTAGATTAGAGTTAGAAAATCATCTATTTACTGAACATTGGACCGTTACTTTGGATGAATTAGAATTGTTACAAAAAAAATGATAAAAATAAATGGATAGTCCACCTAGTTTTAACTCTTTTACATGAAGCTAAAAACTATATATGGAGTTTAAATATTTTAGTTTTCATAAATAACAACTTTATTTCGACCACTATTTTTTGCTTTATAAAGGGCTGTATCTGCTTGATTTAATAATTCACTTATTAGTATATTCGTATTATTATTTGTAAATGTAACTCCAAATGAAGCAGCAAACTTAACTTCTTCATATAAAGAAGAAAAAACTTTTGTGTCTGATATGGCAATTCTTAATCTCTCAGCTACTTTTTCGGCTTCAATAATATTTGTTTCAGGCAATAAAATAGCAAATTCTTCACCTCCAATACGACCTGCAATATCAACTTCTCTTAAGATAATATTACAAACATTTGCAATCTCTTTTAAAACTAAATCACCGGTATTATGTCCGTATTTATCATTAATATATTTAAAATAATCTATATCAAACATAATAAGAGAAAATTCTCTTCCATATCTTTCTTTTCTGTGTAACTCTATTTCTGTTTTTTCTATAAATGAACGTCTATTATTTAAGCCAGTTAGATAATCTGTATAGGCTTGTTTTTCCAAATCTATACGATTATCTTTATTTTCTATAGCAATTGCTGCTATATTTGCTGCAAAATTGATTCGTTCTATATCTGATTCATTTGGTTTACTTGGATTTTTATGATAAATTGCAAATGTTCCTAGAACTTTTCCATTTGATGCAATAATTGGTTCCGACCAACATGATCTAAGGTTTGCCTGTTTTGCTATTTCTTTATATGGTTGCCAAAATTTATGAGTCATAATATCATTAACAATTACTCTTTCTTTTATCATTGCAGCTGTTCCACAAGAACCAGCACCAACAGCTATTTTAAGACCATTTATTGCATTATTATAAAAATTTGGGAGCCTATTTTTAATACTATTTATTAGATGGTTACCTTCTTTATCTAATAACAAAATACTACAAAGTGAATCTGAATCTTCAAACTCAATAGTTCGTAATATTTCTTCTAAAACATCCTTTAATTCAACACCTTTTGCAACTAAACCAAGGATTCTATCATGGGCTCTATTTCTTTGTTCACTTTTCCAATGGATTGTAATATCACTAAAGTTAAATAGTTTTTTATCACCAATTAATGATACTCTTATAAGCACATGTCGATAAGTTCCATCTTTACATTTTACTGTAACTTCTAGTTCTGAAGATGAAATGGCATTTTCATAGCTATTCTCTAGACTTTTATACCATGGATTAACAATCTTTTGCCTATATTTTGAATTTGGGAATGCTTTTTTAAGCCAAATATCTAAAGTGGGAATATCGTCTTTTTCATAACCAAATAATTTTGTAAATTGGTGGTTAAGATATTCTATTTCACCTTTTCCATTTGACCACCCAATACCATTTGGAGAGAAATCTAAAATATCAGATAAATGTATTACCTTTTTATTACTATTTAATAAATTCTTCTCTAGTTCAAAATGTTCCAATTTTGATAAACCATTTTGCGCTAACATTTGAGCCATGCTAACAATACATTTCATCGAAGATTGGATCTTATCATTTGAAACAATTGGAACTTCTTTGATTGCTTTGAGATAAGTTTTTTTATCAAAATTAAATTTGTTACTTTGTTTTTCAAAAGATTCGAGATTAGGTGATTTCGTTAAAACTTGACCTAAAAATAAAGTTGCTATTCTTTGCTCTTTTATTATAATAGGTGTGGCATAATCAATTAATCCATTTTTACATAATGAAGTTGTAATTTCACCATCTCTTATATTCTTTATTAATTCAAAATTACTTTTTAGACAATTTTTCTTACTTTCAGGACTTACTTTATGGAAATTTTCGCATGCATCTACCCATCCAGATTGAGAAATGACTTCACCGTCTATTGCTACTAATCCGTTTGGGATTCCTGTCGCACTATAAAAACTATCTAAAATTTTTGAAAATTCAACTACATCTACTAACTCACTGAATTTGTAATTTGTTATGGTTAATTCATTTAAAAGCATAAGTTCTCTTTTGTTTATATAGTTAAATTATACTCTCATTATTCTATTTTTGTATAATAGAAACTTGTAATAATATTAGTAAAAAGGATTAGTCAATGTCAAAAGAAAGAATAAAAGATTTTATTGATAAACAACTTGAAAATTTAGAGGACAGTATATATATAATCGAAGAAGATAAGAATCATATTTATGCTATTTTTAGTGAGATTCTAAATGAAAATACAGATAAAGAGATTACTTTTAAAATATTAGATGAAGTTTTATATATGCACTCTATTTTTTATGGATGGAAACCAGTAGAAAAAGGAGTAGCAAATAAATATTTTTGGATTGAATTATTAAAAACAGAAGCTTAAATAGCGACTGTTTTTGGAGGAAGAGTTGAAATAAACTCTTCAATTGATATTGCAACTCTTTTTGAAAATGCCACAGCTTCAACAACCGTTCTAGCACCAGTTACAACATCTCCTGAAGCAAAAACACCTTTTCTAGCAGTTACTCCATTTTCATCACTTTGAAGTAAACCATTTTCACCTAAAGATAATCCAGTATTATTTTTAACAATTAAATCTCGTGCTGTTTGACTAATTGCTACCAATATTGAATCTGCTTCTTCAAAACATTCTTCATTAACTTCTTGATTAGTTGTTATATAACGAATACCTTTTTCTGTAAGTTCTAAAGGTAAACTATGAAGCTTAAATTTAACTCCATCTATTTTTGCATGGTCTTTTTCAATTTTTTCAGCAGGCATATCTTCTTCCCCTTTTCTGTACATTATTGAAACATCATTAGCACCATTTCTAATAACAGTTCTTGCAACATCCATGGCTACATTTCCAGCACCAATAACAACGACCTTCTTACCTAATTCATAAGCTTTTGGTGTTTTTAAATAATCAATTGCAAAGTGTACATTTCCTAAGCTTTCACCTTTAATTCCTAGTTTTTTTGGAGCCCAAACACCTGTTCCTATAAAAATTGCATCAAATCCATCCCTTTGCATATCATCAAGAGTAATATGTTTGCCAATCATAATATTTTTTCTGATGTTAACGCCCAATTTTTTTAGGTTAACTTCAATTTTGTCAAGTATAGTTTTGTCAAGTCTAAAATCAGGAATACCATATCTTAAAACACCACCTATTTGCTCATTCCCTTCATACATTGTTACATGGTAACCTTTCATTGCCATCATCATTGCAAGGCTAATTCCAGCTGGTCCAGAACCAATTATTGCCAAATTTCGTCCATTAGGAGTTGGCTTCTCAAATTCTCTATAATTCATATAATAAGTTGAGATATAGTTTTCAATTCCTCCAACATTAACAGGGATAGATTTTTTATTTAAAATACAGTGACCCTCACAATGTTTTTCATGTGGACAAACAAGTGAACAAATAATTGATAAAGGATTGTTTTGGAAAACTTTTTCTCCTGCTTCTTTAATATCACCACTTAAAAAAAGTCTAATCATTTCCGCTATTGGAGTACCAACGGGACAACCTGTTTGACATCTTGGTTTTTTGCAATCTAAGCAAGTTTGGGCTGAATTTATTATATGTTGCATTTTATTCTCTTTAGTAATTTCTTTCTAATTATAACAAATAAATTAAATTTTTAAATTAATTTTTAAAAATAAGCTAATATTCTAATTATTTCCTTGCTAATTGAGTATAATGTCAAACTTAATTAAATTTAGCCACCAAAAGATTTAATATCAATAATTTCCGAGAAAAGGGTATCAATGTCACTTGTTAAAAAAGTAGTATTTTTAATAATTTTATTTATTGGATTTATAATTTATTCTGTATATAGTTTTGATTTTGATTCTTCATCAACTACTCAAACTTTAGTTTATACGCCAATTAAAACAGAAATTAGTTCTAATGATACAGGCTTGATTGACAAGATTATTAACTTTTTTGTTTCAGCAGATGATAAAGAGTTAAAGCCATTTAACTTGGTTTTAACTAAAAAAGATGGAATTGTTACAATGGATGGGGTATTTGCAAATCAATCGGACGCAAAAAGGGTTGCAGATATTTTAAATATCAATAGAGATGGTGAATATACTTATGAAGACGATATTGCAATAGATGAAGTTTTACTCTCAAAAGTTGCTGTATTAATCACGCCTTTTAAAGATTTTTTTGCAGATGGTGCAAAACTTCTTATTATTAATGATGAAGTGTCAATATCTGGTGAATTAAAAGATCCAAATTATTATGCTTTGTTAGAGTCTATAACTTCAAGAATGGATATTAATTTAATAAAAGATATAAATATTGCTAACCCAACTCTTATAACTACTACGGATGAAGATAACATAAATAATGAAGAGAATCTTCCTGCAAATAACAATAAAGCTACTCCTATTAGTCAAAAAGAAAATATCGTAAAAACTGGTGCAATGCCAAAAGATATGCAAAGTATTATTAATCAAATAGTTGCAGAAAAAAAGGTTCAATTTGAACGAAAAAGCTCAACAATTACACCTGATTCAAATGTAACTTTAGCTCGAATTGCAAAAGTATTGGAAGATAACAAAAATATAAAAATTGAAATTGCTGGACATACAGACTCAAGAGGCGATAAATATTTAAATAAAAAGATTTCACAAGATAGGGCAACTAGTGTAAAAATTGCTTTAATTGATTTAGGAATAGATGAAAATAGATTAAATGCTGTTGGTTACGGAGAAGATTTTCCAATTGCAAAAGATGATGAAAATGGTTTATCTGAGATAAACAGAAGAGTTGATTTTAATATTATAGGAGAATAATTTATGCTAGAAACTGCTTCACTAATTATAATAAATTTGGTTATTGCTGGAATTATAGGATTTATTTTAGGTTATGTTGTAGGGAAAAATAATTTTCCCAAAATTGAGTCAATACACAATGATAGAGTTGATGATTCAAGGGATGATAGAATTAAAAGTACATTAAATCCTATCTTTAGAAAGAATTCTAATTTAGATTATAAACCTTTGATTTTAACTACACCAAAGCCAACAGGAAAAGATTCTTTGATAAAAATAAAAGGAATAAATTCTAAAATAGAAATTGATTTGAATAATTTAGGAATTTATCATTTTGAACAAATTTCAAGATGGTCTAATAAAAATGCAGAATGGATAGAAGAATTTTTATTACTTCCTGGAATTGCAAGAAACAATCAATGGATTGATCAAGCAAAAATCCTTACTTTGGGTAAAGATACTCCTTATAGTTTACAAGTTGAAAATGGTGAAGTTGAAGTAGATTAAGTTTTAATCTACTCTTTTATTTTCACTACATATCTTCCAACAGCTTTACCTGAAAGAAGATGTTCATAAGCTGCTTTTATTTCATCCAATGAAATTTCATTTATAATTGAATTTAAACTATTTATTTTCCATCTACTTGCTAATTTTTCCCAAGCAGCCTGTTTCTTTTCTAATTTACACTCAACTGAATCAATTCCTATTAATCTTACACCTCTTAATATAAAAGGAAATACATTTGTATTTAGCTCATGAGAAGAAGTAAGTCCACAACAAGTTGCAACTCCATCATATTTTATTTGTTTAAGTGCATTTGCTAATATTTTTCCACCAACAGTATCAACAACACCTGCATATTTCTCTCTTAATAAAGTTTTTTTTGATTCTTCTTCAAACTCTTCTCTAAGAATAACTTCATTTGCGCCAATTTTCTTTAAAAAATCAATTCTTTCTTTTTTCCCAGAAATTGCTGTTATGTTGTATCCTAATTTACTTAATATTGCAATTGCGATAGAACCAACACCACCTGTTGCACCAGTTACTAAAATATCACCACTTTCTGGTTTTATTCCATTTTCAATTAATTCATTTACACTTAGTGCAGCTGTGAGTCCAGCTGTTCCAAAAGTCATAATTTCTCGATCTGAAATTGCATCAGGAATTCTTGCAACCCAAGAAGCAGGGATTTTTACATATTGAGCATGACCACCATTTGAATTCATCCCCATGTCATAACCAGTTACAAGAACCCTTTCCCCCACTTTAAAAATTGGTGAAGTTGATTCAAAAACAGTTCCTGCAACATCAATTCCTGTAATATGTGGAAAATGTTTACTAACTCCTGGATTTCCAACTGAACTTAATGCATCTTTATAATTTAATGAAGAGTAAGTTACTTTTATAACAACTTCATTCTTCTCGCATTTTGGAGTCTCTACATCTTGAATACTTGATTTAAATTCATCCTCTCCAACTTTTTCAACTACAAAAGCTTTCATTCTCTTTTCCTTTTCTCACTGTTATCTTAATGTTTTAATAAATCTTTTAAACTATCTTTTGGGCTTTTGCCATTTAATATAAGATTTACTTCATTTGCAATAGGTGTATAAATATTGTATTTAATAGAAAGATTATGTATTGCTTCAGCTGTCTTAATTCCCTCTGCAACTTCACCTAACTCTATTAATATATCTTCTAAATTTTTATTTGAAGCTAGACCTAATCCGACTCTATAATTTCTACTCATTGTAGAATTTGCAGTTAAAAAAAGGTCACCAGCACCACTTAATCCTAAAAATGTTGATTTTTTTGAACCAAAGAATTTTCCAAATCTTTCCATTTCCACTAAACCCCTAGCAATCAGCGAAGCTTGAGCATTTTTACCTAGGTTTAATCCCTCGCAAATCCCACTTGCAATTGCTAAAACATTTTTATAAGCACCGGCTACTTCAGCTCCAATTACATCAGAACTATAATAAGTTTTTATAAAATTTGGGAAAAAAGGAGAAAATTCTTCAAAAAGTTTTTTTGAATTTGAATTTATAACCAAAGCACATGGTAAACCTTGTCTAACTTCAGTTGCAAATGATGGACCTGAGATAAATCCTATATTTTTCTCAGGAACAAAATCAGCATATATTTCATTTAAAAATTGCCCAGTCGAAGCTTCTATTCCTTTTGAAGCTACAAGAATTTTTTGTCCATTAAAAACAAAATTCTCTTCTAACCAAGATCTAATTTCTTGAGCTGGAATTGCAATTATTAAGTATTTACACTCTAATGCAGTTTTTAAATCAACAAAGTTTTCAATTTCTTTTTTTGTTCTTGAAGTTATTAAAACCTTTTGTTTTTGACTTAGTGCAAAATGAAGAGCTTGTCCCCATTTCCCCGCACCAATAACTGCGATAGAGTTATTTTTCATTAAGATAGTCTTTGTTTTAATAATTCATTTACTTTAGCAGGATTTGCACTACCTTTTGATTCTTTCATAGTTTGACCTACAAAGAAAGCAAATAGTTTATCTTTACCTGATTTATATTCTGTTACTTTATCTTCATTTGCAGCTAAAATAGCATCAATAATAGCTAATAAAGCGCCATCGTCAGATACTTGTTTAAGTCCTAGTTTTTCAATAACTGCATCAACATCTTTTAATTCGTTTTCAAACAAATAATCAAGTACTTCTTTAGCAGCTTTTCCAGAGATTGTACAGTCCTCAATTCTTTTTACAAGAGTTGCTAAAGTTTTTGCATCAATAATTGAATCTTCAAGTAAAGCACCCTCTTTTAATCTTGCAAGTAATTCAACAGTTAACCAAGTTACTGCATTTTTTGCACTAATTCCTTCAATCATCATTTCATCAAAATATTTAGCCATTTCAAGACTTGCAGTAATTACAGAAGCATCATACTCTTTAAGTCCAAAATCTTTTACAAATCTTTCTTTTTTTTCATCTGGAAGTTCTGGAATTACTGAATATTTAGTAAGCATTTCATCTGTAATAATTACAGGTAAAAGGTCTGGATCTGGGAAATATCTGTAATCAGCAGCATCCTCTTTCCCTCTCATTGATCTAGTCTCTCCAGTATTTGGATCAAAAAGTCTTGTTTCTTGAACAATCTCTTTTGAATGAACACCATCTTCCCAAGCTTCAATATGTCTATTTACTTCATAAGCAATTGCTTTTTCAATGAATTTAAATGAGTTCATATTTTTTATTTCACATCTAGTATAAAGATTTGTATCGCCTTTTGGTCTAATAGAAACATTTACGTCACATCTGAAACTTCCTTCTTGCATATTAGCATCAGAAATTCCAAGGTATCTTACAATTGAATGTAATTTTTTTAGGTATAAAAGAGCCTCTTCTGCACTTCTCATATCAGGTTCTGATACGATTTCAAGTAGTGGAGTTCCTGCTCTATTTAAATCAACATGAGAAACATTTCCTGCATGGATATTTTTCCCTGCATCATTTTCTAAGTGAGCTCTCGTTACTCCAATAGTTTTTTGTCTACCATCTGGAAAATCAATTACTAATTCTCCAAGCCCAACAACAGGAACTTCAAATTGAGAGATTTGATAACCACTTGGTAAATCTGGATAGAAATAGTTTTTTCTATTAAATACTGATTTTTGATTTATTTGTGCTTTTAGTGCAGTTCCTAGCATAATTGCCTTATGAACTGCTTCTTTATTTAAAACAGGTAATGCTCCTGGTAATCCTAAACAAGTTGGACATACATTTGTATTCGGTTCTTCTCCAAAACTTGTAGCACAAGAGCAAAAAAGTTTACTATTAGTATTTAACTGTGTATGTACTTCTAATCCTATAATAACTTCAAACATCTATTTCCTTTATCTAACTATTTTTATATCGGCTGTTAGTTTTTGTTTCTCAAAATAATCTTTTAAATATTTTTTTTCTCTTAAACTCATCATGTCATTAAATATTTTTGCTTTTACAGTTTCAAAATCAAGTGAAGTAGTTCCTTCTTTTCTTATCACAAATAAAGAAACAAACTGTTTATTTGCTGTAAAAATAGGAGTAAAAGTATTTAATTTCGTATCATTTAATAAAAATTGCATTTGAGGTTGTAAACTCTGAGCTCCAAGTTTTAATGGAGTTTTTTCAACATCAGCTGCAATTACCATTGGATTATTTATAGCATTTGCCAATGAAGTTTTATTTTTTGAAGTATATTGTGTTACTTCATAAGCTTTTGAAGTTGAAAATTGATTTTTATTCTTTTCATAATATAATTCCATGTCTTCTTGTGTCGCAACTGCTAATTGACCTTTTACTATTTTTTGAATTAGTTTTTGTCTAATAACAGCATCTTTTGCTTCTTCTTCGAAATCAGCATAATTTGGATATCTTTGTTTTACCATCGCTTTAAAAGAGTATAAATCCATTCCATTTGCTTTTGCTAATCTTTCAATATATTCATTTACATCAAAAACATCTGCAGTTATATTATTTTGACTTACAGCTTGTTCATATAAAATTTTATCTATTAGTAATCCAACAGCTTCATTTTTGCTGATTTTGTTTATTGATACTGTTTTGTCAATGTCATAAATTGTGATTGGTTGATCATTAACAGTTAGTGCAACACCGTTAACTATACCAGCAAATGATATTCCTGAACTTACAAGCAGTGTTAAAAAAAGTTTGTACATTTATTTTCCTTCTTTCATAAAACAGACATTTTACCAAAAAAATGGTAAATATCTGTTTTTGTAAAAAAAAGATCACAAAGTTTTAGTTTTTGTAACTTTATTGATTAAATAAAAGATTGAATTATAATCAAGTCCTGATTCTTCACTCAATCCAATTTCACAAGTTTTACTTGTAGAAAATGCCATTTTTGCACCAGCTGTTTGTTCTTTTAGATATCTTAGTGCTGATTTATTTAATTCAGGGAAATTGAATCCTCTATCTCCTGCAAACCCACAACATTTAACATCTGCTGGAATTATTACATTTGTTGAACATAATTGGGCTAAAGTTTTAAACTTATCATCTAATCCCATTTTTCGTGAACTACAAGTTGTATGAATTGTTATAGGTTCTTCAATTGCTGTAAATTCTAAATCTTCTGTTAGAAATTTTAGAGTAAATTCTATTGGTTCATAAACATTTAATTTATGAGAAAAACTTTCCATCATTTTTTTTGTACACGGACTTGTATCACATAAAATTGGGTATTCTCCGAACTCACTTGCATTTAAAAGTGCAATTTCTAATTGTGAAGATTTAGTATTTGAAGCTTCGTTAAATCCTTTTGATGAAAATGGCATACCACAACATAAGTTTGGTAAATTTTCAGGAAATAAGATTTGATAACCAGCTTTTAATAATACTTCGACAGTAGTATCAAATAACTCTTTTTCTTCTTTTGATACAGCATTTAATCCCATACTTCTATTTATACATGAAGGGAAATATACTACTTTTTTATCACTAACTTTTTGCTCAAAATTTAAATTTATATTTGTTCCTTTTGGCATAACGTCACTCCATTTAGGAAGAGAGTTTTTGCTTAGGTCTCTAAATGTTTTAGTTACAGTTTCCATACTAGGAGTTCCTAAAACTTTATGAATAAAGTTTGCACTGTGAAGACCAAATCTTACACCTTTTAAAGTCATTGAGAAATTATTTGCTATAAAATTTGCAATAGATTTAGAACTATTTGAGGCTTGTTCTGCTCGTAAGTGTTTAGTTAAACTTCCTGTATCAATTTTTACAGGACAGGCACTTGAACATAAACTACATGTTGCACAAGTTTCTATTCCATCGTATTGATATAAATCTTTGTACTCTTTTGCTTCTTTGTGATTCCCAATACTTTCAAGTCTTGAAATCTCTCTATTTATTACGATTCTTTGTCTTGGAGTTAAAGTTAATTCATTTGAAGGACATGTTGGTTCACAAAATCCACATTCAATACATTTATCAACTATTTCATTGGTCGCTGGAAGAGTTTTTAGATTTTTAAGATGAGCTTCTTTGTCTTCATTTATTATTACACCTGGATTTAAAAGTCCTTTGGGGTCAAATAATGATTTGATTTTTTTCATCATAATATAAGCATCATGTCCCCACTCTACTTCTATAAATGCTGCCATATTTCGCCCTGTTCCATGTTCTGCTTTTAAGCTTCCTTGGTATTTAACAGCAACTGAATGAACAACTTCATTCATAAGTTGGTCATATCTTTTAATCTCTTTTGGATCGGAGAAATCTTGAGTAAATACAAAGTGAAAATTTCCTTCAAGGGCATGACCAAAAATAAGAGCTTCTGAGTAACCATATTTTTTAAATAATTCTTGAAGTTCAAGTGTCGCTTGGGCTAAACATTCAATTGGATATGCAACATCTTCAATAATTACAGTTGTTCCTGTAACTCTTACAGCTCCTACTGCTGGAAATAATCCTTTTCTTATTTTCCAATAAAGATTATATTCATGCTCATCTTTTGTAAAATAAATTTCTCTCACAACATCAAATTCTTTTAATATTCCTTCAATTTGATTTATTTGAATATCTAATTGTTTATCATTTATCGCTCGGGTTTCTATTAAAAGTGCAGTTATTTCTGAACCTAAATCTTTTATATATTCAGGCATTGCTGAATCATTTTCAATACTTTTTAAAGCAGCTCTATCCATAAGTTCCACTGCATCTACAACTATTTGTTTTGAATCTCGTGCAAGTTTTAGTTTTGTAACCGCGCTACAGGCTTCATTCATATCTTTAAAATAAATTAAGGCACTGGCTTTGTCTTTTAAATCTTCAACTGTATAATAAGTGATTTCTTCAATAAAAGCCAAAGTTCCTTCACTTCCAATGATTAAATGTTGAAGTATTTCAAACTCATCATCAAAATCAATTAAAGCATTTATCGAGTAACCACATGTGTTTTTGATTTTAAATTTTCGTTCAATTCTTGCTCTTAATTCTTCATTGTTTTTTGTATCATCTGAAAAACTTTTTAAATCTTTTAGAAAATCAGCATGGCTTTTTCTAAAAGCATCTTTACTTTCTTTACATCCGGTATCTAGTTTTGTTCCATCGCTAAAAATTAGTTTTATAGATTTTAAAGTTTTGTATGAGTTTTGTGAAATCCCACAGCACATTCCAGAAGCATTATTAGCAGCAATTCCACCAATCATAGCAGCATTTATACTAGCTGGATCGGGACCAATCTTTTTAGAATATCTGGCTAATAATCCATTAGCTTGAGCGCCTGTAAGTGCTGGTTGAAGTGATATAAAACTTGCATCAGGTGAAATTTTAAAATTTGAGAAATTTCTTGAAGTAACAATTAAAATTGAATCACTAATTGCTTGACCTGAAAGTGAAGTCCCACCTGCTCTAAAAGTGATACTTAAATTCATAGAGTTTGAAAGCTCTATAATATCTTGAACCTCTTTTGCATTATCTGTTTTGATTACAATTTTTGGGATTAGTCTATAAAAAGATGCATCTGTTCCATAAGCTAAAGTATGTAATTTATCTGTAAAAATCTTTTTCTTTGAAATCTTATTTATAATTTGATTATAAAAATCTTGGTATTTAGCTTCTAACATTTTTTTCCTTTTTTATTTTTTTGTTTGTGAAAAAAAATAGATTGCTATTCAAGTCGGGGAACCGTATAAATTCTTTGTTGAGGGTCATAAATAAAAGAGTACATTTTATCTTTTATTTTAAGTATTATATTGAAGATTAGTTTTATAAAGAGTTTTATTTTCATAATTTCTTATTGATTTTCTTTAAATAAAGAAGATAATTTTTTTAATTTTAATACCATGAACCTCTCCTTATTTCAATATTTCTAATTTATATATATGTTTCTTCATTTAGGCATAAATATGCCTAAATGAAGTTATTAGTTTTTTATGGAATCATCCAAGTTAAAATATATGCTTGTGCCATTGTAATAATACCAATAAATATTACTAGTATTAAACTATGTTTTACTGTAAATCTAAATAAATCAGATTCTTTTCCAACAATTCCTGCTGATGCACATGCAATTGCTATAGATTGAGGAGAAATCATTTTACCACATACTCCACCTGTAGTATTCGCTGTTACCATCAATGTTTCATTAAGTCCTAATTGATGTGCAGTTTGTTGCTGTAATCCGCAGAAAAGTGCATTTGATGAAGTGTCTGATCCTGTTAAGAATACTCCTAGCCATCCAAGTAATGGAGAAAAGAATGGGAATAAGAATCCAGTATTTGCAAGAACAAGAGCCATAGTTGTTGACATTCCTGAATAATTCATTACAAATGCAAAACCAAGAACCATACCAATTGATAAAATTGCCCATTTAAGTTCAAAAAGCGTTTCACCCATTGTTTTTGATGCAGTAGTTACATTTAATCTAAAAATAAACATTGTGATAATTGCTGTTAAGAAAATAGCAGTACCAGTTGCTGAAAGTGGATTAAATGTATATATAACTTCAAATGATTTAGGAGCACTTACAATTGGAGGCATTTTAAAAATCATATTATGAATTTCAGAGAATTCAAATTTGAAAATTGTACCAGCAAAAATTTGATCTTTGTCAAAGAAAGCTTTAAACCATTTTGTTGTCCAAATTGTAACCATTACAGAAAGAATTATAAATGGCGACCAAGCTTTAAATACCTCACCAGTTGTGTGTGGTACTAAATTGAATCCTTCCATATTAGCTTTCATAACATTTTTTGGTTTCCACGATTTTAAGAAAACTGTAGTTGCCACAATAGAAACGATTGCAGAAGTAACATCCGGTAATTCAGGTCCGATGAAATTTGATGTAATATATTGAGAAATAGCAAAACTTCCACCAGCAACAAGAGCTACAGGCCATACATCTTTTACACCCTTCCATCCATCCATCATAACTACAAGCCATAAAGGAATAATCATTGAAAGTAATGGTAATTGTCTACCAGCCATTGCTCCAATTAAAAATGGATCAATACCAGAAACTTTTCCAGCAACAATAATTGGAATACCTAAAGCACCAAATGCAACAGGAGCAGTGTTTGCGATAAGACACAATCCAGCAGCATATAATGGTTTAAATCCAAGTCCTACTAAAATAGCAGCTGTAATTGCAACAGGTGCACCAAAACCAGCAGCACCTTCTAAAAAAGCACCAAATGAGAAACCAATTAAAATAACTTGAATTCTTTGATCTTCAGTAATTGAAATAATAGAATTCCTAATAATCTCAAATTGTCCACTTTTTACTGTTAATTTATATAAGAATACCGATGCTACGATAATCCAAGCTATTGGCCATAAACCAAATAAAAATCCATATTCAGCTGATGCAAATACCATGTTAACTGGCATTTTAAACCCTATTACTGCCACAATCATAGAAAGTGCTAGTGTAATAGCTGCTGCATAATGCCCTTTCATTCTAAATACTGCTAGTGCCAAAAAGAAAAAAACAATAGGGATCAGTGCTACAAGCGCTGATAGTCCTAAGCTATCTCCAATTGGAGCGTATACTTGTTGCCAAGTTTGCATATAAAACCTCCATAATAAAATATAAAATATATTAATATAACAGTATGAAATTTATATGATTTTAATATGTAAAATTATTAAAGAATTAAATATTTTTAAATATGTAACCAGCATCAATAATTGTTTGAATATACTCTTTGGGAAAAATTCTTCTTACCCTTCTAATAAGACTTCTTATTGATTCTAATGAACTAAAATTGCCTTCCCAAACATAACTTTCTATATTTTCATAGGTTATAACTTGATTTCTTTTACTAAGAAATAGGTTTATTAAAAGTTTTTCTTTTTTTGTTAATCTTATTTCTTGATTATCAATTACAATTGTGGCTGATTTAAAATCAAAATATGAGTTTTCATCAAAATAGATTTTACTATCTTGAATATTACAAAGTTTCTCAATTTTTATTTCTAATTCATCTATGAAAAATGGTTTCTTTAAATAATCATTACAACCAAAATCGTAGGATTGTTTTATCACATCTAACTCGACACTCGCACTTATGATTATTACTGGAACAATTTTGTAATATTCTCTTATTTTTTTTAGTATATTAATACCATCTATGTTTGGAACATTTATATCTAAAATAAAACATGAAAAACCTTCTGTTATATTTTCATAAGCATCAGATCCATCAGTAAAAGAGATTACATTGTAGTTTTTTAGTTTTAATCTTTTAGTGATAGTTTCATTTAATTTTTTATTATCTTCTAAAAGTAAGATTTTCATTTTTAAACCTTTTTATGAGGAAGTTTTATTGTAAAAATGACATGATTTTCATCATTTCTTACGGTAATACTTCCTCTCATTTTTTCTTCAATTATAACTTTTGCCATATAAAGACCAAGTCCTGTTCCATCTTGTTTTGTCGTAAAATAAGGTTCAAAAATTGACTTTATAATTTTTTCATCAATTGCGCCTGCATCATCAATTATCTCTATTGTATTAGAATTTGTAGAGCGTTTAATATTAATATCAATAGTTCCTTTTTTATTTATAGGTAAATTCTTTTCTACAATCTTATTTTTTGCATTATTTATTATATTTAATAAAACTTGTTTAAATTCATTTTCATATCCATAAATAAGTAACTCTTCATTTTCATTTTTATAATTAAAGTTCATTTTAATATTTGAATAAAATACTTGTTTTCCTATGATTTCGTTTATTTCTGTTAAAGCTTTTGAAATAGAAAAAAGTTGTTTTTTAGTTGAAGGTTTTAAAAAGTTTCTAAAATCAGTTAATGTTTTTGACATATATTTTATTTGAACCATTGAATCATTTACAAACTCTTTCACGTTTTTATCTTTTAACTCTTTTAATAAATAAGAGGTTTGTATATCTTGAACGAGTGCTGATAATTCTACTAAAGGTTCATTCCATTGATGGGCAATTGCTGCAATCATATCACCCATTTCAGCTAGTTTACTTTGTTGGATTAAAAATTGTTTTTGTTGAATTCTCTCTGTTATATCATCCATAATACAAACAATTCCACCAATACTTCCGTCTATATTTTTATAAACGGCTTTATTTAAAATAATATGTTTCATTTCATTTGATTTTGTATAAAAGGTAAATTCAGAAGTACTTGTACTAAATGTATTAAGTAGTTCTTGATCAATTAAAGTATTTTTAGTGGCAATTGGAAGAGGAAAAAAATCAAATGCAGTCTTTCCTATTACTTCATCTCTTGAACAATTCACTAAAGAAGTGAAACTTGTGTTGCAACCCAAAAATTTGCCCTCAACATTTTTGTAATAAATTGGGTTTGGAATAGTATCAAGAAGTACTTTATCAAATTCTATTCTATTTGAAAGTTCAAGTTCAAGTTTTTCTCTTCTTTGAATATTTGCTTTTAAAATTACAACTATGATGCTTAATAATGCAATTATAATTATTGTTATAATAAAAAACTTTGTATGCTCTTTATAAATTGATGTAGGTTCATTAATAATTATAGGATTTTCAACATACTTATAAACATCTAAATTAAATCTTTTGAGTTCATTATAATTAAACATATAAAGATTTGGGGATTTTTCTAAAATTGGAATATCTTTTATATTTTTACCATGTAAAATTTCAAGAGCCATTTTTGATACTGTTTCACCTTGTGCAACTGCAGAAGTTAACAAACCTCCTACCATTCCACTATTCAAGTAAAAATCCCAAAGTCCATAAATAGGCACCTGACTAACTTTTTTTACTTCTTCAAAACTTTGTTTATAGGTGAAATATTGTCCAGTTGTATCTTTAAATAAGAGTACGAATAAAATTGCACTATTTACTTTTTCAAGATTTGAAATTTTTGTTTTTAAATCACTTATATCAAGATTATCTGTATATTCAATATTAAACTTATTTTTGTATTTTTCAATAATCTTTGCTAAATCTTTTTTTACAGCATATCCAGTAGTTGAAGTATCATTGATTATTAAAAGATTTTTTAAATTAGGGTGTAATCTAGATATTAATTCAAAGTTTTTTTCTATATCTACTTCTTCTGCAACTCCTGAAATATTTTTAAAAGTTAATTTATCTAACATACTTTTGTCATAATTATTTATTCCACAAAATAAAACAGGTATATTTTTAAATAAATAATCATAATATAGTTCCATGAAATCAAAAGCATTATTATCACTAATAATAATTAAATCAAATGTTCTATTTTTAAATTGTTGTTTATAAAGTTTTGCAAGATTTTCTATATATGAAGGTTCATCAATTCTTTTCGTATCCATATAAACAGTAGTTAATTCAATGTTTTTATCAGAAGAGAAGTTTTTCTCAATTGTTTTTGAAATATCATCAGTCCAAATATATCCTTTGTGATATGAATGAATTAATAATACTTCTTTTAGTTCATTTGCTTGTAAGAAATTTAAAAAGAGTATGCTAAATAGTAAAAAATATTTCATTATTATCCCCTATTTAGCAATTATATCAAGATTTTATAAAAATCACATATCCTGATTTTGGTCCATGTGCGCCAATAACCAAAGATTGTTCAATGTCTGCTGTTTTAGATGGACCTGAAATAAATACTCCATACCCAGCATCCTCAAAATCGATTCTTTCATATGCTTCATGCATATTGTTTAAAAGTTCATTTTCTTCAATTACAATTATGATATTTTGTGCAATAAAATATAAAGCTCTGTGTCTATTATTTTCGTTTTTCATCCAAATAGCACCATTTTCAGCAACTGCAAAATTTCCTCTTACAACAGCTAAATCAATATTTTTTAAATCATGCGCATCTTCAAAATCATTTGAATAGAAGTTTCCAACTGAACAAAAATCAACATCACTTGCTATTTGTTTTTCATCTGGATAAAGAGCTTTTATTGTAGTATCTAGTTCATCTTTTTGGATTACTAAAGCTTTCCCACCTACACTTTCAAGCATTGTAGAAAAAATCTCAAATTTATTTTCATATTTGATACCAAAATTTTCATAGCTTGGAAGTTTTACACTTTTTACAATATTGTTATCTTTAATATTTTTTAATATTTTTTCTTTGCTAGTCATCTAATTCTCCATCTTTGAACATTTCTTTAAAACTTTTCGGAGGCATTTTAGGCAGATCCCTTTGTTTTCCCCAAACATTTGCTTTGTTGTATAAAATAGAATTTGGTAATTTTGGAACAATTTTTCTTGCCATTTTTCCTACGAAGTCAAATAGTATTGGTTTACTCATTAGCCAAGCAGTTACTTTCATTGCTATTTTTTTCTTTGGATCAATCAAATTTGCATTTGCTAAATCTTGTCTTAGACTATAAAGTTGTGAATCTAAATCAATTTTCACGGGGCAAACATTTGTACATGAACCACATAAAGTACAAGCAAATGGCAAAGAATTATGCTTTTCTGGTTCTTTTTTAGAACCTAAAATTGAACCAATTGGTCCTGGAATAACATATTCATACGAGTGACCACCACTTCTTCTATAAACTGGGCAGGTATTCATACATGCACCACATCTAATACAGTTTAATGCTTTTTTATTTTTTTCAGATGCCAAAAATTGACTTCTATTATTATCTACAATAATAATATGCATTTCTCCACCTTCAACAGGAGCATGAAAGTGTGAAGTATAAGATGTGATTGGTTGACCCGTTGCACTTCGTGCAAGTAATCTTGTAAACACAGATAAATCTTCAAGTCTTGGAATAACTTTTTCAATTCCCATAGATGCAATATGAAGTTTTGGAACACTAGCTCCCATGTCAGCATTTCCTTCATTTGTACAAACTACAACCCCACCTGTTTGCGCAATTGCAAAATTTACACCTGTAAGTCCTGCTTGTGCTGTTAAAAAATCTTCTCTAAGTGCTGCTCGTGCTGCTCGTGTTAGATAAGTTGGGTCGTAATTTCCTTTTTCAGTTCCTAAGTGTTCAACAAAAGTATCAGAAACATCTGATTTTTTTAAGTGAATCGCTGGAAGAACTATATGTGAAGGTGGTTCATTTCTTAATTGAACTATTCTTTCACCTAAATCTGTATCAATAACTTCAATTCCAAGATTTTCTAAATAAGGATTTAAATGACACTCTTCTGTTAACATTGATTTTGATTTTACAAGTTTTGTAACACCTTTTTCTTTTAAAATCTTTGCAACAATTTGGTTATGTTCAAGGGCATCAAATGCAAAATGAACTTTTATTCCTTTTTTTGTTGCATTTTTCTCAAATTCTAAAAGATAAGTATCAAGATTTGCCATTGTATGAGTTTTTATTTGATTTGCAAATTCTCTTAACTGTTCCCATTCAGGAATTGATTTACTAGCTCTATCTCTTTTTTCTCTTACAAACCAAAGTGCTTGGTCGTGCCAGTGCATTCTTTCATCATTTGCTACAAATTTACTAGCATTTTCACTATGACTACTCATGGTTTAACTCCTGCAAGAATTTCAACAATATGCATAACTTTTATTGGATTTTTATCTCGGTTTATAATTCCATCCATGTGCATTAAACATGACATATCTGCACCTGTCATTATCTCAGCTTTTGAATCTATATGATCTTTAATTCTATCTTTTCCCATAGCAACAGAAATAGCTTCTTCTTGAACACTAAAAGTTCCACCAAAACCACAGCATTCATCTTCTCTTTTTAAAGTTACAAGTTCAATATCAGATATTGTATTTAGAAGATTTTTTAATTTTGAATCATAAGGAATATTAAGTTCACTAGCAGTTGCAAGTTTTAAAACTCTGTGCCCATGGCAAGAATTATGAAGCCCTACTTTATGAGGAAATGAAACATTAAAATTAATATTTTCAATTTTGATAATATCATGGAAAAATTCACAAACTTCGTAAATAGAAGCTTTTACTTTATTATAATCTTTGTCATTGTCAAAAAATTCTGCATAATGTTCTTTTACCATTGAAACACATGAACCACTAGGCGCTACGATATAATCGAAATCTTTAAATGTTTTTACAAATTCAATAGCTAACTTTTTTACATCTTTAGAACATCCAGAGTTTGCCATAGGTTGTCCACAGCAAGTTTGATTTAAAGGGTATTCTATTTGTAAACCTTGATTTTTTAGTAGTTTATAGGTTGCTTTACAAATATTTGGATACAACTCATTCATAAAACAGGGAATAAAAAGACCTATTCTCATCTACGCTCCTTATTTTTTTATTAACTAATTCTATATTTTATATATGAGATATATATGATAATTTTATTTTTCCATTAAGATACTAATATCATTATCTAAATAGTTTTCTCTTATATTTATTTTATTTGATAAACTTTTGCAATAGGTATAAATATCAGTTATATTTAGTTTTGAAAGTTGATCATTTTTTAATAAATTGAAAATAAATGCTTTTTTTGAAGCCTTAAAACAATTATTTATAAAAATAAAAGCTTCATTTTTTTCTAATATATTCATAGCTCCACTACAAATGTAATAATCAGCAAAAGGAATTTCATCTTGTAAAATATTTTTAATATAAAAACTTGTATTCAAAAATCTTTTTGATGCAATTTCTATCATTTTTTCTTCACAATCAATTCCTATATATGATTTTGGTTTTAAATTATTATCAAAAAGGTAGTTGTAATATTCTGCAAAACCGCAACCTGCATCTACGATGGTTGATTCTTTTATTTCATTTTTTATAAAACTTGTTAAAACTTCAAATCTTTTATATTGGGTATATTCAGAATTCCAATGAACTCCTTTTGCACTTATTCCATATTTTAAAATTGTTGATTTATAAAATTTATGATTATCTTTATATGCCATTATTCAGTGATTTGTTCAATTTGAACATGATTGTCTTTTATAAATTTTGATATAACTTCAGAATTTGTATGTTCATAAGCTTTCTCATATACAATTCTTCTAATTCCACTGGCAATTAGATTTTTTGAACATTCGCTACAAGGTTCAAGAGTTACATAAATTGTAGCATCTTCAATTGAGATTCCTTTTCTAGCTGCCCAAATAATAGCATTCATTTCTGCATGAATTTCATAAGTTTTTGACCATTCATGGTGCTCTTTTGTGTATTTACCATTCCAATGCTCACTACAATTTTTGTACCCAGCTGGAGTTCCATTATATCCTGTTGATAATATTCTTCCATCTTTTACAATTACTGCTCCAACTTGTTTTGAAACACATTTTGAAGCTTTTGCAATCTCTTTTGCAATATTTATAAAACTTCTATCGTTTAACATTTTATTCCTAAGTAAATTTTTTTTGATTATATCAAAAAGATATTTTAAATAAATAAGTGGGAATTCTATCTGAAACTTAAATAAAGCTTATTTAAATATACAAAAATATATTTATCAGAAAAAATGTGCTATTATGAGAAAAAATTTTATTAAATTAAAAAGGCTTAGTATGGATTTTAAAGATATCAAAGAATTAATAAGAGTATTTGATAAGAGTGAACTTAACAAATTAAAGGTTAAAGAAGGTGAATTTGAAATTTCTATGCAAAGAGGTTTTGAAGCTGGAGTTACAACTGTTACAACATCAGCACCAGTTGCACAAGCTACATATGCTACTCCTGCAGTAACATCAGTACCAGCAATTGCAGAAACTGTAATCGCTCCAAAATCAGGTGATGTTATCAACTCGCCAATGGTAGGAACATATTATTCTTCTCCATCTCCTGAATCTCCTTCTTTTGTTGAAGTTGGAAGTACAGTTAAAAAAGGTCAAACTCTTTGTATTTTAGAAGCAATGAAAATAATGAATGAGGTTGAAGCTGAATTTGATTGTAAGATTTTAGAGATTTTAGTTAAAGATGGTTCTCCTGTTGAATATGATATGCCAATTTTTGTTGTTGAAAAGTTATAAGAGTTAATTATGGCAGAAATTAAAAAAATTTTAATAGCTAATAGAGGCGAAATTGTTCAAAGAGCTATTAGAACTATTAGAGAAATGGGTAAAAAATCAGTTGCTGTTTATAGTGCAGGTGATAAAAATGCATCTTATTTGAAACATGCAGATGAAGCTGTTTGTATTGGTGGGGCAAAATCTAAAGACTCATATTTGAATATTCCAGCAATTATAACTGCTGCTGAAATGACAGGCTGTGATGCAATTTTTCCAGGTTATGGTTTTTTATCTGAAAATCAAGATTTTGTAGAAATTTGTAGATTACATAATATCAAATTTATCGGTCCATCTGTTGAAGTAATGGAAAAAATGGCTGATAAATCAAAAGCAAAAGAAGAAATGATAAGAGCTGGTGTTCCAGTAGTTCCAGGATCTAAAGGTTCAGTTCACTCTGTTACTGAAGGTAAGAAGGTAGCTTTAGAAATTGGTTATCCAATTATGGCAAAAGCTGCTGCTGGTGGTGGTGGAAGAGGAATGAGACTAATTCATGATGAATCTGAATTTGACCAATTATTTATGGCAGCATCAAGTGAAGCATTAGCGGCTTTTGGTGATGGAACTATGTATCTTGAAAGATTTATCAATAATCCTAGACATATAGAAGTTCAAGTTGTTGGAGATTCTCATGGTAATGCTATTCACATAGGTGAAAGAGATTGTTCTTTACAAAGAAGACATCAAAAAGTAATTGAAGAATCACCTGCAATTTTATTAAATGATGAAACAAGAGCAAAACTTCATGATGTTGCTGTAAAAGCTACTAAATATTTAAAATATGAAGGTGCTGGAACTTTCGAATTCTTAGCAGATGATAAACAAAATATCTTTTTCATGGAAATGAATACAAGACTTCAAGTTGAACATCCAGTTTCTGAAATGGTTTCAGGTATTGATATTGTTGAACTAATGATAAAAGTAGCTGAGGGTGAAAAAGTTCCTCCTCAAGAATCTATAAAATTCAAAGGTCATGCAATAGAGTGTAGAATTACAGCTGAAGATCCAAATTCATTTTTACCAAGCCCAGGAAAAGTTACACAATGGATGGTTCCAGGTGGAAGAAATGTAAGAGTTGATTCTCATGTTTATACAAATTATGTAGTTCCTCCTTATTATGACTCAATGATTGGAAAACTTATAGTTTGGGGAAGAGATAGAAATAAAGCTATTAATATTATGAAAAGAGCTTTAGCTGAATTTGAAGTTGAAGGAATAAAAACTACAATTCCATTTCATCAAAAAATGATGGAAAATGAAGATTTTATTTCTAATAACTATGACACAAAATACTTAGAAAACTACAAAAATTTAGATGAACTTTAAGAATTAAGAGCATTGCTCTTTTTCTTAAAGCTTAAATTTATCTAAAACTAGATATACTCCGAAAAATTATACACATTTATATGCCCATTCTACTTTGATACTTAATCAAAGATTCATTTTCATTAAACTGACTTACTTGCAAGACTCAAATTGCGTTTTAATTGTACATTTATGGGTAAGATTTAATCTAAACTATATAACCGTGTGTATTTTTTAATAAATATATACTAAGGTAAAAAATGACTTTTAACGAATTTAATTTCAAAGAACAGTTACAAGACGCTATTGAATCAGCAGGATTCAAAGAACCAAGTCCAATTCAAGAAGAAGCAATTCCTATTGTTTTATCTGGAAAAGATATGGTTGGTCAAGCACATACAGGTACAGGTAAAACTGCTGCATTTGGTCTTCCAGTGCTTAATATGATGAAGGGACAAAATGGTGTTGAAGCTGTTGTTATTGTTCCAACAAGAGAACTTGCAATGCAGGTATCAGATGAATTATTTAGATTTGGGAAAAATTTAAATTTAAATACAGCAACTGTATATGGTGGACAATCTTATAGTACACAATTAAAAAATATTGAAAGATCTTCTATTATTGTAGCAACTCCAGGAAGATTTCTTGACTTATTAAGAGGTGGGAAAATTGATATTAAACCATCATTTGTAATTTTAGATGAAGCAGATGAAATGCTTGATATGGGATTCTTAGATGATATTAAAGAAATTTTCACATTCCTTCCAGCTGATAGACAAACTTTGTTATTCTCAGCAACAATGCCTCAAGCTATTAAAAATCTTGCACAAACAATTTTAAAAGATCCTGCTTTTGTTACTTTAACAAAAAAAGATATGACTAACTCTAAAATTACTCAAACATTTTATGTTGTAGATGAAAGAGAAAGAGATGATGCATTAATTAGATTATATGATTATAAAAATCCAACTAAATCTATTATATTCTGTCGCACTAAAAAAGAAGTTGATAGATTATCAACTTTCATGGTATCTCAAGGATTCATGGCAAAAGGTCTTCATGGTGATATGGAACAAAGACAAAGAGAAGAGTGTATTAGAGCCTTTAAATCATCTAAATTAGAGATTTTAATTGCAACTGATGTTGCAGCAAGGGGACTTGATGTTAATGATGTTTCTCATGTATTTAATTACCATTTACCATTTGATTCTGAATCTTATGTACATAGAATTGGAAGAACAGGAAGAGCTGGGAAAGAAGGTGTTGCTGTATCTATTGTAACTCCACATGAGTTTAGAATGTTACAAAAAATTGAAAAAAATATTGGTGCAAAATTAGAATCAAGAATTGTTCCTGATATTGATTCTGTTAAATTAAAAAAAGTTACAGAATTGAAAAATCAAATTGTTGAACAAGAAATTCAGGATTATGCATTAGCATTAATCGAAGAATTGAAAGAAGAGTTTGATATTTCTACAATTGCATTTAAATTAGCATCTATGATTTCAGCATCAACTTTTGTTCAAGGTAACAATAATATTGGTAAATCAGAGTCTGATATTAAAAGACTTATTGAAAATTCAAGTAGATATGATAATGATGGATCAAGCTCTGGAAGAAATTCTAGAGGTGGTGGAAGATTTGGATCACGTGGTGGTTCTAGAAGTGGTGATAGGGATAGAGGTCCTAGAACTGGTGATAGAAATTCAAGAGGTGGTGATAGAGATAGAGGACCATCTGATAGACCATCAGGAGATAGAAGACCTTCAGGAGATAGACCAGTTGGGGATAGAAAACCATCAGCTGATAGAGCTCCAAGACCATCTGGTGACAGAAGACCATCAGGAGATAGAAAACCTTCAGGTGATAGAGGTTCAAGACCGTCAGGTGACAGAAGTAGAAAAAGAGATTAATTCTCTTTTTTTTTCACACTCTTTTTTAATTCTTCAAAAATAATCTATAAAATTTATTACTTTAATGATAAAATCTCTCAAATTTAATTAGGAATCTATTATAGAAGCAATATTCTCAGTTTTACCCGTTTACTTTTTCATTTTATTAGGTTTTGTTGCCAAAAAGATTTTCACAGATGAACTTGATGAAAAAAGCTTAGTGATCATATCTTTATATTTTTTTCAACCAATACTTATATTTTGGGGTTTAACAAAATCTCCTATTAATTACGAATTTATTGCTTCTCCTTTTATTTATATTATTATTGTTCTTATTTCGCTTTTTTTATTACTTTTAGTTAATAAAAAGATTTTTAGTAATAGGACAGATCAATCTACATATTTAGCAATAGCTTTAGTTGGAAATACTGGAAATATTGGAATTCCACTTGGAATAGCACTTTTTGGTATAGAATCAGTTCCATATACAAGCATTATAAATATTGCAAATGTTTTATTTATCTATATGTTTTCAGTATATTTTTTTGCAAGGGAGCAATATTCATTAAAAGATGCAATTATTTCAATTCTGAAGATTCCTGGCATTTGGTTTGCATTTTTAGCTTTGTTTATAAACTATCAAGGAATTACAATTAATAAGCATATTTATAATGCATTAGAGATGGGTGCATATACTTCAATGGTGATTCAATTGTTAATCTTTGGAATGTATCTATTTAGTGTAAAAATCAAATCAATTCCATGGTATTTATCTTTGCATATTAGTTTTGTAAAACATATTTTTTTACCACTTATTGGAATTTTCATTGTAATTTATTTCACTAATTTAAACTCATTTGTAGCTTCTATTTTAATTATGGAGCTAATGGTTCCACTTGCAGTTAACAACGTAAATTTAGCTGCTTTATATGATTGCAGACCATTTAATGTAGCAGCAACTATTTTAATTTCAACTAGTATATTTATTTTTCTATTGTATTTTTATATAGAAATTATAAAATATTTTATAAAGTAGATTTTATGTGTGGTATTTTAGGAACAAATTTTTTATCTAATAATTTTAATGATGCATTAGATTTATTAAATAATAGAGGACCAGATTATAAAAATAGTATAAGTTTTGAAAATAAACAATTTGGACACACACGACTTGCAATTATTGATTTAAATGAAGAAGCAAATCAACCTATGATTTTTGATGATATTTTACTTGTTTTTAATGGAGAAATTTATAATTATAAAGAATTGATTCAGACGGAATATTTAGAGTGCAAAACAAAAAGTGATAGTGAAGTATTAATTCGTCTTTATCAAAAGTATGGTTTTGATTTTTTAAATAAATTAAATGGAATGTTTTCTTTTTGTCTTTATGATATTAAAAAGAATCTTTATTTTTGCGCTCGTGATAGATATGGTAAAAAACCATTTTTTTACTATTTTAAAGATAATAAATTTATTTTCTCTTCATCAATCAAATCAATTCTAAATCTACTTGATTATAAACCAAATCTAAATAAAGTTGCACTTTCTAAATATATGCAATATTTTGTATCTTTTGGTGAAGATACATTTTATCAAGATATTTATAAACTTGAAGCTTCAACATATATGATTTATGAGCCAAATAAGAGCCATGAGCTTCAAAAGAAGAAATATTACAAGATAAATACCTATAAAGCTATAAAAGATGAGAAACAAGCTTTAAATGATATTGAAGAGCTTTTATTTAAAAGTATTGAGTATAGACTCAATAGTGATGTGGAAGTTGCTTCACTTTTAAGTGGTGGAATTGATAGTTCATTAATCTCTGCTCTTTATACAAAAATCTCTGGGAAAAAGATAAATACTTTTAGTGTCGGATATGATGAATATAAAAATTATTGTGAACTTGGTTTTGCACAAATTACAGCAACTTACATTAACTCAAATCATAATCCAGTAATTATAAATCAAAAAGAGTACATAAAGCATTTTGAGCAAACACTTGATATGCTTGAAGAACCTCATGGTGATAGTGCAGCTATTCCTTTAAATATTTTGACTAAACAGATACATAAAGCTGGAATAAAAACTGTATTATCAGGTGAAGGAAGTGATGAGATATTTTTAGGTTATGATAACTATGCAAAATTTTTAAAATATTACGAGTTTGAAAAAAGTTTATCTAGTGAACAAAATCTTTTTTTAAATGACATAATTGGAGCTTTACAAAATAATACAAAAGAGAGTGAATATTTAAGAAGAATAGTAAAAAAACAAAATCTTTATAACTCTTTTGGAGAAATTTATACAGATATTCAAAGAAAGAGATTGTTTAAAAAAGTAGCAACTTTTAAAAGTGAAACTGCAAAACAAGACCCAGTTGATTGGATGAGTTATATTGACTTGAAGATTTGGTTAGGAGAAGCACTATTGAGTAAAGTTGATAGAATATCAATGGGAAACTCTTTAGAGGTTAGAACGCCATTCTTGGATGTTAATTTAGTAAATTATATGTTTAGTGTAGAGTCAGGTATAAAAGTTGGAGATACTAATAAATATTTATTAAAGAAAATTGCTTCAAAATATATACCAGACACTATAATAAATCGAACAAAAAAAGGTTTTAATTCACCTTTCAACGAATGGTTAAATAAAGAGTATAAAGATAAAGTTCTTGATGTAATAGTTGAAGTAAATAATTCAACAAATCTTTTTAATCATGAATATATTTTACATATTTATGAATTATCTAAATCAAATAAATTTAAACAGCATCTTTATTCTCTTTTTGTATTCTCTTTATGGTATAAAAAAGAGTTTTTATCTTAAGAGAAAAGATTGTAAAATCAATAAAATTTTAAATATAATAAAGAGAAAAAGATGACTATATTAATACCAGTAGATTCCAAAAATAGAGATGAATGTGTTATTTCATCGATTGAAGAAAACAAAGCTTGGGCATTTGTTACTTTAGATGAAGGAAGAGTTGAAAAGATTGAATTTTTTGACAGACGAGAAGATATTTCTTGTTGGATTGATGCTGTTGTTGTTATTAATGCCTTAGAATATGTTTGGCCTTTTATGGATGAAGGAATTATTGCTTTAATTGCTCCAACACAAAAAAGTATTGATGAAATAGTGGAAGCATTTTTATTCAAAGATTTACACGATTTTTCAATATAATGAAATTCAATAAAAAAGATTTAAATACTCTTACAAATATTATTGCTTCAAGAAGAGATATTCGAGGCAATAACTTTATAGATAAAAAAATATCAAACAAGAAACTAAAAATCATTTTAGAATCAGCACTTAACGCACCTTCTGTTGGTTATTCTCAACCGTGGGAATTTATTGTTGTTGATGAAGATAAAAGAAATTTAGTTTATGAACACTTCACTAAATCATTTGAAAAAAGTAAAGATAAATTTCTTGATAAACCTTTATATAATTCTTTAAAACTTGAAGGAATAAAAGAATCAACTATTAACATAGCTGTTTATTATAAAAAAAGCACATCAAATGTTCTTGGACAAACATATATGAAACGAACAGGTGAATATTCTGTTGTTTGTGCCATTTTAAATATGTGGTTAACTGCTAGAGCTTTAAATATTGGAATGGGCTGGGTTTCTATTTTAAAACCAAAAAAGATAAATAAAATATTTAATATAGATAAAAATGAGTATAAATTTATAGCCTATTTATGTTTTGGATATACAAAAGAGTTTTATAATGAGCCAGAATTAAAAAAACTTAAATGGAATAAAAAAAGAAAATTAAAAGATTGCTTCTTAAAATAGAAAGGTTTTACTTTCTATTTTAAAATCCATTTGGATTAAATCCACCAAAATCATCCCCAAAACTATTAAAATCCAAATTTTGTGTATATGGATTTGAATATCCATTTTGAACAGAAATATTTTGTAATTGCATAATATCTGCTTTTGGATCAATGCTTTGTGGACATACTAAAGTACAAGCACTACATAATGTGCAATCCCAAATACCATTTATTTGAATAGAATCAATTATAGTTGCTTTATTTACTAACTTTTTATCATTTACATATCTTAATGCTCTTGTAAGAGCAAAAGGTCCTAGAAACTCTTTATTTACTTCATAAACAGGACATGAACTATGACAAGAATTACAAAGAATACAATTACTTTGTAAATCTATATTTTTTATATTTTCTTGAGATATTTCAGTTGATTGAAGATTTGAGTTCATTGTTAGATTTAATTTTTTTATCAATAATGTTTCATGTGAAACATCTACAACTAAATCTTTAATAATATTTGTATTATTCATTGGTTCTATTAAATCATTATCGTTTATATTTGCTTTACATGCAAGTTTCTCTATTCCATTTACTTTAACCGCACATGAGCCACAAACACCACTTTTACATCCACATCTAAAAGTTAAAGTAGAATCTATCTCTTTTTTTATTTCAATCAAAGCTTGTAAAAGATTTGTATTTTTTACTTGGTATTCATTTTGTTTATTATTTTGTAATGATTCATTGTTAAATCTTTTTATAAAAATTTTCATCTTATTTCCTCAAACTTAAAAACTATTTCATCATTTAATTTCTTTATAATGCAATTTTTTTCATAATCTTCTAATTCAAAAGGAAAATCCAATCTAAAATGACTTCCCCTACTTTCTTTACGATTTAATGCGGAAATACAAACAAGTAATGCAACATTTATTATATTTTTAAACTCTATAAACTCTACTAGATTTTTATTATAAAATTTCGATTTATCACTAATTCCCATAGATTTTATTTCTGATTGAATTTCTTTTATTTTATCAATCAAATCTAGAATTTTTATTTCATTTCTAAATAATCCTAAATTATCGTAAAGTAATTTACCAATTTCATCTTTTTTATCATAAAAGTTTATTTCATTTGGATAGTTATAAATCTCATTTATCCTATTTATCTCTTTTGATATAGTATTTGGTTTGTTTATTTCATTAATTTGTTTTGCTTCATTTGAAGCATTTATTCCAGCAATCTTTCCAAAAGTTACTATTTCAAGTAATGAATTACCACCTAATCTATTTGCTCCATGAATTGAAGCCTCAGCACACTCTCCACAAGCAAAAAGATTCTTTATATTTGTTTTAGAATCTTTATCTGTTTTTATTCCTCCCATACTATAATGACTAGCTGGAGTTATTGGAAGTAATTGTTCTTCAATTTTTATATTTGAGTAATCTAATGCTAATCTTCTTTCTTGAGGCATTAATTCTTTTATTTTATCAATACCTAAATGTCTTAAATCCAAATATACTTTTTGATTTTTCTCTATTCTTTCATATATTGCTCTTGCAACTTCATCTCTTGGTTTTAATTCATCTATAAATCTATTTTCTTCTTCATCAAGTAAATATCCACCCTCACCTCGAGCACTTTCACTGATTAATATATTAGAATTCTCAAGGCTTGTTGGATGAAATTGAACAAATTCCATATTTGATAATTCAACTCCTGCATCAAAAGCAATAGCTATTCCATCTGCTGTATTTGAATATGAATTTGTTGTATGGTTTGTATAAATTCCTGCATATCCACCAGTTGCTAAAATAGTTGTTTTAGATAAAAATTCTTTTACTGTACCCTCTTTTATATCAAGAGCTGTAACTCCAATACATTTATCATTTTCAATAATCAGATTTAATAAAAGATGTTCACTCTTAAACTCAATATTTTGTTCTAGACATCTATCATAAAGTGTATGTAAAATCTTTAATCCAGTATAATCACTTGAATAACAAGTTCTGATTTTTTTTGTTCCACCAAACTTTCTTTGTGATATTTTGTTTTTATTTGTTCGATTAAATGGTACTCCAATAGAATCAAGCCAATATATAGTTTCTTTAGCATTTTGACACATAACCTTTATATTATCTTTATTTGATAGTTTACAAGAGGCTTTATATGTATCTTCTACATGTGTATCAATACTATCATCATCTTCATATAAAACAGCATTTATTCCACCTTGTGCTTGTACACTTTGTGAATGTGTTGGATAGGTTTTTGATAAAACTAAAACTTTTGAGTTATTATTAGAAGCATTAATAGCTGCTGTTAATCCAGCAATTCCTGAACCAATTATTAGTACATCAATCATAATGTTAATCCCAAAATTCTTTAAGTGGTTCAGGCTTATCTTTTGTTAAATCTGAATCAAATGAAAATTCATTATTTTCATCATCTGAAAATGAAGCTTTAGCTTCTTCTTTTTCTATTTCAATTTCTTTTTTAAGCTCAACTTTTTCAGCTTTAATCTCTTTTTTTATTCCTTGTTTATTTGATGGAATTTGGTTTTTTAATAAAAGATATTCATTCATTATTTTTTCATAATGATTGAAGTCTAGTAGAATAATCCCTGGTTTACCATCTCTTAGAACTATAGCTTTTTCAATTTCATTTCGATTTAATTTATCAAAAATATTTTTACTTTTTCTTACTAATTCTGTCGATGAGAACATTTCATTTGATGTATATTGTAATAATCCCATTAGATTCCTTTTATGTATTATAATATGTATTATAACACAGATTAAAATAATATATTTATTTTTTAGGATAACTTTTATCAGTAATTTAAATATGGTTAATATTTATAACTAGACTATATTATCGAGTTTATAATGAATTTAATAATTCTATGATTTGTATTTAAATTAATAAATAAAAAGTTAATTAGAATAGAATATTTTTACTATATTTAGTTTTTGATTAAGAAGTAGATTTGTTTTAAGAATGAATTATAAACATCTTTTAAATATGTTTATAATTAGAAATAAAATATATTAATTTAATATATTTTTATGAATATTATTTTGAGAAAATCTCTTCAGCCCACTCTGTAATAGGACCTCTTAGAACTTTTTGTAATTTAATTGCATATGTATTTACAAGTTTATTTTCATTTTTAGTTGATTTAAGAAGTGTAGTTAAAGCATTAGTATATTTATTTACATAAAAATTATCTATTTGTTTATTAGATCCAAGTACAACAACTTTACATGAGCTGTCAATTCTTGAAAGAACCATCTGCATTGTTTTATTTGACATATTTTGTGCTTCATCAATTATTATAAAAGCATTTGATAAAGTTCTTCCTCTCATTTCTCCTACCCACATTGTTTCAATTCCATAATTACTAATCATTTGTTCGATTCTTGCCGTTACTTCACTATCATCAAGTTCATTAAAAACTGCATCTAGATTTTTTTTGTTTCTTTTTCTTTTGTGTTCAGTTCTTATAATATAATCTAAACTATCCATTAAAGGATGATTGTATATTTTAAACTTTTCTTCAAGACCTGGTAAATAACCAACATCCTCACCCTTATCGAGTGATTCAATAGAGTTTCTTATGTAAATAATCTTTTGAAAATGCTTTTGTCTTACTAATTTTAAAGCCCCAGAAAGAGCTAAAAGAGTTTTTCCTGAACCAGCCTTAGCTTCTATGATTAAAACATTGTACAAGTGATTTAACATAGCATCACTAAAGAAAAGTTGCTCTTTATTTAAAGGAGTAATAATTTGATCTCGAATTTCCTCTTCATCTAGAATCTTTATTCTTTTATTTTGAATATTTGCTAATAAAACTTGATCTGACGATTTAACTTTAAAACAATATGAGAAGTTATAAGGTTTATATTCTTTATCAAATTTAACTATTTCTTGATTATCTAAAAATTCTAAATCCTCAAAGTTTATAGTAATATCTTTTGTAAATTCGAACTCAAAAACATCTTTATCTTTTCCAACAAGAGCATCTGTTTTTATATCAAGAGATATAGCTCTTGTTCTCGCCATTATATCAAGTGATAAAAATTCAACTTGAGTTGTATAATAAATATTCGCAAATTTTGCAATTTCTAAAATTTTTCTATCATTTATGATATTTAAAGATACATTTTTAATATTAACTTCATACTCTTCTTTTGAAATAATATCTATAAATGTATTTTTGTCATTTATTTTTAATCTAATTATTTTATACAAGTCTCTTTTTATTGATTCAATTATTGTTGCATTTTCAAGAATTCTAGCAAACTCTCTAGCTTGGAAATTTATCTCTTCAAAGCCACTTTTTTTTGTATCAATTTCATCCAAAACAGTCTCTGCGAGAATAATAAGATTATGCCCATTTTGAGAAAGTTTAAAGATATTTGTAGCATCTTCAAGTAAAATATTTGTATCTAAAATATAATATTTTTCAAAGTTCATTAGTTAACCTTTTTAGGCTTCATTATTACATAAGAAATATATGCAAATAGTATAACTATGATTGATGTAAAAAGCAATGAAAAAGATTTTGTAATAACATATCCAACAATTAATATTGCCAACATTGTTGGCATTTCATTATACATTCTAAAGAATTTTCCACTTTTCTTACACTTATCATGATGTAATTCTTTTCTATATTTCTCAAGTGAAAATGAATAAATAATTAATAAAATTAAAGTTGATAATTTTGCATACATCCAAGGATTTATACTAAGATCCAATAAAATAGGATTTAAAATCAACATAGTTATTCCACTTAATATTGTTGCCCACATTGCAGGAGCGCCAATATATTTATATATTTTAAATTCTTGAATCTTTACTATCTCTACATACTCTTTTTTATCAATATTTTCTACATGATAAACGAATAATCTAGGTAGATAAAAAAGCATTGCCATCCAAGACATAAAAGCTACTACATGAAAAGTTAAAATCCAAGTGTAATATTCCATTTTAAACCTCTTTTTTGTTTTTTATTTTGTTTAGCCATTCATTCAAAGTTTTTTCAAAACCAATACTAGAATTTTCATAAAGCAATAAATCTTCTTCTAAATATTCTTGTTCAACGTAACCACCAAAATTATGGGGGTATAAATATCCTATATGCTGTGAATCAAGATGTTTTGGTATATCTAGTATATTACCAGCTTTTATCTCTTCTAGAGCTTTATTGATAGCATTATAAGCACTATTTGATTTTGGGCTTGATGCTAGATAGATTGCGCATTGTGAAAGTATAATCCGTGATTCTGGATAACCAATTTTATTACAAGCTGTCATTGTATTTACTGCAAGATTTAAAGCATTTGGATTTGCATTCCCAATATCTTCACTAGCAAAAATTACTAATCTTCTTGTTATAAAATCTACACTTTCTCCACCATTTATTAATCTGCTCATATAATAAAGTGCAGCATTTATATCTGAACCTCTTAAAGATTTTATCATGGCACTTGCTAAATCATAATGTGTATCAGATGATGAAACACCATCGCCTATTACACTTTCTCTTAACTCTTTTAACAAACTTAGCTCAATATTTTTTGAAGCTTTATATGCAAAGTTTAGAAGTGTAAGCATTGCTCTTGCATCTCCTGAACTTGAAGTTATCAAGTACTCTAAAGCAAGAGGTTCAATATTTATCTCTATATCTTTTAAAGCAATATGAAGAATTTTATTCATTTCATCTTTTGTAAAAGCTTTAAATTCATATAAAAATGATCTTGAACGAATAGCAGAAGTTAAAGTAAAAAATGGATTTTCTGTACTTGCACCAATGATTATTGCATCATAATTCTCCATGATTGGAAGTAATACTTCTTGTTGAGTTTTTGAAAGTCTATGAACTTCATCAATAAAAATTAAAGGTTTAATCAAACTCCCTTTATATTTTTCAAATACTTTTCGTAAGTCCTCAATTTTTATACTTGTTGCATTAAAGTAGTAATAATCTGTATTTATTTCACGGGCAATTATTTTTGCTAATGTCGTTTTACCAGTTCCTGGTTTTCCATAGAAAAATAGATGAGGAATATCTTTTTGTTTGATTAGTTTATAAAGCGCTTTATCTTTTGCGATAATATGAGATTGACCAACAAATGTTTCTAAACTTGTTGGTCTTAGTTTATTAGAGAGATCTATCATCTTCGTTCATAAAGATTCTTAGATTTTTGTATTCCTCTTTTGTTAAAAATCTTGTTTTTCCAGTTGGTAGATTGTTTAGAGAAATTCCACCATATTCTAATCTTTTTAAATCAAGTACATCAAGTCCAAAGTGAGCAAAGAATCTTCTTAACTCTCTATTTTTACCTTCACTTATTACAACTTTGATTTTAGAGAATTTTTCACCATTACTTTGGATATCGTAAGCTAAAAAAGGTGCAAAACTCATAGATTTTATTTTACTTGTTTTATATGCTCCACCTGTTGCATCTTCAATTTCTAAACCATTTTGCATTGCTTGTTCAACAGGTTTTGTGATAACACCATTTACTTTTATTTTATAAACTCTTTCCAAATCAGAGTGCATTAAAGCATCAACAATTTCTACACTATCAGATAAAAGAAGTAATCCTTCACTTGCGTAATCAAGTCTTCCTACACTTAAAAAGTGTTTATATTTATGATCAAGAGAATCATAAATAGTTTTTCTGCCTTGAGGGTCTTTTTTAGAAACAATCTCACCTTTTGGTTTATTGTAAACAATTACAGTACTTATTTTATTTTTATCTTCTCTAATTGTTTTTTTACCAATATGTACTTCATCACTATTTGAAACTTTTGTTGCAAGATTTGTAACAACTTTTCCATTTACTTTTACTCTACCCTCTTCTATTAGCTTATCAGCTTCTCTTCTTGAGTAGTTACTATTGTGAGATAAAAATTTATTTAATCTTACTAACTCTTCTTGAGTCTCTTCTATTTTCTTTTTCATTTTATACCAGCTTCAATTAAATCATGAATATGTAATACACCAACTAATTTATCATTTTCATCAGTTACAATTAATAGCTGTATTTTATAATCTTCTATCACTTGCAGTGCATCACTTGCTAAAAGCTCTTTGTTTTTTAATTTTTTTGGATTTTTTGTAGCAATATCTTCTACTTTACAATCCATTGAAAAATTATCATTCATTAAAGCTCGTCTTAAATCTCCATCACTTAAAAGTGCAATTACTTTTTTATTTTCATCTTCAATAATAACACTTCCAAGTCTTCCTTCACTCATTACTAAAATTGCATCTTTTAGTTTCGTTTCACGTGAAACGACAGGAAGATTTTCTTTTCTTAATAAATCATCTACTTTAACAAAAAGTTTTTTACCTAAACTTCCACCTGGATGAAAAGATGCAAAATCCTCTTTCTTGAAATCTCTTTTTTTCATTAAACAAACAGCTAAAGCATCACCCATAGCCATAGTTAAAGTAGTGGAAGACATTGGGGCAGCATCAAGTGGACAACCCTCTTTTTCTACATTTATATTTATAAAAATATCTGCATATTTTGCAAGTGTTGACTCAGGATTTCTAGCCATTGCAATTAGAGGAATATTAAATCTTTTTAAATGAGGAAGAATTTGAACTAATTCATCGCTTTCTCCACTATATGAAATTCCTAAAACAATATCTTCTTTACCAACCATTCCTAAATCACCATGCATTGCTTCTGTTGGATGAAGAAAAAATGAACTTGTTCCTGTACTTGCAAGAGTTGCTGCAATTTTTGTTCCTACAAGACCAGATTTACCAACACCTGTAACAATAAGTTTCCCTTTTGAATTTATAATTAAATCAATAGCTTTTTCAATATCAAAAGAGATAATAGCAGCCGCTTTTTCTAGCTCTTTTGCCTCAGTTAATAAAACATCTTTTACTATTTGCTTAAAATTCATTTTTATTCCTTATTGAACAAAGATTGTTGGAACTATCATTGGGTATTTTTTATATTTTCTTGTACAATGTTTTCTTACTACTTTTCTTAATTCATCTTCTAAGATTCTACTATTTTTTAGAATTCCTGGTTTAATGTTTTCTAAGAATACAGTTAATAAGTCTTCAATCTCTTTTGCAAAGAATTTATCTTGTTTGTCAGGAACTAATCCAAATGATGTAACTTTTGGTCTTTGTGCCATTGTTCTATCATCTTCATTTATTTGAGCAACAATCATAACAACACCCTCGTTTGCCATTGTTTGTCTATCTAAAATAACATCATCTGAAATTTTATGATTTAATTGATTGTCAATATAAACTTTTCCTGTTTTAACAGTTTTTACTTTTTTAAGATATTTTGGGCTTACTTCAATTTGTTCACCATCACTCATGATATAAACATTTCGCTCTAGTACACCACAATCAATCCCTGTTTGTCCATGTTTTAAAGCATGATTATATTCACCATGAACTGGTAAAAAGAATTTAGGTTTTACAAGTCTAAGCATTAATTTTTGTTCTTCTTGAGCTGCATGTCCAGAAACATGAATATCTGGATAATCTTGATATGCTACTTTTGCACCAGCTTTTAAAAGATGGTTTATAATTCCAGAAACACTTCCCTCATTTCCAGGAATTGCTTTTGCTGAAAGAATAATTTGATCATCCGGTTTGATTTTAATATGTCTATGTTCATGAATTGCCATTCTATAAAGTGCTGACATTGATTCCCCTTGAGAACCAGTTGTAACAATTAGAATTTCATTATCATTATATTTATTTACTTCGTGTGCTTCAATAAATTGGTCTTTAGGAAATTTAATATATCCAAGACTCATTGCTAATTCAAGATTTTTTTCCATTGATCTTCCAATTACACAGATTTTTCTATTGTAATTTAAAGCTCTTTCAATTGCTTGTGAAACTCTATGAATATTTGAAGAAAAAGTTGACATTAAAACTCTTCCTTTTGCATTTTGGAATATTCTATCAAAAGTAGGTCCAACTGTTTTTTCAGTTCTTGTAAATCCAGGTGAATGTGAATTTGTTGAATCTGATGTTAAAACTAAAACACCCTCTTCTCCATAATGTGCAAGTCTATGTAAATCTGTTGGAAAACCATCAATTGGAGTATGGTCAATTTTAAAATCACCTGTATGAATCATCGTTCCAGCTGCTGTTTTAACAGCAATACACGATGAATCAATAATTGAGTGAGTTACATGCATCCATTCAACTTCAAACTCATTTCCAATTTTTATAGGCGTTCTTTTTTGAATAGCTCTAAAATAACCTCTATGTTCTCTCATTTTATGCTCATCAAATTTTGAACCAATCATTTCTAAAGGTAATGAAGTTCCATAAACAGGAAATTGCATTTCTTTAAATAAATATGGCATTGCACCAATATGATCTTCATGTCCATGAGTAATAATAATTCCGACAATTTTGTCTTTAATTTCTCTAATATAAGTAAAATCTGGAATTAAAATATCAACTCCATGCATATTCTCATCAGGAAAACTCATACCAACATCAACAATTATTGCTTCATTCTCAGTTTCAATAACCATCATATTTCCACCAATTTCACCTAATCCTCCAAGTGGAGTAATTTTAAGTTTGGCATTAGTATTTAGATTTAATTTGTAATGAGGATTTAATCTATCCCTATGTATTTTTTCGTTGATTAAATAAGCTTTTTTTAAATCAGTAATCCAACCTTCCCCTTTTACTTGTTGTATTGCCTGAGGATCTCTTGCAACTTTTGGCTTAGGTTTTCTTTTTTTGAAAGGTTTTTTAGCTTCACCCTCTATATTTTCTGGGGCAGTTTCATTTTGATTAGCTTCATTGCTAACAACAGCTTGTTCTTCTTTGTTAATTTCTTCCATCTTTTACCCTTGTATGCATTTGGCTATACAAAGATGAACTTACTTCATGAGGTCTAACATTATCATCAATATTTAATTCTTTATAAATCTCAAAGATGGCATCTTTGGATAATACAGAAGTAAGATTTTTAGAAAGTTTTTTTCTAGGCTGTACAAAACAGGCTTTCAAAAACTTATTAAAATCTTTATCAAGGTATTTATCCATATCTTTTTTGATATAAAGAATTGAAGATATTATCTTTGGAGGTGGGTTAAAAGATTCAGGTGGAACGTCAAAAAGTATTCTTGAATCAATACTAATTGATTCAGTAATAATACCTAACGATGAATAATCTTTATTGTTAACTTTCGCAGTAAATTTTTCTGCTACCTCTTTTTGAACCATTACAATAATGTGTTCACAATTTCTATCTTCAAATGCTCTTAATATAATGTTTGTTGCAATATAGTACGGTAAGTTTGCAATTAAGTCATATTTACCGTCATGTAAGGTTTTTTGCTTGTCCCAAGCAACTAAAACATCTGTGTGAATCAGTTTTAGTTTTTCCTCTTTTATTTCTATTGCGAACTTAGACTTTAAAATACCGATTAAATCAGTATCAACTTCATAAGCAGTCATATCTTTGTACTTGACTAAGTTTTTGGTCAAATCACCTAATCCAGGCCCAATTTCTACCACATAGTTATTGTTGTTGGGCATCGATTGGATGATTTTATCCAAAATAGTTGTATCTTTTAAAAAGTTTTGTCCGTATTGTTTTTTTGCTTTTACTTTTTCCATAATTGCAAGGAGTATATCTGCTTTTAACTTACAATTAGATAAGATAATATTTAGTTATTACGAAGGATTTTATTTGAGTAGTTTTGCAAAAAGAATAATACCATGTTTAGATGTTGATAATGGAAGAGTTGTAAAAGGTGTAAATTTTGTAGGTTTAAGAGATGCTGGTGATCCTGTTGAAGTTGCAAAAAGATATAACGCTGAAGGAGCTGATGAGCTTACTTTTTTAGATATTACAGCTAGTCATGAAAATAGAGGAACTATTGTTGATATTGTAAAACAAGTTGCTAAAGAGGTATTTATTCCTTTAACTGTTGGTGGAGGAATTAGAAAACTTGAAGATATTTATTCACTTTTAAATGTAGGTTGTGACAAAGTTTCTATAAATTCATCAGCAGTTACAAATCCAAATTTAATAAATGAAAGCTCAAAAAGATTTGGTTCACAATGTATCGTGGTTGCCATTGATGTAAAAAGAGTTGCTAATGGTTCATATCATGTTTTTGTAAAAGGTGGACGAGAAGATACAGGACTTGATGCACTAACTTGGGCAAAAGAAGTTACAAATAGAGGTGCTGGTGAAATACTTTTAACTTCTATGGATACAGATGGTGCAAAAACTGGATTTGAATTAAATATTACAGGACAAATCTCTAAACTTGTAGATATACCAGTAATTGCAAGTGGTGGAGCTGGAACAATGGAGCATATAAAAGAGGCTTTTGAATGTGGAGCAAGTGCAGCATTAGCAGCTTCAATTTTTCACTTTAAAGAAATAGATATTATGGATTTAAAAAGATATTTAAGAGCAAATAATATTCCAGTAAGGATATGAAATGATGAAAAAAAGATTTTTTATGGCAGCTCTTTTATTACCAGTTTTAGGATTTTCTTATGAATTAAATTTTAATAAAAGTTTTACAAAAGTTGTAAATCCTGATTTATTAACAACAAATATTACAATTAGTGTTGAAAAAAAAGATGAAAACAAAGTAAATAGTGAAATAGAAAAATTTAACGATTTTCTAAAAAAAACGACTGATGTAACTCTTAAAAATGGAAGTTTTACCTTAAGTCCTAAATATAAATATCATGATAATAAACAAGAGTTTTTAGGATATGTTGGAAATTTAAGATATACAGCTGAATCAAAAAATGCAAAAGATTTAAATGGTTTTATGGATAAATTAATTTCAATAAAAGAGAACATAAAATCAGAGGAAGTAAAACTAAATATCGCAAATATTTCTTGGAATATAAGTGATAATTTGCAAAATAAGAGTTTTGATGAATTAAGATTAGAAGCGATTAATTGGATAGATAATTATGCAAAAACTCTTTCTTCTCAAGTTTCTAAATATTGTGAAGTTTCAAAAATAAATATTTTTGAAACAAACACTGGAAATGTAGTTTATGCAAGAGCTGAAATGGCGTCTTTGAGTATGTCAAAAATGGCTGCTGATGTAGCACCGATTAGTAGTGAACAAAATATAACTATTAATCCAAATTTTATATTGGAATGTAAATGATTATCTGTGCTGGAAGAAATGAAACATTTGCCTATGCTCATCCAATTGGTGTTGGATTAATTGAAAGTGCAATAAATCTTACAAGAATGTGTTTATTTAATAAACCAGAATATCTGCTTTTTGTAGGAAGTGCTGGTTCTTATGGTAACCATCAGATTTTTGATATAGTTGAATCAAAAAGAGCTTCAAATATTGAATTGGGATTTTTAACTGGTAGTGCATATACTCCACTTGATAATGTACTTGAATCAGAAAATAAATTTGCAAGAAATGACACTATTGTGAACTCTTCAAACTATATATCAACAAATGAAAAACTTTGTAAAGAGTTTAATGAATATGGAGTTGGAATTGAAAATATGGAATTTTTTTCAATTTTAAGTGTTGCAAAAGAGTTTGAAATTCCAGTTGCTGGAATCTTTGTAATAACAAATTATACAAATGAAACTGCCCATGAAGATTTTATAAAAAATCACAAAGAGGCAATGGAAAAACTAACAAAATATTTACTAGAAAAAAATATAATAAAATAAAATATTGGACAAATTATAATGGCAAAAGAAGAGTTATCATCTATATATGATTACACATTAGATGAATTAAAAGAAAAATTAAAACCATCATTTAGAGCGAAACAAGTTTATAACTGGCTTTACAAAAAATATGTTAGTTCTTACGATGAAATGAAAAATATACCAAAAGATTTATTAGATGATTTAAAAACAAATTATCCTATTGATATTATGCAAATTGTAAAAAAAGAGCAAAGTGTTGATGGAAGTATTAAATATCTTTTTAAATTAAGAGATAACCACACAGTTGAAGCTGTTTTACTTTTAATGAAAGAGAAGAAAAAAGATGAAGATGGAAATATTGTAAGAAGTGAAAAATACACTGTTTGTATCTCATCTCAAGTTGGATGTAAAGTTGGATGTAGTTTTTGTTTAACTGCAAAAGGTGGATTTGTACGAAATCTTACTGTTGGGGAATATATTGCTCAAATTGTAAATATCAAAAGAGATAATGATATTGCTGAAAATAAAGCTTTAAATATTGTTTATATGGGAATGGGTGAACCTCTTGATAATTTTGATAATTTCATAAAAGCTGTTTCTATTTTTTCTGAGCTTGATGGATTAGCGATTAGTAGAAGAAGACAAACTGTTTCAACTTCAGGGATTGCTTCGAAAATAGAAAAATTAGGAAAAATTGATTTAGGAATTCAATTGGCAATTTCACTTCATGCGGTTGATGATGAATTAAGAAGTGAGTTGATCCCAATGAATAAGGCTTATAACATTGCTTCAATTATTGATGCTGTTAAAAAATTCCCAATAGATACAAGAAAAAAAGTTATGTTTGAATATCTAGTAATTAAAAACAAAAATGATTCACTTGACGCTGCAAAAAAACTTGTAAAACTTTTAAATGGAATACAAGCAAAAGTAAATCTAATTTTCTTTAATCCATATCCAGGAACTACATATCAGCGACCAGAAGTGGAAGATATGTTAAGATTCAAAGATTATTTAAATGAAAAAAGTGTAATTTGTACAATTAGAGAATCAAAAGGCTTAGATATAAGTGCAGCTTGTGGACAGTTAAAGGAGAAGGAAGCAAATGGGAATTCTTGAAATATCATTACTTGTATTTATAGCAATTGTTGCAATTGTTACAGGCGTAGGATTTTATATACAAAACAAAAAAGAAGAGGAGAAATAATTTAATGGCAATTACAAGATTTGCACCAAGTCCAACAGGATATTTACATATTGGTGGACTAAGAACATCACTTTATAACTATTTATGGGCTAGAAAAACAAATGGTGAATTTAGACTAAGAATTGAAGATACAGATACAGCAAGAAATAATGAAGAAGCAATGAAAGCAATCATTAGTGCATTTGATTGGGTTGGATTAAATTATGATGGTGAAGTATTTTATCAATCAAAAAGAACAGATATATATAAAGTTTATATTGACAAACTTTTAGAAAATGGAAATGCTTATAAATGTTATATGAGTAGAGAAGAACTTGACGCTTTAAGAGCAGCTCAAGAAGCAGCAAAACAAAATCCAAGATATGATGGAACTTGGAGACCTGAAGAGGGGAAAGTTTTACCACAAATTCCAGAAGGAATTGAACCAGTTATTAGAATAAAAGCTCCATTATCTGGAACTATTGAGTTTGAAGATGGTGTAAAAGGTAGTATGAAATTTGATGCTAATCAAGTTGATGATTTTGTAATTGCAAGATCTAATGGAATGCCAACATATAACTTTGTTGTTGCTATTGATGATGCTTTAATGAACATGACAGATGTAATCAGAGGTGATGACCATTTATCAAATACACCAAAACAAATTGTTGTTTATAATGCTTTAGGATTTAAAGTTCCTAAGTTTTACCATGTACCAATGATTAATAATCCATCTGGTAAAAAACTATCAAAAAGAGATGGTGCAATGGATGTTATGGATTATAAAAATCTTGGATATTTACCAGAAGCATTACTTAACTTTTTAGTAAGACTTGGTTGGTCAAATGGTGACCAAGAGATTTTTTCAATGGAAGAGATGTTAGAGTTATTTGACCCATCAAATATCAATAAATCATCATCTTCTTACAATGGCGAAAAACTTTTATGGTTAAATAGTGAATATATAAAAGCAGTTTCAAATGAAAGATTAATTGAAGAGTTGAAATTTTTTGATTTAGATTTAGCACATCATTCTAAAAAAACAGAATTATTAGATTTATCAAAACAAAGAGCTCAAACAATCGTTGAATTAAAAAAATCAATTACTGATATTTTAGATGTTCCAACTTCTTATGAAGAGAGTGGTGTTAAAAAATTTGTAAAAGAAGATACAAAAGATTTCTTAGAAAAATATCTTGAATTATTAGAAAAAAACAAAGATGATTTATACAATGTTGAAAATATTGAAGCAATTACAAAACCATTTATTCATGATTTTGGCTTAAAATTTCCACAACTATTTCAACCAATAAGAATAGCTTTAACAGGTGGAACACAAGCACCATCAGTTTATGATATTATCGCAATATTAGGTTTCAAGGAAGTTTCTTCTAGGCTAAAAGAAGCCTTAAAAAGAAATTTCCAAAATACTTGATTATTTAATAATAATCTGGCATAATAACTACACATTTACAAAGGACAGAATAGATGAATATTTATGTAGGTAATTTATCATATAGAATGAATGATAAAGAGTTAGAAGAAGTTTTCTCAAAATTTGGTGCAGTGAAAAGTGCAAAAGTTATCATGGACAGAGAAACAGGAAAATCTAAAGGATTTGGTTTTATTGAAATGGAAGACTCAGCAGCTGGAACTAAAGCAATTGAAGCTTTAAATGGTAATGAGAATGAAGGTAGAACTTTAAGAGTTAATGAAGCACAACCTAGAGCTGAAAAACCTAGAAGACAATTCTAATCTAAAAAAGTAGTGTTTTTTTAAATCACTACTTCCTTTTTATACAAAAAACAATCAAAAACAATTTCTTTTTTATGTTATAATTTTTCAAGGATTATTATGAAAATATTATTATTAGAAGATGATTTAATACTTAATGAAATTATAGAAGAACATCTACTTTCACAAAATTATGAAGTTAGTGCAGTTTATACTGGTTTAGAAGCACAAGATTTACTATACAGTCAGAAATTTGATTTATTACTTTTAGATGTAAATGTTCCAATTCTTAATGGGTTTGAACTATTAAAAGAATTAAGACAAAAAGAAATTTATACTCCAGCCATATTTTTAACTTCTTTAAATCAAATAGATGATATCGAAGAAGGATTTAAATCTGGTTGTGATGACTACATAAAAAAACCCTTTGAACTGAAAGAGTTAGATATTAGAATAAATAATATTAAACGACTCTTTCAGATAAATCCAAACAACTTAATTGAAATATCAAAAAATACTTTTTTAGATGTAGAAAATTTGCTTATTATAAAAAATGATAAACAAATTCATATAGCAAAAAAAGAGTGTGAAGTTTTACAATATCTAATTAAAAATAGTAATAAACAAGTAAGTCAAGAAGAGCTGAGTTTAAATATTTGGAGCTATGAAGACGCGCCAAGTGCTGCTACAATTAGAACTTATATAAAAAATATTAGAAAAGTATTAGGTGATGAATATATTATAAATTTAAGAGGAGTTGGTTATCGATTTAACAAGCAGTGAAAAAAGTACTTTTTTTAGATTTTTACTCCTATATTTAGGGTCTTCTTTTATTTTGATGGTTTTAATTGCAACACTTTATTATCAGAATGAAAAAATACTCTATTATGATTTAACAAAATCAAATATGCAAAATGAAGTCTCATTAATCTCATCTTTAATTATTCTTTCTCATATGAAAGGAAATGAATTTGATAAACAAAAACTACTAGAAACAAAAGATTATAGAATTTCTTTTTATGATAAAAATCAGAATAAAATATTTGGAAACCTTGATGAAAATATTGATTTCTCGAAAAAAATTATTGATACAAAAGATAGTTTTATTTTAGTAGATGATAGAGTTTTAGGGCATTTAGATATATATTATATTGCTTTAAAAGAGAATATGTATTTTGAAAAAATAAAAGAGTTAAAACTAAATATTATTGGTATATTTTTTATTATTTATTTAATTATTGCAATAATAGGATTTTATTTAGCAAAACTATTTTTAAAACCTATTCGTGAAGAAAGAGTTAAATTAAACAACTTTATAAAAGATACAACTCATGAATTAAACACTCCAATAAGTGCTATTTTGATGTCAACAGAAAATAAAACTTTAAGTGAGAAACAAATAGAAAGAGTAAAAATAAGTGCAAAAAGAATATCTGAAATTTATAATGATTTAACCTATCTGTTTTTAGAAAATAAAGAGACAATAAAAGATATTCAAGAGTATAACTTAAAAGATTTAATAGATGAACAAATGGAATATTTTGAACTTATTTCATCAAAGAAAAAGATTTTATTAAATAAAAATATAGAAAATTTTAATTACAAAATCAATAAAGATGATTTTATTAGAATCTTTAATAATCTAGTTTCAAATGCAATAAAATATAATAAAGTTGCTGGAAAAATAGATATTTCACTCCAAAACAATATTTTAAAAATATCAGATTCAGGAATAGGAATAGGAAAAGACAAATTAAATGATATTTATAAACGATATTTTAGAGCTACAAATGAACAAGGTGGTTTTGGAATAGGTTTAAATATTGTAAGTCATATTTGTAATTATTATAAAATAAAAATAACAGTTGAATCAAAAATAAAGCAAGGAACAACTTTTACTTTATGTTTTTAGTTTTCTACACATAAACTCCCCACAAAAAGAATAAAATACTCTTAATTTAATACCTTAGGAGTATCTCAATGCAAAATATAATTAAAATAGTTTTAGGACTTTTTCTAACATTTACTTTTTTAAATGCTGAACTTTTAGAGCAAAATGGACAAAAAGACGGGTTTGATGTAACATTAAAATCATCAAAAGCTTTAGTTGTTGGAAGTAATGAGTTTTTAGTTGGATTATCAAAAGATTCGAAAGTTATTGAAACTGCAAAAGTAAAAGTGAAGTTTTTTATGCCTGAAATGCCAGGAATGCCGTATATGGAATCGGAAAGTGAAGCTACTTTAGTTGATAAAGTTTATAAAATGAATATAAATCTTCCAATGGCTGGGACATGGCAATATCAACTAAAATTTAAAACAGATGATGGTGTTGTTCATACTATTAAAGGTAGCGTAAATTTATAATGTTAAGAATATTACTAAGCTCATTTCTTGCTAGTTCACTATTGAGTGCAGTTACAATAGATGAGCTGGTAAAAAATAGTTTTGAAAAGAACTATGATTTAAAAAGCCTAAATAAATCAATCCAAGTTGCAAATGAACAAATAAAAGTTTCTAAAAATTGGGAAAATCCAATGTTGGCATTTAAAACAAATAACATTGGATTTAATAAACCATTATCAAATCAAAAAGAGTATGGAGTTGAACTTTCACAAGTTATTCCTATTGGAAAAACTCTTGATATTGAAGAATCAATTGCCCAAAAAGATAGAAACATAAAAGTGTTTGATTTGGAAGATAAAAAACTTGAACTTGAATCAAAAATATATGAGTATTCATACAATATTTTGATTTTAGAAAAAAGATATAAGCTAATTGAAAATTATTTAAAAAATATAGAAAAACTTCAAGAGTTATATTCTTCTTTATATAAATATGAAAAAGCCTCTTTAAATGAAGTTTTAAATACAAAAGTATCTTATTTAGATTTGAAGCTTGAACTTGATAATTTAAAAACTATGATAGATAATTTGTATTTAAATTTGGAATTAATAAGTTATGAGAAAGTTCAAACAATAGATGAAAATATTGATATAAAAGAGATAAATAAAGCTTTTATAAATCAAGAACTTGTTAGCACTCATCCAAAAGTAAAAACTTTAGAAGAAGATAGCTCAAAATATAAAGAAATGGCAAGTTTAGAAGAAGCAAAGAAGTATTCAAATGTAACTTTAAGTGTTGAATATATGCAAAATGCTGAACAAGATTATGGAAATGTAACGGTAGGAATACCACTTCCTTTATATAAAACTGAAAATATAAATGCTTTAAAAGCTAAACTTAACTCAAACGAAACAAATGATAAATTGGATAGTTTTATGCATAATTTATTTTTGCAAACAAATATTTATTTAAACAACCTAAATCAAAGTGCTAGAAATTATAAACTTATCCAAAAAGAGATAATTCCATTAAAACAAAAAATTCAAATAAACATAGAAAATTATAACAGCTTTGAGATGGTAAAACCAGAAGAAAGTATAAAAAATTTAAATGAGTTAATTACATATGAAACAAAAGCTTTAGATGAAACATTGAAATATTATGAGAGTTATTCACAACTTATCTACTTTACAAATAAAGGTTTAAAATGATTAAAATATTGATATTAAGTACCCTACTTTTAAGTGGTTTTTTACAAGCACAGATTTTAGATGCAAAACAGTTATTTAATAAAAAAATTACGAAAGTAGTAAAAGAAGAAGTATCTATAAATAAAAGTTTTTATGGAATAACAAAAATAGATGAATCATCTTTGGTTGATATTACAAGTAGATTTGATGGTTATATTACAAAACTAAATGCAAATAAAAAATATATGACTATAAAAAAAGGTGAGCCTTTATACTCTATTTATTCACAAGAGATTTTATCTATTCAAAATGAACTTCAAGTGGCTAAGAATTTTAATCAAAATATCTACCAAAGTACTTTAGGGCGACTTGATAATTTAGATATTTCAAAGACAGAACAACAAAAAATAAAAGATGGAAAAATCAACTCAAATGGTTTAGTGGTTACATCTTCAATGAATGCCATATTAATGGAGAAAAATATAAATCAATCAAGTGCTGTAAGTAAAGGAATTACTCTTTTACAACTTGCTAGTTTAGATAAGATTTGGTTTGTGGCTTCTGTTTATCAAAGTGATTTAGAGTTTGTAAAAAAAGATGGTGAGGCTTTAATAAATATAGATGGAATAAACCAAAAGATAAAGTCAAAAGTTGATTTTATTTACCCTATTTTTGATGAAAAAACTAAAACAGTTGATGTTAGATTTGTTTTAGAAAATGAGGATTTAAAATTAGTTCCTAGTATGTTTGGGAAAGTTGATATAAATGTAAAAAAAGATTTTATGTTAACTCTTCCAAAAACAGCTGTTCTAAAAAAAGCAGATAAATTTTATGTTTTTAAACCTTTAGAAAATGGTGAATTTGAACCTGTAAAAATAGAAGCTAAAAGGATATCTTCAAATAAATATGAAATATTAAGTGGATTAAATGAAAATGATGAGGTTATAAATAACGCTCTATTCCTACTTGATTCAGATGCAGTTACGAATGCACTTTATGAATCAGATAAAGAGGATTGGTAATTATGGTAGAGAGTATAATTTCATATAGTATAAGAAACAAATTTTTAGTACTTTTTTCAATTCTAATTTTAACTGTTGCTTCATTTTGGGCTGTTAAAAATACAAATTTAGATGCTCTTCCTGATTTATCACCACCTCAGGTTATAATTCAAGTTGAATGGAATGGACAAAGTCCAAAAACAATTGAAGAACAAATCTCTTATCCTTTGATTTCAAATTTGATGAGTTTACCAAATATACAAACTGTTCGAGCAATGACATCTTTTTCAACAGCAATGATTTATATAATATTCAAAGATGGAACAGATATTTATGATTCAAGAAGTAGAGTTTTAGAACAACTCTCAACTTTACAAGGAACATTTCCAACAGGTGCAACTGTTCAACTTGGACCTGATGCCACAGGTGTTGGTTGGGCTTATGAATATGCTTTAAAATCAAAAACAAAAAGTTTAGATGAGTTACGAACTTTACAAGATTATTATTATAAATATGCACTTTTAGGTGTTGATGGAGTTAGTGAAATAGCTTCAATTGGTGGATATGTAAAAAACTATGAAATCACTTTAAATCAGGATAAATTAGTTCAATATGATTTAAATATAAATGAAATAAAAGAGATAATTCAAGCAAACAATAGTGATACAGGTGGAAGAATAATTTTAGAAAATGGTTTTGAACAAATAATTACAGCTCGTGGTTATTTAAAATCAGTGAGTGATATTGAAAATATTACCATTAAAACTTCAAATAATATTCCGTTAAAAATAAAAGATATTGCTGAGGTTAATATAACTTCAAAAGATAGACGAGGTATGGTTGAATTAAATGGTCAAGGAGAGATGATTGGCGGTATTGTAATAGTTCGGTTTGGAGAAAACCCTTATGCTGTTATAAAGGCTGTAAAAGAGAAATTAGCCACATTAAAAGTTCCTGATGTTGAAGTGGTTGAAGTTTATGATAGAACTTCACTTATAGATAAAGCAATAGATACTTTAAAAAGTACTTTGATTGAAGAATCTATTATTGTGGCTATCATTGCAACTCTATTTTTATTTCATTTTAGATCAGCTTTGATTATCATCATTACATTACCAATTACTGTGTTGATTAGTTTTTTATTAATGAAACTTTTTGGAATTGGCTCAAATATTATGAGTTTGGGTGGAATCGCAATTGCCATTGGAGCGATGGTAGATGCCACAATTGTAATGGTAGAAAATGCCCACAAATATCTTCAAGGAAAAGAAAATCTTTCAAATAAAGAAAGAACGGAAATAATTATAAAATCAGCAAAACAAGTTGGTCGTCCAATATTTTTTGCTTTAGTTTTAGTGGTAGTTTCATTTTTCCCTATTTTTGCTTTAACTGGTCAAGAAGGAAGATTATTTACACCACTTGCTTTTACAAAATCTTTTGCAATGATGACAGGAGCAATTTTATCAATCACTCTAGTTCCTATTTTGATGATTTTTTTAATTCGTGGGAAAATCATGGCAGAAGATAAAAATATCTTAAATAGATTTTTTATAAATATCTATTCGCCACTTTTAAAAATGGCTTTAAGATTTAGATATTTAATAGTTGTTATTTATATTGGGGTGATTATTTTTGCAGTTAATGTTTATCAAAAACAAAATTGGGAATTTATGCCAATGATGAATGAACAAACTTTTATGTATATGCCAGTAACTCCTTATGGAATTAGTATTGATATGGCAAAAGAGTTAGCGCAAAAAACAGATTTAATCATAAAATCATTTCCAGAAGTAGATACGGCTTTTGCAAAAGTTGGACGAGCTTTAAGTGCTACTGATCCAGCACCTCTTGCAATGATTGAAACAGTTATTACTTTTAAACCTGAATCACAATGGCGAGATGGAATGACTTATAAAAAACTAATGGAAGAGATGAATGAAAAACTTCAAGTTCAAGGACTTATAAACTCATGGACATATCCAATTAGAGGGCGAATTGATATGCTTTTAACAGGTATTAGAACGCCTTTGGGAATAAAACTTTATGGAAATGACCACAAAGTTTTAGAAGAAACAGCAAAACAAATAGAGCAAAAATTAAGACATTATGATGGAACTTTATCGGTTTCATCAGACAAAGTGAACTCAGGATATTATTTAAATATTCAAATAAATGATGAGATGATTTCAAGATATGGAATAAGTAAAAATGATATTTTAGAAACTATAAATTTAGGAGTTGGTGGAACTCAAATCTCAACTTTTCTTGATAAATTAGAAAGATACCCAATAAGTCTAAGATTTGAATCAAATCAAAGGAAAGATATAACAACTTTAGAAAATCTTCAAATCAAAACAAATTTAGGTTTTCAACCTTTAAGATTATTTGCAAATCTAAAATATGAAGAAGGACCATCTGTAATATCATCTGAAAAGGCGTTAAATGTAAGTTTTATTTATATAACGCCAAAAGAAGATATTTCAACAAAACAATATAAAGACGAAACAAATGAATTATTAAAAGATATTGAGTTACCATCTGGTTACTATTTTGAGTGGTCAGGACAAAGTGAATTTCTTGAAATGGCGATGAAAAAACTTATTTATATCATACCTTTAACATTTATTATAATTTTTTTATTGATATATCTAGCTTTAAAAAATATGACTTATACTTTGATTATATTTTTTACTTTACCTTTTGCCTTAAGTGGTGGAATCATTTATTTAGATTATCTAGATTTTAATATTTCAATTGCTGTAATAGTTGGTTTCTTAGCACTTTTAGGAGTTGCATCTGAAACTTCTATTGTTATGCTTGTTTATTTAAATGAAGCAATGATTGAGTTAAAACAAAGTTGTTTAAATATAACAAAAGATGAAATAATAAAAGCTATTTATAAAGGCGCAGTTTTGAGACTTCGACCAAAGTTAATGACTCTTTTTACTATTTTAGGAGGATTAATCCCTATAATGTATATTCATGGAGTTGGAAGTGAAGTAATGCAAAGAATTGCAGCTCCAATGATTGGAGGAATGGTTACTTCAACATTTTTAACACTTATTATAATTCCAGCTATATTTTATATAATTAGTATTAGAAAGAATATTTCTACACATTAATTAAACAAAAAGAATATAAAATCTAGTAATTCAAAAAAAGGATAGAAGATGAGATTTATAACAAAAATTACAAGTGCTTTAGTATTGAGTTTCGGTTTAGTAAATGCTGCTTCTTATAGTGTTGATAATGTCCACACAAATGTAGGATTTTCAGTAAAACATATGATGATTACAAATGTAAAAGGTGAGTTCAAAACTTATAATGCTCAAATTGATTTTGATGAAGCTACAAAATCTTTTAAAACATTTAGTGCAGACGTAAATACAGCATCTGTTGATACGGGAATTGAGAAAAGAGATGAACACCTAAGAAGTGATGATTTTTTTGCTTCAGAAAAGTTTCCTAAAATGACTTTTGTTATGAAATCTTACCAAGCAGATGGAAATGAAGGGAAAATGAAAGGTGATTTAACTATTAGAGGTATAACTAAACCTGTTGTTTTAGAGGTTGAAGATATTGCTAGTGTAAAAGATTTTCAAGGTATTAAAAGAGTCGGTTTTTCTTTAAAAGGGAAAATTAACAGAATGGATTATGATTTAAAATGGAATAAAGCTATTGAGTTAGGTGGTGTTGCTGTGGCTGAAGAAGTAAAAATTATAGTTGATGTTGAAGCTGTACAAAAATAGTATATAATTAAATAAAAATAAAAAAGGAAACAATTTGAAAATAAAATTATCAGGGTTATTATTAGGACTTTTACTTGCGAGTACATTAGCATTTGCAGCACAAGGTTCATGCGGAACTGGAAAATGTGGCGCAGAAATGAAAAAAGAGATGAAAGGTTCATGCGGAACTGGAAAATGTGGCGCAGAAATGAAAAAAGAGATGAAAGGTTCATGCGGAGCTGGAAAATGTGGCGCAGAAATGAAAAAAGAGATGAAAGGTTCATGCGGAGCTGGAAAATGTGGCGCAGAAATGAAAAAAGAGATGAAAGATACTAAAAAAGAAATGAAAGATGAAATGAAAGGTTCGTGTGGAGCTGGAAAGTGTGGTTCTAAATAACCACTTATAAGAGGTCTTTTAAGACTTCTTATAAACTTTTATTTAAAATCTCTTTTAATAGTTTGTTTGTATAAAAATAAGCAAAAATAGCTGCACTATAAATCATAAATAAAATCCCAAACCATAAATAAATAAAATCAAGTTCAAAATATTTTACAATTAAATATGCAATTATTAATTTTGCAAAAATTTGTCTATAAATTCCAATATATAGAATCATCTTCGGTCTTTTTATCGCTTGTAGTGTTGAAATACAAACAAATAAAATTACATAAGCATAAAATATCCAAATTTCAATAAGTAAATAACTTACCCCAAAATCAACAACAATTGGGTTAGAATCAAATAATGAAATAATTAGTCTTCCTAGAATAGTCAAAAAAATAATTCCAACAGTTGCTATAATAAATCCATATTTAAGTGAAACTTTTAAAGTTTCAATAATCCTGTCATATTTTTTAGCACCAAAATTATTTGATACAAGAGCTAATACCGCTGTACTAAGTCCAAGTGCTGGTAACAGCATAAGTTGCTCAACTCTATACCCTATTCCATAACCAGCAACTGCTTGTATTCCATAATGTGAAACAAAATATGTCAAAATTAGTGAACCAATAGCCATTGTAAGCATATTTAAACTTGAAGGTATTCCATGAGTAAAGAATAATTTGTAAATTCTAAGATTTGGGATAAAATATTCTAGTTTATCGAAATGAATAAGTTTTGTTTGTAAAACTTTGTAAAATAAATAAAACATATTTATTACTTGAATTAAAACTGTAGCAAATGCAATTCCTTTTATTCCCATTGCTGGAACAAATAAAAATCCGTACATAAACAAAGGATTTAAAGCTAGGTTGGCAAAAAAACCAAATATTAAACTATTTCTATATGTTTTTGTATCTCCTGTGGCTATTAAAATAGAGTTTAGGGAAAAATTAAACATAAAAAATATTGCACCAAATAAAATTGGATTTATATAATCAAGTGAGATTTGTAAATATTCGTCTTTAGCGCCTAAAAACATAAAAAGAGAAGGGGCAAAGAAATATCCAATAATACTAAGAGTTAAACCAATTAATGGCACAAAAATCAGACCTTTATGGGCATAAATAGAAGCTAATTTGTATCTTTTTTTACCAAGAGCATTTCCTAAAAGTGCTGTGATTGCTGAACTAAAACCATATCCAAAACCAATAATTAAGAAAAAAATCATAAAAGATAAAGTTAATGCAGATATTGCTTGCGTTGAAATAAGCCCAGCATAAAAAGTATCAACGACATTATACATAGTGTTAAAAAACATTCCAATACTAGCTGGAATTGCCAATTGTTTTATTAATGCCGGAATACTTTGTGTGGTTAGTGTTTGTGAATTTTTTCTCAAATGAATTGAATAGAAGACTATTCTTCTATTCTTATCATGGCAGGTTTAGTTAAAATTACACCTGAGTTTTCTAGTTCAGTCATAGCTTTAATAATATCTTTCTCAATAGATACATGTGTAGTTAAAAGTAAATTTGCACTTCCATTTTTCAATGGTTTTTGTAACATTGCTTCAATAGATATTGAGTTATTTCCTAAAATAGTTGCAATTTTTGCTAAAGTTCCAGATTTATCTGCAACTTCAAGTCTTAAGTAATATTTTGTTTGAATATTATCTTTTGACATTAAAGTAATTTTTTCACCTGGTTGGTTTTCAAATCCAAGCATTGGTGAACCTTTTCCCCGTCTTGCAATATCAATAATATTTGCAATAACAGCAGATGCAGTGGCATCACCACCCGCTCCTGCTCCATAAAACATTGTTTCACCAACTTTATCTCCAACAACAGAGATACCGTTCATAACTCCATCAACTTTTGCAATCATTTTATCTTGAGGAATTAGAACTGGATGAACTCTTAATTCAACTTCATTACCTACTTTTTTTGCAATACCTAATAATTTAATTGAATATTCAAATTCTTTTGCAAATTCAATATCAGCTTTTGAAATATTTTGAATACCTTCAATTAGGATATCTTCAGGTTTAACATCTATTCCATAGGCAATAGAGCCTAAAATTAGAAGTTTATGCGCTGCATCAAATCCACCAACATCAAATGTTGGATCTGATTCTGCATAACCTAATTCTTGAGCTTCTTTTAATATTTCATTATAATCAACACCATCATTTATCATTCTTGTTAACATATAGTTACAAGTTCCATTCATAATACCTTGAATAGATTTAATATGATTTGCACTTAATCCATCTCTTAGGGCATTAATAATTGGAATTCCACCAGCAACTGCTGCTTCAAATTCAAAGGGAATATCACCTGCTAGTTCTTGAAGCTCATATCTATGATATGCCAAAAGAGCTTTATTGGCAGTAACCACTGCTTTACCTTTTAATAAAGCTTTTCTAACGATTTCATTTGGTTTATCAATTCCACCCATTAACTCAACAACTACATCGATAGAATCATCATTTAAAACATCATCAATATTATCTGTAAGTTTTATATCTACATCTCTTATTTTATGTAAGTTTGAAACTACTCCAATGGTTGCTACAATTTCTTTACCAGCACGTGCCGTTATAATATTTTTATTATCCCTTAAAATATTTGCAACGCTAGCTCCAACTGTACCAACTCCGATAATTCCAACTCTTAACATGAATAATTCCTATTTCTCTAATGATTTTAAATATTTCTTTATATTTTTTGCTGCTTGTCTAATTCTTTTTTCATTTTCAATTAATGCAATTCTTACATATTGGTCACCATAATGCCCAAATCCAATTCCAGGACTTACAGCCACATGAGCTTCAGTTAAAAGTTGTTTAGAGAACTCCATACTTCCTAAATGAGCTGCAACTTCTGGAATTTTTGCCCAAATAAACATTGAAGCATTAGGTTTATTCATAACCCAACCAGCATCTGCAAATACTTCAAGCATTAAATCTCTTCTTTTTCTATATTTTTCAATATGTTCTTCAACACAATCTTGAGGACCATCAAGAGCAACAGTAGCTGCAATTTGAATAGGAGTAAACATACCATAATCAAGCCATGATTTAATTCTTTTTAATGCACCGATTAGTTTTTCATTTCCAACGATACACCCTACTCTCCATCCAGCCATATTGTATGATTTACTTAAAGTAAAACATTCAACAGCAACATCTAACGCACCCTCTGCTTGGAAAATTGAAGGAGTTTTATATCCATCAAAAGTAATATCAGCATAAGCAATATCAGAGATAATATAAAATCTTTCTTTTTTTGCCATTGCTACTAATTTTGTATAAAACTCAGGTGTAACTGTCGCACAAGTAGGATTGTGTGGGAAGTTTACAACTACAAATTTTACTTTTGGAATTGACTCATCAATTGTTTTTTGTAATCTTTCAAAAAACAGATCTTCATCAACTTTAAATACATCATCAAATACTAGTTCAAATTTATGAACAGCAGCACCATTTAACATAAATGCATATGAGTGAATTGGATAAGTTGGGTCTGGAACAACAGCCACATCACCAACATTTACAATAGCTTGAACTAAGTGAACATAACCCTCTTTTGAACCCATTGTTGCACATACATGTTTATTTGGGTCTAAAAAATCAACATCATATTTTCTTTTATACCAGTTAGAAATAGCAAGTCTTAATTTAAAAATACCAGCACTTGCACTATAACCATGATTTTTTGGTTTTGCAGCAGCTTCAATTAATTTATCTGTAATATGTTGTGGTGCCGGACCATCAGGATTTCCCATAGAAAAGTCAATTACATCTTCACCAGCTCGTCTAGCTTCCATTTTAATATTATTAACTTCTGCAAACACATAGTTTGGAAGTCTTTTCATTCTCTCAAATTCAATTTCATGGAACATTGTTTACTCCTTAGTAATGTTAAGTCCTTGCTTCATATTTGCAAGGGTGTATAAATCATCAATTTTAATATATTTTGTATTGTTAGGCACTTCAAGTCTTAAACTTTTATGCAAACTATTCTCGTCATAAATTCCAATTATGTTTAAAGATTCATCATAAAAAACTACATTTGGATACCAAATATTACCACTTGCTGATTTTATTGTAATAACTTTTGCATTTGATATTTTAATCATATACGGTTTCAGTGAATTTTTTAACGATAACTGCTTATTATTTATTAAATCTTCTGCTCTATAAATTGAAGAATTATTCGTATCTATCGAATAGCTCCAACTATAGTCACCCTCTCTTTTAATATCAACAATTCTACAATTTATTGATTGTAGTTCTTGTGATAATCTGAGAGGGCTTATGGCGGCTGCAGTTTTTACTTGAATAGTCCATTTAAGATTATTATTAACAATTATTTCTTCTTTTACAACAAAATTATGTTGCCCTAAGGCTTTTAAAATATCACTAAGATTTTTTGATGATTTTTTCGGATGCTTATTAACATTAAATGTAATAGTAACATTTTGAGTAGATGGAAAGTTTAGTTTTAATACACCATTATTTGATAATTCTTGAATAATTTTAGTGTAATCAATCTGATTATTTGTATAAAAGTTATCTTCATTGCTAAAAATATGTGTAATCAGATTTTTGTGAGTGTTATAATCACTATTACCTAATAAGTCTTTTACTTTTATATCTAAGTTTGCACTTAACATCAATACATTTAATGCAATTATTAAAATCAGGTTTCTTATCACAGTGTTCTCTTTTTTTTTATCTTTTTAAGTTATAAATCAAAATACCAGCAGCAACTGAAACATTTAACGAATCAAATTCATGCTCCATAGCAATTGAAACTTTTAAATCTAGTTTTTTAGCAACTTTAGGAGAAATTCCTGTTCCTTCACTTCCTAAAAATAAAGCTACTTTATCAGATTTCTCAATTTTCCCATATTTTTTTAAGTCAATACCATCTGTTGTTGCACCAATTAATGTAAAACCAGCATCGATTAATTCACTTGCCAAATCAACTGATCTTGGATGTATTGAAAATGGTAAATCAAGTAAAGCACCTGAACTTGTTCTCAAAATTCCTGAATCATTTACAGTTTTAATATCAGCTGCGATTAATCCTTCAATTCCTAAAGAATAAGCAGTTCTAGCAATTGCTCCAATATTACCAACATCTGTAACACCATCTAAAACAAGAATAAAATTCATTTTTTTGAATTCTTTAATATCTGTATATTCAGAATGCGTTAGTTTTAAAATGAAACCTTGATGGTTCCCGCCTTTTGCTAATGCTTGAGCTTTTTGATTATCTATTTTGTAGATTTTTTTGTCAAGTTTTGCAAATCTTGTAAAAAGTTTTTTATCAATTTCTTTAGAAAGAAAAATTTCTTCTATTAAATGAGGGTGTTTTTCAAGTACATAAAGTACGATTTGTTTTCCATATATTATCATGCGGGATTATATCTAAATATTGTTGATAAAGTTCTTTGTTTTTAGAAATTTTATAGCTTTATTCAGGCTATATTTTTAGGTTACAATTTATTTTAATAATAATTGGAGAAAAATTAATGCAAGATATTGAAAACGGGTTAATTCGTATTTTAGATACAAATAATTCTAATTTACAAGATAGGCACGCAGTTTGTTTTTTGGTGAAAATGCGCCTAAGTTGATTTTGGAATTTATATTTCCACGTTTAAATTTTGAAATAGTTTCTAAAAAATCAAATGTGAAACAAAAGTAATTCTTACAACAACAGCCAGCGAGCTTTGTACTTTTGACTTGAATACAAAAAAAGATTCTCTTTATTATGAAGCAAATAACCCTTTGTAAAACTATATTTTGCAAAGTTTTAGTGAAGATATAATTGATAAAATTGAAATTCCAACAATTCCTTTATTCCGTGAAAATATAACAAGCCAAACAATTTCTCATCAAGAGCGAATAAATAAAATAAAAAATGAAATATTACAGTTAAATATTCCCTTTAAAATAAATTATACAGATTGTTTTGCTTTAACAATTGTTTTTTTGTGATATATCATTTGGAGATATATTATATTTGGTTAAAAAAAAGAGTCTGTTTATCAAATGGAAATGGATTATAGAAATTATTCATCAAAGAAAAGACAAGAATCAGTAGGGACTATATTAAATGATTGTATTTTAAGAAGATTATTTAATGCTAAGAATTCAAATTCTCTAAAAACATTCAATAACATTCCACTTGCTGAATATTCTACTTTTGGAGAATTATTAGGACTTATAAATCAAACTTTAACAACTTTATTATTAAATCTTAAAAGTGTTTTTCCATTAATTCAAGATATGGTTGATATATTAAATTTTGTTTATGAAAATACATAAAGAATGTAATATAGTAATAAATGAAGTGATAAATAAATTTACTATTTTTACTCAAGAGATTATGAATAATGTAAATACAAATTCAGAACTTGTAGAGGATATGGGTATTTTAACAAAAAATGCATCTGATATTAAAAAAGTTTTATCATCAATTTTGGGTATTGCAATTCAAACAATCTTTTGGCACTAAATACGGCAATTGAAGCATCAAGAGCAGGGGAGTTTGGAAATGGATTTAACGTTATAGTAGATGAAGTGAAGAAATTAGCTAGTAAAACACAAATTAGTTTAGGTGAAAGTAATACTTCTGTGAATATTACGATAAATAATATAAAAGAAATAAGTGAAAATATTACAAAAATTAAGTGTAGTATCTGAAAAAATGGGAGATATAAATAGTTCAATAGAACAAATACATTCAAAATCTAAAGAGAGTAATAGTTTTATTGCAGATAAAAAAGAAAATTTTGATAGATTATTTCATAGTATAAAAGCTATTGAAAAACAGTTAGATATTTTAGAAAAAAACTTTTAAGAATTAATTTTCTAAAAGTTTTTGATATACATCTTTTATAGATTCTCCTGTCATTTTTGCTATTAATTTTGCTTTTATTTTTGGAGCAATATCTAAAGATAATATATCATCTAAATCAAGGTTAAAACCAACAGTTTCTTTTGGTTCAATAATTACAACCCATTCACCTTTAATATTTATATCTTTAAATTTTTCAAATAGATTTATAGCTGTGTCTTTATAGCTGTTTTGATGGAGTTTTGAAATTTCTTTTGCTAAAAATATTGTTCTATTTGCATCTTTTATACTTACTTCTTCAAGTAGTTTTAGAAGTCTATGTGGTGATTCGTAAAGGATTGCTAATTTAGCATCATTTAAGGCATCGTTTAACTTTGAAGCACGACTAACGCCTTTATGGTCTAAAAATCCATAAAAAGAAAAAGTAGTGTGAGAAAATCCACTCATGGCATAAGCAGTTAAAATTGCATTTGCACCAGGAAGTACATCATATGTAATCTCATTTTGTATGCAAAATTCTACAAGTGAAGCACCTGGATCACTAACGCAAGGCATTCCGGCATCACTTACATAAACAACATTTTTAGAAAAAGTTTCTTTTGTTAAAGATTGTAGAATATTGTTTTCATTGTGAGAATGAAAAGATTTAAATTCTTTGTTTGAAAAGTCTAGGTTATTTTTTTCACCTAAAAGAGTTAGAAGTTTTTTTGTGACTCTTGTATCTTCACAAAAAATAAGTTCCGCCTCTTCAAGAATTCTTAAAGACCTTTTTGAAATATCTTCAAGATTTCCTATTGGAGTCGGAACTAAGCACAACATAATATTGTACTATTTAGCCATGTTATATTTAGCTTTGAATTTCTCAACTCTACCAGCAGCATCAACAAGTTTTTGCTCACCTGTAAAGAAAGGGTGACAAGAAGAACAAATGTCTATTCTTAATGTTTCAACATTTGATTTTGTTTCAAATGTGTTACCACAAGCACAAGAAATTGTACAAACTTTATAATCTGGATGAATATCTTTTTTCATGCCATAATCCTTAATGTAATTAATGTTTAATAAAAGGTCAAGTCTATTGCAAGCCCTTTAAAAAACTCTTTAGGGACTGGATTATAACGAAAAATACTTAATAATATCTGAATTTAAGTTCTCTATTATATTAGATGTTTTATCTAAAAATTGACCTTTATTAAAAGTGTTTTGTCTTTTTGCAAGTTTTGCTGTATTTGCAGATATTTTTTCTTCAAGTTCTTGTTTTGTAAGTTTTCCATCTAAATACTCTAAAGTCTCAATTATTCCAATAGATGCCATACAATTTGGGCTTCTTGTGTATTTTTTCTCTAAAAATATAACTTCATCAATAAGCCCTAAATTTATCATAATTTTTGTTCTTTTAGAAATTCTATTTTTTAACTCTTCTTTGTCCCAAAGAATTTCAAAAATTTTTAAATCTTTTGCGACAGAAATCTTAGGGTTTTTCTCAAAATAAGAAGTAGGGCTTAACCCAGTTTGTTTATAAATAGCATAGGCTTTTTCGATTCTATATCTATCATTTTTTTTAATTTTTTGCATATATTCTTTATCAATTGAGTAAAGAAGTTCATAGGCTTCAAGTTGAGAAATATCTAGTTTTATTTTTGAATCAACACCTTTTGACAAACCATCAATCAAAGCTTTTAAATAAAATCCAGTTCCACCAACGGTAATAAGATTTTTTTTATTTTTAATTGCATACTCTTTTGCTTTTTTATAAAGTTCAATAAATTTAACAACATCAAATTCTTCGTTTGGATAAACTTCATCAATTCCAAAATGAATAATTTCTCCTCTTTCTTTAAGAGTTGGTTTTGCTGAAGCTATCTCAATTTCTTTATAAACACAAAGTGAATCAAGTGATAAAATTACAGCGTTTGTTTTTGATGCAATTTCTAAAGATAAGGCTGTTTTCCCTGAAGCTGTTGATCCAATTATTGCTATTTCTTTCATGATTTTACTTTAGAATTATTACAATCTTCTAATTTTTGATTAAGTTCATTTATCTCTCTTTCTTTTTTAATTAAGATTCTTAATAAATCTGAAACATCTTTTGAACCTGAATCTTTAACTTCCATTTGAGTTTTTGAAACACATGAACTTAAGCTAAAAATTAAAAATAAAGTACTAAAAAGTAGGGTGATTTTAGGCATTTGTAACTTTCATAATAAAATAAAATCGATTATAACTAGAAAAAGGTTAATTCTAATTTTTTAATAATATCTTAGATACAATCCTTTTATGAATAAGCTTATACAAAAACTAAATGACTTTAATGAACTAGTTATGTTCAAACACTCTATTTTTTCACTTCCTTTTATTTTTATTGCGATGGTTGTTGCGGCAGATGGTTGGTTTGGATTTAAACTTTTTGTTCTTGGAATTTTAGCAGCTCTAACTGCTAGAAACTTTGCAATGGGATTTAACAGATTTATGGATAGAGATATAGATGCTCTAAATCCACGAACTATAAATAGACCAAATGTTGATGGAAGAATATCTGCTCCTCAAATGTTTATTTTTACTATGGCAAATGCTTTAGGATTTATTTTGGTTGCATATTTTGTAAATTCTTTGGCTTTAATTTTATCCGTGCCTATTTTAATAATAATTGGTTCATATTCATACTTTAAAAGATTTTCATATTTAGCTCATATTATTTTAGGTATTTCTTTAGGACTTGCACCAATCGCTGGTGTTGTGGCTGTGAGTGAAACGATTCCTTTTTGGTCAGTATTATTAAGTATTGGAGTTATGTTTTGGGTTGCAGGATTTGATTTACTTTACTCTTTACAAGATATAGAGGTAGATAAAAAATTAGAATTACATTCTATTCCATCAAAATTTGGAGTTGAAAAAACAATGCAAATTTCAAAAATATTTCATGCTTTAACAGTTGTTTTTTGGCTTTTATTTGTGATTATTTCAGATAGTTCTTATTTTGCTTATGTTGCTGTTATTTTAAGTGCTTTGATGTTGTCTTATGAACATTATTTAGTAAATAAAGATTTTAAGAAAATAGATAAAGCCTTTTTTACGGTAAATGGGTACCTAGGAATAATATTTTTTGTATTGATAGTTTTAGACAATATTTTCTTTTAATCAATTCTTTAAGTAAGGCTGTGCTATCATTTCAGCCTTATTTAATAAGTGCGTCTGTGGCTCAACTGGATAGAGCATCGGGTTTCGGCCCCGGCGGTTGTAGGTTCGAATCCTACCAGGCGTACCACTTTACTTCAAAGCCCTATAAAAGGTACTTTGTACCCATTAAAAGAGTTAAAAATAAATTTTTTTTACAACTTTATAAACAATATATCAACACAAATTCACATTATCAAAGATGATGACGACCCTAAACAATAGCAAAAGTTAAAATAAAAAAAGCAACTGCTGATGAAATAGTTAAACCAGCAACAATTGTTACTTATAAATCAGTTTTTAGTTATATATATTTATTTGTAACAAGCGATACAAATATCAAAATATTAAATAAAAGATTTTTTAATGAATTACAAGAAAAAATAGTGAAGATACCAAAAGATTATCTAAAAAACAAAAAATATTAATGAAATATTAGAAAAAGTGTATTACAAAAATTACAAATTATTGAATATGTTCTAAATAGGTATTTATAAAAATAGACCCAAGTTATTGGATTCTATTTTTAATCATATTTAAAAGTTCTATTGGTGTTTTAGTCACTGACATAGAATCTTTAATAATTTTAGTTGAATTTTCTTTATCAAGTTCATAATAATCACATATCATAATCGCTAAAGAATCCGTGCAAAATGAACTTGTGTAATTATTCCTATTTTCTAATTTAAGATTATAGTATTCCATCAAAATAAAGCTACTTAAATTTGAGTTAAAATCTTTATCTTGATATTTATTGTTATAACTTAAATTAGGAATTACTTTTTTTGAAGATTAAAATAATAGTTATTTGGAGCATACTCCATAACATTTCCTGTTAAAAAGTCTGTTGTACTTAAATCCCAAAAAATATTTACTATAGCAACTGGGTCAAATGAATGTGTCAAAGGTGTTTTTTGAAAATAATTTGTTATTTGATTTTTTTGTGTAATAATTTCCTATTTGCTAATCAATCTGAAATGTCAATGATGTGGCAAAAACTAATACATAATCAAAATAATGAAAATCAAATAGTATCAAAAGAATATTATTTATCATCTAATATTAATGCAACCCCAAAAGAAGAACTTGATGCAACAATTAAATTATTAAATAGTGAATATGGATATGAAACTGCTTGTAATTTTCCTGCAAGATACGAATTTATAAAATCGAATTTTAATAATGTACCCTCATTTGATTTAAGTACTTGTAGTGAATTAAATAAATATTTGAAGTCTTTTCCAAAAGATAAATTAAGTATCGTATTTACTTCTGAATACACAAACAATCCATCATCTTTGGGCACATTATGTTACTTTTTTCAAATGAAAATGAACCTCTTGAAATTGGTGATGTTGTACATTTTGCTGCAAAAACTTCAACTGATGATAATTTCCTTAAATATTCATATAAAGGTATGACGGGACAATATAATGGCTATTTTATTAGAGAACCATTTTTTAAAAAGATATATGAATACAATACTTTAGAACAAAGATATATGTATATTTATACATTAGACTTTACAAAAGAAGAAATAAGAACTATTTTATATCATCTATACGAATTAAGAAAAGCAACTTTTAAATACTATTTTCTTGATGGAAATTGTGCTTCACAAACTACTGATTTATTGAATATAATAAACATAAAAAATTATAAAAAAAGTTTTTACTATTTGCCTATTCAAACTGTTAGTGATATAAAAGATAGAATAAAAAATAAAGATAGATTTATACCTTTATTAAATAAATTAAATTTGTTAATTCAAAAAATGACACCTGAAGAGAAAAAACTATTTAATGAACTCATTGAAATACAAAAAGAAATAGACAAAAATACACCTAATATTGTAAAAGAAGCAATGGTAATTTACACTACATTTAATTTCAGAAGATTTCATAATATACATAAAAATTATGAAAATGTGATGAGTCAAAATTATCAAAAACAAAATATAAAAGACGACACTCCTGACCCACTATTAAAAACAAAGCCATCTAATATAGGTTTGGGTTATTATACAAATAAAAATGAGAACTATTTTGCTATTCAATATCGACCTCTCTTTATTGATTTATTTGATATTCAAAATAATGATTGTTCGGACGCAAAGGATTTGGCCACCGCGCGCATTGACACTTGGCCAGCTGACGCATAATGATTTGGCCAGCGTGCGCATCGCAAAGAGAGCCACGAAATCTTTATGATGCGCATATAAGGTTGAGTTAAG
>JAQVBE010000016.1 GCA_028690445.1 Aliarcobacter sp. | reverse complement strand
CAAACAAAATTTGTAATGTATTAGATAATATTGAAGATACAGCTTTACATGCTAAAATCAACAAAGAGTTAGAAGATCTTGCTAGTAATTTTGTGATTTACAATCAATCGACTTTTTAAGGGTTTTAATCGTTTGGAGAAGAAATATGTCTACTTTAAATAACAACTATAAACAAATTGAAAAAGCAATAAAATATATTGATGAGAATTTCAAAGAACATCCATCAGTTGATAAAGTTGCAAAAAATATTGGTATGAGTAAATACCATTTTATAAGAGTATTTAAAGAGTATGTAGGTGTAACTCCAAAACAATTTTTACACAGCGTAACTTTAAATTATGCAAAAGAGCATATCAAAGAATCCAAATCCATTCTAGATAGTAGTTTGGATATTGGATTATCCAGCAGTAGCCGTCTGCATGAACTTTTTGTAAATCTAATTGGAGTAACTCCCAAAGAGTGGAAAGAAAAAGGGAAAGATGTACAAATCACTTATGGATTTGGACAAACTCCTTTTGGGGAAGCTTTAATTGGTTTTACAGATAAAGGAATCTGCTATTTAGGTTTTATTGATAATAATAAAAATGAGATTTTTAATAGATTCAATGAACTTTGGGAAAATGCAAATCTTTATTTTGATGAAAAAGCTGCAAATGAATATTTAGAAAATATCTTCGTTAAAAATAAAAAATATTCCCTTTTTGTAAAGGGAACAAATCTTCAAGTAAATGTTTGGAAAGCTCTTTTAAATCTTCCAAATGGAATAGTAGCAACATATCAAGACATAGCAAACTATTTAGATAAACCAAAATCTATTCAAGCAATTGCCAGTGCAATTAGAAAAAATCATATTGAGTATTTAATCCCATGCCATAAAATCATAACAAATAGCGGAGCTATGAGTGGTTATAGATGGGAAATTGAAAGAAAAGAAATATCTTAAGTATGATAATAAGAAAATTGGTCATCTTTATCTTTTAATTCATATCTTTTTTTTAATGAATTATAAAAAGCTCTTCCTAATTCAATACAATCCAAAGCTTCAAGGGTTAGTTTTTCTTCAATCATTGGATTTACTATAATTTGATTTAATTTTTTAATAGTTAAATTTGGATAACTTCTTTTTTCTAAAATTACTTCATCATTTTGACTTATAATTCCTTCTTCTAAAACTTTTGCATACCAACCTGTTAAACCACTATTAAAAATAAAATTTGTCATATTTTTTTCATCTGTATTTGCACTTAATTTCCAACAAGGTTGTCGAGGTTGTGTTATTTGTACTTTGCATTGTCCTATTTTTAAAATATCTCCAACACAAATATCTTCTTCTGTAATTTCTGATAATATAAGATTTTCTCCAAAAAATGCAGTTTTACTTATATCAAATTTATTATCATAAAAAGAGTTAATTTTTTCATAAGTTATACTTGAAAAAAGGAATAAAGCTTTATTTTCTCCACCATGATGAAGTAAATCAGCTTGAAAATCATCTTTAAAACCTGTTTTTGTAAGATATGAAGAAGAAACTGGATTTTTTTTGATTCCTGAAATCAATTCTTCTCTTTTACTATTATTTAAAAGTTTTGTAGTTGTTACAATCCCCACCTTTAGATATAAAACTTTTGATATTTTTTTATACATAAAATACTCCAACTTTTTTAGAATTGTATCATTTTATTAAAAGTTTATTTGTGACTTTAGTCACTTACATTATTAAGTTATAGGAGTACAATATAATATGGAACTAAACTTTATGTTTTGAAAGTTACATAAATTCAAGGTATAATTATAATTAAAATAAAAGGTAAACAAAATGAAAAAAATAGCATTAATCTTATTAAGTTTATATAGCTTTTCCCATGCAGTGGAATATGATGTTATTGAAGCTGAGATGTTAGCTATATCATGTACTTCATGTCATGAAACTGATGAACAAACTCAATCTGTTGCACCTGAAATTGCTGGAATGAACAAAAATAGTTTATATGAAATATTGTTAAATTATAAGAATGGTAAAAAAACTGGAACGATGATGAAAGAACATGTGAGAGATTATACGGATGAACAATTAGAACAAATTGCTTATTATTTCTCAAATATAGGAAAAGATTAATTACTTAATTTCCTAAGCTTTTAATCTGTTTATATTTTAAATAAACAGTATTTACAACCTTTTCTATATCTTTCGCACTTAACTCATCAACAAAAGAAAAGCTTATAGAATTTCTACTTGTAAGCTCATCATATCCCATTGCTTGAATAATTCTTGATGGTTTTGATAATCCTAAAGAGCAACCCTCTCCATTTGTAATAAATATTTCATTTAAAGCTAATGTTCGTATTAGTTCTCTGGCTTTTATACCTTTTAATCCAAAATGCAGCGAATAGTCCAAAGTATCATCTGGATTTACAAAAAAGTAGATATTTTCTTGGAACTTTTCTTTTAGTTTTTCTAAAAAAATTGCTTTTGATTTTTGATTAAATTTTTGATTTTTAAGAGCATCTAAACAAAGTTTTACAGCTAAACTATCGATTTGTCCAATAGATAATAAAGAAAAGATATCCTCATTAAATAATAAAACACAAGAAAGATTAAAACCTGTTAATTTATAATTATCAAAATAAACAACATCACTATTTTTATTGAAATCTGCACTTGCATTTGAAATTATTTTTGCATTTGTTAGTTGTTTAGCCTCTTCTATGGAAGTTTTTACGAAAGTATCCATAACATAAGAAGATAAAAAAAGAAAATCTATATTTTCATTTTCTATTTTCTTTAAATTTACTTTTCCATCTTTATTTAAACTTATCCAAGTTATTTCAAAACCCAAAGTTTCATAAAATAATCCAGCTTCAATTAGTGCTTCACTTTCACCACAACTTATTGCAATTTTTCCTTTTAATTCTAAAAAAAGTCCTAAAAATCCCTCTTTTGAAAAGGCAATCGTTTTTAGTTTATTAAATCCAAACAGATTTTTATATTCTATATTTAAAGCTTCAAATTTATCATTTGAAATTAATGCACTTAATGAAAAATCATTTGATATTTCTATATTTTTTAGTTTTGAGTATTGCAGATAATTTAGTTTAATCATTCTTTTTATTTTTCTTTTCTCGAAAACACCCGAGTTGACAATGAGTAACTTCAATATCAGAATTTTTAACAGTTGAACCTACTGTTTTTAGAGTGGAGCTTATAGCTTCATCCCATAATACTTTACATTCTAAAGTTTTATGTCCCATATAATTTTGTTTTAATTTATTATAAACTTGAATATTAGGGTCTTGAAACTTTAATTTTCCAAAAACTCCAAGTTCACAATTTGTAATTTTAATACCTAAACTTTTTGTAATTGCACTCATTTCTTTTGGTTCTCTCCCAATTAATCGTGCAACTTTAAAGGCTTTTAGACAAGATAGTTTTCCTTCTTCATCTAAATTTGTCATCAAAAATTCTTTTTGGATATTATCTAATTCTATACTGACATTATCATCTATACTAGACATTTATTCTTCCTGAGTGAGTATATACGTTCATTTTATTACCTCTTGCAAATCCTACAAGTGTAACTCCATGTTCATTTGCTGATTTAATACCTTGAAAAGTCACTGCTGCTTTTGAAACAACTATTGGTATTTTATGCATTACACACTTTACAACCATTTCCATTGATAATCTTCCAGTTGCATATAAAACTGATTTTTTAACATCTTTTTTATTCATACTTGCAAGTCCAATAACTTTGTCAATTGCATTATGTCTTCCAATATCTTCAGCGATAAAAATTGTACCATCTTCTAAAACTAATTCTGCTTTATGAACACATCCTGTATTATCAAAAAGCTTTGATGAATTATTAAATAACTTCATATTTGATAAAATATCTTTTGCATGTACTTTATAATCTGTATTGATAAATGCACAATCAAAGACCTTTTCTGCATTTCCAGTAACCCCAATACAACATCCTGATGTTAATGTTTTTTCTTTAAAAAGATTTGCATATCCTTCATCACTAACATTTGCAATAACTTCTACTTTTAATCCATCTTCACTAATAATTATTGATTCAATATCACTAAAATCATTTATTACAGCTTCACTTAATAAAAATCCCACAAGGTGTGCATCTTGATGTTGGGCAATACTCATAACTGATAAAAATCTTTTCCCATTTAAGAAAAATTCAATTTTATCTTCTTTAATAACATAATCTTCAGCCACTTCAATCCCATCTTCATAGAATTTTTCAATGATTATTTCTTTTGTATAATCATCTAAATTATCATGAAAAAGGGAGAAGTTTTCACTTCTCACAGGGCTTGTCATGCCATTTTTCCTTTTTTATTTTCAATATCTGCTAAAACATCAGGAGCTAATTGTTCTAAATGTTCTCTTGGATATTTACCACTAAGTAATCCTTTAAAATTCCCTTTTACTGCAACTAATGTTGAGTAAACAAAATCCATTAAGAAAAACATAATCAATACACTAGAACCAAAATGTACATAAAGTAATGCTCTTTTAAATTGAATAACTTGAGCATTTATAAATGCATCTGGATGTAAAAACCAAATTATAAATCCACTTGTTAATAATCCAGCACCCATTAAAATAAACACTATAAAAATAACTCTTTTCATAGGTTTATATTTTCCTGGTAAAATTATCTTTCTTAACAAACTATTTTTTGATAATAGTTTAATATCTTTAAAGGCAATAATTGTCATTAGTAACCAAATAGGAAACCAAAGTAAACCTGTAACCTCATGTGTTCCTCTAAGCATAAAAGGGATAAATCCACCTTCACTTCTTAAACTCCATGTTATGTTAAATCCAGTAATTATTAAAGCAATTATAATAATAACATTTAACCAAATAATAGCTCTATGAAATAGTGAAAATACTTCCACTTGGTCATTTGGTCTTGTAATAATAGCTTCTTGTCTACCATTAAATGTATACATTACACAAAAAATTACAATTTCAGCAACAAAAACCCACCAAATATATAGTTGTCTTTCATTACTAGCTCTTATAATTTCAGGAGCAATTGCTTCATAATTTGGTCCAAATGCTGCATTTACCATAGCTTTATAATTGGTATCAGCTGGAATTAAAACTCCGTCTAATTTTCCAGTTGTAATTACATGGATTGTGTACTTAAATAAGTACTCCCAATCCATAATCATAAAAAATTTAACAAATACAAATCCTACTAATCCTAGCCCAACAAGTGTAAGTATATACGCTTTATTTTTTTGAAAAAATGAGCTATTTTCCATAATTAATTCCTACCATCCATAAGATTCAGTTGCAATACCCTTACTTTGTGATGTCGCTCTATATGTTTTAATTAAAGCAACCTCATTGGCATCACCAACAAGTAAGGCTTTAGTTGAACACATTGACGCACACATTGGTACTTTACCTTCACTAATTCTATTTTGCCCATATTTATGAAACTCTTCATGAGAATTTGTTTCTTCAGGACCACCAGCACACATAGTACATTTGTCCATTTTACCTTTTGTACCAAATGCGCCATTTTTGGGAAATTGTGGAGCACCAAAAGGACAAGCAAATAAACAATATCCACAACCAATACATTTATCTTTATCATGTAAAACAATACCATCTGTTCTAATATAAAAACAATCCGTTGGGCAAACTTGTTGGCATGGAGCATCGCTACAATGCATACAAGCCATAGAAAGAGAAATTTCTTTTCCTACTATTCCTTCATTTACAGTGATTACTTTTCTTCTATTAACTCCAACTGGAACTTCGTGAGCTTCTTTACAAGCTACAACACAACCGTTACAATCAATACAAAGGTTCTCATCACAATAAAATTTCATTCTTGAATAATCTACAGTATTTTGACTCATGATAATCTCCTATGCTCTTTCAATTCTAACCAAAGAACATTTAGTCTCTGGGCAAGAAGTTTGTTGATCGTAACCGTAACTTGTAACTTGATTTGAGTTTTCACCAAATCCATAAGGTTGAGTTCCAGCTGGGTATCTATGTCCTAAATGCTCTCCACTCCAAATTCCTGAGAAGTTTTGAGGTAAGAATACAGAATATTCATCTACTCTTAAACTATATTTACATTTAATTTTGATTTTTCCACCACCTGTTCCATAAACCCACATCATTTCATCATCTTTAAGCCCTAATTTTCCAGCTAATGTTGGATGTAATTCTCCATACATTTCACCTGAAAGTTCAGCTAGATATTTTGATGCTCTAGTTTCTGTTCCTGTTCCCATATGTTCAACAATTCTTCCTGAAACAATATTGATTGGATAATCTTTTGTCCAATCTTGGGCATTTTGCTCACTTTCGTATCTAACATCCACTCTAAAGAAATTAACTTTATCTTTAATTGCAGGATATTTTGCAATTAAATCAGGTCTGAATGAATGTAACGGTTCTCTATGTTTTGGAATTGGATCTACAAATTCCCATACATTTGTTCTAGCTCTTGCATTTCCATAAGGAGCAAGTCCAGCAGCAAGTGCATATTTAACTAAAAGTCCACTGTCATCATTTTTCCAGTTTTTACCATCAAGTAATTTTTTCTCATCTTCACTTAATGTAATTCCTGCTAATTCTTCAATATTTTTAGCAGTAATTTCATCATAACCACCTTTGATTCTACTTCCTTTTGGCGCACTCCCCTCTGCTGATAGTAAACTAACACCATTTCGCTCTGTTCCAAATCTAGTTCTGAATCCCATACCACCTTGAGATACTGGTAAATTAATATTATATAAAACAGGGCTTCCAGGATGAGATTCACTCCAACAAGGCCATGGTAATCCATAATATTCTTTTTCAGTAACTCCTCTTCCTTTTAAAGAAGTTGAATTAAATAAATGCCAATTTTCAGTATGTCTTTTAATTCTCTCAGCTGTTCTACCTTGCATTCCAATAGTTTTTAAAGCTCTTGCAATCTCATCTGTAGCATCTTCTGGCCAAGTAAATTTATCACCTTTCCCCATACCTGCAACAAATTCATTATAGAATCCCATTCTTTTTGCAAAGTCAAATAAAATTTCATGGTCAGCTCTTGCTTCATATAATGGCTCAACAACTTTTGTTCTCCATTGAGCTGATCTTGAAGTATTTACAACTGTTCCAGAAGTTTCCACTTGAGAAGCAGCTGGTAATAAAAACATATTGTCATTTCTTGTAGTAATTACAGCCGCATCATTTACATAAGGGTCAATAAATACAACTAATTCTAATTTATCTAAAGCTTCTTTTGTTTTATGTGTTTGTGTTACTGTTGAAATACCATTTCCAATACAAATCAATGCTTTTAAAGGAACATCAGCATTATGTTTAGTATTTGATTCTTCTAATACACTATGAATCCATAAAGATAAACTATTACCTGTTTTTTGCATCATTTCAGGAGTTTTGAATCTTGCTTTTAACCAATCAAAATCAACTTTCCATTGTTTTGCAAAATATTTCCAAGAACCATCAGCTAAACCATAATATCCTGGTAAAGTATCAGCAAGACATCCCATATCTGTTGAACCTTGAACATTATCATGACCTCTTAGAATATTACATCCACCACCTGGTTTCCCTAAATTTCCTAAAGTTAACTGCATAATTGAACCAAGTCTTGTATTTGATGAACCAACTGTATGTTGTGTCCAACCTTGATTCCAAATTAATGAACCTGGATCTGCTTCTGCAAACACAGTTGCTGCTTGAATTAATAGCTCTTTTGAACAGCCCGTTATATCTTCAACATGCTCAGGAGTATACTCCTCACACTCTTTAAATATATCGTCCATTCCATAAACTCTATCTTTAATAAATGATTCATCGTACCATTTATTTTCACGAATTAGTCTAATCATTCCATATAAAAATGCAATATCAGTTCCTGTTCTAATTCGACAATAAATATCAGCTTTTGCAGCTGTTTTTGTAAATCTTGGATCTACAACTATAATTTTTGCACCATTTTGCTCTTTAGCTTTTAATATATGCTGCATTGCAATTGGATGGTTTGACGCTGGGTTTGATCCCATAATTATAATTGCTTTCGAGTTTTGCATGTCACCTAGATGATTTGTCATAGCTCCATAACCCCATGTATTTGCCACACCGGCAACTGTTGGACTATGTCAAATTCTAGCTTGGTGATCTATGTTGTTTGTTCCAAACATAGCTGCAAATTTTCTAATGTAATAAGCTTGCTCATTACTTACTTTTGCAGAACCCAAAAATTGTACTGAATCAGGACCATATTTTTCTCTAAGAGCTAATAACTTATCAGTAACTTTTCTCATAGCATCATCCCAAGAAATTCTATTCCATTTTCCAGCTACTTTTTCAATTGGATATTGTAATCTATTAGTTGCTCTGATTTTATCAATCATATCAGCACCTTTACAACAATGTCCACCGTGACTTATAGGATGGTCTTGAGCAACTTCTTGTCTCACCCATACACCATTATAAACTTCAGCAATAACTCCACAACCAACTGAACAATGCGAACAGATTGTTTTAATTAATTTTGAACCAGGAAAAGGATTTTTAATCTCTTCTTGTGTCGCATTTCTTAAAACTTTTTCTGTCGAGGCAAAGGCAGATGTTGCTGTTACAGCTGTTGCAAGTGAAGCTACTTTTAGGAAACTTCTTCTTCCAAAGCTTTTAAGCATTTCCATTTTATCCTCCTTTTATTTTATTATTTTGCAGCGCTATAAAATTCATTCCAAGCGGCAGTTTTTTTATAAAGTATCTCTTTTTTCTTAGATCTACCAGTTACGACACCACTACCCGTGTCACTTCCAGCACCTCTAGATTGGCTTTGTGTTGTTGCAGCTGTCGCAACCACAGAACCAGCGATAACAGTAGCTGCTATACCGGCTCTTTTGATAAAGTCTCTTCTTAACTCATCAGCCATGATAACTCCTTATTTAGATTTGGGTAGAAAGCCCCTCTAAAAACTCTATTAAGTTTTTAGAGCGACCTTTTTCTGATTTCTAAAGCCTATTTTTTTGGTTTAGGAACTTCTAAATACGATCTTTCAAGATTACAAATATTTCCAAAAATTAATCCAACTTTCGAATAAACAACACTTGAACTTGATATTAGTTTATAAAATAACTCTTCACAATAAGGATTTATTACTTCTTTAAATAGCTCTTTTTGTAAGTCTTCTTTTATTTCATTATTAATTTGTTGTTCGATTAAATATGAACTTAAAGTAAAAATAAATCCATAATGATCTTCAGGTGCGCTAAAAAAGTTTTCATCTTTTCTAATTTTTGTTTTGGCTAAAATATCTCTAACTTTTATTTGCATATAGCCACCTTCTCTTTGTTCATGATACCAAGATGCACTCAAATGAATAAACTCTCCAAAAGGAACGATAAATAAATCTTGATAATCAACATATAATTTCTCACTACCATTTTGTTTTAAATATTCTAAAATATCATTCGAAGCTGTTGCAACTTCATCATCAAAAGCATTATTTGACAAAATTTCTAAACATTCAATAATTTTTGGTGTATTATTTTTTACATTCTCTTCTACAAATAAAAGTGATAAAATGTTGTATAAAAAACCTCTCGCTTTGTCTATTTCAACATTATGCATCTAATAATCCTTGTTTTATCATGATTTTTGGTTTACAATCTTCACAGCAATAAAGTGTTCTTTTTTTAGTTTCACTTGAAAGAGCAAATATCGCTCCCATCATATTTGCTATTTTTTCAATAGCTTTTGTTGTAGCAAACTCTTTACCACACTCAACACAAGCAAAAAGTTTATCTTTTGCCAAAATGTTTTCTTTGAACCATGTAGGTTGTAGTTCAATCTCATCTCTTACTATTGTTAAGCAATCAACTTCTGGACATGAAACTTCACAATAACCACAGGCCGTACATAAAGATGGATTGACCCTAAGAGTAAAGTCACTTTCATTTGCAAATAATGCATCAACATTACATGCGCCAACACAGGCTAAACATAAAGTACAATTCGCTTCATTCACTAACACTCTTCCATAATGAATATGTTCACCTGTTTTTACTACACCTAAATCTTCTGTTCCAACAATTTTTTGTAATCTTTGAGAGAAAGCTTCTCTTTTTTTTAGGTCATTTTGGTTGAAGTTAAAATAAGAATCTTCTATAAAAGATACTTCATTTAAAGCATCTTCTAATTCTTCTTTATCCATTGCTACTAAAATTGCATCTTTTTGGTATTTTTTTTGATAAATATCATTTAAAATTCTAATTGAATCTTTTGTTCCTTTAGATAAAACATCACTATAAAAAACTACTTGAGAACCTGACATTTGAAGTAGTGTTAAAAAAGAGACTTCGCTTAAAAATTTTTCACCCTCAATTGCAAAAGGTAAAACATTTTCTTTTAAATTTATCATTAAATTTTGCATATTCATTTTAGAAGGAACAATCAAAGGATGAGTTTCTTTATAAAATTTACTCATTTCAAAAATAGAATCTCTATTTGTTGGAGCATAATCAAGCGCTCCACTTGGACATACACTAACACAGCCTCCACAGCCATCACAGTCAATTTGAGAAAAAGTTAAAGTTTTAGTTTTATCATCTTTTGTAATTGCAACTGTAGGACAAACTTCTTCACATTTACTACAAATTTCAACTCTTCTTTCGTTATATTGACAAATAGCTGGGTCATAAGTTGTAAATTTTTTATATGAATATGAGTTTATATTTTCTTTTAATTCTTTTATAATATCTTCGACATTTGACAAGTTTGTATCAAAAACACCACTTCTTTCTTTCCCTGTTTGTTTTGCATCAAACCAAACTATTTGAGAAACATTTAAAGTAATATCTTCGTTTTCATCATTAACAACAACTTGTAAATCTCCAATATTTCCAGAAATTGATTTTATAATATCTTCACTTATTGAAAATAGTTCAAAATCTTTTGCTTCTATATTTGATATAAATTTGTCATATTGTTCTTGATTTTGTGTGATTAATAAAACATTATTTGAAATTTCTGCTGAAAAAGGAATATCAAGTGCTAAATCATATTTTGTGGCAGCTATTTCATAAAGTTTTGAAACATTTTTAATTTTATTTGATAGATTATCTTGTGAATTTTTAATATAAAAATCTATTTCTAAAGCAGTTAATTCATTAGGGATTTCATTTGTATTAGAAATCAAAAAATTCTTATTTTTAGTATCTTCAATATTTGTTGTTACAAATATTTGCTCACTAACGGGAAAATCCAGCCCTGAAGCATTATAATAAATAAAATCTTGCATAAACTATGCCCTTTTGGTAAAAAATATTTTACTTTATTCTATAAGTTTAAAAATTAAACAAACCTTAAAAGTTAAAATATTTTTTACCATTTAGATATATAGTGTTACTTTTTTAAAGTATTTTTTGTAATTTTTTTGTACACTTCTTTATGTTAAAAAAATCACTTATATTTATACTTATTTTCATTATTTTTTATACCTACTTTAAAGATGAAGTTTTTGAAGAAAAAACCCTAGTTATGGGAGCATCACTACCAAATACAGGAATTATTAATGCTTGGGGAGAATCTGTATCAAAAGGAGTAAATGCTTACTTCAATTATACAAATGAAAATAATCTTATAAAAAATAGAAAAATAGAATTTTTAGTTTATGATGATAAATATGAACCTGAACTAACCATTGAAAATACAAAAGAATTAGTTTATAAAAATAAAGTATTTGCACTTTTTGGTTTTGTAGGAACTCCAACAATAAAAAGAGTTTTACCTATTTTATACGATGAAAATGTTCCATTTTTTTCACCATTTTCAGGAGCTTCATTTTTAAGAAATAATAAAAATCAAAAGTTTATAAATTTTAGAAGTTCTTATGAACAAGAAATAGATACTTTGATTAATTATTTAAATGAAGAAAAAAAGCTAAATAAAATTGCTGTTTTTTATCAAAATGATGATTATGGAGAAGAAGGATATATTTCTTTAATAAATTTATTAAAAGAAAGAAATCTAAAATTAGTAGCTGAGGGTTCTTATAAAAGAAATACTTTATCTATAAATCATGCTTTCAATGAAATAAAAGATGCAAAACCTGAAGTTATTTTTATGATTGGTGCTTATAAAACAAACTCTTTATTTATAAAAAAAGCAAAAGAAAGTGAAAATTTAAAAGATGTAATATTTTGTAATATCTCTTTTGGTGATGCAAACTCAATGGTAAAAGAACTTGAAAATCTAAATACAACAACGCAAAACATAATTTTTTCTCAAGTTGTTCCTAGTTATTCTGATTTAAACATAAAAGCAGTTAAAGAGTATCAAACGATTATGCGAAAATATTTCCCAGATGAACCTTTTGGTTTTTTATCTCTTGAAGCATTTTTATCTTCAAAAGTTTTAGTAAACGCACTTTCAAGAATAGATGGAAAAATAACAAGAGAAAAACTTATTTCAACTTTAAAAAATACACCTGAAAATTTATTAGAAGGAATTCCATTAGAGTACAAAAATTCTCAACTTCTAAATAAAACTTTTCTTTTTGAGTATAAAAACAGTGAATTTGTAGAGATTAAAAAATGAAAAATATATTAAGAAAATTAATTTTATATTTTGATAGTTTAAATTTTAACTATAAAACAGCTTTTTTAATTTTCATAATTGCGGGTGGAATGATTTGTATAATTATTTTATCTCAAATTTCTATTTTTACAATGAAACAAGATTTTGATACTTTATTTAATAAAAGAACAAAAAGCTTAATGCAACTTGAACAAGTAAAAGATTCTTATAAAGTAAATATTCAAGATACTTTATTTGATTTTGAAAAAAAACAAATTAATTATGCACAAACTATTGAAGTTTTACAATTAGCTCAAGAAATAATAGATAAAAATTGGGTTTTATATAAACATGAACTAGAGTTACAAAATAGAGAATTTTTAACTTCATTTGTAAAAGATTCTATTATTAAAGAAGAAAATTATTATGAAAATAAACCTTTAAAAGATTCTATAATAAAAAATATTGACAAAAAAAATGAGCTAATAAAAAATGAAATTAATAAAATAAATCCTATAAAACAAGATGATTATTTTATAAACCTAAATCTTGAAATAAATGCTATTTCAATATATTTAACAAGTTTGATAAATTATGATTTATCACTTGCTATAAATGAAAAAAGAAATACTGATAGTATTTTTAATACTATTATCATTTTTTCTATAATTTCAATTTTTATAGTATTTTTATTTTCAGTAATTTTATCTTTATTTGTTATTGGCAACTTTAAAAAACTTCATAATTCTTTAGCACAAAAAGTAAATGAAAAAACAAAAGAACTTCAAAACCTAAATAATTCTCTTGAAAAAAAAATTTCAAAAGAAGTTTTACAAAATAGAAAAAAAGACATTATCATGTTCCAACAAGCGAGGTTTGCCTCTTTGGGTGAAATGCTAAATAATATAGCACATCAATGGAGACAACCTTTGGGTTCTATTACTATGATTATTCAAAGTTTCCAAACAAAAATGTCTTTAGGAAAATTAACTCCTGAATTTATAGATGATAAAGTTAATGATGCCCTACTTCTAGCAAATAATATGTCAACAACACTTGATGATTTTAGAAATTTCTTTTCTCCAAATAAAGTCAAGATAGAATTTAGTATAAAAAGTTGTATCGAAAGATCTATTGAATTATCTAAATATTTATTAACTCAAGAAAATATTGAAGTTAAACTAAAAGTTAGAAAAGATGTGGAAATAAATAGTTATTATAATGAGTTATCTCATGTGTTTTTAAATATTATTTCTAATTCAAAAGATGCTTTATGTTCTAATGTTGACAAAAATGATAGAATAATAAAAATAATTGTAAATAAGTTTAAAAATCATCTTGTTGTAAATATTCTTGATAATGGTGGTGGAATTCCACAAGATATTTTACCAAAAATTTTTGAACCTTATTACACAACAAAATATAAAAGTGCAGGAACGGGAATTGGACTTTATATGTCAAAACAGATAATTGAAAAACATATGAATGGTGAAATACTTTGCAAAAATATCATTCATAAAATGAAAAATGACAAAGTATTTGATTGTTCATTATTCACAATAAAAATCCCTTTACAAAATGAAAATAGTGAGCTAAAAGAATGACAAATAATGATTTAACTATATTACAAAATTTTAATGTTTTATATCTTGAAGATGATGAAGATTTATTAAAACATACAAAAAGTATTTTGGAAGATTTTGTAAACAATATTTACACGGCAAAAATTTCAAGTGAAGCTTTGGATATTTTATTACACAAAAGAATAGATGTAATTATTTGTGACATATTACTAAAAGATGAAAATGGAATAGATTTCTTAAAATATATAAAAAGTAAAAATATAAATACTCCAGCAATTGTTACAACAGCTCATACAGATACACAATATTTACTAGATGCAATAAAATTAAAAGTAGAAAACTACATAGTAAAACCTATAAATATCAAAGAACTTTTAAATAGTTTATACGATATTTTACTTCCAATTGTTCAAAAAAAAGAGATTCAAAAAAACAATAATGTAATAAAAACAATCTCAGCAATATCAGATGGGAAACAAGTAGAAATTGTAAAACATATAATCAATAATCTGGATAATCAAAATCTTTTTACAGCTTCATATACAGATATTATGGATAATTTTTCAATCTCAAAACCAACTCTAATAAAACTTTTTAAAGATTTAGCAGAAAAAAATATTCTTACAAAAGTACAACATAAAACTTATAGGTTTAATGAAAGTACTTTAGAAAGCGTCTAAATATTCAAAAGCTTTTTATTGCCTTTGAGTAGAAATCTCCACACCTTCATAAGAAGTTGTTTTAATTGCAGTTAAAATATCTTTTAAATTTGTTTTGTCATTATATGTAACTGTAACTTCTTTTGTATTTAATATTACACTTACTTTTTCAATTCCATCCAGTTCTTTTATGGCTTTTTTGACAGCAGTTGTACATAAAGGACAATGCATTGCTTCTACTTTTATAACTGAAATAGTTGAAGCGAAACAAGAACAAATAAGCAAAATAAACATAATAAATATTTTCATAAACTACTCCATAAATAGTGGCAAAAATTCAGGATAAAAAAGCAAAGCTATTATCAAAATAAAAAATATGAAAAAAAATAGATATTGTTTAAAAATCTCTTTTCTTTCACATTTGCAAGAAATCTTTTTCTTCAAACTTTTAAATGCAAAAACAAAAAGTATTATTGCCAAAATAGCAAGTGGAATTCTTGTATATTCTAAAGTTGCAAAATATGTCAAAACTCCACTTGAAAAGCCAAAAAAAATAAATAAAAATGCTGGTAAACAACAAAGAGTTGATAAAAGTGCAGTTGTAACTGCACTTATTATCACAAATCTTTCTTTTTTCATAATCTTTCTTGTGAAGAGTATGTATATGAAAATGCTTTAGTATCATAATAATCTAAAGCATCTTCACCAATTTCAGCATAAGGATAACCTAACATATTAAGAGGAAATTGAGTTGGTTTTGGAGTTAAAACAAAATCTCTTGCACTATTAAATGCAACCCAATTCATTTCCCATGAACCAAAGAAATATTTTTTTACATCTTTTATTTTTTGATCTTCATTTGTTAATTTTTCTGCAAGTCTTACTTTTGTTACATCAGCTGGATCTGCTGGAACCCAACCTAAACCATCTATATAAAACTCTGCTCTACAATGTTGCGCACCTGTAATATTTGCAAAACCTTTCTCATCTGCTTTTCCACAAGCATTTGAAATTTTTGATTGTCCTGCTCTAATACCAAATATTTCTCTTGCTGGAATTCCTACATTTCTTAATAAACAAACAAATACTGAACTAGTATCTGTACATTTTCCTCCATAAATTTTTTCTTCAATAGCTTTTTTAGCATCACCAATTCCACAACCTTTTACACTTTCATCTCGATACATAGTTGTAACCGTCCAATCATAAATAGCTTGTGCTTTTTCAAGTGGTGTTTTTGAATTTTTTATGATATTTTTTGCATACTCTTGTAACCCAGAAGTTACAGGAACATGTGTTGTTCCTTTTAAATAAACTTTTATATCCTCAGGATAATTTGTATTTGATGTAGCTTTTGAGAAATCAGTTGTTCTTTCTTGCATAATTACATCAAATGAAACTTCTAGTTCAGATTTTTTATCTGATTTATCCCATTTTACATATAAAACTCTTGTGTCATAATCATTTTTCACAACTTTTGCTTCAGTAAAATTTCCTTTATAAGTAAAATCTACAACTTTATGATAACTTTCATCTTTTGGAAGAGGAATCCATAATTGTGTTATTTCTTTGGCTGGATTAATGGAATAGTTATTTAAAATGCTAAATTTTCTAGGTTTTGTACTAATTCCAAATGGATTTTTTTCTTCATTTGCAAAAGTAAAATGGGGAGCTAATAAAACAGCAGATGATAGGATTGCTGAGCCTTTTAAAAATGTTCTTCTTTGCATGGGGAATTAACCTCTAATAGTTTTTGTTCTATTAAGAGATAAAGTGAGTAAAAGCTCTCTTTATGTCAAACCATAACCTATGGTCTTGAACTAAATTTACCAAATATTAATATATCATTTATAAACGAAAGCTTAAAAAGTAAAAAATAATTTACTTATTTAATCTACAATTTAATAAAAATATTGTTATAATTGGCACCAAAAAATTGCAATATTGCAAGGATTAGTTTTATGAATAATGAATATAAACTAACAAAATTCGTTCAAGCTGCTGGTTGAGCTGCAAAAATGGGTCCGGGTGATCTCAAACAAACTATTTGCGGTTTAGTACCAAATGATGAAAGAATTTTAGTAGGTTTTGATACAAGTGAAGATGCTAGTGTTTATCAAATAAATGAATCACAAGCCATAGTTCAAACACTTGATTTTATTACGCCAGTTGTTGATGACCCATATATTTATGGACAAATAGCAGCTGCAAATGCACTTAGTGATGTGTTTGCAATGGGTGCTGATGTAAAAACAGCTATGAATATTGTAGGTTTTGATAAAAAAAACATATCAAAAGAAGCTTTAGGGCTAATATTAAAAGGTGGAAATGAAAAAATCAAAGAGTGTGGTGGAGTTTTATTAGGTGGTCACACTATTGAGTCACCTGAAATGTATTATGGTTTATCAGTTACAGGGATGATTCATCCAGATAAAATTATTAGAAATAATACGCCCCAAATTGGTCATGTATTAGTTTTAACAAAACCTTTAGGAATGGGAATTTTATCAACAGCAATAAAAAGAGATTTATTACCTTTAGATAGTATTAAAGATTGCGCAAAAATAATGGCTAGTTTAAACTTCTTACCATCAAAAATAATGAGAAAATATGATGTAAGTTCATGTACAGATGTTACAGGATTTGGACTTATGGGTCATGCTTTAGAGTGTATAAATGAGCTAGTTTCATTTTCAATTTCATGCAATAATGTTCCAATGGTTTATGAAGCAATTGATTTAGCAAATGATGATGTAATTCCAGGTGGAACAAAAAGAAATATGAAATATGTAGAAGATAAAATTACATATATGAATAATTTATCAATTCATTGCAAAGCTTTACTTTGTGATGCTCAAACTTCTGGCGGATTATTAATTGCTATGAAAGAAGAAGATGCAAAAGAGTATATAAAAGAAATAGAAGAGTTATCATTTGGATATGCAAATATTATAGGACAAGTAATCCCAAGAGGAATTACGCCTATAATTATTCACTAAATTAATTGCATAAAGTAGAATCTTGTTCACATAATATTTCAAGATTCTCTTTTGCTTCTTTATGCCCTTGATTAGCAGCTAATTTAAAATACATAACTGCTTTTTTTAAATCTTGATCTACTCCAATAGCATTTTGATACATAGTTCCCAGATTGTATTGGGCTTCTGCATATCCTTGATTTGCTGATTGTTCAAACAATTTTAAAGCTTCTTTATTTGAAGGATCTGAAATAGAACCGTTTGCATACATATTTCCTAATTCATTCTGAGCTTTAGAATCACCTTTTTTAGCTTTTTCTTGTAAAGTTTCAAATCCCTGTTTAGGTTTTTCTTTATTATTCTGAACATTTTGTTTTGAATCATTTGAAGATAGAGGTTTATTAATAAAAATTATTGTACCTACTAATACAACTAAAACTATTAAGCCTAAAAATACTTTTTTCATTTTTTTCCTTGAATTTTATACTATAAATAGTTGTAATTATAACCAAAATATATTGAGAAACAATTTTTGGTTTTTAAGAAATAAGTAAAAAAAACTTTACCTAAGTTAAGCTTTTTAGTATTGTGGATAAGATATAATCATTTAAATTTAAAGTGGCGAGAAGGTGTAGGAATCGAACCTACCACGGCGTATTACACATAAACCGTCAATCAGGGTTGAAGCCTGTGGTGCCCACCAGGTACACTAACCTCCCACTTGTAAGAAACAAATATTACATAAAACAATTTTAAAACCATCTGAAAGGGTAAAAATGTCTTTACTAAAATCCATTCCAAAGGTTGATAAGTTTATCATAAACAAAGCTTTTGAAGGATTATCTACAACTTTAATTACTAAAATTTCAAAAAAAATAATAGCAAATTTAAGAGAAGATATACTGAATAATAAAATCCAAAATATAGATGAAAATACAATTGTTTCAAATGTACTAAAAGAGTATGAATCGATCACAGCTCCGTCATTACAAACTTTGATAAATGCCACAGGAATCATAATTCACACAAATCTTGGTAGAAGTTTAATAAACAAAAAAAGCCTTGAAAAAGCCATAGAAATAGCAACTTCTTATAACAATCTTGAATATGATTTACTTGAGGGTAAAAGAGGTGAAAGATATGCTCATATTGTAAAAACTCTTCAAAATTTAACAGGCTGCGAAGATGCAATTGTTGTAAATAACAATGCAAGTGCTGTTTTTTTGATTTTAAATACCTTTTCAAAGAATAAAGAAGTAGTTGTAAGCAGGGGAGAACTTGTGGAAATTGGAGGAAGTTTTCGAGTTCCTGAAGTTATGAATCAAAGCGGAGCTATTTTAAAAGAAGTTGGGACTACAAATAAAACTCATTTAAGTGATTATGAAAATTCTATAAATGAAAACACATCAATGCTTATGAAAGTACATAAATCAAACTATTCAATCGAAGGATTTACAAGTGAAGTTGATTTTGAAGAAATTGTAAAAATAGCCAATGAAAACAACATAATTGATTACTATGATATGGGAAGTGGACATATTATTGATTTACCTTTTAATCTATCTCAAAAAGAACCATCTATTTTAGAAATCATGAAATATAATCCTTCTCTTTTGAGTTTTTCAGGTGATAAACTTTTAGGAAGTGTTCAAGCTGGAATCATAATTGGAAAAAAAGAACTAATTGAAAAAATCAAAAAGAATCAACTTTTACGAATGTTAAGGGTTGATAAAATAACTCTTAGTATTTTAGAAGATACATTAAATTCTTACTTAAAAAATGAACTTGAAAATATCCCAACTTTACAAATGCTTTTTACAACTATTGAAACTTTAGAGCAAAAAGCAAATACTCTTTTTGAAAAAATAAAAGATATTTGTAACTGTGAAGTTATAAAAACTCAAACTTTAATTGGTGGAGGAACAACTCCAAATAAAAAAATACCATCAATTGCACTTTGTATAAATGATGAAAGATTCAAAGCAAACCAACTGGAAAAACTTTTAAGAAAAAACAATCTAATATCAAGAATTGAAAATGAAAAAATTCTTCTTGATTTTAGAACTATTCAAGAAAATGAAATAGAAAAAATAGCTGATATTTTCAATAAGGTTTTTAACTAATGTCAAATATTATTATAGGAACAGCAGGTCACATTGACCATGGTAAAACAGCCTTAATCAAAGCTTTAAATGGTTTTGAGGGGGATAGCACAAATGAAGAAAAAGAAAGAGGAATTACAATAGATTTGTCTTTTTCTAATATGACAAAAGGTCAACAAAATATAGCTTTTATTGATGTCCCAGGACATGAAAAACTGGTAAAAAATATGATTGCTGGTGCTTTTGGATTTGATTATGTAATGCTTGTGATTAGTGCAGCTGAGGGAATAAAACCTCAAACGGTTGAACATATTGAAATTATCAATCTTTTAGGATTAAAAGAGATAATTGTAGTACTTACAAAAAAAGATTTGATTACAGATGATGAATTAATCATAAAAAAAGAGGAAATTTTAGAGTTTTTATCAACTTTTGATTTTAAAATAAAATTTGTAAGTTGCGTATCTATTTATGATAATTTTTCAATCGAAAAACTAAAGAATCAACTTTTTACTATAAATAATAGCACAAAACAAGAAGAGAATTTTTTTAGGTTTTATGTGGATAGAGTTTTTTCACCAAAAGGAATTGGAACAGTTGTAACAGGGACTGTTTTAGGAAAAAAATGTGAACTAAATGAAAAATTATATATTTGTCAATCTCAAAAAGAAACAAAAATAAAAAATATTCAAGTTCATAACGAAAATGCCCTTGAAGCAAATATCTCAAACCGAGCTGCTTTAAATCTGCAAGGTGTAAATATTTCTCATATAAATAAAGGTGATTTAATTACAAAAAAAGGTCATATTAGAGGATTTGATGGTATTGATATATCTTTTAAATGTCTAAAAACAAAAAAATTAAATCATAACCAAACTTATTCTTTATTTATTGGAGCAAAAAAAATAGAGGTAAAAATATTACTTTTTGATTGTATTACAAATCTTGAAGAGGGTTTTGCAACAATAAAAGCAAGTGAAAATTTATATACAATTTTTGGAGAAAAAGTCTTATTAAGAAGTGGAAATGATACGATTTGTGGGGGAATTGTTTTAAACCCAATTATTGACCCCATGAAAAAAAATCAAAAAAGAAATTTATTAGAAGCTTTAGATAAAAAAGATTTTACAAGTGCTTACAAAGAATTACTTGAAGCCCACAAAAAAGGTTTAGGAATCATCTCTTCAACTCAAAGATTCGCACTTTCTCATAGTGAAGCAATAGAGTTTGCAAAAAAAATGCAAGATGTTTTTATAGATAAAAAGGATTTGGTTATTTATCCTCTTTCTACAAAAAAGTTTGTAAAAGATTTTATAAAAGAGATTTATACAAAAAATACTTATGCCCTACTTTCAAACACTTCAATAGCTTTGCGATTAAAATGGGCAAGTGTTGCATTTATTCAAAGTGCTTTAGATGAACTTGAAGCTGAGAATTTTCTAACAAAAGATATATCTTTATATAAAAATGCAAATATCAAAGAAGATTTTGCAAAAGATTTAGAAGATATTGTTTTATTAAGATTAAAACAAGAAGATATAAGCCCAACTGCACCTTATAATATTTACGATGATTTAGATTTAGATAGAAAATTAGGTGATGATATTTTGAAATCTTTAACCGCAAAAAAACAAGTAATACGACTACAACATAATTTATTTATTCATTTTGAAAGTTTAAATAAAATCGTAAAAGCTATGAGAGAAATCATAAAAAATGATGGATTTATAGGAATTCCAAACTTTAAAGAAAGATTTGATTTAAGTAGAAAATATCTGATTACTTATCTTGATTATTTAGATAATTATTCAGATATTAAAAAAGTTGAAGATAAACGATTATTCGTTTAACTTCTTTGGATTTTAATTAATTTCCCTTTCAAAATACGCATCACAGTCCTCCAAACTCTTAAACTTCAATTTACCTACCAAATTTAACTCTTTCGAATAAACTGATGCAATTATACATAGCCCTCACATAGTTCGAGTGTTTTAAGCATGTATATGGTTGAATTTAACATGATATTTTTATTTGAGTATTTTAAATTTAGATTTTCAATTGTTAGAGTATTAGGAATAAAAGTTTTTGTTTCAAATCTTTTAATTGAAAATTGAACATTTTTAGATTGATTATTCTCTTTTACTATTTTGAATTTAACACTTATATCTGTTGCTTCATTAATAGTTAAAATTGTTTCTTTTAACTTTTTATGAAAGTTAAAAATGATTCAAAACTCTTTTTATTAATTTCCATAATAGTTTTTAAATTTTCAATTGATATAACAAATATTTCAAAGCTAATACTTTTTAGATATTCATACAGTTTTAATTGTTCTTTTCTTGTAAGATATACTAAATTAGAAAGATTATATTTTGTGAACTCTTTTTTAATATCAATTAAATATTCTTTTAAATCTGCGCTAAGTGGCACTTTGTAAATACCATTCTTCTTATCATAGATGATTTTTCCTACAAGTGAAATTTCAATTTCTTCCTTATCATCATTTTTAACAACTATAAAAACAGAACTTAATCTTCTAAGACTTGTTTTAATATAGCTATGTATATTTCTTTCATTAAATTGAAATAATCTAACTTCATCTTTTGTAATGTAGTAATAGTCATTAAACTTATCTCCTGTTGCATTAACTTTTGAAACTAAAAGTTTTAATATTTTCATATCTCTTATTTCAAGATTTGAAAAATCCCCTCTTATAGAATTATTCTTCTGTACTACAATTAACTCTTTTTTCATAAAAATCCCAATTTCTTAATCTTTAACCTAAAATATTAGAAATATTTCTAATATTTACTATTGTTAAATCCCAAATTTGTAATCAAAAGTACGATGTAAAGCCACTTTCTGTAATAAGTTTTCCCAATTTTGTAATAATTCAAAATTTTTTATTCTTTTAAAACACCGGCTAGTCGGGAGCTTTAAAGACTAAATTTCAAATCCAATAAAAATATATTAAAAAAAATATTTATAGAAAAAAGAAATAGCCAATTTATCGAACTTTTGATTGCTTATTCTTGGATGGGATTTTAGGTTTGATTAACTGAGTTTGTTATGATGTTGAGAAAGTTATAAACTATATTAATTTATTTAATATAAAATATGTACTTAATTATTTATATTTAAGATAAAATATTCTATTATAAATAAATTATTAATAGGGGTTTATATTTTGGAAATAATAGAAAAAGAAAATAGCTCTTTAAAAAAGACAGTATTATTTATTAGCAATGATTTTAATTTTTTTTTAGACTTAAAATCGAATTTTGAACAAAATAAACAAATATATAATTTTATATATAAGAATAAAGATGACTTTTTTTTAAATAAATTTACAGAACGAGTGGATGTTATAGTTTTTGATAATGTATCAGATGATTTAAAATTTTTTACTTTAAGTTTAACTAAATTTAATAATAATTTAAATGTACCAATTATTGTTATTGAAGATCGGTTAAAAGTTGATTTATCTTATTATAATTCTACAAATACTTATACAGTTATCTATAAACCAATTAATACCCAGTTATTATTTGTATCAATAGGCTTATGTATTAATTATGTTTATTTAAATAATAAAATTACATTAGAAAGAGGTTTCACTTTTGATATGAGTAAAGAATTTTTATTTAAAGATAGAGAAATAATAAATTTGACAAAAATGGAAATAAAATTAGTTGTTTTATTATTGAAAAATATAAATAGATTAGTTGATTATCAAGAAATATCTACTTGTATATGGGGGAAAAAGAATTTTTCTATTTTTTCTTTAAGAAATTTTGTAAAAAGTATTAGATTGAAAACTTATGATACTTTTATAAAGAATGTATCAAATAAAGGTTATATGATAGATTCTTTATAGTAAAGTAATAAATTATTCAAATTTATCACTGAGAGATTTAAAATCTTTCAATGTATGTTCAATATTCTTTAAAAATGGTTCAGGTGCATATTTAAGTAAATCATTGATTGAGTTAATTATATCTTTCTGAACATTTTCATTTTCATGATTTTTTTCTTTAATATTTAATTTACTAATTAGAAAATTGCGTTCTTGAGAATTAATATCCTCTATAATGTATTTTAATATTTTCATCCTAGCACGATTACTATCATCAAATAATATTTGTTCGGGAATATCTAATACTTCTGCAATATAAGGAATCAATTCAACTCTAAGAGATACATCACCACTTAAATATGAATATAAAGCATTAATAGTTGGAACTTCTCCCGTATTTCTTAATTTTGGTTCCAATTCAATAAGTTTTAATGAAAAAGCTTTTTTTGATAAATTGTTATTTTTTAAAATTTCATTTATCTTTTCATAGACTTCCATTTTTATCCTTTTTAATCATTTTTTGATAATTATACTGAGTATTTTTATAGCATATATCAAAAAATGACCTCAATTAATCCATTTAAAATAAAAAAATATATTTAGAATATAATTAATATGATATAATTAATATGATATAATTAATATGATATATAAAATATTCTATTTAAAATAGAATATGTGGATGAAATTAAAAACAAGGTTTATAATTTTGAGTAGTTTATTTAGTAATGATGAAATCTTAGAAAAAAAAGTGTTATTTTATAATTTATATAAAATTTATTATAAAAAGAATTTATACAAATTGAAATATAAGAATATTCCTATAATATTAAGAGATAGATTAATAGATAATACTTATAAAGTTATACCTGAAATTATTTATGTAAATAAAAAACCTGTAATTAAATATTTAACAAATACATCTTTTATGCAAAAATTAATTTATCATTTAACATATTTTTATCTAGATGAAAATAATTTAAATGATAAAGAACTATTAATTATATTAAGGGGTGATATAGAATTTTTAAATATTTCTTTTTCTCTTTTAAGAGATTCCAAAAATATTAGAATACTAGAATATAAAATAATATATGAAATACTTGAAAATATATCTAATTTTTTGAATCTTAGGAGTAGAAAATGAAAAAAATTATTTATGTAATTCTTGGAATTTTCATTTCAAGAATAATTTTTGAATTTTATATTAATTTTACAAAGATTGAGAAGTATTTTCAAAATACATATATTGAAGAGAGATTAACTTACTACATAATTTCAATAAATGATTTAAAATATAACATTAATATAGAAGGAAATATTGATATTAAGACTAATCAGCAAATTAAAATTCCTTATTATATAAATAGCTCTAAAAAAGTGGATTTAGACGAATACAAACAAGTAGTAACTTTGAATAATAATTATTCAAGTGAAAATGAACACAATGCAAAACTTATACTTTCTTATCCAAAACAATTTGGCTTAACTGGAAATGGATATATAAATGCAACTTTAGAAATTGATGATAAAGAATCAAGTATTCCAGATAATAAATTTAAAACTAAGCAATTACAAATTGAAAAAGACGATGGATACACATTGGCAGAGTTTACTTATCCTCGCAATCTTTTATATAATCAATATGGAGTGCTTGAAATAAAAGTAATCTCTGGTATAAAAGATAAAATGTACAAAAAGAAAGATAATACAGGAAATACACAAAGTCATAATTTTGTATATTATCCCGTAGTAAGTCCCATTACAGGTAAAATTTGGTTAAATAATAATCTTGGTGCAAAATATTCAGATATGAATAATATTTATTTATGTGGTAATCCTTTTAAACAAGCAAAATCTATAGTAGATGTAAATGCTTATGGAAGTTTATTTCAATGGGGTAGAAAATCTGATGGTCATGAGTTTAGAAATAAGCAAGAATTATCTGTAAATATGAATTATCCATCAGATAATCCAACTCATAATTTTCATATAATTTCAAATAAATATCCTTTTGATTGGAGAGTTAATAAGAATGATAAATTATGGGATGGTGTTGATAGTACAAATAATGTTTGTCCTAATGGCTGGAGATTACCAACTAAAGTAGAATTTGAAAATGAATTTAATGCTGGCTTAATTTTAAACGATAACAATAATGATTTAAAGTTAACTATGGCAGGTTATAAATTAAATAATAATAGTAATATCTTATCTGAAGGATTATATGGTAATTACTGGACGAAAGATGTTTCAAATTCTTATGCATATTTTCTAATATTTAATCCAAATTATAAAGGAATAAGTACGATATATAAAACAGCAGGATTTTCCGTTAGATGTATAAAAGATTAAATAAAATAAATATTAAATTAATTGGATTGAGAGAATTTATTCAAAAATACATATCTCAAAATGAAAAAGTTTGGTATTCATTGGAATCTATTCTAAAAATACAAACTTATTCTCAAAATGATGTATTAGATTTAAATAACTTTATATATTTTATTAATTCTGGACATATAAAAGCAACTTTAGATTCAAACCAAAAGTTAGATTTTTATAATTATAAGAAAGATATGATGTTCTTTAATTATTCATTTTGTTTTGTATCAGATTATAGTAATTTAGTAAAAAAAGAAAAATCAAAACGAACTTTTTATTTTACAGAAAATTGTGAGTTAATTTTAATTGAATATTCTAAACTAAAACTTTTAAGTGATAAATATAAAGAATTAGAGAAATTTGAAAAAATATTACTTGAATTTGAAAGAAATAGAATAAAAAAACAAATTTATAAACTTCTTTTAGAAATTGATAGTAAATGACTTAACTAATTTTATTCTTTATCCAACGGACAAAGGCAGAGTTTAAAAACTCTCCCACTCGTCATTATCTTTTGTATTAGCTGTTATTTCTTTTTTAACTTCTTTTGTAACTTCTTTTTTTATACTTACTGCTGATTCAATTTTTTTAGCTTGTGGTTTTGAAGTTATTGTTTGATTTGAAACAATTTGTCCATCATATTTTTTTGCTTTCACATTATGTTTTCCCTCAAACTCTTTTTCATCTGCATCAGAAACAATAGTTAAAGCGATACTTTGTGTTTGATTTGCAATATCTTTAGTTTGACTAGCAACATTAGCATTTGCTTGTGTTTGTTGATCAAGAGAATTAATTGCATTGTTGATTTGTTCTATTCCTTGTTGTTGCTCTTTTATAGCTACTTCAACACCTTTTATTAATTCCATTGTTTTAGCAATATTTTCAGTTAATCCACCATATCCAGCAATCATTTTACCAGCTATATTTTTCCCATCATTTGCTTTATTTGTAGCATTTCCAACTAGAGCTTTTATCTCTTTTGCTGCATCCGCACTTCTTGAAGCTAGATTTCGAACTTCTGCTGCTACAACTGCAAATCCTTTTCCCGCTTCTCCAGCAGTTGCAGCTTCTACGGCTGCATTTAGAGAAAGAATATTTGTTTGGAATGCGATTTGGTCAATTACGGTAATTGCTTCGTTTATTGCATTTACTTGATTATTAATCTCATCCATTGAAACAGTTGTTTCACTTGCAAGTTTTTGTCCTTCATTTGCAGAATTAGTAAGTTCATTTGCATAAGAAACCATTTGTATTACATTTTGTGTATTACTTGCCATATTACCTGTAATTTCTTCTAAAGCTGCTGCTGTTTCTTCAATACTTGCAGCTGCTTGTGTTGAAGCTCTACTTAATTTATCCACATTTGATAAAAGATAATCAGCACTATCTTGAAGTGATAAACCATTCGTTTTATTTAAAACTAACATATCACTTATAACTTTTGCCAAAGAGTTTAATCCAATTGCTGTTTGTCCTGTTGCATCTGGAATTCTATATGCAAAATTTAGTTTTTGGAACTGAGTTAGTGCACCCTCAATTTTATTTATATCTGTTGAAACTTTTTGAGCTACAACATTTAACATTTCATTAAAAATTATTTTTAACTCTTCCAGAGATTCATTATCAGTATTCGCATTTACTTTTATACTTAAATTACCTGTTTTTACAACTTCAACAACTTTTTTAACATCTGCAATTAATTGTTCATCTTGTCCAATTAATTTTCTTGTTTTTTCAATATTTGTGTTTACAACTTCTGATATTTTACTAATTTCATCATTTGAACTTGTGTCAAGTAAAGATACATCTTTTGTTTGTTTATTTAAAAAAGCAAAAAATCCCAATAATCCATCTTCTAATTTTTTAATAGAATTATTAATATTTTTTCCAAGTACAAATGAAAAAATAATTGTTATTAATATAGCTAATATAGAAATTATCAAAAATATATTTAATGATAAATCAATTAAATCATTAGTGTCCTTTTTATTTGACTCAATAACTTTATAAGTTTCATCAGTAAAATGGTCAATTATACCTCTCATTGATTCATAGTCTTTTAAATATGTTGCAAAATAAAAAGTTTTAGCATCCTCTATTTTTTTATCTTTTACTAATTCTAAGATTTTTTCTACATTAGTTTTTGTTAAAGCATAATATTTATCAAACTCACCAAACTTATCTTTACTACTTGATAATTTATTTTCTAAATTTGCTTTAAATTTTCCAAACCTTTGAGAAATTTGAAGCATATTATCATTAACACCTTTTGCGATTATCTTATTTATCTTTTCAGTATCATCTAAACTCATTATTTGAAGTAATGCTACATTTGATTGATAAGAATCTCTATCGGCTTCAAGAAGAAATGTAATTCCTAAAAAATTCACATCAGCTAACTCTTTTACATTTGATTTCATATTTGATATATTGTATGAAACATAAATACTTGATGTTATTGATAACATCAACAATATTAAAAATGCTCCAACAATTTTATTTCTTATACTCATTTAATTCCCCCTTGTATATTTCTTATAATAATTCTATCATAAAAAATTAAGGAATCTATTCAAAATAATTTCTAAGATTTTTATTGATAATTTAGTCTTTATTGCTACAATTACAAAATGATATTAACCAAAGAACAAGAAGAGATAATCAACAGTGATAAGCTCTCATTTAAAATAAATGCCGTTGCAGGAAGTGGAAAAACAACAACGCTACTTGAATATGCAAAAAAAAATTCTAATTTAAAAATTTTATATCTGGCATATAATAAATCTCTACAAACTTCACTGCAAGATAAATTAAAAGAGTACAATTTACCATCAATGCATATAAGCACCATTCATTCACTTGCTTATAATAAAATTGAAGCATACAACTACAATCTTGCCCATGATTTAAAAAATCAAATTATAGAAAATGTGATAACAAAACACGAACTTACAGTAAATCAAAAAGCTTATTATCCAATTCCTGAATATGTGGCATTAATAAAAGATTTAGTAAATTTTTATTGTAACTCTTCGTTGATTGCCCTTGATTCAAAACTAATTGAGTTTTATAAAAAACAATCAGAATTAGGAGCCAAAATCCTAGAGCTTATAAGCAAAAATGAAACAAGAGTAATTGAACATCTAAAAACAATTTTAAGTGCTATGAAAAACAAAATCATAGATGCAACCCACGATTTTTATCTAAAGATGTTTTATCTAAATAAAAAAGTATCGACAAATCTTCCTTATGATTTGATTTTGGTTGATGAAGCCCAAGATATTAGCGATGTTATGATTGGAATTGTTGAAAATCAAAGTTGCAGACGAATTTATGTTGGTGATTCATTTCAGCAAATTTATACTTTTAGATTTGCTACTAATGCTTTAAATAAAATAGATTTACCCTCGTATGATTTAACACAAAGTTTTAGATTTGGAGATAATTTTGCTAAAGTTCTACAAAATAATCTAAATAGTTTATATGAAACAAACTCCTCAAAACCTCTTAAAATATCAGGTTTAGAGAAAACTACTTTGATTGGAAAAAATCATATAGATTTTTCAAAACAATTTTGTGTGATTGCCAGAAGTACTTTTGGACTGATTCAACAATTAGTCTATTTTATCCATGATAAAAAAAAGGTTTATTTTGAGGGTGGATATAACTCTTATTCATTTATGAATCAAACTGTTTACTCTATTTTTTATCTAAAACAGAAAAAAAATGACAAAATTACAATTGATGAAATCAAAGATTTTGACACAATAAATGAGCTAGAACAGTTCGCAAAAGATACAAAAAATCAAGATTATTTAAATATTATCAAGTTTATAAATACTTACGGAGATAATATTTTTGAGATAAATAAAAAGATAAAAGAGTTTTTGGTAAATGATAAAAAAGATGCTGATATTATTTTTACAACAACCCATAAATCAAAAGGTTTAGAATATAATCAAGTAATAATGGCAGATGATTTTATCTCAAAAAAAGAGATAGTAAATACAAAAAATAAACTCTCATATCTAAGAATAAATGAAGAGTTAAATATCTATTATGTGGCAGCAACAAGAGCCAAAAATGCAATACAACTAGCTGATTTAAATCTAAGTTACACTTACAATGAAAATGATGACTCAACAACTCATGTAAAATCAAGATTTATAAGCAAACGAGCTGATAATAAGAAAAGTAAAGAATTACAAGAAGAATGGCTGAAAAAAAATAGAGTCAAAAAACTAATATAAGCAAGGTATTTAGGAATATTTGATAATATATATTTAATAATTAACAAGGGAATTTAATGCAATATTTTGGAACAATTGAAACTAAATATGATGAGATTTTTTTAACGCAAAGTTATATGTATTTTAATGCAGAAGATGAAGAACTAAGTATTAAAGAATTTAAAGAAAAAATAAAAACTACAAAAGATAGAAAAAAAAATATTATTGGAACTGTATTTTTATATAGTCCATTAGTAACTCCAATTGGATTTGATTCAAACAAATATTTACTAGAACAAGATTTTGAAGATTTTGGAAAAATGATTGAATTAAAAGGTGAAAATCATATCACAGTTTTTAAACAAGCAATGAGAGAACATTGTGCAGGAAAAATAGTTGAAATAAGAAATCTATTTAATCTAATAGAAAAAAATATTGATATTCCTGTATTATTAGAAAAATTTAATAATGATTTAGAGAGTTATAACTCTTTTCAAACTACACAATTTGACAGGGATATTATGTATTTAGATGCTGCAAATTTAATCCCAAGTGGAAAATTTGTATTCTTTTGTTGGGGAGATAAAATAAAAGAAAAAGAATTCCCATACATAAATGATTATGCCAAAACACTTTATGAAAATAGTGTAAAACTAGGTAAAAAAGTAGTTTTTGTTTATAAAAAAGAAAAAACTGAACAAGGTGCTATTGATTATTTACAATTTTCAAATCCAATGCAAAATTATAAATATAAAAGCTCGATTATAAATTCTATTAAAAAAGCTTTTGAAGAGTTTCCTCCATCGATAACTCCTTACGAATAAAGGAAAAAGTTATGTTAACACCTGAATTTCTAAAAAACCAAAGAGTACTTTTTGTTGAAGATGAAGAACTTGCTAGAGAAAAATTAGCAAAACTATTAAGTAAACTCTTTAAAGAAGTTATTTTAGCCTCAAATGGTCTTGAGGGATTAGAAAAATACGAAAAATCAAAAATTACAAATGAAAAAATTGATTTAATCATTTCTGATATTAATATGCCAATTATGAATGGTCTTGAAATGTTAGAAAGAATTAGAGAAATAGACTCTTTTATTCCTTTAATTTTTACAACAGCCAGAAGTGAAACGGATAATTTATTAAGAGCTATTGACTTAAATGTTAGTAATTATATTATGAAACCAATAGACACAACTATTCTTGTAAAAAAAATAACTGAAGTTTGTGAAAAAAGCTATTTTGAGACACAACTTCAAGATAAACAAAAAGAACTTCAAACATATTTAGATGCTGTTGATGGTGTGGCATTAATCTATAAAATGGACGAAAATGGTGTTATCTCTTTTGCAAATAAAAGTTTATTACTTACTTCAAAATATACTCTTGATGAATTAAAAAATATAAATTTTAACGAACTTATTCATCCAGATGTAACCAAACAATCAATTGATGAAACATGGGAAATTCTAAAAAAAGGTAAGATTTGGACAGGAAATACTAAATTTATCACAAAAGACAAAGAAACTTTTTACTTAAAAAATACAATTTTTAAAATAGAATCAAATCACAAAGATGAGTATATAACTATTGGTTTTTCTACAACTCAAGAGAATAATGAAAAAAGAGAATTTCAAAAAAAAGTTATAAAAACAATTCAAGAATTTAATAAAAAAGAGTTTACATATAAAAAACTTGTAATTGAATTAAATAACAAACTTAAACAATTAGAATTATATATTCCTAAATTACAAGAAGAATTAGAAGAACAAAAAGCAAAAACTATGAGTAGACAAAGACAACTTGAACATTATGAAATACAAATGCATAATATCGATGAAAAATACCAAGGGCATATGACTCTAAAAAGTAAAGAGGCAGATGAATACTCAAGAACCGTAGCTATTCTAAAACAAGAAAAAAAAATACTTTTAGAAAAAAATAAAGAAGCCAATATAGAAATTGCTGCTACAAAAAAAGAACTTGACCTTTTAACTAAAACAAATGGAGAAAAAATAAAAAGAATAAATGATTTAAATGATGTTATTAAAACACTTGAATCAAGAATTAAAGATTTAATAGACTAATAATCACAATAGATATACATCTACAACTACACATAAATCAATAGAAGATATCATAAAAAAACTTCTAAAATAAAGGAAATCTAATAGAAAATTTTATAAGTAATATTCAAGAAGCCATAGCATATATGACTTCTTGGGAAATGTTAGCTGTTTTTTTATCAGTTAGTTATTTATTACTTGCAATTAAACAAAATCTTTGGTGTTGGGGAGCTGCATTTTTTAGTACTTTAATTTATAGTATTTTATTTTTTGATGCTTCACTTTTAATGGATAGTGCTTTAAATATTTTTTATTTAATAATGGCTATTTATGGTTGGTATTCATGGAAATATGGGAATAGTCGAAAAATAGAAAAAGAGCTTGGAATCACTAGTTATAGTTTTTTTACAAATATAAAAATCATATTTATTTTAATAATTATCTCTTTATGTTTGGGTTATTTTATGGCAAATTATACAAGAGCTGATTTTGCATATTTAGATACTTTTACAACTGTATTTGCTGTATTTGCTACATATATGCTTACAAAAAAAGTATTAGAAAACTGGCTTTATTGGATTGTAATTGATGCTATTTCAATTTATATTTATATTCATAAAGGTTTTTATTTAACCGCTATATTATTTTTGATATACACACTTCTTGCAATGATTGCCTATAAACAATGGGAAAAAGAGTATTTAAGTTTTGACAATTGAAAAATTAAAGAAATATAATATTTTCAAAGAAGAGTTATTAAGCCTTGAATTATTAAAAAATCAAGGTTTTAATAATATATCTTATCTTCTATCAACTGCCGAGAATTTTTATGTGATAAGAGTTTTTAAATCAAATGAAAGTGTAAATATAAGCCGTGAATTTGAATATAAAATTCAGAAAAAAGCTTACAAAAAAGACATAGCTTCAAAACCTATTTTTTTAAATGACAAATTTATGATTTATGAGTATGAAAAAGGTATTCATAAAACTAAACTATCAAATTTTGAATTAAAAGAATTGGTTTTAAAAGTAAAAAAATTTCATAAATTTAAAATAAAAGAAAAACCTTATGATTTACTTTTGGATTTAAAAAATTATTCTCAAAAACTTACTAATAAAAAAAGCAAAAAATTAATAAAAAATTGTTATAAAAGTCTGCAAATACTAAAAAAATACAAATATAACTTTGCATTAACTCATCATGATTTAAATCCCAAAAATATAATTTTTAACGAAATGGGCTTTAAAATTATTGACTGGGAATATGCAGGAGTTAATGATAGTTTTTTTGATTTGGCTTCTATTTGTGTGGAATTTAAATTAAACAAAAATCAAGAAAAAGTAGTTTTAAATAGCTATTTTAAAACTAAAAAAAGTTATCACAAAATAAAACTAAAACACTACAAAATTATTTATGATAGTTTCTGTAAACTTTGGTTTGAGGCAAATATTTAAAAGAGATATTTAACCTCTTTTTGCTATTATTCCCCAATGAATCTACAAGACAAACTCAAACAACTTCCTAACGATGCTGGTGTTTATCAATATTTCGATAAAAACGGTCATCTTCTATATATTGGAAAAGCAAAAGTCCTAAAAAATAGAGTTAAATCTTATTTTAAATTTACTCCAAAACTACTTCCTGCTGATAAGTTGGGGGCTAGAATTTATAAAATGATTAGCGAAGTTGAAAGTCTTGAATGGATAGTTGTTCCAAATGAACATGATGCGTTGATTTTGGAAAACTCTTTAATCAAACAACTAAAACCAAAATACAATATTTTACTTCGTGATGATAAAACCTATCCATATATTGTAATTGATTATGGAGAAGATTTTCCAAGACTTGAAATCACAAGAAAAATTCATAAAGGCAAAAATATCAAATATTTTGGACCATATTCAACAGGTGCAAAAGATATGCTTGATAGCATTTATGAAATAGTTCCACTTGTTCAAAAGAAATCTTGTGTTAAAGGAAAAACAGCTTGTTTGTTCCACCAAATAAAAAAATGTTTTGCACCTTGTGAAAATAAAATTTCAAAAAAAGAGTATGCAAAAATTGTAGAAAATGCCCTAGAATATATCTACAATAAAACAAAACTCATCTCAAAACTAAATGAAAAAATGTTGCAATACTCAAATGATTTTAGATTTGAAGATGCAATGAATTTAAGAGATAGAATAAAAACTATAGAAAAATCTCAAATAAAATCAGGAATTGATTTAGCATCAAATGAAGATATAGATATTTTTGCCATAACTGCATCAAACAAAAAAGCAGTAATTGTACGAATGTTTATAAGAGATGGAAAAATTGCCTCTTCAAGTCATGATTTTTTAAAGGTTGATAATTACGAAGAAGAGTTTGAATTTGATTTTGAAGAAGCTTATAAAAGAGCAATAATTAACTACTATGACAATGAAATCCCTCTTTTACCAAAAGAGATTTTAGTAGGAATTGAATTAAGTAATACAGCTGAACTTGAAGAGTTTTTACAAATAAGATTTAATAAAAAAATCAAAATCATAAATCCAAAAAAAGATAAGAAAAAAGATATAGTTCAAATTGCCCTTAGCAACTGTGATGAACTTTTACGAATTGATTCAAGTAAAAATCAAACAAATATTTATGAAGAACTGAAAGACTTATTTACACTTCAAACTCTTCCTTTTAGAATCGAAAGCTTCGATAACTCTCATATGATGGGACAAGCAACTGTTGGAGCTATGATTGTATGGAATGAAGAGTTAAATGCATTTGATAAAAAAGCTTTTAGACACTATAACCTTGAATCAAAAGATGAATACTCTCAAATGAGAGAGATGTTAATACGAAGAGTAGAAAGTTTTGAAAAAAATCCAGCTCCTGATTTATGGATAATTGATGGTGGAGAAACTCTTTTGAAATTAGCCTATGATATTGTGTTATCAGTTGGAGTAAATCTTGATATAATTGCAGTTGCAAAAGAGAAAGTTGATGCAAAAGCCCATAGAGCAAAGGGTGCAGCAAAAGATATAATTCACTACAAAACAAAAAGTGGTGAATTTAAAAATCTAAAATTATCAACAAGTGATAAAAGACTTCAATTTGTGCAAAGACAGCGTGATGAAGCCCATAGGTTTGTAATCAATTTTCATAAAAAACAAAAAAGAGCAGAAGATAAACAAATATCTTTATTGCAAATAAAAGGAATAGGAGAAGCAAAAATCAAAAAGCTTCTTTTATATTTTGGTGAGTTTGAAAAAATCAAAAATGCATCTATTGAAGAATTACAAAATGTTTTAAATGAAAAAGATGCAACTATCATATCAAATTATTTTATTAACCCAAAGGATTAATTTTGGCAAAAATCTTATTAAATAAAGAAAATCTATTTCACAATTTCGAAGTTATTTCAAAACAAACAGGTTCAGTTGAAAAGGTCGCTGTTGTTCTAAAAGATAACGCTTATGGGCATGGACTTTTAGAAATTGCAACACTAGCAAGTGAGTTTGGAATCAAAAAAGCAGTAGTAAAAAATCTTGATGAAGCTCTTATTATAGAAAAATTATTTGATGATATTGTAATCCTTGCACAAAAAGATGTTCACACTTATTCACATACTTTTCACATAGCTGTAAATAGCTTAGATGCTATAAAAAACTTACCTGAAAATATAAAAGTTCATATTAAGGTAGATACAGGTATGCACCGAAATGGAGTAATGCCAGATGAACTAGAAGAGGCTTTCGTAGGGCTTTCTAAAAAAAATATCCGAATTACTGGGGTTTTCACACACCATAGAAGTGCAGATGAATTAAGCACTGATTTTTACTGGCAAAAGTCTGTTTTTACTAGGGTTAAAGAGGATGTGAAAAAGATATGTGAAAAACTTTTATTACCTATTCCAGCCTTTCATTCGTGCAATTCAGCAGCACTTTTTAGAACATCAAATTTCGATGAAGATTTTGCAAGAGTTGGAATTGCAACTTATGGATATTTAGATAATGCAGGAATTTTTAAATTTCCAAAATTAAAACCTGTTATGTCACTTTGGGCTTCAAGATTAGCGACAAGAGATTTAAAAAAAGGACAAAGTGTTGGTTATGGTGGAACATTTACAGCAGACAAAGATATGACCGTTTCAACTTATGATTTAGGTTATGGGGATGGATTTTTAAGACTAAACGAAAGAAACTCTTACACAACACCAAAGGGTTATAAAGTTTTAGGTCGAGTTTCTATGGATAACTTATCTTTAAATACAAAAGACGAAGATGTTTGTATCTTTGAAGATGTTAATGAATTAGCAAAAATCCATGACACAATCACTTATGAAATCACAACAACTTTAAGTCCATTTATAAAAAAAGAGATTGTTTAAAATCTCTTTTTTATTACTTATTTAATAAATTCTCATTATTTTCCAAATTTTCAACATCAAAAAACAAAACTTTTAAAGGTAATTTTTTATCCTCATAATAGTGATATAAATTTCCTTTTTCTACCTCATCTTTTGGATAAATCAAATACAAATTTTCACAAATTTTATATTTTTTTCCATAAGCATAAAGTTGATACATATCACTTTGAGAAATACCTTGATTGCTTTTATTCTCATTCAAAATCTTCCATTTTGTATCAATTATGATTTTCCCATCATCTACTACAATATCAGGTTTTAGAGCAAATTTACCTTTTTCATTTTCATAGGCTAAATGATGTTTTTTATCTTGATTCTTTATATTCTCAAAACTGTCTTTTCTTTTCAAATAATCATAAACATAACTTTCAAAAAGTAAATTCATATCAAATAAAAGTGCAAATGCAATATCATTTCCCTTATACGGAGAAAAAGAATTTTCAAGTAAAAAAGTTTTACACCACAAAAGCACTTGTTCATAATCTTTCATTTGACGATTTAACTTGATTTTTTCAAAATCTGTTTTAATATTGTGTGATATTTTTATTTCATCAAAAACAAATAAAAATTCCCTAATTCTTTGCTGATTTTTATTTGATTTCGATTTTTTATAAAGATATTCAAGTGTGGTTTTTATAAGTCTATTTTCAACTCTGTCACTACTAAACTCTTCATATAAAACAAAAAATCTTTCTTTATGAACACTATTTTGTTTAATTTGTTCAGAGATTTTGAGTTTGCCTTTTAGAAATTTTAAATTTTCTTCTTTTTGAACATAATCACTTTTTATTCCTTTTTGAATAAGCTTTGATAACTCTTCTAAAAACATTGAAATAAAAATCTCTAATAGTGGCATTTTATGAGCTTTTAAATTTGCTGTGTTAAACTTTTTAAATGGAGATTTTTTAAGAGTTTTAAGCATATTTATTAAAATTTCTTTTAATTTTTGCTCATCAAAATTTTTAATCTTTGGCAAAATTTCTATTGTAGTTCCATCTTTTGTTTGAATAACTCCCACATAATTTTGAGCTTGTAAAACTTTTCCAAAACCTTTTTTTGTAGTGATTTTTAAATATTGTTCAGTTTCATTTTCAAGAACAAATTTTTCTATTGCTTCAAAAGTTTCAGACTTGATATAGTTTTCTTTTTTATCATCTTTATATTGAAGAAATTCAAACTCTTTTAAAATCATTATTTAAAACTACTAAAATCAAATTTATCTTTTATTTTATATACACTTTTCTCTTCTTCTAAATAATCATTAACTTTATAATCAAAAATATCATCACTAATATCTTTTTTTTCTATAAAGCCATTTCCTAAAACCATTAAAATCTTTTCCCAATCATCATAAAAATACTCTTGTAAAAGTGGAATTATTTTGTTTTTAAATATATTTTCCAACTCTTCTAAAGTTGCATTTTCTTTTAAACTCATAAAATAAGCATGACCTATTGTATGGTCTCTATCATATAGATACTCTACTCTTTTATTTATTATTTCAAGAAGTTTATAAATTTCTATTTCTTCTACTTTTATACCTTTTAAAACTTCCAAATCTGGCAACATCTCTATAAACTCAAATCTTCTTCGTAAAGCCGTATCCATCAAAGCAATACTTCTATCAGCTGTATTCATAGTGCCTATTATATAAAGATTTTGAGGCACTCCAAACTCATCATTTGAGTATGGAAGTTTCACTTTTATCTCTTCTTCTGCACCTATTCTTTTTGATGGCTCGATAAGTGTAATAAGTTCTCCAAAGATTTTTGAGATGTTTCCTCTATTGATTTCATCAATTATTAGGATATGGTTTTTAAGTGGTTCTTCATCAACTTTATCAAATAAAGAATTTTCTAACAAAAAATTTAAAATAGGTTCATAATAAACTGATAAACCACCTTTTATTTTCTCATTTTTGCCACTTTCATACATTTCTTTTAATGTTCTAATTGATAAAGAATGGTCAGTTTGTCCTTCTGCTTTTTCAAAAAATATAGTTTTTTCATTAACTTCCGTTATAAAAAAATGTTTTTTTGGAGTTGAAATCTTTAATTTTTCATCATCTATTAATTTATCAAGTATTTGTTCTTTAAACAAAGTATCAAAATCTTTTTTTGTTTCAATTGTTGCAATAGATTTTCTATAATTTAATTCTGCTAAATTTGATAATTTTCTAAAAATACCTTTTTCAAGTTTATATTTAATTTCATCACTGTCCAAATCAGCTTTTATTCCCTCAACAAATTCTTCATATCCATAACTTTGATGAAATGTTACAAACTCTATTTGTCCAGCTTTTTTATGCTCTTCAAACTTATCTTTTAAAGCTTTTCTATCATCTTTATTTGCTTGAAAGAAATCACTATCAATAATCTCTAAAGCTTTATTTATAGTATTAAATGTTTTTCCAGTACCTGGAGGTCCAAAAAGGATTTGGTTTAATGATTGTCTAAACATATTAAATACTCTATTTTTAGTATTATTATCTTGATTTAAATAAAACTTTTTATATGCATCATCATAAATTTTTTTTAATTTTTGTATTAAATCATCATAATCTAAAGTCTCAAAATTTTCTTTATCTATAACAGAAAAAACTCTTTCTCCCCAACCAGTATTTTTTCTTTCAAAACCAATAGAATTTATTTTTTTACATTCTTGTTCTAAATAATCATATATTTTTTGACTATTTATCTTTTCTAATTCACTTAATTTATTATCAATTAAACCAATAGAAACAAATAAACCTTCTTCATTTGTAGAAGCATTAAAATAAATAACTAGACTTGAATTATCATCTTTATATTTATATCTATTCCACATATATTTTGTAAAATTGCCACTATTTTGCCACATACCTTTTTCAAGTGCTAGTAAAGAATGTCTATCCTTAAAAATTTTATCTGTAAAATTACCTAAATTATTTCTAAATTCTTGTAGTTTTTCTTTCTTCTCTAAATCATTTACATCATATTTTGTACCTTGCACACTCTTATAAAATTCATATCCCTCATATAAAGTCATTTACTCTCCTTATTACTCACATCCTCAAAAACAGACTCTTTCTCAAACTCAATACAATAATCAACAAACAATTTAAAATATTTCTCAACCTCATCCTTATCATATCCAGCCAAAGAAATAACCACTTTTCTTTTATCTCCTAAAATCTTAGGAAGTGAAGATAAATCTATATTTTCAGGGATTTTTTTCATAGTATCTATTAGGTCATTTTCGCTTGCATTTATTGTCATTACTTTTCGATATTTTTCAATATTTGATTTTGGATATAACTTATCTAATGCTTCAACAACCATGGATTGGCTCATTGATGGGAAACCTGGGGTAAAGAAAAATCTATCTTCTAGGTAAAATCCTGCTACATTATTTACTACATTTGTAAGAAGTTTTGCATTTATTGGCAGATATGCCATATTTATTCTATGTGGATAGGCTTCATCTCCAAACTGATTTATGATTCTAGTTTTTGCCTCTTCGTGAAATTCCATTTTTCCATCACGAAAAACTTTTCCTGCTACAACTCTTGTGTAATCATCAGGAGTTGCACCGATTCCACCAAAACAAAACATTACAGAGTTTGGGTCGCTTTTTATTAGATTAAAAATATTTTTCATAAGATTTATGTCATCATTTATGACAAAAGAGGCTTTTTGTTCCCAACCTCTACTTAAAAGTTGTTGGTTTAAAAATGCAAAATGGGCATCAGTCCTCCGTCCATTTAAAAGTTCAGTTCCAATTATTACGCTATAAAAATTTGGTTTTTTTAACATGATTTAGATTTTAGATTGGATATATTCATCCATTTCAGTTACGATTTTTTCAATTGTTCTTTCACCATTGATTTTTTTCAATAAATCTTTTTTTGTGTAAAACTCTTGGATTTGCACTAATGGTTCAGTATAAACTCTCATTCTGTTATTAAATACTTCCTCATTATCATCACTTCCCCTTGAACGCCCTAAAACTCTATCTCTTGCTACTTGTTCAGATACTTCAACCTCAATAACATTTGTTAATTGTACTTCATTTTCTTTAGTCAAGTATTTATCTAATTCAACCATTTGTTCGATACTTCTAGGATACCCATCAATGATTACAACATCAGTTGATGCATTTTTAATAGCTGTTAAAATCGTCTCAATTGCAATATCAATTGGTACAATATTTCCAGCACTTATATAAGTATTGATTATTTCACCTCGTTGTGAACCACTTGCAACTTCTGCTCTAAACATATCTCCAGTTGAATAGTGAGTAATATTATTATGTTTTGCAGCGATTAGTTCAGCATCGGTAGTTTTACCGCTTCCAGGTGCTCCAATAATTAGAAATAATTTTTTCATTTATGCCCTTAGTTGAATTTTAAAGAAACGATTGTATCAAAAATCATTTAAATTCTTTATGTACTATTAGAACCTTATCTGTAATTAAAACCTTTTTCTATACAATACGAAAAAACTAAGGAAACGAAATATGAATTTAATGCTATTTGGAGCACCTGGCGCTGGTAAAGGGACACAAGCAAAGTTTTTGATTGAAAAATATAATATTCCACAAATCTCAACAGGTGACATTTTAAGAGCAGCTATTGTTGATAAAACAGATATGGGAATGGAAGCAAAAAAATTTATGGATGAAGGGAAATTAGTTCCTGATTCAACTATTATTGGTATTATCAAAGATAGACTTGCTGAGTCTGACTGTAAAGATGGTTTTATCCTTGATGGTTTTCCAAGAACTTTAGCTCAAGCTGAAGCTTTAAATGAGTTAATGAAAAATATGGGAATTTCTTTAGATAAAGTAATCTCTTTAAATGTTCCAGATGAATTAATTGTTGGAAGAATTACAGGAAGAAGAGTTTGTTCAAAATGTGGAGCATCTTTTCATGTTGAATTTAATCCATCTAAAAAAGAATCAAATTGTGATTATTGTGATGGTGAATTAATCATCAGAAAAGATGACAATGCTGAAACTGTAATTAGCAGACTTGACGCATACCATACACAAACTGCACCACTTATTGATTTTTATACAAAAATGGGTGTATTTATGGAACTTGATGGAACAAAAGATGTTTCAGAAGTTACAGCTGATATGATGGCTTCACTTTCGTAAATCATTTTTTTTATATTTATAAAAACAAAAAAAGGGCAACTATTTGAAATAGTTGCCCTTTTTTTATAGATTATCAAAAAATATTTAACCTTGCATTCCAGCAGTTGAACTATTTTTTTTACTTTTACAGACAAATTGATTTTTTGCTACAACAATCTCTTTTTGTTTCTCTTTTCTTCGCTGGTCTTTTTCAACAAAAATTTTCTTTTTTGTAAATGGGTCAAGTTCTGTATAATACATAACAGCTGAGTAAGTTCCAGGAGTTGGAGTAAAAACTTGTGCTTGTTCTGGATTCATTTTTAACTCATGGGTTGTAAACTGTTTTAACTCATGCATATGCTTTTCTTCACATCCAGGATGAGCTGCAATCAAATAATATGTTAAGAACTGCTTTTTCCCTGATTCTTTATTTAGTTTGTCATACATAGCTTTAAAATCAATAAGTGTTTGCTTCCCTGGTTTTCCCATATGATGAAGTACTTCGTCGTTTGTATGCTCAGGAGCCACTTTCATTTGACCCGAAATATGATGATCTACCATTTCTTTTAAATACTCATATCCATGTTTTTTATCAGCTGTAATTAAATCATATCTTACTCCTGAAGCCACAAATGCTTTTTTAATTCCAGGAATTGCTCTTATATCTTTTAGAAGTTGAATATTTCTGATATGGTCAACTTTCATAGTTTTGCAAAGCCTATGGGCATCTACACATCTTTTATTTTCGGTACAAGTTCCTAAATTCTCTTTTTTAACACACTCAAATCCATACATATTTGCTGTTGGTCCGCCAACATCTGAAATAATTCCTTTAAAATCTTTTAGTGTTGTAAAATGTTTTGCTTCTTGTAAAATATTTGCTTCACTTCTTGTTCTTATGGTTCTTCCTTGATGGGCAGCAATCGCACAAAAATTACACTCTCCCCAACATCCGTGGTGTGTCATAATTGAGAATTTAATAGTTTCAAGACATTTAACTTTTCCATCTTTTGTATTATATGGATGAGCATTTCTTTGATATGGAAAAGATGCAATTTTATCCATTTCTTCTTCTTCCATATGACGACTTGGTGGATTTTGTATTAAATATCTTCCATCTACTTCTTGACAAAGACCTTTTGAATAAATAGGATCATTATTATCATAAAAAGTTTTGAATAAATCTATATATTTTTCTTTTTCATCTAAGCATTCTTTGTGTGAAGGTATTTGAATATATTCAACAACTGGTTCTTTTGAAATGTAACAAAGCCCTTTTATAGTTCGTGGATCTTTTCCATTTTTTAGATAATTTCCCAAATCTATAATAGCTTGTTCACCCATACCATAGACCATATAATCAGCTTTTGTATCAAATAATATTGGTTTTCTAAGCTTATCAGACCAATAATCATAATGAGTAAGCCTTCTCAAAGACGCTTCAATTCCTCCAAGAACAATAGGAACAGTATTTTTAAAATATCTTCTTATTAGATTTGTATAAACTAAAGTTGCCCTATCTGGTCTTTTATCATTTTTCCCACCTGGTGTATAGTCGTCCGTACTTCGATATCTTTTAGTAGCTGTATAATTTGAAACCATAGAATCGATACTTCCACCACTTACTCCCCAAAAAAGTTTTGGTTCACCCATTCTATTTATATCAACATCACTATTTACATCTGGCTGACCAATAATTCCCACACGAAGACCCATATCTTCAAGAATTCTTCCAACAACTGCAATTCCCATAAAAGGAGAATCAATATAGGCATCTCCAGTGATTAAAACAACATCAAGTTCATCCCAACCTCGTTGTTTCATCTCTTCTTTAGTCGTAGGTAAAAATTTATTCGGTTTATTCATATTACTCATTTTTCTTCTTTAAATATATTAGTTTTCTTGTATTGTGCCCAAATATATTTTAACCCCTACTATGGAAAAATTTATATTCTTTTTGTTAAATTTTCATCTATTTTTTTAATATCTAAAACCATTGCAACTTTAGAATTTTCAAAATCATTTTTTTCAACAATACTTTCAACTAAAGTTCTTGTTCCTAAAAAATGGTTTTGAATATGTTGAATAGATTTTTCTTCCACCATACTTATTAACTCAATTACATTTTTTGCATTTACAGCCAATAATTTTTTCCCTAAACAAAAGGTTGCTAACGCTACACTTGTAGGCGTATATTTTGGTTTAGATGTAGTTAAAAATTTATCTTCTAAATTTAAATGACTATCTACTTCAAAACTACTAAGAGTTTAACTCATCACTTAAAAAAGCATAATCCAAAGAAATCATTATATGTCCGTACCATTTAAGTCCATAAAATCCTTGATAACCCTTTGTTTTACAAGTTTTTGCTAAATAATCTCTACCTTTAAATAATACTATTTTATAATTCTCATTTAAAACTAGCTGACCTAAAAGTGCTAACATATCCTATGAAGAGCTTAATCTTCCTAACTCATCTTTATATTTATCTACATCTTCAATGTATTTAATGATAGGATATAACTCTTTTTTTACATTTTATTATTTCCTAAATCTTTAAATAGTCTAGATTAAATTATATATGTTAAATTTTATTAAATATATACACTATTATATAAAAAGTAGTCTTTTAAGTAAAATAATTTTTTTGTGTATTTATTCTGAGATGTGTTGTGTAAAATCAAGTATATTTAATTGCCAAAGATCAACAAAAATATCATCTTCAATAGCACTAATATTTAAATTCTTAGTAAGTGAAGTAATAAAATCTTGTTTATCATCTTTAGAAAATAATAATTTTTTAATATTTTTATCTTTTGTATATTCATTTAATTGTTGGACTTCTGCAACATTTAAATTCTTTTTCTCTCTAAAAACTGTAGTTATTCCAAATCTTTTTGCAAAATACTCCCAAAAATCGTCAAAAACATAAATATATTGAACTTCACAACTATTTAATTTTTCTTTGATTTTTAAAAAAGTTTGGTCAATTTCATCAAGAAATTTTTCATAATTTTCTTTATAATAACTCTCTTTACTTTTATCATATTCTATAAAAGTATCATAAATATTTTTTGCAACAGCTCTCAAATTAAGTGGATCCGTCCAAACATAAGGATTGTTTTTTATTTTTTTTATATTTGAAGAAATATCAACTACTATTAATTTAGGATTATGTTTTAATAAAGCTTCTGCATATTGTTTTTCAATATCCAAACCAAAATGAAAAAATATTTTTGTATTTGCTAATTTTGAAAGTTCTGAAAAAGGAAGTTCTTTATATGTACTTACATATCTACTTGTAATTTCCCTTATTTTTACCTCTTTTTGTGCAATTTTATTCACAAGATGAGTTTCCAAAGGGAAATATGTAACAACTAGATTTTTTGAAAAAAGAAAAAGAGGAAATAACAATAAAAGAATCATTCTAAACAATATATTATTTCCTCTAATTTAAACTAAACAATTACTATAAGTCAGAAATTGTTTTTCTAAGTCTAATACCTAACTCTTTTAACTGCTCTTCATCAACCGAAGATGGAGCTTGAGTTAATAAACATTGAGCTTTTTGTGTTTTTGGGAATGCTATTACATCTCTGATTGAATCAGTTCCAGCTAAAAGCATAATCATTCTATCAAGTCCCATCGCAAATCCACCATGTGATGGCGCTCCATATTGAAGTGCATCAAGTAAGAAACCAAATTTCTCTCTTGCTTCTTCTTGCGAGATTCCCATTAATTCAAATACTTTTGATTGAATCTCTTCTTTGTGAATTCTTATACTTCCACCACCAAGTTCAGTACCATTTAAAACAATATCATAAGCGATTGATTCAATCTCTTCTAAATCATCAATATTATCAAGTGATTTAGGCATTGTAAATGGATGGTGTAAAGCTTTTGTTCTTCCATCTTCAACTTCAAACATTGGGAAATCTACAACCCATAAGAACTCTAAAGCATTTTCAGGAACAATATTCATCTCAGATGCTAGGAATAATCTAAATCTTCCCATATAATCCCAAACTACTTTTTTAGCTCCAGCTCCAAAGAATACAACGTCACCAACTTCTAATTCAGTAACTTTTACGATTTCTTCTAAATCAGCTTCTGAGAAGAATTTAGTTAATGGACCTTTTAATCCATCTTCTTTCATTTGGAAGTAACCTAACCCTTTAGCTCCAAATTTTCTAACATAATCTTCAAAACCTTTCATTTGTCTTTTAGAGAAAATGTTATCTCCGTTTTTACATTTTAAAGCTTTGATTCTATTGTTCTTTTTATCCTTTGCAATTTCAGCAAAAATTTCATTTGTAGAGTTAGCAAAAATATCAATAACATCCACAAGCGGCATATCAATTCTTAAATCAGGTTTATCAGAACCATATTTTTCCATAGCTTCAGAATATTTCATTCTTCTAAAAGTTGATGGAATTGTTTTGCCACATTTTGTAAATACATCGTAGATTAATCTTTCAGCCACTGCAATTACATCATCTTGAGTACAAAAAGACATTTCAACGTCGATTTGAGTAAACTCAGGTTGTCTATCAGCTCTTAAATCTTCATCTCTAAAACATTTTGCAATTTGAAAATATTTATCAAATCCAGCAACCATTAATAGTTGTTTAAATAACTGTGGCGATTGAGGAAGTGCATAAAATTCACCGGGATGAACTCTTGATGGAACTAAATAATCCCTTGCACCTTCTGGAGTTGATTTTGTTAAAATTGGAGTTTCAACATCTAAAAATCCTAATTCATCTAAAGTATTTCTAACTTGAATAGCAGCTTTACTTCTTAATTGAAAAATATTAAATGATTTTGTTGATCTAAGTTCTAAAAATCTATTTCTTAATTTAATCTCATCATTTACTTTTTCATCATTAATATCAAATGGCATTGGTTTAGATTTGTTTTCAATAACTAAATCTTTTAAAACAATTTCAATTTTTCCAGTTTTAAGATTTGGATTTTCAAGTCCTTCACCTCTTGCTCTTATGATTCCAGTTGCAATTAAAACATATTCATCTCTTACAGTTTCAGCAATTACTAAAGCATCTTTACTATCACTTGGATCAGCTACAAGTTGAACTAATCCACTTTTATCTCTTAAATCTATAAATATAATTCCACCGTGGTCACGTCTACTGTTTACCCAACCAGCAACAGTTACAGTTTCACCAATTTTAGCTTCAGTTACATCTGTACAATAATGTGTTCTCAAATTCTAATCTCCATTCACATAAATATTCGCGATTTTATCTAATTTTTACTTAATTTCTGAAAAGCCAAATTCTGTACAACTAAATAATCGAGGATTATACATTGCTTGATTATTTTCTATTTTTGTAGGAACTAAATTTGAGTTTTTTCCATAGTATAAATAGTTTATTCCAACTAATGTTGAATAATCAACCCATTCATAAACTATATTTCCTCCAGAAATTGCAATATCATCTCTTAACTCTTTATCAACAACATCGATTGAATTAGCCACAATTAATTTATCTCTATCTTTGTCTTGTGTTAATGTCATTAATAAAGGGTCATAACTAAGCTGTGTAGAAAGAATAACTTTTGGATAAATATCATAAGATCTTAATTGTGATAAGATTAATGAACTTTTTACAATATCAGTATTTAAAAATAGTGTTGAATTTGCTAATCCAGAACCTGTTACTATTCCTTTAAAATTATTTTCATGCTTACTAATTTCTTTTTTTAATCTTGTATCAGAAACTACTGATTCATAAGATTTTTTTAATTTTAAGCCTAAATATGTATCTTGATAAAACATAACATTATTACCACTTGAATAATTTACCAATTTTTTAACTTGTTCCTCATAAGAAATAGAACCAAAAATCAAACTACTATTACTAGAAGATACTTCTTTTTTTTCAATAAGAGGTAAATAAACTTTCAAATCATTTGAAACTACATTATTTAAAGTTCCAACTGCATTAGGTGTAAATAAAGCAATTACATTTTTAATATTTGATTTTTTCACTTCTTGAAATGCTGAATCTATTCTACTTGCACTTTCACTTTCTGTATCTATAACCATTAATTCATAATCAGAATTTTGGTGCGATAAATACCCTGAAACGGTACTTATCGACGATTTAGCATATTTTGAAACTAAGTTTGAAGGATATAAAAAAGCAACTTTCATTTTAACTTTTGTTGTATCAATTTCAATTTGATTATCTACAACTTTATCCACAACTTTATTTTCTGTTGGATTATCTATCTGGTTTTCACTTGAACCTTTTGGTTTCGATTGAGGTTGACTCTCAATTTTATCACCTTCAATTATTGGTGCAACTTCATACTCAACTGGCTCATCTTTTATAGTTTCAGTTTTCTTAGAAGTTTTACCTTTTGAATCAGATTCAATTATATCTATTGGTTCTAATTCTTGAACAACAGTTATTTTGTCCTCTTTAATAGGCGTTGTTTTTGCAGGTTTTGCAAATGTATTTTGTTTATTTGGCATTTTTAATTGTACAGTTTGTCTTTGAGTACAACCAAAAAATACAAATACTAGTATTATTAGGGCAATTATTTGCTTCAATTTAAACTCTCCATGTAATTTTTTATTTTTAACATATCATAATATGCATCTTTTTTAGAAGATGGATTCCTTAATAAAAAAGTTGGTGAAAATGTAGTTATTAATGAAATACCATTAAAAACTATCTCTTTCCCTCTAATTTGAGAGAAATTATCTCCATTTTTCAATAAGTACGAATAAGTTTTTTCTCCAAGCGCAACAATCAATTTGGGTTTTATCAACTCAATTTGTTTTAATAAATAATCATGACAAGTTTCAATATTTGAATTATTCAAACCATTTAAACTTTTACATTTTACTAAAGTTGTGTAATAAACATCTTCTTTAGTAATATTAAGTACATTTTCTATCATTTTAGTAAGTAATTCGCCACTTTTCCCAACATAAAAAAGCCCTAGTTCATCTTCGCTATTACTTGGTTCATCACTTATAAACATAATGTCTGAATTAGAGTTTCCATATCCAAACAATACATTTTTACGGCATTTTGAAAGTTCACATAAATAACAATGACTTACACTAATGCTTAAGTCATTCATATTCTTTGGCAACTTTACATTTCTAATATTATTCGAAAAGAAATCTAAAGGTTCATGATATTCATAACCAAATGATTTTAAATAATTTAAATGTTGCAACACACGATTTTTTACTAATTTTGTCATATGAAATTGTACATAAATCTTTCTTGAACATATATTTGTTCCAATTATTTATAAAATTTATTAAAAATACTTGACTTTTGTTCCAATTATTTATAAAATATAAAAATGTTTAGAATAGGAAATAAAATGACTACACCTAGTTTAAGAAAACTAGAATTTGATTTAGATGTAAATAAAACAACATTACATAATTGGAAAAAAAATAGACCTAAACTTTTTGAATTTATTATTGAATCTTATAAAAATAAAGATGTATTAAAAAAACATTTAGAATTATTGCTTGAACAAAAAAATTTAATCGAAAAAGAAATTATTCTTACAAAAGATAGAATAAATTAGTATGCAAAGTTATGGGGCTATTTTATAATATAACTTTTTTAAAGTGTGCGAAATATTATAGTTTTGGCTTCATAGTTTTTTATATTTGGGATTTTTAATTTTTTGAAGAAAAAATAAGGAAATAAATTCCTTATTTAATTTAGATATAAATATACTATTTATATCTATGAGTTATTCTACCTTTATCTAGTGAATAAGGTGTTATTTCTACTTTTACAGTGTCATTAGGTAAAATTTTAATATAGTGCATTCTCATTTTTCCTGAGATATGACATAAAACTACATGTCCATTATCTAATTCAACTCTAAACATAGCATTTGGTAAAGCTTCAATTACTTTTCCATCTACTACTATTACATCATCTTTTGCCACTTTTTCTCCCTTAATCTTCCGAATTACTTAAAATAACTGCTTTACCATTAATAACAGCAACTGTGTGTTCGTAATGACTACCTCTTAGCCCATCAGCAGACACAACGTCCCAACCATTTTCTAAAATAACAGGGTTTCTGTTTTTAGAACAAATCATTGGCTCTATACAAAATACCATTCCATTTTTGATTTTTGGACCAGATTTTGCATTTCCATTTTCTAAGTAATTAGGAATTTCTGGCTCTTCATGTGGTTTTCTTCCGATACCATGTCCACAAAATCTAACTAGTGGTTGATAACCTCTTGATACAATAAAATCTTCGATAGCTTTAGATAATTCTTTAAATCTCATACCTTCTTGGATAATATCAATAGCATAATATAAAGCATCTTTTGAACAAGCAATCAATTCTTCATCTTCTTTTGAAACTTTTCCAATAGGCATAGTAATAGCAGAATCACCATACCAACCATCAATTTCAGTACCAATATCAATGCCTAAGATATCACCTTCTTTTAAAACAATATCAGTTGGAATTCCATGGATAATTACTTCATTTAATGAAGTACAAATAGCAGCAGGGAAACCATATAAGCCTTTAAATGAAGGTCTAGCTCCTAAATCTCTTAGAAACTTTTCCCCCATTGTATCAACTTCTTTTAAAGTCATACCAGCTTTAACTGATTTACTTAAAAAGTTTAATGTTTTTGATACTACAATATTTGCATTTCGAAGTTTTTCTATTTCATTTGGTTTTCTTAATGGGATTGCCATTTTTATAATCCAACCGCACTTAATGTTTGATATTTATTCATATACTGTTGAGCTTCAATTTTTCTCATAGTATCAATTGCAACTTGTACAACAATTAGTACTGCAACCCCTCCAAAATAGAAAGGTACACCCATAGCTTTTACAATAAGCCAAGGAAGAGTTGAAATTAATCCCATATAAATAGCTCCCCAGAAAGTTAATCTACTTGCTACTTCATTTAAAAATTCAGCTGTACTTGCTCCTGGTCTTACCCCTGGAATAAATCCACCTTGTTTTTTTAAGTTTTCTGAAATATCTTTTGCATTAAATGTAATTGATGCATAAAAGAATGCAAAGAAAACTACAAATAAGAACATAAATACATTAAAAGTATATGAGTGTGGACTTAAATAATCAGCAATCATTATTAAATATTTATTTTGTGACCCTTGCAACACAGTTGCTGGAAACATCAAAATAGCACTTGCAAAAATTGCTGGAATAACTCCACTTAAATTCACTTTAATAGGAATATAATTCATAACTCTTTTTTTCTGATTTTGCATCATTACTTTTCTAGAATATGATACAGGCACTCTTCTTTCACCTAATTCAACATAAATAATCGCTCCAACAGTAGCAATTACAATAATTAAAATAGCAATTACAACTAAGAAATTCATTTGTCCATTATTAACTAATTCAATAGTTCCACTAATTGCATGCGGAATTGCAGAAACAATACCAGCAAAAATAATTAATGAAATACCATTTCCAATACCTTTTTGTGTGATTTGTTCACCAATCCACATTAAAAGCATAGTACCAGTTAACATTGAAATTGCAGAAACTGCAATAAATGTATTCATATCGATTGAAATAGCACCTTGACCGCTATGACCTGTTAATGAATTAAGACCAACTGAAACACCAATAGATTGAATTAATGTAATAACAATTGTTGTATATCTGATGATTTGCATATATTTTTGCATCCCATCTCTCTCTTTTTTCATTTTACCAAGTGCTGGGAAAGTTGCTGCTAGAAGTTCCATAATAATAGAAGCAGTAATGTAAGGCATAATTCCTAGTGAAATAATAGACAATCTTTCAACTGCATTTCCACTAAACATATTAACAAGACCTAGTGCATTATTTGCATTTGAGTCGAAAAATTCTTTAACTACGTCTAAATTAACTCCAGGTACTGGCACGTATGCCAATAACCTGTAAAGGAAAATAAAGCCTAATGTAATAAGAATCTTATTTATTAGATCTTTACTCATGGCTATTTTCCAGTAGTTGTAATATTTTCGTCTTTAATCTTAGCTACTAAATCTTTCGCAGTTGATCCAATTAATTTAACTTTTTCAACTGATCTTGATAATTTATACACAGATTTGATAGAATCTAATGTAATTTCTTCAAGTGTTGCAATTTGAGATACTTTATCTACATTAATAGAATAAGGTTTAGCTACTCTTGAAAAGAATCCAACTTTAGGAAGTCTTTTGTAAAGTGGTTGTTGACCACCTTCAAATCCTCTTTTCATTTTATAACCAGATCTAGCTTTTTGACCTTTATTACCTTTTCCTGCAGTTTTACCTGTACCGCTTCCTTGACCTCTACCAATTCTTTTAGTATTTTTAGTACTACCAGCTGCTGGTTGTAAGTTATTTAATTCCATTGTTCTATCCTTTAATTCTAGCTAATGCTTCAACAGTAGCTTGTACAAGGTTGTTTGGATTATTAGAACCTAAAGATTTTGCAATAATATCTTTAACCCCTGAAAGCTCAAGAACAGGTCTTGCAGCTCCTCCAGCGATTAGCCCAGTACCTTCAGATGCTGGTTTTAATAATATTTTACTTGCATTATATTTATGTTCAATATCATGTGCTATTGTAGTTCCTTTAATAGAAACAGTAACTAAGCTTTTGAATGCATCATCTAACGCTTTTTTAATTGCATCAGGAACCTCTTTAGCTTTACCTGTTCCAAATCCTACTGTACCGTTTTTATCACCAACAACAACTAAAGCTGTAAATCTGAATCTTCTACCACCCTTTACAACTTTTGTTACTCTTCCGATTTTAACGATTGCTTCTTGAAAATCTTCTCTATTAACTGCTGCCATCATTAACCCTTATAATTTGATACCGTTATCTCTTAATGCATCTGCAAAAGCTGCAACTACACCATGATAAAGATAACCGTTTCTGTCATAAACTACTGTTTCAATTCCAGCAGCTTTTAAATTTTCAGCAAGTTGTGCTGCTACTTTTACTGCATTTACTTTATTAATGCTTAAACCCATAGCTTGAGAGCTAACAGCTGCCAAAGTTACACCTTCAACATCATTAATAGCTTGTGCACTAACATATTTGTTAGACTTGAAAATTGATACTCTTGGCTTTTCAGCTGTACCAAAAATTGAACCTCTAACTCTTTTTTTTCTTTTGATTCTTAACGCATTTTTTTTAGCTAAATCTTTAATTCTACTCATAGTTACACCTTACTTCTTAGAAGTTTTTCCGGCTTTTCTGATGATTTTCTCATCAGTATATTTAACACCTTTACCTTTGTACGGTTCTGGTTTTCTATAGCCTCTAATAATTGCAGCAGCTTGACCAACTTGTTGTTTGTCAGCACCTTTTACGTTAATTATGTTTTTTTCAACAGTAACTTCTAATCCCGCTGGGATTTCATAGTTAATTGGGTGAGAATAACCTAATTGTAGTTCTAAAACTTCACCTTTTACAGCAGCTCTATAACCAACACCATTTATCTCTAAAGATTTTGTAAATCCTGTAGCAAGACCATTTATAGCATTAGCAGTTAAAGCTCTATAAGTTCCCCAAAATGCAGAAGACTCTTTTGTTTCACCATTTCTAGTTAAAACAATTTGTCCATCAGCAATTTCAATACCAACTCTTCCATGTGTTTCCACAGTAGAAATGTTGTTTCCTTTTTTAACACTAATTAAAGAACCATTAGCTGTTACTTCAATCCCAGCTGGGATTGCGATAGGTTTTTTTCCAATTCTAGACATTACTCTCTCCTACCATACAGTACAAAGTAATTCGCCACCAACATTAGCTGCATGTGCTTCATCATTAGCAATTACACCTTTGTTAGTTGAAACGATAATTGTACCGTATCCATTTTTGAAGTTTTTAATTTCAGAAGCGTTTTTATAAACTCTTCTTCCTGGTTTAGAAACTCTTTTAATTTCGTTGATTACTGATTTCTCATTATCATCATATTTCAATTCAACTTGAATTGTTTTCTTATTGTTTTGTCCATCGATAACTTTGAATCCAGTAATATACTCTTTTTGTAATAAAACGTTTAAAACACCTACTACAGTATTTGAGTGTAATAATGTTGCAACTTCTAATTTTCTCATTGCAGCATTTCTAATTCTTGTTAAAGCATCTGCGATTATATCATTCATCATAGCTTAAATTCTCCTACCAACTAGCTTTTCTAACACCAGGTAATAAACCTTCGTTAGCCATTTTTCTTAAACAAATTCTACATAAACCAAAATCTTTATATACAGAATGAGGTCTTCCACAAACAGAACATCTTGTGTATGCACGTACTGCAAACTTAGGTGTTCTTTGTTGTTTAGCAATCATTGATTTCTTTGCCATTACGCTCTTCCTTTTGTAAATGGAATTCCTACTAATTCTAATAATCTAAATGCTTCTGCATCATCTGTAGAACTTGTAGTAATTGAAATATTCATACCGTGTGTTTTAATAATGTTATCATATACAACTTCTGGGAACATTAATTGCTCATCTAATCCAAAGTTGAAGTTTCCTCTACCATCAAAACCATTTTTGTTAAGACCTCTAAAGTCTTTAACTCTTGGTAATGCAACGTTACATAATTTATCTAAGAAATGATACATTTGTTCACCTCTTAAAGTAACTTTTACACCAACTGGCATACCTTCTCTAACTTTAAAACCAGCTACTGATTTTTTAGCAATAACTTTAACAGCTCTTTGACCAGCAATTAAAGAAATTGTATCTTCAATATTTTGGATTAATTTAGAATCTTTCATCGCTTCACCAGCACCCACAGAAATAACAACTTTTTCTACTTTTGCAGTTAAAGTTTTATTTTTTACAAATTCTGATTCTAATACTGGTTTGATTTCTGATTTATATTTTTCAAATAATCTTGCTGCCATCTTACTCACCTTCTACTTTTGCTACATTTGAAATGTCAATTGGCATTTCTTTGTTAATGAATCCACCCTCAGGGTTTTTTTCTTGATCAGGTTTAACAGTTTTTTTAGCAACTTTACAATCTTTAACGATTACTTTATTTTTTGAAGGTAATACTCTTAAAACTTCTCCAGTTTTACCTTTGTCATCTCCAGCGATAATTTTTACAGTATCACCTTTTTTGATTTTTAATTTAATTGCCATATTATAATACCTCCGGTGCAAGTGAAACGATTTTCATGAAACCTGAATATCTAACTTCTCTAGCAACTGGTCCAAAGATTCTTGTTCCAACAGGTTCTCTTTTTGCATCAAGAATAACCGCTGCGTTGTCGTCAAATCTAATTAATGAACCATTTTCTCTTTGAACTTCTTTATGAGTTCTAACAACTACTGCTTTAACAACTTGACCTTTTTTGATCTTACCAGTTGGTAGAGCTTTTTTAACTGAAGCAACAATAACATCACCAACAGTTGCGTATCTTCTTTTAGAACCACCTAAAACTTTGATACACATAATCTCTTTAGCACCTGTGTTGTCAGCTACGTTTAATCTTGTAAAACTTTGAATCATTATTTAACTCCTGTAGCTACAATTGTCTTTAATCTAAAAGATTTAGTTTTTGACAATGGTCTACACTCAACAGCGATAACACTATCTCCAACGTTTAATTCATTTCTTTCGTCATGAATTAAGTATTTTTTAAATCTTTTTACAGTTTTGTGATATTTTGGATGCATAACTGATCTTGTAACTAATACAGAAGCAGTTTTATCACCTGATCTTTTTACCACTACACCTTGAATCTCTCTTTTATGTGTCATACTTAGATCCTTAGTTAGCTTTTGCAGCAGTCATAGCTGTTTGAATTTTAGCGATGTCTTTTTTAGCAACTCTTAATTCAGACGTATTCGTTAACTGCATTGTTTTTAGCTTAGCTTTTAATTCAAAAAGAAGCACCTTTTTCTCTTTTAATAATACTTGAAGTTCATTCAAGTTTTTGTCTTTTAAATCAGTATAGTTCATTTTCGCTATCTCTTGTTACAATTTTAGTTTTAAATGGTAGCTTGTGCATTGCTAAAGTTAAAGCTTCTCTAGCTAATTCATCAGATACTCCAGCCATTTCAAAACAAATTCTTCCAGGCTTAATGTTCATAACCCATTTATCAACAGAACCCTTACCTTTTCCCATTCTTGTTTCTAATGGTTTAGCAGTAAGTGGTTTATCAGGGAATACCATAATCCAAACTTTTGCTTGTCTCTTAACTTTTCTAGTCATCGCAATTCTTGATGCTTCGATTTGTCTTGAATCAATTCTACCGTGTTCTACAGCTTTAATACCGATATCTCCGTATGCTAAAGAGTTTCCTCTATGAGCCATACCTCTATTTCGGCCTTTCATCATTTTTCTAAATTTCGTTCTTTTAGGCATTAACATAATTATTTACCTCTTTTCTTAGTTGGTCTTCTTTTAGGTTTAGAAGAAGTGTCTTCAGCTTTTTCAGTTGGAATACCTTTTGCTAATACTTCACCTTTAAAAATCCAAACTTTGATACCAATACAACCATAAGTTGTATGACCTTCAGCAAAACCATAATCAATTCTAGCTCTTAAAGTATGTAAAGGAACTCTTCCTTCTAAATACCATTCAGTTCTAGCCATTTCAGCTCCACCAAGTCTACCAGAAACAGATACTTTAATACCTTTTGCTCCACCTTTTAAAGCGTTTTGCATAACTCTTTTCATAGCTCTTCTGAATGCAACTCTTCTTTCTAATTGTTGAGCAACATTTTCAGCAGATAATTGAGCAGAAGTTTGAGGTTTTCTCTCTTCTTTAATATTAACAGCGATTTCTTTACCAACTAACTTAGAAAGTGCATCTTTTAGTTTTTCAACATCTGCACCTTTTTTACCAATAATGATACCTGGACGTGCAGCAACTACTGTAACTCTTACTTTTTTTGCAGTTCTTTCTACGATAGTTTGAGCAATTCCAGCATAGTATAATTCTTTTTTAACATACTTTCTGATTTTGTCATCTTCTGCAACGTTTGCTGGCATTGTTTCAAATTTAGGAAACCATCTTGATTCCCAATTTCTATTAATACCTAATCTTAAACCTATTGGATTAACTTTTTGACCCATTACTTATCTCCTTTAGTCGCAGCAGCTACTTCAATCATAATATGTGCAGTTGGTTTATGCTTTGGTGAAGCAGAACCTCTTGCTCTTGGAGTAAATCTTTTAAGAACTGGACCTTTATCAACTCTTGCAGATACAACAACTGCATCAACTGGATCTAAACCTGCATTAGCTACAGCAGAAGCTATAACTTTAGAAATAATTCCAGCAGCTTTATTTGGAGTAAATTGTAAAGATGCGATTGCATACTCTGCATTCATTCCTTGAACTTCTCTTGCAATTAATCTAGCTTTAATTGGAGAAAGTCTAATAAATTTTAATATTGCTTTAGCCATTCTTATGCCTTTCTTTGAACAGAACCTTTATGGCCCTTAAATGTTCTAGTTGGTGCGAATTCACCTAATTTATATCCAACATGGTTCTCAGTAACGTTAACTGGAACGAAGTTTCTTCCATTATGCACATTGAAAGTTAATCCGATCATATCTGGTAATACAGTAGATCTTCTTGACCAAGTTTTAATTGGTTTTTTATCATTAGCTTCATTAGCTTTGATAACTTTCTTCATTAGGTGTGCGTCTACGAATGGACCTTTTTTTATCGATCTTGCCATCTTAAACCCTTACTTCTTTCTTTTTGAAATGATTAGTTTATCACTAGCTTTTTTCTTTCTAGTTTTATAACCTTTAGTTGGCATACCCCATGGAGTAACAGGATGTCTACCAGAGTTAGTTTTACCTTCACCACCACCATGAGGGTGATCAATAGGATTCATTGCTGAACCTCTAGTTTGAGGTCTAATACCAAGGTGTCTACTTCTACCCGCTTTACCAATTACCATATTTGAGAAATCTTCGTTTCCAACTACACCAATTGTAGCTATACAAACACCAAGAATTTTTCTCATTTCACCAGATGGTAATCTCATGATAACATATTTGTCTTCTCTACCCATAATTTGAGCATATCCACCAGCAGATCTAGCGATTTGTCCACCTTTTCCTGGTTTCATCTCAATATTATGTACCATTGTTCCAACAGGAATACTCAATAATCTCATTGCATTACCAGGTAAGATATCAAGTCCAGATTCAGCAGCTTGTACTTTATCTCCAACTTTTAATCCAGATGGTTGAATGATATATCTTTTATCACCGTCTAGGTAAGTAACTAAACAAATTCTACAGTTTCTATATGGATCGTATTCAACAGTTGAAATTGTACCTTCAACACCGAATTTATCTCTTTTGAAATCAATAATTCTATATAATTTTTTAGCACCTGCTTCTTTGTGTCTAGATGTAATTCTACCGTTATTATTTCTACCAGCTGCTGCTTTTACTCTTACAAGTAAAGATTTTACAGTTGGTTTAGAAGTAATATCTGAAGTATCCATAACAGACATAAATCTTCTTGCAGGAGTTATTGGTCTAAATTTTTTAATTGCCATCTATAATCCCCTTAAGCTGAAAGGTTCGCAATTGCTGCGCCCTCTGGTAATGTTACATAGAATTTTTTGAAATCAGGTCTTTTACCTATTTTCCCTTTAAATCTTTTTACTTTACCATTTTGTCTTAAAGAATTTACTTTTGAAGGAGTTACTCCAAAATATTCTTTAAATACTTCTTTTAAACCGTTTTTAGTCATTCTTGGACTAGTTTGAACAACGATTACACCATTTTCTTGAAGCTCAATTGTTTTTTCTGTATATAATATTGCTTTAATATCTGTAATATCTGCCATCTTAAGCCTCTTTTGTTAATGCATCAAGTACTGATTTTTCAATAAGTACTGAGTGGTATGCAGCAATTAAATAAGCGTTAACTTCTTGCTTTTCAACCATATAACAGTTTTTAATGTTTCTAAACGCTAAATAAGTTTTCTCATCAATTGTATCACATACAATTAATGTATCTCTTTTGTTTATTTTACTTAAAACTGCAACTGCTTCTTTAGTTTTTCCTGATTCAATTTTGATAGAATCAACAACAAATAAAGTACTATTATTTGCTTGAGCATTAATAGCATATTTTAATGCTAATGCTTTTTGTTTTTTGTTAACTTTTTGGTTATAGTTTCTTTTAGTAGGTCCAAATGCTTGTCCCCCACCAACGAATAAAGGTGATCTTTTTGATCCCCATCTAGCTGCACCAGAACCTTTTTGAGCTTTAGGTTTTTTACCACCACCGCTTACTTCTGCTCTTGTTTTAGCTCTCGCTGTATTTGATCTTAATGCCGCTAAATAAGATTTAACATATAAATATAAATTATGTTTGTTAATCTCATCATAACTTGCTGGTAAAACTACTTCACCATTATTTTCAAATTTTTCGTTTAATACTATTGCTTTGCTCATTTAGCAACCTTTACTTTTCCTAATGCTCCGTTTGGACCAGATACTGAACCTTTAAGAACTAAAATTCCAGTTTCAGCGTCAAATGAAATAACATCATTTTTCACAGATACATTTGTATTTCCGTATTGCCCTGGCATTTTTTTACCTGGCTGAACTCTACCTGGCCATTCGCAGTTACCGATTGAACCAACTCTTCTACCCATTCTGTGACCATGAGATGCTCTACCACCCGCAAAATTCCATCTTTTAACAGCTCCAGTAAACCCTCTACCTTTTGTTTTAAAAGTTGTTTTTAACGTTTGCGCTTCACTTAATCCAGAAACATCTAAATCACCAGCTTCAGCGTTTGCTACATTCATTGTTGCAAATCTGTTAAACTCTTTAGATAAGTTATATTTTTTTTGTATACCTTCGATAGCTTTGTTAATTTTTTTACCATTGCTATACGATACAATTGCTACACCGTCAGTCACTTCACACACTTTAGTATCAAGAACTTTTAAAAGTGTAACAGGAGTACTAGGAACAGAAACTGTTCTACTCATACCGATTTTTTGAACTATAAATTCCATCTATATTACCCTTTCTTCTTATTCTTGACCCATAGATCTAACTTCAACATCAACTTCAGGAGCTAAGTCAAGTTTCATTAACGAATCTACAGTATCTGGAGTTGCAGCTATAATATCAATAATTCTTGAATGAACTCTGATTTCAAATTGCTCTCTAGAATCCTTATTTACGTGAGGACCTTTAATAACTGTATATCTTCTGATTTTTGTAGGAAGAGGAATAGGACCTCTTAAATCAGCACCAGTTCTTTTAACGGCTTCAACAATTGAAGCAACACTTCTGTCTAAAACTCTATGATCATAAGCTTTAAGCTTTAATCTAATCTTTTCCATTTTTTTCCTTTAAAGAACTCGTTAGATGCGCATAAATGCACCCTAACCACATTTAGTGGACGCGGATTATAACTTAATAGTAGTTAAATGTCAAGTATTATGGGGCTTTGTAGAAAAAATTCATAATTTTATTTCCTTTTATAAAGGACTGTATTGATAGTTTATGAAGTTAAATAAGTTCTATTTAAGGATAAAAGTTATTCTTATTCTTGATAAAATCTAGAGAAAAGTTGTAAAACCGCTTTTAAAATGTATGTATTTTGCTTATGAAATGTATGTACACATAAAAAACATAGGTTTTAATGCTATTTTACCTACATTTCACAAGCAAATTAAATCTTATTAAACACTCCTGTTACTTTACCTATTACAACTAAATCTTTTACTTTTATATCTTCATAATCTAAGTTAATGCTCTTTAAATAGTAGTAATCTTTTTTAATGATAATTTGTTTGATAAATATTTCACCATTTATATTTACTACATATGTATGTTTATCTTTTATATCTTTGATTGAAGTATCTATAAATATCAAACTATTATCTTTAATAAGAGGATTCATACTCTCACCAAATACTTTAATTATCTCTGTATATTTGTAGCTGCTATTTATATAATTCAAGAGTTGTTTATCTATTATAAGTGGCTCACTATTTATTGAATAGTTAATTGCTCCAGCTCCAGCTGAGCCAATAATATTTTTTTGATACTTTAATATAATGTAGTTAGATGTATTTTCTATTAAGCTCTCAGGGAGTTGATTAAAGAAGAACCAATTAATAGATATGTTTCTTCTTGCTAGGAAACTCATTATTTCATAGTATGGGATTTTATTTCTAGCTTTTTGTTTTCTGAAGTTATCGTAGTTTATTTCAAGTGCTGCTGCAATATTTTTATCAAGTATCTTTTTATTACCTAACTCTTGAGAGAATATATCTTTTATTTTTTCTAGTATTTCGTTATAGTTTTGCATAAAGAATTATATTAAAAAGGAAATTAATTGGCTGCAAATACTTCTCATCCATCATTTGTAAATAATCAACCAGAAAACGATAATGTTAAATTATGGAGATATATGGATTTTATAAAATTTGTATCAATGTTATTAAATAAAAGTATTTATTTATCTAATGCAAATACCTTTGAAGATAATTTTGAAGAAACAATTCTAAATGCGAACAAAAGTGACTTTATCGACAACATAGATAATTTTAATGAAAAGATTTGTTTAATCAATTTAAACAAATTACATATATAAATTGTTGGCATATGAATGAATATGAATCAGCTGCCATGTGGAAACTTTATTCAAAAACAAATGAATCAATTGCTATTGAAACTACTTATTGTAAATTAAAAAATGTACTTCCTAATGATATTATGATAGGAAAAGTAAGATATATTGACTTTGAAAAAGACACTATTAATCCAACTAATGTATTTAATTCTTTTTTACATAAACGAAAATCTTTCGAACATGAAAATGAAGTTAGAATAATTGATAAAGGAAATCAGATTGTTAAGGGGATAAACATAGAAATAGATCAAGGAATTTTAAATTCAGATATTTATAAGTTTGGAGCTAAAAGTTCAATAAAAATGGTTGAAAAAACTGAGATGGTTTAAGTTTCAGATGGTAACTTTTTTATTAATTTAACTGCCTATTTTTACACTTCGTTTGACAACATTTTAACAACTGCACTAGAATAAGGAAATAAAAGCCGATAATATGGGCTAAAAATTGAGAATAAACCTTTTAGAGAATACATACATTTTAAACAATACATCACACTACCCTTTGTGTAAATGTCATTCCTAGCCTCCTAAGCCCATTTTGTAGATTAAGTTCTTTGTACTCTTATTTCTTCCAATTAAGAGCATATCATTTGGCGTTAGTGGCCTAAATCCACTCTTTTTAACTATATCTTGTATTTTAAACTGTTGTATATTGCAGGGTTGACATTAAATTTTTGACAACAAGGATAAAAGTTCATAGTTAGTATAATTATCTTTTGAATAAAAATATTGATTAATATCATTAATAATTGAGCTGTTTATTACATCACGACATTTATTTTATTACTATTATTAAATTATTATTTATATAAAATATTTTGGTGCGTTATCTTTTAGTTTTTTAAAAATCTCATCAAAAGAAGCTGGATATACTCTTGTTCCACCAAGTGTACTTATAAAATTTGTATCTCCATTCCATCTTGGAAGCATATGATAGTGTACATGTTGTTCAATTCCTGCACCTGCTGCCTTTCCTAAGTTCATACCAATATTTACACCTTCACATGGCATAACTTCTTTTAGAAGCTTTACTCCTTGACGCACACGAATGCTCATTTGCATCCAAACATCATCTTGTAAATCTTCAATATTTGAAGTATGAAAAAAAGGAACAACCATCATATGACCTGGACTATATGGAAATTTATTCATAACCACATAACAATATTCATCCCAAAATACAACTTGCATTTTTTTATCATCTATATTTTTTGAAATATGACAAAAAACACAACCCTCTATTTTTTCCTCACTAACATAATCATATCGCCATGGCGCATATAAATGTTCCATTTTATTTCCTAAATTTTATATGAAATTTGGAGCATCATTTGCAAATAAAATCAAATCACCAGATCTTGTTGTTTTTGCTAAAGTTGCTTCCATTAATGCTTTATCTTTTAGAACATATACTTTCTCTTTATCGATATTTGCACTAAATAAATGAGTATTTAAACTTCCTGTTAAAATTACAAAATCAAAATTCTTATTTATCTCTTTTGCTAATAAAATATTTGCTTCATCAGTTGATTCAACAAGTCCTGGAGTTATAATTACTTTTCTTCCTGTATGAGTTGAACAAATGCTTACAGCTTCAAGCATTCCAGTTAAATTTCCATTAAAAGAATCATCTATTATGATTTTTCCACCTGCTTCTATTTTTTGAAGTCTATGTTCAACTTGAGGAAGAGTACAAAGCGCCATTTTTATTTCATTTATACTCATACCTAAATAGTGCGATACTAAAATAACTGCTGTTAAATTTATTGCATTAAAACTTCCTAAAATTGGAGCATGGAAATGTTCTATATTTCCTGCAACTTCAACATCAAACCAAATACCATCTAAATTGCTTTTTGTAATATGTAAATTATTTGGATATTTTGTAATAGTTGAATAAGGTTTAATAGGAACCGATTCATGAACAAATCCCATTTTCATTTTTGGAGATTTTAAAATTTCCATTTTTGTGTGAATTATATTGTCTAGGGTTTTAAAATATTCAATATGTTGTTCACCAACACTTCCAATAACACAAATATCAGGTTCTAAAAACATTGTGATTTCTTCAATATCACCTTTTACTCTAGCTCCTGCTTCTGCAATGTATATTTGTGTATCAAGAGGAATATCTTTATTTACATCAAGAACTATTCCTCCAATAGTATTTACACTTCTTGGAGTTTTATATGTTTTATACTTCTTTTTTAAAACATGATATAAATAGTTTTTAATAGATGTTTTTCCAAATGAAGCAGTAATTGCAACTGTTCGTAATCCTGCAATACTTTGGAATCTTTGTTTTGCTTTATGTTTGAAAGAGATAAAAAATATCTTTTCCATAATTGTTGAAATAACATAAACTAAAATCAATGGAATAAAAATAAACATATTTGTGCAATTAGGACTTGCTAAACAAAGAGCTGTCATTGCAAATGTTATAAAAAGTAATATTGCTAAAAATCTTTTAACCCTTGATGTCAAAACAAGTTGTTTATCTAATTTTTTATTCCATAAAACAAAACTTGTCATATATATAAGGTAAAAATAAATAGCATAATAAGGTTCAGGAATAATATAAAAAAGAACGATTGGAGAAAGGAAATATGTAATATGCCATTGCCATTTATGATGTTTTAGGATAACTCTTTCTAATTTATAGTTATACCATTGAAGATTAGTAATTAAATACCAACCTAAACTCATTATTAAAATAATGTGCGTAATAATATTAAAGTATTCCATTTTCAATTCTCTCACTTATATTTTTTGCATTTTTTGCAAAGAAGTAATGATCTCCATCATAAGATGTAAATGTCGATTTTTTTAGTAATGATGCCATTTTTTTACCAGATTCTATTGAAGTAGCGGTATCCTTTTCTCCCCAAAAAACCAAAGCATTATTTGAAAAGTTTGAAAAATACGATGAAAAATCTTCATTTACAACATTTTTAAAAGTTGCATACATATTTTCACTCATTGTATTTACATCTTTACTTCTAAATCTTTTTGTAACAGCTCTTAATCCCAAAGCATTAAAAACCTTTGCAAAAAAGATTTTTGCTTTTACATCAAAAGGTTTCTTTTCTAAAATTCCAGCACTACTTAACATTACTAAATTTTTTGGATTTAATAAAACTGCAACTTTTCCACCATAAGAGTGACCTGCAATTATATCCTTTGAAGAATCTAAAAGCTTTAAAAATTCATCAACAATTTTGGCATAATCTTGTGTTGTTAATACATAATTATTCAAACTTTTCCCAAATCCTGGTAAGTCAATATAAATATGTCTAAAATCTTTCAAATAAGGTGAAAAAACATTTTTCATAATATCTTTATTTGAACCCCAACCATGCAAAAAAATTATATCTTTTTTAGCTGTTGGGTTTACTATTTCATAAGAAATATCAAAACTTTTATTATCAACAATCAGATTTTTTGAAGCCAAAACTTATTTTCCTTTAGTCGCTTGTATTTTATTCACATATTCATAAGTTATTGGAATATTTTTTTTTCTTGGAAGGTTATTTGCAACATCATTAAATAAAGTTGCAAAATCTTGGAATAGATAATTTGCCATAGATCCAGGAATTGAGTTTATTTCATTTAAATAAACTGTGTCATTTACAACAAAAAAATCACATCTAATGATTGAACCTTCAAATAAAGTATTATAAAGTCTTCTAAATGACTCTTTTATCTCTTCATTTAATTTTTCTCCTAAATCAACTTCTAAAGCTTTTGAAGTTCTTGAAAAATCTAAATATTTTTTATCAAAATCTAAAAATTCAGCTTTTTGTGGCTCTTCAATAATAGAAAATCTAAACTCTCCATTTACTTTTGTTCCCGCTAAGTTGTATTCTTTTACTCCACTTATAAATGGCTCAATTATAATTGCATTATCAAATTCAAAAGCCACATCAAGTGCATATTCTAACTCTTCTTGATTTTTAACAATTGAAACACCAATTGAACTTCCAAGTTTTACAGGTTTTAAAATAACTGGAAATGAATCAACAGTAACTTTTTGCCCTTTTGTAAAATATTTATAATCTAAAGTATTAACTCCAACACTTGAAGCATAACCTTTTGTTAAAAATTTATTTGAACTAACTACACAAGCTTCAGTTCTTGGAGCAATAAATGGAATATTGTAAAAATCTAAAACAGAAGATAAAATTCCATCTTCTCCATCTCCACCATGAGAAAGATTTAAAACAACATCATAAGGTATGGTTTGCTCTTTTGAAAAAAGTCCACCTTTTTTGTAAAATCCACCTTTTTGGAAATAAACTTTGTCAAACTTTTTGTATTCACCTGAACTAAACAGTTTTGATTTAATAATATTAGTTGGAATAAGATATAAATCTCGCGATGCATCTAAAAATAAATAAATTAATTCGTCATTATTTAATACATCTTTCATAGCAATTGAACTTACTATTGAGATTTCATGTTCAAAACTTATTCCACCAAAAACTATAGCTATCTTCATCAAATTCCTTTTTTATAAATATATTTTTTTTATTTTTGTAATTTTTTTAATGCTTCTTTTACTAAATCACTTGTGTTTCCACTCACACAAGTTTTTAATATTTTAGAAACTAAATCTTTTTTAAATCCTAACGATTCTAAAGCAAGTGCTGCTTCAAATGACGCAGAAAGTGCTGAATTATCACTTTCATCATGGGAATCAACAATAAATCCTGAAAGTTCCACTAATATTCTACTTGCACCTTTTGGTCCAAGCCCTGGAACTCTTTTTAACATAGTAACATCATTCTCACTTACAATTTGTGCAAAAGATGTTGGTGTAAAAGTTGAACAAATGGCAAGGGCGACTTTTGGACCCACTCCATTTATTTTAATTACTGTATCAAAAAGTTTTTTCTCATTTACATCTAAAAAACCATATAAAGATTGAGCATCTTCTCTAATTATATGAGTAATTTCTAGTTTAACATCATCGGAAATAATTTTTGAACTACAGTTTAGAGAAACAAAAATCTCATAAATTATTCCACTTACATTTACATTTAATAACGTTGGTTCTTTTTTTATTATTTTACCTATAAGCCCGACTATCATTATTCTAACTCTTTATGTAATAAAATCCTGAATTTAATATTTAATTAATATTTAATAAATGAAGTTCATTATATAATAAATACACTTAAACAAAAAGGCTGGTGTCATGCTTGAATTAATAACAAAAAAAATAAGCAATAAGATAATTTTTGCTCTATTTATTTTAATGTCGCTAAGTAGTATTACAGTTGTATATTTCACTACAGAAAAAGTGACCAAAGATTCTATTGAAAAAACAAAAGACAATCTTGAAATGTTAAACTCTGCAATGTTTCAAAGTCTAAGAAATGCTATGAATACTGGAGACCCTGTACAAATAGCAAAAGCAGAAGAAGATGCTAGACATATAAAAGGTGTTAAAGATTTAACTGTTGCAAAAGGAAAGCCTTTAATGGAATTGTATCCTTCAAATATTCCATATACAACAGATAAAGAAGTTCTTAATACCTTTGATTCAAAACAACCTTTACTTTTACAAACAAACAATGAAACAGGTCATAATATTAGAATGATAAAACCAATGATTGCAACAGCAGAGTGCTTAATGTGTCATGGTAATCAAAATGAAGGTGATGTAATTGGAGTAATGGATTTGACTTTTTCACTTGCTGAAGCCGACACTCAAATAAGAAGTTTAGTTACAGAAATTTCAATTATATCTATAATATTAGCTTTTATAACTATTGGTTTAATTCTTGTTATTGTAAGAAAGGCTACAAATCCAATTGAAAAATTAAAAAATGGATTCGAAAATTTATTACATTCAAATGATACAAATATCTCTTTAGCTATTGAATCAAAAGATGAAATAGGAGAAGTTGCTACTTTATTCAATGCTTATATGGACAAAGTAAGAGCTGGATTAAAACAAGATGAAAGAGTAATCGAAGAAGCAAGTGATGTTTTAGAAAAAACTGCAAATGGATTTTTTGTTTATAAAGTTGAAGGAACTGCATCTAATCCTCACGTTGAAGATTTAAAAAATAGATTAAATTCTATGATTTTAAGTACAAAAAATACTGTAGATAAAATAAATGAAACACTAAGATATTACTCTGAATCAAAATTTGATTATAAAATTAATGATGATGGAATTTATGGAAACTTAGGTTCATTAACAGCTGGTATTAAACTTGTGGGAAATAATACTTCTGAAATTTTAGCAATGGTTATGAACACTGGAAATGCACTAAACGAAAATACACAAACACTTTCAAGTGCATCAAATAATCTTTCTGCTTCTTCAAATCAACAAGCTGCATCTTTAGAAGAAACAGCTGCTGCTTTAGAAGAAATAACATCAACTATTCAAGCAAATACCCTAGCAACAAATAAAATGTCACAACTTGCACAAAATGTTACTACATCTGCAAAAAATGGACAAGATTTAGCAAATCAAACAGCTAATTCTATGGATGAAATAAACAAAGAAGTAAGCTCTATAAATGAAGCTATTGAAGTTATTGATCAAATAGCATTCCAAACAAATATTCTTTCATTAAATGCAGCCGTTGAAGCAGCAACTGCGGGAGAAGCTGGAAAAGGATTCGCTGTTGTTGCAGCTGAAGTGAGAAATCTTGCAAATAGAAGTGCCGATGCAGCTAAAGAAATTAAAAATATTGTTGAATTAGCTAGTAGAAAAGCTAAAGAAGGTAAAAGTATCTCTGATAATATGATTGAAGGATATAAAGAACTAAATGAAAATATTTCAAATACAATCTTAACAATAAATGAAGTTGCAAGTGCCTCAAAAGAACAAGAAAAAGGAATAGTTCAAATTAATGATGCTATTAATTTATTAGACCAAGCAACTCAAAAAAATGCACAAGTTGCAGATCAAATTTCTACTATGGCTGAAAATATTGCTAATATGTCAAACTCATTAGTAACAGCCGCTGCAAAAGCTTCGTTTTTACAAGACTCTTTAGATAAGGTTGCTGATGTAGATTTAGTATATGATATAGCTTTATTAAAAGTAGAATTACTAAATACAAAAGATAAAGCGTACGCAAAATTGGGTAATTATAAATCATTTAAAATTGAAGAAAATCAAAGTTTAAAACAATGGTGCGAAAATTATGTAAATTCAGATAAAAGAGTTGATGTGGAAATACTGAGTAATATAGACAAATTAAATAAAAAATTCCATAGTAACCTGCAAGATTTAGTAGATGCAAACTCAAATAAAGAAGCAAATGAAACTTTAAATAAAAAAGCAAAAGAAATAGAAATTGATACTTTTAAAATTTTTACAAATCTTAATAATATTAAAGTAAATAAAAGAAGTTAAAATAAAAGAGGATAAAAGAAGATTTCTCTTATCCTCTTCATCTTAAGCTTGCATTTGTTTAATCAAAGCTTCTAATTCATCATCCGAAAGAGTTTCCTCACATGAATCAATGTTTTTAGCACTAGGAGCTAGATTATATTGGCTTTTATCTATATCATTTTTTTCACAAACAAAATTCACAACTCTTTCGATTTTTTGTCTATGTAAATCATGATGTTGTAATAAACCAAAAATATCAGAAATTTTATTTATAGCTTTATCTTTTTTATGTAAAGGTAGTTCTGAATCACTTATAATTTCTTCAATTGATTCGATATTATCATAAATTAATTGAGCATTCATCTCTGATTCTTTTATAACTTCACATAATTGCGCAATTAATTCTTCGTATGACATAAAACTTCCTTTATTTTTTAGTTACTTTTAAAGAGTTTAACTTATTCTAACTTAATATATTTTATATTTATTTAATTATTAATGTATTATTTCTGCAATTACTTCAGTTGCGTATGATCCTTTTGGTAAGAAAAATTGTACTTCAAACCAGTTTTTATCTTCTTTATAATTACTTGATATATCTTCAGGAAAAACCCATGCAAATCTTCTTGCACCATCTTCACCTGTATTTTCTTCATACTCTTTTTCTATTTCATAAGCTAAGCCTTCAGAGTTTTTAACTCTTTTTCCACTTAAAAGTCCTGTCGGAACTCTATCTCTTTCATTAAATTTTTGAGATTCTTCTTCTAAATTTTCAATTGTAAAAATTTTTCCAAATGGATAATGAGAAAGTAGATCTCCAGTTATTAGTTTAAAAGGATGTTTTTGTTTTTTCATCTGTTTTACTACATCAAGAGGTAAATTTAATCTTTGATAAATCTCTTTTGGCTCAAAAGCATCAACTAATTTTGATATTTCAATTCTTTTTGAAAGCCAAGAGTTAAAAAGATAACTTTGATATGCATTGATATACATTTGTTTTAAATTTCTTCTTTTCTCTTTTAGTTTTCCATCAATAATATCTTTACCTTTTTTGTAGTTGTCACCCTCAATTCCAAACCTTTGAAAACCAAAATAGTTAGGAATTCCATGAGTTACGATCGAACCTAAAGCTTCTTCAATTTTTCTTTTTTCAATTGCTCCCACTCTTTTTAGTCTAATAAAAAATTTATTACCTTTTAAGTGACCAACTTTTATTTTGTTATTATGATATGTTGTTTCAAGTATTTTTAGATTTTCATGTTGGAAAGATTTTAAAACCTCTTCATATTTTCTATGAACAGATATTGATTGAACAGTTAGTGCATTTTTATCTTTTAGACCTGCATATCCAAACTCTCTTGAACTACAATTTAAATATTTTGCAAGTATTTCTATTGCATCCCAAGTTGCTAAATCTTTTTTTCTAATTTTTAAAACTAGATGCTCACCCTCACCTGAAAATTCATAAAGTGGGATTTCTGTAACCACGAAGTCATCTTTGTTTTGTTTAAATAACACATCAATTTTTGAATGATTTAAATATCTTTGTAATTGTTCCAATATTTTTCCTTGTTTTATTTATATTTTAAAAATGATGATTTTTACAAGTAGTTCTATATTTACCTTTTACAGCTTTTGCAAATATATTTAAATCTACTTTATGTTTTAAAGCTATTTTATTTATTTTTTCTAAATTCTTCTCATCAAAAGAAAATAAAACCTCATATTCTTCCCCAGAACTTCCAATACTTTCATCAATTTCATTAAAAAACTCAAATCCCACAGAACTCGCTTTTGATAATTTTTCCAATTCAAAAAATAATCCATCTGAAATATCCATTGAAGCTGTAATATATGGTGCAATTTCATAAAAAAAGTACGGATTTAATTTTGGTTTTATAAATTTTGATTTTTTTGAAATTTCTTTATTTTCAAAAAGTTTTTGTAAATCCTCTTTACAAGAGCCTAAAATTCCAGTGTAACAAAGTAAATCATTTTTTTTAATTCCACTTCTTAAAACTGGATTTGATGTTTTTGAAATTATAGTTATTGAAATATCAAGTTTTTCATTTGAGATTGTATCTCCACCAATAATTTGAATATCAAACTTCTTAGCTGCTTTTTTAAATCCCTTTGCTAACTCTTTTAAATCATCATTTGTATATGATTTTGGAATTGCTACACTTAAAAGTGCATATAAAGGAACTGCGTTCATTACAATTGCATCTGAAATATTTACAATCATTGATTTGTAAGCGATTTGTTTTAAACTCATCCACTCTTTTTTAAAATGTACATTTTCAAAAAAAGCATCCATTGAGTAAACAAAACCATCAATAAAAGCGCCATCATCGCCAATAATTTTATTATTTGAAAATTGTTTTATAAAATATTCTTCTTTATTCATTCTTTATTATATCAAAGATGAACAAAAAAACATATACAGTATTTTATATTTCTGGATAATTTTATAAAGGGGATAAAAGATATCCTTTTTATTTTAGATAAATTATTGTATAATTGGCTTTTAAAAATTTAATTAGGAGATTACTATGCCAAAAATTAACAAATATGTTGATATTGATACTGTTGAAAGAGAAGCAAAAAAGGATTTAATTGATAGACACAGTCCATTTATTCACTGTGCAGCAACTGCAAAAAAAGGTGAACCTTTTGAAGTAACTGTAAAAATGGGTAACGAATATACTCATCCAGATGATTTTGATCATTATATTGAATCTGTAACTTTATATAATGGGGATATTCAATTAGCTAAAGCTTCTTATGTTCCAGGAACACTAGGAAATGTTAAAGCTCATAATACAACTACATTTACAATCATTCCAACTGGAAGTAAATTAAATCTAGTAGCTCATGGTTACTGTACAAAACATGGTATCTGGGAAGGTACACCTGTAGAAGT
>JAQVBE010000015.1 GCA_028690445.1 Aliarcobacter sp. | reverse complement strand
AGGCTCTAAATCCCCTCTTTTTTAGGTATAATCCCTCTATCCCTACATTAGCTCTTTTAGCTTGCATAGCTCCAATGGCAGAGCAATTCCATGGTAAGGAAGAGGTTATCGGTTCAACTCCGATTGCAAGCACCACCCCCCCCTTAGCTCTTTGTAATTATTTTCATTTCATCTTTACTTTGCTATTACTTTTCTTTTGATACAATCATCTCTTATATTAAGATATTTATTTGTAAATCCTTGAATAAAATCTACTAGATAAATTGTATCTAATAGATTCACTTATTCTTAGATCGTCTAAATTAATCTTTTTTTTCTAAAATTTCAATTGAAACGATTTTATCTTTTTGTTTGATTGAATCAAGTACAGTAAAACTATCTTCATCATTTTCTTCAATTCCACCAAATACAGTATGACCACCATCTAAATGAGGACAAGAAACAAAACAAATAAAGAATTGGCTTCCTCCTGTATTTTTACCAGCGTGAGCCATTGATAAGCTTCCCTTTTTATGTACTTGTTTTTCTGCTTTTGTTTCACACTCAATTGACCATCCAGGTCCTCCTACTCCAGAACCTTCTGGACAACCACCTTGTGCCATAAAACCATCAATTACTCTATGGAAATTTAATCCATTATAAAAACCATCATTTGCTAAAGTTGAAAAGTTAGATACAGCAATTGGTGTTTCTTTATTAAAAAGTTGTACCCAAATAATTCCTTTTTCAGTAGTAATTTTTGCATAGTTTAATTTTGATAACTCTTCTTGTGTTAAATTATATTTTTTTAATTCTTTTTTAAATCCAAACATTTTAATCCTTTTCTGGTATTATATCTTCATTTGTTTTTTTATCAAAATTTATTGTATCTTTTGGCACTAAATAATTTAATTTTACTAAATTTTGAATAATTTCCTTAAAAACGGGAACAGCAGATGCCGAAGCATAGTAGTAATACCAATTAGGTCCAGTTGATATGGGGTTAATTACAGTTACACCAATTGTATATGAGTTACTATGTTCATCATTTACAAAGCCAAAGAAAGATGAAATATATTCTTTTAGGTATTTTCCACCTCGTGCTATTTGTGCTGTTCCTGTTTTCCCACCAATTTCTAGACCTTCAATTTTTGCAGCTCTTCCTGTCCCATCATTTACTGTTTTGATTAATAATTTTTTCATCTCATTTGCTGTCTCTTTTGAAATAACTTTCTCAAGTTTATCATCATAAGGTTTGTATTTATTGTTGTCATATGTTAGGTGAGATACGATTCTAGGAGTAATCATATATCCGTCATTATTAAATGTAGAATATGCTTTTATTATTTGTATAAAAGTAGAAGTCATACCTTGTCCAAAAGATACTGTTGCTTTAAAAACATTATCTTTTTTATCTTTATCTCCAATAGAAAATTGCCAAACTTTTGGCATTATTCCTTTTTTCTCATATGGTAAATCAATTCCTGTTTTTCTTGTAAAACCGAATCTTTTCATCCCTTCATAAAATTCTGGTCCACTTAATCTTTGAGCAATTTGTAATGTACCAATATTTGATGAAAACATAATAATATCATCTAAAGATAAATTATGTTTTGCAAATTGGTGGTCATCTTTTATTGTAAATCTTCCTATTTTATAACCACCTCTAGGAAATCCTTTAATTCCTTTTTCTCCCTCATTATAAGCGTAAAAATTTTCATTTCTTTTAACTAAATTTTTATCCATTGCTAATGAAATAGAAATTGGTTTTATAATAGATCCAGGCTCAAATTGATATTCAATTGCATTAACATTTAATGATGGAATATCTTCTTTTACAATTTTTTCAGGATTAAATCTATTTGAAGACGCCATTGTTATAATTTTTCCAGTTTTGTTTTCCATAACTGAAACAATAATTTCATCCGCACTTAATTTCTTTTTATATATATCTAAAGTGATTTCATTGTTTTTTTGAAGTTTTAGAGGAATATTTAAATTTAAGGTTGCACCATCGACTCTTTTTCTTATAATTGAATTTTTATCAAAAGATATATATGATAATACATCTCTATCACCTTGTAAAATTCCATCTTTTGATTGATTTAATACTTTATTATAATTTTTTTCTAAACCTTTTATTCCATTTACTTTTGTTTTTCCTGATTCAGATTCAAATTTAGATATATATCCTACAACTGGAGTTAATGTATCGTTATATGAGAAAGTTCTTTTTTCACCACTTTCACTAATTGTTAAACCTCTTAATATTTTTGCACCATTTATTAGTTTGCTTTCAAATACATCTAATTGTATTAATTTAAAAGCTAACTCTTTTAGGTTTTTTGCTGATCTTGAATCAATACTATAAGAAAGAACTAAACTTCCTGGTTCTTTTTTTCCTTCTGCTAATTTATCTTTTAGTGTTTTATAATCAATACCACTATAAATTGAAAATAAATTTAAAAAAAGTTCTTCTTTGTCTGGGTCTAAATATCTTGTATCAATCATTGCTTTATAAACTTTTTTAGAAGACGCAATTTTAAAATTATCAGAACTTATAATATCTCCTCTTACTGATAATTCAGATTTTTCACCCTTTAATGAGGGCATGTGTCGTTTTTCAGTAATTGTTCTAAATACTGAAAAAAATAAAATACTTAAACAGAAAAAAATAAATGAAAATAGAATCACGATTTTTTTTGTTTTATCAACTTTTTCGATTTTTTTTGAAGGCATATTTATCCATATTATTATATAATGAGAAATGTATTTTAACAAAACTAATATTAAATCAAATAACAATAAATCAAATAACAATGAAGCCGACTATCCTTTGTTTATATTGGTGTCATTATTAATAATCATAAGTATAACTTTTTCATATTCTTTAACCATTTATACAGTGGAATTTTTTGGATATGATCAATTTCATTTTTTTATAAGACAAGGATTAGTAGGAATTCTTGCTATTTTTATAATGTGGTATTTTTCATTATTAGACCCTGATAAAATAGTTAAAAAAATTGGAATGAATCTTTTTGTGATTTTTTTTGTCATAATGATATTAATGCCTTTTTTACCAAGTTTTATGGTAACCGAATCAGGAGGAGCGAATAGATGGATTAGGCTTCCTGGATTTTCATTATCTCCTGTGGAATTTTTTAAAATAGGATTTATATATTTTTTATCTTGGTCATTTCATAGAAAAGTAATTCATCAGCCGAAAAAAATTGGATTAATAGAAGAAGTTTTACTTTTGTCTCCTTACTTTTTTACTTTTTTTATTGTTGTATTTGTTATTGCTTTTTTACAAAAAGATTTAGGACAAGTTGTTTTATTAGCAATTATTTTAGTTGTTTTATTGATTTTTGCAAATAGATCATTTAAAATATTCCTAGCCTTAGGAACTATTGCAATTGTTGGAGTTATTGGATTAATTATTGTAGCACCTCATAGAATTAAAAGAATTCATTCATGGTGGGCAATGGTTCAAGATGGAATTCTTTCTGTATTACCTTCATGGGCAGAAAAGTACCTTCGTATTGATGAATTACCTGAACCTTATCAAGTTTCACACTCATTAAATGCAATTCATAATGGAGGCTTTTTTGGACAAGGTGTTGGGCTGGGTGATTTAAAAGTTGGATTCTTATCTGAAGTTCATACGGACTTTGTTCTCGCTGGAATAACTGAAGAGATAGGATTAGTTGGATTAATGCTAATTTCAGCAATTATGTTTTTAATTATTTGGAGAATTTTTAAAATAAGTAGAAGAGTTGAAAACCCAATTTATCATTTATTTACACTAGGAATTGCATTAATGATAATTATTGCATTTTTAATTAATTCTTATGGAATATCAGGGATGATTCCTATAAAAGGTATTGCAGTTCCTCTTTTATCCTATGGAGGTTCATCAATGCTGTCTATGGCCATATCTATTGGATTAGTTTTATCGATTAGTAAAGTTGCAAAAGAAGAGGAAGTTATTAGAAAGGCTAAAAAATAAATGAATGAAACGGTAATCGTTACAGGTGGTGGAACAGGTGGGCATTTAAAAGTTGCAGATGCTTTTATTGAAGAATTTCATAAGCGTGGAATTAATGTAATTTTTATTGGTTCATCAAATGGTCAAGATAAAGCTTGGTTTGAAAATGATAAAAGATTAAAAAAAGCAATTTTTTTAGACACAAGGGGAGTTGTAAATAAAAATTCATTTGGTAAAGTGACATCTTTATTAAACATATTCTCAAAAACTATATATTGTTTAAATTTATATTCTAAATATAATATTAAAATGGTTATTTCTGTGGGTGGATTTTCAGCAGCAGCAGCTACATTCGCTTCAATATTGAAATTTGGATGTAAATTATATATACATGAGCAAAATTCGAAAATGGGTAAACTAAATGAAATTACATCAAAATTTGCAACAGATGTTTTTTCTTCATTTGATGAGAATTCTTTAGTAAAAGATTATCCAGTTGCAAAAGAGTTTTTTGAAACAGCTAGAGTAAGAGATAAAATAAAAACAATTGCATTCTTTGGTGGTTCACAAGGCGCAATTTGTATAAATGATTTTGCTTTAAAAGTAGCTCCTAGATTAAATGAAATGGGTATTAAAATTATTCATCAAACAGGAAAAAATGATTTTAAAAGAGTATTGGAAGAATATAAAAAATTAAATATAAGTGCAGATATTTTTGATTTTTCAAAAGACATTCCTTCTAAAATGTCAAGTGCTGATTTTGCAGTGAGCCGTGCAGGTGCTTCTACTTTATGGGAATTATGTGCAAACTCATTACCTACATTTTTTATTCCTTATAAACATGCGGCTGGTGATCATCAATATTATAATGCAAAAGCTTTATTTGATAAAGGTTTATGCTTTTTAAAAAGAGAAGATAATTTAAATGAAGAGGATTTTTTTAAAATGATAAACTCTGATATTCATAAAATAAGCATTGAATTAATAAGTTCAATTAATCCAAATGCTATATCTTTAATAATAAATATTATTTTAGAAAATAATAAGAGGTAAAATCCTAAATACTATTCTATAAATTCCAAAGGCAACAAAAGTAAATTTTTCTAGGAATTTTAAGAATATTTTTATTGTTAGAAATCCAATAATAAATGAAACAACAAATCCAACAGCTAAATTTAACAAATTCGCATCGATAAAAAGGTCATTATGGTATTTTAATAAATCATAAGCTGTTGTTGCACACATAACAGGAAATACTAATAAAAATGAAAACTCAGCACTTGTTTTTCTATTAAGTCCAAATAACATAGCTCCAATATAATGGAATTCTAACCGGTCATTCTATCCCTTTTTCTTTTGTTAATTTTAGAAAAAGTTTTAATGCCCTTTTTTCTTTTATTCCTAAGTCATAATCAATTTTTTTTAAATATTCTAAAATATGTTTTTTTGAAACACCACTTCTTTGTGAATATTGTTCTAGGATATATTGAGGAATTTTTATATATTTTTTATTAAAATTTTTTGTTAATTTGTTTAAAGCTTTTTTATTCGAATTAAAGCATAAAACTGCAAAAACAAAAGGTAACTTGTATTTATCTTTCCAATATTTTGCTAAGTCTATTTTTTCTATATTTTTATTTTCATGGTAAAAATTTAGAGCCTTGTCACCAATTATGACTTTGCCTTTTAATTCTAAAACTTTTGCAAGAGCATTTGATGTTTTTGATTGATAATCATTTTGTTCATTTCCTGGAACTAATAATACTGATAATACTTCATCATGTGCCACAATTCCGAAATCTAAAAATTTTTCATTTCTTGAACCAATTGAAGAGATAAAAGCACTATCAACTTTTCGTTTTTTGAAATTCTCAGTAATAGAAGATGGATAAGATTTTTTGTATTCAATAATTGCTTTTAATTGAGATGATTGTATATTTTTTTTGATAAATATGTGAAATGGAAGTAAGTTAATAAAATCAATTTTTGCAAATATCATAAAACATTTGTCCTTATTATGGTAGAATTTTTTGACATAATAATACAAATATTATAAGAGGTGGTTAAAATGGTAATAGTTGAGTTCTTAGGACCAATAAATAAAGATGATATGAAATTAGATATAAAGAATCTATCTGAATTAAGTGAAATTTTAAAAAATGATAAAGAAATTTATTCTTGGTTAGATACATGTGCAGTTGCAATTAATGATACATTAATTTGTTCAAAAGACGTTGATTTAAAGGATGGAGATAAAATTTCACTTCTTCCTCCTGTTTGTGGTGGATGAATTAATGGATAATAGAAAAGATTTTTTACAGATATTTGATGGTAGTTTACCAGTAGAACAAATCACAAATTCTTGGTATGCTAAATACAGAAATTCAAATTTTGGAGCAATTATTACTTTTGTAGGTATTGTTAGAGATGAAAATAAAATTGATGGATTATCTTTTGATATATATGAACCTATTTTAAATTCATGGTTTGATTCTTGGCAAAAAAAAGCAAAAGAGAAAAAAGCAGTAGTTCTAATGGCTCATAGTCGTGGCGATGTTTTTAATCATGAAAGCTCATATATAGCAGCCGTTTGTAGCCCAAAAAGAAGAGTTGCTTTAGAATTAATTGATGAATTTGTCGAGGATTTTAAAGCCCAAGCTCCAATATGGAAATATGATATTATAAATAAACAAAGAGTTTATGCAAAAGATAGAAGTACTGCAATAAGTGGTGCTGGAATTTTATTATAAGTATAAAAATAGGATAAAAGATGAGAGTAGATTTACACAATCATACAATATTATGTAACCATGCAGAAGGTAGTGTTGATGAGTATGTAGAACGAGCAATAGAATTAGGTATTGATGAATATGGATTTTCTGATCATGCACCAATGAATTATGACCCAAAATATAGAATGGATATTTCGAAAAAACATCAATATGAAAAATTAGTACGGGATGCAAAAGAGAAGTATAAAGATAAAATAAAAGTTTTATTAGCTTATGAAGTTGATTATCTAGATGGTTTTATTTTAGATGAAGTTGTAAATGCAAAAGTTGATTATTTAATAGGTTCTGTGCATTTTTTAAAAAATAAAAGTGATATGTGGGGTTTTGATAATCCGGAGTTTATTGGGGTATATAAATCAAAAGATATTGATACAATTTGGATTGAATATTTTGATGCAATAAAAGCCATGGCAAAAACTAATCTATTCGATATTGTTGGGCATTTTGATTTAATTAAGGTATTTAAATTTTTGCCAAAAAAAGATATTAGATTAATAGCAAAAGAGGCTTTGTTGGAAATTAAAAAGTCAAATATGGTTTTAGAAATTAATCCAGCTGGTTTGAGAAAACCTATTAGTGAAACTTATCCATCAAAACAATTGTTAGAATTAGCTCTTGAAATGCAAATTGATATTACTTTTGGTTCAGATGCTCATAGTGTAGAGCAAGTTGGGTTTATGTATGAAGATGCATTATTACTTGCTAGAGAAGTTGGATATAAACGATGTATAAGTTTTGAAAAAAGGGATAAAATAGTATATACTTTTTAATTAAGTTGTATAAAAAATATACAGCCATTTTATTTTATTTTATAGTATTTTTGCTATTATGTTATAATAATTTTTAAGGAGTTAAACCTATGGGAAAGTTTGTTAATAATACTGAAGAGTTTTTTGAATTTTGTGAAAAAAATGAAGTTAAATTTGTAGATTTTAGATTTACTGATTTAAAAGGAACATGGCATCATGTTTCATATATGATGAGTGCGGTTAGTGCTTCTCAATTAGATAATGGAATGCCTTTTGATGGTTCATCGATTGATGCATGGCAACCAATTCATAGATCAGATATGATTTTAAAACCAGATGTTGGTACTGCGTTTTTAGATCCATTTACTGCTGATTCTACAATCATTGTAATTTGTGATGTTTATGACATTTATAAAAATGAAATGTATGAAAAATGTCCAAGATCTATTGCTAAAAAAGCATTAACTTTCTTAAGTGAATCAGGTGTTGGAGATGTTGCATATTTTGGACCAGAAAATGAATTCTTTGTATTTGAAGATGTAAAAATCATTGATAAAGCAAATGAATCATATTATAGAGTTGATACTGAAGATGGTGAGTGGAATGATGCTGCTGATATGGAAGGCGGAAACATGGGTCACAGAGCTAGAACTAAAGGTGGTTACTTCCCTGTAGCTCCTATTGATACTGGTGTTGATTTAAGAGCTGAAATGATGCAAGTATTAGAACAAGTTGGTTTAGAAGTTGTTTTAGGACACCATGAAGTTGCACAAGGTCAACATGAATTAGGTGTTGTTTTTGGTGACTTAATTGAAGCATCTGATAATGTTCAAAAATTAAAATATGTAATCAAAATGGTTGCACATTTAAATGGTAAATCTGCTACATTTATGCCAAAACCACTTTATGGTGATAACGGAAGTGGAATGCACGTACACCAATCAATCTGGAAAGATGGTAAAAACTTATTCTATACACAAGGTGAATATGGAAATCTTTCAGAAATGGCTAGACATTATATTGGTGGTGTGTTTAAACATGCTCGTGCAGTTGCAGCATTTACTAATCCATCGACTAACTCTTACAAAAGATTAATTCCAGGATTTGAAGCACCTTCAATTTTAACTTACTCTTCACAAAATAGATCTGCATCTTGTAGAATTCCTTATGGAGCAGGTGAAAAAGCGGTACGTGTTGAGATGAGATTCCCAGATTCAACTTCTTGTCCTTATTTAGCATTTGCTTCTATGTTAATGGCTGGAATAGATGGTATTAAAAACAAGTTTGAACCTATTGGACCTATGGATGACGATTTATACGAATTACCTTTAGATGAAATTAGAGAAAGAGGAATTCCTCAAATGCCTCATACTTTAAGAGGTGCCTTAGAATCATTAGTAAGAGACAATGATTTCTTACAACCTGTGTTTACAAAAGATATGGTTGATACATACCAACATTATAAATTTGAAACTCAAGTTTGGCCTAATGAAGCAAGACCTACACCGTTTGAGTTAAAAACTACATATTCTTGTTAGTATTTAATTTAGTAAAATAAAAAAGGGTAAGTTTTTAAACTTACCCTTTTTTTATGTCTCAAAATTAAAATTCTAAAACTTCTTCTCCTGGATTTTGTGGTTGAGCTTGATATACAACTTCAGGCAAAGGAGAGGTATCTGTATAAAGTTCACTTCTTCCATTTATGTTTGCAGTATAAACATTTTCAGGCATAGTAAAATTTCTTGTAATTTCAGGATGAATCTCTAAATATTTTTTATAAAAATATGAAAATACAGGAGCGGCAATTTTCCCACCAGTTTCACTTTTTCTCATAGGGGTATTGTTATCTTTACCAAACCAAATAATTGTTTGTATTGAAGGTGAATATCCACAAAACCATGCATCAATATTATCGTTTGTAGTACCTGTTTTCCCCGCAAGTTCAATACCAGAAACTTGGGCTGCTTTTCCTGTTCCTTTTGTCACAACATCGCTTAAAATTGAAGTCATTAAATAAGTTTGTTCAGGTTTAATTAACTTTTTTGTTTGTGGTTCAAATGTTAGTGATTGTCCACCTTGATTTATGATTTGTTCAACAATATAAGGTTTTACTTGAGTCCCATTATTTGAAAAAATGCTATATGCTTCACTAAATTCTACCAATGAAACACTCATTGATCCAAGCGTTATAGAAAGATTATCTACGATATCTTTAAATCCATAAGTTTTTAATTCATTTGTAACTGTATTGATTCCAACATCAGTTACTAAATTTAGAGTAGATAAATTTCTAGATTGAGTTAATGAATCTCTAAGACTTACGATTCCTTCGAATTTCTCACCATAATTTTTTGGTTGCCATTTTTTTTGCTCACCACCAACTGTATAATTATATGTTCTTGAAATATCAATTAATTGAGAAGCAGGATTATAGCCATTATTTAAAGCAGCTAAATATAAAAATGGTTTTATAGCACTTCCAGCTTGTCTTTTAGATTGAAAAGCTCTATTAAACATTGATTGGTTGTAGTCTATCCCTCCTGAAAGTGCTAAAATCTTTCCGGTGCTACTTTCCATTGATATTATTGCACCATTTAATTCTTTAACATAAGTATCATCTGGTTTTTTTTCACCTTTTCTAATATCTAAATCTCTTTTTATAGCGTCATCATAAGAAGCTTTAAGTGCATCTTGTGCAATTTCTTGGGCATCCAAATCTATTGTTAAATATACTTTATATCCACCATATAAGATATCAGGAATATCATTTACTAATAAACTTATTGCATAATCAACTGCAAATGGAGCTTTATTTTTTGTTAGAGTTTGATTAAATATTGTGGGACTTTCTTTCATTGATGTTTCAAATTGTTCTTTATTAATCCAACCCAAAGTATCAAGTCGTGCAATAACTTGATTTGCTCGTGCAAGTGAAATTTTAAGATTTTTTGTAGGGTCATAAAAACTTGGAGCTCTAGGAAGTCCTACAAGAATAGCCATTTCTTTTAATGACAATTCATATAAGTCTTTATTAAAATATCCTTTTGCAGCAGTTTTTATTCCATAATATCCATGTCCAAAATATACATGGTTCAAATATCTTTCTAGAATTTCTTCTTTAGTTAATACATTTTCAAGTCTAATAGCTAATAGAGCTTCTTTAACCTTTCTTAATAACTTTTTTTCTCTTGTTAAAATTAACATCTTAATTAATTGTTGAGTTAATGTACTAGCACCTTCTACAAATCCACCAGCTTGAATATCTTTTATAATTGCTCTACTTATAGCATCTGGATTAATTCCATGATGTTCAAAAAATTGGGTATCCTCAATAGCAACTAATCCTTCAATAATTCTTGCGGGAATATCATCATATTTTACATATTCTCTATTTTCTTCTTTGAAAGTATTTGCAATTAATTTTCCATCTTTATCAAAAAATTGAGTACTTTGTTTTGGTGAATAATTTACAACAGCATCCACATCATGTTTTATTTCATCATATAAATTGTATAGCCAACCAGCTACCATTAATCCTAAGATAATAAATAAACCAAAAATATATTTCATCATATTATGTCCTAAAAATTTTATTTTTAAATGTAGAGTTAATTAACCTCTTTGTATAATCTTCTTTGGGTGTTGATAAAATATCATTTGTTAATCCCTTTTCGATTATTTCCCCATTTTTTAAGATAATTATATCTTTACAAATACTTTGAATTGAGTTTATGTCGTGAGTTACAAAAAGAATTAATATATTTAAATGTTTTTTTATTTCATTTATTAAATCTATAATATTTTTTTTATTCTCTTCATCTAATGCAGTTGTGGGTTCGTCAAGTAATAGTATTTTTATATCACGACTTAATGCAATCGCAATAACAACTCTTTGAATCTGCCCCCCACTTAATTGTGAAGGAAATTTTTTTAATACACTTTTATCAAGATATACTAAATTTAATACTTCTTCTTTTCTTTTTTCATCACAAAAAAATTGATTTGTAATTTTTGTCATCATTGATAAAGAAGTAAATGGATTTTGTGGAATAAAGCCAATTGAATCATAATTTAATTCAAAATTAGAATCAATATCTTTTTTTACCTCCAAAGAAGAAGGTAGAAGATTTAATAATGCTTTTAATGTTAGTGATTTTCCACTTCCACTTTCTCCAATTAAAGCAGTAGAATCTTTTATTTCAAAAGATATATCTACCAATTTTTTTTCATTAGTTTTAATTTCTAATTTTTTTATATTAATATTTAACACTATTCTTCTTTATATTAATGGTTCATCCATTTCTTTTGGAATTTTTAAATTCATAAGTTTTATAATAGTTGGTGCAATATTATTTAAACTCCCAGTTTTAACAACTTTTACATCTTTTGATATTACAAAACAATAAACATCTCCAACGGTGTGATTTGTTAGAGTATTTCCATCTTCATCTCTCATCATTTCACAATTACCATGATCAGATGTTAAAATTATATTATAATTCTCTTTTTTTGCAATTTCAAGAATTAGTCCAAGTTCATAATCCACAGCCTCAACTGCTTTAACCGCTGCATCAAAAATACCAGTATGTCCAACCATATCACCATTTGCAAAATTTACAACTATAAAATCTATTTGTTCTTTTATAGCAGTTCTAACAGCAGTTCCCACTTGTGGAGCAGACATTTCAGGTTGTAAATCATATGTTGCAACTGCAGGTGATGGAATTAAAACTCTCGTTTCATTTAATAATGGTTCTTCAACTCCCCCATTAAAGAAAAATGTTACATGAGCATATTTTTCAGTTTCAGCTGTATGAAGTTGAGATAATCCTGCATTTGAAATAACTTCAGCTAAAGTATTTGTTGGATTTTCTTTTGGAAATAAAACAGCAATAGGAGTATTTTTATCATATTGAGTCATAGTTGCAAGATATAAAGAGTCTTTGAAAGTATCAAATTCACTAAAATTTTTATTTGCAAAAACAGATGAAATTTCTCTCATTCTGTCACTTCTAAAGTTACAGAAAATAACTCCATCATTTTGTTTTAATCCATCATAACCATTAAAAGCAGTTGGAACAATAAATTCATCAAATATGTCATTTTTATATGAGTTATTAACATAAGTTAAAATATCTTCTGATGTAGATGGTTGAGCAAAGGCAATTGCATCATAACCTTTTTTAACTCTGTCCCATCTATTATCTCTGTCCATTGTGTAATATCTTCCAGCAATAGTTGCAATTTTTATATCTTCATCACAAATTGCAAGAACTTGTTCAATATATGTTTTTGCACAATCAGGAGCAACATCTCTTCCATCAGTAATTATATGAATGAAAACCTTTTTATTAGATTTTTTTGCAATTTTTGCCATAGCAATAATATGTTCAATATGTGAGTGAACTCCACCATCACTTAAAAGACCGATTAAATGAATATTATTAGAATTTGTTAAAACATTTTTAAAAACATCATTATCTTTTAATGTATCATTTTCAATGGCAATATTTACTTTTACTAAATCTTGATATAAAATTCTTCCGCTTCCAATTGTCATATGCCCAACTTCACTATTTCCCATTTGTCCATCAGGAAGACCAACAAATTTTCCATAAGTGTGGATTAATGAATAAGGAATATTTTTAAATAAATAATCATAAGTTGGTGTGTTAGCACTTGCAAAAGCATTAAAATTTTCTGAAGAATTATGCCCTATACCATCTGTTATTATTAGTAATGTTTTATTTGTCATGGTTTAAACCTTTTAAAAAGTATAATATATTATAATCGCGCAATTATATCAAAATCAAGGTTTAAGTTTGTTTTATTGGTTATATAGACATCTAGAGATTAATATCTTTCAATATATTTCAGTGAGAGCTGGAATTAGTTTTTTTATTGCTTTTGTTTTAACAATGTATTTAATGCCAAAATTTATAAAATGGGCAAAAGCAAAAAAAGCTTCTCAACCAATTTATGAACATGCCCCTCAAGCTCATCAATCAAAAGCAGGAACACCAACTATGGGTGGAATAGTTTTTATTTTTGCAACACTTATTGCAACACTATTAACTGCAAAATTAAGTAACATTTATGTGCTTGGAGGTTTATTAACTTTAATACTATTTTCTTTTATTGGAATGCAAGATGACTATTCAAAAATTTCAAAAGAAAAAAATTCAGCTGGTTTAAGTGCCAAAGCAAAACTATTACTTCAGTTTATTTGTGCATTTATAATAGGTTTTATCTTATATTATTTTTCTCATACAACAGAATTATATACGCCTTTTTATAAACTTCCTTTATTCGACATGGGAGTATTTTCGATTATCTTATGGATGTTGGTTATTGTTGCTTCTTCAAATGCTGTAAACTTAACTGATGGATTAGATGGTTTAGCAACAGTTCCTTCTATAATGGCATTTGTTTCTCTGTCTATTCTAGTATATGTTACTGGACATGCAATTTTTTCTTCATATTTATTATTACCAAATATTCAAATTGTAGGAGAATTAGCGGTAATGGGTAGTGCAATCTGTGGAGCATTAATCGCGTTTTTGTGGTTTAATTCTCATCCTGCGGAAGTTTTTATGGGAGATTCAGGTTCTCTTCCTTTGGGTGCATTTATGGGATATATGGCAATTGTCGCAAAATCAGAATTACTTTTATTAGCAATCGGATTTATATTCGTATTAGAAACGGTATCTGTAATATTACAAGTTGGTTCATATAAGTTAAGACAAAAAAGAGTTTTTTTAATGGCACCAATTCACCATCACTTTGAACAAAAAGGTTGGAAAGAAAATAAGATAATTGTTAGGTTTTGGATAATTTCATTTATGACAAACTTAATTGCACTACTTAGTTTAAAAATAAGATAAAGAAAAACAATGACAACAAATAATGAAAAAATAAGAATTTTAGGGAAAGGGATAACTGCCCTTGCTTTAAAAGATAAATTTCCTAATGCAACACTTTACGATGATAGTGATTTTAATGAATATGATTTAAATTCAAATGAATATACAGTTGTGAGTCCTGGAATCCCACCTTATAATAATATGATTTTAAGTTCTAAAAATTTAATTAGTGATTATGATTTATTCGCTTCAGTTATGCCATTTTCAGTATGGATTTCAGGAACAAATGGAAAAACTACCACGACACAAATGTGTCAACATTTATTAAAAGAGTATGGTTCTATATATGGTGGGAATATTGGTGTTCCACTTAGTCATTTAGATCAAAAAGCACCGATATGGATTTTAGAGACATCTTCTTTTACTTTACATTATACAAATAAAACAAAACCAAATATTTATATTTTACTTCCAATTTCAGAAGATCACATAACTTGGCATGGTTCTTTTGAAGAATACAAAAATGCAAAATTAAAACCATTGTCATTAATGAATGAAAATGATATAGCAATAATTCCTGAAAATTTTAAAAATTTTAAAAATAATGCTCATGTAATAACATATAAAAACAGTGATGATTTATGTGAATATTTTAATATTAACAAATCTAATATTAAATTTAAGGAACCATTTTTATTAGATGCAATTTTAGCAATGGCTGTAAGAAAAATTATCTTCGATGAAATAAATTATGACTTAATAAATGAATTTGTAATTGATAAACATAAAGTTGAAGAGTTTAGAGATTTTAAAAATAGATTATGGATTGATGATAGTAAAGCTACAAATGTAGATGCTACAATAAATGCAATTGTTCCTTATAAAGATAAAAGTATACATATTATATTAGGTGGAGATGATAAAGGTGCAAATTTACTTCCACTTTTTGAGAATATTAAAAATTTAAATATTAGTGTTTATGCAATAGGTAGCAATACAGAAAAAATTGTAAAGTATTGTAATGAATACAATATAAATATTAAAAGTTGTACTTATCTTAATCTTGCAGTAGCAAAAATTAATTTGGCTTTAGATGAAAAATCTGTTGCAATGTTATCACCTGCTGCTGCCTCATTAGACCAATTTAAATCATATGCACACAGAGGAGATGAATTTAAAAAATTGGTAGGTTCTTTAAGTTGATATTAATATTTTAACTTGTATAATCTCACTCCAATTTGCATGGGTTTGATAGCTCAGTCGGTAGAGCAAAGGATTGAAAATCCTTGTGTCGACAGTTCGATTCTGTCTCGAACCACCATTTTGTGGATGCTGGTGTAGCTCAGTTGGCTAGAGCAGCTGATTTGTAATCAGCAGGTCGGGGGTTCGACTCCCTTCACCAGCTCCATTTTTCGTCGTGCGTCTTCTTTTAAAGAACAGCGCTAGACCAGAACAATAATATTTTTCAACGGTGAGGTTGGAGAGTGGTCAAATCCTGCGGACTGTAAATCCGCCGCCTACGGCTTCGAAGGTTCAAATCCTTCTCTCACCACCACGCAAATGTTGCGGGAGTAGCTCAGTTGGCTAGAGCTTCTGCCTTCCAAGCAGACTGTCGCGAGTTCGAGTCTCGTCTCCCGCTCCATTTATTTTATTGATTACTGGGAGCTGAGTTATAAGCACAAATATTTTTTATAACTCTTTTATATATTATAACTTCCATTAAAGTTTTTTTCAGTATTTTTTTAATATAATACGCACACAATTTTATTGTGTAATTTAAAAATAAACAAATCCCCTCTGAATAGAGAAGCTAAATGGGCTTATCTACTCAGAGGGCAATAACCAAAATTTAGAAGGGGAATTCTATGGCAAAAGAAAAATTTTCAAGAAACAAACCGCACGTTAACATCGGTACTATTGGACATGTTGACCACGGTAAAACTACATTAACAGCTGCAATTTCTGCAGTACTATCTGTAAGAGATGGTGGAACTATGATGGATTACGATCAAATTGATAATGCACCAGAAGAAAGAGAAAGAGGAATTACTATTGCTACTTCTCATATTGAATATGAAACTAAAGCTAGACATTATGCTCACGTAGATTGTCCAGGACACGCCGATTATGTTAAAAACATGATTACTGGTGCTGCTCAAATGGATGGTGCTATTATTGTTATTGCTGCAACTGATGGTCCTATGGCTCAAACTAGAGAACACATTCTATTATCTAAACAAGTTGGTGTTCCATATATCGTTGTTTTCTTAAACAAAGAAGATCAATTAGATGATGAAGATAGAGAAGAAATGTTAGAACTTGTTGAAATGGAAGTTAGAGAATTATTATCTACTTACGATTTCCCAGGTGATGATACTCCTATCGTTGCAGGTTCTGCATTTAAAGCATTAGAAGAAGCTAAAGCTGGTTCTATTGGTGTTTGGGGAGAAAAAATTATTGCATTAATGGATGCAGTAGATTCTTATATCCCAACTCCACAAAGAGATGTTGATCAAGATTTCTTAATGCCAGTTGAAGATGTATTCTCTATCTCAGGAAGAGGTACTGTTGTTACTGGAAGAATTGAAAAAGGTACAATTAAGATTGGTGAAACTATTGAAATCGTTGGATTCTCTGATACTAAAACAACTACTGTAACTGGTGTTGAAATGTTCAGAAAAGAAATGGATCAAGGTCAAGCTGGTGATAACTGTGGTATTCTTTTAAGAGGTATTAAAAAAGAAGATGTAGAAAGAGGACAAGTTTTATGTAAACCTAAAACAATTACTCCACATACTAAATTCAGATGCGAAGTGTATATTCTTTCTAAAGATGAGGGTGGTAGACATACTCCATTCTTCTCAGGATACAGACCACAATTTTACGTAAGGACTACAGACGTAACAGGTTCTTGTACTTTACCAGAAGGTACTGAAATGGTTATGCCAGGTGATAACGTAGAAATGACAGTTGAATTAGTTGCTCCAATCGCTCTAGACAAAGGTACAAAGTTTGCTATTAGAGAAGGTGGTAGAACTGTAGGTGCTGGAGTTGTTGCTGAAATCATAGAATAAGGATTTGCAATGGCAAATATAAGAATTAAAATCGGATTAAAATGTCAAGAGAATGGTGATATTAACTATACTACTTGGAAAAATCCAAAAACTCATACTGAGAAGTTTGAAGTTAAAAAATATAGTCCAAGATTGAAAAAACACACTTTACATAAAGAAGTGAAACTAAAATCATAATCTTATAAGCTTACAGGTTAAACTGTAAGCTTATTTTAACATAGGTCAGTAGCTCCAATGGTAGAGCGCCGGATTCCAAATCCGATGGTTGTGGGTTCGAATCCCTCCTGGCCTGCCACTTAAGTTTTTTTAAAAGAAGTAAAACTCTTTTTTTGAAAGAATTTATTGACAAATAATAGTAATCAAAATGGAGTAAATAGTGAATAAAGTTAAAAACTACTATCAAAATGCAAAATCAGAATTATTAAAAGTTATTTTTCCTATTAAAGAGCAAATTAGATCTGCATATTTATCTGTTTTTATTGTTGTTACAGTTATAACTTTATTTTTAGCTTTAATTGATGGAATTATGTCATTAAGCTTATCTTCAATTATTAAATAGGAAGTAATTATGGCACACAAATGGTACGCAATCCAAACTTATTCAGGCAGTGAATTATCTGTTAAAAAAGCTTTATTACAATTGTCTGAAGAAATGGCAGATGATAGAATATCAGATGTATTAGTACCTACTGAAGATTTAATTGAAATAAAAAAGGGTAAAAAATCTATAGTTGAAAGACCACTGTATCCTGCATATGCATTTGCAAGAATTGATTTAGATACTGGATTATGGCATAGAATTCAATCAATGCCAAAAGTTGGAAGATTTATCGGTGAATCTAAAAAACCAACTGCATTATCTGATAAAGATATTAGTTTAATTTTAGAAAAAGTAAAAAATAGAGCAGCTGCAAAACCAAAAGTTTCATTTGATGAGGGTGAAATGGTAAGAATTAACGAAGGGCCATTTTCTAACTTTAATGGTTTAGTAGAAGATTTTGATATGGTTTCAGGATTATTAAAATTAAATGTTTCTATATTTGGAAGAAATACACCTGTTGAAATTTCATATACTCAAGTAGAAAGAGTAGTTTGATTTAACAAATTGTAGGCATTAGGCAATAAAACTAGATTATGAGAAATAGTTTTCTTGCCTAATGTCTAATCATTAAAAAATTGATAAAGGAATAACATGGCTAAGAAAATTCAAGGTCTAATTAAATTACAGATACCTGCGGGTGCTGCAAATCCATCACCACCTGTAGGACCTGCGTTGGGTCAAAGAGGTGTTAACATAATGGAATTTTGTAAAGCTTTCAATGAAAAAACGAAGGATAAAGCTGGGTTTAGATTACCAGTTGTTATCACTGTTTATACAGATAAAAGCTTTACATTTGAAGTAAAACAACCACCAATGACAGATTTAATTAAAAAAGTTGCTGGAATTAAATCAGGTTCAAGTAATCCTCTTAAACAAAAAATTGGAAAACTATCAAGAGAACAAATTATGGAAATCGTTGATATGAAAATCAAAGATTTAAATACAGATGATAAAGAAGCAGCTGCAAGAATTGTTGCAGGTTCAGCTAGATCAATAGGTATTGAAACAGAACTATAATATTCTGTTTTGATTGAAGTCTTACCACCAGACTCAATAATGGCGGTAGCAAAAATAATATAATTGCGGAGATAATAATGGCAAAAGTTTCAAAAAGATATAAAGCATTAAAAGAAAAAATTGAAGATAAAAAATATTCTTTAGTTGACGCTTGTGCAAGTTTAAAAGATTTAAAATCAGCAAAATTTGATGAAAGTGTAGAAATTGCACTAAACTTAAATGTTGATCCAAGACATGCAGACCAAATGATTAGAGGTGCTGTTGTACTTCCAAATGGAACTGGTAAAACTGTAAGAGTTGCAGTATTTGCTAAAGGTTTAAAAATGGATGAAGCAAAAGCAGCAGGTGCTGATGTTGTTGGTAATGATGATTTAGCAGAAGCTATCCAAGCTGGAAACATCAATTTTGATGTTTTAATTGCAACTCCTGATTGTATGGGAATTGTAGGAAAAGTTGGAAGAATTTTAGGGCCAAAAGGTTTAATGCCTAATCCTAAAACAGGTACTGTAACTATGGATGTTACAAAAGCTGTAAATGATGCTAAAGGTGGTCAAGTTACATATAGAGTTGATAAAAAAGGTAATATGCAAGCTGGAATTGGAAAAGTTTCATTTTCTGCCGAAGCACTTAGAGAAAATGCTGCAACATTTATTGCAGCTATCAATAAAGCAAAACCATCAACTGCAAAAGGTAGATATATTACTAATGCAGCTATATCGTTAACAATGAGCCCATCAATTATTTTAGATAATATGGAATTAATGGAAATTAGATAAGGGAGAATCCTTATCTAATTTTTTTAGCATTCAATAATAAAGAATTAAATTCTTTATTATTGAGTGTTATTCAAAGCACTGAAATAAAACTGAAGACAGCTGGTAAGGAACACCTCCGTTTCTTGTAAGTCCCGCCTAAGTCGATGTTTTGAAGGGAGGATAAAAAATGACTAAACAACAAAAATCAGAAATAATTGATTCTTTAACAAGTGAATTTAAAAGTTCTTTAGCTATTGTAGTTTGTGACTATAAAGGTCTTACTCATAAAGAGTTAGAAACTTTAAGAAAAGAAGCAAAAGCTAATGATACAAAAGTTCAAGTTGCTAAAAATACATTAGTTACAGTTGCTGTAAAAAATGCTGAATTAGGTGATGTTGAATTAACTGGTACGAATATTTTCTTATGGTCTGATGATCAAATTTCAGCTTGTAAAGTAGCTGATAAATTTGCTACTTCTAACAAAGAAAAATTTGTTATTAAATCAGGGATTATTGAAGGTAAAATTGCAGACTTTGCTACGGTTAATGCATTTGCTAAATTACCATCAAGAGAACAACTTCTTGGTATGCTTGCGGCTACTTGGATGGCACCTGTTACAAACTTTACTATTGGGCTTGATGCACTTAGAAAGAAAAAAGAAGAAGAGGCAGCTTAATTTTTTAAGCTATTAAACAAAAAAATAAATTATAAGGAACAAGAAATGGCAATTTCTAAAGAAGACGTATTAGAATATATCTCTGGATTATCTGTACTTGAATTATCAGAATTAGTAAAACAATTTGAAGAAAAATTTGGTGTATCTGCACAACCCGTTGCAATCGCTGGTGGAGCAGTTGCTGCTGTTGAAGCTGCTGAAGAAAAAACTGAATTTGATGTTATTATCTTAGATGCTGGTGATAAAAAAATTAATGTTATTAAAGAAATTAGAGCATTAACTGGTTTAGGATTAAAAGAAGCAAAAACTGCTGCTGAAGAAACTCCTTCAACAATTAAAGAAGGTATTTCTAAAGAAGATGCTGAAGCTGCAAAAGCTGCATTAGAAGCTGCTGGTGCAAAAGTAGAAATTAAATAATTATTAAATAATTATGATTGATATACAAGGCTTTTGCCTTGTATAAAGATTCGCATCTTTGAAGGTTAAGGTTAAAATTTTATGAAATTTTAACCCTATCCTTTATGGATGCTTTTGTGCTTTATAATAATATAAAAAGCAGAACTTAACCAAATTTTATAACAAGGCCGACAATGTTAAACTCTTTAAAATCTGGTAATAGACTTAGAGTTGATTTTGCAAAAAATCCGCAACAAATTGAAATTCCAAACTTATTACAACTACAACAAACTTCGTATGATACTTTCTTAATGATAGGTCAAGGTGATAGAACTACTGCTGGAATTGAAAAAGTATTTAAATCTATTTTCCCGATTCATGATGTACAAAACCGAATTACACTTGACTATTTAGGTAGTGAAGTAGGTAAACCTAAATATGATGTAAGAGAATCTATGGTTAGAGGACTTACATATTCAATTCCTCTTAAAATTAATATTAGATTAACACTATGGGATTTAGACGAAAAAACTGGTGAAAAAATCGGTGTTAAAGATATGAAAGAACAATCTTTATTCATTAGAGAAATTCCTTTGATGACTGATAGAACTTCATTTATTGTTAATGGTGTTGAAAGGGTAGTAGTAAACCAATTACATAGATCTCCAGGTGTTATTTTTAAAGAAGAAGAATCAAATACTGCTGATAACAAGTTAATCTATACAGGTCAAATTATTCCAGATCGTGGTTCATGGTTATATTTTGAGTATGATGCAAAAGACGTATTATATGTAAGAATTAATAAAAGAAGAAAAGTACCTGTAACTATTTTATTTAGAGCATTAGGTTATTCTAAGGAAGATATTATTAAATTATTCTACCCAATAGTAAATATTAAAATCAAAAGTAATAAATTTTTAACTGAGTTTAATCCTGATGATTTTATGGGAAGAATTGAATTTGATGTAAAAGATGATAAAGGTAATTTAGTAATTGCTGCTGGAAAAAGATTAACTCTAAGAAAAGCTAAAGCTTTAATTGAAGGTGGTCTTAAATTAATTGAGTATCCTTTAGAATTATTAATGGATAGAAGTACTGCAAATACAATTTATGACCCAGAATCAGGAGAAGTTTTATTTGATTCTTTAACTAACCTTGATGAATTAAAATTAAAAAAACTTTTAGATTTAGGTTTTGAATCATTTGATATCGCAAATGACTTAGCAACAGGTATTGATAATTCAATTATTAATGCATTTAAAGCAGATGCTGAATCTCTAAAATTATTAAAACAAACTGAGCAATTAGATGATGAAAATGATTTATCTGCGATCAGAATCTATAAAGTTATGAGACCAGGTGAGCCAGTTACTAAAGAAGCTGCTAAAGAGTTTGTTAAAAAATTATTCTTTGATCCAGAAAGATATGACTTAACAAAAGTTGGAAGAATGAAAATGAACCACAAACTTGGCGTTAATGTTCCTGAATATGTAACAACTTTAACTTATGAAGATGTTATTAAAACAGTTCAATATCTTGTAAAAGTTAAATCAGGTCATGGTCATATCGATGATAGAGATCACTTAGGTAATAGAAGAATTAGAGCAATTGGTGAATTATTAGCAAATGAATTACATGCTGGTTTAATCAAAATGCAAAAAGCTATTAGAGATAAAATGACTACTTTATCTGGTACATTAGAAGATATTATGCCACATGATTTAGTAAACTCTAAAATGATTACTTCAACAATTACTGAGTTTTTTACATCGGGGCAATTATCTCAATTTATGGATCAAACAAATCCATTATCAGAAGTTACTCACAAAAGAAGACTTTCTGCACTTGGAGAAGGTGGACTAGTTAAAGAAAGAGCTGGATTTGAAGTAAGGGACGTTCACCCAACACACTATGGAAGAATTTGTCCAGTTGAAACTCCAGAGGGTCAAAATATTGGTCTTATTAATACATTATCAACTTTCTCGAAAGTTAATGAATTAGGATTTATTGAAGCTCCATATAAAACTGTAATTGATGGTTTAGTTACTAATGAAATTAAATATTATACAGCAACTCAAGAAGAGGGATTAGTAATTGCTCCTGGTTCAACTAAAGTTGATGAAAATGGAAAAATTGTTGAATCTTTAATTGAAGCTAGAAAAGATGGTGAAATCTTACTAATGGAAAGAAGTAGTGTTGATTTAATTGACATCTCTTCTCAAATGGTAATGGGAGTTGCAGCTTCACTTATTCCATTTTTAGAACACGATGATGCTAACAGAGCATTAATGGGTTCAAATATGATGAGACAAGCTGTTCCTTTATTAAGACCAAATGCACCTATTGTTGGAACAGGTTTAGAAAAAACAGTAGCACGTGATGCATGGGAAGCAATTAAAGCAGGTCGTTCAGGACTTGTTGAAAAAGCTGATGCAAAAAATATTTATGTTAGAGGTGAAGATGAAAACGGCGCTTTCATTGATCATTATTCAGTAAATAAAAATGTAAGAACAAATAATAATACTTCATTTGGTCAAAGAATCGGTGTGACTGAAGGTGAGTTTGTTGAAAAAGGTCAAGTTATTGCTGATGGTCCTTCTATGGATAGAGGTGAATTAGCTGTTGGTGTTAATGCAATGGTTGCCTTTATGCCTTGGAATGGATACAACTATGAAGATGCTATCATTCTTAGTGAACGATTAATAGAAGAAGATGCATTTACATCTATTCATATTTATGAAAAAGAAGTAGAATGTAGAGAATTAAAACATGGAAATGAAGAAATAACAAGAGACTTACCAGGTGTTAAGGAAGAATCAATTACGCATTTAGATAATTCTGGAATAGTAAAAATTGGTACATTTATTAAGCCAGGTATGATTTTAGTTGGGAAAGTTACTCCAAAAGGTGAAATTAAACCAACTCCTGAAGAAAGACTTTTAAGAGCAATCTTTGGTGAAAAAGCTGGACATGTTATAAATAAATCATTAGTTTGTCCTACATCAATGGAAGGTACAGTTGTTGATGTTAAAGTATTTACTAAAAAAGGTTACGAAAAAGACGAAAGAGCAGTTGCAGAAATTGCATCTGAAAAAGCTGAATTAGATTTAAAACACCATGATAAGCTTTTAATGCTTGATAGAGAAGAGATTTTAAAAATTAATGATTTATTATTAAAATCTAGTTTAATTAAAGATTTAGAATTAGATGAAGTTATATATAAAAAAGGTGAAACTGTTCCTGTTGATGTATTAATGAATGTTAATAGATTTGCAATGAAAAAGGTTGTTTCTTCTTATCCAAAAGATATTGAAAATACATATAATGATATTAAAGAACATTTTATTAAACAAAAAGCTCATTTAAGAGATGAACATGAAGAAAAACTTCAAGTTTTAGAACATGATGATATTTTATCTTCAGGTGTTATTAAACAAGTTAAAGTTTATATTGCAACTAAGAGAAAAATAAAAGTTGGTGATAAAATGGCTGGACGACATGGAAACAAGGGTATCGTTTCAAATATTGTTCCTAAAGTTGATATGCCATACTTAGAAGATGGTTCAACAGTTGATGTTATTTTAAATCCACTTGGAGTTCCTTCAAGGATGAATATTGGACAAATCTTAGAAGTTCATTTAGGATTAGTTGGTAAAAAACTTGGAGCTCAAATTCAAGAAGTTTTTGAAGCTAAGAAAGCTGATTTTATTGTTGAACTAAGAGCTAAAATGACAGAAATTGCCTCAGTTGCAAAACTTATGAATGGTAAAGCATTTATGGATAAGTTAAGTGATGATGAAATAATTAAATATGGTCAAGATTGGTCAAAAGGTGTTAGATTTGCTACTCAAATTTTTGATGGTCTAAAAGAAGAAGAGTTTATTAAACTTTTTGAATTAGCGAAAATTGATACTGATGGAAAATGTGTTCTTTATGATGGGAAAACTGGTAGCAAGATGATGGAAAGAGTAAATGTAGGTTATATGTACATGCTTAAACTTCACCATTTAGTTGATGAAAAAGTTCATGCTAGATCTACTGGACCTTATTCTTTAGTTACACAACAACCAGTAGGTGGAAAAGCTCTATTTGGTGGGCAAAGATTTGGAGAAATGGAAGTTTGGGCATTGGAAGCTTATGGTGCAACAAATGTACTAAAAGAAATGCTTACAACAAAATCAGATGATGTTGAAGGAAGAACAAGAGCATATAGAGCTATTGCAAATGGTGAAAATGTTCCAAGTTCAGGTGTTCCAGAAACATTCTTCGTATTAACAAAAGAATTAAAAGCTCTTGCTTTAGATGTAGAGATTTTTGGAGAGGTAGAAAACAATGAGTAAAACTGAAAGAACGTTACAGCCTATTGAAATAAAAGAGTTAGAAAGACCGCAAGATTTTGCTGCTTTTCAATTAAGACTTGCTAGTCCTGAAAAAATATTAGCATGGTCTTGTGGAGAAGTTAAAAAACCTGAAACAATCAACTATAGAACTTTAAAACCAGAACGTGATGGTTTATTTTGTGCTAAAATTTTTGGACCAGTAAAAGATTATGAATGTCTTTGCGGTAAATACAAAAAAATGAGATATAAAGGTGTTGTTTGTGAAAAATGTGGAGTTGAAGTAACTTCATCTAAAGTTCGAAGACACAGAATGGGACATATTGATTTAGTATCTCCTGTTGCTCATATTTGGATGGTTTCATCTCTACCTACAAGAATTGGTACATTATTAGGTGTTAAATTAAAAGATTTAGAAAGAGTATTATATTATGAAGCTTACATCGTAAGTGAAGCTGGAGAAGCTTATTATGATAATGAAAAAACTAAAAAAGTTTTAAAATATGATATTTTAAATGAAGAACAATATAGAACAATTGCAGATTTATTCGAACACACTGGTTTTGAAGCTAGTATGGGTGGACAAATTGTAAGAGATTTATTAGAAACTATTGATTTATTTGAATTATTAACAGTTTTAAAAGAAGAAATGGGTTCTACAAAATCAGAAGCAAAAAGAAAAACTATAATCAAAAGATTAAAAGTTGTTGAGAACTTCTTGAATTCTGGAAATAAACCAGAATGGATGATGTTAACTCAATTACCAGTTTTACCACCTGATTTAAGACCACTTGTTTCACTTGATGGTGGAAAATTTGCAGTTTCTGATGTTAATGACTTATATAGAAGAGTAATAAATAGAAATAACAGATTAAAAAGATTAACAGAACTAGATGCTCCTGAAATCATTATTAGAAATGAAAAAAGAATGCTTCAAGAAGCAGTTGATGCTTTATTTGATAATGGAAAAACTGCAAATGCAGTTAAAGGTGCAAATAAAAGACCTTTAAAATCTTTATCAGAAATTATTAAAGGTAAACAAGGACGATTCAGACAAAACTTACTTGGAAAAAGGGTTGACTTCTCTGGAAGATCTGTAATTGTTGTTGGACCTACATTAAATATGGACCAATGTGGTATTCCTAAAAAAATGGCTTTAGAGTTATTTAAACCACATTTAATGGCTAAGTTAGAAGAAAAAGGTTATGCAACAACTTTAAAAGCTGCAAAAAGATTGATTGAAGGTGAAGCAAACGAAGTTTGGGAATGTCTAAATGAAATCGTTGATGAATACCCAATTATGTTAAATAGAGCTCCAACTCTACATAAACTTTCTATTCAAGCTTTCCACCCAGTTTTAATTGATGGAAAAGCAATTAGATTACATCCATTAGTTTGTGCTGCCTTCAATGCTGACTTCGATGGTGACCAAATGGCAGTTCACGTGCCTTTATCACAAGAAGCAGTTGCAGAAGCAAAAATTTTAATGATGTCTTCTATGAATATTTTATTACCAGCATCAGGAAGAGCAATAGCTGTTCCTTCACAAGATATGATTTTAGGTATTTATTATCTATCATTAGAAAAAGATGGGGTAAGAGGTGAACATAAATTGTTTACTGATGTTAATGAAGTAAAAATTGCATTAGATATGAATAAAATTGATTTACATGCAAAAATTAGAACAAAATTAGATGATAAAGTTATCCATACAACAGTTGGAAGATTAATTATTCATGAAATTTTACCTGATTTTGTACCTGCAAATTTATGGAATAAAGTTTTAAAGAAAAAAGATATTGGTACTTTAGTTGATTATATTTATAAACATGGTGGATATGAAGTAACTCCAAGATTCTTAGATAACTTAAAAAATCTAGGTTTTAGATATGCAACAGTTGCTGGTATTTCAATTTCAATTGATGATATTAGAGTTCCTGAAACAAAAGTTGGCCATATTACTAAATCTAAAAAAGAAGTTATTGAAGTTCAAAAACAATTTTCACAAGGTTTATTAACTGAACAAGAAAGATATAATAAAATTATTGATATTTGGACAGAAGTTAATAATAGACTTGGTTCTGAAATGATGGAATTGGTTAAATCTGATAAAAATGGATTTAACTCAATTTATATGATGGCCGATTCGGGGGCTAGGGGTTCTGCTGCTCAGATTAGACAGTTATCTGGTATGAGGGGACTTATGGCTAAGCCAGATGGTTCTATTATTGAAACACCAATTATTTCAAACTTTAGAGAAGGTTTAAATGTACTTGAGTACTTTATTTCAACTCACGGAGCTAGAAAAGGACTTGCGGATACAGCTTTAAAAACTGCAAATGCTGGGTACTTAACAAGAAAACTAATTGACGTTTCTCAAAATGTAAGAATTACAATTGAAGATTGTGGAACACATGAAGGTATTGAAATTACAGATATTACTTCTGGTAATGAATTAATTGAGAGTTTAGAAGAAAGAATCACAGGTAGAGTTATTGCTGAAGATATTATTGACCCAATTTCAAATGAAATTTTATTTGCAGAGGGAACTTTAATAACAGAAGAAGATGCTAAATTAGTGACAGAAGCGGAAGTTAAATCTGTAGTAATTAGAACTCCATTAACTTGTAAAGTTGAAAATGGTTTATGTTCAAAATGTTATGGTCTAAATCTTGGTGAACAAAGAAAAGCAAAACCAGGTGAAGCAGTTGGAGTTGTTGCAGCTCAATCAATTGGGGAACCAGGGACACAGCTTACTCTAAGAACTTTCCACGTTGGGGGAACTGCTAGTGCAACTCAAACAGAAAGAGAATTAAAAGCTGATAAAGAAGGGTTCATTAGATACTATAACATCAAAAAATATGTTAAATCTGATGGAAAAATCATTGTAGCAAATAGAAGAAATGCTGGTGTTTTATTAGTTGAACCAAAAATTAATGCACCATTTAAAGGTAAAGTTACTGTTGAAACTTTACATGAAGAAATTATCTTAACTATTACAAATTCAAAAGAAGAGAAAAAATATTTCTTAAGAAAAAATGATGTTGCAAAGGCAAATGAATTAGCCGGTATTTCTGGGAAAATCGAAGGTAAATTATATTTACCTTATAAAGATGGTGAAGAAGTTGAGCAAAATGAGTCAATAGTTGAGATGATTAAAGATGGATGGAATATTCCAAACAGAATTCCTTTCGCTTCTGAATTAAAAGTTGAAGATGGTGCTCCTATTACTTCAAAAATAATTTCTGGAGCAAAAGGCTTAGTTAAATATTATAAATTAACTGGTGATTATTTAGAAAGAAGACATGATATTAAAGCTGGAGATGTTGTTACAGAAAAAGGCGTATTTGCAGTAATCGTTGATGGTGAAGATAGAGAAGCGTTAAGACATTATGTTGCGCGTGGTTCATTAATTGAATTAAATGATAATACAGAAGTTGAAAAAGATTCAATTATTACTACACCAAAAACATCTGAACAAGTCGTGATTGCAGAATGGGATCCATATGCAAATCCTACTATTGCAGAAAAATCAGGAACAATTTCATTTGAAGATATTATTCCAGGACTTACTGTATCAGAACAATTTGATGAATTAACAGGAACTTCTAAATTAGTTGTTAATGAATATATTCCAAGTGGATATAAACCAACTATTATTTTAGCAACTGATGATAAAGAGATTATTAGATATTCACTTGATCCTAAAACTTCATTAAATGTGGCTGAGGGTAAAAGAGTTGAAGTTGCTGATATAATTGGTAAAACACCAAAAGCAACTCAAAAATCAAAAGATATTACAGGGGGGCTTCCAAGAGTTTCTGAATTATTTGAAGCTAGACGACCAAAAAATATTGCTGTTCTTGCATCGTTTGATGGTGTGGTATCATTTGGTAAACCATTAAGAAATAAAGAAAGAATCATAATTTCGGATGGTCTTGGAAATAATACAGAATATTTAGTTGAAAAATCTAAACAAGTTCTTGTTCATGAGGGTGAGTTTGTTCATGCTGGAGAAGCATTAACTGATGGTCAAACATCTCCTCATGATGTATTAAGAATTCTTGGAGAAAAAGCACTTCATTACTTCATTGTTTCTGAAGTACAACAAGTGTATAGATCTCAAGGTGTTAATATTGCTGATAAACATATTGAGGTAATTACATCTCAAATGTTAAGACAAGTTTCTATTTTAGATGGTGGAGATACTAAATTCATTATTGGTGATATGGTTTCTAAAAAAAGATTTAAAATTGAAAATGCAAAAATAATTAAACTTGGTGGAAATCCTGCAATTGCTGAACCTTTATTATTAGGTATCACAAGAGCTGCTGTTACATCTGATTCTATTATTTCAGCTGCATCATTCCAAGAAACTACAAAAGTTTTAACAGAAGCTGCAATTAGTGCTAAAATGGATATGTTAGAAGACTTAAAAGAAAATGTTGTTATTGGTAGAACAATTCCTGTTGGAACAGGTCTTTATAAAAACCAAAAAATTAAATTTTCTGAACATTAATCTTAATCAATAGGGATTTTCCCTATTGAATTTTCCCTCATGGATTTTATACTACTTTTTTTTATTTTTATAGCTTTAGAACTATTTGAATCAAATTGGCAAAAATCAGACTCTTTATATGGACTAATAAATAATAATTATCTACTTTTTAGAAAGAATATTTTTATATATTTTATTTTACATATATCATTTTTTTATACTATATTTTTATCTTTTTATTTTCATAATTTTGCTTTTTGGATGAGTTCTATATTTATAGTTAAATTTGCAGATATAAGTTTTAAGTTATCAATTATGAAAAAATTATCGAACGGAATATCAGTTGAAAATATTGTTCCAATGAATCTAAATATTATTCCAATAATTAGATATTTTAATGTGCTTTTTTATCCATTAATATTTTTATTTGCAATTAAACTAATATAGTTTAATTTTATCATTTTATTATTATGATAGAATGCTAAAATTAAATAAAAAAAGGAAAATAAATGCAATATTTAGTAATAGCTTATGATAATGAAAATGCACTAGAAAGAAGATTAGAATCAAGAGAAGCTCATCTTGAAGGTGCAAAAAAACTTATAGCTGAGGGAAAAATCATTAATGCAGGTGCATTAATTGAAGATGATGTAATGGTTGGATCAACTTTATATATTGATTTCGAAACAGATGAAGAATTAGATGAATGGTTAGAAAATGAACCATATGTGAAAAACAATGTTTGGAATATGGATGAATTCCAGATAGTGCCAATTAAATTACTTCCTAAACAATAACAATACATCTCAAAATATCTCATAAAATACGACAAATTGAGCTTTTTTTAGTTTCAATTTGTCTCGACTATTACTAAAAATTCTGTTCAAATGGCAACTGTATTTTTATCAATAAAAATAAAATGCTTGCAATGGGTGAAATAATAGTAAATATGCTCATTAATGGTGAGAAGTATTTATTATATATTCAGACAAATATTTGTATCTGGCTATAAATTATAAACTCAATAAGAAGTAATTTAGATATTATTCTTTATGATAAAATTATTATTACTAGAAGATGATCATGTGTTAGCAGAATCTCTTATTGAGCTTTTACAAAGTGAAAACTTTGACATTGTTCATGTAGTTAATTCTCAAGAAGCTTTGAATCAAACGTTTTTACAGAATTTCGATTTATTTCTATTAGACGTTAATGTTCCTTTGTTTAATGGTTTTGAACTCCTAAAGAATTTAAGAGATAGTGGTGACAAAACTCCTGCAATATTTCTTACTGCACTTAATGATATTGCATCTTTATCAAAAGGCTTTGATATTGGTGCAGACGACTATATAAAAAAACCTTTTGATTTTGATGAGTTGATTATTCGAATAAATGCTATTTTAAAAAAACAGTATCACACTTATAGTAATGAACTTATTCTTAATGATTTTCATTTTTTTATAGAAAAAAATGAACTTTATAAATCAAATATTTTTATTCCTTTAACCCCTTATGAATTAAAGCTTGTTTTATTGTTTTTAAAAAATATGAATACTACTTTGACAAAAGATTTTCTAATTGATTCTTTAGCTGATTATAAAGAGATGAGCGAAGGGGCTCTTCGTGTACATATTACTAATTTACGTAAAATTGGCTTACCAATTGTAACAATAAAAGGTATAGGATATCGTTTTGCATCATCATGAAAAGAATGCTTTTTTAAAGTTTTTCATTACTTATTTTTTTAGTGTAGCATTACTTATTTTAGTTGCTGGATTTTTTTATTTTCAACAAATGAAAGAAGGATATTTAAAAGCAGAAGAATTTTCTTTAATTACATATGCCCGTTATATTAAAATAGGGGATAGTAGTAATAATTATGCTAAGGAATATCATCATAAATTTGTTGATACACATAATAAATATATAGATATTCGGAACTTTGAGAAAATAGATAAAGAATTTACAAAGCTTATCCCCATGTCCAATAATGAACCATATCTTCAAGTTTTTAAATCTGATGAAAATTTTAATAATAAAGTTTATGAATTATTATTAAGAGTTATAGTCGTTCAACTTTTATTACTATTTATATTTGCAACACTTAGTTTTTATTTGGCGAAAAGTTCGTTAAAGCCTCTAAAAGAAAGTATTGAAACTTTAGATAAATTTGCAAAAGATTTAATTCATGATTTAAATACACCAGTGACTGCAATGAAATTAAATATTAAATTACTTGAAAAAGATCCACAAATAAAAAATATCAAAGCTATTCTAAGATTAAATAAAAGTATAAATACCGTTACAGAATTACATGAAAACTTAACAGTTTTACTTGAAAAAAGAACTTTTCAAATCATATCTGTAAATATATTTGATATTGTTCGGGAAGTTGTTCATCTTCATGAGCCTAGTTATCCTAATATAACATTTGATATTTCAAAGAATTCTTTGATTATTGACACAAACCCCAATGCTTTAAAAGAAGTGTTGCATAATATCATTTCTAATGCATGTAAATATAATAGTCACGATGGATATGTACGTATTTATGAAGAGAATAAAATATTACATATTAGAAATAGTGGTGTTGAAATTAATGAAACTAATAAAATTTTTAATCGAAATTATAGTGAACAAAATAGTAGTGGGATAGGATTAGATATAGTTAAACGTTTGTGTGATGCTATGAATATAAAAATTGAGGTTACATCAGATGAAAAAAGTAATTGTTTTAGTTTAATCTTTAATAAATAATTCTTTATCCTAACATTAAGCTAATATGAGAAGAGTACAATCATTATATTATTTAGAAAAAGGATTCCAAATGAAAAAAAGCTTATTACTATTAAGTTTATTTTTTTCATGTGCTTATACTCAAACTTTGAGTTTAGAACAAAGCATAGAAAAAACTCTTTTAAACAATCCAGATATTCAATCTTTTACTTTAAAAACTGAACTATCTCAGAAAAATTATGATGCAACTTTTGCTGATAATTTACCACAAATAAATCTGCAAGGAGAATACGATTTTTCTCAAACATATACGAGTTCTTCAAATGGCGCTTTTTATACTAAAGAAAAAGATTCTTGGTACTCAGGTGCAAGTTTAAAGCAAAAGATATGGGATTTCCAAAAAACTTCTTTTAAAGTAGATTCTTTAAAAATAGATGAAGATATAGCTACCTTATCTCTAGAAGATATGAAATCATATATGGTTTATAAAATAAAATCTTTGTATAAACTAATTGTTGTTCAAAAAGAAGCAATTGAAGTTCATAAAAAAGATTTGGATTCTAAAAAAGCTTATTATGAGCAAGCTCAAGCACTAGTTGCTCAAGGTTTTAAAACAAAAGCAGATTCAAGCCGTTTTTTATCAGCAGTTTATCTTTCTGAAGAAAATCTAGCCATTGCACAAGCTTCATTTGATAAAACAAAAAAATCGCTTTCTTTATATATCGGAGAAAAAATAAAAGATGATACGACTTTTGAATCAGATATTATTAAGAAAAATTATTCTTTTGAATCAGATTCATTAGAAGAGGAAATTTTAAGTAATAATTCTCAACTAAAAATAGATGCATTAAATATAGATAAAAATAAACTTTTATATAAATCTGCAAAGGCTTCTCATTATGGTTCAATTGAGGGGGTTGCTTCTTATAATCATTTTAATACTTTAAATGAATATAACACTTCAACTATTGGTGTTACAGTTGTTGTTCCCCTTTATAGTGGAGGAAGAATAGAGGCAGAAACACAAAAAGCAAGAATTAATATTCAATTAGCAAAACAAGAACAATCATCTAAAATACTAGCTATTAAAGAAAATTTATTGAATTTACTTATTGATATTGCTCGGTATGATAAAACTATTGCCTCAAAACAAGCTCAACTTCATTGGGCTACGGATACAAAAGATGTTTTAGAAGGACGATATAAAGAAGGCCTTTCAACGTATATAGAGCTACTCGATGCTGAGTCATTAATCTTAACTGCACAATTAGAACTGCTTGAAGCATATTACACTAAAAGTATATCCATAGATCAAGTTGATTATTTAAAAGGAAAAATATAATGAATAAAAGAATTAAATATATAATAATTATAATACTTGCTATTGTGGGAGGATTTCTTTTTTATAAGAATGTTTATATTGTTAAAACTACTTATAAAACACTTTCACCTAAAGTGGCTAATCTAGATATTAACGTATTTGGAATAGGTAATGTAAGTGCTAAGGATATATATTCTATTACAGCTCAAACAGGAGGAAAAATTATATCAATTCTTACGGATGAAGGACAATGGGTAAAAAAAGGCGATTTACTAATTACTATAGATCCTGTTGATATGCCTGAATTAGTTCAAGAGATGCTTATAAGTGTTGAGAAGACAAAATCTGAGCTTAAGGCGCTAGTAAAAGAAAGTGAGAGTTTAAACGCTCAAAAAGAATTAGCTTCGATTACTTATAAAAGATATGAAAATTTAATTAAACAATCTTTCGTTTCTAAATCTGAATTTGATAAAGCAAAAACTGATTTAAATGCATTAAATGCACAGTTAGAAGCTACCTTCGTTCGTATTGAGTCAAGTAAAATAGAAGTTCAACGTACGCAAAAAAATGCAGATTCTTTAAAAACAAAATTATCTAGATTTCAGATTTATTCTCCAGTTGATGGTTATGTAATATCTAAAAGTGCAGAATTAGCACAAAATGTTGCTTCTTCTACGACTATTTTAAAAATTGTTGATCCTAAAACTCTTTGGATAAGAGCTTATATAGATGAAAAAATTAGTGGTGATGTGAAAGTTGGACAAAAAGCAGAAATAACTCTTCGTTCTCAAAGTAAAAAACAATTCACTGGATATGTTAAGCGAATTGTTGCACAAAGTGATGCGGTAACTCAAGAAAGAGAAATAAATGTATCATTTGATGAATTACCAATACCTTTTTATATTAATGAACAAACTAGAGTAACAATAAATGTAAAAACAATATCTAATGCAATTACAATTCCTCTAAATACATTAAAAGTTGAAGATGGGAAAGAGGGAGTTTGGACTTTAATAGATAATAAAGCTTATTTCAAAGAACTCAATATTCAAGCAAAAGGTGATAGGGAAGCTTCAATAATAAGTGGTATAAAAACAGACGATATTATAATCATTCCAGATAATAGTAAAAAATCTTTGAGTGAAGGAATGAGGGTTCATCAATGATTAATCTAGCCAAAAAAGATATATCTCACTCTCTTGGAAAGTTTTTAGTAACGGCAATGGGTGTAGGTATGCTTCTTGGAATAGTACTTATTATGATGGGCGTATACAGAGGGATGGTTGTTGATGCAGAGATATTAATTAATGATATAAATGCAGACTTGTGGATAGTTCAAGAAGATACTTTAGGTCCTTTTGCTGAATCATCAAGAGTCCATGAAGATTTGAAAAATTCTATAAGTATTATTGATGGAGTGAAGTATAGTGAAGCTATAACATTTCAAAATATACAACTTCCAAAAGGTAGTATGCCTATTCGAGTTATGGCTGTTGGTTATGATCCTTTTGGTAATATAAATCCAATAAATCCAGATAGACTAATCGAAGGAAGTAAGCTAACAAAAGATCATTACCAAATTGTTGTTTCTAAAGAAACAGGATTTAAACTCCATGATGAGTTAATACTTGCAAGAGATAAGTATGAAGTAGTCGGAATAACAGAGAACACAGTATCTTCAGGAGGTGATTTATTGGTTTACATCAGCTTAAAAGATGCACAAAAAAATCAATTTTCATATTCTAATAATAGGGTAAGAAATGATCGCGAACGTGGAATAACTGGAAATGATACGACTATGGTAAATGCAATAATAGCGATACTAAAAAACGGATATAACACAGATGAAGTTGCAAAAAATATAAAAGAATGGAAACATAAAAGTGTATATACAAAAAAAGAACAAGAAGATATTTTAGCAAAAAATCTTATTGAAAGAGCAGCAAAACAAATAGGCTTATTTACTGGTATTCTTATTTTAGTTTCAACAATAATAATAGCTCTTATAATATACACTATGACCCTTGAAAAGATGAAAGAAATATCAATAATGAAACTTATAGGAATTCCAAATAGTGTAATTATAAAGATGATTGTAGAAGAAACGCTTCTTCTTGGTATTATTGCTTTTATTTCAGGAAATATTTTTTCTCATCTAATATATGAGAAGTTTCCAAAAAGAGTTGTATTGGAAATTTCTGACGCTGGGCTACTTTTTATTGTAGTTATAATTGCTTCTATTTTATCATCTTTTATAGGTGTAAAAAAAGTAATAAGTGCTGATCCAGCAGCCGCAATAGGAGGATGATATGAATAAACAAAGTATTCGCGTTGAAAATTTAGTAAAAAGTTTTGGAAAAGGTGATAATTTTGTTGATATTATAGATAAAGCATCTTTTAGTGTAGAAACAGGAGAATTAATAGCATTGATTGCACCAAGTGGTGCGGGGAAAACTACATTACTTATGATGATAGGATGTGTTGAAGAACCCACAAGTGGTCAAATATGGCTTGGGGATGAGAAAGTATATGATAATAAATGGTTAAATAAAGACACAAGAAAGATTCGTAGGGAAAAAATAGGATTTATTTTTCAAGCACATTATCTTATTCCTTTTCTAAATATTATAGATAATATAACTCTTTTACCTCAAACAAGTGGACAGACAAAAGAAGAATCAGAAAAAGTAGCAATGGAACTTTTAAAATATTTTGATATTAGTGAAAAAGCTCTTGCCATGCCATCTCAGCTATCAGGTGGTCAAAATCAAAGAGTTGCAATAGCTCGTGCATTAGCAAATAAACCCAAAATAATATTAGCAGATGAACCAACTGCTGCTCTTGATAATGAACGTTCTATTAGCGTAGTTAAAATGCTTAAAAAGATAGCTGTAGAACAAAATGTAGCAGTTATTATGGTAACACATGATGAAGCAATGCTTCCATTATGTGATAGGATACTTAAAATTGAGAATAAAAAAGTAGTTTCATCTCTTGCAAAAGAGTCTACCTTTATTTGATATTTTTTTTAATAATTTATATAAAAACTTTATGATAGCTTTAAAATTTATATATGAAATTAATAATTTGACACAGCAAAATATTGAAGAGTATAAGCAAAATGCATACAGTACTGTAAATGAGATTTAGAGTAGGAAAACTTTTAAAATATGAAAAAAAGGAAGTTTAAATAAAACTTCCCAATTCATCACCTAAATAAGCATCAATTATTTTTGTAAATTCTTCGAAAGATTTATTTCCAATTTTATTAAAAACTACGATTTCTTCGCCAAAATCATCTTGAATAAAATGCTCTTCTTTTAAAACTTTTTTATATAGTTTTTGTAAATCTTCTTCACTTTCATCTTTATTGAATAAAAACCAGTTTGAAGTTGATTCTTCAATTCTCACAAGTCCATAAGTTTTATTTTCATCAATATAATCTTGAATAGTTCCATTATCAAATCTAGCTCCAACAACTAAATCATTTTCATTTAGAATCATTTCCATTTTTTGCCTTTTTAATTAGTCTTGGGATTATAATTAAAGTAGTGTTAGCCTAAGATTAGTTTTTATGAACTATTAGATACAATTTCGAAAAATCTAAAAGGAAATATTATAAAAAAATTTAAAAAAGTGCATATAGAAATCACAAATATTTGTAATTTAAAATGTACATTTTGTCCTCCAAAAATACTTCCAAGTGCAACTATGAGTTTAGAAAAGTTTGAAAATTTAAATGCACAGTTAAAACCATATACAAAAGAGTTGGCTTATCATATTGTTGGTGATCCTCTTGTTTTAACAAATTTATCAGAGTATTTAAATATCAGTTTAAAACATGATTTAAAAGTAAATATCACAACAACAGCAAATAATATAAACGAAAAACATTATGAAGCTTTGATAAATCCAACAATTAAACAAATCAATTTTTCAATAAATTCATATAATGCCAATTCACATAAAAAATCACTTGATGAATATCTGAATCCAATTTTAGATTTTGTAAAATTTGCTCAAAAACGAGAACATGAATATTTTATAAATTTTAGAATTTGGAATTTAGATGAAGAAAAAAGTGCAAAAGAGTTTAACAAAAAAGTTTTTGATAGAATCAATCAGTTTTTTGATTCAAGTATAAATATTGAAGAAGTTTATAGTGAAAAACCTAAAAATATAAGGATTGCAAGAAAAATATTTTTTAATTTTGATGAATATTTCTCTTGGCCAACTTTAGAAAATGAGATAGTTTCAAAAACGGGATTTTGTTACGGTTTGGATTCTCATTTTGGGATTTTAGTAAATGGTGATGTGATTCCATGTTGTTTGGATCAAAATGCTTGTGTGAAACTAGGAAATACAAATAGTACACAAATAGCAGATATATTAAATTCAAAAAGAGTTTTAGATATTCAAAAAGGTTTTAAAAAAAATATTTTAGTTGAAGAACTTTGTCAAAAGTGTGAATATCGAACAAGATTTGATAAATAGGAGATAAAATGAATGAAGTAGAAATTATATTAAAAAGTGTAAAAGACTTTTTTTCAACTCCGATGCTAAAAATAGCTTTAGTTCCCTTGATTATAACAATGATTATTTTATATATGTTGTTTTTTGCAGCAGCAGATTTTGGAATCTCAAGTTTACAAGAAATAGCTCAAGCTTCACAGAATGGAGAAGAGATAGTTATTGATGAGAATGCTCCCTTTTATTTTGTTTGGTTTACTTATTTGATAGTGTTTTTATTTAAATACTCATTTACTTCATGGCTTGCAGGTTTTTTATTTTATACTATTGGAACAGTAATAATTCTTCAAGCTTCAGTTATTCTTTCAATTATAATAATTGGATTTTTGACACCAATGATTTTAGGGATTTTACATAAAAGATATTATTCTCATTTAGAATTATATGGATATGGAACTTTGTTTTCATCTATTTTAGTTTTACTAAAAAGCTTATTTATGATGATGTTTTTATTTATACTTTTAATTCCAGTGTATTTTGTACCGGTTTTAAATATTATTGCTTTTTCGATTCCTTTTTATTATTTTTTTCATAAGCTTCTAAATTTTGATGTTAGTTCTACGATTTTAAGTGCTGAACAATATAAAATTATTTATGGAAAAGAGGCAAATAATTTTAGACTTAGAACTTTATTTTTATATTTTATTTCTATGATTCCATTTGCAACGCTTTTTACAGCTGTTTATTATATTATTTATTTAGGACATGCTTATTTTGTAAAACTTGATGAATTGAAAAAAGAAGAGATAAACCTAGTCTCTAACTAGTTTATATCCTATTCCTTGAATATTTTTCAAGAAATCTTTAGGAAGTTTTTTCCTAAAGTTTTTAATAAAAAGTCTCATTGCATTTGCTGTCATAATTGAATCTTCATCCCAAATATTTGTTTCAAGTTCTCCATAAGTAATAATTCGATTTTTACTAAGCAGTAGTTTTAAAAAGTTATTTTCTTTTTTTTGTTAAAGTAAAATCTTCTTTTCCATTTGAAACTAGTGTTTTGCTAGAATCAAAAATCCAATTAGGTATTAAATTATATATTTTAGAGTCATTATAACTATTTACAAAATTTTCAAGTGCGGCCATTAGTTTATCTTGAGTTATTGGCTTGATTATATATTTGATTAAATGAAGTTCTGTGGCTTGTAGTAAATATTCTAAATCTGTATATGCAGATGTTATAATAATTCTAGTTTTTGAATCAGATTTTCTTATTTTTTTTACTAAATCAATACCTGTTTCATTTCCCATTTTTATATCAGTAATTATTAAATCAGGATTATTTTCAAGATATTTCATATAAGCTTCACTGGCATTTTTAGTACAAGTTACTTCTTTAAATAGATGTTCTAAAATCTCTTTTATATTATTTCTAATTCCATCTTCATCTTCTGCATATAAAACAGAATAAGCATTGAGTTTATTTATAAAATCATTTTGCATATTTATAAAAATCCTTATTATAAAAGATATGTTATCATAGCAAAATTAGGTTAAGAAGGTACTATTTTGGGTTTAGTTATAGAAAAGAATTTATCAAAGATTATTATTTTTACATTTATTGTAATAATGACATCAATGGTTTTTGCAATGTCATATTTTTATGTTAAAAATACTTATAGTGATTTTGATTTAGAAATGGAAAAATTTATAAATGAATATTATGCAGATAAAAAAAAGACATTAAAAAAAGAGGTTAATACTATTCTTGATATATTAAATTACAATATTGTTAAATCAAATTTGGATGATGAAGAACAAAAAATGGATGCGATTAGGCTTTTAAATAATATAACTTTTGAAGAAAATACAAGTAACTATTTTTTTGTATATGAAATACAAAATATGCAAGGTGGGGATGATTTTGCAAAACTTATAGTAAATCCAAATAGACTTGATTTAGTGGGAACTTTAATATCAACAAATTATAAAGATGAAGATGGAAAAAAATTTAGAGAAGATTTTTTAAGAGATATACGATACAAGGGTGAATCTTTTACAAAATATGCTTATAAAAAACCAGATACAAAAGAAATAAAACAAAAAATATCATATTTTAAATATTATGAAAAATGGAATTGGATTATTGCAGTTGGTATTTATACGGATGATATGGAGAATGAAATAGCAGTAAAAACTGAAGATTTAAAAAAAAGAATTAAAAATCAAGTTGTTCAAAACGTAGTTTTATTTGTAATGTTTTTATCTATTGCTATTTTAATATCAATATTTATCTCAGAAAAAATTGATAAAGTTTTAAAAGGTTATGAAAATAAAGTTTCTTCAAATGCAAAAGAATTGGAAGAATTGAATCAATCTTTAGAAGAAAAAGTAAAAAAGGAGATTGAGAAAAACAGAGAAAAAGAGCAGTTTTTAGTCCAAAAATCAAAATTTATAGCATTAGGTGAAATGATTTCAAATATTGCACACCAATGGAGACAACCATTAAGTGAATTGTCTTCCATTTTAATGTATATAAAATTTAAATATAGCATTAATGCACTTGATTCTAAAACTATGGAACAAAAATCTTTGGAAGCAGATAGAGTTTTGGAGTTTATGTCTCAAACAATAGATGATTTTAGAAATTTCTTTATGCCTAAAAAAGAGAAAGAAGAGTTTTTTTTGTATAAAACAGTTGATGTTGTAATAAATATAATTTCAAGTACTTTAAAAAATTATGGTATTAAATTAGAAATACAAATTGATAAAAATATTATTTTAAAAACATATTTAAATGAATATCAGCAAGTTTTATTAAATATCATTAATAATGCAAAAGATGTAGTAATAGAAAAAAAAATAAAAAATCCATATATAAAAATTACTGCTTATGAAGAGGATACTTATATTGTTTTATATGTAGAAGATAATGGTGGTGGAGTTTTAGTTGAGCCAAAAAGTAAAATATTTGAACCATATTTTACAACTAAAGAAGATAGTAATGGAACAGGAATAGGGCTTTATATGTCAAAAATAATTGTAGATAAAAATATGAAAGGAAAATTAAGAGTTAGAAATACAAAAGATGGTGCAAAATTTGCTGTATTTGTACCTAAAAATAGTGATACTAAAGGGATTTATTATGAATTTATTTAAAAATAGATTTATAGCACATAGAGGTTTGCATAAAAGTAGAGTAATTCCTGAGAATTCAATATTAGCTTTTAACTCTGCAATAGAGAAAAACTATGCAATTGAGTTTGATATAAATATCACAAAAGATAATCAGATAGTAGTTTTTCATGATGATGATTTAAATCGTTTATGTAATAAAAAAGAGAAGATAGAAGATGTAACTTATACTTTTTTAAAAGATTTAAAATTATATGAAAGTGATGAAAAAATTCCATTATTAAAAGAGTTATTAGATGAGGTTAATGGAAAAATACCTTTAGTAATTGAAATAAAAAAACACGAAAATATTGGTGTATTAGAAAATATTTTGATTGAGATGTTAAAAGAGTATAAAGGAGAATATTTTATTTGTTCTTTTGAAAAAGATATTTTATTTTGGTTCCGAAATAATAAACCTAAGCAAAAAAGAGGATTGATTTTTGCTAGTTTTCCAAATAAGTTTAAAAAGTATGAAAAGGCAGTTTTTATATATAAATTTTTTAAAACTAAAGCAGATTTTATCTCTTTAGAAAACAAGTTAATAAATAGTTTGATTTATGATTTTTGCAAGAAAAAAAATTTAGAAGTTATTGTTTGGACAATTAAAGATAAAAAAAGTTTTAAAAATATTGATAAAAAAGTATCAGCAGTTATTTTTGAAAGCTTTATAATTTAAAAAAGAAAAAGAAGAAAACCCTTTCTTTTTTAGATCTTGCAATCATTGTATCTGTAGTTCCTATAACTAATTTTTTCATATTTTTTCTCTTCTTAACTTTGATATAAAAAACAATAGTTAAAAGTTAAGTGATTTTATAATTGTAGAATTTTTATCATAAATGATTTTTTTGTATAAAAGTTATCTTCTGTATATAAATTATACAGAATGATATAAATTAAATCTTTTTTTCATAGTATAATGAGCCATCGTAAAGATTCTGTATTCTGTATAATTAACTTAATTTAAACAAATTTGCAGTATATTACAATTCAATTTTATTACGGAATATAAAGATTAATATAAAGATAAAGGAAAATGATGGGGTGCAATTTAGACTTACTAACTTCTTTTAAAGATAATTGCGGGTTTGGTTTAGTCGCTGACATGAAAAACCGACCGAGTCATAAAAATTTAGAAGATGCAATAACTTCACTTGAAAGAATGATGCATAGAGGTGCAGTAGCAGCAGATGGTAAAACGGGAGATGGTTCAGGATTATTATTATCAATGCCAGACTCTTTTATGCGAAAAATCGCTACACAAAAAGGTATAGATTTACCTGAAACATATGCTGTTGCAATGATTTTTACAAAAGACTTAAAAGATATAGATGTTTTTACAGAATACTGTGAAATAAATGATTTAAAAGTAGTATTTGTAAGAACAGTTCCGGTTGATATAAGTGCTTTAGGACAACAAGCTTTAGATAATTTACCTCAAATAATACAAGTATTTGTTGTTCCTAATACATTAATGTCATCAAAAAGATTTGATGCAATGATTTATTTAACACGAAAAGAGTGTGAACACAAATTAATAAATGACAAAGACTTTTATATTCCAAGCTTTTCATCAAAAGTTATATCATATAAAGGGCTTATTATGCCTACGCATATTAAGACTTTTTATGTAGATTTAAGAGATGAAGATTTTAAAATATCATTCTCTTTATTTCATCAAAGATTTTCTACAAATACACTACCTTTGTGGAGATTAGCGCAACCTTTTAGAGCAATTGCACATAATGGAGAGATAAACTCTGTTGAAGCGAATAGATTTAATGTTGAAGTAAAATCTGAACAATTAAAATCAGAAATTTTTTCAGAAGCTGAAATGAAAAGATTATTACCAATTTTGCAACCAATTGGTTCAGATTCTACTTCTTTAGATAATATGTTTGAATTTTTATTGGCAAATGGCGTTGACTTTTTTAAAGCTGCAAGAAGTTTAATTCCAGCACCTTGGCAAAATGCTCCTCATATGGATTCAAATTTAAGAGCATTTTATGAATACACTGCAACTGCAATGGAAGCATGGGATGGGCCAGCTGCCGTTTCTTTAACAGATGGAAGACATATTGGATGTTTAATTGATAGAAATGGATTAAGACCATCAAAATATATTATTACAAAAGATGATAAATTATATATTACATCTGAGTACGGAACATTAGAAATTGAAGATGATAATATTTTAGAAAGAGGAAGATTACAATCAGGACAAATGATTGCACTTGACCTTAAACATGGGAAAATATTAAAAGAAGAAGATATTAATAATTATTTAAAATCATCTCAACACTATTCAAAATGGTTAAATGATGATATGGATTATATTCAAGAGTATATTGAAGATACTTTTTTAAATGTAAAAGATTATAAATTAGAAAATTTAGAAAAGAAACAAAAATTCTTTAATATTACATATGAAGTACTAGACCAAGTTATTGAACCAATGGCAAAAGAGGGAAAAGAACCAGTTGGTTCTATGGGAGATGATACCCCATTAGCTTGTTTTTCTCAAGTAAATAGAAATTTTACAGATTTATTTAGACAAAAATTTGCACAAGTTACAAATCCTCCAATTGATCCATATAGAGAAAAAGTGGTTATGTCACTTGAAACAGGATTTGGAAAAGTACATAATGTATTAAATGAAAAACCTGAATATGCAAGAAGATTAAAAGTAACAAGTCCTATTTTAATGAAAGAAAAATATGATGTCCTATACTCTTTTGGAGATGAAAAATCACCTAGATATGATTCATATTATAAAAATAGAGTATTTTCTACTACATTTAAAACAAATTTAAAAGCTTCTTTAGAACAATTAGCTTCTTATGTAATAAAAGCAGTTAAGCATGATGATGTATCGGTTATTCTTTTAGATGATAGAACACTTAATGAAAATGAAAAAGTAATACCAGCGGTAATGGCTGTTGGGTATATTAATCAAAGATTATTAAAAGAAGAGATTAAACATAATGTTTCAATAGTGGCAATTACAGGTGAAGTTTATGACCCACATATGGCTGCTGTATTAGTTGCCTTTGGATGTACTGCTATTTATCCATATATGATGTATGCCTCAACAGTTGCATTTTTCCAAAGGGAAAAACCAACTAAATATGAGATGCAAAAATATTTAAAAAATACACAAAAATCTGTAAATGCAGGATTATTAAAAATTATGTCAAAAATGGGAATTTGTACAATTGCATCGTATAGAAACTCTGGTTTATTTGATATTATTGGTTTAAGTGATGAAATTAATAATGACTGTTTTACTGGTGCTCATAGTGATTTATGTGGATTATCATATGCTGATATTGAAGAAAGAATAAATAACTCGCATCATAATGCATTTAAAGAAGAAAATACTATTTTTCCATTAGATTTAGGTGGTTTTTATAAATACAATAATGGTGGGGAATACCATGATTATGGACCTGCAACTACAAGAGCTATGCATAATAAAAAAGCTGTAAAAAAAGAAGATATTACGGATTTTGAAGGTTTAAGAGATTTAGTAAATAATAGAGATAAAAAGTTTATTAGAGATTTCTTTGAATTTAATTCAGATAGAACTGCAATTGATGTAAGTAATGTTGAAACAAAAGAAGATATTTTCAAAAGATTCTCAACTGCTGCTATGTCATTGGGTTCAATTTCACCAGAAGCTCACGAAGCAATGGCAACTGCTATGAATACAATTGGTGGTATGAGTAATTCAGGTGAAGGTGGAGAAGATTCAAAAAGATTTGGAACAATTAAAAATTCTAAAATTAAACAAGTTGCATCTGGAAGATTTGGTGTAACGCCAGCATATTTAAGAAGTGCAGAAGAATTACAAATTAAAGTTGCACAAGGTGCAAAACCAGGTGAAGGTGGACAATTGCCAGGTCATAAAGTAACGCCTTTAATTGCAACACTTAGACATACAGTGGCAGGTGTTACACTTATTTCACCACCACCACATCATGATATTTATTCAATTGAAGATTTAGCACAGTTAATTTTTGACTTAAAACAAATTAATCCATTAGCTAAAATTACGGTTAAATTAGTTTCATCTATTGGTGTTGGAACAATTGCAGCAGGAGTTGCAAAAGCTTATGCTGACAAAATTATTATTTCAGGTGGAGATGGTGGAACAGGAGCTGCTCCTTTAACTTCTATTAAACACGCTGGGAATCCTTGGGAAATGGGTCTTAGTGAGGCTCATAATGCTTTAAAAGCAAATCATTTACGAGAATTTGTACATTTACAAACAGATGGTGGATTAAAAACAGGCCTTGATGTTGTAAAAGCAGCAATGCTAGGAGCTGAATCTTATGCATTTGGAACAGCTTCATTAACACTTCTTGGATGTAAAATTTTGAGAATTTGTCATACAAATAAGTGTTCAGTTGGAGTTGCAACTCAAGATGAAAACTTGAGAGATTTCTTTACAGGAACAGTTGATAGATTGATTTCTTATTTTACATTTATAGCTGAAGATGTTAGAAATATTTTGGCATCTTTAGGTTATAAAACTATTGAAGAAATAGTTGGAAGATCTGATTTACTAAAAGTAATTGATGATAAATTTGCACAAAAATTTGATTTTCAAAATATCTTAAGAAGGATAGATGGAATTGATACTTGTCAAAAAGCAACAAATGCTCCTTTTGATGATAATAAATTTGAAAAAGAGTTATTAAAAAAAGTTCACAGAACAATAGAAAATCCAAATTCACCAATAAAAGTAAATACTGAAATATCTAATTTAAATAGATCATTTGGTGCTTTAATTTCAGGAGAAATTGCAAGATTTTATGGAGATAAAGGATTACCTGAAAACTCTATAAATATAAATTTAAAAGGAATTGCAGGTCAATCTTTTGGAGCATTTTTATCAAAAGGTATGAATTTACATCTAGATGGAGTTGCAAATGATTATGTTGGAAAAGGTATGAATGGTGGAAAAATCATCATAAATCCAGCACATCAAGGTAACAGTTTTGCAGGTGCCGGAAATACATGCTTATATGGTGCAACTGGTGGAAAACTTTATATCAGAGCAACAGTAGGTGAAAGATTTGCGGTTAGAAATTCTGGTTGTATTACTGTTGTTGAAGGAACAGGAGATAACCCTTGTGAATATATGACAGGTGGAATTGCTGTAATTTTAGGAAATACGGGAATTAACTTTGGGGCTGGAATGACAGGTGGTTTAGCATTTGTTTATGACCCTGAAAAAACTTTTGTTGATAAAATGAATCAAGAATTAATTGAAGCAGTTAGAGTTGATACAGATGATACTGAAAGAGAAAGATTATATTTAAAAAGATTATTACTAGACTATTTACATGAAACTCAAAGTGAAATAGCTGAAAATATATTACAAAACTTTAGAGCAGAAATTAGAAACTTCTGGATGGTAAAACCTAAAAATATGACAGTGTTACCACTGGATCCGGACAAGGGAGATTAGAGATATGTTAAACTTTACAAAATTTGAAAGAATTAATCCTGAAAAAAGGGATGTACTTCAAAGATTAAAAGATTTTAATGAAGTATATCAAGTATTCACGAAACAAAGAGCAGTTGAACAATCAGATAGATGTATGCAATGTGGTGATCCATATTGTCATACAGGATGTCCATTAGGAAATTATATTCCAGCATGGCTAAAACAAACAGCTATTAAAAGTCCAGATATGGCATTTGCTTTATCAAATGAAACATCTCCTTTTCCTGAAATTTTGGGAAGAATTTGCCCTCAAGATGTTTTATGCGAAGGTGCTTGTTCGTTAAATACAGGACATGGAGCGATTTCTATTGGTGCTGTTGAAACTTTTATATCAGAAGATGCCTTTGATAGAGGAATTAAACTTAAATTTCCTGAGCATAAAAATGATAAAAGAGTTGCAATCGTAGGTTCAGGACCAGCTGGAATTTCAGCAGCAACTTTTTTATTAAGAAAAGGTTTTAATGTTGAAATGTTTGAAAGAGCAGACCGAGCAGGTGGACTTTTAATGTATGGAATTCCTGGATTTAAACTTGATAAGACAACTATTGATAGAAGAATTAATTGGCTATTAGAAGCAGGAATGAAATTACATACAAATTGTGAAATAGGACAGGATAAATCAATAACAGAACTTGAAAATGATTTTGATGCAATATTTTTAGGTATTGGCTCGACTAAAAGTAATGAAGTAAAAATTGAAGGTGAAAAATCTTCAAATGTACATTTTGCAATTGATTTTTTAACTGGAATTCAAAAAAGAAATCTTGGTAATAAAAATGCACAATATATTAATGTAGAAGATAAAAAAGTAGTTGTAATTGGTGGTGGTGATACTGCTATGGACTGTGTTAGAACATCTGTAAGAGAAGGTGCTACTAGTGTTAAATGCCTTTACAGAAGAGATGAAGCAAATATGCCAGGATCTAAAAAAGAAGTTGTAAATGCAAAAGAAGAGGGTGTTGAATTTGTGTTTAATGTAAGTCCTAAGTCTATAAAAGTTGAAAATGATTTAGCAGTTGGAGTTGAATTACTTGAAACATCTATGAGTAAATCAGATACTAGCGGAAGACAAAAAGTTGTTTTAATTGAAGGAAGTGAATATTTAGAAGACGCTGATGTTATTATTTTAGCATTAGGTTTTTCTCCTGAAGTACCATCATTTTTAAAAGACTTAAATGTTGAAACTAACTCATGGGGTGGAATTGTAGTTGATTCAAATTTCAAAACTTCAAACAAAAAAGTATATGCAGGTGGAGATTGTCAAAGAGGCGCTCACTTAGCTGTTACTGCCGCTGTTGATGGACGAGAAGCTGCAAAAACTATAATAAAAGAGTTATTATAATAAATGAATAATAATCTTACAGCCTTATATAAAAGAAATTTTATTGAGGCTGTAATTCTTTCAAATAAAGAGTTACATACTTACATAAATACAAATCTATCTTTAAATGATTACGAATACACAAATATTAATGGTTTTGGTGGTGATAATTCTTTAAAAATAGATTTAATTGCAGAAAATATTTTTATTAAATATTTAGAAAGTTTTGGGAATATTTATTCTGAAGAGTGTGGTTTGAGAACTACAAATAAAGAGTTTACAATCGTTATTGACCCACTTGATGGAAGTAATAATTTTTATTCTAATTTGCCATATTATGGAACTTCTATTGCATTACAAAAAGATGGAATATCTATAGCTGGATTTGTGACTAATTTAGTATCCTCAATTATAAAATATAGAGCATTTGATGATGAAATAAAGTATTTTTCTCTTACAAAAAATAAAGAAATAATTCCCATAAATAATCTAAAAACTAAGATTTCAGTTTTTGAAAGAGCTTATGAATATCCAATGATTTGTCAAGAATTATCAAAAAATAACATAAAATTTAGATCTTTAGGTGCAGTTGCTTTATCCTTATGTGATGCAGAAAATTATGATTTTGTATTATATTGTGGGAATATACGAGAGTTTGATATTGCGGCATCTTTATATATTTGTAAGGATTTATGCATTTATAAAACGGAAAAATCTTTATTGCTTTCAAAAAATAAGCAAAAGTTTAATTTAGTTAAAGAATTTATTAAAGAAGTTTAGGTTATAACTCCACCATAAATAAATTATACTAGGGAAAAATTATATGTCTTTAATTATTACTGATGAATGTATCGCATGTGATGCATGTAGAGAAGAGTGTCCAAATTACGCTATTGAAGAGGGTGATCCAATTTATATGATTGACTCTGATAGATGTACTGAGTGTGTAGGGCATTATGAAGAACCTTCATGTATTGAAGTTTGTCCAGTTGACTGTATTATAATTGATCCAGATAACCAAGAGACTATGGAAGAGTTGAAGTTCAAGTATGAACAATTAATGGAAGAAGAAGTTTAATGTCTAAAGTAACAACTATTATTGACATTGGGTCTAACTCAATGCGTATGGTTGTACTACAAAAAAGTAGCAGGTTCGCATTTAATTTAATAAATGAAACAAAAAGCAGAGTTAAAATATCTGAGGGCTGTTACGAAAATAATGGAAACTTACAAGAAATTCCTATGCAAAGAGCATATGAATCATTAAAATCTTTTTTAAATATATCTACAGCTTTAAAATCAAGAAAAATTATTTGTGTTGCAACATCAGCCTTAAGAGATGCTCCAAATGCTAATGTGTTTATTTCTAAAATCTCAAAAGATTTAGGATTAAATATAAAAGTAATTGATGGTGAAAAAGAAGCATATTATGGTGGAGTTGCCGCTTTAAATTTACTTCACGATGATACTTTTGTAACTGTTGATATTGGTGGTGGCTCAACTGAATTTTGTTTTGTAAATAAAGGGAAAGTAGAAAAATCAATATCTTTAAATATTGGGACAGTTAGAATAAAAGAACTTTATTTTAATAAAAATGATATTAAAGGTGCTAAAAAATATATTTTAGATAATTTAAAAAAGATTTCAAATTTGGAAATAAAAATTCCGAAAAAAGTTGTAGGAATTGGAGGAAGTATTAGAGCTTTGTCAAAGATTGTAATGACAAAGAATCAATATCCTTTAGATGTATTACATGAATATATGTATAAGGTAAGAGATGAAATTAGTTTATTCAATAAAATATCAATAGCTAAAAATAATGATGATTTAAAATCATTTGGTGTAAAAAAAGATAGATTTGATACCATAAAAGAGGGTGCATTTATCTTTAAAACTATTTTAGAAGAATTAGAAATAGATGAGGTTGTTACTTCGGGGGTTGGAGTAAGAGAAGGCGCTTATTTAGCTGATTTATTAAGAACTTCAAATCATAAATTTCCAGAAAATTTTAATGTAAGTGTTAGAAGTTTATTGGATAGATTCCAAATTGATGAAAAACAAAGTGCATATTTAGGTAATAATGCAAAGAAAATATTTGATGTTTTAAAACCAATACACAATCTTGATAATAAATTTAGAAGTTTATTAGTAATATCTTCAAAACTTCATTCTATTGGTTCAACACTAAATTTTTATAAATCAAATGATAATGCATTTGATTTTATTTTAAATGGTTTAAATTATGATTTTTTACATACTTCAAGGGTTCTTGTAGCACATACAATTAAATTTTCAAAAAAATCACTTCCTACAAGAAATGACATTTTAAAATATGAAGAACTTTTACCCTCTTTACAAGTTATGCAATGGATGTCTTTTATGATTTCTTTAAATATTGCAATAAATCAAGATTTATCAAGACCAAAAGTTGAATATATATTAGAAAATAATACTTTACTAATATCTCTATTAAATAAATCATTTTTGATTGAATCAAATATTGATAAATTAGAAAGCCCTGAAGATTTAACTATAAAGATATTATGATGAAAAAAATGGTTTATAAGCTTTTTTTAGTAGTTGTTTTTATACTAAGAAAAATGCCAAAATTTTTAAGAAGAGCCTTTTTTAGATTTATAGCAGCTTGTGGATATTTGTTTGCAAAAAAAACAAATGGAATAATAAAAACAAATTTAGATTTTGTTTTTGGAAATACTTTATCAGATTTAGAAATTAAAGAGATTCAAAAATACTCTTATTTTAATATGATTTTATGGGCCCAATCGCTTATCGAAAACTTAGATGTTACAGACGAAGAACTTAGACAAACAGTTCAAATAGAAAATCTTCATGTTGTTGAGAATTTAAAAAAAGAGGGTAAACCTTTAATTTTGATTTCTGCTCATTATGGAAATATAGAGATGCTTAGTCATTATATTAATAGATTTGTAATTCCTGTGTATCAAGTAGCAAGGGAATCAAATTTCGAAGAGATAGATGAGTTTATTATAAAAGCTAGAGAAACGTCAGGAAGTAAGATTATTTTTAGATCAGGGGCCATAAAAACACTTGTAAAAGCAATGTTAAAAAAAGAGGCTGTATCTTTATTGATTGATCAAAATATCAATTCAAGAGAGGGTGAAGAGGTGGTGTTTTTAGGAAAAAAAGCTTATCAAACATCTTCTAGTGCAAATTTAGCTAGAAAATTTGATGCTTATATAATTCCAATTGCTATTTTTAATCAGGATAATTATAAATATAAAATAAAAATATATGATCCAATTATTCCTATTAAAACTGATAATGAAAAAAATGATATAAAAATAATTTCTCAATTGGAAGCTAATGCAATATCTGCTATAATATATGAAGACAAAAAACAATGGTTTTGGCCTCACAAAAGGTTTAAAAGTCATTATAAAGAGATATATGAAAAGAATTTTAATAATAAGTGATGGGAAACCAGGGCATTTAAATCAATCAATAGCTTTTTGTAAAATTAAAAATATTAGTTATGATATTTTAGAAGTAAAATTCAAATCAAAATTTCATAAAGTTTTATCTTATATTTTTGATAGATTTGATTTTTTTACAGACTCTCTTTTTGAAGAACATAAAAATTATTATCCAGAGTTTTATGATGCAATTATTAGTGCAGGTTCTGGAACTTATTATTTTAATAAATTAATTGCTCAAAAATATAACAAAAAATCAATCGCATTAATGCTTCCCAAATCTTACAAATACTCAAATTTTTATTATATAATTGCGCAAGAACATGACCATCCGGTTTTATTAGATAATTTATTGGCTATTCCTTTAAATTTATCATATTCAAGTCCAAAAGGTTTTATAGAAAGAAATAAAGATAAAAAATCTCTAGCTATAATAATTGGTGGAGATAACGGTATTTTTTCAATGCAATACCATATTATAAAAGAAAAATTAGATGAAATTTTCAAAAATTATCCTGATTATTTAAAATATGTTACAACCTCAAGAAGAACATCTTCTAAAATAGAAGCTTTAGTTGATGAATATGATTTTGATTATAAACTTATTTATTCAAAAGAACCAAATATAAATCCAATTGGTGATTTTATAGCTGTTTGTGATGAATTTTTTATTACTATTGATTCTACTTCAATGCTTAGTGAAGTAAGAGCAAATAGTGATGCAAAAATAAATATAATTGAATTAGAATCAAAAAAAAATAATACAAAATATCATAAATTAGCATATATAATTAATGATATGGATGAAAAGTTAGATTTTGTAAAAATATTAAAAAGAATAAAAATATAAAGGAAAAATGTTGAATAAAAAAATATGTATAGTCGGACTAGGCTATGTAGGACTACCCTTAGCACATGCATTTTCTGAAAAATATCAAGTAGTAGGTTTTGATATAAATAAACCAAGAGTTGATGAGCTAAATAGTGGATTTGATAGAACATTGGAATTAACAAGTGATGAAGTAAATGAATCAATAAAGAATGGAATGATTTATAGTACAAATATAGATGATATTAAAGATTGTAATATTTATATAGTTACAGTTCCAACTCCTATTGATTCTTCAAATAGACCTGATTTAACTCCTTTAATTAAATCTTCTCAAACAATTGGAAAAGTATTAAAAAGAGATGATATTGTAATTTATGAATCAACTGTTTACCCAGGTGTTACAGAAGAAATTTGTGTACCTGAACTTGAAAAGGAATCAGGAATGATTTTTAATAAAGATTTCTTTTGTGGATATTCTCCTGAAAGAATCAATCCAGGGGATAAAGAACATACAGTTACAAAAATACTTAAAATAACTTCTGGTTCAAACCCAGCAATTGCAACAGTTGTTGATGAACTTTATAAATCAATAATAACAGCTGGAACTCATAAAGCAAGTTCAATCAAAGTAGCAGAAGCAGCAAAAGTAATTGAAAATACTCAAAGAGATGTAAATATTGCATTGATAAATGAATTGGCTTTAATCTTTGATACTATGAATATAAATACAAATGATGTAATAGAAGCAGCAGCAACTAAATGGAATTTTATTAAATTAAAACCAGGTCTTGTTGGTGGACATTGTATTGGTGTTGATCCATATTATTTAACACATAAAGCAGAAGAGTTGGGATATAAACCAAATTTGATTTTAGGTGCAAGACAGATAAATAATGGAATGGGTAAATATATAGCTGAAAAAACAATCAAACTTATGATTAAAGCTGGAAAACTAATAAAAGATTCAAATATTTTAATTATGGGATTAACTTTTAAAGAAAATTGCCCAGATATAAGAAATACAAAAGTTGTAGATATAATCTCTGAATTAAAAGATTATGGTGCAAATATAGATGTATATGAACCTTGGATTGATGAAAAAGATAAGGGTTATTATAACTACAACTTTGTAGAAAATCCATTTGAAAACTCAAAGAAATATGATTCAATTCTTGTGGCAGTTGGACATGATAAATTTAAATCAATAACTCAAAAAGAGTATGATGGTTTAATAAAAGATGAAAAATTAATTATCGATGTAAAAGGTATAGTTCCTGAACCTTCTTGGAAATTATAATATATGAGAGTTGTACAAGTTATTCCTGAATTAAACGAAGGTGGAGTTGAACGAGGTGTTGTTGAACTAAACCGTGAGTTTGTAAAAAAAGGAATAGAATCTTTTGTAATAAGTGCTGGTGGAAAACTAGAAAATCAAATAAATCTTGATGGTGGAAATCATCTAAAATTTGATGTTTGTAGTAAAAATATTTTCACAGCATTTAGAAGAGTAAAAGGTTTAAAGAAGATTTTAAAAGAGCTAAACCCAGATATTATTCATGTACGAAGTAGAGTTCCTGCATGGCTTGTTTATTTTGCAAATAAAAGCCTAAAGATAAAAGTAGTTAGTACCGTTCATGGTTTTAATGGTGTTGGATTTTATAGCTCAATTATGCAAAAATCAGATGCTGTGATTTGTGTAAGTAATAGTATAAAAGAGTATATTCAAAAGCATTATCAAACAAGTGAAAATAAAATAACAGTGATTCCAAGGGGAATTGATTTAGAACTTTTTAATCCAAAAAATATCGATGAAACTTTTATTGAAAATTTTAAGAAAGAGTTTAATTTAAAGGATAAATTTATAGTTTCAAGTGTAGGAAGAGTTACTCAACTAAAAGATTATGAAACCTTTATAAAAGCTATTTTGTTAGTGAAAAAAGAGATTCCTAATATTGTTGGTTTAATAGTTGGTGGTGTAAGAAGTGATAAAGAGGATTATTTAAACTCTTTAAAGAGTCTAATAAAAGAATTAAAATTAGAAGATAATATCATTTTTACAGGAAGTCAAAGCAAAATAGAGCAAATTTATGCTTTAAGTGATGTGATAATTAGTAGCTCAAAAAAACCAGAGAGTTTTGGACGAGCAGTTGCTGAAGCTATTTGTATGAATAAACCAGTGATTGCTACAAATCATGGTGGAGTGAAAGATATAATAATAGAAAATGAAAATGGTTTCTTCTTTGAAGTTGGCGATTATAAAGAGTTAGCTAGTAATATTTTAGAATCAAGAACTTTAAGTTTTGATGGGTACGGTTATATTAGTAGTAATTTCTCTTTGGAGAATATGGTTGGTAAAACAGTTGAAGTTTATAAAGGAATAATAAATGAGTAGATTTTTAAATTTTGAGATGAATGAGCAACTTTTATTTAAGTCTTTTTTATTTTTATGGATAATGTCAATTCCTTTTAAAAATGTAATTTTTCAGATTTCATCTGTACTAATGGTTTTATATTTTGTTTATCATATTTTTAAAACAAAAGGGTTTATGGTTTTAAAAAATAATTTTAATCAAACAGTTTTTCTTTTTATTGGTTTTATTCTAATAATTTTCACTATGCTTTTGGCAAATGTTAGTAATTTAGAAATCTTAGATAAGAAATCATGGAGTTTGATTTTTATGTTTATTTATAGGTATGGTCTTATGTTTATAATTCTAGCTTATTTTTATAAATTTGATTTCTTTTCTAAAAGAGATATTGTAATCTTTTCTATACTTTCATTTTTTTATCTTGGTTTAACGGGTGTTTATCAAGTTCTAAATCATCCAGAAGTAATTTTAGGTGAAGGTATAGTTGGTACATTGGATAATAGAAATGCCTTTGGTTTGAGTATTGGAATGGGATTTGTTTTGAGTTTATTATTAATTCAAGATAGAAAAATATTAGGTTTTTTACTTCTTTCGTTTTTTACATTTTTGATGATTTTTTCATTTTGTAGATCTTCTTGGGTTGCAAGTTTTAGTGCAACAGCAATATTTTGTTTATTAAATTATAAACAATTTAGATTAAAACATTTAGGTTTTTTAGCATTGTTTTTAGGATTTTTATTAATTTTGTATTTTAGTTTTGATTCTTTTCAAACAAGATTCGCTCAGTTATTAGAAGGAAATTCAAGTAATAGAACAATGATTTGGCAACATACGTTAGTATTAGTTCAAAAAAGCCTTTTAGTTGGTTATGGTATGGATAGTTGGAAAAATTTAGGAGATGAATTTTTATTACAATTTCCAGATTCTCATAATATGATTTTAGAGATATTAATTAAAACGGGAGTTATTGGATTAATTGCATGTACTCTAACAATAGGTGTTGTATTAGTTAAAATTTTTAAAACAAGAAATTATATTTTATTACCAATTGCCACATATTTTTTAGTGATAACACAATTTGATTTTGGTGCATTTGGTTCAAAAGAACTTTTAAGTTTTTTAACAATTTTTGTATTTTATTTATATTCAGATAGTTTCAAGTTAGCAAAATGATATATATAGTTGTTTTTTTAATTTTAGGGATAATTTTATTATCTATTAGATTTTCTTGGTGGAGAAAAAATATTTTATACTCTTATCCAAGAGTTTTAATGTATCATATGATTAGTGAGCATTTACCTAAAAATAAATCTAAATTTAATAGACTAAGAGTAAAACCAAGTGAATTTGAGAAACAATTAATTTGGCTTAAAAATAATAATTTTAAAAGCTATACATTAAGTGAACTTGTAGATTTAGAACAAATTCCAGAAAAGTCTATAATAATAACTTTTGATGATGGATATGAAGATAATTTTATAAATGCCTTCCCATTACTTGAAAAATATGGATTCAAAGCAACTATTTATATTGTATTAAATAGGTTTGAACAAAATTGGGCAACTGATAAGGATTTAAATCAATCTTCAAATGAATTAAATAATGAAAAAATGCTTTCAAATGAACAAATTAATGAAATGATTAATAGTGGATTGATTGAGATAGGTTCACATACTTTGGACCATGTAAATTTGCCAAAACTTACTAATGAAGAAAAAACTATTCAGTTAAAAGAGTCTAAGGAAAAAATTGAAGAGATTTTTAATATAACTTGTAATTCTTTTGCTTATCCTTTTGGTTTTTTTGATAAAGATTCTGTAAAAATAGTTGAAGATTTAGGCTATACAAATGCAACTACAACTGTAAATGGAGTTTTTGATAAAACAAAATATTCAAATTATGAAATACCAAGAATTATGGTTAGTGGAAGGCAAGGTTTGTTTTCATTTATCTTGAAAATGAAAAAGGGAAAAAGTAGATGAAGATATGTTATTTCTGTTGTTCGACTATTTATGGTGGAGTTGAAAAGATAGTTGTCGATTCTATTAATGAGATTAGTAAAGTACATGAAACTTTGTTGATTGTTCCTTTTGGATGTAAATATAAAGATAAATTATCGGATGAAGTGGAAATTTATGAATATAAATCTTATGATAAAAGATATAACCCTTTTTTATATCTAGAAATTTCAGAAATAATTAAAAATTATGATATCGTTCACACTCACGGTGCAAAAGCTTCTCAAATTACCTATCTTATCAATAAATTTATTACTTCTTTTAAACATATTGCAACAAAACATAATAGTAGAAAAGGAAAAATTTTTAATAAAATTAAAAATGTGATTAGTGTATCTTCTAAAGTTGCAAATACAATTACACATTCAAGTAAAGTTTTATATTTTGGAATCAAGAAGAATCAAAATTTAATACCAGTTAAAAATAATATATTTACAATATTAGCAGTTGGTAGACTTGATCCGATTAAGGGCTTTGATAGACTCATAGAAGAGGTCTCAAAGTTGAAATTTGATTTTCATTTAAATATTATTGGTGAAGGGAATCAAAAAGATAAGTTAGAGGAATTAATTAACTCAAAAAATCTTAATCAAAAAGTTTCACTTTTAGGATTTAAAGATAATATCCCTCAACATTTATTAAATTGTCATCTTCAAGTTATGTCATCATTGAGTGAAGGTTTGCCTTTGACTTTAATTGAAGGAATTTTGTATAGTCCAATAATTATTTCAACTCCAGTTGGCGGAATTGTAGAAATACTTGATAAAGATTATTTAGTTAATATAGATAATTTTTCAGAGATTATTACAAAAATTCATGATAATTATTGTTATTATTGTGAAGATTTTCAAAATAAGCATATTTATTTTCATTCAAAATTTAATTTTGATGATTATATAAAAATTTTACTAGAGTGTTATAAAGGTTGCAAAGATGCAAAAGCATTATAAAATAGTTCATTGTGGTATTTTTAATGAGAAAGATAATGGGAACTTTTTTTATGGACTAGAAAGAAAAATAAGCCACGGCTTAATACAAAATGGGCATTTTGTTTATGATTTTAGTTACAGAGATATAGAAAGAAATTCACGATTTTTTAGATTAAAAGATAGCGGATTAAAAAAAATGAATAAAAAGCTGATAGATATTTGTAGAAATATTGATGCAGATATTTTATTTTTAGCAAAAGCTGAAAAAATCGATAAAGATACTTTACTTACTATAAAAAAATTATTACCAAAAATAAAAATAGTACAATGGTATGTTGATCATTTACAAGAAAAAGATACTTTTTTTGATAAATTAGATTGTATAGATGTTTTTTATTACGCAAATGCAAAAGATTTACAAAGTTTATCAAAAAAATATTCAAATACAATATTTTCATTTTTCCCAAATATTTCAGACCCAGCTTTTGATAAAAGTTTAGAGATAGAAAAAACAGAAGATGTAATATATATTGCAAGGGATTATAACGAAGATGTTAGAACAAAATTTGCAGTATTATTGAAAGATTTTTGTGATAAGGAAAATATAAAACTTCAAGTTTTTGCTTCATTAGGTAATCCATCAATTTTTGGTAATGATTTCCATAAAGCAATTGCAAAAACTAAAATAGCAATCAATTTTAATAGGGATGATAATTTAGAAAAAACAAATGAAGATAAGATTCTTGGTGCTTCTGACAGAATGGCTCAATTTTTAGGTTCAGGTATTTGTACATTTTCTCCTAGAATAAGAGGATTTGAAAAACTTTATAAAGATAAAGAAGAAATAGTTTATTTTGATAATCCAAATGATTGTTTTGAAAAATTAAAATACTATTTAAAAGAGGATAGATTTATAAATATTGCAAAAAAAGGTCAATCTAAAACTTATGAAATTGCAAGTGCAAAAAGAACTACAAAGTATATGTTGGAGTTATTATTTAATGCTAAAAACTGCAACAATTATGAGTGGAGTGAGTATAAATTTAAACAAGGTGAAAAGATATGATTATTTTACATACTTTACATTGGATTCAATTTGCTGGAACAGAAAAAGTTTGTGTTGATTTGTGTAATGAGTTTTCAAAAGAACATAAAGTTTATCTATTAAGTAGCAATAAAATTAAACCTTATATAGATGAAAGTGTAAATCTAGTCGAAGTTGATTTTGAAAAAAATAGATACAATCCATTCTTTTTATATAAAATAGCAAAAATTATAGAAAAAATTAATCCTGATATTATTCATATCCATAATACAAAAGAATTAGAGGTTATGTATAATGCTAGAATTTTTTTAAAGAAAAAAATACCAATTGTTGGAACAAAGCATACTTTAACACCAAAGAGAAAATATGCATTAGCTGATTTGGCAGTTGGTATATTAGAAGATACACATTCTATAATTGAATCAAAGAATTCAATTATAATTAAAAATGGAATGGCTTATAAAGAGCCAAAATTACTGGAAAAAGAAGAAAAATTTCACATAGTTTCTGCTGCTAGATTAACTCCTGCAAAAGGTATGGATTTAATAATTAAAGCTGTCTCTTTATTAGATTTTGATTTTAAATTAAGTCTTTTTGGTAGAGGTGAGCAAGAAGAAGAATTAAAAGAGTTGATTAAAGAACTAAAATTAGAAAACAAAGTTAAAATAGTTGGATTTGTTGATAATTTAAATGACCATTTATATAGTTCAGATGTTCAAATTATTGCTTCATTATTTGAACCATATGGACTTACCGCAATTGATGGAATTTATTATTCTAAAATATTACTATCTACTAAAACAGGAATTTGTGAACAAATCTTAGATGAAAATCTATTATTTGATACTTCAGTTGAAGCTTTGGCAAAAAAATTAAAAGATGTATATGAAAATTATAATAAATACGAGCAATTATTTGCCAAAGTAAAAGAAAAAAAAGATGAGTATAGTATAGAAAAAATGGCAAGTAAATATTTAGAAGCATACAAAAGCTTATTAAAGTAATATGATGATTTATATAATTAGTATAATTTTAGTGTTATTGATTGCTTTTTCTTTAAGATACAATTGGTGGAGAATCCCTCAAAGCTATAAAAAAGCCAGAGTTTTGATGTATCATAGTATTTGTGAACATATAGGAAATGAAAAACATAATAAATGGAGAGTAAAACCAAAAGATTTTGAAAAACAAATGAAATGGTTTTATGAAAATAAATGGAATTCATTTACAATTTCCCAACTTATTAAATTAGATGAAATACCTAATAAATCTTTTGTGATTACTTTTGATGATGGATATGAAGATAATTTTATAAATGCTTTTCCAATTCTAAAAAAATACAATTTTAAAGCAACTATTTATTTAGTCCCAAATCAATCAATAAATCATTGGGAAGAAAAAAATACTTCTGTTTTATCAAATTTATTAAATAATGAACAAATTTTACAAATGCAAAATACAGGTTTAATAGAGTTTGGTTCACATACTTTATCCCATGTGAATTTATCAACAATAAATGATGAACAATTATTTATTGAACTTAAAAAGTCTAAAGAAGAAATTGAAAAAATTACTAAAAAAGAGTGCGAAGCATTTGCTTATCCTTATGGAAAATTTAATGATAATATTATTCAGTCCGTTGAAGAAATTGGATATAAAAATGCAACGGTAGTAAAAAGAGGCTTATTTGAAAAAAATGATAATCCTTTTATAATAAAAAGAATTGGAATTTTAGGAACAGAAAGCTTTATAGATTTTTTATTAAAAGTTACTAGAATTAGGAATAAATTATGATAAAAGCATCAGTTTACATTATTTGTAAGAATGAAGAAAAACATATTCAAAGAGTTTTAGAAAGTGTAAAAGATTTTGATGAGATTATAGTTGTTGATAGTGGAAGTATCGATAATACTTTAGAAATTGCAAGGAAATATACGAATAAAGTTTTTTATCAAGAGTGGAAAGGATTTGCAAATCAAAAAGAGTATGCAAAGAGTTTATGTTCAAATGAATGGGTTTTAAATCTTGATGCTGATGAGCAATTAACAGATGAACTGAAAAAAGAGATTATTGATGTAATTGATAAAAATAAAATTGATGGATTAAATATAAAGATTTCAAGTTTATATCTTGGAAAATTTAATAGTGAAAAGTCAAAATTTAACAGAAGAATTAGATTTTTCAGAAAAAGTGTCGGATTTTATCCAGAGAAATTGGTTCATGAATCAATAGTTGTAAAAGGTAAAATAGCAAAAGCTAAAGGTTTTATTTATGATTATGGAACGTTGAATTTAAAAACCCATTTAAATAAAATAAATGAATATTCTTCTTTACGAGCACAAGAAAAATTTGAGAAAAATAAAAAAGCTTCATTATTAAAATTAATTTTTGTTTTTCCATTATCTTTTTTTAAATCATTTTTCATCAAAAGAGGATTTTTTAATGGAACAAGAGGATTTATTGCAGCTATAAATAATTCTTATTATGCCTTTTTAAAAGAAGCAAAGTTATATGAATTAAACAATGAAAAGAGTATAAAGAAAGATAAAGATGAATAAAATAACAATCTCATACAAATCAACAAGTTTGTTAATCGAAGAATTAAAAAAACAAGAAAATATAAAAGTTTTAAAAAAAAGAAATTTACTATCTTCTTTATTTAGTAAAAAGAAGTATGCAGATGTATATTTTCATACAGGTATTTTAGATGAAAAATCTATTGAAAATATTAAAAATGCAAAAGTAACTATTACAAATTCTTTTGATTTAATGAATAAAATTATTGAAAAAACTAAAATCTCTCAAGAAAAAATAAAAGTAATTTATCCAAGTATAAATATTGAATATAAAAAAACAAAAGAGATAAAAGAGAAACTTTGTAAAGAATTACAAATAGATTTGGACACTAAGCTTATTTTTTTTACTGGAAAAAACTTTAAATCATCGGGAGTAAAAGAATTCTTGGATATTTGTTCTTCTATTAATTATAGTAATTTTAAAATTATAATTGCTGGTGAGAAAAAACAAATTGCTAATTTGAATTTTCAAATTTCTAAGTATTCTAATCTTCAAGATAAAATAATTTTACTAGAAAATTATCCTAATATTGAGGACTTGTTTTTAACTTCAGATATATTTTTATTACCAACTTATAATAAATCATTTTCAACAAATATAATAAAAGCAATGTATTGTAAGTGCGTAGTTTTTGTTAGTTTAGATAATGATGCAAAAGAAATAGTTGATGTGTTTGCTTCGATGGATTCTCCGACAGATAAAAGTATTGCTTTTAAAATAGATGCTATATTATTAAATGAAAATGATTTAAAAATGATTCAGAAAGAAAACAGAAAATTAGCTTTAGAATTTACTCTTCAAAGTAGTTTAGAAAAAATTAACCAGTTAATAAAGAATGTTTAAATATAACTTAAGAAAATTAAGGTACAATACGCAAATATTTTTCACTATAGAAGGAATACAAAATGGCAAGAAGATGTGCAATCTCTGGAAAAGGACCTATGTCTGGTAACAACGTAAGTCACGCAAAAAACAGAACAAAAAGAAGATTTTTACCAAATATTAGAACAGTTAGAGTTACATTAGATGATGGAACTACAACAAAATTAAAAGTTTCTGCAAAAGAGTTAAGAACTCTTAAAAAACACTCATAAAAGGCTCTAGAAAAGTGCTTACATGAGCATCTTTACTAAAGTAAAAAAGGCTATTGGCTGGGAAATAAGAACAGCCAAACCTCAATACGATTTAAATCCCTTAATTTATTCTCAACTCAAACCTTTAAGGCTTCCTTTAATATTGATTCAGATTGTAATGATGATAGGAACTTTGGGATATGTTTATCTTGAAGATTATTCTATTATGCATGCAATATTTCAATCAGCATATACATTAACTAATACAGGATTTGGTGCATTAAATGAATCAAATTTTAGAAATGAAACTATAGTTTTTACAGTATGTTTGATGTTGTCTGGATTTGCAAGTCTTATTTTTGCAGTTGGTATCGTAATTGATGTTATTGCTAATGGACCTTTACGTGAATTATTAAAGGAAAGAAAAATGCTTTATAAAATAGCAAGATTAAGAAGACATTTTGTGATTTGTTATCACAATGAATATACAGCTCAATTGGCAAGACAATTTAGAGAAAATCATATTCCTTTTGTAGTTGTGGATCCTAGTGATCAAATAGAACAAATTGCGAAAGAAAATAATTATCCTTATTTTGTAAAAGAAGAACCTTATAAAGAAATTGCTTTTCTAAAATCACATTTAAGTTCAGCAAAAGGTGCTATTTCTTTATCAAAAAATATCTCAGATAATATTACTTTAATTGCATCTGTTAGACTTTATGAAAAAGAGTTAGGAAGAAATCCTTTTTTGATTATCTCAAATGCTGAAACACAAAATGAAAAAATTAGACTTAAAAAACTTGGAGCTGACAAAGTTGTAGCAACTCCTTCTTTAATGGCAAAAAGAGTTTCAGCAATGGCTATAAGACCAGATATGGAAAATGTTCTTGATGAATTCTTATATAAAAGAGATACTCCAATAGATATGGAAGAAGTTTTTGTGACAGAGGATTCATGGGTAGTAAATAAAGAAATAAAAGATTTACATTTAAGAGATAGATTAAAAGTTTCAATTATTGGAATAACAGAACAAAATGGGAAGTTTATACAAATGCCAAAAGGAGCTATGCCAATAAATGCAAATTGTAAATTATTGTTAGTAGGTTCTCAAAAAGGTATTGTAAGAGCTAAAAAGATTATAAATTTAACTAATAAACCAGAGGATGTATAAAATTATGTTTACTATTTTACCAATTAAAGGTTATATTGATCAAATAGATGGATTTTATTGTGATGGAATTCATGCTGGACTTAAGCCAAATGGAAATAATGATTTAGGGTTTATTTATAGTGATAAACCTTGTACTGTTGGTGCAATTTTTACTGAAAATAGATTTCAAGCAGCACCATTAAAACATTTTTTACAGTATGAAAAAGGATTTAAAACAAACTTTGTTTTAATAAATTCAAAAAATGCAAATGCATTAACTGGAAGAAAAGGTATTGAAAATATTAATACTTTATTTTCTCAATTAGATTTTGGTTTAGTTAATCCAATTATGAGTAGTACAGGAGTTATTGGAAATCCACTTCCTATTGAAAAAATCGTAGCAGGTGCAAAAAGATTCGATTTAACTTCAAAAAATGGTGAAAATTTGTCAAAAGCAATAATGACTACAGATGCTTATCCAAAAAGTTGTATGTATGAAGTAAAACTTGAAGATGGTACTTCTTTTAAAATAGGTGCAGTTGCTAAAGGTGCTGGAATGATAAATCCAAATCTTGCAACTATGCTCTGTTTTATTTGCACAGATGCTGATGCACCTTATAGTGATATTATGGAAGCTTTAAAAGTAAATAGTGAAACTACTTTTAATGCAATTTCAGTTGATGGAGATACTTCAACAAATGATACAGTTATGGTTTTATCAAATGGCAATTCAAAAGCTTATGATAAAGAAGCATTTATAGAAGTTTTAAGACTTGTAATGCATGATATGGCTATGTTAATGGTGGCAGATGGTGAGGGGGCAAAAAAAGTTGCTGCCTTTGAAGTTATAAATGCTGTTTCAAAAGATCAAGCAATGATTGCTGCAAAAGCTTTATCAAATTCATTATTAGTAAAAACTGCACTTTTTGGAGAAGATCCAAATTTTGGAAGAATTGCTTCAACAATTGGTGCTTCAAGAATTGATTGTGATGACGAAAAATTAGTTATTTCATATAATGATGTAGTGGTTTTTAATAAAGGTGAATTTTGTTTTGATGCGGTAACTGAAGCTAAAGCTGGTGAAGTATTAAAAAAAGATAAATATAAAATTATTTGTGATATTGGTTTAGGTGAGGGTAAGTTTACAGCATATGGATGTGATTTAGGTTACAAATATGTGGAAATTAACGCAGATTATAGAAGCTAATAAATAACCTTTTACAAAAAATTAAGTACTTAGATAGTATAATGCAAAAAAATTAAATACATAGGATGCAAAATGTTTCACGAATACAGAGATGTAATTACAGAGTTAAAACAAAAAGATGGACACTTTCATAAACTTTTTGAAAAACATAATGAGTTAGATGATGTTATTGCAAAACTAGAAGAATCACATGCTGATCAATTTGAAATTGAAGCTAAGAAAAAAGAAAAATTAAAATTAAAAGATGAAATTTATTCTGTAATTGTTAAATATAAGAGTGAAAATTAATTTTTAGTTAGTTAAAAATAAGGGATGAAAGTTTATGCTTTTATCCCTTTTTTTATATTTATATTTTTATTAATTTTATTACAACTTATGCTAAGCGCATTTTAGATATAATAAATCAATTTTATACTACAAAGGCCTTTTTTTATGGAAAACCTTTTCGAAAATCAAGATATTATAGATATAAATATTGAAGACTCAGTAAAAGCTTCATATTTAGATTATTCTATGAGTGTTATTATAGGTCGGGCATTACCAGATGCAAAAGATGGTTTAAAACCTGTTCACAGAAGAATTTTATTTGCTATGCATGATTTAAATATTACTTCAAAATCTGCATATAAAAAATCAGCAAGAATCGTTGGTGATGTTATTGGTAAGTACCATCCACATGGAGATACTTCTGTGTACGATGCATTAGTAAGAATGGCACAAACTTTCTCAATGAGAGCTCCACTTGTTGATGGTCAAGGAAACTTCGGTTCGATTGATGGAGATAGTGCTGCAGCGATGAGATATACAGAAGCTAGAATGACAAAAATAGCTGAAGAAGTTTTAAGAGATTTAGATAAAGATACAGTAAACTTTACTCCAAACTATGATGATACTATGAAAGAACCATCAGTTCTTCCAACAAGAGTTCCTACTTTACTTCTAAATGGAAGTGAAGGAATTGCAGTTGGTATGGCTACAAAAATTCCTCCTCACAATATCAATGAATTATTGGAAGCGGTTTTATATACAATAGATAATCCAGATGTTACAGCAGATGAATTAATGCAGTTTATCAAAGGTCCAGATTTTCCAACGGGTGGAACAATTTTTGGAAGACGAGGAATCATCGACGCATATAATACAGGTCGAGGAAGAGTAAGAATTAGAGCTAAACATCATATTGAAACAAGAGGTAAAAAAGAGATTATTGTTCTTGATGAATTACCTTATCAAGTGAATAAATCAAGACTAATTGAACTTATTGCGAACTTAGCAAAAGATAAACAAATTGATGGAATTTCAGAAGTTAGAGATGAATCTGACAGAGAAGGAATCAGAGTTGTAATTGAGCTTAAAAAAGATGCGATGAGCGAGATTGTTTTAAATAACTTATATAAATCAACTCCAATGGAAACTACATTTGGAATTATTCTTTTAGCTGTTTACAACAAAGAACCAAAAGTATTTACATTACCTCAATTATTGAATGTTTTCTTATCACATAGAAAAACGGTAATTATTAGAAGAACTATTTTTGATTTAGAAAAAGCAAAAGCTAGAGCTCATATTTTAGAGGGTTTAAAAATTGCTTTAGACAATATCGATGAAGTTGTAAAAATCATTAGAGCTAGTGCAAATGACCAAGAAGCAAAAGATAGCTTACAAAATAGATTTGGTTTAAGTCCAATTCAATCTCAAGCTATTTTAGATATGAGATTAGGAAGATTAACTGGTCTTCAAAGGGATAAATTAGAAGCTGAATATCAAGAATTGATGATTTTAATTGCTGAATTAGAGTCTATTTTAAAATCAGAAGAAAAATTAAATGAAATCATTAAAGAAGAATTAACTGATATTCAAGAAAGATTCGCAAGTGATAGAAAAACTGATATTGAAGACTCTTATGATGAAATTGATATTGAAGATTTAATTCCAAATGAGCCAATGGTTGTTACAATTACACATAATGGTTATGTAAAAAGAGTTCCAATCAAATCTTATGAAAAACAAAGAAGAGGTGGAAAAGGTAAAGTTGCTGTGACTACTCATGATGATGATTTTATTGAGAAATTCTTTGTAAGCAATACTCATGATACTTTAATGTTTGTTACAAATATGGGACAATTATATTGGTTAAAAGTTTACAAAATTCCAGAAGGAAGTAGAACAGCAAAAGGTAAAGCAGTTGTTAACTTAATCAATTTAAGACCAGATGAAAAAATTATGGAAATTATTCCAACTCCAGATTTTGATGAATCTAAATCTTTAGTATTCTTCACAAGAAATGGAATTATAAAAAGAACTTCATTAAGCGAATTCTCAAATATTAGATCAAATGGTGTAAGAGCTATTGTTCTTGATGATTTAGATGAAATTGTAACAGCAAAAATTGCAGATGTTGAAACTCAATATTTAATGATTTTCACAAGCATGGGACAATGTATTAGATTTGAAATTGAAAAAACAAGAGATCAAGGAAGAAGTACAAGAGGAGTTAGAGGTATCAAGTTTAAACATGATATTGACTTCGTTGTAGATGCTGATGTTGTAAGCAATGAAGAACAAGAGTTATTAACTGTTTCTGAAAAAGGAATAGGAAAAAGAACAACGGTTGAAGAGTATAGGCTTACAAATAGAGCAGGTTCGGGAGTTATTTCTATGAAACTATCTCCAAAAACTGGAAATGTTGTAGGAGAAGTATTAGTAGACGATACACAAGATTTAATGTTATTGACTTCAATTGGAAAAATGATTAGAGTTGATATGCAATCAATTAGAAAAGCTGGAAGAAATACAGCTGGTGTTATTATTGTAAATGTAGATAAAAATGATAAAGTTGTTTCAATTGCAAAATGCCCAAAAGAAGATGAAGAAATTGAACTAGATGAAAATGGAAATATCATAAGATATACAGAAGATGGTGAAATTTTAGAATCAATATCTATTGAATTTGATACAAAAACGCCAACTTTATTGGATGTTATAGAAATAAAAGAAGATAATTCAGAAAAAGGTGAGGAAGAGTAGAAAGATGAGAAAGTTTAATGTTGCAGTCGTAGGAGCTACTGGTGCAGTGGGGGAAGAATTATTCAGAGTTTTAGAAGAATATGATTTCCCTATTAATAAATTAATTCCATTAGCTAGTTCAAGAAGTGCTGGCTCAAAAGTTGAATATAAAAATAAAGAGATAACTGTTTTAGAATTAACTGAAACTTGTTTTGAAGAAAATGATATTGAAATTGCATTTTTTAGTGCTGGTGGTAGTGTTTCTGAACAATTTGCAAAATTTGCAGTTGAAGCAGGAGCTGTTGTTATAGATAACACAAGTCATTTTAGAATGGATCCAAAAGTTCCTTTAGTTGTTCCTGAAGTTAATCCAGAAGATATTAAATTATGGAGAGAATCAGGAATTATTGCAAATCCAAATTGTTCAACTATTCAAATGGTTTTATCATTAAAACCACTTGATGAATTATATGGAATTAAAAGGGTTGATGTTTCAACTTATCAAGCTGTTTCAGGTGCTGGTAAAACTGGTATGGAAGAGCTTGTTAGACAAATGCAAGACTTTTTTGCATTTAAATTAGATGAAACAGAAATTAAAGCTTTTCCTCATCAAATTGCTTTAAATGTAATTCCTCAAATCGATGTTGCAACTGATAATGGGTTTACAAAAGAAGAGATGAAAATGGTAAAAGAGACTCAAAAAATTATGCATAAAAAAATGCAAATTGCTGCAACTTGTGTAAGAGTTCCTGTTTTAAGATCTCATAGTGAATCATTGACAGTTACTTTTGAAGATGGTGTAAATGCTGATTTAGATAAAGTAAGAGAGGTTTTAAATAATTTTGAAAATGTAGAAGTTATTGATGATTTACCAAATAAAAAATATCCAATGCCAATTATTTCAACAGATACAGATATTACTTATGTTGGAAGAATTAGAAAAGATATTTATTCTCCAAATATTATTCACTATTTTAATGTAGCGGATCAAGTAAGAGTAGGTGCTGCTACAAATGCAGTTAGAATTGCTCTTAAATGGGCTGATCTGGAAAATGATATTTAATGTTAGAAAGAATCTTTGAAAGTGCACTATGGAAAGTAAGACTTTTTGTCTTACTTCCAGTTATTTTTGGACTTATTGGAGCTATAATACTTTTTATTGTAGCTTCAAAAGATATTTTTGAAGTTCTAAGTTATACATTAAGTGTATATTTAAATGGATTACATCCTGAAAATTTTCATGAAGAGATAGTAAGTAAAATTATTGGAGCAGTTGATTTATATTTGATTGCTGTTGTTATGTTGATTTTTGCATTTGGTTTATATGAACTATTCATTTCAAAAATTGATGCAGCAGAAGATACTTCGGCTGGAAATAATATTTTAGCAATTCATTCATTAGATCAATTAAAAGATAAAATTGCAAAAGTTATTGTGATGGTATTAATTGTAAGTTTTTTTCAAAAGGTATTGCATACAAGTTATGATGGTGCTTTACAAATGTTATATTTTGCATTATCTATTGGAATATTATCGGTAGGACTTTACTTTTTAGGTAAAGTTGGAAAACATTAAAAAGGTAAAAAATGTCAAAAATTTTTGTAGACGCATGTTTTAGAAAACCAACTCCATATACACCTGTATGGATGATGAGACAAGCTGGAAGATACCTTCCCGAATATATGAAAGTAAGAGCAGAAGCCGGAAATTTTTTAAATCTTTGTCATAATCCAGCTCTTGCTGCTGAGGTAACAATTCAACCTCTCGATATTGTAGGTGTTGATGCAGCGATTTTATTTTCAGATATTTTAGTTATTCCAAATGAAATGGGAATGCATTTAGATTTTATAAAAGGTGAAGGTCCTATTTTTAAAGATCCAATTATAAATGAAGCAGATATTGATGCTTTAATTGGTGGGGAAGAGGCTGCTAATAAATTAACGTATGTTTATGAAACAATTAAACTTTTAAAACAACAACTGCCTGAAGATAAAGCGTTAATTGGATTTACAGGTGCTCCTTGGACACTGGCAACATATATGATTGAAGGGCAAGGAACAAAAACTTATAATCTTTGTAAAAAGATGATGTATTCAGAACCTGAACTTTTACATAAAATTTTAAGAAAAGTAACTGAAGTTGTAAAATTTTATATGGAAAAACAAATCCAATCAGGAATTGATGTTGTTCAAATCTTTGATTCATGGGCTGCTGCTATTGAACCATCAAAATATGACGAATTTTCATGGAAATATATGGTTGAGATTGGAGATTATTTAAAAGAAAAATATCCGCATATTCCAATAATTATGTTTCCAAAAGGAGTTACAGCTTTTATTGAAAGAGGCTTAGTTTATGGAAACTTCGATGTTTTTGGTGTTGATTGGGGAACTCCAATGGCAATGGCTAAAGAAAAACTTGGTAGTAAATATGTACTTCAAGGAAATATGGAGCCTTGTAGGTTATATTCTAAAGAAGCAACTACACAGTGTGTAGAAGGAATTCAAAAAATAATGCAAGGTGACGGGCATATATTTAATTTAGGTCATGGAATTCTTCCAGATGTTCCTGTTGAAAATGCTATTCACTTTGTAAAAGAGTGTCAAAGAGTAAGTAAAAAATAATCTAATTTAAAATAAGTGAGAATCCTCTCACTTATTCTATCAGAAAGAAAAAATCATGTCGTATTCAAATTCTATTATTTTTGGACCAATCCCCTCAAGAAGATTTGGTATATCTTTAGGTATTGATTTATCACCAGGAAAAAAACAGTGTAATTTTGATTGTTTATATTGTGAATTAGAAGGTGCTAAAACAGTTGATAGGATGGATGAATATCCTAGTGTTGAAAATATTATTAATGAGATTAAAAATAGCTTTAAAACACATCATAAAATAGATGTTATAACCTTAACAGCAAATGGTGAACCTACTTTATATCCAAAATTAGATGAATTGATAAATGAAATCAATAAAATTAAAGTAAATACAAAAATTCTTATTTTATCAAATGGAAGTACAATATATAAAAAAGAGATTTATGATGCTCTTTTAAAAATTGATATTGTAAAGCTATCACTTGATTGTATAAGTGAAAAATGTTTCAAAAAACTTGATAGGATAAATAATAGTGTTGAAACACAAAAAATTGTTCCTGCAATGATAGATTTTTCAAGACAAACAAAAAATGATTTAGTACTAGAAATTTTATTTGTAAAAGATTTAAATGACAAAATAGATGAGATAGAATTACTTAATGAGGCGATAAATCAAATTAAGCCAAAACGAGTGGATATAGGAACAATTGATAGACCACCAGCTTATCAGGTTAAACCTGTAACTTATGAATTTTTAGAAGATGTTGCTAGTAAATTTAAAAATATTAATGTAAATATTGTTTATAAAAATAGATTAAAATCTATGCAAACATACTCAGAAGATGAAATAATTAAAATGCTAAGAAGAAGACCGTTAACCACTGAAGATATAGAAAATATGTTTGACAATCAATCAAAAATGACTTTAAATGAGTTAATAAGAAGCAAGATAATAACGCTTGTAAATAGCAGTGGAGTTGAATTTTATAAAAATTTACTGAAATAGTTTTTCTACCTTGACATTAAAGCATTTTTTTACTATAATTCCAACCCATTAAAGATGAAGTCAAAATCCGGCATAGCTCAGCGGTAGAGTAGATGACTGTTAATCATTTGGTCCCAGGTTCGAATCCTGGTGCCGGAGCCATAACTTCTTTTTTAATGTTTAAATTTATAGATTCCGGCATAGCTCAGCGGTAGAGTAGATGACTGTTAATCATTTGGTCCCAGGTTCGAATCCTGGTGCCGGAGCCATTTATAAATTTTCAAAAATAAGCTTTCAAGTTCCGGCATAGCTCAGCGGTAGAGTAGATGACTGTTAATCATTTGGTCCCAGGTTCGAATCCTGGTGCCGGAGCCACTTCAAGAAAATCTCATAAAAATAGATCTTATAGAATTTAATTATCCTTAATATATCCATATTGTGCTCAAAATCGTATTTCTACAGTTCAATGAAAATATTTAATATAAGCATTTATACAATTCTATAGGTGTTTACAGTTAAAAATTTGATTTAGAAATTTTTATATATTTTCTAAAAAAGTTTTAAAGCTTTTATTTTTAAATATATAACGCCAATTCAAGAGATAAATGCATAAATTCACCAAACTAAGCTGTTAAAACTTTTGCAACTTTAGCATAAAAAACCTCAGATGGAGTTTTGTAACCAAGAGATTTTCTAGGTCTATTATTTAACCTGTTTTGTATTTCTCTAATTTCCTTTCTTTTGACTTTAGTGAAATCTGTTTGTTTTGGTAAATACTGACGTATTAAACCATTTGTATGTTCATTTAATCCTCTCTCCCATGAATGATATGGATTTGCAAAGTAAAACTTTGTATCTAAAGCTTTTGATACTTCTTCATGATAAGCAAACTCTTTACCATTATCAGAAGTAATTGTAATTAAAATTGATGATAGCAAGTATAATGCAAATATGCTTTATAATGAACTAAGTGGATATTTTTAGATTAATTGAAGAATAATTCTAAATTCTCATACATTTTCTTTAAATTAAAGAAAGTATGGTGAGAACGTTTTAACTTTTTAATAGAAACCCAGTTGTTACTACAACTGGTTCTTGTATATTACTTTAACTTCTCAGCCACAAGTTCATTAACAACTTGTGGGTTTGCTTTCCCATCAGTAGCTTTTAATACTTGTCCTACAAAGAAGCCTAATAGCTTTATATTACCTGCTTTAAACTTTTCTACATTGTCTGGATTTTTTAAAATGATTTCATCAATAATAGGTAAAATAATGCTTGGGTCACTTATTTGAACTAAACCTTTATCTTCAAGTATATCTTTTGGTTCTTTTCCTGTTTTAGCCATCTCTTCAAATATTTGTTTTGCAATTTTACTTGAAACAGTTTCATCATCAATCATTTCAACAAGTTGTGCAATTTGCTTTGCTCCGAATTTTAGTTCACTAAATTCTTTTTCTTTTAATTCTTTAGCTAATTCATTAACAACTATATTAGCAAGAATTACAGAAGAATTTTGTATATTTATTTTCCCACAATTAGTGAAAGAAATAAGATATAGTTTTTCATGTGCTTTTTCATAAAATGATGAAAGTTTTTTATCACGTGCAAGAATATTTGCTACTTCACTATTTAGATTAAGTTTATTCGTATATTTATCAAATAGTGCTTTTTGCTCTTCACTCATAGGTGCAATTTCACCAACAATTTGTAGGTTTTTAGTTTCTTGTTTAGGTGTTACTTCTGTTTTAGCTATATTTTCAACTACTTTTGTTTTTTTAGCCCAAGAGTCTTTTAATCCTACGATTTTATTAAATACAGGTTTTTCATCTGTGTAATCAATAGGATCTGCATAAAAATACCCTTGTCTTTCAAATTGGAATCTAACATCTGCTTTATCAGTTATAACAGCTGGTTCAACAAGTGCATTTTCAATAATATGCAGTGAATTAGGGTTTAAATCTTCTAATCCATCAGGAGCTTCGCAAGAGTATAATCTGTCATATAGTCTTACTTCGATTTTTTTTGCTTGTGCAGCATCAACCCATTGGATTGCACTTTTAACTTTGATACCACTTGTATCTGAACCACTTTTTGAAGTAGGATTATATTCTGCTTTTATTTCAACTATATTTCCATTTATATCTTTTATTATTTCTTTACAAGTAATAATATATGCATGTCTTAAACGCACTGACTGTTCTAGTGTTAGACGGTTATAATCTTTTGGAGGATTTTCTTCAAAATCTTCTCTTTCAATATAAATCACTTTTGAAAAAGGTATTTTTCTCAGACCCTCTTTTGGTACATCATGTGGATAATATGAAGCCTCAATCTCTTCACTTCCTTCATAATTTTCAATAGTTACTTTAAGTGGGGCAAGTACACACATAACTCTTGGAACTTTTGTATTTAAATCATCTCTTATGCAAAATTCAAGTTGAGAAACATCAACCATCGAGTTTGCTTTTGCAATTCCAATTTGATCGCAGAAGTTTAAAATAGATTCAGGAGTATATCCTCTTCTTTTATATCCAGCAATTGTTGGAAGACGAGGGTCGTCCCAACCATTTACATAATTACCATTAACAAGTTCTAAAAGTTTTCTTTTACTCATAACCGTATAGTTTATACCTAACCGTGCGAATTCATGTTGATATGGTCTTGGAGGAACAAGATTAAGTGTATCTAATACCCAATCATAAATATCACGATTGTTTTCAAATTCTAGCGTACAAATAGAGTGAGAAACTCCTTCAATATAATCAGATAAACAATGAGCAAAGTCATACATAGGATAAATACACCATTCATCACCTGTTCTAAAGTGGTGTGCATGTCTTATTCTATATAAAAGAGGATCTCTCATTTTCATATTTGCTGCACTCATATCTATTTTAGCTCTTAGAATATGTTCACCTTCTTTGAACTCACCTTTTTTCATTCTTATAAGTAAGTCCAAGTTCTCTTCAATAGAACGCTCAGCGTAAACACTTCTATGACCAGCTTTGTTAACAGTTCCTCTGTATTCTCTTATCTCTTCTTCATTAAGACTATCAACATAAGCTTTGCCCATTTTAACAAGTTCAATAGCATAATCATATATTTTAGGAAAATAATCCGATGTAAAATATACATTATCATTCCAGTCAAAACCAAGCCATTTTACAGCATCTTTGAGGGCTTCAACATATTTTATGTCTTCAGTAGTTGGATTAGTGTCATCCATTCTAAGGTTACAATAACCATTGTAATCACGTGCAATACCAAAATTTATGCAAATAGATTTCGCATGTCCTATATGTGGAAACCCATTAGGCTCGGGAGGAAATCTTGTAATAATCTCTTTGTATTTGCCAGACTTTAAGTCCTCTTCAACTATTGTACGTAAAAAATCTTTATGCTCACTCATTATTATTAAACCTTTGATTATGGAACTATTATTAGACTTGCATTTTATCAAATAAGTGCTTTAAGTTTAAATACTCTTTATATACAGCTAAATATAATAGGTTAAGATTTAAAGATAAATGAAATCAAGTAAAAAAAGGCGATAAAAGACTAGTAAAAGGGGAGAAAAAGCTGTAAGGATAGATGAATCCAAAAATTTAAGCGAAATTTAAGGGGTAAGCTATTGACAAAGGGAGAA
>JAQVBE010000022.1 GCA_028690445.1 Aliarcobacter sp. | reverse complement strand
AATAATAATTTCTTTCTATATCATTTTCAAACTCTGGTGCTTTTTCAAATTTTTTTATCTCTGACTCAGATAGATATTCAATTCTTGCCATAAAAATCCTTTCTCATAAATGGTGGTTTTTAAGAATGATAAGAAGTAAATATTTAAATTCCATAAAATCATACTTTCAAATTCTCAAAAACTATTCTCAAAACTAATTCTTAATTTAGTACAATTATAATGAGTTTTAAGAATATTTTAGTAAATAAAAATTATATTATATTTGATATATTTTATATTATTAGCTATAATCATAATAGATTAAAATATAAGAAGGATACAGTATGACAACTTATGGTGTTACAGATATTCAGAATAAACCATCATTAATAAAAGCTATAGATATAGCTAAGATAATAGATAAAAGAGCTCACACAACTTTAGGATATTTTATCTCTTCAAAATATGATAGTTATATTAAACCAATAATTGAAAAAATTGATAGAGAAGAAAAACTAGCAAAATTAAATAAATTAAAACAACATCAAGATTTAGAATTTGCAGAACTTGGAGTTGATGATGGAATTAAATAGAGGAGATATTGTAATTGTAAATCTATATCCAAAAAAAGGTGATGAAGTTGGAAAAATTAGACCAGCTGTAATTATTTCAGGTGATGATGAGAATTCTATTTTAGATACAGTTATATTATTACCTCTTTCAACTGATTTATTAGATGATATGTTTCCATATAGATTGCGAATAGAAAAAAGAGATAATCTAAAAGAAGATTCTGATATTCTAATTAATCAAATAAGAACTCTATCAAAAATAAGAATCAAAGAAAAAATTGCAAAACTTTCAAATGAAGAATATGATTTAGTAATACAAGCTCTTTGTAAAAATTTTAATTAGGTTGATTAAATGCTTATAGGTTATGCAAGAGTTTCAACAACTGATCAAAATCTTTCTTTACAAAAAGATGCTTTAGAAAAAGCTGGATGTGAAAGAATTTATGAAGATGAACTAAGTGGCACAAAAGATAATAGACCAGGTCTTTTAAAAGCTCTTGAAATGCTAAGAGAAAATGATACTTTAGTTGTATGGAAACTTGATAGATTAGGAAGAAGTGTAAAAAGCTTAATAGAACTTGTAAGTGTTCTAAATTCTAAAAATATACATTTTAAAAGTTTAACTGATTCCATAGATACATCAACACCAAGTGGAAGATTCTTTTTTCATGTAATGGCAAGTTTAGCCCAAATGGAAAGAGAATTAATTGTTGAGCGTACAAAAGCTGGACTTGAATCTGCTAAAAGATTAGGACGGGTTGGTGGAAGAAAAAGAACTATGACTGATAGTAAGCTTGCAAGTGCTAAAAAACTTTTAGAATCTGGGATTCCACCTAAAGATGTGGCAAAAGATTTAAGTGTATCTTTAGCCACACTTTATAGATGGATTCCTGCTACCTAAACAATAACAAAGGAACTTTAGAATTTAACAACATTTTTGTTGTAAAACTTCCAAATATTGCACTTCTAAATCTATTATGACTATAAGCTCCCATAGTAATAATATCTATTTTATTCTCTTTTTGAAATGTTAAAATAGCTTCAACACCATCTCCACTTAAAGATTTTGTTTCAACATCTATATTTGCATTAATAAATAATAATTTAGCTTCACTTAATATTTTAGTTGAAACAATAATATCTTTATTTACATTTACAATATATCTTTTTATATTTGGGAAAATAGGATTTTGCTTTGCTATATTTATAGCTTTATTAGCATATTCACTTCCATCATAAGCCATTAAAATTGATTCAATTGGAGTAAACTCTTTATTTACAAGTAAAATAGGGATATTTAAAGTTCTTAGTAACTCTTCAATATGACTACCAATATTTGAGCTACTTTCACCTTTTAAACCAATTATTGCAATTCTTAAATCACTTGAAAGTTCATCTAATGTTTCATACAAAGTTCCATGTTTTTGTAAAGTGCTATAACTTTCTATACCTTGAGATTTAACATACTCTTCCATCTCTTTTAAAACAGCTTTACCTTTTAAAATTAACTGTTTACTCTCATTCATCTCTTCATTGGCTAATTCTTCTAATAAATCATCTTTAGAACCAAGTCCAATATTTCCTGAAAGATTAACTTTCTTAGAAATATTAGAATGTTCTATTACATTTAATAAAACCAAAGGTAGATTAAGTTTTTTTGCTATATCTATTCCATAATCACAAACTGCTTTTGAAAGGTTTGAGCCATCAAGGCAAACTAATACTTTATTCATTTTTAGTGTCCTCCCATTACTTTTTCAATTTCTTCTGGTTTATCATGCACTCCAAATCTATCAATTATAGTCGAACTTGCTTCATTTTGTCCAATAACTTCAACTTCAGTTCCTTCTCGTCTTAGTTTTATAACTGCTTTATCAAGTGCATAAACAGCTGATATATCCCAAAAATGAGCTCTTGTTAAATCAATTACTACTTTATCAACAACTTCTTTAAAATCAAATGTTTTATAAAATTTATCTGCACTATTAAAAAATACTTGACCAACAAATTTATAAGTCTTAATTGTATTGTCTTCACTATAAGAAGTTTCACAATACATAAAGTGAGATATTTTATTAGCAAAGAATAGTGATGCTAAAAGAACTCCTGTAAATACTCCTGCTGCTAAGTTATGAGTTCCTACTGTAACAGCAACTGTTCCAAGCATTACAATATTTGTAGAAATAGGAAGAGTTTTTAGTTTTTTAATTGAACTCCAATCAAAAGTACCAATTGATACCATTATCATAATTGCAACAAGTGCAGCCATTGGAATAATAGAAATAATATCACTTAAAAAAACAACCATTATTAGTAGAAAAAATCCTGCTAAAAAAGTTGATAATCTTCCTCTACCACCTGATTTTACATTAATAATAGATTGTCCAATCATCGCACAACCTGCCATTCCACCCATTAAACCTGAAGCTATATTTGCAACTCCTTGACCTTTACATTCTCTATTTGCATCACTTGTAGTATCTGTTAAATCATCAACAATTGTTGAAGTCATTAAAGATTCAAGAAGTCCAACAATTGCTAAAGAGATAGAATAAGGTAAAATTATCCATAATGTTTCAAGATTCAAAGGAATATCAGGAAATAAAAATATTGGTAAAGTATCAGGAAGTTGTCCCATATCTCCAACTGTTCTTACATCTATTCCCATAAAAAATACAACTATTGTTAAAACTATAATAGTTACTAAAGGTGATGGAAGCATTGTTCCAATTTTTGGAATATATGGGAAAAGATAGATTATACCAAGACCTGCAATTGTTAAAGCATACACATGCCAAGTTACATTAGTTAGTTCAGGTAATTGAGCCATAAATATTAAAATTGCCAAAGCATTTACAAATCCTACAACAACAGCTCTTGGAACAAAACTCATAAATCTTCCCAGTTGTAAATAACCTGCTATTATTTGAAATACACCTGTTAAAAGAGTTGCTGCTAAAAGATATTGTAAACCATGGTCTTTTACAAGTGTCACCATTAAAAGAGCCATAGCACCAGTTGCAGCACTAATCATTCCTGGTCGTCCACCAACAAATGAAATTACAACTGCTATACAAAATGAAGCATATAATCCAATTTTTGGATCAACCCCTGCAATAATTGAAAAAGCAATTGCTTCAGGTATTAGTGCAAGTGCAACAACGATACCTGCTAAAGTATCATTTTTTATATTTCCAAACCATTCATCTTTTTTAAAATATGTTTTTACCATTTAGTTCCTTATTAATTTAATTTTTTTGAGTAGTTAATATTTTGAAAATAAATAGGGTTAATAGATTAGATATAAAATAATTTGTTATAGAAAAAATAAACTAAACAATAATATGGATGTAGTTTATGTATGGCGGAATAACAAATATAAGATTAATACTAAAATAGTTGTTTAACAATATCTATTTTCAAAAATATTTTTCTTATATTTGTTATAATCACATTTTTGGATTCGCCTTTTTTAGATTGATTTTCATTATAACAAACTAGATATAAGTAAAAGATAAATTAATTAAAATATAACTCTATATTTTAACGAGAAATGATTTTTATATCAAAAGTTATATCAATATAAGAAAAAAATATTTCTAGGGCTATTTTTAAATGTGATAAAATTAAATTAAGCTATCTTTAAATTTCTTTGTCGCATTTAATCCGAGTATGATGTTTTGCCTCTACTCTTTATAGATGGATTCCTGCTACTTAAGTATATTTATTAAATAACTAGATTACAATTTTTAAGAAATTTAACTATATATAGTTGTATTTTAACTGTAAATTATTTTTCTTTATATACTCCAAAGTAACATGACTACCATGAATTAAATAAGATTTCTTCGCATTTATCTCATCTAATATTTTACTTGCTTCTTCATAATTTAAGTGATTCCCTTTTTGAAAATCAGGAGCCAAACAAGCATCAATATAGCATTCATCTATATCGTGTGAAAGCAAAAATTTCATCGATTTTTCGAATATTCCTGCACAATCGGTTAAATAAGCAATAGTTTTATTTTTGGATTGTATTAAATAACCAGTAGTATTTTTAGAGTGTTTTAAAGGAATAGGGATAAATTTAATACCATTTATTTCTATTGATTCAAAAGGAGTATTTTCTGTAAATTGTATGGCTTTTGGATGCTTAAATAAATCAGCAAAACCATCTTTATCTTTTGGATGATAGCAATTTATATCATCACTACTATACCTAAGCCTTAAAAGCCCTAAAGCATGATCTGCATGGAAATGTGTTAAAAATACAGCTACGATTTTTTTTCTATCAAAAATTGAAGCTATATCTTCTATTCCTGCATCAAGAAGTATAATTTCACCATTTTTACATTCTATATAGGCACTTGTAGCCAAGTTTTTTTTACCTTTTAGTCTATACTCTTGACAAATACTACAAGTACAATTATGAGAGGGGATTCCTCCGCTATCAGCGGTACCTAAAAATTTTAATTTATACATTACAAACCTTTCTTAAATAAAACAGACTTATAAAGGACAATATTACAATAATGGCTAAAAAACATATAGTTGTAATATTTCCAAAAAAATCTAACATTAATGCAATAGTAAAGGGAGAAACTGCGGTGGTTATTTTTATAAATAAATTTAATGTTCCGCTATTTTTTCCAAAACTCACAGCACTTAAAATATAAAGGGGTAAACTTCCTCTAGCAATATAGTTTAATCCTTGACCCGCACCATATAAAATTACAAAAAGTGTCGCAAAAAAGAGTTCATAAACACTAAGAAGCAAACAAAGTAAGCTTACAAATATTAATGTATGTGAGATTATCGCCGATTGAATAGGTGTTGTTTTATTAGCAAAAAGCATCTCGATAATTCTTGCACCAACTTGTGAGGGTCCTATTAAAGCACCTATCGATACAGCTAAGATTACTTCAATACCAAATGATTGTAATATCCCCATTAAATGTAATTGAATGGCTGCAATTGGTATAGAGATAAGACAAAATGTTATCGTTAATAATATCATTGATTTATCTCTTTGTTTTTTTGTAAGTTGTAGCATAACTTTACTATTTATATATTTTTTAATATCACTATCTAAACCTCTATTTTTAAGAGTAAACAAATGTAGTGGTAATGCAATAAAAAGATGAAAAAGAGATAAAATCATATACACTTCTCTCCAATTCAATATCTGTAATAAGAATGTAATGAGTGGCCAAAATATTGTTGAAGCAAATCCTGCAATAAGTGTAATTTGGGTCATAGGTAATCTTGCTTGTTCTTTTGCAATCTGAGAAAGAGCAACAAAAGCAGCTTCATACAAAACAAATGTTGCAATAATTTCTATATATAATAAAGATAAAATAAATCCAATTTTTGTTTCAACAAAAGAGATAAATAACATCCCTAATGCAGCTAAAAATGATCCTATACTCATAACAAAACGAGCACCATATCTATCAAGTTTTTTACCAACAAATGGACTTATAAAACCACCTAATAGTAATCCTAAAGAAAAAACACCAAAAATAAAACTTTTATTCCAACCAAATTCATTTTCAAATTCCAATGACATAATGGTAAATGAATAGAACAAAGTTCCATAACCTATTGTTGAAGTAATGCCAAGCCCTAAAACAGGCTTAATTGTCCCATCAATAAAAAATCTTCTTATCATTTATTATTTAATAGAGTAAAGAAGAGATATAAACTCTTCTTTACTCTGTTCTATTGGTTTAGAATTGTCAAAATAGATAAGATTTTTAGCATCTATTTTTTGTTCACTTCTTTTGATTCTTTTAGCAATTGCCTCTTCATCTTCTCTGCCTCTGTTTTTAAGTCTAATATAGAGTAACTCTTTTGGTATTCCAATTTCTATCGTTGTGACATCTTCAAAAGTTTTTTCAAAATCTTTTATAGCTTCTCTTGATATAGATATAATATTGAGCCCATCTTTTATAGAGTGTTGTGATATACCATAAATATTTCCATGAGCTTCCCATGAAGAGACAAAAAAACCACTTTTTATTAAGTAATCAAAATCATCTTTACCTATATAATAGTTTGATTCATTAACATCTGGCACTCTTGTTATGTATCTGGTAATAAAATTTGCATCTATATCATTTTTTATGGCTTTTAGTAAAGTATCTTTACCAACCCCACTAGCTCCAACTATTAAAACTATTTTTACCATTATTGGAACCTAAAATTTTTTATTCCATTGTAGACAACTTCACCTTCTTTAAAAGTCATGACTACTTTTGGCATATGTGTTTCATCGATAATAACAATATCTGCTAAGTATCCCTCTTTTATTTCACCTTTGTTATCAAGTTCAGCTAGTTTAGCAGGAGTTGAACTAATCATAGCAAATCCTTCTTCAAGGCTTAAATCTATATCTTTTTGAAGTTTATATGGACTTAAAAGCATAGATGCAGGATGATAATCACTGCATAAATAATCACAAACACCTTTTTTGATAAGTTCAACAGCTGCTATATTTCCACTTTGACTTCCACCTCTTACTACATTTGGTGCACCCATACCTGTTTTTATACCCATTTTCTTAGCTTGTGTAGCAACTTCTAAAGAAAGTGGAAACTCTGAAAAACTCACTCCTAAAGATTTAAGGGTATTGAGTTTTTCTAAACAATCATCATCATGACTTAATACTGGTAGATGATGAGCAATTGAAAAAGCTACTAAATCTTCTACAACTGATTTTTTGTCTTTAGAGGCTTTTTTTTCAAGATACTCTTCGACTTCATCTTCATGTATAGTATAAGTTTTTAAGAAATATTTTTTCCAAGCCTCTAAAGTTTTAAATTGCCCTTGTCCAGGTGAATGGTCCATTATTGACAATAAATTTATCTTTTTATCTTTTATGAGTTCTTTTACGGTTTCAAGAGAACTTTCACTTGTAATCTCAAATCGTGCATGAATAAGATTATCAACTCCTAAATGTTGTGTATTGGCTTGATAAATTTCTTCAATTAGCTCACGTGATTGCTCTGTTCCTCGTCCTTTGCTTAGTTCTTGATCATTAAATCCAATAGCATGAAACATGGTAGTAATTCCAGCCATTGAGAGTTTTTTATCAAGTTCTACTACTGCCATAGAAGTAGGAAATCTAGCTCCTGGTCTTGGTTCTATCTCTTTTTCTATTGCATCACCATGTAAGTCAACAAATCCAGCTACAACCCTTTTATCTCCAAAGTCAATAGCAATATCTAAGCTTTTGTATGGAGCTATTTGTTGAATAATATCTTTTTTTATTACAATATCAGCACTTTGAAACTTTCCATCTATTAGTATATTTGTACTTCTAATAATTGTCTGCATATCTTTTTTCCCTTATATCAAAAACTTTATCACTAATAGCTTTCATTGCTTCTAAATCATGAAAAATACCAATCATTGCAACACCATCTGCTTTAATCTTTTGAAGTCTTTGTATTACTTTCATAGTATTGCTATGATCAAGTGAAGCAGTTGGTTCATCAAGTAAAAGTACCGATTTTGGAGCGATAATTCCTTTCGCAATATTTACCCGTTGTTGCTCTCCACCACTAAATGTAAGAGGTGAAACATTAAAAAGTTCTTCTTTAATTCCTAAATAACTAAGTAACTCTTTTGCTACTTCTTTTGCAATTTCTTCACTTTCTCCTTTATCTATTAAAGGTTGAGCTACTACATCTACTGCACCAATTCGTGGCAATACTTTTAAAAACTGTGATACATATCCAATTTCATCTTTTCGCAAGGATAACATTGTACTATCATCACATGAAGCAATATTAACACTATCACCATTTTCTTTTGTAAAAATAATATCTCCAGTTGTTGTAGTATAAGTTCTAAAAAGTGCTTTTAAAATAGAAGATTTTCCCATACCACTAGGTCCATAAAGAGATAAAAACTCCCCTTTTTTTACTTCAAAATTGATATTTTCATACCCTTGTATTTTAATGCCACCTCTTGTGTGTACCGTAAACTCTTTTGATAAATTTCTAACTTTTAACTTTTCCATAATCACTCCTACAATACACTAGAAACTAGCACTTGAGTATATGGATGCTGGGGGTCTTCTAAAATTTGATCCGTTAATCCATACTCAACTATTTTGCCGTTTTTCATCACAATACAAATATCTGTTAGATGATTTATAACACCTAAATCGTGCGAAACAATAACCATGGCAAAGCCTATTTCTTTTTGCAACTCTTTTATTAAGTCTAATATTTTGGCTTGAACTGATAAATCAAGTCCTGTCGTTGGCTCATCAAGGAGTAAAATCTTTGGATTACTTGAAAGTGCTTTTGAAATTTGAATTCTTTGTTGTTGTCCACCACTAAATCTATCTGGATAATCATCTATTCTTTGCACTGGAATTTCTGTTTTTTCTAAAAAATATAAAGCTCTTGCTCTTATATCTTCATACTTTTTTGTTCCACTCATAATTACTTTTTCTGCAATATTTCCACCTGCACTAAATTGATAATTAAGTCCTAGTCTTGGATTTTGATAAATCATAGACATAAGCTCATCTCTTAAATATCCAAGCTCATTTGCGTTAGCTTTAAGGACATTTTTATATCCACCAAGTGCATCTACAAATGTATCCATATGTATAATCCCGCTACTTGCTTTTTGGTCTTGATAGATGAGTTGTAAAAGTGTTGATTTACCACTTCCACTCTCTCCCACAATACCTAATATCTCACCTTTTTTAAGATGTAAATTGATGTTATTTACAGCAACTACGCTTCCGCAATGTGGACAAATAGAGCTTTCAAATTCTGCTCCTGTACTTTCTAAGCATTTGTCACAAAATCTCCCATAAACCTTATTGACATTTTTAAGATCTAGTATCATATTTTACTCTCCAAATTCTTATCACAATATGATGTATCATTACAATAATATTTCACATCACCCTCATTAGTATGCACTTCATCCATAAATACTCCACTTGCTCCACATCTTGCACATTTTTTATCTGCAAAACTTTCTACTTTAAACTCTCTATCTTCAAATTTTAAAGGTTCAACTTTTGTATAAGGGGGTATTGCATAAATTTTCTTTTCTCTTCCTGCTCCTAAAAGTATCAGTCCTTTATTGTTGTTTAATTTTTGAGTGTCATATTTTGGTATAGGACTAGGATCCATAGCATATCTATCATGTACCATTACAGGATATCTATGACCAATTCTACTATCTCCAAATTGAGCAGTGTCTTCATATAAAAGTACCCATAATTTTGCATAATCACTATTTGCATGCATTACTTTTTGTTTATAACTATCTGCTTCTACATTGGTTAAAACTTCAGGATATGGCACTTGCAGTACTAATGTTTGTCCTTCTTTTAATGGTTCTTCTGGAATTCTGTGACGACTCTGAATTATATTTGCACTAGCTGTATCTAAAGTTGTTTTATTGTCTGTAACTGAAACAATAAAGTTTCTGATATTAACTGCGTTTACACTTCCATCACACCCTTGATCTATTACTTTTAAACAATCGTCTTCATTAATAATGCAAAGAGTTACTTGCAGACCTCCTGTTCCCCAACCTCTAGCAATAGGAAGCTCTCTTGAAGCAAAAGATACTTGATATCCAGGAATCGCTATTGCTTTAAGAGTTGCTCTTCTTATCTCTTTTTTTGCATCCTCATCTAAAAAACCATATCTCATCTATTTGTTCTCCTCTTTGCTAGAGTATTTTTTTGCATTTTCATATACTTGAAGATCTGCTTGAAATGTTACATAGTGTGGAAGTTTATAATGATTTGTAAATCCTTGTGATTCAATACCATCTATATGATGTATTATCATCTCAAAATTATCAGCAATTCCACCTTGTCCTATAGTATGAGACTTGTTATAAAGTGTTGTATCCAAAATACTCATACTAATAGCTTTTGTTTCATTAAAACCAAAACAACATCCAAACCCTGTTGTTAGTTTTGTACTACCATCACTTTGTTTTTCAAATGTTGCTGCAGCTTCACAAACTGTAAGGTCAATCTCTCCTATTTTTACTTCATTTTTTGTAAAAGGATGAGTAAAATTCACTTCACAACTTCCTAATCTTAAATCCCCAATTGTTGGATGCACATCCCCATATCCTCTCATAGAAGTATATGCAAAAGCTAACATTGAGCCACTTTCACCTCTTGACATTATTTGCATCACAGCACTTCTAGGATATGGAGCAGATGGGAAAACTCTCGTAATATCACTTATTTTTTCATCTTTTGGCAAAGTTTTTATCATATTAGCATCTCTTAGAGGCTTCAGAGCTGACTCCACAAAAATATCATCATTTTTGTAATCATCCCAAACAGTTTTATCTATCGCTTTTTTTAAGATAAGTTTTACTTCATAATCATTTGAAGGACCTAAAATTTGACCCCCTTTGATATCTTTAAAAGCTGAAGATATTCTTCTTCTTATTCTCATTTGGTCGGTATAAATTGTCTTTGCAATACCAGCTCTTGCACAAGAACTTCTATGAGCTCTTAAGAAAAAAGAAGCATTAAGCAAATCTCCACCTGCTTTTAAAATAGCTTTTGATGAGAGTTTTTTTGAGTATAAACTTCCCTCACTTATCACTTTATCAACCCCATATCTTAAAGATTTTTCTATTACTGAAGCATCAATATTTTGGTTTAAATTTATCTCTTCTTCATAAAATACCAGAGAGTTTTTTATAGCCTCTTCACCACCTTTAATTGCTACAAATCCCATTATGCCACCTCCACTTTGGTTGTTCGACTAAGAGCAAGCAACTCACCACAACTATTTATGAAAAAAACCTCTATACCTAAAGGATAGTCACTATTTTTTTTCATTAATGCTTCTATAAACTCTTTGTTGCAAGGTAAATTAACCTCTTTTTTTCCATCAATGCCAGGACCATTTAAACTATATGTATAAGAGTTGAAATCTTCACATTTAAAAATCAAAGTTGCTGAAAAATCAGGATTTAAATAATCTCCCTTTTTTGCTTCACTTATCAAATGAATGTCAACTGAATCACTTAGAATATAATCAGCTTCAATTAGAATAGTTGCTTTTGGATTTGTAATAGCTTCTATTAATGAAATATCCTCATCACCACTGTAATAAAAAGAGACTTCACTAAAGAAAAGTACATTAGCAACAGCTAATAAATGTGAATCAAACACCTTTTTTATTTGAGTAATTTTCCCTGGCATTGCCAAAGCATCGCTTAAACTTTTAAAATTTTGTCTATTTAATTGTTCTAAATCTACATTTTCCATCTTTTATCCTTGAGCCATTAGGTCAAAATTTACCCTTGTGGCATTTACTCTTTTGTTGCTTTCTTTTTGCATTTTTTGTATATTTTGTACTGTTTGGGCAGCCAAAGCTTCAATCTCTTCTTTGAAAAAACCAGCACCAAAACACCCATCACAAACGGCAATATATAAGGAGAGCTTTTCGTTGTCATCTTGTACCATCGCCCATCCTTTGTATGTATTATCCCCTTTTGAGAGTTGGACAATTGTAGTTGTAACAAGTATCTCTCCACCATAAAATTCCCCTTTACTAATTGGATCAAAAATTGGCTGCAAAAGTGTTTGTTGCACTGGAGATTGAAGTACCACTATTTTTAATTCACTATTTATTTTATTGTATAACTCTTCAAGTGCTGGAAAATCAGCTTTTTGAAGGATATAGTTTAAATCTTCTCTTTTCATTTCTTTTCCTAAACAAGTTTTTTTCTAAAATATGATGAAATTTTAGAAATAATTGAAACAACAATTATGATCAATAAAATAATCGTTGCTGTTTGTTGATATTCAAAAAGTTTGATACTCATAATAAGTTCAAAACCAATTCCACCAGCTCCTACAAGTCCCATAGTAGTTGAAGCTCTTACATTTCTATCTAATATATAAAGATTGTAGCTATGAAACAAAGGAACTATTTGTTTAAAATATCCATGATAAAAAATATAAAATTTTGAGGAACCTGTAGAAATTAATGCTTCAATTGGTTTTTCATCAATACTTTCTATAGTTTCTGCATAAAATTTTGCTAAAAATCCTGTTACATGCAGTGCAATTGCGAGAACACCTGCAAATGGACTAAGACCTATAATAGATACTAAAATAATTGCAAAAAGTAAATCAGGCATTGCTCTTAAAAAATTAATAAACTCAGCAAGAATAACTCTTATCGGAGTAGCTACTTTTATATTCTTTGCTAATACAAATCCAAGAGGCAGTGATAATCCTATTGCTATAACCGTAGCAGCAATAGCCATTGCAATTGTTTCTAATATAAGTAACGAAAATTCTCGTGTTCTTGAAAAATCAAGTGGAAAAAAACCTGCCAATGTTTCATAAACTCTAGGAAGTCCAGTTATAAGTGAACCTAATTCTAGGGGCTTATAAATAATTGCTACAACTCCTAAAACAATAAATAAAATACCAACAAATGTTTTTTTTACATATTCACGATTATGTTTGCTTGAATGTAAGATAATATCTCTTGCATAATTTGAAACTCTATCAATTAAGCTAAGTATTATAAGAATACAAATAAGCATAGCAGCAACTTTGTCATAACTAAAATATCGGAGTTCTCCATAAAGTTCCATACCAATCCCACCAGCTCCAACAAGTCCAAGTACCATAGCTATTCTAATATTATGATCCAGTAAATAAAGTGTATAGTTGCTAATAAGTGGAAGTGCTTGTTCAAAAATACCATGACGAAGCATATAAATATAACTACTTCCTGTTGATTTGATAGCCTCAATTGGCTTCATATCGATACTCTCAAAGCTCTCGATATAAAATTTCGTTAAAAGTCCAATAGTCGCAAATATAATAGCAAGAATTCCAGCTAAACTCCCTACTGCTATTGAAACAACAAACATAAGGGCATAAACAATATCTGGAATAGATCGTAAAATATTCGTTAATTCATTTATAACTACATACACTACTTTATTTGGAGTTAAATTTCTAGCCCCTAAAAAACCAAGAGGTAAAGATATAATTGTTCCTATTAATGTTCCCCATACTCCTATAGCTACTGTTTCAGCTAGAAGTTCAACTATTGTGTCAAAATTTTTAAAATTAGGTGGAAACATCTCTTTGATTAGATCTATACCATATTGATATCCTTCTATTAAGGCCATTATACTTACTTGTGAAATTTGAAATGACCAAATTACTACAAAAAAAGCTATCATCCAAAGAGTATATTCAACTATTTTATTCATCGCCAAACTCTTCATCATCTTCACTTGATTCTAAATCACCATAAATTGAAGTTAAAATTTCATGAGTTAGTTCTTTTGGATGACCGTCAAATATAAGCTTTCCATTAGAAAGACCTACAACTCTATCAAAATACTTTTCACTAATAAGTTCCAACTGATGAATAACTGTAATAGTTGTAGTATGCTCTTTTTCATTAATTTTAGAAAATAGTTTTAATATTTTTTTACCTGTTTTTATATCAAGATTTGCTGTTGGTTCATCAGCAAGTAATATTTTAGGCTCTTGCATTAAAGCCCTAGAAATTGCAACTCTTTGTTTTTGTCCACCACTTAGACTATCAACTCTTTCATCATATTTATCGGCTAATTTTACAAACTCTAAAATATCTTTTGCTTTTTTCTTATCACTTTTTTTAAAAAAACCCATACTTACAGCTACATTTTCAGCTAAATTTCTCTTTTTCCCCAAAGTGCCTGTTAGAACATTGTGTAACACTGTAGTTCGTTCAATTAAATTAAAAAGTTGATAGACCATGGCAACTTTAACTCTTAACTCTTTTACTTGTCTTTTTGATGTGTAATCAATTTTTTTACCATCTACTAATATATCTCCACTATCAGGGGTAACAAAGCCATTGATGCTTCTCATCAAAGTTGTTTTTCCAGAACCACTTAGTCCTATAAAAGCAACTTTCTGACCTTGTTTTATTGTTAAATTTATATTATCTAGAACTTTTTGTTCACCAAAAGTTTTAGATAGATTTTTTATCTCTATTTTCATTTATTTACCTTGTTTTTATAAGAAGAGGTCTATTGAAAACCTCAATAGACCTAATTTGAGAATTAAAAAAAATAGATTATTTTACTTCATCAATCACTTTTTTCATATCTTTAATAATGTTAAATTCTTTGTCATCTACAATTTTGTATCCAGTTATCTTTCCATAACCAGTAACTATTTCTTTAGGAATTTTTACAATTGCGTTTTTGATTTTTTCTTTTATTTCACTATCTAAATTTCCTCTAAATGCAAGTGGTGAACCAGGAAGTGGATCTGATTCCCAAATTAATACATTTTCTGTTGCTGAAATTTTTCCACTCTCTATCATTTTTGGATAAGAGATATCGTTGTCTGCAACAATATCCATAATTTTATTTTTAACAACAAGTTCAGCAGCATCATGTGTTCCTACATAAGCAACTTTTTTAAACACTTTATTTGGTTCTATTCCTGCTTTATGCATATAGTATCTTGGTGCTGCATAACCTGAAGTTGAAGCTACATCTGTAAATGCCATAAGATATTTAGTTTTTTGAGCAGAAAGTTTATCATTAAGTTGTTTCATACCATTATGACCTACTAAAGGTTCTTTGATATTTAAATCATTTGCAACTTCAGAAGTTGAAACTAAATATGATTTATAAGTTGTGCTTCCTTTACTATCAGTACCTACAGCAAATGCTTCTGCACCAGCTCTTTCAGCAGCCATTGCATATGAAAATGGTCCAAACCATGCAATATCAACTTTGTTTGCTCTCATAGCTTCAATTACCCCTGTATAATCAGTAGAAGTTTTAAGTTCAATACATTGACCAATCTCTTTTTCAAGCCATTTTGCCATTGGCGTATATTGTTCAATCATTGCTTTTGGATCTTCTGCTGGAATAAGTCCAAATTTTAAACACTCAGCTGCATTTGATGCAGTTGCCACTAATGCAGCTGCCATAGAAACTTTTACTAACATTTTTTTCATTTTTCATTTCCTTAATTTACTTTTAGTTATAATTAAAATGAGTTTTAACTCAAAAACTATGCCATCTATTTATGTATTTGTAGTCTTTAGATAGATGGCTACTTTTTTATCTTTTTTAATGATAGTTTTAATTTGTCAAAAACGCCACCTCCTCGTTTTTGTTAAAATCAATAGAAATTTTGACTAAATCACTTCTAAAATATGACTCAACATATTCAATAATTTGCTTGCTTTTTTTATCTATTGAAGTACTTGCAATTTTTATAAGAGGAAGGTTATTTTGCATTTGAAGAATTTGCATATATTCTTGATTACTAGGTACTATTTCAAGTTCTGAATGATTTCTGATTGGTACTAGACCATATTCCTTAAATGTTTTTGTAAAAGAGTTTGTTGAAACTATTTTTAAATCAATATTTGGAGTTAATGTTGTATTTAGATAGCTATATCCAAGAAGAATAGGGATATTGTCTACTATTCTTATGAGTGTAATTTTTAATATACTTTGATTCTTGATAACACCAAACTTTTTTAATATAAAATCATCTGGAGTTATGATTTGAATATCAAGTATTTTAATCTTTGGAGTTTTCCCGAGCTTTAATATCTCCTTTGAAAAAACTGTATTTTGTGAGAGTGTATAATTTATTTTTTCTTGTGCAACAAAATATCCACTTCCTTGTTTTGAGGAAATAATTCCCTCATTCTTCAATTTATTAATTCCTTGTCTAACTGTAGTTCTTGTTAAATCAAAAAGTTTACAAAGTTCATTTTCAGATGGTATTTTTTCATTTGGTGATAAATTGTTTTTTATCTTATCTTTTAAATATTCATATACGATTTCATAATCAAATTTTTTCGTCATTTGCTATCCATTCAAGTTGTATGTACAAGTTTGTAATGAAATATTACTTAAATATTGGTTACAAATTGGTTACGCTTGTATAGACAAGTTGGATGATATTTAGTTATCATTTTCTTTTATATTTTAAATAATTAAAGGAAGATAACTTTTATGGCAAGAATTGAATATCTATCTGAGTCAGAAATAAAAAAGTTTGAAAAAGCGCCAGAGTTTGAGAATAATATAGAAAGAAACTATTATTTTACACTACCTAGTTCAATTCATAAACAAGCTCTTACTTTTGGAAACGATCAATCATTTATATTTTTCACATTAATCTTTGGCTATTTCAAAGCAACTAATATGTTTTTTGAATTAAATTCTTTTTCATCAATTGATACAAAATTTATTAGTGATAAATATCAATTATCTACTTTTGATCCAAAAACAATCTTTGCTTCAAGAACGGCCCAAAGATATAAACAACTTATAAAAGCTCATTTAGGAGTTAATGAATATAGTAATGATATTGAATTAAAACTTCAAAATCATGCTATAGAATTAGCAAACAATTTCACCCATAGAAAGAAAATATTCTTTTCATTAGTAGATTATTCAAAGAAACTAAATATTGAAATTCCAAGTCAGTTTACTTTATCAAAGATTATAGGAACTGCTCTTACTTTTCAAACTAAGCATATTTTATTATTGTTAAGAACTTATCAAAAGGATAAAAGATTAAAAATTCTTGATGAATTTGTAAATAAAGATGAAAATTTTAAAAATAGATATTATCTTTCAAATTATAGAAAACTTGGACATTCAACAAATAAAAGAGAGATGAATAGTTCTGTCTTTTATCTTAAAAATATGAAATCAAAGTTCCATATTTTAAAACCTATTATTGATGAAATTGGTATAACTTCAAAAATTTCTCAATACTATGCAAGATGGCTTGAACAAAGTAAAATCACACAATTAACACAAAAAAATTTATTGAATAACTATTTTTTACTTTTATCATTTGTTAAATATCAATATTTCATTCGTAATGACAATATAATAGATAGATTTATTTCTATTATTCAAAGCGCTAAAAGTTCAATATTAAGACATCAAAAAGATTTATATTTTGAAAATGAACCAAATAAAAAAGCTCTAATCAAATCACTAGAAAATTCAAATCTTTCAATAATTAATAATATCAACGAGATTCTAAATAATGAAACTTTTAATGATACTAATAAGGTAAAAGCAATGCATTCATTAGTTGAAATTGAAAAAAGAAATTTGAAAAATATATTAGAACAAAAGTCAATTATTGAAGCAGAAAATTTAGATAGGTTTGATTTTATAGAGACTATTTCTTTATCTTTGCAAGGTAAGCTTTCAGAAATTGTTAAGCATATAGAATTTGATGAAAAATCATCAAATAAGAATCTTATTCAAGCCATAAATTATTTTAAAAATAATACTAATATTAATAAAAATGCACCTATAGATTTTTTAGATGAAGATGAACAAGAGGCTATTGTAGATGGTGATAAAATTAAAATATCACTGTATAAAGCATTACTATTTATTCATATAAGTGATGGTATAAAATCAGGAATATTAAATTTGAAATATTCTTATAAATATAAAAGTTTTGAAAGTTATTTAATTCCTAAAGAGGAATATAAAGAGCAAAAAGACGACCTATTAAAACAGTATGAAATAGAGCATTTAAAAGAATTTTCAGATTTTCTTTTACCAATTAATGAAAAACTTGAACTAAACTTTTCAATGACAAATAGAAAAATTGAGAATGAACTTAATATTCATTTTAAAATAACAAATAATTCCTTTTCTCTTACTACACCAAAATTAGAAAAAAGTGAAGAACAAATAGAGCATACTATTTCTAAATATTTTCCACAAAGTGAATTTATTTCAGTAATTGACTTGCTTCATTCAGTTCAAATAAAAACTGATTTTTTAGAATCATTTAAACATTATTCAATACAAAATGTAAGAACTCAGAAATTAGACTCTAATCTTTTATTTGCTTCAATAGTTGGTTATGGTTGTAATATATCTTTATCTAAAATGGCAAAGATTTCAAAGGGAATTAGTGAAAATCAATTAGACAATGCAACAACTTGGTATTTAAGTGAAGAAAATACAATAGAATCAAATGATAAGATAGTTGCATTTATTGATTCTCTTGAACTTCCTAATATTCTTAAAAATGATTCTA
>JAQVBE010000014.1 GCA_028690445.1 Aliarcobacter sp. | reverse complement strand
GAATATTTAGCAAAAAAATAAAAACATTTGGCCACTTATGATACAATTTTATAAGAATACTTTTTAACTACTCAACTGGCCAAATGCTTATGCGCACTGCTGGCCAAGTTCATGCGTCTCAACAATTATTGAATTTCCCCATATTTTTACCATTAATTTATTATATTTTTAAAATAAAAAATAAGTCTAATTAAAAACTTATTTTTTAATTAGACTTATAAGTATAACACAAACAAAATTTTTGATAAAAATGAAAAAGAAACTTAAACACTAAAGCAGGTAATTATATTAACTTTTATCAAATTAGTATATCTCTTGTTTTCAAATATTATAAAAAATCTTTGATATTAAAATCTAAATAGATCAGCAATTTTAATTTTTTTAGTTCCACATAATTTCTACATTAATTTTTTTTAAGATTTTACATTAAAAACTGGAGAAAAAAATGAAAAGAATATTACTACCTATTTTATTAGCAAGTATTTCATTCGCTAATGAACAAAATTATATAGAAATTGGAGGAGGTATTGCAAAAGTAAAAGATAATTTTTCAACTGAATCAAAAAAAACTATTATTCAGTTAAATGAAGCACAAAATGAAAGTGAAAGTTTCCCTTATTATGAAATGTACTATGGATATAATTTAAATGATATTTTAAATTTATACGTGTCATCTGATATACATGGTTCTAAAATAGGCTCTTTAATTAATTCTGAATTAGGTGTATTTGATTTTGGATTAAAACTCAACTTATCTAAAGAATGGAAGGATCCATTTTTAAAAGGAGTTAATAGAGAGAAAACAAATGTCACAGAAACTGGCTTCTATTCTGGTTATGGTTTTTCATTGCTCGATAATCACGAAGGAATGATTAGATATGAATTTAGTACTATCGATTACAAAGAAGAAACTGTTCCTAATGATTTAAAAAGAGAAGGAAATAGACATCTTTTATTTTTTGAGAATAAATTTAATTCAAAAATTTCTAATAATGAGTTAAGTTATATAACTAATTTATCTTATGAAAAATATGATACAGAAGGAAAATCAAGTTCATATGATAAATATGAATTATTACTTGGAACAACAATAAATTTAACAGAAAATTTAGTATTTTCTATTTTGTCTAATATTGGGAAAAAAGATTATGAACAAATTAACCATGAAGTAAATAAGAAAATAAATTCTGATATTTACGGTATTAATACTGTATTTGAATTGGATAAACCTTTTAATTATAAAAATATATATTTAAAGCTTAAAACAGGAGCTGAAAAAGAAGAGGCTAATCATGATTTTTATAATAAAGAAAATATTTACTCAATATTAACAATGGGTTATAAATTTTGAAAATAAAAGCTCATAGAAGTAGAACTAAGGCTTATTAAAAAGATGAAAAATTTCTATTCCAAAATGGATTACACCATTTTTAGAACATTATGAGAAATTTAGAAAATATGATTATCTAATGAAAGAGATTTCTAAAGTTGCGAAAACTTTTGAAAAGAAGTAAACATAGTTTAAATATAAAGAAGCGTATTTACACTTCTTTATAATTATTTAGACTGATACAATATAATACAATGGAGTTATTTTATGTTAGAAAATTTCTTACTATTCATAATTAAGAAACTTACATCTGAGGAGATTGCACAATTAACTCAAAAGTACACTAACTTGATGTATCAAGGTGAAAAATCAATGAAAAAGACATATAAATTTTATATACGCACTATTCTAAAACCAAAGATATCATCTCAATGGGTAACATTTATTGCAAATAACCCAGTATTAGATTACTGTAGTAATTATGAAGGAATTATTGAAAAACCACATCGTCCATATAGACGTAGCCAATATAATTTTAAACAACGACTTGAATTAATAAAAGAACATTACACTATTATTTTAAAATATAGATGGTTTCCTTTGATAAATCAAGCATATTGTGATGATATTGCTATTTCAAATTTTGAAACTAAAAGTGGACGAATACTTACTTTATCTTTTTCTCGTCCTAAACAATTTATGAAAGAAGGTGAAATTGAACTTCGTTTAAAAGATGACTGCATAAGGCTTTATACTATAGTTTTTTCTTTTCGTTATAGTGTTTATAATTCTATTGCAATAGATATAGGATGTATTCAAGGTCCAACAAATAAAAAAGATAAAAGTGCTCGAGATATTGTTCGTGAATTAACAAAAGAGCTTCATGGATTAAGACCTCGTTCTTTAATGCTAGAATCATTGCGTGCAATTGGAACAGTTAGCAATGTATCATCTATTCGTATTGTAGGAAATAAAAATCATATTTATAATCATTGGCGTAAAAAGAAAAAATTACCTTTTGATTATGATGAATTTTCTACTGAAATTGAATATCATGTTGAAGAAAAAGGAGATTGGATTGTTCCCATTCAAAGTATTGATCGTCCTATTGAGTCTGTTGCTTCACATAAAAGAGGAGAAACTCGTCGTCGAAGAGCTTTAATCTTACAAATAAAAGAACAAATAGCTTTTATGTTAACAAAAAATATAAATACGTAGTAAGATTTTTTATAGGCTTCTTTTGTTGGTAATAAAGATGTTTAATATTCAAATTTATCCTTTTAATTAACTTCAATATATTTTCTGGAATAATCAAAAATATTAAAGACCACTGGTTTAAATAAATTCTAAGCAATTTATATTTATAATTAGACCAGTAGTTTATAAAATTAAAGAAGGTAAAAATGCATTGGATTTATTTAGTTATAGCAATAGCTTTTGAGGTTATTGGTACATTATCTATAAAACAATATATGTTAACAAGTAATTATTATTGGATTGGTTCTATCGTTATATGTTATACATTAACATTTAGTTTACTTGCTATTTCTATTCAAAAAATTGAAATAGGTACTGCTTATGCTATATGGGCAGGTGTTGGAACAGCTTTGATAGTAATTTTGGGATGGTTATTTTTTAAAGAAAGTTTAAATTTAATTAAAGTTATAGGATTAGGATTAATTATATTAGGAACAGTATTATTAAAACTACAACATACATAAAAAGGATAAAAATGATTACAAAAATGATTAATACAAAACAGTTATTTCCTATAATATTAGGAACTTTTCTTTTAACTGGTTGTTTTTCTGAAGATGAAAGTGCAATTAGTAATTATAATATGCAAAATTTACCTCCGCTCAAAGTTTCTACATATGAAGTAAAATTGCATGATATACCAGTTAGTCTTGAATACCCTGCAAAAATAAAAAGTATTCAACAAGTAAATGTAGTTGCAAGAGTTGCTGGTATTTTAGAAAAGAAAAATTTTACTGAAGGTAGTTTTGTAAATAAAGGAGATATTTTATATCAAATAGATTCTTTAAAATATGAAACATTAGTGCAAGAAGCACTGGCTGACGTGGAATTAAAAACAGCTACTTTAAAACAAGCTACAAGAGAATGGGAGAGAATAAAAATATTATTTGAACAAGACTCAACTTCTCAAAAAGAGAGAGATTCTGCACTAGCTACATATGAAATTGCACAAGCTTCACTAAAAGCATCACAAGCAAATCTAAAAAAAGCTCAAATTGATTTTGACTATACAAAAGTTAAAGCACCAATATCAGGATTAACAACTTTAAATACTCAAGATATTGGAAGTTATGTTGGGTCAAGTAATGAATCTATGAATTTAACTACGATTACTCAAATGAGTCCAATATATGTTGAATTTTCTTTACCAGAAATAGAACTTTTAAAAAAACGATTTATTATGAATAATGGTAATTGGAATAATATCTCTCAATCAAAATTGCCTACTACTTTAATCTTTTCTGATGGTTTAGAATATGAAGAAAAAGGTACTTTAGATTTTATTGATAGTTTTGTAGATAGTGAGACTTCTACTATTAAAGCAAGAGCTACATTTAAAAATCCAAAAAATGATTTAATACCTGGATTATTTACACATATAAAAATTGAAGGTCTTATATATAAAGATGCAATTAATATCCCACAAATAGCTCTACTTCAAGATGCAACAGGAACATTTGTTTATATTGCAAAAAATAATCAATCAATTAAAACGCCAGTAAAAATAGGAAATGTAGTTAAAGATACATATGTGATAGATAGTGGATTAAATAATGGAGATATGGTAATTACAAATAATTTAACAAAACTAAAACCTGGTTCTAATATTGAATTAATGTCTAAGGAATAAGAAATGCTTTCAAAATTTTTTATTAATAGACCAATTTTTGCAACTGTATTATCACTTATTATTGTTATTGCAGGAATTATATCTATCAAAGGATTACCTATTGAAGAGTATCCACAAGTAACTCCACCACAAGTTAGTATAACTGCTACATATATTGGTGCTAGTGCTGAGACTATTTCAAAAACTGTAGCAGCTCCACTTGAACAGCAAATTAATGGTGTTGAAAATATGATGTATATGTCATCAACATCTTCATCAGATGGAACATTAACTATAAATGTTTATTTTAAAATAGGAACTGATGCAGATAAAGCAACTATAAATGTTAATAATCGTGTGCAAATGGCGTTAAATAGTTTACCTTCAGAAGTTCAAGCACAAGGTGTAACTGTAACAAAACAATCATCAAGTTTATTGCTTTTAGTTTCTTTACTCTCTCCTAATAATACATACGATGAATTATATATGTCAAATTACGCAATAGTAAATATTGTAGATGAATTAAAAAGAGTACAAGGTGTTGGAAATACAATGTTATTTAACAATCAAGAGTATTCTATGCGTGTTTGGTTAAAATCAGATCAATTAGTAAAATATAATCTTACTCCTACTGATGTTATAAACGCTATTTCAGAACAAAACTCACAATTTGCAGCAGGTAGATTTAATCAAACTCCCTCAAATAGTACTCAAGCATACACATTTACAGTAACTACTCAAGGAAGATTAGACAAAGTAAGTGAATTTGAAAATATAATTATAAAATCAAATAAAGATGGTTCTTCTTTAAAATTAAAAAATGTTGCAAAAATAGAATTAGGTTCAAACTCTTATAATGTGGTAGCAACTCAAAATTCTCAAGCAATGGTTCCTATTGGAATAAATCTACAATCAGGTGCAAATGCATTACAAACAGCAGATCTAGTAAAAGAAAAGATGTTAAGTTTATCTGAATCGTTTCCAAAAGATATGACATATAATATTCCATATGATACAACTAAATTTATACAAATTTCTATCAAAGAAGTAATTAAAACATTTTTTGAGGCACTTTTTTTAGTTTCACTAATTGTTTATTTATTTTTACAAAATTTAAGAGCAACAATTATCCCAATTTTAGCCATTCCTGTTTCTATTATAGGAACATTTATGGGAATGTATATCTTGGGATTTTCAATAAATTTATTAACACTTTTTGGTTTAGTTTTATCAATTGGAATTGTCGTTGATGATGCAATTATTGTAATTGAAAATGTGGAAAGAATACTACACTCAAATAAAAATATTAGTGTTAAAGATGCAACAATTGAAGCTATGAGAGAGATTACAAGACCTGTAATTGCAATAGTTTTAGTTTTATGTGCTGTTTTTATACCTGTTTCATTTATGGGAGGTTTCACAGGTGCTATGTATCAACAATTTGCTATTACTATTGTAATTTCAGTAGTTATATCAGGATTTGTTGCACTAACTTTAACACCTGCTTTATGTAGTGTATTTATAAAAAAGATTGAGCCTAAACCTTTTTGGTTTGTAAAAAAATTCAATGATTTTTTTGATAAATTAACTCATCAATTTACAAGTGGTGTGAATTTAATAATACGACATACAATTATTGCATTGATTATATTTACAGCGTTAATAGGTTCTACTTATCAGTTATTTCAAGTGGTACCATCTAGTTTAGTTCCTTTAGAAGATAAAGGTTATTTAATTTCTGCAACTTCATTACCAGCTGCATCTTCATTACAAAGAACTATTGATGTTGGTAAGCAAATGAGTGACATTGCTAAAAATATACCTGAAATAGAAAATTCTGTAGTTATTTCTGGATTTGATCTTTTCTCGGGAGCTTCAAAAACAAATGCTTCCACTTCTTTTTTTACTTTAAAACATTGGGATGAACGAACAAAAGATGAACAATCAGCAGATGCAATTAGTGAACTTTTAAATGGTGCTTTTTATGAAATACCTGATGCGACTATTTTTGCCCTAAGTGCACCACCTATTGATGGATTAAGTTCTTCAGGTGGATTTGAGATGTATTTACAAGATAAATCAGGAGGAAGTTTAGAAGTATTAAATAATCTAGTTAATGAAATTGTTGAAAAAGCATCAATGCGTCCAGAACTATCAATGGTTAGAACAAGTTTTGATATTGCAATTCCCCAATATAATGCAGTTTTAGATAAAGACAAAGCAAAAGCTTTGGGTGTTTCAATTAGTGATGCTTATAAAACTTTACAAATAACACTTGGTTCATATTATGTAAATGATTTTAATTTATATGGAAGAACTTATCAAGTAAATGTTCAATCACAATCTAATCTAAGAGAAAAGCCTGAAGATTTAAATGCAATTTTTGTTAAATCTGAATCAGGAAAGCTAATACCAATTAGCAGTTTAATTAGTACAAAAAGAGTTGTTGGACCTGATACATTAGATAGATTTAATGGTTTACCATCTGCAAAAATTGAAGGAGAACCAGCAATTGGATATACATCAGGAGATGCTTTAAAAGCTATCGAAGAAGTTACAAAAGAGATTATTCCTCAAGGATATAATATTGCATGGGCAGGAACATCATATCAAGAAAAAGCAATGGCTGGCTCTGGTTCACAAGCTTTTCTTTTAGGATTAGTATTTATTTTTTTAATTTTAGCAGCACAGTATGAAAGATGGTTGATGCCACTTGCTGTTATAACCGTAGTTCCATTTGCAGTATTTGGAGCAATATTAGCTGTATATTTAAGAGGATTAGGAAACGATATATATTTTCAAATAGGTCTTTTAGTACTTATTGGACTTTCAGCAAAAAATGCAATTTTAATAGTTGAATTTGCTATGCAAGCACAAGAAAGAGGCAAATCTATTTTAGAATCAACGCTTGAAGCTGCACATTTGCGTTTTAGACCTATTGTTATGACTTCTTTAGCTTTTACAATAGGAGTTTTACCACTTGCTCTTAGTGCAGGTGCAGGTGCAGGAAGTCGGCATGCTATAGGTACAGGAGTAATAGGTGGAATGATTGCATCAACAACAATAGCAATATTTTTTGCTCCATTATTTTATAACTGGTTAGCTAAGTTAAATGAAAAATTTTCAAAAAAAGGAACTAAAAATGAAGCTTAATATTTATTCTATTTTTCTTACAGCTTTAATTTTTAATGGTTGTTCTTTATCTCCTGATTTAGAAATACCACAAACAGATTTTCCACTTCAATATGAAAATAGTGCCAATGAAAATAGCGCTCTTAATAAAGAGTGGTGGAAAACTTATGAAGATGAAAAATTAACTTCATTAATAGATGAAGCTTTAAAAAACAACTATGATATGAGAACAGCTATGGTAAACATCTCTTTAAGTAGAGCAAGTTTATCATCAAGCACTTCAGAGCGTTATCCAACACTTGAATTACAGGGATCAGCAAATAGAGTAAAAACTAGTGCAAACACTTTTGAATCAAATACAAATAACAGATATAACAACTACTCTTTAAGTACTGTATTAAGCTATGAAGTTGATTTATGGGGAAAATATAAAGAATCTGAAGATTTAGCAAAATCATCTTTACTTGCAACTTATGCAGCTAAAGATACTGTAACATTAGCTTTAATAGCTAGTGTTACAGATAATTACTTTACTCTTATTAGTTTAAATGAACAACTTGAAAATATAAATCAAATAATTTCAATAAAAGAAGAAGAGTTAAAACGATACCAAATACAATATCAAGTAGGTTCTATCTCAAAAGCAAATATTTTTCAAGAAAAATCTTCACTTAATACTATAAATATAGAGAAAAATTCTATTGAACAAGCAATAGCTTTGCAAAAAAGTACTTTAGCTGTTCTTTTAGGAAAAACACCAAAAGAGATTGATGAATTTTGCAAAGAACTATTTAAAAACACCCTACCAAAAGATATAGTAATTCCTTCAAATTTACCATCAGAATTACTTAATAATCGTCCAGATATAAAACAAGCAGAAGAGAATTTGAAATCTTCAAATTATAGTATTGGTGTTGCAAAAGCAAACTATTTTCCTAAAATTAGTCTTAGTGGAGTTATTGGATTTGATAGTATGAATACAAATAATTTGTTTCAAGATAATTCTTTAAAGAATAGTTTAGGAGGAAGTCTTGCTGCACCTATTTTAAATACAGGAAAAATATCTGCTAATGTTGAAAATGCTAAAGCAAATAAAGAATTAGCTTTAATAAACTATAAAAAAACCGTACAGCAAGCTTTTAGTGAAGTTTATGATATTTTAAATAAAAGAAATGCTATCAAACAAAAAATAGAACAACAAAAAGATTATGTAAATAGTATGGAAGAGATATTTAAAATAGCTCAAAACCAATATAAAATAGGAAGCATTGATTACGTATCTTTATTAAATGCAAAACATAACTATTTATCAAGTAAAACAAATTTAATTCAGTTAAATCAATCATTGTTGAGTTCAACAATATCATTACATAAAGCTTTAGGTGGTGGTTGGAATAAAGACAATTTTGAAACTGAAGAACTCTAGTATTACGCAATACTTTAATTTTAAAATAAAGTATTGCCATAAATAACAAACTTTTTAGTCTAAATATTTTAATATATTTACAATATATATAAGGGAACAATAGATGCCAAAAATAGTTAATTCAGATGAAAAAATTAATTTCATTTGTGAAAAAGCTTATGAAGAATTTATAAGAAATGGTATAAATAATTTTTCATTAAATAAATTTATAGAATCTTTAAATATGTCAAAAGGTCAATTTTATCACTACTTTAAAACAAAAGAGGAATTAATATTTGAAGTTATTGATAGAAAAGGACAAGTGGTTCTCGATAAAACAATACAAAAAGTTCTCTGCGCTAATACTTTTTATGATAAATTATTAGCACTTTTTTCTTTTTATTTAGATTCAACATCTTCAGAAAATAAACCTCTTTATAAATTAATGAAAGATACTTTTTATCTCTATATTAATATAGAAAATCAATATATAAAACAAAAAAATGCTGAATTTTATGATTTAGTTTTTAAAATTATAGATGAAATATTTAGTGAAATGATTGATAAAAAATATTTAAAAGAAGATTCTAAAAAATTTATACCAAGTCTTATTGCAACAGTAGATGGAATGTATCTTCAATCAATGATTTTAGAAAAGTATAATTTGAAAGAAAAATTAACTAATTATCTCCAAATATTAGATGATATATTAAAATTAAAATAAGAGGTCTATCTTCTTATTTTAATTTCTTTGCTCACTTGCTAATTTTAATCCCAATAAAATTAATATAAATCCACTTGTTTTATTTATATAGTTTAATACAATTGGTCTTGCTTGAATCCAAAATGATAAAAGTCCTGAAATAAAACCTATTGGGGCTTTTATAATAAATGTTAAAACTGCAAAAGTTAATCCTAAAATAAAAAGTTGTAATGATTCATTTCCATTATTTACATTTACAAATTGGGGTAAATATGAAAAATAAAAAATTGTAATTTTTGGATTCATGATATTTGTTAAAGCACCTTGCATAATCATTTTTTTATAAGATACTTTTGGTAAATCTTTCATTGCAAGTTTTGGGTTTTTACTAAATAATAATTGAGTTCCTATATAAATTAAATAAGCAGCTCCAATAAACTTGATAATATCAAATAACCATTGTGAAGTCATAAGTAATGCTCCAAGTCCAAATGTTGCTAATAAAGTATGCCCCATAAGTCCAATACTAATTCCAAAAGCTGTTGTAATACCTGCTTTTTTACCTTGAGAAATAGATCTTGACATTACTAAAATCATATCTTGACCCGGAGTCATAATGATAATAACTGATGTTAAAATAAATAAAAGTGTGATTGGTTCCATATTTTTCCTAATTTAATAAAGTAATTTTTCCTCTTGAAAGTTTTATTAAATTTTTATTTTTTAAATCTTGTAAAACTCTATTTATAACTGTTCTTGAAGTACCTAAATGTTGAGCTATTTCATCGTTTGTGATTTTAATCTCTTTTGAATTAAAAGAGTTTAAAAATTCTAAAATTCTACTATCTAATCTTTTGAATTTTACATCTTCAATTAAAGTGGTTAAAGAGGTATATCTTAAGGTAAAAAGAGAAAAAATCATTTTTTGATAAGATGGAGAATGAATAATTAATTCTTGAATCACATTTGTTGGAATTAGCCAACCTTTGATATCTGTTTTTGCTTCTGCTGTTGCTACAGCTTTTGTTTGTGAAATAGCACTTGCAATATTTACAATACATTGTTCACCTTGACAAAAATCATATAATGGAATTTCATCAAGTGTATTTGCACTAACTGATAATTTTATATTTCCTTCTAAAAGATATAAAATATCCTTACAAATATCTCCTTCGTAAAAAAGTATAGACCCTTTTTGGATTTCAACATATTTTGATTTAGATTTGATTTTTTCAACTTCTTTTTTATCAAGTTCAGAAAAAAAATCAAAAGCTTTTCCTTCCATTTTATAAATGACCTGTTTTCACAAAAATGATAGTTTCTTCTTCAACATAAGGAAAATGTTCACTTAAATGTGGACTTCTAATCCAAGAACCTTGTGGATAAGTTCCATGTTCATCTACAAAAGTTCCACTTAATACAAGTATTTCTTCTCCACCCCAATGTTTATGAGGAATAAATCTTTCACCTTTTGCCCATTTTACAAGAGCAGTTTGAGTTGATAACGGCATAACTTCTAAATTTCCATGACCTGGTAGCCACGGAGTTAAATTTGTATTTATAATAATTTGTTCATCATCATTAAAATAATTTATTTTTCTAAAAATAGTACAACCTATATTAGATTTTACAAAAGCTTCATCTTCTTTTGGTAAACGAAGATAAGTTCCACTATCAAATTCTCCAAATTCATTAATATAAGTTCCTTCTAAAACAAAAATTTCAACACTATTTATTTTTGAATCACTATTTAAAATAGAATTTTCTTCAAATTTTAGTATTGATGTTTCTTCTTCATCTTTTTTTGATAATAGTTTTCTAAAAACACCTTTTGTTTTAGTTACATCCCAAAATATTTTATTTATATTTATTAAAGCTCTTTTTTCATAATCATCATTCATATCAACTCTTTCTTTTTAAAATTTATTCCACAAGATGATTCACACTCTAAATCTAAAGTTACTTCATTACTTGATATTTCAAAACTATCATTAATACTAATTTCGTTATCAATATTTTTATAGGTTAATATAAAAAAAGGAGCCTTTATATATTCTAAAATTAATATCTTTTCACTATCTTTTTTTGAAATATTTAATGTAATTTCTTTATTTTCAGTAAATAGCTTATATTTTAAAACACTTCTATGTTTAGTAGATTTTAATAATTGTATTTTTTTGATTCTAAACTTTTTTATATTAATTCCTCTTATATTTAAAATATATCCCCAATTTTTTGGGGATATATTCTAATCTACTAAATAAACCCTAATTTCAGGATTTGATTCTAATAATGGAGATAATTCTCTAACAACATCTTTTTCAAATAATTCAGATTTTAAATATGCATTTGCACTATCAATACATTCAAATCCATGTAAAACTTGAACATCTTCATCTCTAACTAATAAATCTTTTGATTTAGCACCCATAATTTCATTTAAAAAAGTTTCTTTATACTTTGTATAAACACCTGCTGCTGTTCCTCTATTTTCTGGTTTAATATTCAATGTAATTTGTAAAAAAGCTTTTGGCATACTAGTCCTTTAATATTTAGTTTATTTCATTTAAAGCGCTTAAAAATGATAAGAAATTTTATAAAAATCGCTAATATTTTTAAACTACATATGTCTCACAATCAAACAATTTTATAATTTAACTTTTCTACTTCCACTAAATCTTTTCTTGCTAATTCACCTGCTGTAGTTAAATAATTTCCTATGATAAATGAGTTTGCACCATGTTCAAATATTTCATATTGATTTTGCCCAAACATACTTTCTCTTCCTCCACCAATCATAATAACTTTTGCATCATCTACCATTTCTCTTGCCATTTTTATAATATTAAAAGCTTCATCTTTTGATAAGGTATTTTTTTCAATAGGTAAATCTTGTGTATAGTGATAAAAGTTTAATGGAACAATCATTGGATTTAAAGACTTAATAGAATTAAATAAGGAAATCCTATCTTCATGTGATTCACCAACTCCAAATATACCACCACAAGCAAGATTAAGTCCTGCCTCTTTAACATTTAAGCAAGTTAGGTATCTTTCTTCCCAACTATGAGTGCTACAAAGTTTTGGATAAAACTCTTTTGAAGCTTCTAAATTATGATTATAAACTTCTATACCTGCTTTTTTTAACTCTTTTAATTGTTCGAGTGTTGCTAAACCATTACAGGCATTTATCTTTAATCCTAGATTCTCTTTTTTTATTGCTGTTGCTACTTGAATAACATATTCAAGTTTACTATCAGTCATTTTTTTACCAGCTGTAACTAAACAAAATCCTTGAGCTTTATATTTTCTAGCAATTTGTGCTTCCTTTACAATATCACTTATATATTTTCTTTTATATCTATCTATATCTATGTCATTTTTTGTACTTTGAGTACAAAATTTACAATCTTCTGCGCAAGTTCCACTTTCAATATTTGATATTGAACATAAATAAACTTCTTTTTGTGTATTCATTTTTTAATTCCTTATTTTTATTTTTTTATGAAAAAATTAGTTTAATTCCAAGTAATACAAGAATTATCCCTATAACTTTTTCTATGATGTTTTGATGTTTATTAAATAAATCTAAATTCTTTTTTCTTGATAAAATATTCGCTACAAACATATACCAAAAGATATTTGCTAATACACAATACAAACCATATAAACTTTGAATATACATGGGTGTATCAACACTTACAATTGCAGTAAAAATTGATAAAAAGAATAGTGTTGCTTTTGGATTTAAAAGGTCAGTTATAAATCCTACAAAAAAAGATTTTTTATAACTATAATTAACTATTTTTTCACTCTTTATTTTTATTTTAGAAGAGTTACTTCTAAAACTTCCATATCCTAAATAGATTAAGTATAAAGCCCCTAAAATTCTAACTATGTCCAGAAAATATGGAAATTGTTTTAAAATAAATCCAACACCAAGTAGTGTGTATGCCACATGAACTAAAATAGCAGCACCAATACCTAAACTAGAAAAATAGGCATATTTTTTACCATAGTTTATTGTTTGTCTCAATGTCACCATAAAATCAGGTCCAGGTGACATTAAAGCTATTTGTATAGTTGAAGCAATTAAAAAAAGTTCTGTTAAATACAATATGATAAATCCTTATTATTTAAAGTATTTTCAAATGCTTGTTCTAAATCATTAATTAAATCATTAACATTTTCAATTCCAATACTTAGTCTAATAAGTTCTTGAGAAACTCCTGCTTTTTTTAATTCATCTGCTGATAATTGCTGATGAGTTGTTGAAGCAGAATGATTGATAATTGATTTACTATCACCAATATTTGCAACTATTGAGAATATCTTTACATTGTCTAAAATTGATTTTGCAGTTTCATAATCTTTTACCTCAAAACTCACTAATCCACTAGCAAATTCATTTAAATATTTCTTCGCTAAATCATAGTTTTTATTTGATTCTAACAGTGGATAATTAACTTTTTTTACAATATCTTGTTTTTCTAACCACTGTGCAATTTTTAGTGTATTTAAAGAATGCTTTTGAATTCTAAGACTTAATGTTTCTAATCCTTGTATAAATATCCAAGCATTAAATGGACTAAGACTAGATCCTGTATCTCTTAATAAAATCATTCTAGCTCTAAATGTAAATAATATAGAAGTTGCTCCACAATCAGAAAAAACTAACCCTTGATAACTAGGCTCTGGCTCATTAAAATGTTTATATCTATCATTATTTTTAATTTTTCCAACTAGGTTATTTCTTTCTATTATTAAACCACCAATTGCCGTTCCTTGTCCTGTAATATATTTACTTGCACTATGAACAACAATATCTACTCCTAAAAGCAATGGTTGACATAAGATAGGCGTTGCAACTGTATTATCTACAATAGTTAAAAGATTATATTTATTTGCAATATTAATAATCTTTTCAAAATCTGGTAAATCTATACTTGGATTTGATATTGTTTCAAAAAATATACACTTACTATTTTCATCAATTAGTTTTTCTATATCTTCTGTTTTATCAATATCAAAAAATCTAGCTTCAATTCCTAATTTTTTTAATGTTTGAGAAAATAAAGTTATTGTTCCACCATATAGTTGATTTGATGCAATAATATTATCTCCAGCTTGTGCAATATTCAAAATAGAATAAAATATAGCACTCATTCCACTTGCAAGTGCTAATGCGCCACTTCCTCCTTCTATTTGTGCAATTCTTCTTTCTAAAATTGCATTTGTTGGATTTCCAACTCTTGAATAAACATTATCAGTACCTTGTTCTAATCTAAAACTACTAGCTGCAAATTCAGTTGTTCCAAAATCAAATGCAGTTGTCATATAAATTGGAATATTCATTGTTCTTTGAGTATCTTTTTTATACTCTGAATGAATTGCTAATGTATCTTGTTTCATTTGACACTCCTTTTTTTCTCGAATTATAATGGTTAAAAAAAATAAATTCTTTATATAAAATGATTAAAAAACTATTTATTTTTGTGCAAAATATATGTAATATTTGGTAAAATTGATTATGAGGAAAAAAGAAACTTTCAATAGACATCAAAAATTAGCTTTCAAAGTATTAGAACATATAAATAAATATATTGATACAGATATAAATATTGACTATTTGGCAAATGAGCTAGAAGTTGATAGATTTCACTTACAAAAAGTATTTAAAGAGCAATTTGATACAAATATTTATGAAACTATTAAATCAATTAGACTTCAAAAAGCTTCAAATTTGCTTCTTACAAATATTCGCTCAACTATAACGGAAATTGCAAATTCTTGTGGATATAGTTCTCAAACATCTTTTATTACTGCTTTTAAAAATAAATTTAATCAAACACCTAAAGAGTGGAGAAAAGGTGGATATATAAAATATTCAGATGAAATATTAAAAAGTACATCTTTAGATTTAAGTGATAAATTAGATTATACAAAATTAGAACCTAAAATTGTAAAAACAGAAGAACTAAAAGCTTATTATATTTTAGTAAAAGGTTATAGTTACAGTGAAGGTGCAAATAATTGGAAAAAAATCCAAGCATGGGCATATACTCATAATATAGATGATTATCTTCAAATTGGTATTTTTCATGATAATCCAGTTATCACTCATCCCAAAGATTGTTTTTATACAGCAGCTATTGTGCCAAAAAATTTAGATAAAGAGATAGAATCAAATCTTTTAACTTTAAATATTGAAAAAGGTTTGTATGCAACGTTTGAAATTAGTGGAAAATTAGGAGGAGTATTGCCAGTTATTAGATGGGCTTATCATGAATGGCTTCCAAAAAGTGGATTTGAAACTAATACTAAGCCTTCCTTTGCTATATTTCATAAAAATCCAATATTTGATGAAAATAATGAGTTTGAGGCAACTTTTTATTTACCTATTCAATATACATAAGGATCAAAAATTAAATATACAATCAAAAAAATAAAGCCTTATGAGCAAAACCAATTATCAAAAATATTAGTAAAAGTATATTTCAAAAGCTATACAAGACAAAATTTTTTATTTCCACATACAATTAGAAATAAATATTTATTAAAATTAAAAGATTTAAAAAAATATTTGAAAAAACCTTGTTGTAATATTTATGTAGCCATTAATGATAAAAACAGAGTTCTAGGTGGAATTTTTTATTGCTCAGATTTAAAAGAGTATGGGCTTAAATTAAAAATTAATAGTGGTAGAACTTCTGCTGTTAGATATTTAGCTGTTAATGATAATTTTAGAGGTTTAGGAATAGGACAAGCTTTAGTTCAAGCTTGTATAAATCATGCAAAAAAAGATAAAAAAGAAAAGATATTTTTACATACTTTAGATTCAATGAAAGAGGCTACTAAAATCTATGAAAAAGAAGGATTTCACAGATTTGAAGATATTGATTTTAGAAATTATGGGTTTGAAGTAAAAGGATATTGTAAAAGTTTATAATGAAAATAAAATTTACAAAAAATAACTTTTAAAAATATTCAAAAATATAACAAATTTTAATACTTTGATTTTATATACAGAAACTCTATTTAGGTTTTTCGCCTACTAAACGAAAAATACATTTCTTATTTATCGTATGAAAATTCCTTAATTATATTTTCTAGAAAAAAGTATATCTATTTCTAGATTTTATTTGAATTAATTGATAAATCTTTTCCACCTTTTTTGTCTCAGTTGTCTCCTCTCTTCTGATTTAATCTTTCCGTTTGCCTTTGGCTAAGCTCAAATGATTTGGTAGGGAATGGCTCCGAAGCAGAGACAACTTGCCCTTGGACTACTTTGGATTTAACAAAATAGTTCAGGACAAGTTAGTCTATAATGTGCAAATGACTCGGCTTTTGCAGGACACTACGCTACGACTATTAGTAGATTATTGAACAGCTTTTAATCTACAACACAATTACACTAGACGGCTCCCCTTATCTAGTAACCTATATCTTTAATAAAATCCAGTATAAATATTTATTATTTATTTAAAAACCTCTGTTTTATATCTTAACTGGTAAATCTATAGGAGTATTCTTGCTACTATAAAAATAGTAGAACGGGCATCTCCAAGGTGAATCGTACCACATACACTTCCTTCCTCACACCTTGCTGATTTGGTCTCTTATTTGGCTATGATTATTTCCAGTGAGTTCATTCTCACCTCATATAAGTATTTAATTTTATTGCAGGGTTTCACCTTACTGTGCAGTCCTTATACTCTACCGCTTAAATAGTTTTTAGACAATACTTTATCCTCAACACTTAAGTTGATTTTTTTTGTAAAATTTTTGGATTAAAAGCTTGAAATTTATTTAGATATTTGTTAAGATGTTATTACTTTTTAGCAATTCTTGTAGTCGCCAACTTACAGAAAGGATTGCTGAAATACTCCTTTATTTAGACATAAAAATATTCTCCAACAATTAAGTGGCTTTCATACTTTTACATTTAACATTTGAATTTATTTTGAGATTTGTATTTAAAATTAGAATGTAGATTTGGCAAGATACATATCTAATTAAAATACTTAGAGCTTAGCAAATTTATCGAGCGATAAATCTACCAAGCAGATATGTAGCTTGCCAAGCTCTAAATATTTATAGAGCTAGTATATAGGGTTTTATGGGCTTTGTAAATAAAATACTTTTTGATAAAAAAAGTAGCATAAAGAATATTATTCATAAAAAATGTCTTATATTGTAGTGATAAAAATTCAAAAATAAGATTTTTAACTTAAAAATATAAATTAATTCAAATAATTGTTTTAAAATTAATATTTATAAAATCTAAAAGAATAGCTTTATAAATCTATTTTTTGTTACAATCAAAACAATATAAAATATGGAGGAAATAATGAATAAAGAACAAATTATTAGCTATCTTAAAAATCATAAACAATACCTCCATGATACTTTTGGTTTAAATAAAATTGCTCTTTTTGGGTCTTATGCGAGAAATGAAAATAAAAAGAGCAGTGATATTGATATACTTTTTGAAATTGATAGTAATAAAAAATTCTCAATGCTTCAATATCTAAAATTAAATCATTATTTAGAAACAATTCTTCAATCAAAAGTTGATTTAGTAAGAGAAGCAACTTTAAAAGATACTATTAAGCCTTATGTACAAAAAGATTTAATATATGTTTAGTACAAAATAGAGACTGGAGATTATATCTTTAAGATATTCATAAAAAGTGTATAAATATAGAAAAAGTTTATGCTGTTGCAAAAGCTTTTGAAAATATTGGTGAAGCTGTAAAACAATTACCTAAAGATGTAACTTCTTAATATAAAAATATCCCATGGAATGAAATAGCTAAAATGAGAGATGTTTTAACACATCATTATTTTGGTGTTGATAATAAAGTTTTATGGGATACACTTGATGAAGATTTTAAAGCTTTTAAATCTATAATAATTGAGATTTTAAGTAAACATAACAATTAATAAAATAAGAGAGGTGGAAATAAGGGATTCCATATACCTTGTGTCCTTTGGCTTTATGCAAGGTGGTACTGACACAGGAAAGATACGGGTAGTTTCTCTCCCGTCTCTTAATTTTTATTCTTCTAATATTCTTCAATACTATTCTTATTTTTTCAAAAGTTTCTAATTTCTAAAATTATACAAAATATATTTTCTTTGCTTTAAAACAAGACCTATTTTTTAATACAAAAAACAAGGACTTTTCAAGGACTTAATATTTTCAGAAATGAATACTATTTGAGATTAATATCGATTTTATGGGATTTTTAAGACAATAAAAAAAGGATCATACGGGACACCTAATCCCATTTTATACCTTTGTTACTATTTATTTTTATATATCTTTTATATATTATAAACGAAAATGCCAAAAATGTAGATAAATTTTAGATAAAGTATTTAAGAAAACTCATTATCAATAATTTGACAAATTATATGGCCAATCAATATATGAATTTCTTGAATTCTAGGAGTATCATTTGATGGAACTATTAGATTTATATCACAAATATTATTCATATTTCCTCCATCTCTTCCTGAAAAACCTAGCGTTTTACAATCAAGTTCCTTTGCTTTTTTTAAAGCATTTATTACATTTTGACTATTTCCACTTGTACTAATTCCAATAATTAAATCACCTTTATTTGCAAGCGCTTCAACTTGTCTATCAAAAATTTTATCGTAGCCATAATCATTTCCAATTGAAGTTAACGCACTCGTATCTGTTGTAAGTGAAATAGCCGGAAGCCCTCGTCTATCACTTTTATACCGTCCTATTAGTTCAGCTGCAATATGTTGGGCATCAGCGGCACTTCCTCCATTTCCACAAAGAAGAATTTTATTTCCATTTTTCAATGTTTCTACAACTAAAAGTGAAGCGTCCTCAAGATTTTCTTCTATAGTTTTTATTGTTAAATTAATAGTATTTAAATGAGATAAAAACTCATCTTTAATTATTTGCTTTAGCATTTTGAATCCTTTGGATTATTTTTGTTGTACTTTTTCCATTTATAAACTTTACAAATCTTAATTCTTGTGCTATATCTGAACCAACAACCTCTTTGCCTTCATAGTCTCCACCTTTTACAAGAATATGAGGTTGTATTTTTTTGATTAATTTATATGGAGTTTCATCATCAAATATAACTACATAATCAACTGATTCTAAAGAAGCAAGGATGTAAGCTCTATCATCTTGTGAATTAATTGGTCGAGTTGAACCTTTTAGCTTTTTAACAGAACTATCAGCATTTAAACCTACTATTAATACATCACCATAACTTCTAGCAATTTCAAGATATTTTACATGACCTGTATGTAATATGTCAAAACAGCCATTTGTAAAAACTATTTTTTTACCTTTATTATGAATTTTTTTTGATAAAACTTCTATTTCAGTAAAAGATTTAATTCTATTTAAAGAAGTTGATTGATGTAGACTTGATTCATACTCAAATATTTCATCTAAAGATGCTGTGGCACTTCCTAGTTTTCCGACTACAACACCTGCTGCTAAATTAGCAAAGTGTATTGCTTCATCAATATCTAAATCATTTGCTATTGCAAAAGCAATAGATGCAATTACTGTGTCTCCTGCTCCTGTTACATCATAGACTTCTCTTGATACAGTCTGTTTTATTCTTAAAATTTCATCAAATACTGCGATTCCACTTTCGCCTAGTGTTATTAAAGAAACTTCTAAATTACAAATTTCTTTTAATTGTTTTATCGCTAATTCTAATGAAGAATCATCTACTATATCTATATTAGTAGCTTCAATTGCCTCTTTTTTATTTGGTGTTAAAGTATAAGCACCTTTATATTTACTATAATCTTTTCCCTTTGGGTCAACAAAAACTTTTACATTATTTTTATTTGAAAGAGAAATAATTTCTTTTACCAAATCGGTTGTTAAAACACCTTTTCCATAATCAGATAAAATAATACAATCATAAATTGTTATATTTTTAGTTAATACTTCTAAAATCTTATAAATACTTTTTGAAGAAATATCTTCAATAGTTTCATTATCATATCTCAGAACTTGTTGTTGAGAAGCAATGATTCTACTTTTTTTTGAAGTTCTTCTATTTTTTTCTATAATTAAATTTAAAGTTGATATTTTTATTTCTTCTAATAATGATTTTAATTCATTAGCAACTAAATCATCACCTATTACACTTATAACATCAACAATTGCACCAAGTACAAAAAGATTATTTATTACATTTCCCGCACCGCCAAGAAGTGAACTCTCTTTTTTTACATTTACAACTTGAACAGGTGCTTCAGGTGAAATTCTGTCACAATTTCCCCATAAATAGTGATCTATCATTAAATCACCAATTACTAGAATATTTGGCTTTTTATCTAACTTTCTCATTTAACTTCTTCTTTGAATAATCTTTTTATTTCAGAAAGATAAGCTTTTATTCCATCTTCTAAAGAAAATTTTGGCTCAAAAAATAAATATTCTTTAGCTGAATCTATATTCGCTTGAGTAAAAAACTGATATTGTCCAACAAAAGGGTTAGGAATATACTCTTTCCCATTATTTATTTCTAACTCTTTTTGTAAAATATTTACTATATCTTCAAAACTTCTAGCTTTTCCTGTGCCTACATTATAAATACCAGACTTTTTAGGATTACAAGCTTTTATATTTGCTTGAATAATATCTTCTATATAAATAAAATCTCTTAAAATCTTATCACTTCCAACAAATAGTTTAGGTATTAATCCTTTTAGTATTTGATGAGCAAATTGAACTACCATAGAAGCTGTTTTATTTTTAAAAAATTCTTTTTCTCCATAAACATTAAAATACTTTAATCCAACAATTGAAATTCCTAAATCTTTTTTTAGATATTCATAAGTAATATTATCCATCATAACTTTTGAAAATCCATAAACATTATTAGGTTTTTCATACCCAATTTCAAATCTATCACTATCTCCATAAGTAGCTGCACTACTTGCATAAATCATATTTGCTTTATGTTTGATAGCAATTTTTAATAAATCTTCATATGCATTTACATTTGTTTTTATCATTAAATCTTGCTCAACTGCTGTTGTATCAGAAATTGCAGCTTGATGGAAAATATAGTCAAATTTATAATTTTTTTCTAGATTTTTTAAAAGTTTTTTATCATTTATATCACCACTTATAACTATTCCATTAAATCCAATTAAATTTTTAAAGTGACCAAAACTTTTTAAATTTCCATTTGAAAATATTTCGCCGCTTCTAAAACAATCAAGAACTATTACTTTAGAATTCGAATAATTTTTTTGAAAATAAAATGCTAAATTAGAGCCAATAAATCCAGCCCCACCTGTTATTAGAATAGTTTTAGTATTAAAATCTATATTATTATATTTCATTAAAATATCCTAGTCTACTATTATGTTTGTTGCATCAATTAAATTATTGGCTATTGTATAATTTTTTTGATTATTTTTTTGTGAATCTATTAATATATAATTTTTTATTTTTGAATTAATAGCAGTATTAATGTCTGAAATATTATCACCAATAAGCCAAGAATTATTAAGATCTATATTAAACTCTTCTACTGCTTGAGTTATCATCAAAGGATTAGATTTTCTACAATCACAATTATCACTAGGAATATGTGGGCAATGATATACTTTTAATATATCTATATCATTTTTATTAAATTCTTTTATCATCCAATTTGTAAGAACAGAAAAATCATTTTCTGAATAATATCCTCTTCCTATACCTGACTGATTCGTAATAATTATAATTTTATATCCTAAATTTATAAAATATTTACAAGCATAAAATACACCATCAATAAATTTAAAATTCTCTATTTTTCCAACATATCCATAATCATGATTTATTACACCATCTCTATCAAGAAAGATTACTTTTATTTTTTTGTTTTTTGTAATCAAATTTTTACTATTTTATATTATTTAATTTAAAAAAGTTTTCTGCTCTTTGGTAACCTTTTTCTTTTGCCTCTCTAATATAACTAATCCCTTTTTCTGTATCTTTTTCAACTCCATAACCATTATAATAATACAAACCTACATGAAAAATTGCTGTTGTACTTTTTAATTCAGAAGCTTTGTTATACCAATAAAATGATTTTTTATAATCCGAAGAAGTTTCATTACCTTTCCCATATAAATCAGCAAGTTTAATCATTGAAGATAAGTTATTTTGTTCTGCTGATTTAGTAAGTAATTCTATTGCTTTTGGAATATCTTTTTCTACTCCATCAGCTGTTAAATACATCATTGCTAAGTTAGCTTGTGCAACAGAATTATAAGCATCTGCTGATTTACCAAACCAATAAAGTGCTTTTTCTTTATCAATTTTTGTTCCTCTTCCCATATAATACATTTTTGCCAAATTATTTTGTGCAATAATTACACCTTGCAAAGAAGCCTTCTCATACCAGAAAAATGCTTCTTTTACTTTTCCTTCATTTGTACTTGAATCATATAACATTGCTATATTAAGTTGTGCAAAAGGATAACCAGACTGAGCAGAAAGTTTATACCATTTTTCAGCTAACTCTAAATCTTTTTTAACCTCTTCACCTAAATGATACATATGTGCTAAATTATTTTGTGCTGCTGGATTTCCGTTTTGTGCAGATTTTTCATACCAGAAAAAAGCTAACTTATAATTTTTAGTAACACCTAATCCTTTATAATTCATCAAAGCAACATTATATTGGGCATTTGCATCATCATTTAATGCTAACTCACTATATTTATCATAGGCTTCGATATAATTTTTTTTATTAAAACTATCAGTAGCTTCTTCAAAAGTTACTGCATATAAAGTTGTAAAAAATAAAAATATATAAATAATTAGTTTCATAAAAATCCTTTTAAATTATTTCTTTTCTTTTGATTTCAAATCAAATTCACTATTTTCTTTTAAATTATTACTATCAAAAATAATTTTATTTGAGTCTGTATTTTCAATTTTAGGTCTCATATTTATTATATTTTCTAAATTTTCTTTAAATTTATCAATATCTTTATCTTCTTTCAATAATTTATCATCTTTTAAATCTAGTTCTTGTGCTTTTTTTACTTTTTCTTTCTTTTGTGCTTCTGTTTTAAAAATATCATCTATAACAACTGGAGATAAAATATTTGTATCTTCTATATTCTCACTTTGATTGAAAATATCACTATTACTTAAACCCAAAGATAAATCTGTCTTTTCATAAATATCTGCTTTTATAGTATCAATTGTGTTTTTATTAATATTTTCTTGCGATATTAAAATATTTTTCTCAATATAACTATCATCAGGACTAAAGGTAATAAAATAATTATCACAAAAGTCACTTAATACATTAAATGAAAAATACCTATTACACATTTTCCACTCTTTATTTAAGCCTAATAAATAATCTAATCTATCCCAAAAAAGCTTATGTACATTTTCATCTATATATTCAATATCATCTTTGTTTAAGCCATCTCGTCTAATTATAATTAAATTAGCTCTCGTTTCTTTTTCAGCTTGAGATAATTCTAATATCCATTTGTCTAAAACAATATTTACTTTGATTATATTATCTTCAAACATTATTTTATTTATTTCTAATTTATCTCTATATGCATCTATTATAAAAGATTTGTTTGCGTTTTCTTTATTTGAAAGAGTAAAGAGTGTTTTTGCAGCATTAAAAACAGCATTTTTTGAAATATCAGGATAAACCTTTTTGGTAACTAAAATATCTTGTTTTTGAGAACATCCTGCAAATATTATCATAACTAATATAACTATAATTTTATTCATAAATACCCTTATCTATTAACTGCATACAAATCTAATCTACTTAAAAACGTATAATCTTGATCTGATTCAACATTTTCAACTATAATTTTTATCTCATTTACTTCAGCATAAACAATAATATTTTTAATTCTATGTTTTTTTATTAAATCATTATGAATATTTTGTGTTAAATCTTTATCTATTTTTATATAATTAATTTTTATTTCTGATAACTCTTCTAATGAATATTCTTTTGTTTTAAATCTTTTAATTAATATTTCAAAATTTAATTTATTTAATTGTTTAACAAATTCAATAAATTGTTTTTTATAAACAGAAGCAGAATAAGAAGTAATACTAAATAAAATATTATTTACAATATTTTTATTTTCATGTAATAATTTATTCAAAAATTCTATAAATTCATCATCTGATATAGTTTTAATTGATAAATTAATTGCAATTTTATACTCTATTTTATTATTTTTAATGTATTCTAAAGCTTTTAAGATAACTTGTTTATCAAAATTCTTATTCAATTTTAGCTTCTCACTAATTGCAATAAATGAACCTATTGGTAAGATATTACCCTCTTCATCTTTTAATATTGGTTTTAATTCTCTCATTAATAACTCATTTTCAAATGAATAACTATCAAAAGTGAATGATATATCAAAATCATTATTTTCAATGATATATCTAACTTTTTTTTCTGTTCTTTCTACTTCTTCAAAGATTTTATTTTTTTCAATAATTTCATAAGAATTTTCATCTTTTAAAACAGCTTTTTTATAAGCATCATTTACTAAACTTAAAATTGAATCTATTGTTCCATATTTATCAATTGGTGTTCCACCAATATGAAATATATTATTAGGTAATTTATAATTTTTCGATGTTTCTGTAAATAATCTATTAATCACTCTATTAGAAAAATTAACTGCTTCCGAATAATCAAAATCTTTTGCCAAAATTATAAATTCTGCTCCGTGAAATCTATAAAAAGCCATTTTATTATTTTGATATGAATCTATAATATTATTTATAATATTCACATAAGACATTATAAAATCATCTGTTTTTACTGTACCATTTAAGCTCTCTATTTGATTTAGTTTAGCAATTTTTAATAAGAATATATAACCTTCAAAAGATGATACAAACATACTTTTCATATCAATATCAAACATTTTCTTATCATATAATCCTGTTAAATTATCAGTTAATAAATTTCTTTCCATAGATTCTCTATTAATATTTAATTCATTTACTAAAGATGCTACTCTATTTGATAATTTTGATATATTAGTCAACAAATTTTTATACTCATAATTTTCATTAAAAATTTTATTGTCTATATTTGAGAATTTGTTATTTAACATATCTGAAACAATATTTTCAAGATAATTAATTGGTTCAATTATATATTTATTTTCTATATAATTATTATAATAAACTATCAATATTACTGTTAGAAGAAATAAGATTATTATAAAGATAAAGAGTTTATTTAAAAAATCATAAATCTCTTTTTTTAAATTATAATCATCAACAATATATTCTATTGTTGCATAGCTTATATCACCGATTTTCAGTTCTTTTGTTATTATATTATCTAGCTTTATGTTATAGAAATATTCAAAAATACTATAAAATTGTTCATGTTTTTTTTCAATATCTTTGTTGTCTACAAGATTCGAATTAATTTGTACTATAAAATTTTTAATTTCATTGTTTTTAAATAATTGAAATTTGATTATTAAATTTTCATTTAAATTAAAATCACTCGCTGGTATAAATTCAAAAAAAGATGTTCCTTGTATTTTTTGTATTTCCCCAAATTTTATATCTGTAATAATATCTGCTAAATTCCATGAAGTATCGTCAAAATTATTGGTTTGAAAAATTAAAGATTCTTTATTAAACAAAATTTTATTGTATTTGATTTTTACATTACTTATAAAATTAGTATTTTTAATATCTTTAATATATTGATTTACAGATATTTTATCAAACAAAATAATTTTGCTTTCAAGTTTATCAGTATATTTATCCACATTTAATTCAATATTATTCTTTGCATTTATGAAAGCTTTTTCTTTAAAGTCTAAAAAGAATGACCAAAAGAATAAAAATAAAATACCTACAAATATTAATATTAGTAATGTAATATTTTTTATTATTCTAATTTTAATATTTTTTTGCATTATTTAACTTTTTCTTTTACAGGTTCTTTATATTCTATTTTAGAAGTTTCATTTATGTATTCAAATTTTGGTTCTTTTTTAGGTTCATTTGTATTTTGTATTATGTTTAAATTATACAATTCTTGCTCTTTTGAAACTTTTTGAACAACAGGATAATAAGAAGTTCCTATTTTATTTAATTCTTCAATGGCTTTTTGTGCTTCTTCGTATGTATTATAAATTCCATAATTCCATCTAATTAAATTTGTTCCATTTGAATAATTATAAGCAAAAGAATTTTCATGTAAATTTGGATTTTCAGTTAGAATTTTTTCTAGTTCTTTTTTATTATTAAATGATGTTACATTAATAGTATAAGCCTCAGAATTTGTATTTATAAAAGTATTTTTTATTGTTTCATTAAATTGGAACTCTTCTATTTTTTTCTCTTGTTTAATTTTTTCAATAGTATTAATTTTTTCAACTATTTTAATCTCAGGAGCAGGTGTTTGAACTTTTAATCCAACTATATAATCATTATATGATTTTTTAATATCTTTCACTTTTTTTACAGTAATTATTTTTTGGCTATTATTTTTTGATAACTTACTGATTTCTACATTTGCTATTTCGATATTTTCAAAAATTCCATGTGCAACTTTTGAACTAACTTTTGAATTCTCAATAGAATCATAAGAAAAAGAATTTTTATCTAATTCTTTATTTTTTATAAAATCTATTGCATCTTTTTGATTATTAAATGTTCCTATTTCTATAGTATAAAAATTATCATCAGTTATTAAAAACTTTTTAATAAAATCATTAATATTTTCATCTTTAATAGCTTTATTAGCAAATGAATTTCGTAATTCTTCTTCTTTTTTTCTTTCTTCTTCTCTTTCTAATTTTTCTTTTTCTGTTAAAAATTTATCATCAATATAAACATCTTGAGTATAGTTACTTTTTGTAAAGTCAATAAATTTTGGATGATCAGGATCCATATCAAAAAAGGCTAACAAATCTCCAGTATATGATAGCAATGTAAAAAAATCAGTAATATTACTACTCTCATATTTTATCAACTCTGTTTCTGCTGAATTTAGTTGTTTATGACCTTGTAATAAAGATTGTAAATCTTGTTGTCCTAAATTAAACTCTTCCCAATAAGCATCGACCATTTTTCTTAATGAGATAACTTCAGAAATATTACTTTTTAAAGATTCATTTGTAGATTGTATTGACGTAAATAATTTAGAAATATTCCATTTTAATTTTTTCTTTTCTTCATCTAATTTAAAATTTAATTCTCTAATAACACTAAAAGCACTTAAGATCTTATTTTGATCTTTCCCACCATTATATAGATTAAATGTTAGTCTAAAAAGTGCATTAAACGCTTGTTCTCTTTCTTGATAATTTTCTTTATCCATTACATTATCCAATGAAACTTCAAAGTCTAACTTAGGAGCAAAACTTGACTTTTTTGATTTTAAATTAAATTTCTCAGCATCAAGAGATTCATAATAATTTAAAATCATACTATTCCTTTTAATTCCTCTTTCATATAATAAATCAAAAGTTGAAACATTAATATTAAAATTTTTCTCATAAGGAAGAGTTTGAATATAATTTTGACCTACAATATATTCATAATACCGAATTGATTCAGTAAGTTTAGATTTTACTTTAGTAAGTTGTGTTTGTGCATTTGAAACATTTGCTTTAATTGCTGTTAAATCACCAATTGTAGCTGCTCCATTATCATATTTTATTGTTACAATTTCTAAAATCTTATTTAAATTCTCCATATTACTTTCACTAGCTAAAACCGTTCTATATGAAAATACTACATCAAAATATGCTTTTATTGCTTTTGTAATTTGTTCTTCTAGAATAATTTGATATTGATTTTTTTCTACATTTAATTTTTTTTCTAAACTTTTAATTGTATTTGAAGTCTCTCCTCCAGAATAAATATTTTGGTTTAAAATAAATTTATAATTTCTATCATTGAAATATCTAAAGAATTTTGTATCTTTTGTTCCATTATCTACATTACTCGCTTGTGTTCTTCCGTCTTCGGCTTCAAAATTTAAAGTAGGATAATATCCAGCAACAGAATCTTTTAATTTAATTTCACTTTGAATTACTTGTTCTCTAGCTGCTTTTAATAAATCACTATTTGATACTGTCTCAAGAACAACATCCATTAATGATACTTTTTTGTATTTAGTCATATCTGCATTAAAATTTTTATCATATTTGCCAAAACTATTGTTCATTTTTTCCATTTGAGAGTTACTTGGATTTTCATCAAGATAGACAGGAATATTTGGATTCTCATCAATTAATTTTTCTTCATTAGCATTCAAAATAACACTTAAAAGTATCAAAAATATCAATTGTTTTTTCATTTATTTTCTACTTTACTATTTTAATTACTAGATAACCATTTTTGGCATCTACAGGTTCTTTTACCTCAGGGTTACTTGCTAAATCAATTTTGATATCTTTCTTTTCATATCCAAACTTTTTTATTAAATTTCTAACACTCATTGTTCTTGCTAATGAAATTTGCTTAGAAATAGTTGCACTTAATTGCTCTTTTATATCAGATGAATAAATATTAACTTGATGTTTAGGATATTTATTTTTTGCTTTATTTAAGAAATCTTTTATTTGTTTAGAAACTACATCATCAACAAAAAACTCATCTGCTTTATATGTTACTATTAAATATTCATCAGTTGCAAGGATTTTTTGTATCTGCGTTGAATCTTCTTTTTTATCTGCAACATTTATACCTGAAGACTCTATTTCATCTGTTCCCTTTGCAGATTTTATTGCAGTTTCTTGTGATGCTATTTGATTTTGAAGAGCTAAAATCATCTGTTTTTGTTCTTTAATAATTTGTATGTTAAGGTCTGAATTTGGATTAGTTGTACTTACAGCAGGTGGATTAGTTGTACTTGAAATTAATTCACTAGAAGAAACTGAACCTGTAAACGATACTTTATACTTAAATTGTGCATAGTATCCCAAATTCGCAAGAACAACTAATAAAAATAATAGCAATACTAAAATAACTGAAGAAAAAATATCGACAAATGACGGCCAAGGATTAAATTCTTCTTCAAACTTACAAGACATACATTATCTCTTACTTTCTAAATTATTTTCTTTTTCTAAACTTTTAACTAACTGAATAAGTAATTTATTATTTTCTTCTTGTATTAGTAAACTTTTCTTTATTGTTTTATGCTCTGATAAAATTACTGTCGAAATTTCTTGCAAAGATTCTTCAATAAGTTTTGAACTAGAATATTGATTAACATTAGATTCTTTCATTACTTCAATTAAGTTCTTTAATAAAATTGACTCATTATCTGCTTTGATTACAGTTTCTTCTAATTTATTAGCAATTTTTAAGAACATATCTTGTGATAGCTGATTAGAATGTTCCATTCTTTCTGTAAAATCACCTATCGTATCCACAAAAATATCTATAAATCCAGCAGCTTGCATATTATTTACACCACTTTTATTAAAGCCTTTAATATCACCATTTTCTTCAATAGTGTCTATTGCTTGAGTTTCAACTATTCTTCCTTTTATCCAATCTTGTACATCTTCTAAAAAAGCTGCTTGGCTTTTTGTTAAAATATATTGCATAAGATTCAATATAATTGCAGAAGCAACACCAAATAAAGAAGAAGCAAATCCAATCGCCATACCACCTAAAGGACCAGAGAAACCTGTCATTATCTCGCCCATATCTATATTGTCTCCACCAAAAGACAAAATAATTTTTCCCATTTGATCAATTGAAACTAATAATCCAGCAAAAGTTCCAAGTAATCCAAGAGTAAGAGAAGTTCCCACAAAAAAAGCTGTGTATCCTTTTTCTTTAAAAAACTGATTTTCTAACCATTCAGTTACATCTTTTGCTTCTTGTTCAGAAAAATGGATTACTCCTTTTTTTGCTCTTCTTTGGAACATATGAGCAATACTTGCAGGCATAATTTTACTAATTCCTTCTAAATAGAATTCCAAACTTTTGCCTTGTTTATATGCCAATATTCCAAAAGTACCTGCTAACATTGTTAATTTTATTGCTGATTGATAAATTACTAATAATGCAAGTGAAAAAACAGTAATAATAGGAATATTAAATGTTAATGTTGCAAGAAAAAATGTTTTTATTAAAGAAAAATTTGCATATAAAATAAATGTTATAAATAATAATACAATAAAAAAGATTTTTAATATTTTAACTCTTCTCATTATTGCCCTTTAAAACATAAATAATAATATTGATATTACTAAACCTAATGCTATCATCGTAACAGATTTAGTCATATTATCAACAATACTTACAAAACCATCATTACCTTTAACTCTTTCTCCAACTAATAAATATCCAACAGTAACACCATTTACATCTACCATTTCTTTATATGTTTTAAAATATTCTTTATTAACAACATACCCTTTATCTTTTAGCTCTTTGAAACCGGTTAAACCTTCTTCCATAACATTTGTAAAAAAGGCACCATCATATTTTTGCTCTTCTACTCTTAAATCATCTACGATAGGACGATACCTACCATTTTTTGCATCAATTGCTAAATGAGACATCATTTTTTCTTGTATTAATGCTAGAAATATACTTTGTTTATTTCTTTCAAAATCTTTTTTTAAAGATACTAAACTCTCTTTTATTTCGACAACACCTACTACATTTTCACCTGATATAATAGGTTCAATATAAACGATATTTGGTCCATCTGGTAAAACTTCAATACCAAACGATGTAATTTTTCTATTTATTACACTATTTATAATAGTACGATATTGACTTGTTTGATAAACAATTGGATAAAAAGACATAGAAATAGTATTAAAACCTGATTCTATTAGATTTTTATTATAAACATCAATAATTGAATCTATAACTTGTTTATTATTCAAATTATTTTTAAAATTATCATTTGTTTTTAATCCTAAAACAATTTTTCTAAACTCTTTTTGTTTATCCTCAAATTTATACTCTAAGTTACTTTTATAAGTTACCGACATATTTGCATAAACTTCTTCTGCGATTTTAGCTGTCATTGTTGTGAGTAAATACATAGAAAGAGAAATCCCAAACATAGACAAAACACTTAAGATTGTAAACCACAATCCTTTTTTCTTTTTTAATTCGCCAAGTAAATTTTGGATAGCTTTTATAAAACTAAACACATCAATCCTTTTGTAGTAATAACTTTCATTATATTTTATTTTCTCTTATTTTATTATTAAATAATTTTATTTAATAACGATTCTGAATTATTGTTCACTTAAAGCATTTTTACTAATGTTTTTAAGAGGCTTTATAATATATCTAAGTACTGTCTTTTTTCCTGTTAAAATATTAACATTTGCAACCATTCCTGGTAAAATTGGAAGGTCAGGTGCAAATTGATTTACATCTGCTTTTATTTTTGCTATATAAAAAATTGAACCATTTTTATCCTCAAAACTATCAGGAGAAATAGAGGTTAATTTTCCATTTAATAAACCATATTTAGAAAAATCATAAGCTGTAATCTCAACAGATACATCTTGACCTTCCCAAATAAATGCTCTATCTGAACTCTTTATTTTCGCTTCAATTGTTAAAGAATCTTCTAGTGGAGTAATTTCAGCCATTTTATCCCCTGGTTTAACAATTCCACCTTCTGTATAAAAATAAAGTTTATTAATAATCCCATTTACAGGTGAAATTACTGATTTTCTTTGTTCTCTATCAACATTAGCTTTATTCTTTTCTATTGCTTTATTAATTTCTGTTTTAATCTCTGAATATTTACTTAATTGTTTACTTCTATTTTCTGACTCAACTGAAGCAATTTTCTTTTTTGATTCTTCAATTTCTTCTTGTAATATTGGAATACTATTTCTTGTTTCATCAATTTGAGTTACAATATTTTGTTTTTTCGATAACTCTAATATATACTCTTTTTTAGAAGCTACTTTTTTATTTAATAATTCATCTAATATTTTCATATTTTCCATAGCTAAATTTAACTCTATACTAAGATTATTAAACCTAATTTTTGTTTCTCTTAATTTATAATCTTTTTGATTGTATTGGTCTTTTGCTATATCTACTTTTCTTTGATTATTTTCTAAATCTTCATAAAATATTCTAGTTTCATTTTCAATTATATCAGGAATTTTTTTCTTTAATTCATCAGGAAATTCAATTGTTGTTTTATTATCAATTAACGCTTCTAATCTTACTAAAACTGCTTGAAGGCTTAATAAATCAATCTCTTTTGTAATAAATTCTGAACTAAAAAAAGCATTAGAAAGGTTATATATAATATCTCCTTTTTTTACTGTTTTACCTTCTTCTACTAAAATTGCAGAAATAATTCCACCCTCAAGATTTTGTATAACTTTTGTTTGACCAGAAGGAACTACTCTTCCTGTTCCTTTTATTGCTTCATCTACTTCACTAAAACTAGCCCAAGATAAAAAAATCGTAAAAAATATCATAATTGGAACTACTGTAGTGTAATAATTCCAATTTTTTTCTTCAAATAATCTATTATTCATATTACTTTTTCTCTTGTAATGCTGCTAGAACTGCATTTTTTGGACCATCTGCAACAATTTTACCTTGATTTAGAACGATTACTCTATCTACTAAATCTAATGCTGCAAATCTATGTGTAATTACTATTAAAGTTTTATTATCTAATACTTGTTTCATATGTGTTATTAAAGATTTTTCAAGACCTACATCAAGCCCTGTTGTTGGTTCATCTAAAATCAAAATAGGAGGATTATTTAATAATGCCCTTGCAAGTGCAACTAAATGTCTTTGCCCAACCGATAAATTACAACCTCGTTCACCAACTTGTAAACCATCACCTTGTCCTGATTTTTTTACTAAATCTTCTAAGCCAGTAATTTTTATTAATTGCATCATTTTTTCTTTACTGATTGGGCTTGATAATTCGATATTTTCTTTTAATGTACCAGAAAATAAAAATGGTTCTTGAGGCATTACACCTATATTTTGTCTTATTTCAACAGGATGTATTGTAGATATTTCATGTCCATCTAAATAAACTGATCCTTTTGTTGGGCTATCAAGACCTGTTAATATTCGTAAAAAAGTACTTTTTCCAGCACCTGTTTGTCCGATAATTCCTACTTTTTCGCCCTCTTTTATTTTTATATTACAATTTTCCAAAGATGCATATTTACTATTTTTATAATAAAAATCAACATTTTTAAATTCAATATTTCCTTTTATTTCACCTAAACCAATTTCAATATTTTTATCATTTTCTAATGGTAAATGCCAGAATTCATTTATATTATCCAATGATTCTCTAATCTCTTTTAATTTAATTGCCATCATTGAAGCTTGAATTACAGGAACCATTGCACGACTTGCAAGAATTGTAACTGCTATTAATCCACCAACTGATAAAGTTTTGCTATTTATTTCAAACACTCCAACTATAATAACTAAAAGCGTAACAAATTGAATTACTGTTTGAGATAAATTCATTGAAAATACATTTAAAGATTGTATTTTATGGGAAACTGAATCTGTTACAGCGATGATATTTCTCCAATTAAAAAGTTTTGTTGCTCGTGCATTTGAAAGTTTTATTATTTCACTTCCTTGAATAGTCTCAACTAAATAAGAGTGTTTTGCTTGAACATTTTCTATGTTCTTTTTACTTAAATTTGAAATCGGAACTTGCATTGCAAAATTAAAAGCCAGTACTAAAATTGCAACCAAAATAGGAACTAAAGCAATCATTGGTGAAATTACAAATATAACTGCAACTGCTATAAAGAAAAAAGGAAAATCTATTACTTGTACAATAGATTTTGTAGCAAAAAAATCTTTGATTAAAGCTAACTCTCTAAATAAATTTGCCTTCGTTCCAACAAGCATACTATCATATTGAGATTGAATACTTAAAACTCTTTTTAAAAGTTCTTCTTCTAAATGAAGTCCTAATTCTTTTCCCACTTTTTCAATAATATGATTTCTAACACTTTTGAAAAACACATCAAATAAAAGAATAATTATTACTCCACTAGCAAGTACAAATAGCGTTTCAGTTGCATTATTTGGAACAACTCTATCATATACACTCATCGAAAATAAAGGAACTGCAAGAGCAAAAATATTTATAAAAAAAGTTAAAAATCCTATTTCTATATATGCTCTCCAAAATTTCTTTACAGGATTCCAAAACCACTCTTTACCTTTATTTTGATTAAGTATTTTTTCTTTTTTAGGGTCTCTAAATACTAAAATAGCCTTTGTAAAGTTTTTTAAATAACTACTGTCTTTTTTTATTTCACTATTAGTAATTGGATCGTGTAGAAAACACTCTTTACCTTTTCTTTTTAAAACATATGGTTTTTCATTTTTATCAAAAACAATACATGGTAAAAAGTGATTTGGAATATCTGAAGCTTTCATATCTTTACAAACCGCTGTAAAACCAACTTCTTTTACCACATCCACAGCTAGTTCTTGTGTAAAACCTTTATTTGATTTAGCACTAAAACTTATAATTGTATTTAAAGATATTTCTCCAAAATAGAAATCTAAAATATACTTCAATGTAAATAATAAAGGATATTCTTCTCTATTTAAAGCTGTATCTTCAAATATTGATTCTTCTTGAGATGTAGTACTATTTTCTTGAATTTGCAAAAAGTTACCTATTAATTTATTTTAATTTTATATTGTTTTGAAAGTTTTCCATTTATAGATTGAAATACACTTTCCCAAACTTTTGCTGTTTTTTGTCTAAACAGCTTTGCGCTTGGATACCATTTTGTAGTTTCACCTTTATTTGTCCATCTCCAATCTGGGATTTTTTGTAAAGGAATCCAAACTGGTTTATTTAAAGCACCTGTTAAATGAGCAACTGCTGTATCAGATGAAATAACTAAATCTAGTTCATTAATCAATGAAGCAGTTTTTGAAAAATCTGTCAATTTGTGTGTTAAATCAATAATTTTATCTTCAAATCCAAGTCTTTTAATATCTTCACTTCCATCACCAACTTGTAAAGAGTAAAGATTAATTTTTGGATTATTCATTAAAGGTTCAAAGAATTTTAAATCAAATACTTTTCCTTCATAGCTTTCTCCTGTTAGTGAAGCACTCCAACAAATACCAATATTAATTTTGTCTTTTTCTTTTTTGATTTCTAAATCTTTATCAGGAATAGCTTTTAAATATGGCATTTTTTTTGGTAATTCATCTGTACTTTTCATATCTAAAATAAATGGCATACTCATAATTGATAATTGATAATCAAATGCTGGTGTTTCTTCACTTCTATCAACTATTATATCAATTTCATCAATTGTTTTAAATAATTCTTTTAAGCCTTCTCTACATTTTACAGCTATTTTACATTGAAATTTCTCTTTTAATTGTGGGGCAAATCTTATAAATTGAATACTATCTCCATAACCTTGTTCTGAATGAAGTAATAAAGTTTTACCTTTTATATCTTCGATTCCTGTAAACAATGGCTTATAAAAAATATCTTTATTTTTTATAATATGAGGGATCATCTCTTCTTTTTTAAATCTCCACTCATACTCTTTCCAACCATTTTTAAAATCTTCAGAAGCTAAATACATAGTTGCTAAGTCAAAATGTGCATTTACAAAATTTGGGTCTAATTCAATTGCTTTTTTATAAGAAGTAATAGCTTTATCAAATAATCCTAAATATTTATATGAAGTACCTACATTACTATATGCATTTGAACCATTTGGTTCTAATTCTATAGATTTCTCATGCATTTTTGCTGCTGTTTTATAATCGTGTAGTTTATTATATACATTTCCTAAATTTGTATATGCACCACCATGATTTGGCATTTTAAGAATTGCCATTTCTAAAGATTCTATTGCTTTATCATAATCTTTTGCTTTGTTATAAGCAGCACCTTTATTACTATAAACTTCATTATAATCCGAGTCTGATTGTAATGCTATTTCAAAAATCTGAGCTGATTCTTTATATCTTTTTTGTTTATATAACACAACACCTATATTATTTATAGCTTTTGCATATTTTGGATTTATTTTAACAGCTTGTTTATATGCTTCAATTGCTCTATTACTATCACCAATTAATTCAAAAACTATACCTAGATTATTAAACATATTAAAATCTTTTGGATTTATTTTTAAAGCATCTGTATATACTCTTATAGCCATTTTATAATTTTTTATTTCTTTAAAAGCATTACCTAAATTATTATATACAAGAATATTTTTAGGATTTAAATTGATTGCTGTAACATAATATTTTATAGCTGTATTGATATCACCTTTTATTTTATAGATAACACCTAAATTTCCATAAATATTAGAAGACTTTGGATTTATTTTTAAGATTTCTTCATATAAAGTTTTTGATTTGTCGTAATCTTTTTTATTAAAAAATTCAACTGCTTGTTCAAAAAGTTTTTTTTCTTGTTCTATCATTATATTACCTTCAAATCATTAAATTAGGGGAATTATATCTAAAAAATTTAGATTATTATTATATTTCTTTTTTCATTGGATGATATTTTGAATCCGTAATTTCATCCATTTCAACTATTTCTACCAAACTATCCTTATGCAAGCACAACATATTTACAGAAACTATATTCCCAAAAATATTTTCTTCTTCATTGAAAAAATTATTTTTGTTATAAAGCCTTGGTAAATGCCAATACATCTTATAATTTAAGCTCCATAATAACTCAATTAGCTCTTTTGAATGTTCTTGTCTATCATTTTCAACATAAATAATTGGTCTAAATTTTTTAATTAATTCACTAGCCCCTTTTATTACTGATATTTCCATACCTTCAACATCAATTTTTAGTAATTTTAATCTGTTTATTTTATTTAAAAAATTATCTAATTTTTGCTTATTTACAGTTGTTCCATTTTTAGTATTTTCTATATTTATTCCACCAAAATTATTATCTTTTGTAAAATCACATTCAGGGATTAATATGGTTCCATTTTCATGCGAAACTGCTTCTTGATAAGCAAATACATTTGAAATACTATTTATTGCAAGATTTGCGCATAGATTTTAAAAAAACAATCTTTATGGTTCAAATGCAATAACAACACCTTTCCCCACAAGTTTTGAAAGATATACAGTGTGAGCACCAATATTTGCTCCAACTTCTATTACAATATCTCCTTCTTTACAAATTTGCTCAAAAAGTTTTGCTTCAAGATGTGAAAATTCTCCATATTTTTCTATTGATTTTCCAATATATATGTCATTTTTGTTATATAAAAGAAAACCATGTCTTGATTTTATAACTTTATTAAAACCAGTGTTAATAATATTTTTATTCACTAAAAGCCTTTTTTAAATTTAAAAAAAACAATCGCTAAAAAGCGATTGTTTAAGTTATGAAACTATTAATTGAAAATGTGTACTTCCATCTATCCCATCATCTTTTAACGTATAGTTATATGTTCCAGCTGAAAGTTGTGTATCATGTACAACATTATTACTATCAGTAAACATAATTTTATCTGTTTGAGCTGAACTTAACGATAATGCCACTGTTCCTGTTGCACTTCCTGACCATTGTTTAATCATAGTATCAGTAAAATTAAATTCTGTATTATTATCACTTGTATTTAAATTGAGTCCTGAAATATCAAGTCTTTCAATATTTGTAAATGTTGAACTTGAAGCAAAATCTGTATCAGAAGAGATATTACTTCCTGTATTTCCAGTTAATTTAACGGTATCTGTGTTTGCCCCACCATTTAAATTTTTAATACTTGAGAAATCTAAAGAGAAAGTATCATTTCCTGCACCACCATTAATATTAGTTGGCTCATCACCACTAATTGTTAAATTATCAGAGGCTGATGATAAATTCAGGGTTTCAAACTCACTCAATTTACTAAAGTCTAAATCTCCAGTTACAGCTATTGTTCCAAAAGATAAAGTATCACTTCCACCTGCATCAACAATATCACTAAAATTATTTCTGAATGTATTAAACTCTGTTGTATCATCGAAAGTAATTGTATCATTACCACTTGATAAATTTAATGTTTCTATTCCTTTTGCATCAATAAGATTAGCTGAATCAATAGTTCCACTATTTGTAATATTTAATACATCTGTTCCTGTACTTCCTGTATCAGAAATATTATCATTCACATTTAAATTTCCAATGGTAGCATTTATTGTATCACTACCATTTCCTAGATTAATTGTATCATTTCCACTTGAAAGAGTTAATGTATCATTTGCAGATGTTCCTGTAATTGTTTCATTTCCTGTTGAATCTGTAATAGATAATGTTCCACTTAAACTATTTGTTACTCCACTTAAATCAAGAGTTTGTCCTGATGTAGTTGTTAATACTAATGAACCTGCACCATTTAATGTTATTGTTCCAGTCGTTGATACATCTAAAGAAGTTATTATTGATGAGGCTAATATTCCGGTATCCAAAATAGATATATTTTCATTTCCTAATCCACTTATAGTCCCGGCTATATTTGCTGTGTATGCAGCTTGGATTTCTGCTGCTGTTCCTATTAATGCTGTAACTGCAGCTGCATTTACAGCAACTGAAGTTTTATTATCTAATGCAGTTAAATCAGTAGCTGCTACACTTCCTGCACTTACAGTTAGTGTTAAAACATCTGTTGCTGTTGCATTTACTAAATTTGTATTTAAATTAGCTGCTGTATCGGCACTTACTGTTGCTGTTACTATTCCACTTGTTGCATTTACTATTGCATTTGTATCAGTTGAAGAAATTGATCCACTTGTTATTATTACGGCTTCTGTATTTCCTGTTATGTTTAATGCATTTACTACTACGGTTCCTAAACTTGCTGTATTATAAACTTCAGTTACTGTATTTACAGTATTTACTCCTAGAGTATCCACTTTTACAGCTAAAGCAACTAAATCACTTGCATCAACACTTGTATCTGTAGTTGTAAATGTTATTACATCATTTGCATCTACATTTGCTAGAGCACCTAAAGTAGCTGTTACTGCTCCACTTGTTAGTGTAGCTGTTACAATTCCACTTGTTTTATTTGCTATTGTATTTACATTTGTTGCACTTTGTGTATCTGTAATTGTTACAGCTTCATTTCCAAGTCCAGTTATTCCAGCTGATGAATATGCTATATTTAAATTAGCATATGTTTCTGATATTGCTGTTATACTTGATGCATTTACTGCCACACTTGTTTTTGCATCAAGAGCTAATAAATTTGTTAATGAACTTAAACTTGTATCAGTTACGCTTAGTGATAAAGCATCAGTTGCTGTTGCATTTGTTAAATTTGTATTTAAATTTGCTGCTGTATCGGCACTTACAGTTGCTGTTACTATTCCACTTGTTTTATTTAGCATTATATTTACGTTATTTGCACTTTGTGTATCAGTAATTGTTACATTTTCATCACCAAGATTTGTATAACTACTTGCATTTGTTACATAAACTGTAGTCAAGTCTGCATATAAACCACTTACAGTTGTTGCTGTTACACTTATTGCTACACTTGTTTTTCCATCAAGTGATATTAAATCAGAAGCTGTTGCAGTTGCTCCATTTACTGTTAAGGTTAAGGCATCTGTTGCTGTTGCATTTGATAAACCTGTATTTAAATTAGCTGCTGTATCTGCTGTTACTATTGCTGTTATAATCCCTGTTGTATCACCTGTAACTATATTTACATCACTAATTGTTGATGTTCCACTTAGTGTTGCTAAATAATTTGTTGATGTACTTATACCACTTGCAGCTGCAACTGTTGCAACTTGAGCACCTGTTCCAGTAATTGTTGTAATTGCTGTTGCATCTATCGTTACTGATGTTTTATTATCTAGAGCTATTAAATCAGAAGCAGCAGCACTTCCTGCACTAACAGTTATAGTTAATACATCTGTAGCTGTTGCACTTCCTAATGCACTATTTAGATTTGATGCTGTATCTGTTGTTACTGTTGCTGTTACTACTCCTATTGTATCACCTAATACACTATTTATATTAGTTGCACTTGCTGTATTACTTATATTAACTGCGTAATTAGATGCTGTTGTAAATATTGAACCTGTATTATTTACTATCTCTAACATTTCAGACATAGTAGCACTTGAAATAGTAGTAACATTAGATAAATCTATTGCGTTAGTACTTGCATCATTCACAGATTTAATTTGAGCACCTGTAAGTGAAGTGTTACTTAATTTTAATGTTCCTGTTCCAATTCCTGTATGCGTGTTAAATTGGGTATGACTTAAAGTTAAACTATTACCACTAGCTACATCAAATATATCTATGATATTATGTATATTTGTTCCACTTATATCTTTATTTATATTAACATCAAGGGTAACTTTTCCTGTTCCTTTTGTAACAGTAATATTGCTAAAATCATGACTACTTGCATCTGAAACTATTACTAAATTAGCTGTTCCACTCATCGTGATATTCATAGTTTTACCAGATAAATCTACTGCATTTAAAGTTAATGTATCTCCATTTGCTATAAGAATATTATTAAAATTTAATAAAGTCACACTTGATAAATCTAAACTTCCACTTAATTGTAAAGTGTTTGTCCCACCATCTCCATCAAGAGTATTGATACCTGATACATTTGAAACGATAAAAGTATCATTTCCATCTCCACCAATTATTTTTTCAATATTTTTTAAAGTATCAGTTTTTACTCCATCAAATACAGTAGCACTTGTGTTTCCACTATTTACAGTAACTGCTAAAGAAGTTCCACTTCCTACTGTGCTATAACTTGCAGTATCACTTAAAGCTCCACCATCTATTGTACTTCCAAAAACTGCACTTAAGTTTACTGTATCAACATTACTTGAAAGTGTATAATTTTCAAAGTTCACAAAAGTATCTGAACCATCACCAGTTGAAGTTCCAGCACCTGCACTTGTAACATTAAATGTAACTGCATTTGAAGATCCACTATAACTTAAAGTATCAGTTCCCGTTCCACCTACAAAGCTATTTGCATCTGAATTACCCTCAACTGTATTTGTACCATTACCCATTTGTAAATTTCTAATTTGAGAAATAGTATCTGTACTTGTTCCATAAGTTGCTATTCCTGTTTTTAAATTAACATTAACATTCGCACCTAAAACATCAGTATAATACAACCAATTAGCATCGGCACTTCCACCTATTATCGTATCACTTCCAGTTCCTGCATAAATAGTATCAATTCCTGCTCCACCATTTAAATAGTTATTTCCACTTACACCTTTGATAATATCTGTTTGATTTCCACCTATTAAAGTGTTATTCATATTATTACCGGTTAAAGTATTTGAAAAAGTAGCTGAACCTTTTATTCCTTCGATATTTGTTAAGCTATCAATGAAAACTCCAGAAATATTATGACTAACACTTGTTAAAGCTCCATTATTTGCTAAAGTTACAGTTATTCCTGTCGTACTTGAACTATAATCAACAGTATCACTATCCTCCGCACCATCTATAACATCATTACCAGCACTTGCATAGATATAATCATTCCCAGAACCAGCATCAATAGTTTCAACTCCTGTTCCACCGTAAATAGTATCTGTTCCTGCTCCTGTTTTAATAATACTTGTTCCACTTCCAGCCCAAATAGTATCGCTTCCACCACCTGTTATAACATTTTGAATATTTACTAAAGTATCAACTAGTCCTGTAGTTACTCCTGTATTATTTGCAACTGTACCTTGTAGACTTCCACTTAAATTTACTTTAACACTTGTTCCAAAGTCAGAATAACTCACCGTATTATTGCCTATGCCACCATCTATATAGTCATTTCCTGTTCCACTATAAATAGTATCATCTCCAGCATCACCATATAGGCTATTATCTCCCCCAGTACCATAGATTTGATCGGCTCCATCTCCTCCATAAATAGTATTTACGCTTGCTCCACCTCTAATAATATCATCTTGATTAGAACCTTTAATATTTTCTATATCTATAAGTGTTTGATTATATGTTGTACCACTAACTGTAAATACAGCATTTGATTGAGTATTTATATCTATTTTTACACCAGAAGTTGTTGTAACTAAACTATAATCAACACTATCACCTTTTACAGTGTTAGCTCCTCCATCATATTTATCATCTCCTAAGCTGGCATAAATATAGTCATCTCCTGCTCCTGATTTAATAGTGTTTGTTGAATTATTTCCTCGAATAGTGTCATTATATTGAGTACCATCAACATTTTCAATATTTGTTACTGTTCCTGTTTGATTACTTCCTGCATTTTGCCAACTATTGATAAATCTATTTGCAATTAAAGTACTTCCACCATCATAAGTTAAAGTATCTATTCCTAGGTTTACTACAACTCTTTGTGTTCCACCATCAAATCTTAAAGTATCAGTTCCAGCTCCACCATCAATAACATCTTGCCCTATTCCAGTATAGATAATATCCGTAAGATCTCCACCTGTAATAACATTATTTCCAGATTTACCATATAAAGTATTATTTCCTGAAATACCTCTGATTGTGTCGTTACCTGTTCCACCTATAATAAGGTCATTTCCTGCACCACCTTCTAGAAGGTTATTTCCACTAACTCCAAAAATAGTATCATTTCCATCTCCACCATAAATGCTATCATTTCCATCCATAGCCCAAATAGTATCATTTCCACCATATCCCAAAACAGTATCACTATTATTTGAACCAACAAAAATATCAGCATAATTTGTCATATAAAACTGTTCAAAATCTGGATTACTTCCATCTTGATATAAATAATCAGAGAATCCTTGTCCATCTTTTATTTTATAAAAATTATACGATCCATCAATTAGAGTTGAAAGACCATTTATAATTTTAGATTCTATTACAGATGCTTGATTCGAAAGAGTTAATGTTCCTAAATCTGTTGCAAGTCCCGTATAACTAGATGCTAAAATAGAATTAAATACTATGCTTGTTCCTTGGTTTGCACCAATATTATTCCACATATCAAGAGTATCAACTCCTGCTCCACCGATTATTGTATCGCTTCCATAGTTATTTGAAACTCTATCATTTCCAGTTCCCATATCATAGACATCATCACCAGCTCCGCCTAAAACATAATCATCTCCACCATTCATAACAAAAGTTTCTTTACTTGTTGTAGAACTTCCCCATACCGTTTCACTTACAGCTGAACCTAAAATATTTTGAATATTTACTAATGTAACATTTCCATTAGTACTTCCTCCACTACCACTTGCATTTCTTAAATCAATAGTTCCTCTGTAATTATCTGTTAAACTCAACCAGTTACTTCCAGTTCCACCATCTATGTAGTCTGTTCCACCCGCATCTAAGATAATAGTATCATCTCCCACAGCTGCAAAAATAGTATTTCCACCGCCATCGGTAGTGATTATGTTATCCCCTTTTAAAGTATCATTTTTAGAACTTCCTAGGATATGTTCTATTTGAGAAATATAATCAAAATTAGCTGTTTTAGCTCCACTATTATCTAATTCGAATATTTGAGAATAACTACCATTTAAACTTCCTCTATCTCCATCAGCATCTGTAAAAGTAACTTTTGAAGATAAATCTACACTAATACCATAATTATGTACATTTGTAAGAGAAGTATAATTTATCCAATCTTTTTCAATATCACTTCCATTTTCTTCTCCACCTATTAAAAAGTCTTTGTGGAAAGAACCAATTAAAGTATCGGTACCTAGCCCTCCATAAACAACATCACCTCGTTCAGGCCCTACTTTTGTAGTAGCTGTGTAGATTGTATCTACTCCTGCTCCCCCATAAAGTGTATTTTCTCCACCTATTCCATAAATAGTGTCATTACCACCATATCCATTGATAATATTTTTTGAATTATTACCTTTTAAAATATCGCTATAATTAAGTGTTCCTATGATGTTATTAATATTTCTTACATAAGTTTCTGTATTTCCATATCCATCATTTATTACTCTTCCTGTTGTTGTATCCCCATTGTCATAAGATAAATCAACATTTACTCCAGCACTTGTAGTGTCATAAAAGCTAATCGTGTTGTTTCCATGAACTCCACTTGAAGTATAGAATGTTCCAATAGTAACATCTCCACCATCATATTTATCAACACCACTTCCACCAAGTAAAATATCATCTCCTTTTCCACCAATTAAGAAGTTATTTCCAGCAGTTCCATAAATAACATCATCTCCATCATATCCATGAAGTGTGTTATTAGTATTATCGCCTCTTAAAATATCATTATAAGTTGAACCAAAAAGATTCTCGATTTCTTTAATATTTGGAGTGTATCCACCAAAAGTAATAGAATTATTGCTCATAGTTGCATCTAGTCCATTTGCCACTTCTTGGAAACTAAGCCAATCTCCACCACCATCTTTTACTGTGGTTGATCCTTGAGTGTTATCAACTTGAGTATGATTTCCACCAGATATTTCATCATTTCCAGCAGTTGCAATAATCCAGTCATCTCCATTTTCAGCTAAAATTTTATTTACTCCAACATCACCTTTTAAAATATCATTTTGATTTGAACCTGTCACATTTGCAATATTATAAATAGTATCTGTTCCACCAAATCCATTTACACTAGCTGTGTTATTAGTTAAATTTACATTCACACTTCCAGTTGATAAACTATAATTAATTGTATCAGTTCCACTTGCGTTACTTCCAGTTATATCTCCATTTGCATCTAAAATTGCATTTCCACCATAATAAATATTATTTCCACCATTTGCATAAAAGACATCATCGCCATCTCCACCGTAAATAGTGTCATTATAACTTGTACTTGCAGTTACTGTATCATTTCCACCATTTGCTAAAATAGTATTAGCTGCTTGTGCTTTACTTAGGTCTATAGTATCTTTAAAGTTTGTTGCAATAATTCTTTCAAAATGTGTTTTTAAACTATCTGTTCCATCTGTTAAACTCGTAATAGTTCCATCTTCACCTGTTGGTTTAAGAGTAACGGTAATACCTGATTCTGCGTTTAAATAATAAAGCGTATCAACTCCTGAACCTCCAGTAAATGTATCATTTCCTGTAGCACCTATAAAAGTATTATTTCCACCTAAACTTCCATCAAGAATATCATCATCAGTACCACCATCTAAAGTGTCATTTCCTGTTCCACCATAAATAGTATCTTTATCTTTTCCACCAAATAATTTATTATTTCCAGAAGTTCCATAAATAGTATCAGCACCTTCACGACCATCTACATAGTCATTTCCAGCACCTCCTACAAATACATTGGCATATGAACTTCCATAAAGAGTATCATCTCCACTTGTACCAATTACCTTTTGAATATTAAGAAGTGTATCTTTTACTGCAACTCCTGAATTTTGGTATCCATTATCAGTTGCTTCACTAAGTCCTAAATCAACAATAACTCTATTTCCACCATCAGCAAAATTAACACTACTATAATCCATAGTGTTAATTCCTAATCCACCATCGATATAGTCACTTCCTTTTGAAACAATAAAAGTATCATCACCGTTGTATCCTAAAAGAGAATTGATTGTTGTAAATACATCATCCCCTTTTAGAATGTCATTATTTTTTGTTCCTACAACATTTTCTATATGCGTTAAAGTATCAGCATTTGCAGGTGTTCCTATTTGAGATACTTGATTTGAAACAGCTGATAAATCAACATTTATAGCTTTAGTATCTGTGATATAACTATAATCTACCCAATCACTTCCAGATTTTGTAGCTATTGTTCCATCAAATGTTCCACCATAGATTTTATCTCCACCAAGAAGTCCCATGATAGTATCATTTCCAGCCCCACCAATTAGAGTATTTCCTGTTCCACCAAAACCAAAAATAATATCATTATTAGCTCCACCATCAATTACATTGGCAACATTACTTCCAATTAATGTATCAGAACCACTTCCACCAAGTACATTTTCAACATTGTAAATTACATTTTTTCCATATCCAATAGAAGTTCTAGCATCTAGTGTCAAAGAAGATAATGAAAGATAATTAATAGATGTTCTATCACTTAAATTTAATGTAATAGAAACTCCACTTTCAGAGAAATCTATTAAATCTTTTGATGATATATCTGTTTCAGACCCAGCTGAACCAATAGATGAAGAATATGTCTCTCCATAAATGATATTATCACCTATTCCACCTCTGAATGTATCACTTCCTGTTCCACCTATTAAAACATTGTTTCCGCTTATACCATAAATAGTATCATCACCAGAACCTGCCCAAATTGTATTATTTTGAGTATTTCCTTTTATAAAATCATTATTTTTTGTACCTACAACATTTTCTATATTATATACAAGCTCTTTATTTCCATAACCATCATCTTGAACAGCCCATGTTGTATCAGTTCCTATTACTTGTGTTGCTCCAAGATCTATTATTAATCCACTTGTTACATCTGCAATTGCATAATCAATTGTATCAATACCCTCTTCACCATCTATATAATCACTACCTTTTGATGAATAAATTGTATCATTTCCACTACCTGCTAAAATTGAATTTGCATTATCATCACCTTTTATAGTATCGGCTAAAGCTGTGGCTTTAATATGTTCAATTCCAACAAGAGTTGTTGTATATCCTGTAATATTTGATGTACCTGAACTCCCATTAGCGATATTTCCATCTGTATCTAAAACTATATTAACACCCGATACCGCTATATCATTAAAATATGCCCAATCTTCACCTGTTCCACCATCAAGAATATCAGCTCCTAATCCACCTTTTAACGTATCAATTCCAGCTCCACCAATAAGTGTATTAGCATCACTATTTCCAAAAATAGTATCATCAAAATCTGTACCAATTACATTTTCAATACTATCAAGATATTTAGCATTTCCAAAACCATCACTAATTACTCTATAACTATCGGGGCTTCCATAAGATTGATTTTTATTTAAATCAACATTAACTCCTAGTGTTCTACTTGTATTTGTAAATGCAATAGTATCAGTACCAGTATCCCCCAATATTGTGTCTTCACCTTGTCCTAATACAAAATAATCATTTCCACCTTTTCCATCAAGAATATTTTTTTCATCATTTCCAATAATATAATCATTTTTTGTAGAACCTATTACATTTTCAATATTAAGAATAGTATCTGTTCCATAGTTTACATGAATTCTTTGTGCTGAAGTATTTGTTAAATCTACTTTAATTCCACTGTAATAAATACCATTTACTTGACCTGCTATTGAATCATCATCTCCAAAATTAGTACCAGTTAAAGAACTATAATCAACAGTATCACTTCCTGTTCCACCATCTACATAGTTGTTTCCACTTCCTGAAATAAGTGTGTCATTATCTGCTCCACCTTCTAGTCTATTATCTCCACCTAAACCATTAAGTATATCATTGCCCGCACCACCAATTAATGTATTATTTGCAATATCACCAACTATTGAATCTGCAAAAGCTGTCCCTATAACATTTTCAATACCAAAAATAATATCACTATTACCAGTTGCTGCTATAATGGCAAAATTTGCATCAAGTCTTACAGTAACACTAGTACTTATATTTTCATAACTTACAGTATCTATTCCACTATCTGTATGTGCATCATTAATATAATTTCCACCATAAATTTTACTTCCTAAACCACCGTAAATTTTATCATTTCCTGAACCACCATAAATAGTATCACTACCAACTTCTGTAAAGATAGTGTCATCTCCACCACCAGCATATATTGTATCTTGACCTATTCCTGCATATATTACATCATTATTTGTTGATACATTAGTTAAAGTATCCGTTCCATCATCAGATATTTTATCACCATAAATAACATTATTTCCAGCAATTCCTTTAATAGTATCAGCTCCTGATTCACCTATTAATGTGTTATTTCCCGTATCACCTACTATTGAGTCAGCAAAAGTGGTTCCTATTATATTTTCTATGTTTTTTATTGTGTGAGAATTTGCATTATTTATTGTTACTATGCTATCTGTACTACCATTTAAAGTAACTTTTACACCTGTTGTAATACCTGTAATTGCATGATAATCAACCGTGTCACTACCTCTTGATGCATCTAATTCATTTCCTCCATCAATAACATCTCCTGCAAAACTTAAAGCAGTTGTTCCTTTGAATGTATCATTTCCAGTTCCTCCAAATAACTTATCAGCTCCTGTTCCACTATAAATTAAGTCATTTCCAGCTCCACCATCTATATAGTTTGCTCCAGCAACTCCATAAATAGTGTCATTTCCACCCATACCAAAAATAGTATTATTTTCACTATTTCCATAAATAGTATCAGCTCCTGCACTTCCTTTTATGTTTTCAATATTAGTTATTTTATCAGTTGCACCATTTGTAACAGCAACACTTGCATAAATTCCATCATTTGTTACACCTATGCCATAAACATCTGTAGTATGAGAAACATCTAAATCAAGAATTATTTTTGTAGCTCCATTAGTACTATAATCTATAGTATCTCCAATAGTTCCATGAGCTCCACCATCTATTATATTTGCTTCTGACAATTTTGTAACAAAATAATCATCATAGCTACTTCCTACAAGGTTTTGAATATTTATTAAGGTATCTTTAACAGTCCCACTAGCAGTAGTTTTTGTAACTTCCCCAGCTTCTAAATTTGCAACTATTCCAGCCGTTAAAGCTGTAAATGTATATAATGCTGTATTATTTCCAGCTAATCCATTAAGTGTATTAGCAAATGAATTTCCTCTAAATGTATCATTTCCACTTGTTCCTATAGCATTATTTACATTTATTACATTATCTGCTTTTATTACGGTTGTACCCGTTCTAATTTCTACATTAGCAGTATTTCCTGATAAATCTGCGAATATATTATATGAAGTATCAATTATTTCACCATAATCAACAGTATCACTTCCACTTGCTGCGGCAGTTATTCCATCCCAAGTTCCACCGTAAATAGTATTTGATGCTCCAAATTTAGCAGTATCATCGGCTCCAGAAGCATTATAATAAGTTTTAAATAGATCATCTCCACTTCCACCAACCATAACATCTGCTCCACTTCCTGCAAAAAATGTATCATTATTTGCTCCACCATCAAGGTAGTTAGTTCCATCAACTCCATAGATGGTATCATTACCACCTAGTCCAAATATAGAGTTATTTGCACTATTCCCCCAAATAGTATCGCCTTCTAAATCACTTCCTCGTACAGACTCTATTCCATAAATTAGATTAAATCCTTGATCTGCACTATATGAATATCCTCTATAGTTATATGTAGGAATATTTGAACTATCAAATAAAGCTTCATCTTGATTTCTAATTCCATTTTTCCCACCTAAATCAATAGTCATACCTTTAATAGCTAAAGAGTAATCAACCATATCACTAGAACCATCATCATTAGTTTCATTTCCACCATAGATATAATCTGTCATATTATCAGCTGCTTCAAATACAAAGGTATCATCCCCAGACTCTCCATAAAGTTTATCAGACCCTGAACCATCTTTTATAATGTCATTTCCTGCTCCACTATAAATAGTGTCATCTCCTAAGCCACCTCTTAAATCATCAGCTCCAGCTGCTCCATAAATAGTATCATCTCCTGTACCACCATAAATAGTATCAGCTGCTGTTGAAGTAGAATTTCTCTCTTTAGTTCCACCATAAATAATATTATTTCCAGCAATTCCAGAAATAGTATCGCTTCCATCCATCCCTACAAGAATGTTTTTTCCATCATTTCCTGTAATTGTATCAGCTTGGTTTGTTCCAATGATATTTTCTATATTTGTAATAATATGTTGATTTACTGTATTTCCAACTTGAACTTGAACTTCTGTTACACCTTGCATATTTACAACTATTCGTTCAGCTAAGCTTGCATAATCTACTGTATCAAAGCCTGTTCCACCATCTACAAAATTTGAAAGAGAATTGCTAACAGATACCATATTAATATAATCATCTCCATCCTGTCCATAAATAGTATCTTTACCAGCTCCTGTAAAAATAGTATCAGAACCATCACCTGCAAAAATAGTATTTACACCAGCGCCACTTGTGATAGTATCTGCTTGTGATGTTGCTATTACATTGTCAATTCCATAAAAAGTATCTATTTTTAAATCAACTTGTGCTGTTCCTGATGTTAAATTAATAATAGCGTTATTAGTGTAGCTACTATAATCTATTGTATCTTGTGTATTTGTATCTATATGTGAAGCATTATTTATTGTACCATCTGCATTAAAAGTAATACTTCCAGCATAAACAGTATCAGATAGTTCTCCTCTCATCATAAACTTATCAGCACCTGCTCCACCAATTAAAGTATTTGAACTGCTGCTTCCTGTAATAGTATCATTTCCAGATCCACCAATAACATTTTGGATATTTTTTATAGTATCCTTATAACCACTTCCTACAACATTGGCCGTTTGTTCATCAAGATTTACTATAACTCTTTTTGTATTATCAACAACATACTCATAACTTACATAGTTTCCTGTGCTTCCAGCTCCACCATCAAGAATGTTATTTCCACTTCTTCCCATTAAAAAGTCGCTTCCAGTTCCACCTATTAAAGTGTTATTTACACCATCTGCACCTTTTAATGTATCATTTCCTGCTGTTCCTGTGATATTTTCTATATTTTTAAGTTTATCGAGATTTATACCACCATTAAAAGTAACATTTGAAAAACCATTTGCATCGACTAAGCTTAAATCAACACTAATATTTTGTCCTACACCTAAAACACTATAATCCATAGTATCACTATCACTACTATCTTGAGTTCCTATTACTCCAAAACCATCTATTGTGTTTCCACCTGTATAAGCTATAGTTCCAGCTTTTATAATATCACTTTCAGCACCTGCATAAATTATGTTTACTTGTGCATCACTTAAAGTTATATTGTCTTTATTAGCACTTCCTATAATATTTTCAATTCCAAATAAACTATCTATTCCAGTTGCTAGACCACTTGCATATCCAGTTGCTCCTGTAAATACATCAGTAACTGTATCTCCTGCTATTTTGTTTAAGTTTACAGTAACTCCAACTAGTGCATTTTGAAAACTTACCCAATCTTGTTCAGTCCCAACATCATTAGCAGTTCCACCATAAATAGTATCGTTTCCAGTTCCACTAAAAATAGTATCTATTCCCATACCACCATAGATAATATTATTTCCTGCATTTGCATAAATAATATCATTATCAGCTCCACCATCTATAAAGTCATCACCTGTTCCACCTGTGATAGTATCATCTCCAGCTTCTCCATATAGTGAATTTAATCCAGCAATTCCTTTTATAATATCATTACCAGCTCCACCTTTTAAGATATTACTGTTTCCATCTCCAATAATAGTATCATTAGCAGCTCCACCATAAACATTTTGAATATTTTTAATGCTATCTATTACGGTACCATTACCGATAATTACATCTCTAAAGTTAGCTCCATCAAGTGTTACTGTGATACTTTGAGCAGCATTTGCATTACTATAATCCATAGTGTTATTACCACTATTTCCATCAAATTGATTTACTATATTAAAGTTAGTTTTAAAGGTATCATTACCTTCTCCACCTTTGATGTTTTGAATATTTATTAAAGTATCAAAATCTCCTGTTACAACTTCTTGTGAAATAGCTAATCCTAAATCAACACTAACTCCAGCAGTATAGTATTCATAACTTACAAGATTTTCACTATTACTATTTCCATCGATTATATTTACTATATTTCCTGAAGCCATTTTAAAAACATCTTGACCACTTCCACCAATAGCATTTTGAATATTTACAAGAGTATCTTTATCACTAGCACTTACAAATCCTTGTCCTATTTTGAAATCAACTTCAACACTACTTGTTGAGTATGCATAACTTACAGTATTATTACCAGATTCTCCATCTAAATAATCATTTCCACCTTTTCCAATAAGAGTATCATTTCCAGCTCCACCTTTTAAAGTGTTATTATTATCGTCACCAGAAATTGTGTCATTTCCCGCACTTCCTATAATATTTTGAATATTTATATAAGTATCTGTTGCTGTTGTAATACTATTTTGAATTACTAGTCCATTTGTAGTTAAATCAACTCTTACAAAATCTTTTGTTGAATCATTGACTGTTAAATTACTATAATCAACTGTATTTCCGGCTATACCCTTACCATTTCCATCAAATTGGTTGTTTCTATTAAAATGTGATTTAAAAGTATCGTCAAAGTTACTTCCTACAATATTTTCAATATCTTTAAGAGTATCAGTACCCATACCTCCACCAACATTTTGAGCAGTTTCACTTCCTAAATCAACTGTAACTGCAGAAAAAGCTTCTGAGTAATTTACAGTATCAATATCAGCTCCACCATCTATAAGGTCATCGCCACTACCACTAAAAATAGTATCATTTCCAGCATCACCATAAAGAGAGTTATTTCCAGAAGTTCCTTTTATTATATCGTTTCCAGCTCCACCTCTTAAAATATTATTAAGAGTATCTCCAACAATAATATCATTTCCAGCTCCACCTATAACATTTTCTATATTTTTTATAGTATCACTTTGAGCGTTTGCAATATTTACGGTACTTGCACTAGTACCAGCTAATGTTACATTAATATTTTGACTTGCTGTTAAAGTAGAATAATCAATCGTATCACTTCCATCTTTTCCATCAAAACTATTGCTTACAGAAGTATTCGTTTTAAAGATATCATCGCCACTTCCACCAATTGCATTTTGAACTCCATGAAGTATTGCATTATCTGTATTACTTATGATTCCACTAACATTAATTCCACTTTTATTTTGAGACATATCTACAATTACATTTCGTGTTTCATCTTCATAACTTATAGTATTGATTTCTCCTGAAGCAAGAGTATTAGCAGTTAAACTAGTATCTGCATTTATAGTTACAGTTCCTCCATAGATAGTATCAACTCCATCTCTACTCATAAAAGTATCGTTACCCAAACCACCTATTAAAATATTATTACTATTATTTCCTTTAATAGTATCATTTCCAGAGGAACCAATAACATTCTCAAATCCAACAACTACATCGCTATTTGAAGCATCTACATATCCAGTTCCAGCAGTTAAATCAACAACAACTTTTTCACCACTTGCAAGATAATTATAACTCACATAATCAGCAGCTCCAGCTCCACCATCAAGGTAGTTTTGTCCTCCACCACCACTTATGGTATCGTTTCCAGCTCCACCTTTTAAAGTATTATTTTGAACATTTGAACCAATAATTGTATCAGCACCTGCTCCACCTGTGATATTTGTGATATTTGTTATTGTATCTTTTCCAAAAATTGTATCATTTAATTTTTTTGTTATTTCATTGTTACCACTGGCTAAATCAACTTCAATAGTTCTATTGCTTGCATACGAACTATAATCAACCGTATTGCTAGTTCCACCTACTCCATTAATTATGTTGTTTCCATCATCTCCATCTATTATAGTTCCATCTGATAGTAAAATACCTGCTTTAAATATGTCATTTCCATTACTACTTCCAAGAAGAGTATCATCTCCACCACTTCCTACAAGGATATTTCCATCTCCCATGAAAGCATCAAGTATATTATTTGAATTATTTCCACCAATAAAGTCTGCTAATATTGTTCCTTTTATATTTTCAATATTAATTAATTTATCTGTTTCCACTCCAAAATTTGCATTAGCATATCCATTAATATCAGTGCTATTCATATTTATATTAAGTGCCATTAGTTTTTGGTTATACCAAACCCAGTCTCCAATACCATTATGGTCTCCACCATCAATAATATTATTTCCACCTGAGCTTATAATGGTATCATTGCCACTTCCACCAAAAAGCTTATCATCACCAGCTCCTCCATCAAGAGTATCATCACCAACTCCTCCATAAAGTTCATTGGCATTTACATCACCTTTGATATAGTCATTTCCACTTGTACCTATAACATTTCTAATATTTTTAACTGTATCATATGTACCTACTATTTCAGTAGTTCTTACATTATCACTATAAATACTTACTTTCGAAAACTCTTCTCCATCAAGAGTTACACTAATAGCTCCTGTTGTAACTTTACTATAATCAAGTACATCAGCTCCAGTTCCACCATCTACTTGATTAATATAGTTATTTCCGCTTCCAAAAAAACCACCCATAATAAAAGTGTCTGCACCAGCTTCACCAAATAAAAAGTTAGAACCTTTACCACCATAAATAATATCGTTTCCATCTCCAGCTCTTATAATGTTTGTTTCATCACTACCTATTAAAATATCTGCATTTTTTGAGCCTTGAATATTTTCAAAGTTTACAACAGTACTTATTTGTCCATTTTGAATAGCACTAGAAGCAGCATAAGAAGTACCATTTATAATAACAGCACTATTTCCAATATTTACACTAATTCCATTTACACTTGTAATACTTTCAAACGAAACAGTATCTCCTGAAGTATGAGAACCTCCATCAAGATAGTCATTTCCCCCACCACCATCAATAGTATCATCACCACCACCACCTTTAATAGTGTTATTGGTACTGTTTCCTATGATAGTATCATCAGCAGTGTTTGAACCTATTATATTTTCTATGTTTTTAATAGTATGGTTTGCTGTATCTCCTCCAACTCTTACAACAGTAGGATCACTTCCATCTTGTAAAGAAATGATGATTTTATCTGTTACGCTGCTATAATCAACATAATCACCATTTATATGTAAGCCACCATCTATTAATACATCTTTAAAGTTTGAACCATTAAAAGTATCATCTCCGGCACCACCTATAAAAGTATAATTTCCAGCACCAACTGTAAAAATGTCATTTCCGGTACTTCCTTCAAAAATAGAGATATTTTTAACATAGTCACTATCTCCACCTATTTTTGAAATTTCGTATACAGTTTGTGAAATACCTTGTTCATCATTTATTGTTGTAGTAGCTCCTAAATTTACTCTAATACTATTCGCTGCAAGTAAATTACTATAATCAACTTTGTCATTTCCACTTTCACCATCTATAAAGTCATTCCCCGTTAATTTCCCTATAAAAGTATCATTCCCCAATCCACCATATAAATAGTTAGAGCCTGCAATTCCATAAATAACATCATCTCCAGTTCCTCCATTAATAATATTTGTATTAGCATCACCTTTTAAAGTATCTGAATAAGAAGAACCTATTAAGTTTTGAAAATTAAGAAGATAATCTACTCCATCTGCAATAGTATTTTGGCTTTGTCCTTGTAAACCTAAATCTACGGTTACACTTCCTAAAGCTCCACTATAACTTATTGTATTATTTCCAGTTGAACCATAAAGAGTGTTATTTTCTTCATTTCCTTGAATAGTATCATTTCCTGCACTTCCTATAACATTTTCTATAGAAATGAGTTTATCTAGATAATTAGTGCCACCATAAGTAGAATTTCCCACACCATTTGTAGCACCTCTCAATGTAACTGTTACATAATCAGCACCACTATAAGTTACTGTATCGCTTCCATCTCCACCATCAATATTATTGTTTCCACTACCACATGAAATTGTGTCATTACCTTCTTCTCCATAAAGCTTATTATCTCCTGATATTCCATAAATAACATCAGCTCCTAAACCACCGTAAATTGTGTTTTGAGCAGTACTACCTATTAAAGTATCATCTCCACTTCCACCTTTAATATTTTGGAAATTTAAAATAGTATCTGTACCTATTGTTGTGCCTGTTGCTTGGTTTGCATTGTAAATAGTACCATCAAGTGTAACTTGCGCACCAATATTCGCAACTACTTTTGCCCCTGAATTTTCAAAGCTTATAGTATTTGTTCCATCATATCCATCAAGAGTATTATTTGAACTATCACCTTCAATTGTATCATCACTTTGAGAACCTAAAATATTATTTATATCTCTTATTTTATGATGATTTGGTGTAGCTCCTACAGTAACATCACTATAAGAACTTCCTTTAAGTCTTACATTAACACCATTTGTTAAAGCACTATAATCTACAGTATCCCCAAAAGGTTGATTTGTTGTTCCACCATCAATAACTACAGAAGTTCCATCTATTCCATTTTCAAAAACAAATCTATCATCACCAGCTTCTCCAAAAAGAAAATCTCCACCAGAACTTACATATAAAGTATCATTTCCCGCTCCACCTTTTAAAGTATTTTTACTTGTATTTCCTCTTAAAGTATCATTTCCTGCTCCACCTGTTAGGTTTTCTATGTCATGAATAGTATCTGTTTTTTGAAGTACATCTGAAGAGTTATATATACTAATTGAGCTACTACTTAAATCTGCTACAATTTTGTATTGACTGTCTGTAATACCACTATAATCTACAGTATCTCCATTTATCTCCGATGTTGTACCACCCCAGTAAGTGTTATTCCCATCATTATATGAGCTTTTAAATATATCATCTCCAGCTTCACCATAAAAAATATCGTTTCCAGATTTTCCAATAAAAGTATCATTTCCTGCTCCACCATATATTGTGTCTGCATTATTACTTCCTATAAAAGTATCTGCGAAATTACTTCCTTTTATTTGCTCAATTCCTATTAAAGTATCATGACCACCATTACCATTATCATAAACTTGTTCACTTAGAGAAAGATCAACTTTGATACCATTGTATGGATTTAAACTATAATCTGCAATATCTATAAATGTTTCTGAGGTAGGGGTTAAATTAGTATTTGAACTAATAGGACTATTTGTCTCTATATATAATTTTTCACCATCATTTACTATATAGCTATTCGTTATATTATTTGCATTAAAATTATTTTCTAGTGCTTTTAATACACTTGCTTTTGTATCTTCAGCTGTAGCTATATAACTTACAGTTTTCCCTTCTAATGCAAAACTATAAGTCATTCCAGTAGAAATCGTTGCAAGAACTATTTGATAGCCATTTAATCCACCAATTAGAGTATTATTTCCTCCACGACCCCAAAGAGTATCATTTCCATATCCACCACTTAAAGTGTTGTCGCTGTCGTTACCATAAATAGTGTCATTTCCTGCTCCACCTGCAATATTCTCGATACTCTTAATCGTCAAGTTTCCATCATTTGTCTCTTGTGCATCGGTAATAGATAAATCGAGTTTAATATTTTTAGCAGTGTAAGCAAAACTAACAAAATCACTTCCACTATCACCATCAATATAGTCATCTCCTCCATAACCCAAAAGAGTGTCATTTCCACTTCCACCAATTAAAGTATTTCGACCACTGTTTCCTATTAATGTATCATCTCCACTTCCACCTACAATTCCATTAATATTTTTAAAAGTATCTGTTCCATAATATGAATTTATATATTTTGAGCCATCATTAATATCTACTACTAAATTTGTAATTGCAGCACTATAATCAACTGTATCACTACTATTTATACCACCTTCAAAATAATCGTTTCCTTCGCTTCCAATAAACCAATCATCTCCCATTCCACCAATAAAAGTGTCATTTTCCGTACTACCCTTGAAAGTATCTGCATAATTACTTCCTACAATAGTATCTATCCCGATTAAATTATCTCTTCCTCCAAGTCCATCATCAGTCACTTGAAAGTTAACATTTGTCAAATCTACTTTTATACCACCAATTGATGTTTCATAATTAGCTACATCGGTTCCTGTTCCACCAATTAAAGTATCATCTCCAGCACCACCAATAAGCGTATTATTTCCAGCAAATCCTCTTAAAATATTATTATTATAGTCACCTTGGATGGTATCGTTATAAATTGTTCCTGTAATATTTTCTATCCCTGTTAATTTATGAGAATTAACATCATTTAAACTAGCTTGTACCGTTTCATTTCCATTTAAAGTGATTACCAAACCTTTAGTTGGGGTAACTAAATCAGTAACGCCACTAAAATCAACTGTATCATTTCCAAGTCCACCTATTAAAGAACCTACTCCATGAGTTGAAGAAGTAATAATAAACAAATCATTATCAGCTCCTCCATCATGAATATTAACTCCTTCACTACTATAAAAAGTATCGTTTCCTATCCCACCTCTAAATGTACTGTTTGCACTATTCCCTAAAAATGTATCTCCATAATCGCTTCCATATATTTCATTAATATCAATTAAAGTATCACTTCCGCCATCTCCATCACGAACAACTTGAGCACTTTTAGTCATATCAACATAAATTGAAGCACTTGCAGGTCTATAATAAGCAATATCTATTCCCGTTCCACTTCCAATTAAAGTATCATTTCCCCCTGCTCCATATAAAGAGTTTGTTCCAGCAGTTCCACCATCTAAAATATTGGCAAAATTATCTCCAAACAATGTATTATCAGAACTATTTCCAATAACTCTTTCAATACTATTTAAAATATCTGTTTCATCACCAATATCAAAAGTACCACTATTATTTGTATCTATTTGAGCTCTATTTTCAGATAGATTTACATATATTTTCCCTATACGGTTACTTAAATCAAAAGTATCAAGTCCATCTTCACCATAAATAGTATCGTTTCCTATACTACTAAAAATAGTATCATTCCCCAATCCTGCATATATAGTGTCAACTTGTATTCCTCCAGTAATACTGTCATCGCCACTTCCACCACTTAATATATTGTTTCCAGCCGTTCCAAAAATAGTGTCATTACCAGCTCCACCATCTAATATGTTATTAAAACTATCCCCTGTTAAGGTATCACTATTTGCTGTTCCAATAATATGTGAAACATTTTGAATCGTAACTGTATTTCCACCACTCAAAGATATAGCTACAGGATTTGAACCATTTAAAGTAACATTAATTCCACCCGTTGTTTGATTTGAATCACTATCAAGAATTAAACTATAATCAATCGTATTTGAACCACTAACTCCATTAAAAGTGTCGTTTCCATTACCACCTAAAGCATCATTTGCTGAAACTATAAAAGTATCATTTCCACTACTTCCTATTACCGTGTCACTTCCTGTTCCACTAAATACCGTATTATTATAACTTGTATAATCTGTTCCACTCTCCGTCATTCTTGATGTATAAATAACATTAGTTCCACTACCTGCCCAAATAGTGTCATTTCCTGCACCCAACTCAAAAGTCATAGTATCTATTGATAAGTTAGTAGTTTTTCCAATGATAATATCACTGTTTTTTGTTCCAATAATTTTTTCTATTGAAATAAGAGTATCTTTTCCAAGATAACCATTATTTTGAACTTGTTGAGAAGCAAGTCCTAAATCAACATTTAATCCATTTGAACTATCAACCGCACTATAATCAGCAGTATCAATTCCAGTTCCACCATCTAATGTATTATTTCCTTCTCTTCCAACTAAAGTGTCATTTCCTAATCCACCTTTTAAAATATTATTACTGCTATTTCCAAAAAGTTTATCATCTCCATCTCCACCTTCAAGATTCTCTACATTGATAATTTGAACTCGACCTTTTCCTGTATTTTGAATATCAGCATTTGATAAATCAAGAGTTATTCCAGTAGTATCTCCGAAATTAAAACTTACAAAATCTGTACCAGTTCCTCCATCAATATAATCTAATTCATCAATCCCATTATTTCCATTAGGAAGTAAAGTATCATCTCCTGCACCACCAATTAAAACATTCGAACCATTTGTTCCTTTAATGGTGTCATTTCCACTTCCTCCAATAGCACCTTCAATACTAATAAAGGTATCTGTTCCATAGGTTGCATTAATATAAACTGATGTACTTCCTAAATCAATATTCAAATCATCAGTTGCATTTGCATAACTTACAACATCAATTCCATCTCCACCATTTAAAGTATCATTTCCAGCACTTCCTACAAGTGTATCATCTCCCAATCCACCAAAAAGTGAATTACTTTGTGAATTCCCAGTAATAATATCTTTATACTTGCTTCCTATTACATTTTGAATATCTTTAAGTGTTTCACGAACAGTTATGCCACTATTGTTTGTAAATACTTCTTGAAGTTCTGTATTATTTAAGTTTAATGTAACCCCTGTTCCATTTGTATTAATTGCACTATAATCAACAGTATTAACTCCTAATCCACCATCAAGATAGTTAGTTCCACCATTTCCACCACTCAAAGTATCGTTTAAATTTCCACCTATTAGTGTGTTGTTTTGTGAGTTTCCTGCTAAAGTATTTTCATGGGTCAAGCTTCCAGTAATATTTTCAATATTTATAATTGTGTGCGTTTGAGTTTTTAAATCACCTTCTAAAACTTTAGTTTCAATCCCAATTTCTGCTAGTTTTAGCTCTATTTTATTAGCTATAGATGAGAAGTCAACTGTATTACCCATTACTTCACTATCATTTCCACCATCTATAAAATCAATTCCAGCACTTGCATAAAAATAGTCATCACCACTTTCACCTGAAAGAATGTCATTTCCAGCCCCACCTTGAAGTGTGTCATTTCCAGAACCTGCTTGAAATTCAAAATTAACAATAGAAGTTGCATTGGCTTTTATAATATCTTTAGAGTTTGTTCCTATTATTTTCTCAATACTGTTTAGTTCATCTATTTCTTGAGCTGAACCTGTTCCTCTTTTTACTGTTCCTGTAATATCTAGGTTTTCAATAACTAAAGATTTACCTGATTGGCTATAATCAAGAGTATCTATCCCTTCCCCACCAATAATGCTATTATTTCCACCATAAGATATAAAATAGTCATTCCCTTTTCCACCATCTAAAATATTGTCAGAGTTATTTCCTATTAGTGTATCTTTTCCATCTGTTCCTATTAGGTTTTCAATACTAATTAGCGTATCATCTGTACTAAGACCTTTTGAAACCGTTCCTAAAAATAAGTTTGCAATAACTCCATTATCTGATACAGCTTTAGGTAGTACACTATAATCAGCTGTATCATTTCCTCCTAAACCATTAAGAGTATTAACCTCATTTAAACTAGCTCCTAAAGTATCGTTAAAAACAGTACAAATAAGATTTTGAATATTTTTTAAAGTATCGTATCCTGCGTTAATTGTATTTTGTGAAATAGTCTCTTTTCCTAAATAAACAGTAACTCCACCTGTATTAATATCTTCATAACTAACAGTGTTAACTCCTGTTTCACCATCGATAAAATCATCATCTTTACCACTGTAAATTGTGTCGTTTCCACTTCCTCCATATAAAGAGTTATTTCCACCCATCCCTTTTATAATATCATTACCAGCCATACCATAAAGAGTATTTCCCTGTGTAGATGAACCAATAAGTGTATCTCCAAAGGTTAAAATATCAGTACCTCTAATAGCATCAATATTTTTAAAACTATCTGTTCCTTGACCAGTTGCCCAGCCTTCATCTAAATTAACAGTTATAGCATTACTTTTATAGTAGCTATAATCAACTAAATCACTTCCCCCAGCTCCTCCATCAAAACTATTATTAGTATTATCTGCTCCACTAAAAGTATCGTCATATTGAGTTCCTATAACATTTTGAATATTAACTAAACGGTCATTTCCACTATGTGATGTAGATTCTCCCCATGTCTCTCCTAGACCAACCGCGGTAGGACTTAAAAGCTTAACAATTACACCATTTGTATCAGTTACTTGAGAGTAATCTACAGTATTAGTTCCCGTTCCACCATCTATGTAATTATCTCCAAAACCACTTTTAAACAGATCATTTCCAGCTTCACCAAATAAAGTGTCATTTGCTTCTTTTCCATCAATAGTGTCGTTTCCTGCACCACCGTGAATAGTATTAATATCTATACTTCCAATTAAAGTATCTCTAAAATCACTTCCTATAATATTTTCAATACTTTTAAGCGTATCATTTCCTGAACCAGTTGCACTTTGTGCTGTTAAATCAACAACAACACCAGCACCTAAATTTGAAACAGCTAAATTTGAGTAAGAAACTGTATCATTCCCTGCTTCTCCATCAACTGTATCATTCCCAAGTCCTGGAGTAATAGTGTCATCACCTGTGTTTCCATAAATTGTATCATTTTTAGTTCCACCATAAATTGTATCATTTACAATTCCACCATAAATTGTATTTACTAATTCTTGAGAACCTTTTGTTTCCGTATCATTGATATTTGTAGTAATTACAAAACCCGTAGTGTACTGTTTACCATTTAAATAAAATGATTCAAAATCATACTCTTTAGCTTTTGTTTCAATTTGAATATCTTTAACTTGAACAGCATAATCTTTTTCAAATTCTATTAGTGTTTTTACAGGAGCTATAATAGTATCTCTATTTGCTTCTGAAACATTATCCATACTAAATTCAGATGTTGCATTTAAACTAAAAACAAAATTACTCTTTTGTTTATTACCAACACTAAAAGTAATATTTATTACACCATTATTAGCAATAGTAAAACCGTCTATTTCTTCAGTAAGTGGATTATCTTTTGGGATAGTCCAAGTATTTCCTGATAATACACCATTTAAAGCACTGAAACCTTCGGGGAAAGCAGCACTTGAAATTGTTACTTTAGTTATTTGAAATCCCTCAGGTTGAATAGGTGTTAATTGTATTGTTCTTGAAGTTTTTGTTATATCAAAAAGTGCTGAATCATCTGCATGTATAACAACATGATCATAACTTCCAGATTTATCACTATAGTCAATCGTCTCGGTTTTTGTTTGAGCTACTAATGCAGTTTTATCAACTGAATTATAACCTTTAGGATATATATTTGCATAAGAAGTACCTCCTCCTCCAGAAACAAATAGTGTATCGATTGTAGTATTTTCTCTTATTTCAACATGCTGAATATTAATATCAAATGACAAAGTAGGTTCAATACCTTCAACAGAGGCATCTCCTTTAGAATCTTTCGTAGCAGTAGCATCTTTTGTAGCATCTTTCGTAAAATCTTCTGTTTTTGTAGCTTTAGCTTTATTTGTATCTGTTTTCATTGATACATTTGTATTTACAACTGAGTCTTCAATTGGTCGATCCATAAATTGAGCAGTATTTTCAGCCAAACTTTGAGATATATTATCATTCATTGCAACACTATTATCTATTACAATTACTTGTGGAGTAGCCTCATTTTTCTTTTCTTCATTAGCTTTATTCTTTTTATCTTGTTCAGAGGCATTAGGTAAATTTACAAATTCATTAGTAACAATAGAGTTAATTGGTAAGGCATTTATTTCTTCAATATTCGATAAAATAGCAGATAATGATGTAACCTTACCCCCTACGCCAATAAATTCAGGAGTATTTCCCCCATATCCCATTAGGGCTAATGAAACAAAAGTATAATTACCTGCACCTGGCATTTCTAATACTATATCACCACCAATAAGTTTGAATTTTGCATTTTCTAAATTAATTCCAAGGGCTTCAAGATCAATTTTATCACCAGGTCTTATATAAATAGCTATGTTATCACCAACTGGTGCTTTTTCTTTTATTTGGACTTTGTTATTTAAATATTTAATAAATTTAGATTCTTCTTGTGCCATCTTGAACTCTTTATAATATATTATTTTACTTAATATACCATAATTATTATTAATAAAAAATTTAATTACTTTTAGAAAAATAATAAACAAATCACCAAACTATCAACTTTATTTACAAATAAAATATTAAATAACTAGATTATTTATTTTATTTTTTTAGAAATATATTCAGGGGAAAATGTAGTAAAAAATGTAGTAAAAAGAAATCTAGTATTCAAATAATAGATTTCTTTTTTTAATAAAAAAGTTTAGTTATTCTCAACTAAATCTTGTAGAAATTTAATTGTCATTCTTACCCCTGCTCCACTTGCTCCATGAGGATTATATCCCCAAGGTTTTTCTACAAATGCGGGTCCTGCTATATCAAAATGAATCCATTTTTCTTTATTTTCATCACTAATAAAATTATCTAAAAACATTCCAGCAGTAATTGCTCCACCATATCTTGTATTTGCAATATTACAAATATCAGCAATTTCTGATTTAATAGATTTTTTTAGAAATCTATTAAAATCTAAAGTTGTTGCATATTCACCTGATTTTAAAGCAGATAAAACTGCATTTCTTTTTAGTATCTCATTATTTCCCATAACTCCTGTTGTATACTCGCCAACTCCAACAACACATGCACCTGTTAGTGTTGCATAATCAAAAATATAATCAATATCTTTTATTTCATCTTGGGCATAACATAAACAATCAGCAAGAACAAGTCTTCCTTCAGCATCTGTATTTCTAATTTCAATAGTTTTTCCATTTTTTGCTTTTAAAACATCATCAGGTTTATAAGCATTTCCACCTATCATATTTTCAACAGCTCCTACAATTCCGTGAACTTCGAAAGGAAGTTCTAATTTTGCAATTGCCCAAATAGTTGACATAACTGCACAACCACCTGATTTATCAGATTTCATAGTAACCATAAAATCAGCAGGTTTTAGAGATAATCCACCTGAATCGTAAGTTAAACCTTTTCCAATTAAAACTATTTTTGCTTGAACATTTTTAGGTTTGTAAGTTAAATGAATAAGTTGTGATTCATGAACAGAAGCACGACCAACGCTAAGCATTGCATTCATACCATTTTCTTTTAAATACTTTTCTCCCTCAATTTTAACTTCAATATCAGCACTTTTTGCAAGTTTTTTTGCAGTTTTAGCCATAACTTCAGGATAAAAATCAGCAGGTGGCGTATTTACCATATTTCTCGTTTTATTTACTGCTTTTGAAATAATTATTGATTCATTTAATATTTTTTCAAATTTTTCATTATTATTTGGCACTAAAATTTGAAGTTCTATTTTCTTTTTATCTTTTTCTGATTTATAATTTACAAATTTATATTCACCAAGTATTGCACCCTCGATTAAAGCTTTAAAATTATTTTCTAAAACTTCATTTAATTCAATTCTTGCATTTGCAAATTTTGTTGTTTGAAGTTTTTTAATAGCTGTTGCACTAGCAATTGCGATTGAGTCATAATTTTCTTCTTCATAACCCACATAAATCTTTTTTGACTCTGCTAATAATACACAAGATTCATCTTTTGCTTTAAACTCTAAAGTTTCCAAAAGCTCTTTATGCTCTGAATTCTCAATATCTTTTACAAAAATAATTTCAATTTCTGTATTATTCTTTTCTATATTTTTATCAATTAAATTAATTTTCATTTATAACTCCTTTTTTCTGCTTTTTGCGTAGCTTTATTAAAATAAAATATTATACTTCCACCTAAAATAATAACAATTGGAATTGCAAAATACCAATGTCTTTTTGTCCATTCAAGAACTATTATAATCTCATTTCCAAAATACCAAACAGGAACTATTGTAAAAGCTGCCCAACACCATGCACTTATTAGATTTATAAAAGCAAACATTCTTGCATCATATCTTGTAAGTCCAATAGAAATGGGAATTATAGTTCTCATTCCATACATATATCTTTGCATAAAAATTATTGGCCATCCGTGTTTTTTTAAAAGTAAATGTGCAAATGCAAATTTTCTTCTTTGTCCTCTAAATTTTTTATGTACATAAGCCTTATTAAATCTACCAATATAAAAATAAACCTGATCTCCAGCAAAACCGCCAAGACCTGCAACAAATATTGCAATATATAAATTCATATCACCTGTATGAGATAACAACCCAGCCATTATAAGACCTGCTTCACCCTCTAACATTCCCCATGCAAAAAGTATAATATATCCATATTTTCTAAGAAGATATACAAATTTTTCTTCAAGACCTTCTACTGGTGCAGTATATAAATTATAAGCTAGAAATGAGAAAAATAAAATCAAGAATACCGCTAAAATTTTCCCAGAATGGGGTTGAATTTTCCTAAAAAGCTCTTTCACAATACCCCTTTTTTATTCAAAATTTAACAAACTCTTTGCTTGTACCATATCTTTATCTCCACGACCAGATAAGTTTACAATAACTATTTTATCTTTAAATTTCTCTTTTGCCTTTTTTAAATAAGCAATTGCATGTGATGACTCAAAAGCTGGAATAATTCCTTCTTTTCTACTAAGCCATACAAAAGCATCTAAAGCTTCTTTATCCGTTATTGAATCATAAGACACAGATTTATTATCTTTATGAAAAGAGTGTTCAGGTCCTATTCCTGGATAATCAAGTCCTGCACTAAAAGAGTGAGCTTCTATAATTTGTCCATCTTCATCTTGAAGTAAATATGAGCATTGTCCGTGTAAAACTCCAGGACTTCCTTTTTCTAGTGAACAGCCATGTTTATCTGTATCAAGTCCTAAACCACCAGCTTCAATTCCTATACAAGTTACACTTTCATCTTCTAAAAAATGTGAAAACATACCAATAGCATTAGAACCTCCACCAATACAAGCAAGTACATAATCAGGTAATTTATTTTCTTTTTCTAAAATCTGTTTTCTTGCCTCATAACCAATAACAGCTTGAAAATCTCGAACCATCATAGGATATGGATGAGGACCTGCAACTGTTCCAATTATATAAAATGTATCACGAGCATTCGTAACCCAATATCGAATAGCATCATTCATAGCATCTTTTAAAGTTTTACTTCCACTTTCAACTGCAATTACTTTTGCACCCAATAGTTTCATTCTAAATACATTTAATTCTTGTCGTTCAACATCTTTTGCACCCATAAAAACAGTACATTCTAAGCCCATAAGAGCAGCAATAGTTGCAGTCGCAACTCCATGTTGACCAGCTCCTGTTTCTGCTATTACTTTTGTTTTTCCTAGTTTTTTAGCAAGTAACCCTTGAGCTATTACATTATTTACTTTATGTGCACCTGTATGATTTAAATCTTCTCTTTTTAAATATACTTTTGCTCCGATTTCATCACTAATATTTTTTGCAAAATATAAAGGATTTTCGCGACCAACATAATCTTTTAATAAATAATTAACTTCTGTCCAAAATTCTTTATCAAATCTATATTTTTTATATTCAGCTTCTAATTCTTTTAATATTGGCATCAAGGTTTCAGGTACGTATTGTCCACCAAAAATACCAAATTGACCTTTCTCATCAGGGTCAAAAATACTTGGTTTTGGGATATAATTACTCATTTATTTTCTCTTTTTATTAAATTTCTAACACTGAATAAACAGGAGCTATTTCTCTTAATTTTTTTGCGCCATCTAATATTTGAATGTTCATTAAAAAACATACTTCTACTAAATTTACATCTAATTTTTTAATTAAAGTTGCAGCTGCATTTGCAGTTCCACCACTTACTATTATGTCATCTATTAATAAAACATTTACATTTTTTTCATTATTAAAAGCATCAAGGTGAATTTCAACTTCATCAAAACCATATTCAAGTTCATATTTTTCACAAACAGTTGTAGTTGGAAGTTTTCCTTTTTTTCTTACTGGAACAAAACCTACACCTAATCTATCAGCAAGTGCGGCACCAAAAATAAAGCCTCTTGAGTCAATTCCAGCCACATAATCTAAATTATAAGATTTATATCTTTGCTCTAAATGATTCATCAAAAGTTTGAATGCTTCTTTATTATTTAATAAAGTTGTAATATCTTTAAAAACAATTCCATGCTTTGGAAAATCATTTACACTTCTTATTGAATCTACTAATATTTTTTTATCATTCTCATTTAATACAATATCTTTATTCAATCAAAATCCTTTTCTAATCGCTACTTTATCATAAGTTGAATATTTTATCTAAATATTTATTATTGTTTAATGATGTTTTTCGAATATTTAAGAATCTATAATATATAATATAAAACATTATTTATATAGGATTACTATGAGATTCTTGATACTATTCTTTCTTTTTATTTACTTAAATTCGCAGGAACTTCAAAAAGCAAAAAATTATGATAATTCAAAACATACTATTACAAATTGGTATATGAGTGAAAAACTTGATGGAATCCGTGCATATTGGAATGGAAAAGAACTTCTTAGCAAAAATGGTAATAAAATATATACACCAAATTGGTTTATAAAAGATTTTCCACCTTTTGAACTTGATGGCGAATTATGGACAAAAAGAGATGATTTTGAAAATATTCAAAATATAGTTTTAGATACAAATCCATCATTAAAATGGGAAAAAATAACTTATAATATCTTTGAAGTTCCAAATGAAAAAGGAAATTTTGATAAAAGATTAGAAAAAATAAAATCTTGGTTAGATAAAAATCCTAATAAATTTATTAAAATAATTCCTCAATTAATTTGCAAAAATGAAACTGATTTAAATATTTATTTAAAAGAGTTACTAGATAAAAAAGCAGAAGGAATAATCCTAAAAAATCCCAACTTAGAATATTTTACAGGAAGAAGCGAAAATATTTTAAAAGTAAAAAAATTTTATGATGATGAGGGCTTAGTAATTGGATTAAACTATTCAAATAATGGTGAATTTAAAAGTTTACGACTTAAATTAAATAATGGAATTATTTTTAATCTTGGCGGTGGCTTTTCAGATATACAAAGAAAAAATCCACCTCAAATTGGAGATATTGTAACTTTTAAATATTATGATTTAACAAAAAATAATAAACCAAAATTTGCTTCTTTTTTAAGAATAAGAAAAAAAGAATAATAAATCAATAAAGTTCATAAGAAGCGGTAAGTATTTTAGCTTCTTTAATTTTTTTGCAAATAGTTGTATCTTTTTGTGAATCAACTACTACTTCAATAGATTTATTTCCACTTTGCGAAGTTTGAACTTCTAAATATAAACAAGAATTCTTATCACTTATTTTTGTATCACTTACTATCCAGTTTGTATCATTGATTGTTAAAACATCACTAATTTTTTCAATCTTTTGATTTAATAAATAATAACTTTGTAGAGATGATACAGCTGTATTTATGTCTCTTTTTATAGTTGAAACTAAAGCTGAATCTTTTGTATCAATATATTTTGGAATTGCAAAAGAGGCAACTATCCCTAAAATTACAATAGCAAATATAAGTTCCAAAAGTGAAAATGCAGATTTCATAACAATCCTTAAAGTAATTTTAAAGATTATATATATTTATTTCTTAAGATAATATAATATATTATTTAAAAAATATCTGGCATATCAATATTTGTCTCTCGTTCTGTATCTGCAACTGTTTCAAATACCATTTCTATTGGCGAGTTATTATGTTCATTTTCTTTATCAACAAATCGTGTAAGAGCTTTTTGAAAATTAAGTTTTACAGTTCCAATTGGTCCATTTCTTTGTTTTCCGATAATTATTTCCGCTTCTTCTTCTGGTTTATTTATAAATTTTGATTTATAATCTTCACCTTTATCTTTAGCTTCTTTCTCTTTTCTTGCTTCATCTCTTTCTTTATAAACATCATCTCTGTAAACAAACATAATAATATCCGCATCTTGTTCGATTGCTCCTGATTCTCTTAAATCTGATAACATAGGTCTTTTATCTGGTCTATTTTCTAATCCCCTATTTAGCTGAGAAAGGGCAATAATAGGAATTTTCATCTCTCTTGCTAACATTTTTAACCCCCTTGAAATATCTGAAACTTCTTGGTGTCTATCTTTATTTCCTGTTCCTTGCATTAGTTGAAGGTAATCGATAATTACAAGTTTTATATTATTAGATTCATTTTGAGCAAGTTTTCGCACTCTCGCTCGAAGCTGATTAATATTAATACTTCCACCATCATCAACAAAAAGTTTTTTAGTATTTAAATCGTCAAAAGCACCACTAAGATTTGTCCATTGTTGATCATCTAAATCACCTTTCCTAAGGTTTTGTAATGGAATTGATGTTTTTGCAGAAAGCATTCTTAGCATTAATTGTTCAGCTGGCATTTCCAAAGAGAAAAGAATAACACCCTTACCTTGCTCTACATTTTTTAAAGCCATATTTAAAACAAGTGCTGTTTTTCCCATTGCAGGACGGGCTGCAATAATAATCAAATCTCCAGCATTAAATCCTGTTGTTCTTCTATCAAGGGCTTCAAATCCTGTTGTTTCTCCAATGAGGTGTTTATTCCCCATTTTTTTCATTTTTTCTATATATTCGAGCGTATCGTGAGTTACGACTTGCATATCTTTTAACTCAGAAGTTGCTGAATCTGTTGAGATTTTATAAAGCTCACCTTGAATAGTATCAAGAGCTTCATTTGCACTCATATCTTCTTCAATTGCAACTTTTTTTATTGTTGTTGCTAGTGAGGCTAATTCTCTTTTTACAGAACCATCTTTGATTTCTCGTACATAAGCTAAAGTATTAGTAATTGGATTTGCTGACAGAATTTCTAATAAAATAGAATCATCGACATCTTTTGCATCAACTCTCTTTCTTATAAACTCTTCATCAATTGGCATATCGTCATTATGAAGTTTTACCATTACTTCAAAGATTTTTTTATGGGCAGGTAAATAGAAATCTTTAGGTTTTAAAACTCCTAAAACATCTTCAAGCTCTTCTGGATTAAATAAAATAGAACTTAGTACAGCTCTTTCTATATTTATACTATAAACGCTATCCATTATTTTCTCTTTTGGGCTTCGATTTCCACTTCCTCTATAAATCTATTTATCAATGAATCTCCTGATAATTTGGCGATAATTTCACCTTTTTTCATTATAAGTCCACTTCCTTTTCCAAAAGCAATTGCAACATCTGCACTTTTTGCTTCACCAATTGCATTTACAACACATCCCATAACTGAAACATCCATTGGTGTTTTAATATGTGCTGTTCGTCTTTCAACTTCTGCAACTGCGCTTACTAAATCAGCTTCAATTCTTCCACAAGTAGGACAAGAAACGATATTTAATCCCTCTTTTGCAATTCCAACATCTTTTAAAATCGCCTTCCCAACTTTTATCTCTTCTTCAAGTTCGCCTGTCATTGAAACTCTTAAAGTATCACCTATTCCATCAAGTAAAAGTGAACCTAAAGCAATTGAAGATTTTATAGTTGAGTGAAATTGTGTTCCTGCTTCTGTAACACCTAAATGAAATGGATAATTATTCATAGGTCGCAAAGTTCTATAAGCTTCAACTGTTCTTTGAACATCACTAGCTTTTAATGAAATTTTTAAATTTGTAAAACCTAAATCTTCGAGAAATTTGATATTATAATCAGCACTTGCAACCATTCCAGCTGGTGTTTGTCCATATTTATCTTCAAACTGTTTTTCAAGTGAACCAGAATTTACTCCAATTCTTATTGGAATATTATGTTCAATACAAGCCTTTACTACTTCTTGAACTCTTTTTTTATCTCCAATATTTCCTGGATTAATTCTAATACAATCTACAACTTCAGCAGCAATTAAAGCTAATTTATAATGAAAATGAATATCTGCTACAAGTGGTAATTCAACTTGAGATTTAATCTCTTTTAATGCTAATGCTGCTTCCATATTTGGAACAGCAACTCTTACTATATCAGCTCCAGCAAAATGTAATCTTGTAATTTGTTCTACTGTTGCTTTAACATCTGATGTTTTTGTAAATGTCATTGATTGTACAGGAATTGGTGCATCACCACCAACTGGTACATTTCCTACGAATATTTGTTTAGTTGGGTATCTTTTTATCATGGTGTGATTTTATCACAAATTTATTAATTCTAAATGAAATATTAATTAGAAAGAAAGTTGTGTTTGTGTATAATGGAAACTTATAAATCTACTAAAAGTTTACATTAATGCACACCAAAAGAAATATTTTTATTGCAGTTTTCTCTTTTTTAATTCTAACTATTTTTGTCCTTTATGGCACTTATTATTACATCTTAGATAAGCAAAAAATTCTATTAGATTCTACTTATAATTTAACAAATACAAATATTCTAAAATTAACTGAGAAATTTTTAGACAATAAAATAAATACAACATTAGCCATAGCTTTATCATTGGTAAAAGATTATGAATTACATAAATTAATGGCTACTCAAGAATATGATAAATTTAACTACAGCGATATTTCACAGCAAATAAAAGATAATACAAAATTTAAAAATATTTGGATTCAAATAATAGATAAAAATGGAAATAGTATATATCGTTCTTGGAGTGATAAAAAAGGTGATAATCTTTTTTTTAGAAAAGATTTAAAAAAATTTATAGAAGATAAAAAAATTTCTACTTCTATTAGTGTTGGATTATATTCAATGACTATAAAAGCTAGAGCACCTATAATTGATGAGGAAAATAATTTTTTAGGAGCGTTAGAAATTATTGGTCAATTTAATTCCATTGCAAATGATTTAAAAGAAAATAAAATTGATTCTGTAATAATTGCAGATAAAAAGTATAATGAGATAATCCAACTTCCATTTAGTAAAATGTTTATTGATGACTATTATGTTGTAAATGAAAATGTAAATAAAGAATTAATCACTTATTTACAACGAAATAAAATTGAAAAATATCTTAAAATCAATAACTATATCATAGAAAATAACTATTTAATTTCAAAATTTGATCTTTATAATAATAAAAATGAAAGATTAGGATATATTTTAAATTTTGTAAAATTAAATGATATAGATATTCGAATTGTAGAATCTTTTAAAATTCAAACTATTATGATTTCAGCAATAGTTTTAATTATAATGCTTTTCTTTTTTTTAATTTATTTTTATACTAGTTATTTAAGGTTACTGAAAATTCAAGAGAATAAAAAAGAAGCTATTCTTAATTCTCAAGAAAATATTATTGTAATAACTCTTGGAAATGAAATTATTGATGCAAACCAAAGACTATATGATTTTTTTACAAATACCAAAGATTTAGAAAGTTTTAAAAAAACATATAAATGTATTTGTAGTACTTTTATAGATATGCAAGATGATATTTATATTATTGAAAAATATTACAATGGAAAAAATTGGGCTGAATATATTTTAGCAAATCCAGATAAAAATTTTAGAGTTGCTATAAAAAATATGCAAGATAAAATCAGGTACTTTTCTATAAAATGTTCAATAGTTAAAAATGAAGAGTTTATAATAGCAACATTTACAGATATAACTCAAGAAATAGAACAAATTCAAACAAACAAAGAAAAAGATAGAATACTTTTTCAACAATCAAAAATAGCTGCTATTACAGATACTTTAAAAAATATTGCTCATCAATGGCGACAACCATTAAGTGTTATAAGTACAATTACAAGTGGAATGAAACTTCAAAAAGAATTAAATATTCTTGACGATAATGAGTTCAATTTATCATGTGATGGAATAATAAATAATACAAATAAATTATCGACAACCATTGATAATTTTACAAATTTCTTTAATACAGATAATAATTCAACTAAATTTTCATTAATTGAAGCTCTTGAAAATACAAAAAAATTTATGAATTCAATTTTAGAAAAAAATTCAATAGAATGTCAATTTATTTATGATAGTGACATAATTTTAAACAGTAATAAAAATGATTTTTCCCAAGCTATTTTAAATATTTTAGATAATTCCGTTCATGCTTTAATAACTGTTGAAAATATTGAGGATAGATTTATATTTATAGAATTTAAAAACAATATTTTACAAATAAAAGATTCAGGAAATGGTATTGATAAAAATATTATTTCGAAAATTCTAGAACCATATTTTACAACTAAACATCAGGCTTTTGGAATCGGACTTGGACTTTATATTGTAAATGAGTTTTTTGTTCAAAATCTTGGTTATAAAATTGATATTCAAAATGTAACTTATGATTATAAAAATAAAAATTATTCTGGACTTAACTTTATTATCGATTTTAATTAAACTTCGATTTTGTAAAGATTAGATATAATGCACGAATTATAAGAAAAGGGACTTTATGCAAGATTTTTCTATTTTTGATTTAATTATTATAACTATTACTCTAATATTAGGACTAAAAGGTTTATTTAGAGGATTAATAAAAGAAGTATTTGGAATTATTGGAATTATTGGTGCAATTTTTGTAGCCTCAAGAATTTCAAAAGAAACAGGTGATTTATTGGCTCCAATTTTAGTTTTAGATAATCCAGCAACCATAAAATTAATTGGATTTATAACTGCTTTAGTTGCTGTTTGGATTGTAGTTTACACTGCTGGGATTATAGTTAGTAAGATTTTTTCTGCAAGTGGATTAGGTGTTGTTGATAGAATTTTTGGATTTATATTTGGAGCATCAAAAGTATTTTTGATATTTTCAGTTATTACTTACGCTTTATATCAAGTTCAATCTTTTAAAAAAGTAATGGATGAAAAATTTGAGAGCTCATTTATGATGCCACATTTAATAAGCACTGGTTCATTTATCATAAAACTTGATACAACTGCAATTACAACAAATGTTAATAAAGTAATAGATACAACAAAAGCTTCTGAAGTTATAGAAGATACAAAAAATAATATAAAAGAAAATATTCAAACTACTACAGATACTGTAAAAGAAGCTGTTGAAGAAGAAGTTGTAGATACTATTAAAGAAAAAATAGAAGATACAAAAAATGTAACAAAAGAAGAGATTAACAGTACAAAAGAAAAACTAAGAAGTATTGCTAATAAACCACAAGAAAATTAATTAAGGGATTTAATATTGTTTGAAAATACATATATACAACAAAGAATTGAAAAAGCTGAGAAACTAAGAGAAGTAGGAATTAATCCTTATGCAAACGAATGTTCAAGAAATTGTACAATTGCAAAATATTTAAATGTAAATAGTGATATTCTTCATACAGAAGAAAAAAGAGATGAAAATAGAAGTTACATTGTTGCTGGAAGAATTAAACTTTTTAGACTAATGGGAAAAGCTAGTTTCTTAAAAATCGAAGATGAAAGTGGAATGCTTCAAATTTATGTTGCAAGGGATAATTTACCTGAAGGTTTTTATAACGACATATTTAAAAAGAATATCGAAGTTGGTGATATTGTTGAAATAAAAGGTTATCCATTTGTAACTGGACAAGGTGAGCTTTCACTTCATGCAGATGATTTAAGAATTCTTACAAAAGCGATTTCTCCACTTCCTGAAAAATATCATGGTATTCAAGATAAAGAGTTAAGATATAGACAAAGATATTTAGATTTAATTATGAATTCAGAAGTTAGAAAAACTTTTCATATTAGAAGTAAAGTAATAAGTTTAACAAGAAGATTCTTTGAAAATAAAGGATTTTTAGAAGTAGAAACTCCAATGATGCATCCAATTGCAGGGGGAGCAAATGCTAAACCATTTGTTACTCATCATAATGCTTTAGGAATTGATAGATTTTTAAGAATTGCACCTGAGTTATATCTAAAAAGATGTATTGTTGGTGGTTTTGAAGCTGTATTTGAAATAAATAGATGTTTTAGAAATGAAGGAATGGATGCAACTCATAATCCTGAATTTACTTCTATTGAATTTTATTGGGCTTATAAAACTTATAAAGATTTGATTGTTTTAACAAAAGAATATTTTGAATATTTATTTGAACATTTAGAGTTACCAACTGTTTTACCTTATGGAGAACTAAAAATAGATTTCAGTAACTTTACTGAAATTCCTTTAATTCAGTCTTTAGTACAAATTGGTGGAGTTCCAGCTGATATTGTTGAAGACAAAGATAAAATTATTGCATTTATGAGAGAAAAAAAATTAGATATAAATGATAAAATGAATATTGGACAACTTCAAGGTGAGTTATTTGATGAATATGTTGAAGCAAAACTTATTAATCCAACATTTATCACAGAATACCCAGTTGAAATTTCTCCACTTGCTAGAAGAAATGATGAAAAACCTCATTTAACTGATAGATTTGAATTATTTATTGCGGGGAAAGAGATTGCAAATGCATTTTCAGAGTTAAATGACCCCATTGATCAACTTCAAAGATTTGAAGGTCAAATGGCTGCAAAAGAGTGTGGTGGAGATGATGAAGCACATGAAATGGATGAAGATTTTGTAAATGCTTTATCTTATGGAATGGCTCCAACAGCTGGTCAAGGAATAGGAATTGATAGATTAGTAATGATGCTTACAAATGAGCATTCAATTAGAGATGTATTACTTTTCCCAGCAATGAAACCAATTAAAAATGAAATCAATCTTCATGATGATGAAGAAATATAATAATTTATAATATTTAGGACAAAAAAATGAATTACATAACAAACGCAACACTAGAACAAGCAGATAAAGAAGTATTTGACATAATAGAGAATGAATTAAAAAGACAAACAAATCACTTAGAGATGATAGCTAGTGAAAACTTTACAAGTCCA
>JAQVBE010000021.1 GCA_028690445.1 Aliarcobacter sp. | reverse complement strand
CGGGAATTATAATAGGTTTTTCTCCCTTTGTCAATAGCTTACCCCTTAAATTTCGCTTAAATTTTTGGATTCATCTATCCTTACAGCTTTTTCTCCCCTTTTACTAGTCTTTTATCGCCTTTTTTGTAGGTTCTTATGCTTTGATTCTTCTTTTTTTTATTTTTTGTGCTTTTAACTATTTTTTCACAATTTTTATTAAAAATTCCATATAATAACAGTCACAAATTTATTAAACATAATTTTTGATCAATATAAAATAATGGAGAACAGCATATAATGAATACATCTATTTTTAGAGAGTATTATATTAGAGGAATTTTTGAAAATGGTTAGGGATTAGTGAGAGCTAGTAACACTACTCCAAAATTGGTTACAAGATTTGAAGCAAATACAGAAGAAAATGCTAAAATATACGAAAATGTTTTAATGAAACTATTTAAACTATTACAAGGAAAATAAAAATGAGCAATAAAAACACACCAATTAAAAAATGTCTATTCCCTGCTGCTGGATATGGAACAAGATTTTTACCTGCGACAAAAGCAACACCAAAAGAGATGTTACCTATTTTAACTAAACCACTTATTCAATATGGAGTAGAGGAAGCACTTGCTGCTGGTATGGATACAATGGCAATAGTTACAGGTAGAGGTAAAAGAGCAATCGAAGACCACTTTGATATTTCTTATGAACTTGAAAATCAAATTAAAGGTACAAGTAAAGAGCATTATTTAACAGAAATTAGAGCAGTTATTACTAAATGTACTTTCTCTTATACTAGACAAATTGAAATGAAAGGTTTAGGTCATGCTATTTTATGTGGAGAAACACTAATTGGTGATCAACCATTTGCCGTTTTACTTGCGGATGACTTATGTGATGCTCCTGGAAAAGGTGTATTAGCACAAATGGTTGATTTATATAAAAAATATGGTTGTTCAATTGTTGCAATTGAAGAAATTCCAAAAGAAGATACAAATAAATATGGTGTTATTGCTGGAAATGAGATTGAACCTGGTATTTATATGGTAAAAGATATGGTTGAAAAACCTGAGCCTGAAGTTGCTCCATCAAATTTGGCAATTATTGGAAGATATATTTTAACTCCTGATATTTTCAATATTATTAGAGAAACAAAACCTGGGAAAGGTGGAGAAATTCAAATTACAGATGCTCTTTTAACACAAGCAAAAAAAGGGATGGTCTTAGCATTTAAATTTGAAGGGCAAAGATTTGACTGTGGAAGTATTGATGGGTTTGTAAAAGCTACAAACTACTTTTATGATAAAGAGACAAAAAAAGAAGCAGCAGCTAAAAAAGTATCTGGAGCAAAATAAGTGAAAAACAATCTGTATTATCCTCAAGTATCACTAAGTGATAAAGAAATTTTTGCAGAGATAAAAAAAGAAAGAGAAGTAATAGGTTATTACTCTCTTCCTTATGTTGATACAACGGTTTTAAAAACTAGACTTGATGATTTAAATTTTCCTCAAAAACAAATAGCAATTATTGGTATTGGAGGAAGTACTTTAGGAACTTATGCTATTTATAATTTTATGAAATACAATAAGCAACATAATAAATCTCTAAAAAAAGAGCTTTTCTTTTTTGAAAGTACGGATCCTGTAAATTTAAATGGAACATTAGCTCAATTAAACCTAAATGATACACTTTTTATTGTTATTTCAAAATCTGGAACTACAATAGAAACTATCTCTATTTTTAAATATCTTATGTCTATTGTAAAAATTGATAAATCAAATTTATTGATAATTACAGAAGATGATAGCAAATTAAACACTTTTGCAAGAGCAAATGATATAAACTTTTTTGACATTCCTAAAAATGTAGGTGGAAGATTTTCTGTTTTATCAAATGTTGGATTAGTTCCTTTATATCTTGCTGGATTTGATATTGATGAATTATTAAAAGGTGCTAGAAAAAGCTCTGATTCATTTTTTGATAAAAAGAAATTATTTAAACATCTTATTAAAAAAGCTAGAACTTATTATGAGTTCAAAGATGTTTATAATATGAATGCTATTTTTTCTTATTCTCAATTGCTTGAAGGATTTAATAAATGGTATGTTCAACTTTGGGGAGAAAGTCTTGGTAAAGTTGATGTTAATAACACAAACCAAGGTTTAACACCAATTGGACTTTTAGGACCAGTTGACCAACACTCTTTTTTACAATTAATAGTTGAAGGTCAAAGGGATAAAACAGTAACTTTTATTAAAATAAAAGATTTTAAAGACAATACAAAAATTGCTCCTATTTCTTTAGCTGGACTTGAAGAACTTGATTATGTTAATAATCTTAATTTTAAAGAGTTAATTAATTTACAAGCAGATGCAACTATTGCTTCTGTTAAAGAGTTAAAAAAAGATATTCCAATTGATATTATTGAAATAGAAGAAATATCTGAATTTGAAATAGGAAAACTTCTATTTTATTATGAATTATTAACTTCTATTGTTGGAAAATTCTTAAGAATTAATACTTACGACCAACCAGGTGTTGAAGGTGGTAAGATAATTTTAAAAGGTATGTTAAAAAATAAATAGGAATTTAAATGGCACTATTTGGTACATTAGAGACTTTGAAATCGCAAGTTTGTGGTTCAAAATTTGAAAAAGCTTTTGCTTATATTGGAAAATTACAAGATAAAAATTCAAATGAGTATAAAACTCTTACGAATACAAAAGTTGGTGAATGTAATAAAATAGTGCTAGATGAAAACTGTTTTGTTTTGGAACAAGCCTACATAACAAAAGATAAAGAAGATTGCTTATTCGAATCACATAAAAAGTATATTGACATTCAATATATGTTTGAGGGTGACGAAATAATGGAAGTTGAAAATGCAAACAATCTTCTTATTGAAACTGCTTATAAAGAAGATTTAGATTATGCAAAACATGCCCAATCTGAAAATGCTTCTATATTAAAAATCAAAGAAAATGAACTTGCAATTTTTTATCCAAATGATGCTCATATGCCTTGTATAAAAATAGATGAAAATAAAAAGATTATAAAAGCTGTTTTCAAAATATTAGTAACTAGTTAAAAAATATTTTGGAACATATATTTTCAGCTTTAATTCCTGTTTTTGGACTTATTTTAATTGGATATTTTTTTAAAAGAATAAAATTTCCATCCCTTGAATTTTGGCCACAAGCTGATAAATTAACCTATTATGTCTTAATGCCTTCTTTATTAATCTACAAACTTTCAAATGCTTCTTTAAGTTCTTCAAATAGTTTAGGTTTTATTTTATCTGCACTTTTAGCAATATTTTTTACAATGATTATTCTTATGCTTACAAATAAAATAAAACCTACAAGCGCTTCATCTTTTACTTCGGTAGTTCAAGGTGGAATTAGATTTAACACTTATGTATTTTTGGCTCTTAGTGGAGCTATTTTTGGGAATGAAGGTTTAGTTTTATCTGCAATTATATTAACTTTTGCAATTCCTTTTATAAATGTTTTATGTATAACTATTTTTGCTTTATATATAAACGATGAAAAATTAAATTTTTTATATTTGCTAAAATCAATTGTTACAAATCCTTTGATAATTGCTTGTATTATTGGAGGAAGTATAAACTTTCTAGGAATTCATTTTCCTGTTATAATAAATAACACTTTAGAGATATTAAATAAAGCTGCACTTCCAATGGGACTTTTATCTGTTGGATTTGGACTTGTGATAAAAGAAATAAAATCTTCAAAAAGTGAACTTATAATTTCAAGTATTGCAAAGCATTTAATAATGCCTATATTAATTTTTGTTTTTGCAAAATATTTTGAACTTGACAATATAATGATTTCTATTTTAGTTTTATTTGCTGTTCTTCCAACAGCTCCAACTTCTTTTATACTAGCAAGACAATTAGGTGGAGATATTAGATTAATGTCAAGTATTATAACAGTGCAGACACTTATATCTGCACTATTTATAATATTAGTTTTGAAGTTTTTTATATAAATACTTTTACAATAACTTGAATAGCTAAAGCTGAAAGTAATACTTTTAAAATCATAGTGAATCTTTTTCCATCTATTTTATCTCTTAGTCTAGTTGCAACCCAACTTCCAGTAATTGCACCAATAATCATGGCAATAATTACTCCAATATAATCAAAAAACACAAAACCAAAATACATAAATACAAATACTTTTAAAATATGAGTAATACTCATAAGTGCAGCTCCAGTTGCTACAACTTTATTTTTATCTTCATAATCTTTAAATAAAAGTGTCATAGTAAGAGGTCCAGTAGCTCCTACAACCATAGAAAGACCTGTCTGGAAAAAACCTGCAAGGAAATAACTCTCATATCTTTTGATTTTTTCATTAAATTTTTCTGACCATAAAGATAATAAAATATAAACTCCAATAAATAAAGGAACGTATTCAAGGGAAATTAGATTTAAAACTGCTGCAAACATTCCAATACCAATAGCTGAACCTAATAAAAATTTTGGAATTACTTCATATTGAACATCTTTGTATCCAAATATTGATCTACTTAAATTACTTGATACTTGAGTCAAACCATGAATTGGTATCAAAGCATTCAAAGGTAAAAATGAAGGTAAAATTACTATTAACATCATACCTCCACCAACTCCAACAATTCCAGCAATCGTAGAAGTAAAAAATGTAATTAGTCCTAAAATCAATTCATTCATAAAAATTATCCTTACAATAAATTAGCGTAAAATACCCTATTAAGGCTTATTTATCAAAAAAGGGGTTATAATATTTTCTTTTAAAAGGAAGAAATAATGAAAAGATTACTTATAGTTACTATATTTTTAACAAATATTTTATTTGCAAATTCTACTTATACAGAACAAAATTCAGGGAAAATCGATATGCATGGTGGAAAAACAGATTCACTTTCAACAACTGGTTTTAAAAATATTGATATAAAAAAACCAATTGCTCCAATCGCTCCTAAAATGTTAATTGAAGATGAAAAGAAAAAAGAAGAAAAAAAGGAAATCACTAAATAATGGCAAGATATAAATTTATCTCATGGAATGTAAATGGCGTAAGAGCCGTAGATAAAAAAGAGGCTTTAAAATGGGTAGATGAACATGATATTCATCTTTTAGGACTTCAAGAGACAAAATCTATGAAAGAACAAATTCCAAAAACAATTTTTAATAAACAATTCAAAATAATGACAGCAAGTGCGTCAGCTATAAAAGGAAGAAGTGGAACTGCTCTATTTACAGATATTGAAACTACTTTTGAATGTAACTGCCCTACTGTTGATATTTTGGATGAAGGAAGAATAAACGAAGTTCATTTTACTTTAGGAGATAAAAATATAGCATTCTTTAATGTATATTTTCCAAATGGACAAAGTAAAGAAGAAAGACTTGTTTATAAAATGGAATTTTATAATAGATTTTTAGACCACTGTGAAAGTTTGAAAAAACAAGGAAAATCAATCATAGTTTGTGGAGATGTGAACACAGCTCATAAAGAAATTGACCTAGCAAGACCAAAAGCAAATGAACAAACTTCAGGATTTTTGCCAATGGAGCGAGAATGGATAACAAAGTTTTTAAATCACGGATATGTTGATACTTTAAGACATGTAGTTGGCGATAAAACTGAACTTTATAGTTGGTGGAGTTACCGAGCAAATGCTAGAGAAAATAATGTTGGCTGGAGAATTGACTACTTTTATGTGAGTGAAGATTTAAAAGATTTTATAAAAGATGCTTATATCATGGCTGATATTTACGGAAGTGACCACTGCCCTATTGCTTTGGAGATTGAACTTTAACAAAAAGTTGAAATATGAAAAATAGCATAACAAACAGATATGAAAAAAACCAAAACGATGAACTTGTATTAAATATTTCAGCAGTAAAGGTTGAAGATTTATTTGAGGATTATGATAAAAAATCTACTTTTATAAAAAAGGATTTAAAAGAGTCTTTAGAAAAATATCTCATAGAAAGTGTTGAAGAGATAGGAGAACATCCTTTTATTATTAAATTTTATTTTGATGAAATATCAAATGAAGAATCAAATCAAAAAGTGAGAAATAGTATAAAAGATTATTTTGAATATTTGCAATATTGGGAACAAAAAAAGATGACTGTGCAAATAAAAAACTCTTTTATTTTTCTTATTATTGGTTTTGTTTTTGTCTCTATCTCTTTTAATTTAACTGAAAATGAAGAATTTTTTATTAGACTTATTTCAGAGGGTTCAATGGTTGCTGGTTGGGTTTCACTTTGGGAAGCATTAGCAACTATTTTAATAAAGTGGATGCCTTTGAGAAATAAACTAAAAATCTTTAAAAATATTTCTAATGCAAAAATAGAGTTTAATTAAATAAAAGAGTAAGTGATTTTTGAAAGAATATTTTTTAAATCTTCTTTCTCTTTTTGCGTTAAAATGCTAAATTTCTCTTCTTTAACTTTTGCAATTTCTACCATACAATTTTCTATTAACTCTCTACCCTGTGCAGTTAAACTTATCAACATACTTCTTTTATCACTTGAAGAAACTTCTCTTTTTATAAGTTCTCTTTCTTCAAGTTTTTTCAAAACTTTTGTCATTCCTCCTGAAGAAAATACTGTTGCATCATACAAATCAGTTGGAGACAAAGGTTTATCATCAAAATATAAAGAGACTAAAACATCAATGTGTGAATGCAATAAATCATATCGTGTTTTAAAAAAACATTCACTTTCATTAAACATATTTTTGTGAATTAATGTTATTGGTAATGAAAGAGCAAAAATTTCAAACTCTTTTGACTTAATGGTTGAACTGTAAAATTTATCTATGTGTTTTTTTTTCATAAGTGTATTCTAGCAAAATTATTATTAATACAAATATATCTTTCTAGAAAGATATATTTAAGTTCTTTTATTCTAAAATCTAAAATCAAAAAATTATAAGGAGTTATTTTGAAAAAAATTTATTTTATTTTTTTAGTTCCTCTTTTTTTATCCGCTCAAAATTTAGAAGAGTTAGTTAATTTATCTATACAAAATAAACTAGTTGATTCTTCACAAAAGAGTTTAGATTCAATAAAAGACGAATATGAAAGTGTAAAAAGTGGTTATATGCCAAGTTTAGATGTTGGAGCAGGTCATTCTACAACAGATAAAGAAACAGCTAGTGTTCCTAAAAATTCATCAAAAGTTTATGGAAGTTTGAGTTATGAACTTTATGATGGTGGTAAAAAATCTGATACTTATGATAGTTATGAATCATCTATAAAAGGTAATGAACAATCTATTGAAGCTTTAAAAAATGATATTTCATTAGATGTTATAAATTATTACTACAACTACCTATCTTATATTTCTCAAAAAGATGCAAAAATAAAAGAGATAGAACAACTTGAATCTCAATTAACAAGATTATCAAGATTTTTAGATGCAGGAACAACAACAGAAGATGAAGTTCAAAAAATTATTTCAAGATTAGAAAATTCAAAAGTAACTTTACAAGAAATAGAACTTGAAATGATAACTATAACTCATAATTTAGAGTACATTACAGGTCAAAGGGTTTCTATTGATTCAGGTTCAAAAGTAAAAGAACTTGAAAATGATGCTCAAAGTGATTTAAGATTTGATTTAAAATCTACAGAATTTAACTTAGAATCAAAACTTGCAAATGCAAGAAGTGAAAAAAGTGGTTATTTACCAACAATAACTCTTGATAATACATACTCATATTATGATTCAAATTTTGATAATAATGCTTTTGAAAGTAATGCCTTAGATCATCAAAATGTTTTATCTGCAAATTTAAAATGGAATATATTCTCTTTTGGTGAAACAAAATATAAATATGAATCAAAATATAAAGATTATTTAAGTTCAAAATCAAAATATGAATATGAAAAAAACAAAGGAAGTGTTGATTTACAATTAGCACTTAAAGCTTACGATATTTCAAAAGCAAAAATAAAATCTTCAGAAGCTAATCTGAAAGCTGCAACAACAGCATACGATGTAATCAAATCAAAATACGAAAGTGGATTGATTGATAATGTATCATTTTTAACAAGTTTAAGTGAAAAATTTACAGCACTTAGCCAATTAAAAACATCACAAAATGATTTAGAAATTAAAAAGGCAAAAATAATTTACTATAGTGGTAAAAAATTAGAGGAATATATAAAATGAAGAAATCAATAGTAGCAATAGCATTTATTTTTTTAGGATTTAATACATTAAATGCAGAAGATAAACCGCAACTTCCACCATTACCTGTGGAAACTTTTAAGATAGTAAATAAAATTTCAACGACAATAAAAACTTATCCGTCATTAATAAAAACTTTTGAAGAAGTAAATGTTATGGCAAGGGTTAAAGGTATTTTAGTTGAAAAATATTTTAATGAAGGAGATTTTGTTAAAAAAGGAACTTTATTATATAAAATAGAACAAGATACTTATTTAGCAAATCTAAATGTTGCAAAAGCAAATGTTAAAACTGCTCAAGCAAACTATAAAAAAGCGCAAAAAGATTTTGAAAGATCAAACTCTTTAATACAAACAAAATCAATAAGTGTTCAACAAGCTGATGAATATAATTACCAATATGAAAATGCAACAGCATTATTAGATAGTGCAAAAGCAGCTTTACAAAATGCTCAAATTCAATTTGATTATACAAAAATTTATGCACCAATTGATGGAGTTGTAGGTCTTAAGAAAAAAGATATTGGTAATTTAGTTGGTTCAAATGATTCAGATTCATTACTTATAACTATTACAAATACAAATCCAGTTTATGCAGAATTTGCCCTTTCAAAAGATGATGTAACAAGATACCTTTCTCAAATAAAAGAAAAAAGTGCAAAAATAAATCTAGTTACAAGTAATAAAACTTATGAAAATGGAACTGTTGATTTTATTTCTCCTAAAATAGATTCAAACACAGATACGCTTTTATTAAGAGCTAAATTTAAAAATGAAAATAATGAAATTTTAATTGGAGAATTTGGAAAAATCGAAGTATCAAATCTTGATTTAGGAAAAGTTTATATTATTCCTGAAAATGCAATCTTAAAAACTTCACAAGGTAGTTTTGTTTATGTAGTTACTGATTCAACTGCAAAATTAAAACCTGTAACAACTGGTATTTTGGTTAAAGAGGGAATTACTATAGAAAGTGGTCTGAATGAAAATGACCAAATTGTTATCAGTAATATGGCAAAACTAAGACCTGATACTAAAATACAAATTTTAAATAAAGAGAAATAGTATGTTTTCTTCATTTTTTATAAAAAATCCAGTATTTGCCGCTGTTGTATCTATTATCATAGTTTTAGCAGGACTTGCTGCTATGATGAATTTACCAATTGAGCAATATCCAAGGGTAATTCCTCCTCAAATAATTGTAAGTACAACTTATCCAGGAGCTAGTGCTGATACATTAGCTAAAACGGTTGCTGCACCTATTGAAGAGCAAATTAATGGTGCAAAAAATATGCTTTATATGAACTCAGTTGCTGAAGATAGTGGTCGAGTTAGTATAAATGTATTTTTTGAAGTTGGAACAAATGCAGATTCTGCAAAAATTGATGTAAATAATAGAGTTCAAGCAGCCTTATCAAAACTTCCAGAACAAGTACAAAGACAAGGTGTAAATGTAAGAGAAAGAAGCCCTAGTATTTTACAATTCATTATGCTTCATTCTCCAAAAAAAACTTATGATACAACTTATCTTTCAAACTATGCTTTAATGAATATAGTTGATGATTTAAAAAGAGTAAGTGGTGTTGGTGATGCAATGATTTTTGGAGCACAAGATTATGCTATTAAAGTTTGGATTGATCCTTTAAAATTATCTAAATATAAACTAACAACAACCGATGTAATCAACGTTATAAAAGAGCAAAATTATCAATATTCAGCTGGTAAAATTGCAGCTGAACCAATAAAAGAAAAACAAATGTTTACTTATACTATTCAAACCCCTGAAAGGTTGAGTAGTCCTGAACAATTTGGCGATATTGTAATTAGAGCAAATGAAGATGGTAGTTCATTGATGTTAAAAGACGTTGCAAATATAGAACTTGGAAGTTCAAGTTATGATATGGTAACAAAATTAAATAATTCACCAGCTATTCCAATAGGAATTTTTTTACAAAGTGGTTCTAATGCTTTAGAAACTGCTAAAGCTGTTAAAAAATCTTTAGAAGCAGCTAAAATCAACTTTCCAGATGGTGTAGAATATAGTGTTCCTTATGACAGTACTCAATTCGTAGAAATTTCAATAAAAGAAGTTGCAAAAACATTCATTGAAGCAATTTTATTAGTTATTTTAATTATTTTCTTATTCTTACAAAACTGGAGAGCAACGCTAATTCCTATTTTAGCTGTTCCTGTATCAATTATTGGTGCATTTGCCGGAATGTATGCTTTAGGATTTAGTATTAACTTATTAACTTTATTTGGTTTAGTTCTAGCAATTGGAATTGTTGTTGATGATGCAATTATTGTTATTGAAAATGTTGAAAGACATATGAGTGAGGGAATGTCTCCAAGAGAAGCATCATTTAAAGCAATGAAAGAAGTTTCAGGAGCTATTGTAGCTATTGTATTAGTTCTTTCATCTGTATTTATTCCAGTTGCTTTTATGGGTGGATTAACGGGGGAAATGTATAGACAATTTGCTATTACTATTGTTATTTCTATTGTTATTTCAGGATTTGTTGCTTTAACATTGACACCTTCACTTTGTGCTTCTTTGTTAAAAGACGACCATAAAAAGCCAACATTTTTCTTTTTTATATGGTTTAATAACTTTTTTGAAAAAGCAACAAGTAGTTATACATATTTAGTTAAAAAAACTATTAGATTTTCTCTTATTTCAATTTTACTTTTTGGTGGATTGATTTTTATATCTTATGATATGTTTAAATCTATGAAAACTGGACTTATTCCAAATGAAGACCAAGGAACTATTTTCGTATTTTCTTACAATCCAGGTGGTGCTTCAATTTCAAGAACAGATGAATTTACAACTGAATTAAATAGTATTATTTCAAAAGATTCAAATATAAAAGATATTATTACACTTGCTGGATATGATTTAACATCATCTTCACAAAGAACCCACGCAGCTGCAACAATTATAAAACTTAAACCTTGGGATGACAGACCAAATGCTGACCAACATGCAGATGCAATTTTAAAAAAATTAAGTGGTCAAGTTTTAGGAACATCTGATGGATTCTCATTTGGAGTTTTACCTCCTCCTATTATGGGCATGAGTGTTGCTGGTGGATTTGAGATGTATATTCAAGATAGAACTGGTGGGAACATTCAGGAATTAGAAAAAATTGTAAATCAAATCATTGCAAAAGCAAAAGATAGACCCGAACTAATGGGAGTAAGAAGCTCACTTGCAGCAAATATTCCTCAATATAAAATTGATGTAAATGTTCCAAAAGCTAAAGCAAAAGGTGTAGCTGTTAATGATATTTATAACACTTTAAATGCAACTTTTGGAAGTTTTTATGTAAATGACTTTTCTTTATATGGAAGAACTTATAAAGTAAACCTACAAGCAGAAAGTGAATATAGAAAAAGTGCTGATGATTTAAAATTTGTTTTTGTTAAAGGTAACAATGATGAACTTTTACCAATTAGTTCATTTATAAATATTAAAAAAGTTGTTGGCGCTGACTTAATAGAAAGATTTAATCTTTTTCAAGCAGCAAAAATATCAGGACAACCTTCTCTTGGTTATAGTTCAGGTGATGCATTAAAAGCTATTGAAGAAGTTTCAAATGAAGTTTTACCAGCTGGTTATACTATTAGTTGGGTGGGAACTGCTTATCAAGAAAAACAAATTTCTAGTAGTTCAAGTACTGCTTTTATTTTTGGTTTAGTTTTACTATTCTTAATTTTGGCAGCATTATATGGAAAATGGTTATTACCAATTTCAGTTGTTTTAGCTGTTCCTTTTGCAATGTTTGGAGCAATTTTAGCAACATTATTAAGAGGTTTAGAAAATGATATTTATTTCCAAATAGGACTTTTAGTTCTAGCAGGACTTGCTGCTAAAAATGCCATCTTAATCGTAGAGTTTGCTCTACAAAAACAAAAAGAAGGATTTGGATTAATGGATGCCGCTTTTGAAGCTGCTAAAATAAGATTAAGACCAATTATTATGACTTCATTAGCATTTACACTAGGAACTGTTCCATTAGCTATTAGTAATGGAGCAGGAGCTGCAAGTAGACATGCTATTGGAACAGGAGTTATTGGAGGAATGTTAGCGGCTACTTTTATTGCAATTATATTTATTCCACTATTTTATGTTTTAGTTTCAAAAATAGGTTTAAAAAAAGACAAAATAAAAGAAGAGATTTAACTCTCTTCTTTTTGTGGTAAAGCAATAATATATCTCAAACCTTTTTCACTATTATTTATTTTCAAATCCCCTTGTAAACTATTTTTTACCACAAGTTTTACCATATAAAGTCCAGTCCCAGTCCCTGTTGATTTAGTTGTATAATATGGATCAAAAATCTTTTCTAAACTCTCCTCTTTTACTCCACCTGCATTATCTTCCATAATTAAAATTGTATAAAACTGTTTTGTTAAAACTTTTATATTTATCTCTTTATTTTCTATTTTTCTTTCTTTAAAGGCATCTATAGAATTATTTAAAATATTTAAAATGACTTGTTCTAATTCTGTTTCTATTCCATAAACTCTTTCATCTTTATATTCAATATTAATTTTAACTCTATTAATTTCAAATTGATTTCCCATAAATTTCAGGGATTTTTCAATTGCACTTTTTATCTCAAATATAACTTTTTGTTTATTTGGATTAAAAAAATCTCTAAAATCATCTATTGTTTCACTTAAAAAGTTTATTTGTTCTTTTGTATTTTTTGAGAAATCATCAATAAATTTATCGTTAATTTCATTTGAAAAAAAAGAATCGCTAACATCATTACAATACAAAGATAAAACATTTAGAGGCTGTTTTAACTGATGAGCAATTACACCTATCATTTCACCCATTGTTGCCATTTTTGATTGATGAATTAATACTTTATCTTTTGAAGCAATTAACTCTTCATCCAACTTCTTTTTCTCAAAAATATCAATATAAACTTTTAATTTAGAGTTTAATAAAATATCATGAATAGGTTTTGTAATATATTCAATTGCGCCTAAATTATAACCTTTTGTTTTGTACTCATCTTTATCATAAATTCCTGTTATAAAAATAACTGGAATATCTTTTGTTTTTTCAATATTTTTTAAGTACTCAACAAATTCAAAACCATCAATTTCAGGCATTTGAACATCTGTTAAAATTAAGTCAATATTTTCTTTCATAAGTATTTCCATACCCTCTTGAGCACTTAAAGCTGAAAAAATATTAACATCAAAACTATCTTCAATCATCATTTTTAAAGAGTATATATTCTCAGATACATCATCTACTAATAAAATATTAAATTTCTTCATTTTATCTCCCTAAATAAATTAAAATTTTATTCATTAATTCATTTTTTATAAATTGTTTTTTTAAATAATCTTTTTCTTCTATATCTTCAGAAGAAATTACAATCTTTTTCAACTCTTTTTCTTTACAATAATCTAAAAAATCAAGTATATCTAAATCAGAATTATCTTCATCGATAATTACTAAATCATATCTATCTTTTAATATATCATAAGCTTCCTCAAATGATTTACAATAAGTTAGAATAAAATTTTGTTTTCGTAAAAGAACAGCAATTGGAAAAAAAGCTAAATAATCACTATTTATTACTAATATTTTTTCATCTTTTTTTATAACATCATTTTTTTCTATAGAAAAATTTTCCATATCAAATAAAATAATATCTTCAATAATAATATCTTTATCATTAGATGAGATAGAAACTTTATCATCAGATATATTTTTTATATTTGTTTTTTTAGGCAAAATCAATTCAAAAGTACTCCCTTGTCCTAAAATACTAAAAGCTTTTATTTCTCCACCTAATAAAGAAGACAACTCTTTAGAAATTGCTAAACCAAGTCCTGTTCCGCCATATTTTCGAGTAGTACTCCCATCGGCTTGTTTAAATCTTTCAAAAATATAATCTAATTTCTCTTTTGCTATTCCAATACCTTTATCAATAACTTTGATAGTAATATCATTCGCTTTTTCTTCTAAAATAATTTTTATAATTCCATTATCTGTGAATTTTATTGCATTACTCATCAAATTTTTTACAATTTGTTTAATTCTATTAGAATCTGATAATAAAAATAATTCATTAATATTTGAGTTATAATTCAAGATTAATCCTTTTTCATTGGCCAAAGGTTGCATATCCAAAACTAAATTTTCAACTAATTCATATAGATTTATTTTAGATAAACTAATAGATAATTCTCCTGCTTCTATTTTTGAAATATCTAATATATCATTAATAAGAATTAATAAATCATTTCCACAACTATTAATAATTTTCATATTTTTTATTTGTTCATCATCTAATTTTTGATTTCTATTTTTTGCCATTATTGAAGATATTACAATAATAGAATTTAACGGAGTTTTTAATTCATGGGACATATTTGCTAAAAAATTACTTTTATATTTGTCAGATTCTATTAGTTGTTTTTGTTGTTCTTTTAATTCATTTGTCAAATGATTTAACATTTTATTTTTACTTTTCATTTTTTGAACATTCAAACAAGCATCAATACTTATATTTAGTTTTACAATTAAATCTTGGAACATTGAGATAATAAACTCTAATTTTGTGTCATTTTTTTCAAAGATTATAAAAAAAACACCTTTTTGTAAAGGTAAAAGTAAAACTATTTTATCTTCACAATAATCAAAAGTTCTAACACCAAACGAATCTTTTATTTGTTCTTGAAATATTTCTTCATCATAAGCTAAATTATCATCATAAGCTAAATATCTATATATTTTATTATTCTCATCAATTAAATAAAAAAATCCTTTTAATGCATTTGTTTCTTCTACAAAAGATGTTAGGACTTCTTTAATCATAATATTTAAATCTAAACTATTGCCTATTGAGCTATGACATTTATATGTCAAAGCCAAATGTTCCATAAACATATATTTACCTTTTTAAGATTAAAATAATTTTTTATTCATAAAAATAATAGCACAAATAAGATTCTTAGTAGATAAATATATAAAATATTTTAAAATTTAGCTAACTTTAATTATTAAAATATTATAATTCCGTCCACTTAAATTATTGGGGTATCGCCAAGCGGTAAGGCAACGGCTTTTGGTGCCGTTATTCCTAGGTTCGAATCCTAGTACCCCATCCACTAATTTAAGTAGAATTTTTTCAACGGTGAGGTTGGAGAGTGGTCAAATCCTGCGGACTGTAAATCCGCCGCCTACGGCTTCGAAGGTTCAAATCCTTCTCTCACCACCACTTTTTAAATTTAAAAGAAATAATGGCTCGATAGCTCAGTCGGTAGAGCAAAGGATTGAAAATCCTTGTGTCGACAGTTCGATTCTGTCTCGAGCCACCACTTCTTTTGAAGTCTTTATATACACATGTGCGAGTGTGGCGGAATAGGTAGACGCGCGGGACTTAAAATCCCGTTCCGGTTTCGGAGTGTGAGTTCGATTCTCACCATTCGCACCACTGTAAACATATCACAAACTACCATTATATCGAAATAAAATCCCATTTTAAGCTTTTAAACAAAAATATATTTATACCCTATTTATACCCTTTAATTTTCTACCTATCAACTCTTAAGTTATTTGATAAATAAAATTTTATGAAAAGTTTATTTGGTGAAATTGATTAAAAAAAGAATCTGAATTATATTCATAAAGAGTTAAGTTAGATTATTTGATAGATAATAAGTAGCAGTAACAGGGGAGTGATGAATTCCCCCATTTTTTACAATTAATACATCTTTGTTACAAGAACCATGAGTATTAAAAGTGTTACTGCTAGTCTTAGATACATGCTACACCTTTTGATGAATTCCCCGCCCAAAACTTGTGTTTCTGCTTAATCCACCCAGCAAAAAAAAAGGTAAAGCTAAAAGCTCTACCTTTTCTAATTCATCTATCAGGTCATCACTCCTGAAAGAGTAAGTTTGTATCTAAAACATGTCGTGATTATAGTATTTTAAATTTTCATTGTCAATAAAACATAATAAACAACAAAACTATTAAAATGAACACAAAGAAAAGCCAATCAGTAGTATTAAAGTTTTTCATTTTTAAGCCTTTATTAAAGAAAGGGTAACCGTTACCCTAAACTTAATTTATTTAAAAAATTATACCAACCAAATGACTCACAAATGACTCTTTTTTGAAAAAATATAGTCATTTTTATAATTTATTATTTAATAAGTTTTTAGATATTTTTTAATGATTTTATTGATAGAATAGAAATTATTTTTAATTTAAGGGGATTAAATGGCTTTAATAAATTGTCCTGAATGTGGAAAACAAGAAATTTCACTAACAGAAGGAACTATTTGTCCTAGCTGCGGATTTAAGGTTAATAAAGATTTGATTTATAAAATTGAAGCAAAAGCTATTACTCAAAAAGGATGGTTTATTAGATTCTTATTTGCACAAATAGGATGGCTTTTTTTAGTTAGTCTTTTTATAGGCATTAGTAACGCAAAAGGTGGACAACTATTTATTCTAAGTTTTTTAGCTTTTATACCTCTTATAGTGATATTATTTACTAATAAATATATAAATAATCGAATTAAATACTCTTTTATTGGAATTAATATATTTTTTATGATAATAATTCCTTTTTTATAATTTATTATTTAATAAGTTTTTAGATATTTTTTAATGATTTTATTGATAGAATGGAAATTATTTTAATTTAAGGGGATTAAATGGCTTTAATAAACTGCCCAGAATGTAATCATAGCATATCGGATATAGTAGACACCTTATGTCCTAAATGTGGATATAAGCATACTCAAGAAAACATTAATAAAGAAATTGAAAAGCTAAAAAACATGCCTCTTTGGAAACAATTCTTTGGAGCTACATTAGGTATTATTATTATTGTTGCTGTGTCTATATTTTTGATTGGAGTAACTGCCTCAGAAGAAGTTAGATACGTGTTTGGATTTTTAATATTAGCTTTAATATATAAATCATGGAATAAAATGGAATACGCACATAAAAATGTTAAAATTTATTTTTCAGGGATACTTTTTCTTTATTCTTTATCATTATTCTTCATTAACTAAAATATGAGAGTTAAACTCTCATATTTTTCCTTTCTTTAAATCTATCTTTGGTGAAAAATAAAATTAATATCTATCCCTTTCCTCTTTTTCCTTTCTTTTTCTCATTGCCTCTTTTTTCTTCCCATTTTTATAAAGTAGATATAAAAGAACACAACTAACAACCGCATGAACTCCTGCACCAAATGGCGAACCTAAATTTTTTAATCCTAAATCAACACTTGCGAAGAAAATTAAAACTAATCCTAATATAAACATATTCCCAATTGCATTATTTGCCATTTTTTTTCCTTTTAATTTTTTAATACAATAGCAAGGTAATTAACCTGCTATTCTCTCTTTTTTGTGATTCTCTTTCAAAGTTTCACTTCCGTATTTCCCTTTTATCTCTTCCATAGATTTCTCTTTAGGATTTCTTCCTTTCATTTCTCCATAAAACCACATTTTCTTTTTAGAAGCCCATTTAAAACCTAACTCTTTTAATTTATCTTTGATTTCTTTTGTATCTCCACTAACCCAAACCCAAGAACCTACAAGCTCAATCGTTATATTTTCAAAATGTAAAATTAAACTTATGATTTTTTCTAATTCAATATCAATTTTAATATCATTTGAAAAATAGATTTTATGCTCTATCAAATCATTATAGATTGCATTTAACAATTTAAAACTCTCTTCATCTCCTCCAACATCAGGGTGTAATTTTTTAGCCAATGTTTTGTAAATCTTTTTAGCTTCATTAATTCCTTCAACACCTTTGAACTCATTTAAAATTGCTTCTCTTGTCATCTTATTGTCCTTTAAAATAATTTCATTTTTGAAGATTTGAGGGTTTGTCTTTTTCTCTTCTTTTTTAATTTTTAAGAAGATTAAAAAAACTTATCTCTTTTTCTTTAATCAAAAATTTTTCACTCTCGTTAGTTTTCGGGCTTTTTATTAAGTGTGGCAAGATGTATATTTTCTTGGTTGAAGCTTAAAATATTTAAATAGGAGGGATAACGGAACGAAGTGAGTATATGCTCATATTTAAATAGTTTCAGTGTAAAGTAAGAATATATACATCACACTTAAAACTTCTAAAAAGCAAAACTAATGAAGTGTGTATTAAATTTTTAAAGAAAAAGAGAATAAATAAGTTTTTCTTCTGGTGCGTAGCAAAAAATTAAAAAGTAAAGAAGAGTTAATATTTAAAATAGTTTATCTATTTTTCAATATCCCTATTAAATAGCCTTGATAGTAGTGTAATCGAAATGATAATGAAGATTTTTAAACGGATAGCAAGAAAAAGCTTTGTTGTATTTTATAAATAAGAAAGAGATTTAATCCTCTTTCTTCTTATCCCTTTTTTTATATTTTTCAGCTGCTGCTTTTGTAGTAGAAAATTTATTTAAACTACTTCTAAAATCACTATTTAAATTAATGTAGAATGGAGTTAAATCTTCTTCAATAAATGGCTCAACTTTTTCAGGTAAATCCACATAATCAGACTTTCCAACATAAAGAGTATTACTCTCAGGAATAACTGTTAAATGTAAATAATCTTTTTTCAGCTCGTTCATATCTTCCCATTGAATCAAAGGATTTTCAACAGTTCTTTCAACCATTTCGCCTTTTGGATTTTTCTCAATAACCTTATATTGTCTTTTCCCTACCACTGAATTTTCAATCCATTGTTTTGTTCTTTCATTTTTTATTGAAAATATAAAATAAGCATAAACCGTTGAAGTCATAAGGTTTTGAATCTCTGGGTCATTATCTATATAGTGACATCCAATACCAACAGCTCCGCCTTTACTTCTTATTTTAGTGTGTAATTTTGTTCTTGTTT
>JAQVBE010000013.1 GCA_028690445.1 Aliarcobacter sp. | reverse complement strand
AATATAAATGAGAAAAATGAACAGTATAAAATCAAGAGATGTTTTTTATGTAGCAGGGTATGACCCAAGAGGTTATAGATATTATTATTCTCTATTTAAAAAAAATTCACTATTACAAAATAAGATAAATAATCTAAATTTAAAAGTTTCAAAAATTGATAGTAATGAAAAAAAGTTTCCTTTTTTTAATATAGATTCAAATAAATCAATTACTACTAAATATACATTTTTGAATTGGAATGATATTGTAAAAGATAATTGGCCTGAAAATATTTTTTATATTTTGAGTGATTTTTTTTATTTTTTGAAAATCTATATTTTTTCAGGATTATGTATAAAATTTGCAAAAGAATCAAGTACTCAACTAATAGCTGGTTTATATCCTCTTTTTTATATGATAATCTCATATTTGCTTACATTTTATATAATCTATGAAGCATATAATTTCACTAAAAACTTTTCAAATATTGTTTTAGCTATTTTGATATCCTTTTTATTACTTTTTCTAGCTACAAAATTTATAAAGTTTTTAGGTAAAAAACTTGGTGTTTTTTGGTTATCAAGAATTTATGCTTTCTGTGCAAGATGGTCAAATGATGAAATAAAAGATATTGAAAATAGAATTGATGAATTTTCAGAGATTATTGTAAAAACTTTGAAAGAAAATCATAAAAAAGAAGATTATGAATTGATTTTAAGTTCACATAGTGTTGGTACCATTTTAGCTGTTAGTATAGCTGCAAGAGTTATAAAAAAATGTGAAGAAGAAAATATAGATTCATCTTGTTTTAAACTTTTAACTTTAGGACAGTGTATTCCACTTGTTAGTTTTCAAAAAAATTCTACTAAATTCAAAAAAGATTTAGAAACTCTTGCTAATAAAAAAGATTTAATTTGGTTTGATTTTACTTCTAAAATAGATGGAGCTTGTTTTCCTATGGTTGATTATTTAAAAACTTGTGGTATAAATAGCCAAAAAAATCAAGGACCAAAGTTTTTATCAACTAGGTTCTTTAAACTTTATGAAAAAGAAGAATACAAAAAAATTAGAAAAGATTGGTATAAAGCGCACTTTTTGTACTTAATGGCAACACAAATTAAAGGACAATATGATTATTTTAATTTTGTTGCAGGAGCTGATAAGTTAGAAAACAAAATAAATCAGGAGAATCAATAATGGCTCAATGTCCTTTTCACCCAAAACCTCACAAAAACAAAGCAACACTTTTTACTACTTTTTTACTAAAAAGACGATCATGGCTTGATGGACTTTATGAAAGAAGTTATAAAATGAAAATGGGTAGAGTTAAAATGCCTGGACTTGATTTACATGTTATAAATGACCCCAAAGAAGTAAGAAGGGTAATGATTGATGATGTGAAAGAATTTCCTAAAAGTGATTTATTACATGAATTATTAAATCCTTTATTAGGAGATAGTATTTTTACTACAAATGGTCAAGTTTGGGAAAAACAAAGAGAACTTCTACGACCATCATTTGAAATGACAAGAATCAATAAAGTTTTTGGGCTTATGAATGATGCTGTAAATGAAATTATGAAAAAATTTGATAAGTATTCTGATGGAGAAATTGTAGAAGTTGATGAACATATGACTTTTGTAACAGCTGATGTTATCTTTAGAACGATTATGTCTGAAAAACTTGATGAAGAAAAAGGAAAAGAGGTACTTGAAGCATTTGTAACTTTTCAAGAAGAGACAGCTCGTGCAGCAATGAGAAAAATGTTTTGTTTTCCAAAATGGCTTTCATATATTTTAGGGGAGAAAAAAAGACTCGCTGCTGGCGAAGTTATTAGAAAAACATTGAGTGATATAATAAAACCTAGATATGATGCTGTTACAAATGGTCAAGAGATTGTTACTGAAGATATTTTATCTTCACTTTTAAAAGTAATAGATGCAGATACTAACAAAAGATTTTCATTTGAAGAGATATTAGATCAAGTAGCAATGCTATTCTTAGCAGGTCATGAAACAACGGCAAGTTCATTAACTTGGACATTATACATATTAAGTATGACTCCTGAGTGTCAAGAAAAAGTATATGAAGAGATTCAAGAAATAGCAAAAGATGAAGCATTTACAATTCACCATATAAGAAAAATGAAATATCTTACAAATGTGTTTAAAGAATCACTAAGACTTTATCCTCCTGTTGGCTTCTTTGCAAGAGAATCAAAAGAAGAAACTACTATGAGAAAAAAACTTATAAAAAAAGGTGCTGGTATAGTTGTTGCTCCTTGGCTTATTCATAGACATGAAGATTTTTGGGAAAATCCACATGAATTTGATCCATCAAGACATGAAGATAAAGGAAATATTCAAAAAGGAACATATCTACCTTTTGGAATGGGAGAAAGAATTTGTATAGGTCAAGGTTTTGCTATGCAAGAATCTATCTTAATTTTATCAACTATATTAAGAACTTACAAATTAGAATTAAAAGAAGATTTTGTTCCTGATGTTGTAGGGCGGCTTACGATTCGTTCGGCAAATGGTATGTATATAAAAATGACAAAAAGGAAGTAGCTTTATATGAAAGAGAGATTAGCTGGTACTATTTTACTTTGTGCTATTGTTCCCCTTGCTATTATTAGTTATCTTTTTATCGTAATTATTGGAACATTTGGAAATGTTGCAAGAGTAAGACAAGGAGTTAGAGCTCTTGATCACTTTGTAAATGCAACACTTTTCAATGGCTATGCATGGGAATCTTTATCATCTCACGCATGGAGAGAAAGAGATAAAAAATGGGCGAAAATGGTTATAAAAATCACTGATAAATTTCAAAAAAACCACTGTGAAAGGGCTAATAAAAGAGAACAACCTGTTGTTGATTTAATAATAAAGAAAAAACTACACCAACAAACAGTAGGTAAATAATTATAAATAAAATATTTTCTTAAAGTTTTACATAGCAAAAGTATTTGAGAATATTGATAATAAAGCTATTAAGAAAAATGTGTTTCTTCTTTTAAGTTCTTTTAACGCACAATCTTTAAAATATCCATTTGTATTCTCATTATACCAATTTAAAGTTTCTTTATATATTTCACTCCATTTCTTTCCTTGAAAACTCCCTTTTTGTACAACTTCTTCTCCATCCCAATTATTTGGTTCAGATGCGTCGCTAATTATGTCTAATTTCTTACCGTCAATAACTTTAACCTGGTATAATCCACTACTTTTAAAAGATTCATTTTTGTAATGTTTCACTTTTCTTTTCATCAAATTTTGATACTCAATATTTTCATAACTACTTACTTCAACGATGCTAATATTATTTTCACTAAACTCAATAAAATCAGGTAAAAATTGTAAAAAAGCTCTTTTACTTTCATTTTTATTATTCAAATAATTAACAAATTTTCCATTAATTTTTGTAAAAAAAACTATCCTTTATAGGTTTAATAAAAGGTGTTTTTTCTTTAATTAAATTTAATTTTTATCAAATTTTCAAAATAACTTTATATAAATTCTAAACTATTTATTAATAAATAATCAATAAATATAAGTATATTATATTAAAAATAAAACAATAAGTTAAGATAAATAAATTATTAATAAAATATAATTGATAAATAAATGATATTGTATTGACAATTTAATGATAATATATTAATATTACAATATAAAATGAATCAAAAGGAATAATATGGAAATAGCTATTGATATAGGGTATGGATATACTAAAGTAAAAACAGAAAAAGAAGAATTTAAATTTCCTACGGCAGTAGAATTAGCAAGAACACAAATGGTTGAAACAGATACCTATAGTTTTGAAGGAAAAAAATTCTATGTTGGTGATGATGCAACAAGAAATGCACTACTAACTAGAGATTATGAATTTTTATACAAGTATGCTCCATTGTTAATAGTTGAAGCATTAAAAATTGCTAAAATTGCTAATAAAAAAGATATTACAATTAAAACAGGTCTTAGTTTATATGATTTAGAAAAAGCTGCTGTATTTAATACTGATTTAGCTAATAGAAGAGAAGAATTTTCTAAGAGGATTTCAAAATTTTATGTTAATGTTCAAGAGTATAATTTAAATATTAAATTATTTGCACAAGGTCAAGGTGTATGGCAAGATCATTGTTTGGAAAATGGAATAATTGAAAATGGATATGATGTGGTTATTGATATTGGCTATAGAACTAATGATGTGATTGTTTTTAAAGATGGAAAAACAAATAAATCTGAATCTAGTGCTGATGATAAAGGTATAAATCAAATTACAACTGAAATTCAAACAGTATTAAATAAAAGGTTTGATGTTGTATTAACTGAACAAGAAGTAGCTTTGATATTAAAAAACAAATATATATTAATTTCAGGTGTTAAAAAAGATTTATCAAATTTAATTTATGAAACAGTTGAAAGTTATATTGAATCATTTTTTAATTTATTAAAGGCAAAACATGGAAATATTTTAAAAATTGCACAAAGGGTAATCATAAGTGGTGGTGGTGCATATATTATAAAAGAATATTCACAAACACTACCTGCTAATGTAGTTTTTTCTACTACTCCATTTGAGTATTCTAATGTAAGAGGATATTACAATGCCTAAAAAATTACAAGTAATCATAGATGATAAATCTGCTACTATATTAGATAGATTATATAGTAAATCTACAAAATCTATATTTGTTAATATGGCAATTAAAAGTTTTGCAGAGACAAAAGATGGCAAATTTTTTTTAAATACTCTTGACCCATCAAATAAAGATGATAAATTAGATAATCAAAAATTACAAATAAAAGAAAAAACTGATTTAAAAGTTGATATAGAGAAAAAAGTTAAAATTGAGGAGTGGTCTTAAAATAAGATGAAAAAAAGATACTCATTGAATAGTATTCATAATTATAATTTTTAAAGAAAAAGGCATAATAAGTCAGTATTGATAGTCATTTTTTTAATTTTGGCTGTCATTCATAATATATTGGTTTATTTCTTAATAAAATATTTAATAAAAGAAGGATTTTAAGTTTCTCTTTTTATTTAGTATTATATGAAAATATTAATAAAAATATTATTCAATCAATAAAAATAGAGTTAATAATATATTTATTACAATTGTATTAAAAAATAGATAAAATGTAATATAAAATATTTAAAAAAGAGCAATAATGAGTAATAAAGAAGAGAATATAGTTAAAAGAGTTTGCAGAGAATTAAATATTACACAAAAAGAACTATCTGATTTAATGGGTGTTAATGATGGTACACCTGCTCAATGGAGCAGCAAAGGAAATATTCCAGACATGGCTTATAAATTTATGGAATGTTTAATAGAGAATAAAAAATTAAAACTAAAAACTGAGAAAATCAATACTATTTTAAAACTATTTAGAGAGATTCAAGAGTAAAATTATTTTTCTGAGTAATATTGACTAATTAACTTAAAGAATATTATATCTTCAGAAGATAAATCTTTAAAATGATAATTTATCATTATATATAGTATTTAATTGATAAATTATCATTTTTAACATTGACATAGTATATAATTTATAATATAATTCTGTTCAATTATGATCATACATCATAAGCAGGAGCAAAAATATGAATGTAAAAGAAATTCAAGAAAAGACAACTGAATTAGAGAAAACTATTACAGTGATAGAGTTGTGTATTGATAGATTACATGAAAGTAATTCGAATACATTGCAGGTGGCTCATACATTAGAACTAGCAAATAATAACCTAGTTTTAATAAAGCAAAGGCTCGACAAAATAATAACTTCAAGTATATATTAGGAGATAAAATGAAAAAATAATATTTGCTTGTGCAATTTTATTGGGTGTTTCAAATGTAACTGAAGTAGCTATTTGTAAATTTAAAGGCAATGGTTATGATGTGTCAGGTTTTGCAGATGATAAAATAATATGTTCAGGAGCTTTGAAAACTAACAACAAAAAAAGATTTGTATGCAGAAGGATGGGCATTCAAAGGTACATATAAAATTGTAAGACTTGGCTTTCGGCTATTTAAAAATAGTACCAAACTAGGCTTTTGTTCGTTGGAAGCTCCATTTTGATATAAAAATGTAACTCTTACGGAATGAAATGAAGTAAGTCGTGGATGAGCCAACAACCAGAGGGTGTTAGTATTTTAAAAGCATTAAAAATGACAAGATAAGAAATTATAAAAGAGTTTAGTGAAGTAACTGGAATAAATGAAGCAAAAAAAGTTTTTAAAAAATTAGCTAAAAAGCTTCATCATGATGTTGGTGGAAGTGAAGAAGAGTTTAAATTTCTAAATGTAATTTATAATGATTTTATTGAGAATAAAATTTATTTTTCAAATGATTTTAAAATTGATTTAGATTTAGAAAAAATCATTAGTTAGATTCTACATTTTGAAAATATCACTATAGAGCTTGTAGATTCTTGGATTTGCTTAAGTGAAAATACAAAAGAAATCAAAGATAAATTAAAAGAATTAGGTTTTAAATGGGCTTCAAAAAAGAAAATGTGATATTACAGGGAAATGAAAGGAAAAAGCCACGGAGAAAAATCTCTTGATGAGATTAAAGATATATATGGGAGTAAGACTTTAAAGAAAAAAGAAAACGAAAAACTAGTAGTTTAAGGACTGCTAGTTTTTATTTTTTTCTTTTAAATCAAGATTTTTGACTTCAAATTAATCTTATTTTTGCATTATTCCGTATAAAAAATGATATAATCAACAAAAAAGAAAGGTTAAATTTATGGCATTAAGAATTAAAGATGGTAGAGTTATTAGTGTTGTACCTCCTAAAACTCTTTCAAAAAAGCAATTAGAAAAAATGGAAAACAGTCCAAAAAATGAAAAGCTTATAAAAGAAGCAACTTCGATTCAATTCAATATAGTATATAGATAAAAAATTTTGTTAGAAATAATTAATTATAATAGTTCTAGCTCTTCATCTCATCTATATACTAGCATTTTAAAAAAACTTCAATTTTCAGATAATATTCAACAATCAAATAGAGAAGAATTATTTATAAAAGATGTTTGTACAAGAGTATCAAAATCAAAAAGTGTTTTATATGTTTTAGAGTTTGAAGAAAAAATTATTGGATTAATTGCACTTAGTGCAACTTCAATTACTGACCAACCCTCAATACAAATTGATTATATTTTTGTAAGTAACTCTTTTAGAAATAAAAATCTTGAAATACTTAATGATTTTAAACCTTTTAGATATTTAATAAATTTAGCAATTTCACTAGCAGAAGATATGTCAAAAAAAATAGGATTAAGATATATTGTTTTATCTCCTGATAATGATGATTTAAAAGATAAATATGTAAAAGTAGGTTTTAAAAAATTAAATAAAGAATGGATGTTTTTCAAGATTTAATCAATATAATTTCTCCATAAAAAATAAGAGTCCACAAACCTATAGTTTATGGGGCTGAAGAAGTTTTAAAAACTTCTTACTTTGTTAAATTTATTATTATGAATAAAAGTTTTAAACAACTAAACAAGCTAAATCTTAATTTGTCTAGTTGCTACTTGATGAATAATAGAAGAAATAAGTGATTGATAAGATAAACCTTTTTGTAAAGCTGTTGCTTTGATACTTTCAATATCATTTTCAAATAATCTTAAATTATAACTTTTTTTAGTAGTCATTTTTTTTAAATAAAACAACCATTTTACCTGACCAAGTATTTCAGTTATTAGTGTCCAAGTTTATCCGTTTTTTACAATAGAGTTTGACAACAATGTAGAATAATATCAATTTTGGTACATAGCCGTGCTCAAAAACATGAATATGGCGACTCATTGCGACCAATGGGTATAGATACAAGTTTTTATATATTTACTGGTGAAAAAGCAAGTTCAAAAAAAAGATTTTTACAAACACAATCATTGAGAAATGATTTTATATTTAATGCTAATTAATTGCAATAGTAGTTCATAATAACTTATTATGAACTACTAAATAAATGTTTCTCTAATTAATTTAAAGTTAATCTTACCTATTACTTCAATTTTCTTAAAATCTTCCATCATTATCTTTTTAATATTATTATCATCATCTTTTAAAGAATATGAACCATCTAAATCAATAGAAATATACATAGCAAAATATGTTTCGCTAGACTTAATTAAGTAATAAGTATTATGCTCAATTTCTCTATCGTCTATATCAATGATATATATTTTCTTATCATTTATAAAAGCTCTTAATTTTTGATTAGAATATGCATTTAATGGAATTGTAATTAAGTTCTTTTCGTCATTTAAAATTTGAATAGAGCATAAATCCTTTGAACATTCAAGTTCTTTTTCAGTTGAAGTATTTTCAATATTATTTATTGCTCTATTAATTGTGCTGTGGTTATTTAAAAGAAATATATCATCAAGACTTAAGCCTTCTTTTTTTGCAAAAAAAAGTATTTTTTCATAAGGAAGCAAACCTCTTTTGATTGTATTTGAAAATGATGAAGGCATTACATCAAGTTTAAGTGCTAGTTGTCTATCGCTTGTAACATTTAATATTTTTTTTAATTTATTAACAACCTCATTAATATATTCATCTATATTATCCATACCTTATCCTTATATAAATAGTTTATATCCGTTTAGTATTAGAAATAATATCTATATTAAACAAACATATACACTTTGTTATAATAAAGTATGCCAAGTATATATAAATTATTAATACATATTTAAGTAATAATATATTAATATTAAAACAATATATATTATAAATAACCAAATTTATTTAAAATGTATTAATTTTAATCCAAAAATCTATATATATAAAGCTTATACCTATTTCTTTCAATTCAAGTGTATAGGCATTATATAGGTTTTTCACTAAAAAAGCAACAGATAAAAGGTCGTAACAAGTGGTTTTATCAGCTCAACAAGAAGAAATTATAGAAATATCTAAAAACTTAAATGATAATGAAATTTTAAAGATAAATGCTTTCGCAGGTACAGGAAAAACTACAACATTAATTCAAATAACAAATGCAATTTATGATAAAAACTTTTTATATTTAGCTTTTAATAATGATATTGTAAAAGAAGCAACAAAAAGATTTAAAAAAAATGTTTTTACTACAACAATTAACTCTTTAGCCTATAGAGAAATAGTTTCAAAAGGCGGATTTAAATATTCTAAAGAATCTTTTACCCCTTTATTTATAAGTGAAAAGCTTTCGATAGATTTTAGTGATGCTTATGATACTCTTAGAATTTACAATCTTTTTTGTAATTCAGATTATAAATCAATAGATAATTTAAAAGATAAGTATATTCCAAAGCGATTAGAAAGTTTTGAATACGCAATAAAATTATATGAATCAATTTTAGAAAAAAAAATAGATTGTGATCATGCGTTTTACTTAAAAGAGTATGAATTAAAAGAATTTGCGAAACAATTAAAATATGATTATATTTTACTCGATGAGGCTCAAGACACTAATCCTGTTACATTATCAATATTTAATCAGCTAAGTGGTAAAAAAATCTTAGTTGGTGATACACATCAAACTATATATCAATTTAGAGACTCTGTAAACGCAATGGAAATAGTAAATAGTAATTATACTTGCTATTTATCAATAACTTATAGGTGCAACAAAGAAATAGTTTCATTTGCTAATAATGTACTTAAAAGATATAAAAAAGAAAAAGTTGATTTAATTTCTGGTATTACCAATCAAGATACATTTATCAATGAAACTGCTTATATAACTAGAACTAACTCTGAAATAATAAATTTGATTCAAAAACTGGATGATTTTAATTGCTTAAAAAAAATAGATGATATTTTTGGATTAAGTATATCTGTATATCTTTTTATAGAAAACAAAGAAATAAAAAAAGAGAAATTTAAATACCTTCAAAAATTTAAAGATATTAAATCTTTGGAAACATATGCAGATGAAGTAAATGATATTGAGTTATCAGGAGCAATAAGAAATGCAAAAATGTACAAAGGATATTTATTTGTTTTACAGAATAAGGCAAAAAAGAATCATAGAGTTAATTCTAAAAATATTCTAGTTACTGCTCATGGCTCAAAGGGACTTGAATATGACAAGGTTGTTGTTTGTAAAGATTTTAAAGAACCTATCAAATATGAAAAAATCTTAGAGTTTATATGTGAGTCTAATCTTTTGTATGTAGTTATAACAAGAGCTAAAAAAAAGATAGTTTTTGAAAGCAAGGTAATTTTAGATGCAATATCTTAAGCCTTGTGAATTTGATTTTATTCCGCATTGGACTATTGAAGATAAAAAATATGTTGCAGCATTCTTCTATAAATTAAAAAGATATTACTACCATATTGAATTTGATGAATTTGTTGCATATTTAAAATATAGGATTTTTTTGGAATACAAAAAAAATAAACAAATAAAAGTGTGTCCCTCTTTGTTGGGGAAATTAAGAATGAATCTATATAGAATGAACAAGAGAAGAATTAATGATATTCAATCTTTATCAGGTTCTTATATTTTTGATTCTATTGATTTAAGTGATGAGAATCCTATTAATTTAAATTTTACGATTAAAGACATAGAAAAGATTTGTTGCAAAAAGACAAGTGAAGCACTGCTTAAAAAAATCAATAATGAAATTTTATCGAGTAATGAATATAAATTATTGAAAAAAAACAAAGAGAAAATCATTGAATATATTAATCTTTGAACAAGCAATTAAAGAGCTTTCAATAAAATACAATATGCAAGACATAGATGTAATTAATATTTTTATTAAAAGCAGTGAAGAAATATTCAATACACCTCTGCATCTTATTAATAAAAACAATAATGCATATTTAATTAAATTAGATACAAATAAAAAAATTACTTTAAATAATACTACATTTAAAAAAATATCAAATATATTTGAAGAAAAATTAAAACAAACAAATAAGTTAATTCAAATTAATGATGCTAAAAAATTAGTAAAAAACAAAACTATTGTTTTCTTTGAAATATTAAAAAAAGTAGATGATTCATTTATATGTAATTTCAACAATATGATTGCAATACTTCCTTTTAAAAATGTCCCATATATAGATTTTGAAAACTTTTTATTGGGTACAAAACATTATGCTGTTGTTCATTCATACTCATATAAAAATAATGAGATTTTATTAAATTGTAAACATTCATTGGTTGAAATTAAAAAAGTAAATTCTGTTATTTTAAACTTTAATATTACAAGAGTTAATAGATACTATGGGAAAAGAGTAAAAATTTATGCTAATGAAATACCCAACAAAACAATAATAAATAACCTCAGAATGGTTTACCCAAAAGAAAAAATATTCTTTTTCAAGGAAAAGAATTATGACAAATAAAATTACAATAATAGAAAAAGACAGAAAGATTCATTGTGAAATATTAAAACAGAACAATCTTATAGAATGTTCTTTTAAAGAACTAGAAACATGGAGTGAAATACATCATGATTTATTTAATGAACTAATAGCAATATTTCAGAATTATGAACATAAAAACGGCTTATTTGAAGATATGAATAGAAGAATTTATGTTAGAAGAACTACATTAGAAAAAAACATAAATATTAGAAGAAAAAGTAATCAAGAAATTTTTGAACTTTTAAAAAAAATGAGAGATACTTCTTTTGTTATTAAAGGAATTTATCAATCGAATGGTTATAAAACGACTGCAGCAATTTCATTTTTTAATTATGTATATCTTCATGAAAAACCTGGAAAAGAATCATATTTTGAAATAGAATATACAGAGTTATTTGCTATGCTCTGTCATAAAAATTATTCTCTTAAATATGGTAATTATTGCAAATTGAATTTACAAAAAACTATTTCATTAAAAAGTAAATATGCAAAAGCTTTATATGAACTAATTGAATCAAATAAATATAAAAAACAATTTACATTTAAAGAAGAAGAACTAAAATCACTTTTAAGATATGATGTAAAACATTATAGATTTGCAGGACTTGTAAGAGAGATAGAAAAAGTATACAAAGTTGTGAATTCTAATGTTAAATTTACTTATACAGCTCACAAAGAAACAAAATCACTAACTTTCAAAATAGAAAAATAAGCAAAATTACTTGAGTTCTAATTTAAACAGGTGAACTAAAATCCAAAAAGCCATTTAAAAAATATTTTTTGTTTTTTCATAAAAAATAATTACTTTATGAAATATTAATTAATTTAATAAATATATAAAGCACTAAATACCTATTTTATGGCACTTTTAGGGTTGTACACAAAAAACACAAATAATTTTGCCATAAAATGGGACTTCCAAAAAATCTATTCACATAGGGTTGTACACAAAAAACACAAAATTTGAATTTTATTTCTTCTATAAGCCCCTAAAATTAGTAGCTATAATGACTTATTCACACCTTTTTTCAAAAAACCTACTTTTTATTAAGCTCAGCAATATTTAAGCTTAGGGTTGTACACAAAAAACACAAATGATTTTTATAAATTACGATTTTATGGTACTTTTAAATTTTAGGGTTGTACACATAAAACACAATTTTTTTATATTAGCTGTACACAAAAAACACAAAACCTGTCCCCAAAAAACACAAATGTGAATAAACCTGTCCCCAAAAAACACAAATAATAGGAAATGTTACCACTCTATAGACTCTATAAAATCGGGTTTTTAAGCTATATATAATCAAGTTATTCACACCCTCTAACTATTATATTAATTAAGATAATTAAATACTACTTTATAGAAAGAAAACTAGAATTTTAAAATTTCAATAAATTATTTAAAAAATCAAGGTTGATTCCAAAAAATTAATATAGTGCTGTTTTAATTGCAATAGGATAAAAATAAAACAAGGATTTTTAATGAAAAAAAATTTTTTAGGAATAATTGCGATAATGACATCAAGTTTATTATTTGCTAATAGCAATAGAAATAATATAAATTATGAGTTGCAGTTAATAAACTCAGTAATACCTAACACTGTTGTCTCTAAATATGAACCAAGTGAAATTCAAGGTTTTTATAAAGTTTATCTTGATAATGGAAATTTATTTTATGTTAATCCATTTAGTAAGCTTCTTCTGTTTGGTGAAATTTGGACCAATAATGGTTTTTCAATTACACAAAATGATAGAACTCAATGGCAACAAGAATTATCTAAAACTTTAGTTGAAGATTTAAAAAAAGATTATAAAAGTGAAGATTTAAAAAAAGCTGCTAAAAAAATTAAATATGGAACGGGAAGTAAAAAATATGAATATGTTTTATTTACAGATCCAGAATGTCCTTATTGCAAAATTACAGAAGAATACTTTGAAAATGATAAGAACTTAGATTTATATATTGTATTTACTCCTTTAGATTTTCATAAAAATGCAAAAGATTGGAGCTTAAAAGCTTTATCTTCAAAAGATTTAAAACAAGCTATCAAAGATATTAAAGAAAATAAAATCCCTAATGTTGAAATTACAGAAACTGCTAAAAAAGATTTTCAAGCAATGCAAGATTTATCAAATAAATTAAAAGTAAATGGGACTCCTAGAATTATTGTGATTGATAAAAAAGAAAATGCTATTGTTGATAGTATTGAGGGAGCAAATTTAGAAGCTATTGAAAAATATCAAAAGCAAAACAACTAATGCATTTTGATTCAAAAAGATATGAAAGATGTGATATTTGTAATTCGATGATGGCTAACACTAAATCTTTTAGTCATATTTTAGAGATATGTTCACATTGTTTAGTATTTGTAAATAATAGAAATTTAAATTAAGGAGTAAATAGTGTTTTTTGAATCATTTTTACCAATGGATTATGAAATTATCAGTAAAAAACATATTATTGAAAAAAATAGAATTATTGGTGAAAATAAATTAAATTTGATATTACCAATTATTGAAATAAATGAAAATAAAGTACATCATAATAAAATCGAAAATAAAATAAAAAAAAATAGTTTTCAGCAATTTAATTTTAAATATGATAATTCGTTTTTTGTAAGTTTAAATAAACAACAAAAAGAAAAAATATCTAATATTACAAGTGATGAAAATTTAAAACATTTAGTTCTTCTCACATATTCTAATGACAATGAAGTTGCAATTAAAAGATTGGAATATGTTTATAATATGCTTCCTCCAAAATTAAGAACTAATACAATCTATAAGCAAGAACAATGTTATGAGGGCAATCCATGCAATACTACAAACATAAAACTTATCTATTAGGAGTGTTTCTTTTATTTAATATTGTAAATTTACAAGCATCTGAAAAAACATATTTTGAAGATTCAAAAAGAGGTTGGTTTTGGGGTGAAAAAAAACCAATTGAAGAGACTTTAGAAAAAATAAATACAGATGAAAATAAATCTATTAACTTTAATGGAAAAGAATATAAAACTATACCCTCAACAACTTATATTCCTTGGGAAATTTTAGATAAGTTGCATCCAGATGAAATTCTGCAACTTGAAGTTGATACAAGAAATATTGCAGTTGTTTATCCTACACAAGAAAATATGGTTGAATACAAAAAACTCCAAAAATTTATATCTAATCAAGCGATGGGTTTTGTGGACACAAATTATCTTGTTACAAAGCAAAATGCCGAAATATCAAATTGGGCTAGTGAAACATCAATGAATAGTAGGCTTGTCATAGATGCAAAAAGAACTAATTTATGGGAAAAGCAAAGAAAAGTTATATCTGAACACAGAAAAGATATGATTATTTTGGTTGCGACGCTTCCAACTTGTCCATATTGTAAGGAGCAAATGCCTCTTTTAAAAGAATTTGAAAATGAATTTGGCGTAGAATTTAAAGAAGTTGATATTTCTAAAAACAAAGAATTTGCAGTTAATTATCAAGTCCAAAAGACTCCCGACCTTTTTTTATTATATAGAGACAAGGGTGACGAACCATTATTAACAAGATTCGGAAATGGATTACACACTATACAAGATTTAAAGTCTGGGATTTTGGCAAGTTTGTATTCTTTTAAAAAGATCTCACAAGATTATTTAGAATATTAAAATAAAAGGGGCTGTTCAAATGATGAAAAAGATTTTTTTAATAATCTGCTTAACAATTAGTTTTTCAAATGCAAGTTTGAAAAATTTCGCAGATGGTGTTGTTAGTGTCAAAGAAAGTGGAGGGACTCTAAATACAAATGATAGAACTGTTTTATTCGGTGGTGGATATACAATGAAAGTTCCAAATATAAAATTAACTCCTTTTGCTGTGAAAGCTCCATCAATAAAAGCTGGTTGTGGTGGGATTGATATGGTTTTTGGTTCTCTAGGCTTTTTAGACAAAGAGCAATTTGTTAAGTTTGCTGAAGGAATTATGGCAGCAGCTCCAGGTGTTGCTTTTGATTTAGCATTGAAAACACTTTGCCCATCTTGTTCAGAAACTTTAAAAGCTTTGCAATCGATGGCTAATCAAATTAATAATATGAGTTTAGATAGTTGTCAGGCTGCAACAGCATTAGGAAGTAGTGCTCTCGAAGCAATAGTAGGAAATAATACTAAAGATGATTTATCCAACAATAGTGCGAATAATTTTTTTAAAGGAATGAATGAAAACTATTTGAAATCAGGAACGGACTTTCTACAAAAATCAAATAATTGGTTGGCTGGTGTAGGAAATAATGACCCTTTAAGAAGACCTAAATTAATAATGTTTTTGTCTCAAACAAATGTTAGCTCTGGAAATAATTATTTATTGAAGTATATGTTTAACAACATCTCATATATTAATGGGTTAGATTACAACATTTTGAGAGCACTAACGGGTGACATAAAGATTATTTCAATAGCAAATAGTGATAATCCAACTGTAATTAATTTTCTTCCTCCTCTTGAAACAGGAAGTAGGGCATATTTTACAACTGCAATGAGAGATAAAAATGACATAAGAACATTTAATACAAATGTTGAAAATATTTTAAAACGACTCATTGGAGAAACTGATAATTTCCCTACGATTTATAATGATTCAGATGAGATTGAATCATCTACAAATAGTACATTTCCAAAAGGAACTTTGCATAATGAATATTTTAATAAAGTTAAATCTATAGTAAGTAAAATTATTAATAGAACATCACTTACAACTCAAGAATTAGAATTCTTGGGTAGATTTGATTTTCCAGTTTATAAAATTTTTAATACTTTAGGAAATAATGATTTTACACTCAGTGTTCTTGATGATAGTAGTAAAGAACTATCAACCATGTTATCTGCTCAAATATTATATGAACTACTAATTAAAGCATCTTTTGAAATACAAAAAAGAGTTTCAGAACTTGATACATATGCATCTCAAACAACAAAACTTCCAATTACAAATAAAGGTGATCTTAGAGAATATTTAAAAGAAATGTCAGAAGCTACAAGACAATCAGCAGGAGTATGTTTCAAGATTTACAATGATTCATATAGAACTTTTTTATCAAAGTTGAATAGAAATGAGTCTATAAAAAAAGCAAAAGAATTAAAACAACTTGTAATGGTGAGAACTCAACCAGATTTACTTAACAATTTAATGTTTTTAGAAACAATAAATAAATAAGGATTTTTTGTGAAAAAAATTATTGGATTTGTGTTTATATTGTTTTCAATTGTTTCTTTTTCAAATGATAAAATTGATGCTAAGAATAGTGGTTCTTCTGCAGGACAAAGTGCTATTACAAAATATGGCTCGAAAAGTAAAATTAATTCTAATATATCTGCTCCATTGCAAGGAAGTGGTCAGTTGAGTACTATTGATGGAAGTAAATTATTTTCGTCAAAATTAGAGAGTTGTGCTGAAAATAATGAGGGTATAAAATTAACCTTTCAACCACAATCAAATGGAGTATTGAATGTGCAAGTTAATCAAGATTTAAATGCAACAAGTTCTTATGACTATTCAACTATATTTTCAGGAATAGAAAATATATGCAGTGGAGGATTTAAGTCTAATAACTCAAAGCATTACAAATATAATTTCAATACTACAAATAAAAAAATATCATTAATTGAAGTTGCAAGGAGTGAATTAGGAGGATGTTATTGTATTACAAATGCATGTCAATTTGGTGGTTATAGTCAAAGCATAGCTGATAAGATAACAGGTGATATAATTGGAATAATAGGTTCATCAGGAATTTCAAATTATCAAGTAGGGATTAATCGTTATGATTCATCCAACAAAACTTATTATCTTTATATTAAAAATAATACTAGTTGTAAAGATTTAAATCTAGGAAATAACTATACGAACACTAACCCAACAAGCTATTATTCTTCTCAATCAATACCACCTTTAGACCTTGCTGATGTTGCAATGAAAGATGGCAAGAAGAATGATAGTTTATACTATGTCACAAGCAATCAAAATAATACTCTTATTAATTCAATTAATGGTGGTGCAAATCATAATATTTCAATAAAAAATACTCAAGTTTGTACAGTAATTAAAAAACCTTACTTAGATGATAATGGAAATATAAAAATAGAAATGAAAGATAATTGTATAGCTAATTATAGCTGTTCTATAAACAGAGAAGAAATTTGTGATAGTTCTGGAAGAAATTGTATTGATAGGATATTAAACAATACATTAACATCGCTTTCAATACCTATTCAATGTAATATATTCAATAGTGAGTATCAAATTTGTGCAAATGGCAATAATATATCAAAAGTTTCAAACATTACTGGAATTTCTTCTAATATATACTCTTCTTCAAATGATAGTTATTTTTATATTAAAAGACATTATGATTGCGGAAGTCAAACATTACAATATGATGCTAGTAAAAGTAATAGAACATTTGATTCAGTTAATAAAACTGGTTCAACAGTAAATTATACTGATTTTAATGGGACTTCACAAAATATTAATTTGGGAGAGTTTGAAAATTGTCAAATTAGGTATTGTAGGGTTAAAAAAGAAACTATTCATACACAAGTATATACAGATAGTACTTCAAATTCATCAACGAAAGATGGAGTTAGTACTATTGAATATGAATTTAAAAAATGTAATCAGTTAGCTAATAGTAATTATTTTTGCCAAACCGAAAGCAATGAAACAGTTCTTGATGTATGCAGTTGTAATTTAAATATGAATGCAGCTGGAATGGCAATAGGTTTTGCAAGTGCAGTTGAAGATGCTGTAAAAGATTTTACTTGCTCTTCAAACTAATAGCTCAACATAAAAAATATACTAAATTTTGATAAAAAATAAAAAAATTCCAAAAAATTAATCTTCTCTTGTTTTAATTGTTATAAGAAATTTAAACATAAAAGGAGAGATTATTAGTTAACTAACCTCATTAGAGTTTACTTTAAATATAGGTGTCTTTTTTAAGATTAACAATCAAATTCAATTAAAAAGGTAATTAATGGATAAAAAAATATTTTTAAAACTAGTTATTTTATTTAGTATTTTAGGTGTTTCAGCTTTTGCAGGAACTGGTGGAAGTGAAGTTAATGCATGGTATTTAGATATTTCTAACGCTCTGAAAGGAACATGGGGTAAAATAATTGCTGTAGCTTTTTTGGGACTTACAATTATACTATTTAAAGGTGGTTCTATTCTGGGTGGAATATTTATGATGCTAGTAGGTTTGGGTGTGGGAACAATACCTGACATAGTTGATGCAAAATACACTGCATTAATGGTTGAGTCATTTTCTATTGAATCTTATTTTAGTATGCAATGTTCTTTTAATAACTTAGTAGATAAATTTTCTTCTATTTAAGGATAATTATGGAGGGAAGATATATACCTAAATATTTAAATGCTGAACCACAAATATTGTGGTGGGATTTATCTGATTTTATGAAAGTTTTATTTTTTGTTTTTTTTGGTGTTTTAGCTGACCATCCATTTTTGTTTTTAATTTTAGGAATTATCTTTTTAAAAGTAAGCACTAAACTTACTTCAGAAAAGGAAGCTGGTTATCAAAAACATTTAGCATACCATTTGGGACTTTATGGATTAAAAAATAGAGTTCCTGAGAGTTGGTGTAGAGAACTTACAAGATGAAAAAGAGGATATATGAAATTTTTCGGTGAATACAACAGAAATCTAAGACAACTAGACTTATTTAAAATTTTTTCATTTCTTCTTGTGCTTGTAAATTTATATTTAATAGAAAATTTAGTTACTGCTAATAAAAATACAAAAATTATTATTACTCCTCCATATATAACGAGTGAGTTTGAAAATGTTGGTGATACTTTTAGTTTTAGCTATTATGAACAAATTGGTGCACATTTGAGCAATGCATTATTAACAATAAGTCCGTCAAGTGTAAACAAATCATTTGATTCAATACAAGGTTATTTTAGTAGTGAACCTGATGAAATAAAAGCAGTTAAAGATTTTTTGATTAAAGAAACAGACAGAATAAAAAAAGATAATATATATCAAGCTTTTTATTATTCAAAAACATTACCGAATCACAAAAATAATAGTTTTACTGTTGAAGGACTTTTAAAAACAATGACTGGAAATATTATGATTGAAGAAAAAAAGGTACAAATAATATTCAATTATAAAGTTAATAACAAAAAATTAGTTATTAAAGGTTTTGAGGTAAGTAAATAATGTTGTTCAGAACAATATCATTTCTTTTTGTTTTAGTTCAGTTAATTAATGCAAATGAGAGATGTATTGTTCCTGATATTTTATTAAAAACTGTAAAAATTACTGAAAATGAAGCCTCTTATCCTTTTTTAATAAGAACAAATCAATCTTCTACTTTAGAGAAATTTAAAAAGATTTCTAAAACACTTGGAGGAAGAAATACAAAAGATACAATGGTAATAGATTGTATAAATCTGCAAAATTGTGTAAACATTTCAACCGATTTAATTAGAAATAATATAACAAATTTAGATCTTGGTCTATTTCAGATTAATTATGATAGTTTTAAATATCCATTGTTTTCATATTTTGATAAAAATGCTTCATACAAAAATGCATGTAAAGTAATTCAAGAAAAAATAAAAATAAATAAAGACAAATGGAGTTGGGAAGTTTTAGCTTCTTATCATTCTATGACACCTGAATACAATAAAATTTACAAAAAAAAATTGATTAAGAATTATATTAAATTATCAAAGAAAGAAAATTCAAATAATTTTATTAAATCAGAGTTTTTGATTTCAAATTAGCAAAAATAACTTAAAAGACTTGTAAATAATTAATTTATATCAAAAAAGAGTTATTTATGAGTCATTTGTTTGCTAAAATATTATTTTATCAAAAAGGGTTTAGATATGTTAGATAAGTTTACAAAATTAGATTGGTTATTTTTTGCTTTTCTATTAGTTTCACTTTTAATCCTATTTTTTATAACATAAGAATTGAGAAAAAAAATATAAAATTCTCAAATCATATGTTGTATTCTTTTTCAAAAATCAAAGCTTCTTCTTTTGTTGGAAAGACTTTAATTTCTATTTCTGATTCATTTTCATCTAATATTTGCACAGCAAATGGAAAATTATCATCAAAAGAAAAATATTCTGTAAAATATTCTGCTCTTGTATTTATTTCTTCAAATTGTGTCATTCGTACCTCTTTATTTTTGAGGCGGAATAATATCAAAAGTGAAATTAAAATATATTATTAATTTTAATAAAAAATATAAATCATTCCAAAAATAATCCTCTTTGCTGTTTTAATTGATATATAAATAAAACATAAGGATTATAAATATGCTCTATAATAAAGTTTTACTTAGTACTTTATTTTTGGTTGCGTCAAGTTTGAGTGCAAATTCAATAATTGATAATAATTTAAAAAAGATAGAACATTCATTATCATTTAAATTTGTAGATGTTTCAAAAACTGATGTAAATAGAATAATTTGTGAGAATGGCGAATTTGGTAAGGTTGTATATTCTAAAGATAAAGAAATATCAATACAAAAAGATGGTGAAAATGCATTTATTAAATTATTACCCGTAATAACAAGATCTAACAATGTTGTTATTGATTCTGTTATAAATGAATTTAATAGAGATGTGTATTTAGAATGTAATCAAAAAATATACTCGTTAAATTTAATACCAAAAGATATTTCCGCACAAACAATCCTTCTTTTTGATGATGGTACAAGAAAAAATAATATTAAAGCTAAAAGATTTGAACAATCAAATCCTTTTGAAAAAACTGTAATAAATATTATAAAAGATGTTTACAAAGAAAAAGAACCAGATGGTTACATAACTAAAATACTCCCTCCAAAATATATAAAATTCAATGAATTAGAGCTTTTACCTATAAAAACATACACAGGTAATGATTATATGATTTATGAATATAAAATAACTGCATTAGAAAATATTGAATTAGATGAAAAAATGTTTATAAATTTTGTAGCAAATAATCCCCTTGCTATTTCTTTAACTGAATTAAATCTTCAAAAAAATGAAGAAGCTAGATTGTTTGTTGTTTCAAACGCTACTCCAGATCCAATTACAATAGAAGAAAAAAAACAAAACTTTTTTAGATCATTAGAAGATTTAAATAACAAGGATGAAAAAGAAGCATTAAAAGATAAGCATAATCCGAAGATTGAAGAATTGTTTGTTAGTGAGGAATTTTTAAAATGAAAGAAAAATTTGAACCAACAAAAAAGAAACAACTCTTAATTAGTGCAACAGCATTAGTTGCTGGATTTATCGTTATTGTTGTGGGAAGTTCTTTGCTAAGTGGTGATGCACAAAAACAAAAAGAAATAAAGCAACTGGAAATGCCAAAAGTTAAATATATTGATTCAGACAAAATTGAAAAAGATTCATTTAAAGAAACTTATGGAAAAGAATTAACTTCTATTCAGCAAAAACAAATAGAAACAGAAAAGCAATTAAAAGAATTAATACGAGTTTTAGATGAAAAAAATAAAAAAGAATTTGAGAAAAAAAATGAACAATTTACAAATAATAATCCATCAAATAATATATTAAATAGCTTAGACATAGCTATTCCTCCTTTAGAAACAATTGAAAATAATTTAAATAGTCAACAAAATGAAACAACTGAAACTTCAAAAATAGAAATAAAAGTGGAAGATAATCTTTTAGTAGTTGATAACAATATACAAAATTCTGAAGATAATGATTTATTACAAAATAAAGAGCAACAAAAAGAAAAGAAAAAGAAAAAAATTACTATTCCTGCAGGAAGTTTTGTAAAAGCAACTTTGCTCAATGGACTTGATGCACCTGCAAATGCAAATGCAAAAAATGAGCCACATCCTGTAATTTTAAGAATTACACATAATGCAAATCTTCCCAATAAATATAAATCTGATATAAAAGAGTGTAGGGCAACTGCAGGTGGATATGGAGAGTTATCAAGTGAAAGAGCAATAATAAGAGTTGAAAATTTGATTTGCATTGCAAACGATGGTACAACATACGAAAGTAAAGGTGAAGTAGTAGGATTTGTAACTGGTGAAGATGGAAAAATCGGATTAAGTGGAAGAGTAGTTACAAAACAAGGAGCAATACTAGCTAGAACAATGGCTGCTGGATTTGTTGAGGGAATGGGACAAGTTTTTAAAGAGTCTTCATCTTCTGTAAATACATCTGGTTTAGGGGTTACATCTACTATAGATCCTAACAAAGCAACACAAGTTGGAATATATTCTGGCATTGGAGAAGGTGCTAAAAAACTTAGTGAGTATTATTTAAAACTAAATGATCAAATGTTTTCAATAATTGAAATAAATGTTGGTAGACAGGGGGATGTGATGTTTAATAAAACTGTTGTATTAGAAGAAATATCTGAAGGAGAAAATTAAATTGAAAACAATAAAAATATCAATATCTACAGTATTTATTCTATATTTGTTTACGGGTTGTAGTGGAAAAGTATTTATGCCTTACGAAGAAGACCCATTATGTAATTCAGGTAAGGGTTCAGGATATTGTGGAAGTGTATCCGATGTTTATGAAATAACTATACTAGAACAACAAAGATAGGAGATATAAAAAATGAAAAAACAAATATTAGTAATCGCAACTTTGAGTGGACTGTTTCTTTTTACAGGTTGTGCAACAAAACAAAATAATGATAATTCAAGTCTGAGAAAAATTGTTCCTCAAGAAAAAATTATAAAAGCTGATTCTTTATATGAAAAACAGAGGAAAGCTTTTTTGAGCGAAACAATGTATTCTCCAAAAATGCCAGTTAAGACTCCAGATAAAATACTTAGAGTTCTTGTGATGCCTTATGTAGACGAAGACATGAATCTTCAAACTGAAAATTTTCATTTTGTAAAAGTAGATGATGGAAGATGGATTTTAGGTGAGTATCTAAATGGTCAAGATAGACAATCTAATCCAAAAACTTTAACCCCATTAAAGTAAAAGGATGATTTTATGAGCAATTTATCTTTAGGAGAATGGTCAAAAATGTATGATAGAGAGAAGATTACAGATTATCTTCCTATTATTGATTATGACAATAAAAATAAAATATGGATAACCAATGATGGGGGATTTGGCTTAATATATGATTGTAGTCCTCTAATTTATTCAAGCGAAAACAGTGTAAATTCATTGTTATCTGCACTACAAGTATTGCCTCAAAATGCTTATGTGCAAGTTCTACTTTTTGGTAGCCCTAATGTAACTGATATGGTTGATTCATGGGAGCATTTAAATACTAGAAATGAGCCTTTAGCAAAAGAATTAACTAAAACCTATAAAACTTTTTTAGAAAAAAAAGTAAAAGAAGATATTACAGCTACTTACAATTCACCACTAAGGAATTTTAGACTTATACTAACAGTAAAAATAGGTGGCAAGGAAAACACTACTTCTCTATTTGGCGATATTTTTAAACTAAATACAAAATCATTTTCTAAAATCTTTAAAAAAGAAAACTTGGCTAAAGATGTTGAGAATGATAGAAAAATAAATAATTACGAATTAAGAAAAAAATATTTAGATTTGTTAACAATAAAATCACAACTTGCAGGTTCTTTAAGACAAGCTGGATTAATGCCAGAACATATAAAACCAAATAAACTAATAAAATTCTTTTATGAAGTATTAAATCAAAATCATGATTTTAGAGATACTCCAAAATGGGATGGTTCTGATTTTAATAATTTTTTATTTGCTAACGATAATACAGTAGAGGTAAAAAGTAAAGAAATTGTTTGTGATAAGAAATATATAAAAACTTTAAGTGTTAAAGAATATCCAGAGGATTGGAAACTAGGAGATATAATCAAATATAGTGGCAATATCTTAACCAATCAAAATCATTCTACACCTTTTATAATTTCAATGAACATTAAAAAATTAAATGATAAAGATGGAAAAGAAAAAATATTTAGATCAGCAGCAGCTACTAATTCACAACAAATGCCTTATTCTTTATTTCCTAAATTAAAACTAATTCATAAAGATTTGAACTATGGAATGGAAAAACTTCAAAAAGGTTCTATCCCATATTATTTTACAATGCAAATAGCAATATATGGTGATACTAGTGAACAAGTTAATAATGCTTTTGGTAGAACAAAAGCCTATTTTAAAACTCTAAGTTTTGGATTAGAAGAAGATAATTATGTAGTTTTACCATCATTATTGTCAATGCTTCCATTAGGATATGACAGCTATGTACAGCAATTTTTAGGTAATGAAAGAGGAAGAATTGTTTTTGCAGAAAATATTGCAGAATTAATGCCTGTGTGTGGCGAGTTTTTGGGGCAAAAAATCAAAGTACCTCTTATATCTTCTAAAGGTCAATTGTTTGGTTTGGATTTATTTGCAAACAAAGCAGGTGGATTTAATGCTTTTACTATTGGAATGACAGGTTCAGGAAAATCTGTATGGTTACAATGGTTAGCTTTAAATTATTACATAGCAAACAATAAAATTTGGATTATTGATATTGGAGGTTCATATAAAAATATGTGTGAATCCTTTGGTGGTCAATACATTGAATTTGATAAGAACGATCCTGTTTCTTTAAATCCTTTTACATCAATAACTACTAAAGAAATGCTAGATGAATATATGGAATTTATTGTTTCTTTATATCTTTTAATAGGGTTGCCAAAATCTAAAAACCTATCAGATGAATGGGAAAAACTAATGAAGCTTCATCTAAACGATGCAATTGAAAAAAGTTATGATTTACATGGTATTGATAGCTGTGTGGACTCTATTATTAAAGAATTGGAAATTATAAATGAAAATATTCAAGATTCAAGAGTTAGAGATTTTATTAGTCACTTAAGTTTGTTCTCAACAGGAAAGCTCTACGGCAAAGTTTTAAATGGAAAGTCATCAGTTTCTTTTGAAAAAGATTTAATTGTTTTAGAATGTGGACAATTGGAAATGATGCCAGATTTACTAAATCCAGTACTAATGGTTTTAACATTTCAAATTTCAAAAGAGATATATCTAGCAGAACTAAACAAAGCAAACCAAGACAAAAAGAATATTGTAATTATGGATGAAGCACATAAATTTTTAGGAAAATCTGAGCATATAGAAATGTTTATTGAACAAGCATATAGAAGATTTAGAAAGCATGGGGCTTCTATGATAGTGGGTACTCAATCTTATGAAGATTTGTTAGGAGATGGAGGTTCGTATTCAAAAGCAGGAAGAGTAATAATTGATAACAGTTATTACAATTTCTTTTTAATGCAAAAATCAACATCAAGAGAAAAAATAAAACAATCGGGATTGTATCCAATGACAGATTATGAATATTCAATATTTGATAGTTTAGCTCCCGTTGATGGAGAGTATGGCGAAGTATATGTAATAACTGATAAATTTAGAGCAAAAGCAAGAATTGTTCTAAATAAATTTTTACAAGCAATGTTGTTTACAAATGCCGAAGATAGAATGATAATAAATTCATTTGTTGAGCAAGGATATACAAGACTTGAAGCTGTAAAAGCACTTGAATACTCTAAAAAAAACACCCAAAGATAAAAGGAAAGATAAAGATGAAAAGAAATGATTGGATAGTGATATTAGCTGTAATGTTTTTTATTTCTGTAGCCTCAAGTTTTGCAATTATATATATCTTAGATAAGTATTTTATACCAAAAGTAAAAACCGTATCAATGATGTCAGTAATAAATGATGAAAATGATGATGAATATCAAAAATTTTTAGATGGCAAACTTTCACAAGAAGAATATTTAAAAAAAGTAGAAGAAAGGATGTTAAAAATACAAAATGCTTTAGATTATTTTTCTAATGGAAAAGATATTTTACTTATTGAGGAAGCAGTTGTTAAAACAAATAAAAATAATTTTATTTCTATTACTCAAGCTGTGAAAAATTATGTTAACTAAAAGTAATATTGAAGTAATTTTTAAAAGTAAGTTATTTTACTTGCTTATTGGATTACTGTTTATAATTCCCCTTTTATATGAAAAAATGCCTATAAGAATTGATATAACACAACAAGAAAGTTTGCCACAAAAAGTTTGGATTACATATAGTGATTTAACAATAAATACTAATTATATATTATTTAATCCTCCAAAAAATAAATACATGAATAATTCTGACATAAAATATTTAAAAAAAATAGTTTGTAAAGAAGGTGATTTTTTAAAAGTTAAAAATAGAGACTATTTTTGTAATGAAAATTATATAGGTACAGCAAGTTATTTTGATGGAGAACATAAACCTGTAGAGAATTTTATATTTAATGGAATTATTCCAAAAGATAAATATTTTGTTTCAGGTGAACATATTTTAAGCTATGACAGTAAATATTTTGGATTTATTGATAAATCTCAAATATTAAGAAAAGCTAAACCATTTTTCTAAAATAGAGGAGTAAAAAGATGAGATTAAAGAAAATTGTACTAAGTATAACAGTATTAACACTTTATGCTTTTTCAAATAATACTTATGAAATTATAGAACAAGATTTGATTTCAGAAATTGAAAACAAAGCCCCTGAAATAGAAAGAAAAATGGAAGAGCAAAAGAAAATAATAGTTGAAAAGATTGAAAATATAACAGGTGAAATAGTTTCAAAAGCTAAAATAAATAGAATTAAATACATAGACCCATCTTATACTCTTGATAAAGATATACCAAAATACAACCGATTTGGTAAACAGGAGGGTGTGTTATATAAAAAAGGATATACATTCAATCCTATTGATTATATGAATATTATGCCTCCTGATTTTATCGTTTTTAATCCTTGTGACAACAATGAATCAAAATATGTAAAGAAATTAATTGAAGATTATGAGCAAAATCTTAAAGATTATATGCTCGTAAATTCAGGGTGTAAAAATAAAGATTTAAAGCAAACAGATTTTAACTCAAAAGTTTATTTTTTAACAACAGAAATGAAAGATAAATTTCAAGTTGAACATACAGTTTCTATCATTTACATAGACAAGGAGAAAAAAAGAATTGCTATTGAAGAGGTATTGGTTGATGATGATTAAAAAAATAATAATTAGTTTAGCCTTTTTATTGAGTTTATACACAAACGCAAATGCAGTTGGAACACCAGCTGCTGTTGCAGCTTGTAATGCTTCAATTGGTGGTCCTACAAGTGCTGTTACTATACTTAAGAATACTATTACGACTATTTATAATATATTACCAATAAAAATTGCAGGTGTATCAATTACTCCATCAATGGGGCTAGAAGATATTTCTGGTAAATCTTCACCTATTTGTTATTGTCCTACACCTTTTCCAAGAATAGGTATTCCTATAGAATTGTGGGAGCCAAATGCTTTAATTGATGTTTCAAGTATACCTAATTGTGTTCCTACACTAGGTATGAGTTTGCCAATCGGAGTTGTTGCAGGAAGTTCATTTCAAGAAATAAATAAATCTAATACTCAAAATAAAGAATCGTATCAAATTACCTATATAAAATACCCTTTGTTTAAAATGCTTAGTCTTTTTCTCGATATATTATGTATGGACCTAGATGGAAGTATAGATATAGCCTATTTGTCAACTATTGATCCATTGTGGCAAAATGATATGTGGTCTATTGTAGTAAATCCAGATGCATTTTTATTTGCAAATCCAATAGCTCAATTTGCTTGTATTCCAGATGCTGTAACATCACAAATAGGCTTTCCTTTAGATCCTCTTTATTGGTGCTTTGGTAGTTGGAATCAAACATTTCCGCTTACAAAGTCAACAAGTGGAGTTTCTTCACCTGAAGCAGCTATGTCTATAGCTTCTAAAACATTATTTAAGCTTCATAGGCAGTTTATGCTCTGGGGGAGTATTGGTGATTTGGGTCTTTGTGGAAAATATCCAATGCCTATTATGAGAAAAAGTCAATATACCATGTATCCTGTTTTTCCATTAATGACACATCCATTTAGAATACCTATTGGCAGAACAGGAATGATTTGGTCACCTGGGCTAGATGTACCAGTTATTAATTCTCATGTATGGTCTATTATAACTTATAAAAAAAGGAATTGTTGTGCTTTATAACAAATTATTATTAGTTGGATTATTGTCAACTAGTTTTTTATTAGCTGACAAATTTGATATTGTAAAAGAGTTAGAAAATAATGCTTTTATAAAGGCTCAAGATATTAACTTAGAGCCTATCCAGAAAAATATAGACAAAGAAAAATTTAATGATAGTATTTCTGAAATTTATAAAAGTGCTTTAAAAAATGTTGACATAGAAAGCAGAAGAATACATGGAGAAAAAGTAGAACTAAAAAATTTTACGATGGAAAATGGTTTGAAAATACAAAAAGAAATAAATCTGAAAGATTTTATTTTAAATAATAGAATTTATATTTTTATGAGTGAAAGTGTACCTTTTGATATATGGCATACTTATGGAAAATTAATACACAATAAAAAACTTATTAATACTAGTATGGTTTTAAGAGGTTGTATAGGTGGTAATTGTTCAAAAATAGCTCCAACGGCTGAATTTGTTTTAAAAATAAAACAATATGATAAAAACAATGAAATCAATCCAAATATAATAATAGATCCACTTCTTTTTAGAAAATATAATATTACTCAAGCTCCTTGTGTAGTTTTTGCCCAAAACACTCAAACTAAAGATTTAACGATTTCAGAGGGAAATGATAAGAACTTTAATGCACAGGAAATATTCAAGTCTTGTGGTGATTGGAGTTTTATTTGGCATTTAAAAGAAATACAAAAAAAAGCTAATAGTACTCAATTGGAGCAAATTATTAACTATTTAGAGCCTAAAGGGAGCTTATAATGTTAAAGAGAATACTACTATTATTGTTTACACTTTCTAGTTTTCTTTTTGCAGCAGAAAAAGCTTATGCTTGGGGCTATGGTGATTTAATGTTGGAAACACTTAAAGTAGTTAAATATGTGTTTTCAGTGAATGAATTTAATGATGTTTGGAAGGTAGCTCTTATTATTTCTATGATTTCGGGACTTTTTATGATGGTGACACCAAACCCTGACTTTTTAAAATTACCTAAAATTCTTTTATTAAGCATGGGAGTGTATACAGTTTTTGTTACGGCTAAAATAGATATTTATGTTGATGATAAAGCAGACAATTCAAATTCAGGATTAGTAACAGATGTTCCATGGGCAGTTGGTTGGCCTTTAGGCTTTTTTTCTACACTTGAATATAGAATGGGTGCAATTTATGAAACAGCTACATCAATACCTGATGGAATGAAATATAGCAATAGCGGTTTCTTTACACCTCTTTCTATATTTAGTCAATCTACAAAACACCAAATTGTTACTCCTCATTTGTATCAGAATTTAAGTAACTATATTCAAGAATGTGTAATTCCAGACCTTGAAAATGGTTATAAAGATTATAGAACTCTTATTTATTCAGATAATGTTTGGGCTTATATGGGTAATACTTCCCCTGCAACTTTTATGTTGTATGTGGATTCTTCTAATAATACTAGTTTAAAAACTTGTATAGATTCATACATGTTTATAAATACTGAATTGCAAAATTATGTTGGAGTTGGTGGTGTGGGAATGGAGTATTTAGGTAAATCATTAGGTATGTTAAGTGCTAGTGCTGTTTCGAGTCAGCTGGGTATAGCAAATCAATATTTATTAAATAGTTCAAAAACAGCTTCCCAAATGTTACTTCAAAATACAGCCATTAACACTTTCTCAGAAAACTTCAGAAATTATGCTACTTTAAATGGTGCGGATTTAAACAATACTGCTTTTCACAGTGCTAGTGCTAGTTCTGCCGCATCTGCACAAATGATTGTTTCAGGAATATTGGGAACTAAATATATCCCTTTAATTAAAGGTATATTGACAATAGTTGTAATAGGTTTAACACCATTATTAATGTTATTAATGGTAACACCAATTGGTTTTAAAACCTTGATAGGATACATCATGATGTTAGCATGGTTAGCTTCTTGGCATTTTGGAGATGTTATATTAAATCATATAATAATAACAAAAGCACAAGGTGCCTTATCAGGTTATGGAGATATTAAATTTGCCACAAGGGGACTTGTAGATTCTACTACAATGGATTATATAAATATGGCTAGTTCAATGTATTGGACAATCCCAACTATTGCATTAATTATTGTTACAGGCTTTAGTTTATCAGCACTTGCTAGTTTAAACAATGCTATGACTACAAAACTTGATAGAACTTCAAGTGCTGTTGGTGGAGACATGGGTAAAGGAAATATGAGTTTTGGTAATGTAGGACATAATTCTTATAGTGCTAATAGTGTTAATGCGGCTGCAAGTACAGTTATGGGAAACTCTATGAGGTGGGATGATATTTCTACCTTTAATCAAGGTAATCAATCTAATAGAATGAATAATGTTTCCACACAAAGTGGTACACAATTTATAAATGGAGGGCTTTCTGCTAATCAATCTTATAATAATTTAATGTCAGGAATGGGTAAAGAACTTGGTTTTAATTCTATATCTGGAGATTCACAAGCTGTTGGAAAAGATATGAAAGGTAATCAAATTTATCAAGCTACTGGAACAATGTCAGTTAGCGGTGATAATGTTAATGGAAATATTTTGTCTGGAAGCACATATACTCAAGACAAAAATGGGAAGATATCACTATTGGATGCTTCTTTGGATGTGAAAACAAAAAATGGAGAATCAATAGAATCTACTTTCAAAGGTGGAATGGAACATAAAAGAACAATGGTAGATTCAGTTGGAAATAAACTTGAATCTACAACTATGGAAAACGGAATTGATAAAAATTTCAAATGGACATCTGGGCAAGATAATGGTTCATTTGTTTCAGGAATATATAATGCTAAATCAAATCAGGCTGAAATTACAGATGGGAAAGTGAACGGAGTAGATTTAAATAAATCAAATAGTTCTTCAACTACTTACTCTGCTTCTACAGCAAATAAAACAGCAAATGAATTAACTGATTCTTGGTCAAAAGGATTTTCTCAATCTGAAGCATTAGATAAAGCAAAAAATCAATCACAAGCCCTAAAAACAGATGCAAGTGGTAGAGTACAGATTAACACACAAGATCAATTAGCAGGTTGGTTATTTGCAAAAGGTACTGGAGTAGGTGCAAATGCAGGATTAGGACTAGGGTTACATTATAGTAATGATGGAGGTTTATCTTTTAAAACATCTGATGGGAAAACAGAAAACATTCAACTATCTGGTTCTGCAAAAAGTTCTTTTGAATCATCATTATCTAAAAATATGAGTGATGAAGAAAAGATTTCTGCAAGTAGAGATTTAATACCTAAACAATTAGAGTCAGCTATTAACAACGGATTGAGAAATGGTTCAAATATTGATAATACTATGGAAAATATAATCAGACAAAAAGATAGTATTCACACTGGCAATTTATATGGTGTTGGAAATGGTGTAACTTCTCAAGTTCAGAACGGTCCTAATTTCAATGGTGTACAAAATCAAAATCTGGATATTAACGATAGTCAATTTTATAAACCTGAACATTTAAAAAATGAAGTTACTATGAAAAAAGAAGCTCTTAAATTGAGTAACAATGAAGAGGACATTGTTTTTGGTAGTAATGTTAGTAAGAGTATTGAGAATGGCAAGATATATGATGGAAGTGATACTTCTAAAAATGAATTAAACGAATTGAATAAAGTTTATAATAAATCAAAAAATGAAGGAATAGGAAATCATGCAATGGATTCTCTTGTTCAAAAAGGACAGAATGTTGCAATAGGAGGGCATAATCTTGCAGATAAAGTATTAAATGAGAATCCAAATTCAAGAAATTTAATTGATAATTTAAATAGCACATATAGTGCAAATACAACAAAAATTAATCCTGATGGAGAAAATGCTGGAAACTGGAACAATCCTAATTCAAACAAAGAAACTTCAAGAGATCTGGTTTATAAACTTAATGATAATGGGGCTGTTGATTATAACAGATTTGGCAATAGTAGTGTCAGAGACTGGAATAAGGTTGAGAATCTTCCAAAAGAAGATATTGGAAAAATGATTAAATTCGATGATTGGGATAAAGATACTACTAATAAATTGAATCAAATTTATGACTCGAAGAGTGATGGGAATTTTGTAAATCAAATTCAACCAAATAATCAAGTTGCTAATGCCCCAACAACTCAAACACCAAACTCAAAGAGTGATGGGAATTTTGATTTTGAACCAGGAACAAAAGGAATAGAAGAAACAACTAAAATATATACACCAAATCAAAATCAACAAAAACAAAAGATAGAAGAGGTTAAAGATAAAAAATAGGATAGGGGGAGGTGTTCTTTGCTACAGATTTTTTAACAGTCCCTTCTTATCCAAGATTTTTCATGTAGCTCGTAATACAATCTATAGAGCAATTAAAGATGTGGTTAAGAAGAAGTAGTCAATTTAACTACTTCATTAATATCAAGTTTTATGATTTATCGTATATTTAGTACCTTTACCTGAAGTACCTTCAACTTTTTTGATGCAAGCTTTTTCAAGTAAGTCTGCTAGGTCTCTTGATGCATTAGTTTCTGCTGTATTAGCAATTTTTACATATTTTTTCTTTGTTAAATCACCTTTAAAATTTTCATTACCTATATCTAAAAGTTTATTTAATACCTTAATTTGTCTAGCATTTAATTCATCGCCCCTATGAGCATCCCAGAACTTTGTTTTATCAACAATGTATGATAGTTGTTTTTGGGCATCCAATAAAGCGTTATGTAGAGTTTTGAAAAACCATTCCATCCAATATGTAATATCTAATGGCTCGTCTTTTTGAAATCTACCTGTTGTTTTGTCTAGTGCATTATAGTATCCTTTTCTATCTTCATAGATACTCTTTGACATAGTATAAATTTTTGAAAAAGAAGACTTTTCTAGTTTGGATAAAACTCTATCAGTTAAAGCTCTAGTTATACGACCATTTCCATCATCAAAAGGATGAATAATTACAAACCAAAGATGTGTAATTGCTGCTTTTTCTAAAGAACTAGGTGTTTCATTAAACCATTTGATAAAACTATTCATTTCTTGTTCTAATGTATCAAAGGGTGGTGCTTCGTAATGAATTTTTTCCTTTCCATAATCACCTGAGACAACTTGCATAGAGCCAATGCCTCTGAATTGAGCTACTTTTATTTTAGAAAATCCACTGTAACCCTTTTCAAACATTGCATGATGCCAACCAAATATTTTTTCTAAATTTAAAGCTTCGTTATAATGTGTATTAACATCAATTAATATTTCAACATAGTTGGCTTCTTTCCTAATAGCATTATAATGTTCATGAGATTCAAGTCCAAGTTTTTGTTTAATAGAGGATCGTACACTTTGTCTATTTAATATTTCTCCTTCAATTTGACAACTGGCTATTATCTCATTTTCAAGGGTACTAGCTAAAGAGTATTTTGTACTTTCTTGGTCCATTAAAAGCATAAAAGCTTTTAGTTTACCTTGCTCATATGCAATATCTCTTAATATTAGTGATAATCTATCTTTATCATATTTAAAATTAGGATACTCTTCGTATTCCCAAATCCATTTTTGTTTTTTCATAGAATCATTTTAACTAAATTGGTATGAAAAAGCAAGTTTTACATGCCAAATAACGGTATGAAAAACTATATTTATCGTATCATTAACTCTAAGAAATTTAAAAATCCATTATATCATTGAAGATGTTCCAAATCTCAACTCTATTTTGAACAAGCTTTCTGTTAGCAAAAACGGGAGTGTTAGAAATTCCGTGTTAATTTGTAAATATTCAATAATTGAAACAGTATTTGCTTGAAGATGACAGGGGAATATTTAATGGTCTCCAGAGAAGCTTATTAATCGCCACTTATTGTAACATTTATGTATGCTAAACATCTTAGGGTATATCAACATCAATTATTTGCACTGCTGTTCCAGTATATATAATCTGACTCGTTTGCCATTTGGAACCACTAAGTTCAAATGTTGGAGTATTCATTTTTAAATCTATAATTGCGTTTGCACCTAATATTTTTGCTTCTATTAACATCTCATACATTGCTTCATTATCTGCGATTTTTGTATCTGTATTTATTATTGATTTTGAAGTACCCTTTACACTTCCAAATGTTTTTACTATTTCTTTAGCATAAATTTTTGAAGATGTTACACACATAATTTCTTTTTTTAGTCCAAAAACTTCTTTTTCTATTAAATTAGCATTTTCATAATAACTATTTTTTTTACTTCTTCCTTTAAAAAACATATACAACATGCCACCTATAACAAAAAAAGGTATCAAGCCTTCAATCATATTTTTTCTCCTTTTATATATTTAAAACTTTTATTTTTATCGAACACTTTCTTTATTAAAACTAGGTTATTATTTGCTAGTTCTAATGTATGAGCCACCTGTAATGTATTAGAATTGTTTTCATGTAATCTAGTAATACACAATTCTATCACTGTAATAGTTTTTTCCAATTCAGTTGTCTTTTCTTGAATTTCATTTGTGTTCATCTATCTGCTCCTAATATAAAACCCGTATAAGAAATATCACTTATTGGTTGTATAGTGCTAACTTAAAAAACTTCGCTAACACAACTTTTAATTCTTTTTCTTGACGGGTTTGTATAAATAGCAGTTGTTTGAATAGAACTATGCCCTAAGAGTTCTTTTATAACAGTAATATCGACATTGTTGTAAGATAATGTTTTTGCAAAAGTATGTCTTAAATCATGAACATTAGCTTTTATTTTAAGTTTATTGTAAATATATTGTATCATTCTATATACTTGAGAACCGTCCATTATTTTTCCCGTAGAAGTTTTGCAAATAAAATCAAAGCCTTTTTCCTTTAGTTCATTAAGTTCAAATTCAATAAGCATTTTTTTTACAAACAATTCCCTTTCTTTATTACCTTTACCAATTATGTATAGTGCAAAAAAATCATCTTCATCCACAAAATCTGAAATTTTTAAATTTATCATTTCTTGTTTTCTAAGACCGCAATAAAAAAATAGTTTTACAATCAATGAATTTCTATAATCTGTTATGCTATTGCTATTTGTATTTAATTTCTCTAAATATTTAAGTAATTTATCTTTTTCAGCATCATCTAGTCCCTTTGGTATTCTTTTTGGAATATTTATCTTAAAATCAAACAATTTACTAAAATCATAGAAATTACTTTCATTTTCATCTTCGATGTATTTAAAAAATGTTTTTAATTGAGTATAAATTAGTTTTTTAGTATTTGGAGAGATTTCACCTTGTTTATCTAAATTAAAATTCTTAAATTCAAAAAAATTCATTATTGTAACTTTTTTCACTTTTTTTAACTCAAATTCATCAAATGATTCTTTTATATAAGATAAAAATGCATTTAAAGTGTTTTTATAGGAATTTATCGTGTTTTTTGATTTATTAGTCATTTTTAACTGAATGTAAAACTCTTTTACATATTTTTCAAATTCATTAAAATCTTTATTTTCCATTTTTAACTCCATTTATGAATTAATATTAATACACTACATCATTATATATAATAATGGTGTATTGATATTTAATATTTGTTCTTTATATAATAAACTCTTCTAACAATTATGTATATATATGAATAAAATATAATGTTGTATTATAAGATTTATATACTTAATGTATACAATTATTATTCATATTAATGTAATATTAATATATAATGTATTAATATTACAATATATTAAAGATTAAGGAATATTTATGGAAAAATCAATGGAACTTGAAGATAATAATAGAAAAATTGAAGCATTGGAGAATATCTGCGAAAATCAAGATAATAAATTAAGAATTGTAAAAATATCTATTACTGAAGATATTTATAGAAAAATTAAATCTTTTGGAGTTTTAGTAGGATTAGAAGATAAAGAACCAGTTTTATTTGGAAATGCAATATCTAAACTTTATGATTTATCGAAAGATAAAATTTATAAAGATTTTGTTTAATTTGTTAATAGGATTGAAAAATGGCACTAGAAGATAAAGTAGAAAATCTTGATAGGAAAATGGACACAATAATACAACTTTTACAGGGTCTTAAAGAATCATTCCCTACAAAAAAGTCTGTTGCAAATTATTTTGGAGTTACAGATAGAACTATTGATTATTGGATAAAAAATGGAAAATTTGAAGAAGGTGTTGAGTATACCATTGACAATGATGGGAGAATTAAATACATAACAAATGGAATTATAAATCACCAAGAGAAATCTAAAAACAAAGAAAAGAAAAATATTCAAGAGAAAGAATATTTAAATCCAAGTGCTACAAATATTTTAAGAAGTTTACAGTGTCTAAAGTAAAAAGAGAAAAAGTTAATTATTTGGAATATGTTTTCAATATTTTTGAAAAATATAGTATTTGGCAAATATCATTTAAGAATCCCAAAGATGGTAATATTATTAAAAGAAGTACAAAACTTCCTGCTACAGCTGCTAACCTAGTTATAGTGAAAAAAGAAATAATTCCCGCTATTGTTAATTTTGTAGGAGGGAAGATCAAGGAAGACGATAGTATCAATAATGAAGATTTAATTTTGAATGATTTTGTAGATAACTATTTTGAAATTTATAAAAGTAGAGTAAGAGAACACACATATTATAGAACTATTTTATATTATAATAATAAAATTAAACCTCATTTTGGTAATAAAAAAATAATTTCAATCAAACCAATTGATTTAGAAAAATGGCAAAATAATCTTGTATCAAAAAAATATAAAGCTACAACTATACAAAAATATCGTTCAATTTTTTTTTCAATATTGAATGAAGCTGTCAAAAATGAAATTATAAAAACTAATCCATTATCATTGGTTTCTTCACCTAAAATAATAAAAGAATTTAAAATATCAGATGATGATGAAATATACCCTTTTTCAAATGAAGAAATAAAAATTATAATTGAAAATAGCGAAGATTATTTAAAAAATTTTATTTTGTTGATGTTTTCATCTGGCATTAGACCTGGAGAAATTATTGCTCTGACATGGAAAGATATAGATTTTGAGAAAAAACAAATATTAATAAATAAAACTATCACAAATGGTAAAGTAGGTTTACCTAAAACTGTTTCGAGTGTAAGAAAGATAGATATGTTACCACTTGCAGAACTTGCATTAAATGAGCAATTGAAATTATCTAAAAATTATAAATATGTTTTTATAAATTCAAAAGGCGAACATATTTATTCTCATAGTGTTATTGGAAGAAAATTTAAAGAACTAGTAGAAAAATTAGCAATAAACTATAGACCATTATATAATTTAAGACATACATTTGCTTCACATCTTATCAGTCAAGGGGAAGATATAATTTGGGTAAGCAAGACTTTAGGACATATTGATATTTCAATAACAATAAAACACTACACAAAATTTATAAAAGAAGATGAAGAAACAAGATTAAATAAAATTAAAAAAATTGGAGCGAATTTTGGAGCGAATATTTTTTTGTAACGATTTTTAAACACAAAAATTTACTAGTATTCATCATACAAAATTAATAATATTTATCAAATTTTTAGTTTTACAATACTTATTTTATAGTGTTTATATCAAATTTACTTTTTTTATGTTAGAATAAATAAATTATTATAAGGAGTATGTTATGAATACAAGTATTGTAGGAAGACACATAGATTTAACAGATTCAATTAAAGATTACATTAATAGCTCAGTAGAAGTATTTAAAAAATATAACTTAGACATTATTTCTGTGAATGCAATTATAGCTCAAGATGAAAAACATGGTAAAAAAGCTTTTTCTTTTGAATTTACTTTAAACATTGCGCATTTAGATACAATTGTTGTAAAACAAAAAGATAAAGATTTATATGCTGCTATTGATATATCTGTTGATAGAGTATCAAAAGTTTTAAGAAGACACCATGATAAAATTGCAGCTCACAAAGCTACAAAATTAACTGAGGTTGTTGCAACTGAGATTCAAGACCAAATTGCTCTTGAATTAGAAAAATTTGAAGATGAAATCACTCCAGTAAGATTAACATCATATAAACCAATGGATATTGAAGAAGCATTAGAAGAATTAAAAGCATCTGATGCACAATTTAAAGTTTTCTATGATAAAGATGATGTTATGAGAGTTCTTTACAAAAGTTCAATCCAAGGTAAATTTGGATTATATTAAAAAAAGCTTTTGTTAGTGAAAAGGTATTAGCATAAATGGCTAATACCTTTTTTAGTTTATGATAAAAAATAGGATTAAAAAAATTTATGGATAAAACATTAAAAAAAATTGCTCTAATTGGGCAGCCAAATGTAGGAAAATCTTCGCTATTTAACAGAATTGCAAATAAAAGAATTGCAATTGTATCTGATATAGCTGGAACTACAAGAGACATTAGAAAACATGAGATAGAAATATTAGATAGAAAAGCATTAATGCTTGATACTGGTGGTATCGACGAAACTAATGATGCTATATTTTCAAATGTAAAAAGAAAAGCTATTGAGACGGCAAAAGAGGCTGATATAATACTTTTTATGGTTGATGGTAAAAATATACCTGATGATAAGGATAAAGAATTATTTTATGAGCTTCAAAGATTAGGAAAAGAGTTAGCCTTAGTTGTAAATAAGATTGATAATGATAAAGAATTAGAAAGATTATGGGAATTTTTCGAGTTTGGGATAGGAGAAGAAAATCTTTTCGGAGTTTCTGTTTCACACAATCGAGGAACGAAAAATCTATTTGACTGGATTTATCAACATCTTCCAGTTAATCTTGAAACTGTAGCGCTAGAAGAAGCAGAAGCTTTAAAAAGACAAAGAGAAGCTGATTTTGATGATGATGAAGATTTTTCAAGCGAGGAAGATGGTAATTTCGAACCAGTTTTAGAGGATATTATTGAAGATGAAGTTATAGATAATAATATTAGAGTTGCAATCATTGGAAAGGTAAACGTAGGAAAATCTTCTATTTTAAATACAATTGTTGGCGCGGAGCGATCAGTAGTTTCTCCAATAGCAGGAACAACTATTGACCCAGTTGATGAATCTTTTGAATACAAAGAAAAAAATGTAACTTTCGTAGACACAGCAGGTTTAAGAAGAAGAGGAAGTATTGAAGGAATTGAGAAATTTGCTTTAATGAGAACTAAAGAGATGCTTGAAAAAGCAAATATGGCTTTAGTTATCTTAGATGCTTCAAAAGAACTTTCTGATTTAGATGAAAAAATTGCAGGACTTGTTGATGAATACGGACTTGCAACGATTGTTGTTCTAAATAAATGGGATGAAAATATGGATACATTCCAAAAAATGGAAGAAGAAATTAGAAGAAGATTCAGATTTTTATCTTATGCTCCAATTATTGCAGTTTCTGCAAAAACGGGGAGAAGTATTGAAAGATTAAAAGATAAAATTATAGAAATCTTTAATAACTATACTCAAAGAATTCCAACTTCAAAATTACATAGAGTAATTGAAGAAGCTGTTATGAAACATTCACTTCCTAGTCCAAATGGTGCATATTTAAGAATTTATTATACAACTCAATTTGATATAAAACCACCAAGAATTGCGTTAGTTATGAATAAACCAAATCTTTTACACTTTACATATAAAAGATATTTAATTAATTACTTAAGAGATAATTTTAATTTTGAAGGAACACCAATTCACGTAATAGCTCGTGGAAAACATGATAAAATGGGTGATGAAGAATATCTAGAAAGAGATACTAAATAAGAAGTTATAATATGGCAAAAATATATCTTTTGAATAATCAGAAATATTCAGATGTGGAAAATTTAGAAGTTTTTCACATAGAATATATTAAATCAAATATTGATTTATCAAAATATGATGCTTTAATTTTTACTTCAAAAAATGCAGTTTATTCTTTAGATTCATTTAATCAAGAATGGAAAAATAAAGATTGTTATGTAATAGCTCCTAAAACATCTCAAATAATAGAGGATTTAGGAGGAAAAGTTGTTTTTACAGGAATTACTTCACATGGAAATGAATTTGCTCAGGAATTAATATCTGTATTAAATAATAAAAAAGTTCTTTATATAAAAGCTTCAAAAACTGTATCAAATTTGGTAGAAATATTAAAAGAAAATGGAATTATTTTAGATGAATTAGTAGCTTATAAAACATCTTGTAAAAAATCTACAAAAGTTTTAGAAGATAATTCTATATTTATTTTTACTTCACCATCAAGTGTAGAATATTTTTTTAATCAATACTCTTGGAAAGATTCTTATAAAGCAATTGTTATTGGAAAAACTACTGCTGTATATTTACCAAAAGAAGTTGAATACACAATCAGTTCTACAACATCTGTAGATGAGTGTGTAAATCTTGCTAAGCAATCTTTTTTTTAAACTCAAATTTAAACATCTTTAGATAAAATAAGATAATCTAAGTAGTTCGGGATTTCCATTGTTGTGGGTCCGATAATTTATTTTTGTACATGATGGCAGTTGTATGGTGTGCAGCTTTTCATTACGTTTTAGCTCCTAAAATATACGCTCATGTGCGATTCTTGGCTTTTAGGGCCATTTGATGGTTAACGGCTACTCGGATTTTAATTATAATACAAGGAATTATCGTGAATATATTGATACTTGGTAATGGTGGTAGAGAATACTCTATTGGATTAGCAATATATAAAGAAAACGCTCATAATCTGTTTTTTATGCCAGGAAATGGTGCAACTGATAAATTGGGAACAAATATAAATATTAAAGATTATAAACAATTAGCAGTTTGGGCAAAAGATAATTCTATTGATTTAACAATTGTGGGACCTGAAGCTCCATTAGTAGATGGTGTTGTTGATATATTTAAAGAAAATGGATTAACAATCTTTGGACCAAGTGCAGCAGCAGCTCAACTTGAAGGTTCGAAAGTTTATATGAAAAATATATTAAAAAAATATAACATACCAACAGCAGCGTTTATTGAGACTTCAAATGAAAAAGAAGCTCATGATTTTATAGATACAATGAGTTTACCAATAGTTGTAAAAGCAGATGGTTTATGTGGTGGTAAAGGTGTAATTATCGCACAAAGTATTATAGAAGCAAAAGAAGCAGCTTCAGATATGTTATCTGGAACTTCTTTTGGTGATGCTGGAACTTCAATTGTAGTAGAAGAGTATTTAGATGGATATGAATTATCAGTTTTTGCTATTTGTGATGGTGAAAATTATAAAGTATTACCAGCTGCTCAAGACCATAAAAGAATAGGTGATGGAGATACTGGACCTAATACAGGAGGGATGGGTGCCTATGCTCCAACACCACTTGTAAATGATGATATTTATAAAAAAATAGAAGAAAGAGTAATTATTCCAACACTTGCAGGGATGAAACAAGAAGGAGCTCCATTTGAAGGTGTTCTTTTTATTGGTGTTATGGTTGTTAAGGGTGAACCAATTATCCTAGAATATAATGTTAGATTTGGTGATCCTGAGTGTGAAATTTTAATGCCATTATTAGAAACTCCTGTATCTGAATTATTCTATAAGGGTGCAACAAAACAATTAGATAAATTAGATATTAAAATCAAAAAAGAGTTTGGTGTTGGTGTTGTAATGGCAAGTGGAAATTATCCTTATGGTTCTAGTACACCTGCTGAAATTATTGTTGATAAAATAGTGGATGAAGATTTATTAAATAATTCTCATATTTCTTATGCGGGTGTTGAAAAAATTGATGGTAAATTAATGGCAACAGGTGGAAGAGTTTTAGTTTGTGTAGGTTTTGGGAAAAGTATAAAAGAAGCCAGAGATAGAGCTTATGCTTTATGTGGACAAGTTCATTTTGCTGGTAAAAAATGCAGATCTGATATTGCATATCAAGCTTTAAAGTAGAAATTAATGCAAAATAACAGCGATAATCTTCAGTTAGCTTCAATGCGTTCACGAGCATTGGCTTATGTAATTGATGATTTTTTAGTAACTATAATTATAATGATGATTTTTTGGGGAGATATACTTTCTGTAAGTCATGATATGGATGCTTTAATGTATTTATTAAAAGCAGAATTAGCTTTTCCTTTGATTATGTTGAAAATTATATATCAAACTTTTTTTGTTTGGTATTATGGAGCAACAATTGGAAAAATAATAGTAAAAATAAGAGTTATAGATGCAAATGAATGGGGTAGAGTTTCTATGTTTTCATCTTTCTTAAGAGCGGTTGGAAGAATTTTTTCAGAAATGTTTTTTTATATTGGTTTTCTAATAGGATTTTTTAATAATGGAAGAAAAACTTTTCATGATATTATAGGTAGATCGTTGGTTGTAAATGTATAGAAAAATAATATCTTCATTACTTATTACTTCAAGTCTAATTTATGCTCAAGAATTAAAAAACGAAAAATTTCAATTAGTTGCTAAAACTGTTGATGCTATTGAAAATATAATTACTGCAAGTGGTGATGTTATTATTTATTCACCAACTTATTATTTAAGTGCAAATAAAGTTATTTATAATAAAGAAAATGAAACTTTTGAACTTTTTGATAATGTTTTAGTAATTAAAGATAATAATATTCAAACACAAAGTGATTATGCTTTTGTTGATTTAAAAAAAGATTCTTCTACTCAAAATCCAATGTTTTTACAAGAACAAAGTAGTAAAATTTGGATAAATTCAAAAACTTCAAATAAAGAAAAAGAAGAGATAGAACTTGATAGTTCAATTATTTCATCATGTGATTGTTTAGACCCTCTTTGGAGTATTAGAGCCTCTAGTGCAAATTATGATACAGAAGCAAAATGGATAAATGCTTATAATACAAGAATTTATGTAAAAGATGTTCCTGTATTTTATAGCCCTTATTTAGGATTTCCAACAGATACTACAAGAAGAACAGGTCTATTACTTCCTACTATTGGATATTCAAGAGGAGAAGGATTATTTTATTCTCAACCTATTTATTTTGCTCCTGCATATAATTATGATATAGAATTAATACCTCAAATTAGAACAAATAGAGGAGAAGGAACATATGCATATTATAGATATGCAGATTCACCTAATTCTTTATTAGAGGTAAAAGTAGGTATGTTTAGGGAGAATGAAGATTATTTTGTAAAAAATAATCTGGAAAATCAACAGCATTATGGTTTTGATTTAGATTATAAAAGAAGAGATATTTTCTCAGATAACAATTCTCAAGATGGATTATATACATCACTTACTTATTTTAATGATATAGAGTATATTACTATAGAAGATAATGATAAGTTAACTTCTACAGATAAAAAAGTTGAATCTAAGATTAATTATTTTTATGATAATTCCGGATATTATAGTGGTATTTATGGTAGATATTATATTGATGGTTCAAAAAAATCAAATGATGAAACTTTACAAGAGTTACCTCAATTACAATTTCACTCTTACAACAAAGAACTATTTGTTGATAAATTAATTTATTCATTAGATACAAAAGTTATGAATTATACGAGAAAAGAAGGGCTAACTGCAAATGTATATGAGATAAGTTTACCTTTAAGTTATAGTGAACATTTAATTGATGATTATATATATGCTTTTATAGAAAATAAAACAACTATAGATAAATATGATTATGATAATTTTAATAGTCCAAGATATAAAGATGGAACTTTGGTTCAAAATAGAACTTCTGTAGGAATTGGAAGTGATTTAATTAAGCCTTATGAAAATTATTTACATACACTTAATTTAAAAGCAGAATATATTGTTCCCAAAAACATTGAAGAAGATGGTGATTTATATAAAATTACTACACAAACAGGTTCTTTAAAAGAGCAAGAACTTAAAGCTTTTCCTATTACACAAGAAGAAAAAAATATCAAATTATCAGCTAATCAATCTTTATATGATAACAATACTTTAAAACAATGGATTAATCATAAAATTTCACAATCAATTTTATATGATTCATTAAATGAACCAAAATTAGAAGATTTAGAAAATTATATTAGACTTAATCATGATTATGGAAGTATCAGTGGAAAAGTTATTTATAATGTTGAAGACCAAGAAGTTGTTGAAAATAATGCAGATACAAATTTTATTTATAATGATTTATCTTTGACTCTTGGATATTATAAAACAAAAAAAACAGAAAATATTTTTAATGATAGAGAAGATTTAGAATCATATAGAATTGTAACTTCATATAAAATTGCTAAAGATTATAAACTTTCATATTATGAAAACTACAATTTACTTGACAATATTAGAAGTAAGCAAGGTGTTAGTCTTAATATAAATGATAGTTGTTGGAATATGGATATAAGATATGAAAATGAAGTTGTGCCTTCTTCTAGGCTAAATTATGAAGCAATAGATCAAAAAATTATATTTGTAAATGTTATGTTAAAACCATTAGGTGGAATTAAACAAAAATATAAAATGGAAGATAATAATTAATGAATCCAGATAGAATATATTTTAAAAATAGAGAAGTTGCTGCTTATAGATTATTAGATGTTTTACCAATTGATAGTATGAAATTGGAAGACTGGACTGTAATATCAAGTTCATATGGTGGATTTGAAATAGCAAAAATTATAGCAAATGCACTTAATAGTAAATATGATATGATGTTTTCAGGGAAAATTTATGCTCCAAACAATGAAGATTGCGAAATAGCCGTTGTAACAGAGCATGAAGAGGTATTAATTCATGAAGAATTAATAAAAGCCTTTGATATTAGTTTAGATTATGTGTATTCAAAATCTAAACAGGTATATGATGAATCTATTGTCAAAACAGTTAATAAGTTTAGACATGGTGAAAAGATTCAAAAATTTGAGAATAAAAATGTATTGATTGTTGATGAAGGAATTAATACGGGTTTAACAATGATGGCTTGTATAAAAACAGCTATTAATTTAAAAGCTAAGTCTATTTCAGTAGCAACTCCAATTTTACCAACAGCTAGTATTTCTACAATAGAATCAATTGCTGATGATTTATATTTTATTAAAAAATTAGATCATTTTGTAGAAATTGATTTTTATTATGATAGTTTAGATGATGTTAGTTTTGAAGATTTAGAGAAAATAATTAAAGGATAAAAAGTATGTCAACAGTTTGTGAATTTGAATTAAATGGAAAACAAGAGATTTTCGAATTTGGAAAAGTAGCTAAACAAGCTAATGGTTCAGTGTTAGCAAAAATTGGAAATGCAGTTGTTTTAGCTACAGTTGTAAGTGAATTTGATAATCCTGTAAGTGAAGATTTTACTCCATTAACAGTTCAATATATTGAAAAAACTTATGCAGCTGCAAAATTACCAGGTGGATTTATAAAAAGAGAAGGGAAACCTAGTGATTTTGAAACTTTAACATCAAGAGTTATTGATAGAAGTTTAAGACCACTTTTCCCTAAAGGTTATGTTTATCCTACAACAATTACAGTTATGGTTTTAAGTGCTGATAAAAATGTTGATTTACAAGCATTATCATTAAACGCTGCAAATGCTGCTTTATATACTTCAAATCTTCCTATTAAAAAATCTGTTTGTGGTGTAAGAGTTGGAAGAATTGAAAATAATTATGTAATTAATCCAACACCAGAACAAATGTCTGATTCTACTTTAGATTTATATGTTGCTGGTTCAAAAGATGAATTATTAATGATAGAGATGAAAACTATCTCTTCAAGTGAAATGGTTGAAGTTGATATTGAGGCATTTACTAAAATTCATAATGCAAATGAAATGAATGAAGATACTTTAGTTGAAGCTATTGCTTTTGCTCAAGAAGCATTAAAAGAAGCGAATTTAACTTACGAAAAAGGTTTTGAAACTCCAAGTAAAGAAAAAGTTGAAGTTGAATTAATTCAATTTACAATTGAAGAATCAGTTATAAATTATGTAAGAGATACTTTCTCAAATGAGATTAAAGAAGCTATTAAAAAATTAGCAAAAAGTGAAAGGGCAACTCAATTAAAAGATGTTGCAAAAATGATTTCTAAAAATAACTATTGTATTACAAATGAATTATCACTTTCAATAATTTATGAAGCAGTTTCTGTTGTGAAAAGAGAAATTGTAAGAAATATGATTGTAAATGACAAAATAAGAGCCGATGGAAGAGGTCTTAAAGACGTAAGACCAATTGATATTGAAATTAATATTTTACCATCAGCTCATTCTTCTTGTTTATTTACAAGAGGTGAAACTCAAGCTTTAGTAGTTGGAACAATTGCAGGTCCTAAAGATGGACAAATGTATGAGGTTTTAACAGATAAATCAACTTCAGTGGACAGATTTATGGTTCATTATAATTTCCCAGGTTTCTCAGTTGGTGAAGCAAAACCAATGTTTGGTGTGGGAAGACGTGAATTAGGTCATGGAAATTTAGGTAAAAAAGCATTAGAGCCTACAATCGATAATGATTATAATGAAACAGTGAGATTAGTTTCTGAAATACTTGAATCAAATGGTTCTTCATCAATGGCAACTGTTTGTGGTGGTTCATTAGCTTTAAAAGCTGCAGGTGTTCCAATTTCTGATTTAGTTGCAGGTGTTGCTATGGGAATGGTTGTTGAAGGAAATAATTATTCTGTTTTAACTGATATTATGGGTCTTGAAGATCACGATGGTGATATGGACTTTAAAGTAGCTGGTACAACAAAAGGTATTACAGCTCTTCAAATGGATATAAAACTTGGTGGTATTGAATTAAGTGTTTTAAAAGAAGCTTTACTTCAAGCAAAAGAAGGAAGAGATCATATCTTAACTTTAATGGAAGAAGCAGCACAAAATATTGTTCCAAGTAGTGCATTACCTTTAGTTGAGCAATTTGCAATTGATCCTAGCAAAATAATGGTAATTATTGGAAAAGCAGGTTCAACTATAAAAGAAATTATTGAAAAATTCACAGTTTCAATTGATTTAGATAGAGATAGTGGAACCGTAAAAGTAAGTGGTGGAAATAAACAAAATGTTTTAGATGCTTGTGAGCATATCAAAACTATTTCAAATAATGCACCCGCAAGAAAAGATTTTGCTAAAAATATTGATTTTGAAAAATTATATGCTATAGATGAAGTAGTTTTAGGAAAAGTTGAACGAGTTGTTGATTTTGGTGCATTTATTTTATTGCCAAAAGGTGGAGAAGGTCTTTTACATATTTCTAAAATTTCAAAAGAAAGAGTAACTAATGTATCTGATATTCTATCAGTTGGTCAAGAAATTGAAGTAAAAGTTTTAAAAGTTACAAAAGATAGAATAGAATTATCTTCAAACTAATACTATAATTTTTTCTAATGTAAAGATAAAATTTCTTTACATTAGAACTTCCCTTAAATAACAAATTAACTACTAATTCCCTATATAATCTATAAACTTACGAACTTTTAATCTACTCTAATCCTAAATTAATATTTTTTTAGTTAGTATAGTAAAAATAATTTTTTAAGAAAACTAAGGGGTTTTAATATGGCTAAGCTTTTAATAGTAGATGATTCTACAATGCTAAGAGATATGCTAAACTATGCACTAAACGAGGGTGGTTACACAGATGTAACTGAAGCCGTTGATGGAGTAGATGGTTTAGCAAAAGCTAAGGCTGCAGATTTCGATTTAATAATTACTGATGTTAATATGCCAAATATGGATGGATTAACGTTAATAAGCGAATTGAGAAAAATACCACAATATTCAAAAAAACCAATTTTAGTATTAACTACTGAAAGAAGTGATGAAATGAAAGCAAGAGGTAAGGCTGCGGGTGCTACGGGATGGATTGTAAAACCATTTGTACCAGATCAATTGTTAAAAGCAGTAAATATAGTTTTAAGTAGATAAATTAAGGAGTTTTCATGTCGTTTGATATTTCAAAATATAGAGAAATGTTTCTTGAAGAGGCTGAAGAGCTCTTTGAATCAGCAGATAATGTTTTATTAGTGGCTGAAAATAACGGTTCATTAACAGATGAAGAAATGGGACAACTTTTTAGAGATGTTCATACTTTAAAAGGGAGTGGAGCGTCTGTTGAGTTGGCACTATTTGCTGAGTTTACCCATGATGTTGAAAATCTAATGGATAAATTAAGAAATCATAAAATTGAGTTTATCCCTGAAATGGCTGAAACACTTATTGATGGACTTGATGTTATGAAAGAGCTTTTAGATCTTGAAGTAGCTAATAATTTAGATAGAGAAACTTTTACTAAAATGACTACTTCACTATTAGAAGAACTTAGAGCTTATTCAAATGGAACTGCAGTTAAAAATGCTGAAACGAAAGTTGAAGTTGTAAAAACAATTGAAACTCCAAAAGTTGAAGTTAAAAAAGAAGTACCTGTAGTTTTTGATAGCGATAATTTTGGTTTTTTTGATGATGATTTAAATGAACAAAGAGATAGTAAAAATAAGGCTTATGGAATATTTTCTGACGATGAAATTGATGAAGTTCATAAAAACTATGGTTTTTATGATGATGACTTAGAAACCATTTCTAACAATACAAAAGATAGTGATTTTAAAATTGAAGAAAAAGAAAATTTTGGTTTTTTTGATGAAATGCCAGAGATTACTGCTAATTCAGTAATGGAAAGTAATGATATTAAAGAAGAGAAAACTATATCTAAAACAGAAATAGAAACTGCTGTTAGTGAAGAAAAAGTATTAGTAAGAAAACCAAGACAAAAAGAAGATGATGAGGCAGGGGATCCTTCAAAAAAATCTGTTTCAAACAATAATAATAGCATTAGAGTAAATCTTGATAAAATCGATTTATTAATGAACAACGTTGGTGATTTAGTAATCACAAATGCAATGTTAACTCAATTTTCATCTACTATTGAAGAAACAAAAACTAGAAATTCAGTACTTGAAAGATTAGAATTACTAGAAAGACATATTCGAGATATGCAAGATTCAATTATGAGTATTAGAATGGTTCCTATGGATTCTATTTATTCTAAATTTCCAAAAGTTGTAAGAGATATTTCTAAAAAACTTGGTAAAAAAGTTGAATTCAAACATTATGGAGATAATGTTGAAATTGATAAAGCAATGATTGAAGGATTAACAGATCCATTAATGCATATTATTAGAAACTCTTTAGATCATGGAATTGAAACAGCAGCGGAAAGAGAGCTTACAAAAAAACCGGAAGTTGGTTCTATTAGTATCTCAGCGGAACAAGCAAATGGTCAAATGATTATTACAATTGAAGATGATGGAAAAGGTATTAACTTTGAAAAAGTAGCACAAAAAGCTCTTGAACAAGGTCAAATTGATGAAAATCAATACAATACAATGACTGATAATGAAAAAGCTTTATTAATTTTTGGAGCAGGAGTTTCAACAGCAGACCAAATTACTGATATTTCAGGACGAGGTGTTGGTATGGATGTTGTTAAAACAAATATTCATAAATTAGGTGGGGCTATTAAATTAGATACTCATGCAGGTATTGGAACAATAATTACAATTATGTTACCACTTACTCTTGCTATTTTAGATGGATTAGATATTAAAGTTGGAAATCAAAAATATATTTTACCACTAAGTTCAATTGTTGAATCATTACAACCAACTTCTGAAATGATTAAAAAAATTGGAGATGGAACTCAAGATTTATTAATGTTAAGAGAAGAATTTATTCCTGTTGTTAAATTACATCAATTATTTGGTCTTGAAAAAAGCTTTGGAAAACTTGAAGAAGGTATGTTAATAGTCGTAAAATCAGGTAATACAAAAGTTGCAATTTCTATTGATGAATTTTTAAATCAACATCAAGTTGTGGTAAAACCTTTAGACAAAAATTTTAGAAGTGTTCAAGGAATTGGGGCTGCAACGGTAAGAGGGGATGGAAGTATAGGTCTAATTTTAGATGTAGTTGGAATCATTAATGCTCAATTAAAAGTTGAGAGAGATTTGAGTGTAGCCAAAAAAGCGTCTTAACATATGAAATATACAACTCAAGATGTACATAATAAAGTAAAAAAACTTCTTTATTCTCTAACGGGAATTACTCTTTCTGAGAATAAAGATATTATGATTTCCAATAGAATTGATAAGTTAAAGAGAAACTGTGGTTTTTCTGGTGATATTATGGAACTTTTAAACTCTATTGAACAAGGAAATAATGTAACTGAATTTATAAATTCTTTTACAACAAATAAAACACACTTTTTTAGAGAAGATTTTCATTTTATTGATTTAAAAGATAGAGTTTTGCCTATGTTTGCTGCAAGTGGAGAGAAGATAAGTATGTATTGTTCTGCTTCTTCAACGGGAGAAGAGCCTTATTCTATGGCTATGACTGTACTAAAAGCAAAAGAAGAGTTAAATAAAAATATTAATGCTTCTATAATAGCAACAGATATTGATACAAATGTTTTGCAGTATGCAGCAAATGGTATTTATAGATATTCTAAATCTTCAAAAGAATTTCCTGATTGGATTAAACCTCAAAATTTCTTTAAACGAAGGGTTCAAAAAAATCTTGCTGGAGAAGAAGTATTAATAAAAGTTAATGATGATTTAAAAAAAATGATTAATTTTCAAGTAATGAATTTAAATGATAGTTCATATCCCTTTTCAAAGAATCAATTTGATGTAATTTTTTGTAGAAATGTATTAATATATTTTTCAGTTGAAGACCAAAATGAAATTCTAAAAAAGCTATTTAAGTATCTTAAAATTGGAGGAACACTTTATCTTGGACATTCAGAGAATCCTCAAGATTTAGTTAATTATGTTAAAAGAGTAGGTCAAAATATTTTCCTAAAAGAAAAGGAAATCATATGATTATCATAGGTCATAAAGATGGAAGCATAGAAAAAACTTCAGCTGTAAGATTTACTCAAAAAACGAAAGGTTTTCCAACCCATACTATAATAGGTGGAGAATTTGCAGTTGGTAATGATGTTGAACAAATTGCTTTTAAAACATTGTTAGGTTCATGCGTAGCTATTATGTTTTATGATAAAGTTACAAAAATAAAAGGTATGAATCACTTTTTGTTACCCAAAACAAATAATACAAACGATGATATGAAATATGGATTATATTCTGTTGAAGCTATGCTGAATGAAATGTATAAATTAGGTTGTAGCAAAGGAAATATGGTGGCTAAAATATCAGGTGGTGCTGATATTATGCAAATAAATTTATCTTCTCAATCTATTGGGTTCAGAAATGTTGAATTTGCAAAAGATTTTTGTAAATCAGAAGGATTTAAATTAATTAGTGAACATACTCGCGGTGAGCATGGAAGATTGATTTTATTGGCTAATGAATTTGAAACATTTATTAAAGTTACACAAAAATCTGAAACTGATAGTAAAATTTTAACGGATGAGAAATTTTTACAACAAGAAATTACAAAAGCACCTGTTATCAAAGAATACTCAGGAGCTGTGGAATTATTTGGTATTGATAATAAAGAGGCAGAGCCTCAAATGGAAATTGAACTTTTCTAAAAAATAAAGTAGGGTGGTAAGATAAGTGTATACTGTTTTAGTAATAGATGATTCGCCATCGATGCGAAGAATCATCAAAGATATGATAAATTCTATTGATGAATTTGAAGTTGTTTGTGTGGCAACTGATGCTTATGATGCAAGGGAAAAGATCAAAGAATATGAACCTGATTTAGTTACAATTGATATAAATATGCCCAAAATGGATGGAGTTACCTTTTTAAGAAATTTAATGAGACTTCATCCAATGCCAGCTGTTGTAATTTCAGGTGAGGGTGTTAGAGGAAATGATATTTTTGATGATGGTGCAGTAGGATTTGTTCCAAAACCTGATAACGGTGAAAGTATGCAATCTTTTCAAGAAAGAATAAAAGATACATTACTTAATTTAACATTTTTATTAAAAAGATATACTTTAAAAAAACCACAAGCATCAAGAAAAACTTCAACTCAATCTTTAAATATTGAGTACAAAATACATCCAGATGAAGTTATTCCATTAAAAGCAGCTAATTTTCCAGGAATGAAATTAATTGCAATTGGTTCATCAACTGGTGGTGTTGAGTCACTTTTACGAGTTTTTAAAAGATTACCAGGAAATTTACCCCCAATTTTAATCACACAACATATTCCATATGGGTTTTCTAGTTCTTTTGCTCAAAGATTAAATGATCATTCAGAAGTTATAGTTTGTGAAGCAAAAGATGGAATGATTTTAGAAAAAGGTCATGGCTATTTAGCGCCTGGAAATATGCATTTAACTATCGAAAAATTTGGAAATGAATATAAAACAAAACTTTTAGATACAAAAAAAGTGAGTCAACATAAACCAAGCGTTGATGTTTTATTTAGATCTGTTAATAATACAGTTGGAAGTGCTGCAATGGCTGTTATGATGACAGGTATGGGAGATGATGGAACAATTGCTATGAAAGAACTTTTTAATAATGGTGCTTATACTGTTGCTCAAAATGAAGAAAGTTGTGTCGTTTTTGGAATGCCCATGAAAGCAATACAAGCAGGAGCTGTAAAAGATATAATTCATTTAGATGAAATCGCTGATTACATCATTGAATTTTCAAAAGGGAAAAAGAGATAATATAATTGTTTCTTTCTTTTTTTTATTAGTATTGAAAACTATAATTTTCAAACTAATATAAATATATCTTCTGATATAATTCTACTTTATAATGACTTCTTAATTAGGAATAAATATGAGATATGAATTGGATTTTAATACTACCTTTGAAAAAACCCTTCTTTTTTGGATTGAAAGATTTATAAGAAATAAATTAACAACTCTTTCAAATAGGCAAGTTAATGATAAACAAAAATTAGCTGCAATAATTCAATCATTAGTAAAAGGAGCAAAATCTATAGATGAATTAAGTATTATTGTAAAAGAGGCAAGAAATATTGGTTTAGCTGGAATTAATACATATTTTAATCCTCTATTTAAGCTATACAATTTTACTTTGAACTTAGGATTAGCTTCTATGAAAGAAATTGATGAAGAGTTATTAAGTGACTTTTTAGCCAGTGAAACAAGTGCCTTATCTGATGCTTCAAAGAAAAATCATAGAATTGCATTATTAGCCCTATTTTCTTATATAGATAAACAAAATGAAAATGAAGATGGAACTTCTTATTTATTTAAAATTGAGTTAAAAAATTGGAGTGGATTAAGTGGTAAAAGTGGTACAAAACTACCCTCTTTTATGAATAAAGTTGAAATTGATAAATTTTTAAATGCTATTGATACTTTTGAATTTACTGAAAATATTGCATATAGAAATAGACTTATTTTAAAAATAATTATTTATACAGGTGTTAGGGTTAGTGAGATACTAAATCTTAAAATGAAAGATATGTTTAAAGAAGAAAATGTTTATTTGTTACAAATAAAAGGAAAAGGAAATAAACCAAGAGTTGTTATGATAAAAAGCTCAATTATTGAAAATGATTTGAAACATTGGTTAGATATACGAGTTTGTAACAGTGATTTATTAGTTTGTAATCAAAAAGGTGAAAGATTAACTCAAGCTTATGTTAGTCGAATTGTTGAGAATATTTTAATCAGTGCTAGTATTAGAAAAGAGAAAAATGGTGCTCATATGTTAAGACACAGTTTTGCAACTTTACTTTATGCAAAACATCATGATTTGATTTTAGTTCAAGAAGCTCTTGGTCATGCAGATATTAATACTTCAAGAATATATACGCACTTTGATAAAGATAGATTGTATAAAACAACTGAAATTTTTTAATTCTTTATAAAGTAAATGTAAAATAAAAAAGAAAAATTGTAAAATAAAATAAAAAGGATTTGAATAAGTGGAAGCCTTAATAATTATAGCTCATGGGAGCAAAGTTAAAAGTTCAAATGATGAAATTGTTGATATTATTTCAAAAATTAAGAATAATGTAACAACTACAGAATTATTAGTTTTACATGCTTTTTTAGAGCTTTCTGAACCATCAATTTCTGTTTCAATAAATAAAGCCATTGCTGAAAATTGTAAAAAAATAAAAATATTTCCATACTTTTTAGCTGCTGGGAAACATGTTCAAGAAGATATTCCTTCTGTAATTCAAGAATTCAAAGATTCTTATCCTAAAATAGAATTTATCCTTTTACCACACATTGGAAAATGTAATGGTATAGAAAATATGATAATTTCAAATTTATAAAATTTTATATATCAGCTACCAAAAAGATTGTGTAATCTCTTCGGTAGTAGAATTTAATTCTAAATATATATTTTTTGTATAATCTATGTATAAGTTATAATCCCCTATAGAAATAGACTCTTCAATATCTCTTTTATTAAAATATAATTTGTCATCATTAGTAAAACTTGATAAATAATACTCAACTAAAGAAGGTGCCATATTATCGATGGCACTATGTAATAATTCAAAGTTTTTAACTCCAAATGTATTAAATAAAGACTCTTTATCTACTTGTGTTATCATAAATACTATTTATCTTTTAATGATTAAACCCATTTAATAAAGAAGCCATTCTATTTAAATCAATTTTGTTACTATTGCTCTCTTCTTTAGGTTCATCTTTTTTCAAGTTATCTAATAAACTATTTGGACTTGTTGTATTATTTGTAGTATTACTAAAAATATCATCTTTTTTTTCTTCAACTTTTGAAACTTCAGGTGTAACTATATTTGAAGAAGTTACACTTGGAGTACTTGCAGATTTTTTATTTAAAATACTTTCAATTTTACCTAACATAGTACTTATATTTGATTTATCTTTTTGAGTATGATCTTTTAACTCGTCAACATTTTTTTCTAAATCTTCTTTTGTTGATTCTAATTCAAGCACTTCATCTTCTAATTCATTAATTCTATTTTTTAAACTTGTATTATCACCTTGAAGTTCTTCATATGCTTTAATTAATGTACTTAAAGCTTCATTTAGTTTTAAAATTGTTTCTGCGTTTGTCATGTTATTAAATCCTTGTTGGTATAATTATTAAGAGCGGTATTATTACAAAAGTTAGCTAATAATTCCATCAATTTTTAGTAAAGAATCTATATTTGGTTCTCTTTGTGTAAAATTGAAAAATAACTTATCCATATCATATGAACCACCTTGGCTTAAAATCGTATCTCTATACTTAATTCCTAATTCTTTATTAAAAATATTTCCAGAATCAATAAACATATAAAAAGCATCTGCACTTAAAACTTCTGCCCATTTATATGAATAATATCCAGCTGCATAACCACCACTAAAGATATGAGAGAAACCATTTTGGAATTTATTGTATCTTGGAGGTATCATTACTGCGAATTTTTCTCTAATAGAATCTAATAAATCTTGTATTTCATCTTCAGTTTTGTATAGCTTTTGATATAGTTTAAAGTCAAACAAAGCAAATTCAACTTGTCTTAAAGTTGCCAAAGAAGATTGGAAGTTTTTAGCTTTTATAATTTTATTTATTGCCTCATCATCTAATACTTCTTTTGTTTTATAATGTTTTGCAAAAAGTTTTAAAACCTCTTTATCGTAAGAGAAATACTCTAAAAATTGAGATGGGAATTCAACTGTATCCCAAGCAACACCAGAAATCCCACTTACAAATGGTTCTTCAATTTTACTTAATAAATGATGTAAAGCATGACCCATTTCATGAAACAGTGTTACAACATCTGAATGTCTTAAAAGTGATGGAGTTTCGTTTGTTGATTGTGGGAAATTTCCCACAATATAAGCTGTTGGAAGCTTTATCTCACCAGCAGAAGTTCTATAGTGTGAATGCCAGTTATTCATCCATGCACCACCTCTTTTATCTTTTCTTGCTTCTAAATCAATATAAATTCTAGCAATAGTTTTTCCATCTTCACTTAAATCATAAACTTTTACTTTTTCATCCCAAGCAGGTGTATTTGCTTTTGTAAATTTAATATTAAACATTTGATGTAAGAAATCAAAAAAACCATTTAGAACCGATTGTTGTTCAAAATATGGTCTGAAATACTCTTCATCAAAATCATATTGAGCCATTTTAAGTTTTTCAGAGTAATATGACATATCAAAAGATTTAAAATCAGTTATTCCATCTTTTACTGCAATCTCTTTTATCTCTTCTAATTCTTCTTTTGCCCTATTTTTAGCCTTACTTCCTAACTCTTCTAAGAATTTAATAACATCTTCTTCTTTTGATGCCATTTTTGTAGCAAGTGAATATTGAGCATAAGAATCAAATCCTAAGATTTTTACTTTTTCATCTTTTAAAGCTAATAACTCTTCAATAATTTTTCCATTTTCAGGAGCTTTTGTACAATAAGCTTTATAAATCTCTTCTCTTTTTTCTCTGTTTGTTCCATAAGTAATATATGCTAAATAAGAAGGCATTTGAAGTGTGAATTTATATTTTGTAATTCCCTCTTCTTCAAATTTTGCTAATTCCAAATCTGAAGCTGGAATCTCTTTCACATCTTCAAAATTATCAATTATCATTTCAAAAGCATTTGTAGCATTTAAAAGGTTTTGTGAAAACTTGTGTGATAGTTCACTAAGTCTTAAACTTATCTCTTCTAGTCTTTTCTTTTTGTTATTTTCTAGGTGACAACCTGATAGTTTAAAGTCTCTTATTTCATTTTCTAAAACTTTATTTTGTATATTATTTAAAGTACTTTGTTCTTTAGACTGTATATCTTTTAAAGATTTATAAATATTTTCATTTTGAGAAATCTCAGTTTCATATTTAGAGATTATAGGGATACACTCTTCATATACTTTTGTAGTTATTTCTGAGTTTTTAACAGAATCAATATGAAAGATTGGAGTTAAAAAATCATTAATACTCTCCCCTATTTCTTGAAATGGTAAAACAAAATTTTTGTAAGTTTTATTTTCTATCTTTAATAAATCAACAACTTTTTTTCTATTTTCATCTAATATATTTTCTAACAACTCTTTTGAGTTTTCTAAATTTTCTAAATTAAATTCTTTGAACATTTTATTTCCTTTTTCTATATTTTAAATTTTAGAGTAAATCCTCTATCAAAACTTTCATAATCTTTATAAAAACTATAAGACTCAACGTTAAACTCTTTAAAATAGTTTTCCAAAGGAGTTTTTTGGTCAAATCCCATTTCACAAAGTAAATAAGGTATTTTTTTCTCACTTGTAGCTTTTATAATGTCTTTTAAAAGTTCATCTCCTACAACTCCTCCAAAAAGTGCATTTGATGGTTCATATTTTACATTTGTTGGAAGTATATAATTATTTGCAATATATGGAGGATTTGAAATGGTCATAAAAATATCATTTTCTTGAACATTTTCGTATAAATTACTCAATCTAAACTCTATTTTATTTTCAACACCATGTTTTATGGCATTTTGTTTTGCTAACTCTAATGCTTTTTCATTTATATCAACTGCAATAATTTTTATATTTTCAATCAACATTGCAAGCATTACAGATATTATTCCACTTCCTGTTCCAATTTCTAACACCTTTACTGGTTCTTTAATCTCTTTTAAAATCTCAACAGCATTTTCAACTAAAATTTCAGTTTCAGGTCTTGGAATTAAAACACCTTCTTTTACTATAAACATCTCTCCATAAAATGAAGCCTTATTTATAATGTATTCTAGAGGATAGTTTGTAGCTCTTTTTTTTATTAAAACTGCGAGTTCTTTTTCTTTTTCAAACTCTACATTATAATTTAGATGTAGCCAGATTGTATTTTTTTCTAAAAGATGTAACATCAATATTTCAACCTCTTTTGCTGGAATATGTGTTATAAGTTTTAGTTCATTTGTATATTTTCTTATTGTGTCTTTTATTGTCATTTAGTTTTTACCTTTTAAAAGTTTGGATTATATTATAAGTTTGATTAATAGATTAATCCAAAATATATAAGGCTAATTCATCAGAAAGTAAAAAATTTTTATTAAAAACTCTATTATTTTCAATATATATTTTATTATATTGAATCAAATTATCAATTTTTTTCATTTCTTGTTTATTAAAAAGTGAAATTTCAACCCCATTTAAAGACCTAAAACCAAGCAAGATTTTTTCTGTTTTTATATCATCTAAATCAATTTCTTCTATCTCATAATCTAATGGATTTTTTATATACTCTTCTATATTTTTAGAAGGATAATATCTTTCTTGATTTACATATCCAACAGCTCCCGCTCCAACTCCTAAATACTCTTTATGTTGCCAATATCCATAATTGTGTTTTGATTCTGATTCTTTATTCTTTGCAAAATTTGAAATCTCATATTGATGAAAACCTTGTTTATTTATATAATCAAATATTTCATAAGATAACTCTTCATCATCAATTTTTACGCTACTTCTATCAAAGAATTTTGTTCCTTCTTCTATTGTTAAAGAATAAGCACTTAAATGTGTGATTGGTAAAGAAAAAGCTGTATCGAAATCCTTCTTTAAACTTTCCATTGTATCATTTTGTACACCATATATTATATCGCAATTAATACCTTTAAAATCTATACTTTTCGCATTTTGTATAGCTTTTATAGCACTATTAGAATTATGCGCTCGACCAAGAAATTTTAGCTTGTCATTATCAAAACTTTGTACACCAAAACTCACACGATTTACACCTAGATTTTTCATATTTTCTAGCCATTCAAAAGAAGCAGAATTTGGATTTGCTTCTGTTGTGATTTCTGCAAATTCTTCTAAATATGGTTTTATCATTTCAAATATTTCTTCATATTCAAAAGCTTTAATTGTTGATGGAGTTCCACCACCTATGAACACTGTTTCTATTTTTATGTTATCTTTGATAACATAATTTTCAAGATCGTTTTTTAGTTGTTTTTTTAATGCATTCATATATTCATGTTTTAAGTGAAATCTATCTGTGTATGAATTAAAAGCGCAGTAAAAACATTTACTGTCGCAAAAGGGAATGTGTATATATAAAAGCAATTTTTAATCCTAGTTTTTGTAAAATATCTGGCTAATTATAAGGGAAAATATATTTATGACTGATAAAAATGAAAACACAATTAACAACGAGAAAAAAAAATTTAGACCTAATGTAGCCGCAATTGTATTATCAGCAAAATATCCTCATAAATGCGAAATATTTATAGCTTCAAGAACCGACGTTGAAAATGCTTGGCAATTTCCTCAAGGTGGAATTGATGAAGGTGAATCTTCAAAAGAGGCACTATTTAGAGAATTAGAAGAAGAAATCGGAACAAGAGACGTAGAAATCATAGCAGAATATCCAAGTTGGGTATCTTATGAATTTCCTGCTGCTATTGCAAAAAGGATGTATCCTTACGATGGACAAAGACAAAAATATTATTTAGTTAAACTCAAAAAAGGCGCTAAAATAAATATTAATACAGAAATTCCAGAATTTAGCGAATATAAATTTGTGCCTACTAAAAATATTTATGATTATATAACTTTTTTTAAAAGAACTGTTTATAAACAAGTTCTACAATATTTTAAAACTGAAGGTTATATTTAAAAAGGATAAAAAATTAGATGTTAAAAGTACTTAAGTTTGGTGGAACAAGTGTTGGTACACTTGATAGAATTCAAAATGTTGCAAATATCATTAAAAAAATAAAAGACGAAGGTCATGATGTTATTGCTGTTGTATCTGCGATGAGTGGAGAAACTAATAAATTAATAGAATATGCTGAATATTATTCAAAAACTCCAAAAGCAGATGAAATTGATATGCTTTTAAGCTCAGGTGAACGAGTAACCTCTGCATTACTTTCAATTGCATTAAATGAAATGGGATATAAAGCTACTTCTATGAGTGGAAGACAAGCTGGAATTATGACCGATAATGCCCATACAAAAGCTAGAATTGAAAGTATTGATACAACAGAAATGAAAAAAGCAATTAAAGATGGAAATATTATTATAGTTGCTGGTTTTCAAGGGGTTGCACAAGATACATTAAGAGTTTCAACTTTAGGCAGAGGTGGTTCAGATTTAACTGCTGTTGCAATCGCTGGTGCTATTGAAGCAGATGTTTGTGAGATTTATACAGATGTTGATGGTATTTACACAACAGATCCTAGAATTGAACCAAAAGCAAAAAAATTAGAAATGATTTCTTATGATGAAATGTTAGAATTAGCATCTTTAGGTGCAAAAGTTTTACAAAATAGATCTGTAGAAATGGCAAAAAAATTAAATGTAAATTTAGTATCAAGAAGCAGCTTCACGCCAGAAGTTGAAGGTACATTAATAACAAAGGAAGAAAATATTATGGAAAAACCAATTGTAAGTGGAATTGCTTTAGATAAAAATCAAGTGAGAGTTGGAATGTATGGAGTTACTGATAAACCAGGAATTGCAGCTTCAATTTTCACTTCACTTGCAGATGCAAATATAAATGTTGATATGATTGTTCAAACAGTTGGTGTTGATGGTAAAACTGATTTAGATTTTACTATTCCAACAACAGATTTATTAATTTGTAAAAATGTTATGGAAAAGTTTAAAACTCAAGCTGAAAAAATTGATTATAATGAAGCAATTTGTAAAGTATCAATTGTTGGTGTTGGTATGAAATCTCATACAGGAGTTGCATCAAAAGCTTTCACTGCACTTGCTAATGAAAATATTAATATTAGAATTATTTCAACAAGTGAAATCAAGATTTCTATGATTATTGATTTGAAATACGCTGAACTAGCGGTTCGTGCTTTACATGATGCTTACGATTTGGATAAATAGTAGTGCAAGAATTTTTAAATTGGACTGTCGATACAATTAGGGAAGATAGATTAATATCTCCTTGGTTGGAAGAAAAGAAATATGAATGGACACCCTTGGTATCTAAAAATATTCATAATCTTTTAGAAAGAGGTTTTTCAATAATTGTAGTAACAGATAAAGAAAGAGAATGGTTTTTAGAATATATTTTAGGAAATATAAATTCTACAAAATTAAATAGACCTTTTTTACCATATTATGATTTTAAATCTTTTTATAGATATATTGATACAGTTAAATCTGATGAAGATATTTCATATATAAAAGATATGTTAAGTATTTCTTTTCCAAATGGATATTGTTTTTGGTATATTGGAAGAAGTCAAGATGTAAGAGCTGTTATCCCAAAAGTATCTAAACACTCTTTTTTATGGCTATTTGATGAAGAAAAACAAGATGCTTTTAATTTAAAATCAAATGATGAAGCCTTAGATATGAAACTTTTACAAATGTTTAGACTTTATAATAAATCAGTAAGTGCTTCTTTATTTGCTGAAATAAATGTAGAAAATTAATTTAATGAATTTTATTGATTATTCTTCTATTTTAATAGTTAATGATATTGAAGCTACTTTAGCTGAATTATTACCAAACTACCCTATTCACTCAACAAGAATTATTAAAAATGAAGAAAAAGAAGAGTTTTTATTAATCCAAGCAAATCAAGCTATAAAAGAGGCTTATATTGCAAGTAGTGAAAAAAAATATATATTTTTATGTGGTTCAACTTTTAGGAAAGAAGCTCAAAATTCTTTATTAAAAATTTTAGAAGAACCACCTAAAAATGTTGTATTTATAATTATTACAAATTCAAAATCATCACTTTTACCAACAATTTATTCAAGATTACCTTATAAATATCTAAAAAAATCTGTTTTAAAAAATGAATCTATTTTAGATATAAATAAATTAGATTTAAAAGATATTTACAATTTTTTAAAGGACAATCAAAAAATATCTAAACAAGAAGCAAAAGATATTGTTGAATCTATTTTAATGAAAGTAAATAATCAAAGAATCAAATTATCTCACAAAGAACTTGATCTTTTCTCAAAATCTATAAAATTATTAGAATTAAATTCAAGACCAATAAATGTTTTAACTACCCTACTTTTGTCTTTAGCAAATCAAAAAAACAAACATTAAAAAGCTTTTATTTCTGGAGTAGCATATGCAAACATATAAAATATCATTAAGTGATACAAAAAAGTTTTATGAAAATTTAGGTTGTGATAGTGGTGGAATTTCTATTCTTTCAAAAAAATCAAAACTTCATACTTTGTATATAAAAAATATGCATGTTGGTGCTGCTAATATTTTAAAACAAGATGCCTTATCAATTGGTGCTGATTTAGCAGTTCCTAGTGGCGTTATAATTGCTAAAGATAAATACGTAGATGCTGTTTTAATAGGAACTACAAAACATTTTGAAACCTTATCAAGAAAAGAGTTAGCTCAACCTTTTGGTTTAAAAGAGTTAGCAAAATCTTTAAAAAGTTATGTAAAAGAACAAAATTATCCTACAAAAATCATGGGTGTTTTAAATGCAAATGAAGATTCATTTTTTAAAAATAGTAGATTTGATAATTCACAAGCAAATTTGAGAATTGAAAAAATGATTGAAGATGGTGCAAATATTATAGATATTGGTGCAGTTTCTTCAAGACCTGGAAGTATTAATGTTCCTGAAGATGTAGAACTTCAAAGAGTAAAAGATATAGTTGATACAATCTATAAAAACAAATATTACGAAAAAGTAGATTTTTCAATAGACTCTTATGCTCCAAAAGTAATTGATTATGTTTTAAATCATGGATTTAAAATAGTAAATGATATTACAGGATTAGAAAATGATGAAGTTTGCAAAATTGCTGCAAGTTATAATGCACAAGTTGTAATTATGCATATGCAAAATAATCAAACAACCATGCAAAACAATCCAACATATGAAAATGTGATTTTAGAAATAGATACTTATTTAAAAAATCAAATACAAAAAGCCCAAAGTTTTGGAATAGAAGATATTGTTTTAGATGTTGGAATTGGTTTTGGGAAAACTCTTGAACATAATCTTTTATTACTTAAAAATTTAGAACATTTCAAACATTTTGGATATGAACTTTTAATTGGTGCAAGTAGAAAATCAATGATAGATAAAATTACTCCAACACCTATCGAAGATAGACTTTCAGGAACTCTTGCTATTCATCTTGAATCAATAAGAAATGGAGCTTCAATTATTAGATGTCATGATGTAAAAGAACATTTCCAAGCAATTAAAGTTTTTGAGGCAATAAATAATATAAATTAAAATGAGATACTAAATTTATAATATCTCATGTAAAGTGTTTGCTTTTTTCATCCATTTTTCTAAATCTTCATAATTATCTTCTTCAACCATTTTTCTAGCATTTTGTAGTTGGCTTTCAAATAAATCTATTGAGTCTAAAAGATTTTTTTTATTTTGTTTAAAAATATCTCCCCACATTCGTGGACTTGATTTTGCAATTCTACTCATATCTTTAAATCCACCAGCAGCAAGAGCAATAATCGATTTTGGATCTTCATGGCTCATAACAGTATTAGCTAAAGAAAAAGATAAAATATGTGGTAAATGAGACATGTAGCAAGCATGAATATCATGTTGATTACTATCCATCACAACTATTCTCATTCCCATTGCTTGAAAAATTTTAAAAGCTTTGTTAACATGTAAATTACCATTATCTTCTAAATCACAAAAAACAACAGTTTTTCCTTCGTACAAATCATCAATTGCAGCTTTTGGACCTGATTTTTCAGTTCCTGTCATTGGATGAGCAGCGATGAAGTTTTTTCTGATTTTATTTGGAATATTTTTTACAATATACTCCTTTGTAGAACCCATATCAATAATCGTTGTATTTTCATCTATATCTAAAAAGTCTGGAAACATCTCAATTATTGCATCAACTGGGATAGCTAAGATAATAACATCTGAAACTTTTTTCAGAGTTTCTAAATCGACTAATTCATCAACTAAATTTAGATCTAAAATATCTTTTTTATTTTTTTCACTATTTGTAAAACCATAAACTTTGTTTGCAATACCATATCTTTTTACAGCTTTTGCTAAAGAACCACCCATTAGTCCTAAACCAATAATTCCTATATTCAAAATATAACCCTTCTAATAATTTGAAATAAAATTATATCTTAATATTTATATAAACTATATTTAGCTATATTATTGACCTATAATGAAATTAAGGACAGTTGTGAAAAATAAAGTCGTACTATTTTCTTTAGCTTGTGCAGCAGCACTAAGCGCAGATACAATAAAATCAATAGAATATAAAGATGTAAATAAGTTATCTCCAGAAATTTTAAATGAAACTTTGTCAATGAAAGTTGGAGAAGAACTCAATAAAGACAAGTTAAATGATGCTGTACTTAAGTTTTATAAGTATGGTTATTTCGATGATATTACAGTTTCAAGTGAAAATGGTATTTTGAAATTTATATTTAAAGAAAAACCTTCTATTTCAAGTGTTGATATAAAAGGTTATAAATCAAGACCTGAAGATTTAGATGCTGTTAGAAGTGCCATAAATTTAAAGAAAGGTGCTATGTATACTGAAAAAAGAGTAAAAGAAGCAAAAGAAAAGCTTCTTAGTATGCTAACAAGTGAAGGTCATATAAATTCAGTCGTTGAAACTGAAATTGAAAGAATTAATGACCAATCTTTAAAAGTAACCTTTAATGTAAATAAAGGTGATGAAATTATCATCAAAAAAGCAAATTATCATGGTGCAAATAAATTAGAACAAGATGATTTTGATCATGTAACCGCTAATAAAGAAATTGAATTTGCTTCTTGGTGGTTTGGGCAAAATGATGGTGAAGTAAAAATCGACCAATTAAAGTATGATTCAAAAAGAATTAATGAACTATATTATGAAAAAGGTTATTTAGATGCACAAGTTAAAGAACCTTTTCTAGATATAGATTTTGCATCAAATCAAGCAAAATTAGATTTTTTTATAGCTGAAGGTCAAAAATATACTACTAATGGTATAAAAATATATTTAGATTCTTCTATTGTTGATCCAAAAACTATTTATCCTGAATTAAAATTAATTATTGGAAATACATTTAACATAAAAAAACTAAGACAAGATCAAGAGTATATTAGAACAAAAGTAGCTGATAAAGGTTATGCTTTTGTTGATGTTAAATTTGATTTAGTAAAAGATGAGAAAAATCAAAAAGTTGATGTTGTTTATAATGTAATCCCTGGTAAAAAAGTATATATCAATGATGTAAAAATCTCAGGAAATACAAAAACTCTTGATAGGGTTGTAAGAAGAGATGTTTATTTAGCTCCTGGAGATTTATATAATCTAACAGATTTTAAAAGCTCTACTAATAAATTAAAAAGATCAAGATTTTTCGAAAGTGTAGTTATTGAAGAAAAAAGGGTTAGTGATGAAAAACTTGATATTGTTGTAAAAGTTACAGAAGCAGCAACTGGTTCATTAATGTTAGGTGGAGGATATGGTTCTTACGATAAAATGATGGTAAATGGATCTATTACTGAAGTTAATATGTTTGGTTCAGGATTAGGTTTAGGATTAAGTGCTGATTTATCTGCAAGAACTAGTCGATTTGAACTTAGTTTGAAAAATCCAGCGATTAATGATAGTAATTATAATGGTGAAGTTGAAGTTCATAGTACTAAAGCTGAAATTAATAGAGATAAATATGATTCAAACATTGATACAAAAGGTTTTTCAGTTGCTATTGGGAAACAAATTGTTAGAGATTTATATTTAGGTACTAGATATAGATTAGATTCTGTTAGTGAAAATTATGATTATTCTTCAGCATTTTTAGCAACAAGAGATCCGAATAGAAAAATTTATGAAGATAAAGACTATCTTTCTAGTTCAGTAACACCATATTTAAATTTTGACAACACAGATGATTTCTATTTTCCAAGAGAAGGTGTAAAACTTGGAACATCACTTGAATATGCTGGTGTTGGTGGAGATTCTAAATATCTAAAATCAACTACTTATGGAAAATATTTCTATTCACTTGAGAATTTAGCAGAACTTGATTGGGTTTTAAGGTTAAAAACTCAAGTAAAAATTTTAGTTGATAATGGTCAAATAAATCAAGGTGATTCTTTATACTTAGGAGGAGCAAAAACATTAAGAGGATATAAATCTTATGCATTCCCTTCTAATGAATCAGGTTACAAAACAGACCCTTATAAAAATCTTTGGGCGAATTCTGTTGAAATGAGTTTTCCACTAGTTCCAAGTGCTAAAATGAGATGGGGATTATTTTACGATTATGGAATGATTGGTCAAGATACATTTACAGATGTAAAAAGATCTGGAACAGGAGCTTTACTTGAATGGGTTTCTCCAATGGGACCTTTACAGTTAATATTTGCAAAAGCACTTGATAATGAACCAGGTGATTCTACTTCTTCATTTGAATTTTCTTTAGGTTCTAGCTTTTAATGGTTGAAAAAATGATTATTGATAAAAGTAAGAGATTAACAAATAATGATGCACTTAATTTAATAAAAAATGCTTCATTATTGGAACTAGGAATACTAGCAAGTGAAAAAAAATCTGAACTTCACCCTGATAAAACAACATCATTTATTGTTGATAGAAATATCAATTATACAAATGTTTGTTGGGTTGATTGCAAGTTTTGTGCCTTTTTTAGACATGGGAAAGATGAAGATTCTTATGTTTTAAAATTTGATGAAATAGATCAAAAGATAGATGAACTTTTAGAAATTGGTGGAACGCAGATTCTTTTTCAAGGTGGAGTTCATCCAAAGTTAAAAATTGAATATTATGAAGAGTTGGTTGAGCATATTCATAACAAATACCCTCAAATTACTATTCATGGATTTTCTGCAATCGAAGTAAAATATATATCAAAAATTTCAAAAATTTCTATTTTAGAAGTTTTAAAAAGACTTCAAGTAAAAGGTTTAAGTTCAGTTCCAGGAGCTGGTGCAGAAATTTTAAGTGATAGAGTAAGAGATATTATTGCTCCAAATAAAATGGATAGTGCTGAATGGATTGAAGTTCACGAACTTGCTCATTCAATTGGTATGAAAACGACAGCTACAATGATGTTTGGAACAGTTGAAACTGATGAAGAAATAATTGAACATTGGGAATTGCTTAGAAATCTTCAAGATAAAACAGGTGGATTTAGAGCTTTTATTATGTGGTCTTTCCAAGGAGATAATACTCTATTAAAAGCAGAAATTCCAGATATTAAACCACAATCTTCAAATAGATATTTAAGATTATTAGCAGTTGCTAGACTCTATTTAGATAACTTTAAAAATATGCAAAGTTCATGGGTAACGCAAGGTTCTTATGTTGGACAATTAGCTTTAAAATTTGGAGCAAATGATTTAGGAAGTACAATGATGGAAGAAAATGTTGTAAAAGCAGCAGGCGCATCAAATAGAATGAATCAAGAAGAAATGATTAGACTTATAAAAGACATAGGTGAAAACCCTGCAAAAAGAAATACAGCTTATGAGATTTTAGAAAGGTTCTAAATCTAATGAAAATAAAATATTATTTTTTATTCATCCTCTTAATATTACAAGGAAATTTAATGAGTGCTACAATAAAGCATATTGATATAAAAGGTGTTCAAATACCTGTAATTTTTGAAGAACAAAAAGCTTTACCGATTTTAAATCTCCAGTTAGTTTTTCAAAACTCAGGATATATTCAAGATAAAAATAAAAGTGGATTAGTAAGTCTTTCTTCAAAGCTTTTAAATGAAGGAACAAAGGAATTAGGAGCTACTAAATTTGCTCAAAAGTTAGAAGAAAATGCCATTTCTTTGGCTACTTCAAATGGTTTTGAGACTTTTGTTATTGAATTGTCAAATTTAAAAGAGCAATCAAAAAAAGGGATTGAACTTTTAACAGCACTTTTAAAATCACCAAATTACACACAAGATACTTTAAATAAATTAAAAACCATGCAAACAGGTTCATTAAAAAGAAAAGAGAATGATTTTGATTATGTTGCAAATAATCAACTAAAATCGGTACTTTTTAAAGGAACAACCCTTGAAAATTCAGCTGCAGGAACAATTGAATCTATTTCTAAAATAGAATTAAAAGATATAGAAAACTTTATATCTCAAACTGTTTGTTTGGAAAATTTAATAATTGTAGCTGGTGGTGATTTTGAATTAAAAGAGTTTGAAAAATTAGTAAAACCTCTTTTAGAAACATTAAATGTTGGTAAAAAAGCTCAATTAGAAGAAGTGAATTTTATTTCTAAAAAAGAAGAAAAAGTATTAATAAAAGATACTCAACAAGCATATATTTATTTTGGGAGTTCGTTTAATATCAATTCTAAAGACGAAGAAAATTATAAAGCAAAAGTTGCTTCATTTATTTTAGGTGGTTCTGGCTTTGGTTCAAGATTAATGGAAGAAATACGAGTTAAAAGAGGATTAGCTTATAGTGCTTATGGCTCTATTTCTATAAATAAATCTCACTCTTATTTTAATGGATATTTACAAACAAAAAATGAAACGGCAGATGAAGCTAAAAAACTAGTTGGTGAAATAATTGAAGATTTTGTTAAAAATGGTGTAACAAATGATGAATTAAACGCTGCAAAAAACTTTTTAACTGGAAGTGAACCTTTAAGAAGTGAAACTTTATCTCAACGATTAAATAGAGCTTTTACTTTATATTATAGAGGTTTAGAGCCTAATTATTCACAAAAAGAATTAGAAAAAATTCAAAATCTAGAATTAACTGATTTAAATAATTATATTAAATCTCATAATGAGATTAATAATTTAACATTCTCAATAGTAAGGAAATAATTTTGATAAGGTTTGCACCAAGTCTAACAGAAGATATGAATATTAGTAACTTAAGAGTTGCTATATTTAACTATATTTTATCAAAACAATTAAATGAAGATTTAATAATAAGAATCGAAGATATAGATGTTGAACGAAATATTGAAGGAAAAGACAAAGAGGTTATAGAAATTTTAAATCTTTTCTCAATTGAATATAAAAGTGTTGCTTATCAAAGTGATTCTTTAAAATATCATCAAAAAATGGCGCTACAACTAATGACACAAAAAAAAGCATATGCATGTTTTTGTTCAGATTCAAAATTAGATGAATTAAGAGAAGAATCAATTAAAGATGGAAAACCATTTAGATATGATGGTTTCTGTGAAACTTTATCTGATGATACGGTTTTAAATACAAATGCACCTTTTACAGTTAGAATTAAAGAACCAGAAAAAAATATCAAATTTGCGGATTTTGATGTTGATTCATTTATTATTTTAAAACAGGATAAAACACCAACTTACAACTATGCTTGTGCTATTGATGATATGATTATGGATATTTCTACAGTAATAAGATGTGAAAATCATCTTTTTGATACTCCAAAACAAATCCATATTAGAAACTCTTTAGGTTATACAAAAGAAATAAAATATATTCATCTACCTGTTATTGTAAATGCAATAAGTGAAAAAAATAATGTAAGTTCTGTAAAATATTTAATAGAAGAAGGTTTTTTACCAAGTGCCATTGCAAATTATTTAGTTTTAATTGGAAATGAAACTCCAACTGAAATATTTAGCCTTGAAGAAGCTATTTCTTGGTTTAAAATTGAAAATATTTCGAAAGATTCTGCTAAATTTGATATTGATAAATTAAGATTTATAAATAGAAAACATCTTGAAACTATTGATAATTTAAGACTTTCTAAAATCTTAGGATTTGCTGATACAGATATTGGAAAGCTTGGAAAAATATTTTTAGAAGAAGCTAGTACCATAAAAGAGATAAAAGAAAAAGTTGCTCCAATTTTTGCACCAAAAACTTTGCTTCCAGGTTTTGAAGAAGAGTCTTTAAAACTAAAAGAGTGTCTAAAGGAAGCACCATTTTTTGATGATTTTAAAGAATTAAAAAAATATGTTTCAGAAAAAACAAATTTAAAAGATAAAAATTTATGTAAACCATTGAGATACATTTTAACAGGTGCTGATAATGGTCCTAATATTTTAGATATTTATCCTTTGATTAAAAATTATTTAGGAGAAATAGTAAAATGATAGATGCATTATTAAGCTCAGTATTTACGATTGTTTTAAGTATTATATTTTTATATAAGTGGGTTATCATAATTTCGGCTATTTTATCATGGGTTAGACCAGATCCATATAATCCAATAGTTCAAATGCTTTATAGATTAACAGAACCTGCTTATGCTTTGATTAGAAGATATATTCCAACAGTTTTTGGAGGAATGGATTTAGCACCAATTATTTTAATTTTTGCATTAATATTTTTAGAAACTTTCTTAAAAAATATATTATTCTAATATTATTCTTAGTATATGAAAAAACTTTTATTTAGTATTTGTATAATTTTAGTATTTAATATATCTGTAAGTGCCTCGATAAACACTACAGATATGTTTAAAGAAGATTTTAAAGTTACTCTTGAATGGCTTGAACAGAAACCTAAATCTACTGCTAAAGATTTTTTTATTCTTCAATATTTGGAACAGGATGATATTTCAATTGAAGATGCAAAAATAGCTTATGATATGGCTAATGAATCAAACTCTGTTGTTAAAAAAGCTTATAATAAAAAATTTAAGACTTTACCACCTGAAGAATTAAGATGTTATCGAGCTTCAATTGAACAGTTAAAAAAAGAAGATTCAAAATGTATTGCTTTAGGATTATCTTTAATTGAAGCTACAGAAATTTCAAAAAATGATTTAAACTTTTTTATTAGTAAACTTGACTCTTACCCTACTTTAAAAAAAGATTTACAAGTAATTGCATCGAACAACCCTTTTAATTCTTTGATTAATTCAGATATGGATAGATTCTTTAGATTATTTTTTGATTTAAATAAAGAATATAGAAGCAATTTTTTTAACAAATTTTTAAATGAAGAATTGATAAATAAGATTGCACAAAGTAAAAATTTTGAAAGATTTCTTCGATATGTAATTTATGATAAAAGCTTAGTTAATTTACAAAAATCTCTCTTAACAATAGAAAATAATCCTCAAATGAATTCTGAAAACTTATTTTCATTAGGAATTAATGCTGTAAATAACAACAATTTAAATATTGCATTAAAGTTTTTTAATGAAGCAAATAAGAAATCTTATTTAAGAACACATAAAGATAAATCACTATATTGGCTCTATTTATTAACACAAAATCAATTATATCTTGAAGAATTAGCTTTAAGTTGGGATAATAATATTTATTCATTATATGCAAAAGAGTTACTTAATTTACAAATTGATAACATTGAGTATTCTATTCCATTAAAAAATACAAAATCATCATTTAATATTTATGACCCTTTTGAATGGATGAAAGTTTTAGATGATACTAAAAAGAATTTTGATGAACAAAAACTGCAAAAATATGAAAATTTATTCTCAGATGAAAATACTTTAGTTCATCATGCTTTTATTTTAGAAAGATTCACTAAATACAAAAAACAATATTTTATTACACCTTATAGAAACATAATAAAAAATTATGATGTAGAAAAACAAGTATTGATTTATTCAATAGCAAGACAAGAAAGTCATTTTATACCTTCATCTATTTCATTTTCATCTGCTCAAGGTGTAATGCAAATCATGCCATTTTTATCATCAGATATTGCAAAAAAACTAAATGAAAACTACAATGTTTATGAACAATTTATTCCAAATATCAATATAAGATACGGAAGTTATCATTTAGATGATTTAATAAAACAGTTTAAAAATAATCCCTTATTTATGGCTTATGCGTATAATAGTGGAGCTGGATATACGAAAACTCAACTAAAAAAAGGTCTATTTGCTAAAAAAAACAGATTTGAACCTTTTTTAAGTATGGAATTAATCTCTTTTGCTGAAACAAGAGAATATGGGAAAAAAGTATTAGCTAATTATTATATTTATAATAATTACTTAAACAGTGAAAATAGAATTGATTTATCGACTATTTTTCAAAATTTAATTGAGCCGAATTAGCACCTTGATCTTTTAATTGAATTGTTAAATTATAAACATCTTGGCTAGTAAATTTTACTAAATAATATTTTCCCCAATTATTTTTTAACATTAAACTTTTAAAGTTTTCATTATCTTTTTCTATTTTTTCAAGAGAAATTGGCTCTATTCCATTTAATAAAAATGAGTAATTGTTTTCAAAAATATCTTGTGAGTCTTTATTTGTAAAATATACTGAAACTAAAAATAATTCTTCATTTGTATCAGAAATTTTCTTATCAATTTTATTTAAATAAGTTGCCCAAAATATAACATCAACTTCATTATTTTTTACTATATCTGTTTTTTTAGTGTATTGAACACCTTTGGTTTCAATTTCATCTTTTTCAAAATATCTAAATGCATTATTTTTTAAACCGCAAGAAACAAAAAAAAGTGAAATAAATAGAAGCAACAATATTTTATACATAAACTCTCCAAAGCTTTAAATAGCAATTATTGTACATTAAAATAACTTTAACAATCATTTAGATAAAATCCAAACTATGAATAAAAAAAGATTAATTGTAGCCTTTTCAGGTCCTTCAAATAGTGGTAAAACAACTGCTATTGTAAAAGTTTCGAGTATTCTTAATGATGGTGGTTTTAAAGTTTGTATTATTAAACATGATCCAAAAGATAAAGCCGTTTTTGATAGAGAAGGAAAAGATTCTTTTAAATTCTCTCAAACAGGTGCTGATGTTGCAGTAGTAAGTCCAAATAAAACGACTTTATTTAAAAAAAGTACTTCTAACATCGATGAAATGGTTGAACTATTTCAAGATTTTGATTATTTGTTAGTTGAGGGTTTAAAAACTCTTGAATTACCAAGGATTTCTATCTTTAGAGAAAGATTAGATGAAAGTTATTTTAGTGTTTCAAATGCAATTGCTTGTGATGAAACAATAAATAAAAATGAAATTCCTGATAGTATTGATATATTAGATTTAAATAATCCAGAAGAGATAATTTTGTGGATTAATAAAAATGCAAAGAGAGTATAAAATGCAAGAAATTATTAAAGCAATCGAAGAATCAGCGATTAAGATTAGAGATTTAATCCAAACTGGTGATACAGGAAAAAGTGAACATGAAAATTCAACTGGTGATACACAACTAAAACTTGATATTGCAAGTGATGAAATTATAGAAGAAATTTTCAAAAAAATTCCATCAATTAAAGCAATTGTAAGTGAAGAACAAGAAGCAATTGTAAATTTACATGAAAATGGTAAATATTTAATAGCTTATGACCCATTAGATGGTTCATCATTAGTTGATGTAAATTTATCTGTTGGTTCTATTTTTGGAATTTATGAAAATGAATTTAATGCTGCTAATATTGTTGCTTCTGTTTATGTTGTATTTGGTCCAAGAGTTGAAATGGTTGTTACAATAAATGATGTTAAAATGTATAGACTGTTAAATAATGAGTTTAAATTTATACAAAATATCAAACTAAATGAAAAGGGTAAATTAAATGCTCCAGGTTCAACACAAAATTGTTGGACACCTTTTCACAAACAATTAATTGATGATATTTTTAATGATGGATATAGATTAAGATATAGTGGTGGAATGGTTCCAGATTTACATCAAATTTTATTAAAAGGTGGTGGATTATTTTCATATCCAGGAACTACAGATAGACCAAAAGGAAAATTAAGACAATTATTTGAGGTATTCCCTTTTGCTTTGGCTTATGAAAAAGCTGGTGGTGGAGCTATTGATGGATTTAAAAGAGTTTTAGAAGTACAAACTACTCATATTCATGATACAACTCCATGCTTTTTTGGTTCAAATAATGAAATTAAAAGAGTTTTAGAAGTTTATAAAAAAAATGCCTAATCACGAAGATATAGTTATTGATGAGTGGGATATAAAACTAGATGAAAAGATAGTTGAATTAAAAACTTGCCAAGAATCTAACAGTTTAAAAACTTGTTCAGATTGTAGCAAATTTTTTGAGTGTGAATTAAGAAAAAGATATGTAATAGCCGTTTATGAATCTATGAATAAAGGTTCTGGCGGTGGATTTGAATTTTAATATAATTATAAAAAGAAAAAGAGGTAACAATGGAAGAATCTTGTAAAAATGTTTATATAACAACACCAATTTATTATGTAAATGATGTAGCACACATAGGTCATGCATATACTACGATTATAGCTGATATGTTAGCTAGATATTCAAGATTAATTGGTTTAAATACATTTCTTTTAACAGGGACTGATGAACATGGACAAAAAATTGCTCAAAGTGCTGAATTAAGAGGAAAAACTGCAAAAGAATATGCCGATGAAATTTCAGGTAAATTCAGAACTTTATGGGATGATTTTGATATTACTTATGATAAATTTATAAGAACAACTGACAAAGAACATAAACTAGGTGTTCAAAAAGCTTTTCAAACTATGTTTGATAAAGGGGATATTTACAAAGGTGAATACGAAGGTTTTTATTGTGTATCTTGTGAGACATTTTTTACAGAAAAACAGTTAGTTGATGAACAATTTTGCCCTGATTGTGGAAGAGCTACTTCAATTGTAAAAGAAGAGAGTTATTTCTTTAAATTATCAAAATATGAAGATAAATTAATCAAATGGTATGAAGAAAATGAAGATTGTATCTTACCAAGAGCTAAAAAGAATGAAATTTCTAACTTTGTAAAAGGTGGATTAAGAGATTTATCAATTTCAAGAACTTCATTTGATTGGGGTGTAAAATTACCTGATTCAATGAATGAACCTAAGCATGTTATGTATGTTTGGTTAGATGCTTTAATGAACTATATTACAGCACTTGGATATGGAACTGATGATAAACACATGAATTTTTGGCCAGCGAATATTCATTTAGTTGGAAAAGATATTTTAAGATTCCATGCTATTTATTGGCCGGCATTTTTAATGTCTTTGGATTTACCCCTTCCAAAACACATAGCAGCTCATGGATGGTGGACAAGAGATGGTGAAAAAATGTCTAAATCAAAAGGAAATGTTGTTGACCCAAAACTTGTAGCTGATGCCTATGGTCTTGATGCATTTAGATACTTTATGTTAAGAGAAGTACCTTTTGGACAAGATGGAGATTTTTCACAAAAAGCTCTAATTGATAGAATTAATTCAGATTTAGGAAATGATTTAGGAAATTTATTAAATAGAATTTCTGGAATGAGTGGAAAATATTTTGATTATAAAGTAAGTTCAGTTGATGTGGAAAAATTCCACGCAAAAGAATTAGCAGAAATTGATGCTATTTTAGGAAATGTTGAAGCTTATATTTTTAACATGCAAATAAATAGATATTTAGAAGATATTTGGAAAGTATTAACAATTGCAAATAAAGCGATAAATGATTATGAACCATGGAACTTAATGAAAGATGGAAAAACTTCTGAAGCTATGGCATTGGTTGCATTAATTACAAATATTATGGCTAAGGTTGCCCTACTTTTAGACTCTGTTATGCCAGAAAAAATTGCTTTAATTGCACAATCATTAGGAATTAAAATTGATACTGAAACTTATAACTCTTTAATTAAAAATAAAAATTTAATTCCTGATACAGTTATTACAAAAGTTGATCAATTATTCCCAAGAATTGAAGAAGTTTTATTAGAACAACCTGCTTCTTCTGATATTACAAAATCAGAATGTGAAGTTAAAACTGAAAAAACAAAAGAAATAAAAGTTGAAGATGATAATTTAATTACAATTGACCAATTTTTCCAAACAACTTTAAAAATAGGAACAATAGTTGAAGCAGAAGAAGTTCCAAAATCAGCAAAACTATTAAAACTTCAAGTTGATTTAGGAGAAGGAAGAAATAGACAAATTCTTGCAGGAATCAAAGAATATTATTCTGCACAAGAGCTTGTAGGAACTCAGGCTTGTGTTGTTGCAAACTTAAAACCAGCAAAATTAATGGGAATGTTAAGTGAAGGAATGTTAATGGCTGCCAAAGATGAAAATGGTTTATCTTTACTAAGACCACAAGCACCTAAAAAATCTGGAACAAAAATAAGCTAGTGCAAATCTCATCTATTTTAGATATTGTTGATGGAAGTTTATTAAACTCTCCATCAATCTCTTTTATTTATTCAATCAAAACTAATGCAAAAAAAGTTAAAGAAGGTGATTTATTTATAGTAAGAGATATAAATGATATTGAATTAGCTATAAGAAATGGTGCCTTTGCAATTATTCTTGAAATAAACTCACCTATTCTTGATAATGAAATTGCTTGGATAAAAGTAAAAAATATAGATGATTGTATTATTAAGTTAATAAGATACAAATTATCAATTTTAAATTTAGAAGCTTATTGTTGCGATAAAGTAACTTATCAATTATTAAAAATTTACTCTTCATATTTTCCTAGATCTATTAAATTAATACCAAATAAACTAGAAAATTTATTTAAAAATATAGATGAAATAGGAGAAAATGATGTAATTTTTTCTTTTAATACTGAAATATTAAACAAAATTTATCCAGAAAACAAAGATTTTAGTAAAATTACTACTAAATTAGAAATAGAAAATTTAATAGAACATTCATTATTTGAAACTTCTTTCTCACATAATAATATATATTTTTCAAAATTAAAAATTCCCAGTTTGTATTTAGCACAGTTTTTAAGAGTTTACAACTTTTTAGGAGGAAATATAGATTTTGGAAAATTAAAATTATTTAATAATCTAAAACCACTATTTATCGATAGAAATTTTAATTTAATTGAATTTGGTAAAAGTGATAGATTTATTATTTGTCAAGATATACAAAGTTTATATGCAAATGAAATTTTATATATGAAGATAAAATATAAATATGCAAAAACTATTTTTATTACATCTGAGTATATAGAATATTTAAAAAAAGATGAACAAATTATCATTAATACTCTTGATGAATTAAAACCTATTTTAAGAAAATTTAAATTTAATGCTATATATTTAATGGGTTTTAATTATAATCAAGTCCAAACATATATTCTAAAAAATGAAAAAAATTTGACTCTATTTTAAATTAATAAACCATTCCAAAAGAACTTATAACTTTTCCTAATATCTCTAATTCATTTTTATTTAAAATTTGAGATGGATAGTCTTTATTATCAGAAATAATATCTAACTTTCCATCAACTCTTCTTTGTATTCTTTTTACAAATAGACCATGAGTTGTTGTAAATGCATAAATTCCATCTCTACTAATATCACTTTTTGTTTTATCAATAAATATTATATTATCACTATTTAGTGTGGGTTCCATAGAATCTCCTACTACATTTATAGCATCAATATTTTTTAGGTTTTCTTTCCCTCCTAACATTGTTACAAAATAAGTTGGTAATTGTAATGATTCATAATTATCTTCTGATTCATAAGCTCCACCACCTGCACTCACAGATACAGTAGGATAATATTTAATCCAATATTTATCTGTTGTGTCAACTAAAGAACCAGGATTTTGATCATATAAAAGCCAGTTAATTGAAATCTTCTTTTTTGCACAAAAATTAAGAATATTTGAAAAGGGAATTTTTCCTCTATTTTTCATTGTTGCAAAATTTGCTTGACTTAATTGTAAAGAATTTGCAACATCTTTATCAAATACTTTACCATTTTTACCATCAGCACTTAAAATATCTTTTAATTTCTCAATAATTTCATCAACTATTAACATAAAGCATCCTTTTTATCTAAAAAAACCATTATATTACAAATTGAAATATTTTTCAAGTATTTTTATAAAATATTATACTATTTGAAATATTTTATTCAAAAGGAATCAAAATGACAATTAAATTGATTAAAACAAAAGCAGATATTATTAAGATACTAAATAAACTTGATAATTTAATCTATGAATTTGGAGAAAAAATATTATAAATGATAAATTTAGAAATTTAATAAAGATTAAATAGGAATATAAATATTACTAAAGCAACTTTTATATATTATTACAATGACAATTACAGATAGTAACCATGGAGAAAGTATTATGGAAATAAACTTAGTAGCAGAAGTTGTAAAATTACTATTAATAGGAATGGGAATAGTCTTTACATTCTTAATAATTGCAGTATTTATTACTCAAGGGAAAATATTAAGAAGATTTTTTCCAATAG